>CAWCHW010000037.1:0-475612 GCA_963795365.1 uncultured Alphaproteobacteria bacterium
CAGTGGGGGCTGCCGGCGTTCATTCAGGTCTTGGGATCGGCGATCCATGATTAACCCGTCGCCTTTTCCCGATAACCGAGCAACATCGAGAGATCTTAGCAGCATCTTCGTTCGCGATTTCGGCCTCTTCTAGCGGCGGCCTTCGATTGTCGGGCAGGAATGCACCGCCATGTTCCCCGAGCCCGGCCGACACGCCGGCATAAAGAGGTTCTTGGTGCGCGTAAGGTCTTCCCTGTGTAGTTTGGATGTTAGTTGGGGGGAATGCGGGTTGAGCCAAAGGACGTCACGCGGGGGCGGGTACGGGCGCGAGAGCGGGATCATCGATCTCGGTCACGAGCCTCCGCTTTCGGTCGACGGCACCGAGGCCGCGGTGATCGATCGCCGCCGCGTCTCCGTACAGTGGTTCAGCGGCACGATTCTGACTGGTCTATGCGGCGCGGCTCTCATCGGCGGCGCCGTTTTTGCGTCGCTCGACGGCGAGATGACCTTTGCCCGGATGCCGGAGCGGGTCGAGAGCGCGCTGCGCGGCGCATTCGGCTCCGCCGATCGCCTGGTCAGCCTGCACAAGAGCGACCGCCTGCCGCCGCCCGGCGAATCCAACGCCTCGCGTAATGTGGTGCGGGTCTCGACTGTCGCGCGCGTCGGCAATCGCGACGTGATGCGGGTGCGGCCGTTCATCCGTATCTCCGGCAATCTGTCGATGACCACCAGCGATCTTTCGGCCAAGATTCCCCCGTTCAACGCCCAGCGCATGCTGGCCGACACCGGATCGAGCGCGCCGGCCAATTCCGACGACGCCGATCCGAACGCCGCCGAGCCCGATGCCGAAGTCTCCTTCGTGACCAAGGATCTCGGCACCGTGCTGCCGAAGGCAAAGATCGCGGCGGTGGTCGCGCTCGATGAAGTGCTGATGCGGGTCAAGGACGCCGCGAACTGGCGCGGCAGCGGCGCCGGCGTGCGTTACGCGCTTGCCGGTGCGACCGCCGACATGAGCGGCGCGGTGAAGTCCGACATCAAGATGGCCTATGCCACCGAAGGCACCAGCAACGCGGCCGATCCCTATGCCGGCTTCGAGACGCGTATCGTGCCCGAAAACGTGACCCTGCTGCCGAAGACCAAGGAACAGGTCACCGGCGGCAATCCGAGCGGCGAGCGCGTGCATGTCGTCAAGAAAGGCGACACCGTCACCACGATCCTGAAAGACCAGGGCGCCACGCCCGACGAATGCAAGGCGATCGCGGCCACGCTTGGCGCCCGCGGCCGCGACGGCGGCCTCAAGGAGGGCGAGAAGCTGCGCATTCTGATGGCGCCGGCAAGCCCCGGCGCGCGGCTGCAGCCCTATCGCGTGATCGTCGCCAACGACACCATGATCGAGGCCGTCGCCGCGTTGTCCGATCTCGGAAAATATGTCGCGGTCGACGTCTCCAGCCTCAACACCACGACCGAGACCGCCGACAACAAGTCCGGCGATGACGACGACGATGATGACGGCAGCGGCGTGCGGCTCTACCAGAGCATCTACGAGACCGCGCTGCGCAACAAGGTGCCGATGCCGGTCATCGACGACATGATCCGCATCTACTCCTATGACGTCGACTTCCAGCGCAAGGTGCAGCCGGGCGACTCCTTCGACGTGTTCTACGCCGGCGAAGATGAAGGCGTGACCGCCGCCGAAAAGAGCGAAGTGCTGTATGCGGCGCTGACCGTCGGCGGCGAGACCAAGAAATATTACCGCTTCCAGACCCCTGACGACGGCGTGGTGGATTATTACGACGACAGCGGCAAGAGCGCGAAGAAGTTCCTGGTCCGCAAGCCCGTCAACAACGCCATCATGCGGTCCGGCTTCGGCGGACGCCGCCATCCCATCCTCGGCTTCGTCAAGATGCACACCGGCGTCGACTGGGCCACCGCCTATGGCACGCCGATCTTTGCCTCCGGCAACGGCGTGATCGAGAAGATCGGCCTCGAAGGCGGTTACGGCAAGTATATCCGCATCAAGCACAACAACGGCTACGAGACCGCCTACGGCCACATGTCGGCGTTTGCCAAGGGCATGGAAGCCGGCAAGCGCGTGCGACAGGGCCAGGTGATCGGCTTCGTCGGCTCGACCGGTATGTCGACCGGTCCGCACGTCCACTACGAAATCCTGGTCAACGGCCGCTTCGTCGATCCGATGCGCATCAAGCTGCCGCGTGGCCGCTCGCTCGACGGCGGCATGATGACGACCTTCGAGAAGGAGCGCGACCGGCTCGACGGCATGATGAGCGGGCGCGCCGGCGCGCGCATCTCGGATGCCAGCGGCGGCCCGCTGCAGCTCACCAACCGCTGATCGCCTGACGTGCGGACAAACAAAAAGCCTCCCCGCGAGGGGAGGGTTTTTCAGTTTGAGCCGAGATCAGTTCAGCTTGCGCTTCGGGATCGGCGCCTCGAACTGCGCGATCTCCGCGGTGGTTGCCGCCTTGCCGTTGAAGGTCAGCACGTTGCCTTTGCTCGAGATCGCAACCTTGTCGCCGTCCTTGACCTCGCCACTGAGGATCATCTCCGCAAGCGGATCCTGCAGATAACGCTGGATCACCCGCTTGAGCGGACGCGCGCCATAGGCCGGGTCCCAGCCCTTGGCGGCAAGCCAGTCGCGCGCGGCGGCATCGAGGGTGAGCACGATCTTGCGCTCCTCCAGGAGCTTCGTCAGGCGCGCGAACTGGATCTCGACGATCCGGCCCATCTCGCTCTTCTGCAAGCGATGGAACAGGATGATCTCGTCGACGCGGTTGAGGAATTCGGGCCGGAAATGCGCACGCACCATGCCCATCACCTGCTCGCGCACCGCACCGGTATCCTCGCCCTCCGGCTGGTTCACCAGGTACTCCGAACCGAGGTTCGAGGTCATGATGATCAGCGTGTTGCGGAAGTCGACGGTGCGGCCCTGACCGTCGGTCAGGCGGCCGTCGTCGAGCACCTGCAGCAGCACGTTGAAGACGTCGGGATGCGCCTTCTCGATCTCGTCGAACAGCACGACCTGGTAGGGCCGCCGCCGCACCGCTTCGGTGAGCGCGCCGCCCTCGTCATAGCCGACATAGCCCGGAGGCGCGCCGATCAGCCGCGACACCGAATGCTTCTCCATGTATTCGGACATGTCGAGGCGGACCATCGCGGTCTCGTCGTTAAAGAGATATTCGGCGAGCGCTTTCGTCAGCTCGGTCTTGCCGACGCCGGTCGGGCCCAGGAACATGAACGAGCCCATCGGCCGGTGCGGATCCTGCAAGCCCGCGCGCGAACGGCGCACGGCGGTGGCGACCGCACGCACGGCTTCGCCCTGGCCGACGACGCGCTTGCCGAGCGAGTCCTCCATCTTCAGGAGCTTGTCCTTTTCGCCTTCCAGCATCTTGTCGACGGGCACGCCGGTCCAGCGCGACACCACCTGCGCGATGTGGTTGGCGGTGACCGCCTCCTCCATCGTAGCACCTGCGTTCTCGCTGGCCTCGACATCGACGAGCTGCTTCTCCAGCGCCGGGATCTGGCCATAGGCGAGTTCGCCCGCACGCTGGAATTCGCCGCGGCGCTGCGCATTGGCGAGTTCAACGCGCAGGCCATCGAGCTCGCTCTTGAGCTTCGCCGCATTCGACAGCTTGTTCTTTTCCGCGCTCCAGCGCGCGGTCAGCGCCGCCGACTTCTCCTCGAGCCCGGAAAGCTCCTTTTCAAGCGTCTTCAGCCTGCTCTTCGAGCCGGCGTCGCTTTCCTTCTTCAGCGCTTCCTGCTCGATCTTCAGGCGGATGATCTCGCGATCGAACGTATCGAGCTCTTCCGGCTTGGAATCGACCTGCATTTTCAGCCGCGCCGCCGCCTCGTCCATCAGGTCGATGGCCTTGTCGGGCAGGAAGCGGTTGGTGATGTAGCGGTTCGACAGCGTGGTGGCCGCAACCAGCGCAGAATCGGAGATGCGCACGCCGTGATGCTGCTCGTACTTGTCCTTGAGGCCGCGCAGGATCGAAATCGTGTCCTCGACCGTGGGCTCGCTGACATAGATCGGCTGGAAGCGCCGCGCCAGCGCCGCATCCTTCTCGACATGCTTCTGGTATTCGTCGAGCGTGGTCGCGCCGATGCAGTGCAGTTCGCCGCGCGCCAGCGCCGGCTTCAACAGGTTGGACGCATCCATCGCGCCGTCGGCCTTGCCGGCGCCGATCAATGTGTGCATTTCGTCGATGAACAGGATGTAGCTGCCCTCGGCGGAGGTGACCTCCTGCAGCACGGCCTTCAGCCGCTCCTCGAACTCGCCGCGATATTTCGCGCCGGCAATCAGCGCGCCGAGGTCGAGCGACAAGCAGCTTCTTGTCCTTCAGGCTCTCCGGCACGTCGCCATTGACGATGCGCAGCGCGAGACCCTCGACGATGGCGGTCTTGCCGACGCCGGGCTCGCCGATCAGCACCGGATTGTTCTTGGTCCGGCGCGACAGCACCTGGATGGTGCGGCGGATTTCCTCGTCGCGGCCGATCACGGGATCGAGCTTGCCGTCGCGCGCCGCCTGGGTCAGGTCGCGGGCATATTTCTTCAACGCATCATAGGCGTTCTCGGCCGTGGCGCTGTCGGCGGTGCGGCCCTTGCGCAGCGACTCGATCGCGGCATTCAGATTCTGCGGCGTGACGCCGCCCTTGTTCAGGATGGTGCCGGCCTCGCTGGACTTCTCCAGCGCAAGCGCCAGCAGCAGCCGCTCGACCGTAACGAAGCTGTCGCCGGCTTTATTGGCGGCCTTTTCCGCCGCATCGAACGCCCGCGCGAGTTCCGGCGCGAGATAGACCTGGCCGGCGCCGCCGCCCGAAACTTTCGGCAGCTTGCCAAGCGCGTCCTCGGTCGCTTTCAGGATTGCGCGCGAATTGCCGCCGGCGCGGTCGATCAGACCGCCGGCGAGACCCTCGCTGTCGTCCAGCAGCACTTTCAGCACATGCAATGTCGAGAACTGCTGGTGGCCCTCGCGCATCGCCAGCGACTGCGCAGACTGGACGAAGCCGCGCGACCGCTCGGTGTATTTTTCAATATTCATGTCATTCCCTCAGCCTGCCACCCAGCCCCGAAGGCACTGCAGCGGCATCTTCATTGGGTATCCGCGGGCCGCATTGACGTTCCTCAACCGGCCGCGGTCGTCGCCATCTTTTCAGGCTTGGCGGAAATGTGGGCATCACCTGCCGGATTCGGAAGAGGCCCGCTCACAAATTCGTGCCTGGTGCCCGCTTCCGAAGTTCGTGCTACGTTCACGAACTTCGGAAAGTCACGGGCAGGGAATCCCTTAAAAAACTGCATGTCCGCGACCGCCGCCGAGATCACCGGCCTCTACCGCTACCCCGTCAAGGGCCTCACCCCTGAACCGCTGGAAACCGTGGCGCTGCGGCCCGGCGAGACCCTGCCCGCCGACCGCCGCTATGCCATCGAAAACGGCCCCAGCCCCTTTGACCCCAAGTCGCCGGCCTGGCTGCCAAAGCCGTATTTCCTGATGCTGCAGCGGGACGAGTGGCTGGCGGGGCTGCGCACCCATTTCGACGATGCCAGCCACGTGCTGACCATTCATCGCGGCATCGAGGTCGTGGCCCAGGGCGACCTCGAAACTTCAGAAGGCCGGGCCGCGATCGAGGGCTTCTTCGCCACCGCCTATGCCGGGCGGATCAAGGGGCCACCCAAGGTGCTGACCAGCCCCGGCCACAGCTTTTCCGACGTCGCCCGCAAGGTGGTCTCGATCATCAACCTGCAGAGTCTCGCCGCGATCGAGACCATGGTGGGGTTCCCCGTCAATCCGCTCCGCTTTCGCGCCAATGTCTACGTCAAGGGCTGGCCGGCCTGGCATGAGGCGAGCCTTCTCGACCAGAAGCTGACGATCGGCACTGCCCGCGCAAAGGTTGTGAAGCGCATCACCCGCTGCGCGGCGGTCAATGTCGATCCCGAACTCGGCGTGCGCGATCTGGAAATCCCGCAAGCGCTGATGCGCCGGCTCGGCCATATCGAATGCGGCATCTATGCCGAGGTGATCGAGGGCGGTACGGTCAGCGTCGGCGACACGGTCGCAGCCGAGCAGCCGACGCTGGTGTAAAACCCCGAACGCCGTCCGGGAGGACATCATGGCAGCTACCTATTCGGATCTCGCCGGCAAGGTCGTTCTCGTCACTGGCGGTGCATCGGGCATCGGCGAAGCGATCGTGCGACGCTTTGCGCAGCAGAAATCCATCGTCGTGTTTTTCGACATCAAGGTCGAGGACGGCGCCCGATTGGCGCGCGAGCTCACCAGCGATGGCCTTCGTGCGCACTTTGTGAATGTCGACCTCACCGATATCGCTGGCTTGCGGGCTGGCATCGCCGATGCGCGCAAGGCGCACGGCCCGATCAATGTCCTCATCAATAACGCCGCCCATGACGAGCGTCATCGGACCGAGGATGTGACGCCGGAATATTGGGACGACCGCATCGCCATCAACCTGAAGCATTGCTTCTTTGCGGCGCAGGCGGTGCTATCAGACATGAAGGCGGCGAAGGCCGGCGCCATCATCAATTTCAGCTCGATCTCGTGGATCGCGGGACAAGGCGGCATGGCCGCCTACACTGCGAGCAAGTCCGGCATGCTCGGCCTCACGCGCTCGCTGGCGCGCGACTATGGCCCCGACAACATCAGGGTCAACGCCGTCGCGCCAGGCTGGATCATGACGCAGCGTCAGATCGAGAAATGGCTGACGCCGGAGGGCGAGGAAGAGCTGATGCGGCGTCAGTGCCTGAAGCGGAAGCTGGTCCCCGACGAGATCGCAAAGTTCGTGGTGTTTCTTGCGTCCGACGAAGCATCCGCATGCACCTCGCAGCATTACGTCGTGGACGGCGGCTGGACCTGAGGGTCAGTCCGCGCTCGCCCGCTCGAGCGGCACTGCTGCGACATCGGACTGCGTCCGCCCCCTTGCGGTCGCCGTGCGGCGGCTGCGCTGCGCGAGGTACTGGTCGGCGAGCACGCCGATCAGGATCACCGTCCCCATCACCGCAAAATTGAGCGAGCTCGGAATCCCCAGCAGGTTGACGAGGTTTTGCAGGATCTGGAGCAACACGGTGCCGAGTACGACGCCTATGATCGAGCCCTCGCCGCCGCGCAGCGAACAGCCGCCGAGCACGGCGGCGGCAATGGCATAGAGCTCGTAGAACGAGCCGTGCACCGCGGGCGAGATTGAACGCGTGTACATCGCGATCAGGATCGCCGAGAATGCCGTCAGGCCGCCGCAGATGATGTAGGCCGAGATGGCGACCCGGTTGGCGCGAATCCCGGAATAGCGCGCGGCTTCCTCGTTTTTTCCGACCGCATAGAGATAGCGCCCGAACACGGAGCGGTGCAGCACCACCCATGCGATAGCCGCGATGATGATCAGCGCCACCACGCTGTGTGGCAGCGGAAAGCCCAACAAATTGGTGCGGCCGGCGGTCAGCCATTCCAGCGTCGGAAAGCTCGCGCCGAAGCCGAAGCCCGCCGTCGCATCCTCGGTGTAATAGCGCGCGGCGCCGCGGTAGATCAGCAATCCGCACAGCGTGACGACGAAGGGCTGGATGCGCATCCTGGTGACGAGCGTGCCGTGCACCAGGCCGATCAAAAGCCCGCCGCTGATGATGATGGCGAAGGCTGCAACCCAGTTGACGTCATGATTGACGATCAAATCGATGAACAGGACGCCGAGCAGCGCGATCACCGAACCGACCGACAGCTCGATCCCGCCGATGATGATGACGAAAGCCTCGGCGATGGAGAAGATGCCGAACATCCCGACCTGGTTGGCGGTGTTCGAGAGATTGCCGGCCAGCAGGAAGCGCGGATTGATGAAGGCCACGACGGCGCCCACCACCAGAATCAGGACCAGCAGGCTCAGGTCTTTCTTTTGCAAGGTCCCCTCGCCTCAACTGTGGCCGACGGCAAGCTGGAGCACATTGTGCTCGCTGAACCGGCTGCGATCAAGGAACCCCGAAATCGCGCCCTCATGCATGACCGCGATGCGGTCGCTGACCCCGATGACCTCCTCCATGTCGCTCGAGATCATCAGGATCGCGACGCCGGCGTCGGCGAGGTGGCGCAGCATTGCGTAGAGCTCCTGTTTGGCCCCGACGTCGACCCCGCGCGTCGGCTCGTCAAAGATCAGGACCTTCGGCCGCATCGACAGCCATTTGGCGAGCACGACTTTCTGCTGGTTGCCGCCGGACAATGAAACGACTGATGTCGTCACATCAGGCGCCCTGATCTTGAGGCGCTCGCGCTGGCGGTTCGCGTTCGCGGCCTCGCGCACGGTGTCGACCAGCCAGAAGCGCTGATAGGATCTGAGGTCCGGCAGCGAGATGTTCCCTGCGATCGAGACGTCGAGCAGCAGGCCGGCGTTCTTGCGGTCCTCCGGAACGAGATAAATCCCATGCGCGATTGCCGCGCGCGGCGTGGCGACGCGGATCGGCTTGCCATCGAGCCTGATCGTGCCGGCGCGGAGCGGATCGACCCCGAACACGGCACGGGCAAGCTCGGTTCGCCCGGAACCGACCAGCCCCGCGAGACCGAGGATCTCGCCGCGGCGAACCGACAGGCTCACGGCGCGGTCCGGATAGGTGCCGGTCACGGCCTCCACGATGTCGAGCACGATTTCACCGGGAGGAGCGGCAGGCGGCACGTAGAGCGACCTGAGATCGCGCCCGATCATCAGGCGGATCATCGCGGCCGGCGAAAGTTCGGCCCGTCCGAGCGCGCCGACCACGCGTCCATCGCGCAACACCACGGCGCGATCGGCGCATTGCATCACCTCGTTCAGGCGGTGCGTGATGAAGATGATGCTGACGCCATCGGCCTTGAGGCCCGCGATGACCTGCATCAGGCGGGCGGTCTCGGTCAGGGTCAGGCTGGAGGTCGGCTCGTCCATGATGACAAGGCGCGCGTCGAGCGACAGTGCCTTGATGATCTCGACAAGCTGACGCTGGGCCAGCGACAATTCGGCAAGCGGTGCATCGGGTCCGAAATCGGCGCCCAGGCGGTCGAGCAGCGGCCGCACCTGGGCATGAAGCCGCCTGCGGTCGATGAGCTTCAGCGGCCCGCCATGCACGGGCTCGCGGCCGATATAGACGTTGCCCGCGACATCGAGATTATCGAAGAGATTGAGCTCCTGGTGGACGAAGGCAATGCCGGCCTTGATCGCGTCCGCGACCGTGAGGGACTGCCGTTCGACGCCGTCGATACGGATCAGTCCGCCACTCGGGTCCACCACGCCGCCGAGGACGCGCATCAGCGTCGACTTGCCGGCGCCGTTCTCGCCCACCAGCGCGATGACTTCGCCTGGTGTCACCGACAGATCGACGTGGTCGAGCGCGACCACGCCGGGATAGGACTTGCTGATATCGACCAGTTCGAGGAACGGCTCTGGCATGGCTGGCCGCGCGCCGCTGATGCCCTGCTACTTCTTGAGCATCTGCTTCATCTGGCCCATGAAGTCGTCGACGTTCGACTTGTCGATGACCTTGCCGGGAACGATGATGATGCCGTTCGCGGGAATGCCCGACTTGTCGCCCTCGATATATTTCGCCATCAGCTTCATGCCCTGATAGCCCCACTCGAACGGCTGCTGCACGACGGTGCCGACGATGCTGCCTTCCTTGACGCCGCCGAGCGTGATCGGGTCTTCATCGAAGCCGATGATCTTGATCTTGTCGAGCTTATTGGCCTCCTTCAGCACCTCGTAGATGCGCGGCGTGTTGTAGGAATAGAAGCCGACGAGGCAGCTCACGTCGGGCATGGCGGCGAGGATATCTTCCACGTTGCGCTTGGCACGGGTCTGGTCGATCTCGTCGCCGCGAACGTCCACCAGTTCGACCTTCGAGCCCTTGATGGTTTCCTTGACGCCTTCGATGCGCTCGCGCGCGTTGTCGGCGCCGGGCAGCCCGACGAAGCCGACGCACTTGCCGCCGCTCGGCAACGCCTTGAGCATCATCTTGCCGGCCTCCTTGCCGAGATCGGTGTTGGAAGAGCCGATATAGGCAACGCGTTTCGATTGCGGGGCGTCGCTGTCGGTGGTGAACAGCACGGTCTGGGCAGCAACCTTGTCGAGCAGCTGGGTCTGATTCTTCGGGTCCACGGCGCTGACCATGATGCCGGCGGCGCCGGCCGCCACGAGATCATCCATCACGCGCTGCTGGACCGCGGCCGAAGCCTGTTCCGGATATTTGAACTGAAGGTCGTATTTGGGCAGTTCGCCCTGCGCCTTCTTGACGCCGGCCTCGGCGATCTTCCAGAAATCGGACGCTCCGTTGACGACGAAGGCCAGCACCTTCTTGTCTGCAGCGTTCGCCGGGCCGAGACCAAGCGCTACCGCCACAGCAGCGGACATACCAGCAACCAACAGACGCTGCATCATAGTCCTCCCATCGAGTGACCGGCCATGCGCGCGGCCAGTTCCTCATATTATTGATATTGTTGACGAGGCTCGCGCGTCGAAAAATACCAGAAACACGCAAGGCGCGCAACAAAACGCGATCCTGGCGCAGCACGAATGCAGCGATCGCAGGATGGGCAAAGACGCTTGGCGACGCGCCCACCCCGCGCTTCGAGACTCAGTCCGGCATCACATAGGCGTAGATCCGGCCGCGCGATATCGGCGCCTCGCGGACGCGGTTGCCGTTATTGCCGGAGATCATGATCGGATTGCCGTGCGCATCGACGCCGGTGATGATGCCGACATGACCGCCGCCGCGACGGCCCATGACGGCGATGGCGCCGACCTGTGGTCCCGAAATGCGATGGCCGTAACTCGCGAACGAACTCGCCATGTCCGAGCCGGTGCCGTGATGACCGGTGCGCTGCAGAACCATGTTCATGAAGCGCGCGCACCACAGGCTGCCGCGCCCAGTCGGATTGCCGCCGAGATAGTGGCGCGCTTCCATCACGAGGCTCGAGCCGCCGCCAGATGTTGTCGCAGCAGTCGAGGTGGTGTCAGGCGCGAGATTGGGATGCGTATTTGCAAAATGCCGCAACCGCGCCACCGCAAGTTCATGCGGCACCCGAGCGGTGCGTATCGCATGGCGATAGCCGCCGCGCGACGCGTAATGCCGCCTGACCTCGGGGGCATGGTGACGCCTGACATGTGCGGCGTAGTGCCGCCTGACATGATGGACGGCGTAGCGCGCATGCACATGGCGGCTTACGCCGTGATGAGACCTTGCGAGAGCGGGAGAGGACGACGCGGCGACAGAGGCCACACACAATGCCAGCGCAACCAGCAGCCGGCGGAACGCAGAGAACTTAACGCATACCAGATCCTTCGCTAGGCCCCCGTTCCCGCCGGCGAGGAGTGCCGACATTCGAGGGTCGTAAAGGATCGCGGTGTGACGACAGCAAGAAATGATGTGGCGGTGCAGAAACGCTTTCGAGGTATTTCCGCGCAAGTTAAGTGGCGAAAAGAAATCAGCGCTGCCGCATTGCCGCCAACAGCATTACCTGCAAACTTGAGGGCGCATGATCCGGAAAAGTGGGCACCGGTTTTCCGAAGAGATCATGCGCAGAACAATACGGCTTAAAAGAAGGAACCCGAAATGCCTCATGCCGTCGCAAGCGACAAGGTCCGCCTCTATTACGAAGAGGTGGGCAGCGGAACGCCCATTCTCTTCGTGCACGAGTTCGCAGCCGACCACACCAATTGGGAGCCGCAGATGCGCTACTTCGCGCGCGGTCACCGCTGCATCGCCTATTCCGCGCGCGGCTACACGCCGTCCGACGTACCGCCTTCGGCCGACAGCTACACCTACAAGCACTTCTACACCGACGCGATCGCCGTGCTCGATCATTTGAAGATTCCGAAGGCGCATTTCGTCGGACTGTCGATGGGCTCCTATTCGGCGCTGCAGGCGGCACTGCATGCGCCGGATCGCCTGTTGTCGATGACACTGGCCGGCGTCGGCTCGGGCTCCAGCCTGGAAAATCTCGAGACCTTCCGGAAAACCTGCCGCGAGACCGCCGATCAGTTCGACAAGATCGGCTCAGTGGAAGTTGCCAAGGTCACGCGCGAGGCGCCCGGGCGCATTCCCTTTCTGGTCAAGGACCCGCGCGGGCATGCGGATTTCTACGCGGCGCTGGCGCGGCATGACTCGAAGGGCTCGGCCAACACCATGCGCAGCTTCCAGGGCGGCCGCCCGTCGATCTACACCATGGCCGATGCGATCCGCAAAGTGCAGACGCCGGCGCTGATCATCTGCGGCGACGAGGACGACGGCTGCGTCGAGCCGAGCCTGTTTCTGAAGAGGCATCTCCCGGCGTCCGGGCTGAGCTTCTTCCCGAAGACCGGCCATGTGCTCAATCTGGAAGAGCCGGCGCTGTTCAACGAGATGGTCGAGCGCTTCATCGCGCTGGTCGAGGCCGGCCGCTGGGGCCCGCGCGATCCGCGGTCGTATGCGCACGCGTGACGCCTTACGGCGTCACTTCTCCTTCCCCGCGCGGGTGAGCAGGAACACGCCCTGCTCGCCGAACATGTTCCAGACCCACCACGGCAGGGTCAGCGGCACCGGCCTGCTGAACGCGTCGAGCGCGATCGCGCGCTCCATCTTGACGTTGATCTCATCGCAGAGCTGCACGAAGTCCTTGATGGTGCAGAAATGGATGTTCGGCGTGTCGTACCACGTCGCGGGCAGGTTTTCCGTGCGCGGCATGTGACCGCCGACCAGCAGCTGCAGCCGCATCTTCCAGAAGCCGAAATTCGGGAACGAGACGATGGCGCGGCGGCCGATCCGCAACAGGTTCTCCAGCACGACCCTCGGCTGCCGTGTCGCCTGCAGCGTCTGCGACAGGATCACATAATCGAAGGCGTCGTTGGGATAGTTGATGAGGTCGGTGTCGGCGTCGCCCTGCACCACCGCGAGTCCCTTGGCCACGCAACGGTTGACGCCCTCGCGCGACAACTCGATGCCGCGTCCATCGATGCCGCGGCTTTCCAGGAGTTGCAGCAGCTCGCCCTCGCCGCAGCCGACGTCGAGCACTTTCGACCCGGGCGTGACCATCTCGGCGACCAGCAGATAGTCGCGCCGGCCGTTCGCGGTGCGATCCGGCGTGATGCTCCCCAGCGGCAATGTCTGGTCCTGCAAGGCCATGTTAGCCACCCAGTCCCCGCGCCTTGCCGCCCGATTGCAGGAAGGCGCGCGAAATCTCGAAGAACTCGGGCACGTCGAGCAGGAACGCATCGTGGCCGCGATCCGTCTCGATCTCGGCGAACGACACCCGCGCGCTCGAGGCGTTCAGCGCATGCACCAGCGCCCGCGATTCCGAGGTCGGGAACAGCCAGTCGCTCGTGAACGACACCACGCAGAAGCGGGTCTTGATGCCGCGGAAGGCTTCCGCCAGCACACCATGATGATCGCCGGCAATGTCGAAATAATCCATCGCACGGGTCAGATAGAGATAGCTGTTGGCGTCGAAGCGCTCGACAAAGGACGAGCCCTGGTAACGCAGATAGCTCTCGACCTGGAAGTCCGCGTCGAACGAGAACGTCGGCAGCTCGCGATCCTGCATGCGCCGGCCGAACTTGCGATGCAGCGCAGCGTCGGAGAGATAGGTGATGTGCGCGGCCATGCGCGCGACCGCGAGCCCGCGATGCGGATTGGCGCTCTGATCGGCATAGCGCCCGCCGCGCCAGTCCGGATCGGCCATCACCGCCTGACGGCCAAGCTCGTGGAATGCGATGTTCTGCGCCGAGTGGCGCGTCGAACAGGCAATCGCGAAGGCCGAGAACACGCGCTGCGGATAGGCCGCGGTCCATTGCAGCACCTGCATGCCGCCCATCGAGCCGCCGACCACGCAGAACAGCGTGTCGATGCCGAGCCGATCGAGCAGCATCGCCTGCGCGCGCACCATGTCGGGAATGGTGACGATCGGGAAATCCAGCCCCCAGGGCTTGCCGGTGGCCGGATTTGTCGAGGCGGGCCCGGTCGAGCCCATGCAGCCGCCGATCACATTCGCGCAGATGATGAAGTACTGGTTGGTATCGAGCGGCCGGCCGGGGCCGACCATGGTCTCCCACCAGCCGGGCTTGCCGGTGACCGGATGCGTGTTGAAGACGTGCTGGTCGCCGGTCAGTGCGTGGCAAACCACGATCGCGTTGGAGCGCGCGGCGTTGAGCTCGCCATAGGTCTGGTAGGCGATCTGGAATGGCGCGAGATCGACGCCGCAGTCGAGTTTCAACGGCTGCTCCGCACCGAAGCGTGCGACCTTCGAGGTGGGATTGTCGGCCTCGTGCAATCGTTCGTCGGTATGGATCGCCGGACTTGGTACGGATGTCACGCTTACCATCTCGTCTCGGCCCGCTTTCGCGGACCGCTCCCGAACCGCAACTGGAATCAGGCCAATAAAAAACCCGGCCTGAACTTGGGTTCGGCCGGGATCACTTGTGTCCCCGGCCTGTTTAGCGAGTTGTTTAACGTGGCTGCAAGCCGGCCGGCTCAAATGACCACGGAATGCCGCAAACTTAGTCCCTTGACGGCTTTTCGTCAAGCCGCGCACAGGGTTAACGGGGTGGCGATGAGTCCTCATGGTGAGGAGGCGCTCTTGCGCCGTCTCGAACCATGAGAGAGAACGGGCCTGCATCCTTCGAGACGCCGCTTCGCGGCTCCTCAGGATGAGGATCGAGAATTCGCCGGATTTCATCAGATGTCGCAACCGCCGCCCTCCCCGCCTTCACTTGCCGAGCTGCGCAAGGAAATCGATGCGATCGACGAGGGCATGCATCGCCTGCTGCTGCAGCGTGGCGACATCATCGATCGCCTGATCCAGGTGAAGCAGACCCAGGAGGTCGGCTCCGCGTTCCGGCCGGCGCGCGAGGCCGACATGATGCGCCGCCTGGTCGAGCGCCATCGCGGCATCCTGCCGCTCGACACCGTCGAGAGCATCTGGCGCGTCATCATCTCGACCTTCACCTATGTGCAGGCGCCGTTCGCGGTGCACGCCGACGTCTCCGTCAGCGAGCCCGCGATGCGCGACTCCGCGCGCTTCCATTTCGGCTTCACCACGCCTTACGTCGCGCATTTCAGCGCATCGGCTGCGGTCGAGGCGGTCGCCAAATCCAAGGGCGACCTCGCGCTGGTCTCTGCGACCTCCAGCCGCACACCGTGGTGGCTGACCCTGGAGGCCGAGGGTGCGCCGAAGATCATCGCGCGGCTGCCCTTTGTCGAGCGCGCCGACCATCCGGCCGCGCTGCCGGTCTTCGTGGTCTCGCGCGTCGCCGACAGCGCGATGGTCACCGAAGTCGAGACCTGGAGCGTGCGCGTCTCCGGCTGGAATGCCGAGATCGCCCGCGCACTCTCCCCGCTCGCCGAGATCGTCGCCGTGCCCGATACCGCCTTTGACGGCGCGGCGCTGCTGGTGTCGATCTCTGGCACCAACCGGCTGGAGAAGATCAAGTTCGCCCTGATCCAGGCGGGGGCCTCCGTGCGCTCGACGGCCCTCGTCGGCAGCCACGCGACGCGCTATACGGTCCCCGCAAACGGGCTGCCTAAATAGCCGCCCGCCGATCCGGAGTTGACAATGAACCGCCCCGTGCCGAATCCCGGCATCCTCGACATTGCGCCCTACACGCCCGGCAAAAGCCCGGTGCCGGAGCCGGGCCGCAAGGTGTTCAAGCTGTCGGCCAACGAGACGCCGTTCGGCCCCTCGCCCAAGGCCAAGGAGGCCTACGCGCGGGCGGTAGAACATCTCGAGGATTATCCGGAAGGCACCTCCCGCGTGCTGCGCGAAGCGATCGGCCGCACCTTCGGGCTTGATCCTGATCGCATCATCTGCGGCGCGGGCTCCGACGAAATCCTCAATCTGCTGGCGCACACCTATCTCAAGCAGGGCGACGAGGCGATCTCCACGGCGCACGGTTTCCTGGTCTACCCGATCGCGACCATGGCGAACGGCGCCAAGAACGTCGTCGTGCCCGAAACGGACTTCACCGCCAACGTCGACGCCATCCTCAAGGCCGTGACGCCGCGCACCAAAATCGTCTGGCTCGCCAATCCGAACAATCCGACTGGAACCTATATCCCGTTCGACGAGGTGAAGCGGCTGCGCGCCGGCCTGCATGGCGACGTGCTGCTGGTGCTGGACGCGGCCTACTCCGACTATGTGTCGCGCAACGACTACGAGCTCGGCATTGAACTCGTCGCGACCACCGACAACACGGTGGTGACCCACACTTTCTCCAAGATCCACGGCCTCGCGGCCTTGCGGATCGGCTGGATGTTCGGCCCGGCCCACATCGTCGATGCGTGCAACCGCATCCGTGGACCCTTCAACGTCTCGACGCCGGCCATGCTGGCCGCGGTCGCCGCCATCGAGGACACCGCGCATCAGCAGATGTCGAAGGTGCACACCGAAAAATGGCGCAACTGGCTCACCGAGGAGATCGGCAAGCTCGGGCTCAAGGTGACGCCGAGCGTCGCCAACTTCGTGCTGATCCACTTCCCCACCACGAAGGGCAAGACCTCGGACGAGGCCGACGCCTATCTCACCAAACGCGGCCTCGTGCTGCGCGGGTTGAAGAACTATCAGCTGCCGCATGCGCTGCGCATGACCATCGGCACCGAGGAAGCCAACCGCCTCGTGGTCGACGGGCTCCGTGACTTCATGGCGGGGAAATGAGCGCGACGCCGCACTTCGACAAGATCGCGCTGATCGGCTTCGGCCTGATCGGCGGCTCGATCGCGCGCGCCGCCCGCGCGCAAGGGCTGGCGAAGCAGATCGTCACCACGGCGCGTTCGGAGAAGACCCGGGCGCGGGTCAGGCAACTCGGCATCGTCGATGCCGTGGTCGAGAGCAATACCGAGGCGGTGCAAGGCGCCGACCTCGTCATCCTCTGCATTCCCGTCGGCGCCTGCGGGCCGGTCGCACAGGAGATCGGTTCTCATCTCGCGAAGGGCGCGATCATCTCCGACGTCGGCTCGGTCAAGGGCGCGATCGTGCGGGACATGGCGCCGCATCTGCCGCCGACCGCGCATTTCGTGCCCGCGCATCCCGTCGCCGGCACCGAGCATTCCGGTCCCGACTCCGGCTTTCCCGAGCTGTTCATCAATCGCTGGTGCATCCTGACCCCGCCGGAAGGCACCGACGCCAACGCCACCGAGAAGCTCCGCGCGTTCTGGGCCGCGCTTGGCGCAAGGGTCGAGGTCATGACGCCCGATCATCATGACCTGGTGCTCGCCATCACCAGTCACCTGCCGCATCTGATCGCCTACACCATCGTCGGCACCGCCGACGAGCTCCAGCAAGTCACCTCGTCCGAAGTGATCAAGTTCTCGGCCGGCGGTTTCCGCGATTTCACGCGCATCGCTGCGTCGGATCCGACCATGTGGCGCGACGTGTTTCTCAACAACAAGGACGCCGTGCTGGAAATGCTCGGCACTTTCAACGAGGACCTCTCCAAGCTGACCCGCGCGATCCGCCGCGGCGACGGCGAGGCGCTGTTCGAGCATTTCACCCGGACCCGCGCCATCCGCCGCGGCATTGTCGAGATCGGCCAGGATTCGGCCGCACCCGACTTCGGCCGGCCGCATGCCAACCTGGCCAAGCGGCCGGACTGAAGCCGCGCCCTCAGCGATGCTTCATCGCCTTGTGCGACCGCACCATCATATGGGTCGCGGCAACGTCGCTCTCGCGCATCGCGGCGAACGCACCCGAAGGCGCCGGGGTGTTGGCATGAAGGATATCGGCATTCGGATGATAGAACGCGGCGGCGCCGGGCTCTGACACCGCTTCCTGCGCCGAAACGGGGGCCGCGACGAGCGTCGCAACAACGAGGGCCGCGCCGAGGAATTTGAAGCTGCTCATGATCTTCTCCTGTTTTCCGGCACGCTGGTGATGTGCGTGCCGTTCGAAATACAGGATGCAGACATAGGCATCGGCATTCCCGGATGCCGATCACGCTTCGGCGATTGGCGCGTGAGATCGTGCGTTTGCGACAAGATCAAAACAGCGGCGGCGTCTGCGCGACCTTGAGCGGGCCGAGGAAGACCGCGCCGTCGACGAAGCGCAACGGGAAGGCGCGCGCCTTCTTTCCCTCGAGTTCGGCCTCCTTGCCGAGCGCGTTGATCCCGGCGGCGACGCCGGCGTTCGCGTTCTGCTTCACCACCTTGCCGAGCCCGGGAATGGCGCGATCGAGTGCGCCGAACAGATTGTTGAGGTCCTGCGACTTCACGCCCGGCGCGACCTTGTCGAGTGTCGCCTGCGGCACGCCTTCGTCGAGCATCTTCTCGATGCCGAGTGCGGGGATGATGCGCTCGATGCCGGCAACCGTCATCTGCAATTCGCCTTCGAGCCGGCCAGCCGGGCTGAGGCCCAAGGTGCCCGCGGCGACCGCGACCAGATCGCCCTGCTGGACGCGCGACTGCACGATCTCGACATGGCCGCCAGCTGCCTGGATTTCGCGGAAGCGCACCGGCCACGGCTTGGGCGTGAGATCCTTCAACCCGGTCACCAGCGCGCGCGCATCCACATCGAAGGGATCGGCGAGCAGCGGGTGCAGGCCGCGGATCACGCCCTTGTTGATCTCCAGCACGGATTCGATCACCGGTGCGTCCTTTGGCGAGCCCTCGGCGAGACGCCCGTGCAGTTCGACATGGCCGGCTTCGGCGAGCGGCACCTGCACCGCGCCATCGACACGCGCCAGCGCAGGCTGATCGAACACGACAGAGGCGCGCTGCGGAACGTCGGGCAGGCCGAACACGCTGGCGCGGCCGAGCTTCCAGTTCGCGGCAAGACTTTGCCCGTTCTGATCGGTGATGGAAGCCGGCGACGTGAATTCGGCAATCACATGCTTGGGGTCATAGACCTGCGCCACCACCAGGATCTGATCGAGCTTCGCCGTGAACTTGCTCGCCGACTGCGCGGTCTGCGAAGCCAATGTCACGCTCGGGTTGTCGCAGGAGATTTCCAGGCGGAACGGGAAACCCGCGACCGAGCGTTTCGCGCAATCATAGATGCGGCCGCTCTTGGCCTCATGGGCGCGCCAGGCATCCGCCTGCACGTCCACTTGCGACGCCGCGAAGAACCAGAACGCGGTCCAGGCGATCGCTGCAATCAGCAGCAGGACGGGGGCGATGTACAGCCCCCAGCGCGAACGCCGACGCGGCGCATTTATGGCCATGGTCATCCCGCCCCTTTGATCACCAATTCTGGCAATAAAGCGGTCATCCGTGGTCCCAATCAAGTTAACGCATTTTCATGCGGCGGCGATTCTGTTAGCCAAGCTGCCGAAATGGCGGCATTGACCCTCTCCGAAGACGAATTTGCGAACGGCGACCTCTGGGTGTTCGGCTATGGCTCGCTGATGTGGCGGCCGGGCTTCGCGTTCGTCGAGCGCGTGCCGGCGCGGCTGATCGGCGAGCATCGCGCGCTCTGCGTCTATTCGTTCGTGCATCGCGGCACGCCGGAGAAGCCGGGGCTGGTGCTCGGGCTCGACCGCGGCGGCGCCTGCCGCGGCGTCGCCTTTCGCGTGGCGGCGGAAAAACGCTCTGAGGTCGTCGCCTATTTGCGCGCGCGCGAGCAGGTGACGTCCGTCTATCGCGAAGTGAAGCGTTCGGTCTGGCTGGAGGACGATGCGCGGCAACGCGTCAGCGCGCTGGCTTACGTGGTCGATCGCGGCCATGTGCAATATGCCGGCCGGCTGTCGCTGGCCGAGCAGCTTCGCCATGTGCTGCAGGGCCACGGCCAGTCCGGCAACAATCGCGACTATGTTCTGTCGACGGTGAAGGCGATCGAGGCCGCCGGCTTCCGCGATGCGCCGCTGCATCAGCTTGCGCTGATGCTGCATGATGCGCATCCGCAGGAACGCGAGGCGGTGTAGTGCGGGGCGCGTTGTTTCGTATTCGTCATTGCGAGGAGCGGAGCGACGAAGCAATCCAGACTGTCTGCGCGGGGCATTCTGGATTGCTTCGCTTCGCTCGCAATGACGAGGGTAAACATGACTCCGCATCCCCGCGACACGATTCGTGCCCGAGCTTTGTAAAAACGTTGTCCCTCCTCACAGAAGAGGGCGCAGGGAATGCCGGGCGCTGGCCGCACCCGCAGGCCCTGTGGGCTGAAAAGGAAGGGTGCCCACAAGTCGACAGGTAAAGCCGAAACGGTCCGGCATTCCCTGCACGATGTTTGACGGCTTACTCCGCGCTCTCCCCGGTGTATCGGGCTTTTTAGTCACCGTCGCCCGCCGAGCTCGGCGGGTCGGCCTGACGGCCGACATCGCATCTCGGCGAACTTGACCCCAGCATCGAGGGGACAGGACCACACGGCTTGACCGTACGCGATTGCGCCGCACGTCTTGCGGCCCAACGCGTCCATCGCATCCCGCGCCACGTTTCGTGACGACCGCGAAGCGCCTCTTTGGCGGAAAGGTGCCCACAAGTCGGTACAGGTTGGCCGAAACATCCGGCACTCCCTGCGCAATGGTTTACGGCTTACTTCGCGCTCTCGCCGGAGTACCGGGCTTGTTAGCCTCCGTCCCCCCGGGCCTTTGACCCGGGGGTTGATCCCAGCGTCGGGGGATCACGACCACACGACTTGACCGTCCGCATCGGACACGCATCGCTGCGCACTCCGCGTCATCGAGCCCGCACCACGAATCGTGACGATCGCGAAACGTCACGCGGGCGGGACGGCTTCGTTAAATCATGATTTCTGATTTACGGAAAGAGAAATATTTTTGCGCAAACGGATTGACATCGGACGCTTCTGTAAATCCGTAAGGTGTTTTGCCCGTCGTGTCGTGGCGGCAACAGTCGGTACCTTCTCCAGTCTACGCCGCCGACTTCACGCGCACTGCAAGGATGCTGGCAATGACGAGCGCGCCGAAAATGCCGGCGACACAGGCGCTCCACCCGAAGCGATCGAACAGCTGGCCGAGCACCGACGCTGCCGGCGAGGCCGCCGGCGAAGTAGCAGGCGAGATAGGTGCCGCTGGCGATGCCGCGATTGTCCTGCGCCGCCTGTCCGACAAAGCCGGTCGCGACCGCCTGCGCGAAGAAGGTGCCGACGCCGACCAGCACCATGCCGGCGAGCACGGCTGGCAAGTGCGCGGACAGCAGCAAGGGCAGGCCCAGCGCGGCCAACGCGAGCGCGCCCCAGATCGCGGACCGGGCTCCGAACCGCGCGGCGGCCGATCCCGCCAGCAGCGTCGTGACGATGGCAGGCGCGAAGACGAAATAGACCAGACCGAGGTCCATCATGCCGAGCGACAGCGGCGCGCGCACCAGCACGAAATTGACGTAGGTGAAGGTGCCGATGAAGGCGAACAGGATGCAGAAGCCGATGCCGAAGGCGGCGCGGAGCTGCGGGTTGCGCCAATGCGCGATCGTGGCGGCAAGCGGCGACGACATCGTGCCCATCGCATGCATCGGCTTGACGCGCGCGATGGTGAAATAGACCAGCGCCGCGCCGGCCAGATTGAGCAGGGCGAAGAAATAGAAATTCCAGGCGAGCCCGAACGTATCGGCGACGGCGGCCGAGATCAGCCGGCCGATCAGATTGCTGGCGACATTGCCGGTGATATAGGCCGCGAACGCGCCGCCGGCATCCATCGCGCTGCATTGCTCGCCGAGATAAGCGAGCGTCAGCGCAAAGGCCGAGGCCATGCACAGGCCCTGCATGATGCGCAGCAAGGTGAAGACGGCGAGATTGGGCGCTGACGCGAGCAAGGTCGTGGGAATCGCGAGCAGCGTGAGGCTGACGAGGATGCCGAGCCGCCGGTCGATATGCGGGCTGAAGAAGCCGACGACGAGACCGGCGAGCGCCATGCCCAGCGTGGTGGCATTGACGGCGAATCCCATGGCGGCCGGCGCGACCTGATAATGCCGCGCGAGCGACGGCAGGATCGCTTGGGTCGCGAACAGATCGACCACGGTGAGGAACGCGGTCAGGCCGATGACGACCGAGCGCAAGACCACGCCGGGCGAATGCGCAGGCATCGCGGTGGCTTCGGATGGTCATCGCTTGCGCCGGAGATATCGGTCATGGCTGAGCCTCTCGAAAGAAGGGGGATGTGACGCCCGGGCGTGTTGGGGGACACGGGGAGGTCCCGGGTCGTCACATCCGGCAACGAGCGTTTTGAGAGAGCGTGCTCGTCACATATTGTGGTCGGTCGGATCCTTGCGGACGTCGCCGACATAGAGAATGACGGTTTCCTTGCCGAGGTTCTTCCACCAGTGCGAGGTGCCGAACACTTCGGGCCTGATCTCGCCGGCCTTGTGCACGATCGGCACGTCGCAATTGCTGGCGTATTCCTCGATCTCGCCCTGCTGCACGAAGATCAGCGCGGGACGGTCGTCATGGCTGTGCCAGGGCACGATGCCGCCGGGCTCGATGGTGAGCTTGCGGAAGCGCAGCTCGCGGCCGGCGATATGGGCGGGCTGCTGCTCGAGGTTGATCGCACCCAGCGTCGTGTCGGTGACGCCGACCGGCTTGTAATCGACCATGGTGCGGGCATTGGCCTTCATGTGGCCGGCCGGGCATTCGCCGGCGGCCGCCGCCGACAGGGCGGCCAGCGATCCGGCGATGGCGGCTGTCGAGTGCAAGGCCGCGTGCAGTTTGCTTCGACATTTGTATCTCCTCTTCGATGAACCGCGTCGCGACTGGATCGGACCGGCTTGGAGATCACCATCGTTGAAATCAGGGTTGAGAAAGAAATGCCGGATGGCTCTGGGATCGATAGCGCGCCGCTATGCGGTTTCACGCGAACATGTGCTTGATGTCGGCGGAAAACGTCGGATAAGCGTAGACGAAATCCTTCAGCTGGCTGGCGCTGATACCGAACTTGATCGCAAGCGCGAACACGTTGACCAGCTCCTGGCCTTCGTGCCCGACGAAATGCGCGCCGAGAATGCGGTCGTTGCCACGGTCGACGATGATCTTCGACCACGACACCGTCTCGGCAAAGGTCCTGGCAGAAAACCAGCCGAGCATGTCGTTGACATGGACGTCGATGGGCAAGCCCTTGTGCCGTGCGGCGGCTTCGGTGAGACCGACGGCGGCGAGCGCCGGCACGGTGTAGATCGAAGTCGGCAACCCCTCATAGTCGGGGCTATGCTTCGCTCCTTCGACGATGTTGCGCCCGACGATGTCGCCCTCATAGGTCGCGAGCGGCGACAATTGCGGCGAGATCGGCAGCGCGTCGCCGCAGACATGAACATGCGGGTTGGAGGTCGAACGAAGATAGCGGTCGACCGTCACGCGGCCGTTGGCCTGCTCGACATGGCCCGCGGCGAGATCGAGACTGTCGATATTGGCGATGCGGCCGGCGCCGTTGACGACGCGATCAGCCTCCGCAGCATGTTCGGCGCCGCCATGGGTAAAGACCACGCGCAGCCTGCCACTCGGCCGGCTCGATGCGCTTGACGCTCACACTGGTGTTGACGCGAATGCCGATGCGCTCGCTCTCGGCCTGCAGCTTCGCCACCGCATCGGCATCCATCGCGGGCAACAGTTGCGGCAAGGCCTCGAGGATCGTCACCTCGGTGCCGGCGCGTGCATAGACATGGCCGAATTCCAGCGAGATCACGCCGCCGCCGACAAAGATCACGGAGCCGGGCTGGCTGCGCTCGCTGAGCATCTCGTCCGAGGTGATCATGTGTTCGGCGCCGGGGATCGGCAGCGGCCGCGGCTTCGAGCCCGTTGCAATGACGATGTGTTTCGCTTCGAGCAAGCGCTCGCCGACGCGGACGGTATTGGGACCGGCGAAGGCGGCGCGTCCTGCGATCACCTCGACCTTGCGATGCGCCATCGAACGGGCGAGGTTTTCCGGAATATCCTTGATCATGTCCTTTTCGCGGTCGATCAAGGCGGCCCAGTCCAGCCTTGGCTTACCGACCGCGATCTTGTGGATGCCGGCGCGCTCGATCTCATGCAGGGCATGGCCCGCGGCGACCAGAACCTTCTTCGGCGTGCAGCCGCGGTTCGGACAGGTGCCGCCGAGGTCGCGCGCCTCGATCATCGCAACGGAAAGTCCGGCGCGCCGCGCCGGACCGGTGACGCCGATGCCGGCGTTGCCGCCGCCGATAATGACCACGTCGAATTGGTTCGGTCTTCATGTGTCACCCCTGTTGCGGCGGCGAATGGACTTATCGGTGCGTGATCGTCGAGGTGATCGAGCCGACGACCGAGGTCGCCATCTTGAACTGCGCGGAACGATCGTGAATGTTGTGGCGGCGCGCGATCCACTCGAAATCGGTCCAGATCGCCCAGACGTCGCCATTGTCGTCCTGGGTCAACAACAGGCGCACCGGCCAGTCGAGCCCGGCATCCGGATTCGACGTAATGAACTGGGTGCCGAGCGGCGGATTGCCGAACACCAGCAGGGTCGAGGGGCGCAGCTTGATGCCGGCGTCGGCGGCGAGCTTCGACTGGTCGATCTCGGAAAAGAACTTGATGCCCTTGGCGGCGATATCCGCCTTGATGCGGACGATCGCCTCGGCCATCGGCACCGCGCTCTTCACTCTGCACGATGCCGTTGTCGACCTCCACCCGCGCGTCGATCGGGGCGGCGGACGCCCACAGCATGACCAGGAGCCAGGAAGATGGACAGCTTGACGAGACGGAAGACGGTCGATCGGGACATGGGGCGCTCCTGTGCGGCATGAGATGTTGCCGGCAGGATCGCCGCTTGCTGCCGAAATCTGAAATACCGGCTTGCTCTGGACTCGATAGCACCGCGCTATGGTGAGCCGCGATACACCGGCGCTATCGAACCGATTGGGTAACGGCATTTCAATCGAGCGCGCAGGCGGGCCTTTGATGGGATGATGCCAAAGCCGGCCCTTGTGGGTTGCGGGCGATGGCAATTAACATCCGCTGCCGGAGCTACGCATGACCTCGCTTTCAACCGCCGACGCCGAACGTTTGAGACTGGCCTTCCTGCGCTGCCGCGACATGGAAGGACCGCTAGGTGAGCGGCTCGATGCTTATGCCGACGCGGGCCGGGACATCTTTCCGGCCTATAGCGAGGCGGTCGATCGTCTCGTCGCCCGCATTCATGAAAACGGCGGCGGCGAGAACGCGCCGCGTCCCGGCGAGCCGATGCCGCCTTTCCTGCTGCCGGACGAGACCGGGGCGCTGATCAGCCTGCAATCCTTGCTGGCGGAGGGCCCGCTCGCGGTGATGTTCTTTCGCGGCCACTGGTGCCCCTATTGCCGGCTCAACATGCGCGCGCTGATCCAGGCGATGGACCGTATCAAGAGCATCGGCGGCCATGTCGTCGCCATCATGCCGGAAACGCAGACCTATTCGGCAAAATTCAAGACCGACCAGGCGGCGCCGTTTCCGGTCCTCACCGACCTCGACAATGGCTATCGCGTTGTCGCTGAACTTGCGATCTGGCTCGGCGCGGAGATCCAGGGGCTGCTGTCGCCGATGCAGGATATGCCGGCCTTCCACGGCAATGACGGCTGGGTGCTGCCGATCCCCGCGACCTTCGTGGTCGGCCGCGACGGTCGTCGTGAAGGCGCGCTTCGTCGATCCGGATTTCCGAAAGCGCATGGCAATCGACGATTTGATCGCGGCGCTGAAGGAGGCGTCGTGAAACGCCTCCCACACCAGGCCATGGCACGACGTTTGCTTTGGCGTGAGCTGGAGATAAAGACATGCTCGCCATTCCACGCCGCTACAGTCACTTCGTTTTTGGAGTGCTCCAATCCGGTTTGACATGCGCGATTGCCGCGGCAATCGCCAGTTTTCCTTTCATCAAAGCCGGCGGCTTTGTTTATAACTGGATCGTGTCGTGGTTGATTTCATGGGTTGCCATGTTGCCGGTGGTCTTGGCGGCGGCGCCGGCGCTCCGATCGCTATCCGTGCGGCTGACCCGGGACGAAAGCCTTCCAGTCGGCGCCTCGCAGCATGCGCATGACGGCTGAGGCGACCGCGGTGCGTTCGCGTCCCGCAACGCCATAGAGATGGACCGTACGGCGGGCGTCGAGGCCCGGCGACGTTGGTCCGCTTCAAGGTCTCCGGGATCGGCGAGGTATCGGGAATCACGGCAACGCCGATCTCGGCTTCCAGCAATTCGATCAGGTCTCGCTCCGAGGAGATTTCGTGACTGCGATCGACGTCGAGACCATGCTCGCGAAACGAATTGCCGAGCCGGACCGCGTGCTCGCAATAATTTCGCGACAGCAACTGCTCGGCGCGCAGATCGTCGAAGTCGACGCTGTCGCTGTTCGGCCAGTGGATGGCCCTTGCTGACGACGAGCTGAAAATCCTCGGTGAAAAGCGGCCAGCTGTCCAGCCGGTCCCAATCGTTGAGCTCGGCGGCGATGCCAAGCTCGGCTTCGCCTTTCTTCAGCATTTCGACGACCTCATCCTTGTTGCCGCGCAGAAATTTGAATTCCAGCCGGTTGAATTGCCGCCTGATCTGGCTGAGGAACGGGATCAGCAGCGATAGGTCGACGGAGTGGGTGAGAGCGATCCGCAGCGCGCCGACCTCGCCGCTCTTGAAAGAGGACGCCAGCGATCGCGCACCGACGGCTGCGTCATAGCATTGCTTGAGCAGCGGATGCATGCGCTGACCGAGCTCGGTGAGTTGTGTCGGCCGCTCGCGGCGGAAGAGATCACCGCCCATCTCGGCTTCGAGCTGCTTGATCGCCCGCGTCAGCGACGGCTGCGTTACATTGCATTCATCCGCCGCGCGCGTGAAATTGAGTATCCGCGCGACGGCGAGGAAATAACGCACCTGGTGCATTTCCATCGATCATGCTCCCCCTGATCTCAAGCACTCTATCCGAAATGGCGGCAAAACGGCCATAGCGCCTGCGTATGGTTTCGGTAGCGAGGCGGCATTTCCGCAATCCGGCTTTGCACGACATAGTTTCCCAACCGACGGATATTCGACAACGCAGAGCAGGGTTCGAACAATGAACATCCAGATCAAATCTCATGGCGCCTATACCGCAAGGGCGCTCGACGGCAAGGTCGCCGTGGTAACGGGATCGACCAGCGGGATCGGCCTGGGCATCGCCCGCGCACTCGCTGCCTCGGGAGCCGATGTGGTGCTGAACGGCTTCGGAGCGGCAGAGGAGATCGCCCATGCAAGGGATGCGATAGAGGTCGATCATGGCGTCAGGGCCCGCTATTCGGCGGCCGACATGAGCTCCCCCGACGCGATCGGCGAGATGGTCGCCGCGACTCTGGCTGACTTTGGCAGGTTGGACATTCTCGTCAACAATGCCGGCATTCAGCATGTCGCTCCGCTCGAGCGGTTTCCGGTGGCGAAATGGGATCAAATTCTCGCAATCAATCTATCGGCCGCGTTTCACAGCACGCAGCACGCCTTGCCCGCGATGCGCCGGCAGAAATTCGGCCGCATCATCAACGTCGCGTCCGCACATGGATTGGTCGCCTCCCCGTTCAAGGCGGCCTACGTCGCCGCCAAGCATGGGATTATCGGGCTTACCAAGGTTGCGGCACTCGAGACCGCCGAGGACGGGATCACGTGCAACGCGATCTGTCCGGGTTACGTGTATACACCGCTGGTCGAGACCCAGATCGACGGACAGGCGAAGGCTCACGGCATATCCCGGGATCAGGTGATACGCGACGTATTGCTGGCTCAGCAACCGAACAAACGTTTTGCGACGGTTGAGGAAATCGGGGCGCTGACGGTCTTTCTGGCAGGCGAGGCGGCGGCGTCGATTACCGGAATTGCCTTACCGGTCGACGGCGGCTGGACGGCGCATTGAGAGAGTTCGCCTGCCCGCGCGAATCCAGCACTGGACGGACCCCAACAGGAGCAAGGATATGCAAGATAGAACATCGTCACGAACGCTCAAGGCTTCGGCCAGAGACTTACCCGGCCAGGTCGTGCTCGTTTTGCAGGGCGGCGGCGCGCTCGGCTCCTACCAGGCAGGTGTCTACCAAGCCCTGCACGAAGCCGGCATCGAGCCGGACTGGATCATCGGCACGTCGATCGGCGCCATCAATGCGAGCCTGATTGCTGGCAACGAACCGGAGCACCGGCTCGACCGTCTGCGCGAATTCTGGAAGCGCATGGAGCAGAAGCCGGCGTGGAATTTCCGTGAGTTCTTTCCGGGCTTCAACGAGAAGCTCTCCTATTGGTCGGCCGTCACGCACGGCATTCCCGGCTTCTTTCGCCCCAATCCGCTGGCGCACGCCGGCGACGCCTATGTTCTCGGGCCGGAGCGGGCTGGCTACTACACGACCTCGCCGCTACAAGCG
This sequence comes from uncultured Alphaproteobacteria bacterium, assembly GCA_963795365.1. GTDB lineage: Bacteria > Pseudomonadota > Alphaproteobacteria > Rhizobiales > Xanthobacteraceae > Bradyrhizobium. The sequence goes on from CAWCHW010000037.1 coordinate 28,197, forward strand.
ACGCTGGAGGAACTGGTCGATTTCGACCTCGTCAATCGGTGCACGCCGCGGCTTACCGTCGGCGCCGCGCATCGTGCGCACCAGCCAGATGCGCTATTTCGACAGCCGCGATGGCGCGATCTCGGTCAAGCATGTGATGGCATCGGGCGCGCTGCCGCCGGCTTTCCCCGCGGTGCGGATCGAGGGCGAACTGTACTGGGATGGCGGTATCCTCTCGAACACGCCGACCGAAGCCGTATTCGACGACAATCCGCGGCAGAACTCGCTGATCTTTTCCGTGCATCTGTGGAATCCGACCGGCGCCGAGCCGGCCACGATGGCCGAGGTGTTCAATCGTCACAAGGACGTGCAGTATTCGAGCAGGATCGCGAGCCAGATCGTGCGCCAGCAGCAGATCCACCGCTTGCGCCACGTCATCAACCAGCTCGCCGCGAAATTGCCGGACGGCGAACGCAACAGCGCTGCCGTGCGGGAACTGGCGAGCTTCGGCTGCCAGACCCGGATGCATATCGTGCGGCTGCTTGCGCCGCAGCTCGATCGCGAAACCCACACCAAGGACATCGACTTCAGTCCTGAGGGCATCAGGCAGCGATGGGATGCAGGTTACGCCGATACCAGATCGGTGCTGGCGCGCGCAGCCCTGGACAGGCAATTTCGATCCGCTCTCGGCCGTGGTATTTCATGAGCATATGGAGCCGATGCTCGCAAGCGGCGGAGTGACGCTTGCGTGTCGCGGCGGCAACACTTACCGATCAGGCGCTTCAAGATATTTCAACAATCATTGAAATAACTCTTGCGGGCCGATCTTTATTTCAATATTCATTGAAATATGAAAAAGCCCCAGGCACTCGCCGGACTAGCGGCTCTGTCGCAGGAAAACCGGCTCGATATGTTCCGCCTGCTGGTGCAGGCCGGACCCGAAGGAATGCCGGCCGGCGAGGTATCGACCGCGCTTGGCATTTCGCCCAACACACTGACCTTCCATTTCGACCGCCTGCGCGAAGCTGGTCTGGTCACGGTGCGCCGTGAAGGCCGCTCCATGATCTACGCCGCACAATTCGACGCGATGAATGCCCTCGTCGGCTATCTGACCGAGAATTGCTGCCAAGGGGTCACCGTCAATTGCTCGGCCCCTGTTTGCGTGCCGGCAGCTTCCAGGAAGCGGGCAAAGGAGGGGGCATGAGCGACGATCTCCCGGTTGCAGTCATTGGCGCCGGCCCGGTTGGTTTGGCGGCCGCCTCCCACTTGCTGGCGCGCAATATCCCGGTTCGCCTTTACGAGGCCGGCGACACGATAGCCGCGAATGTTCGCGACTGGAGCCACGTGCGTCTGTTCTCGCCGTGGAGTTTCAATATCGACAAGGCGGCTACGGCGCTTTTGAAGCACCATGGGTGGCAAGAGCCCAATGGCGAGGGAATGCCGACCGGTGGCGATCTCTACGAGGCGTATCTCCGACCGTTGGCCGAAACTCCCGAGTTGCGCTCGGTCATCGAAACCAGGACCACGGTCAAGGGAATCTCGCGTTCAGGCACCGGCAAAGTCGTCACAAAAGGCCGGGAGCGCCAACCGTTCTCGATCCTCCTGCAAAACGGAGCCGCGCGCGTTGATCTGGCTCGCGCAGTCATCGATGCGTCCGGTACTTGGCGAAACCCAAATCCGCTCGGTGCGTCCGGTCTGGCGGCAATCGGCGAAGCCGAAGCCAGCCAATTCATTGCCTACGGCATCCCTGACGTTCTCGGGACGGAACGCGCCAATTATGCCGGCAAGCGCGTTCTGGTCGTCGGCGGTGGCCATTCGGCGGCGAACGCGCTGCTGGACCTCGCCCGGTTGGCTGAGACAGACAGGCGCATGGAGTTGACGTGGGCAGTGCGCGGAACGGATTTGACGCGCGTGTTTGGCGGTGGCGATGCCGACCAGCTGGCCGCGCGGGGCAAGCTCGGCAGCGATCTCAAGTCGCTCTCGTCAAGCGGGCGGCTCAAGGTCGTCACGGGCTTTTGTGCGGAGCGTGTTGAACAAGGCGGCGATGCGGTGACGGTGGTCGACGGCAACACGACGTTAGGACCATTCGACCGAATCATTGTTGCGACCGGACAGCGGCCTGACCTCGATATGACGCGCGAATTGCGCCTTGACCTCGACCCATGGCTGGAATCGCCCAGGGCGCTCGGTCCGGAAATCGATCCCAACCTGCATTCTTGCGGCAGTGTCCCGCCGCACGGCTACAAAGAACTTTCGCACCCCGAACCCGATTACTTTGCGGTCGGCGTAAAAAGCTATGGACGCGCGCCAACCTTCCTTATGGCCACCGGCTATGAACAGGTGCGCTCGGTGGTCGCCTATCTGGCCGGCGATCTCAAGTCAGCAAATGAAGTTCAGCTGGTGCTGCCGGAAACCGGAGTTTGCAAGGTCAACGTCAAGGCAAAGTCCGATTGTTGTGGAGGCCCCGCACCGGCCGCTACGGACGCGTGTTGCGTAGAGGATGCGCAAGCGAAAGCCATTGGCGCGGCAGGGTGCGGCTGTTCATCGAATGCGGCTCCCGGGCCAGCGAAGGCAAAGGGGAGCGCGTGCTGTGGCTGATCGAACCTACAACGTCCTGTTCCTTTGCACCGGCAATTCCGCTCGTTCGATCATTGCCGAGGCAATTCTGAACAGGGAGGGCGCCGGCAAGTTTCACGCCTGGAGCGCGGGCAGCCAACCCAAGGGCCAAGTCAATCCGAACACGCTGACGCTGTTGCGCGGCCTCGGGTTTGACGTGTCGCATTTCCGTTCAAAGTCCTGGGAGGAATTTGCCAGGCCCGATGCACCGAAGTTCGATTTCATCTTTACCGTTTGCGACAACGCGGCGGGCGAGGCTTGCCCCGTTTGGCCCGGCAATCCCATGACCGCGCATTGGGGCATTTCCGATCCTGCCGAGGCCGGCGGGACACAGGCGGAGATTGGACAGGCATTTGCCGAAGCTTTCCGGATGCTGAAGCAGCGGATCGACATCTTCACCGCACTGCCCGTGTCCTCGCTCGATCGTCTGACGTTACAATCTCGCTTGCGCGAAATTGGCCGCGGCCAAGATGCAGCGGCAGAAGTACCGTGAAGGGCGACAACCATAGGCGCGTAACGGCCGAGGCAATCGGGACAGCACTGCTGCTGGCTGCGGTTGTCGGCTCCGGCATCATGGCGCAGCGTCTGGCGGGTGGGAATGTTGCTGTCGCTCTGCTGTGCAACACCATTGCGACGGGCGCAGCGCTTGCAGTGCTGATTTTGGTTTTCGGCGCCGTTGTCCGGAGCCCATTTCAATCCGGTGGTGAGCGCATCTTTTGCCACGCGGGGCGAGTTGCCATGGTCGGATTGCGCCTTCTACATACTCGCGCAGCTAATTGGCGGGATAGCTGGCGTTTGGCTGGCGCACTTCATGTTTGACCTGGAACCGCTGCAACTGTCGCACACCGTTCGCACCGGGCCGGGCCAGTGGCTATCCGAAGGCGTCGCCACCTTTGGATTGCTGCTGACGATTTTTGGGTGCCTGGCCAGCGCACCGGCCTCGGTACCCTTTGCCGTGGGCCTTTACATCACCGCCGCCTACTGGTTCACGGCCTCGACTTCGTTCGCGAATCCGGCGGTGACGATAGCGCGCTCATTGTCCGATACGTTTGCCGGCATCGCTCCCGCCGATGCCCCGGCGTTTATCGTCGCTCAGGTCATCGGTGCGTCGGCTGCGGTCGCTCTGAGCCGCTGGCTTTGGCCGAAAGAGATTATTGCCGGAGCCAGGCTTTAGGAAATGACGCTACAAGGGCGAACGCTGGTGACGGCAATGTGCGTTGCGCAAGTCTGCAACCTGCTGCCGCACGTGGTGGTTCCTGCGATCATGGCGCAGCACCTGATGCCGCTTTGGCACCTTAGCGCGGCTCAAGCCGGGCTTATGGCGAGCGCCTACGCATTTGGCTACATGCTGGCCGTCCCGGTGCTGACTGCGCTCACTGATCGATTTGATGCGAGAGGCATCCTGCTGGCGGGCTCCGCCGTAAGCGGGCTCGGCGCAATCGCATTTGGTCTGTTCGCCGACGGCTTGCTGTCCGCGTCCTTGCTGTGGGCCATATCTGGCGCCGGTTTCGGCGGGGCTTACATGCCCGGCTTGAAGGCTCTCACCGACCGGCTGCCGCCCGGCGACGTTTCCCGCAGCGTCACCCTGTACACGTCAAGCTTTTCGGTTGGCGTCGGCTTGTCCTTTCTGGTGGCGCAGCTCACCGCGGACCATTTCGGCTGGCGAGCGGCCTTCATCGCGACCGGCATAGCGCCTCTCGGCATGGTCATTGTCAGCATGATGCTTGCGCCGTTCACGCCAACTCCCTCGCCCGGTCACCCTCTCGACTTTCGCCCGGTTTTCCGTAATCGCACCGCGCTTGGCTACATCTTCGGCTATGGCGTTCATTGCTTTGAGCTCTATGGGATGCGGACGTGGTTTGTTGCCTATTGGACCTTTGTGGTTGCGCGGCAATCCGGCGAGGCCTGGCTCGGTCCGATCACAGTGAGCGTGCTGGTGAGCGTCCTTTCGCTTCCCGCCAGCGTGCTGGGCAACGAGGCATCCATCCGCTTTGGACGGCACCGAGCCATCACCGTGATCATGCTGGCGTCCGCAGCCCTGGCGCTCGGAGTAGGTTTTGGCGCAACACTGCCGCCGATGCTCTTGCTGCCGATCGTGTTGCTTTACGCTTTTACAGTGCCCGGCGATTCAGGCTCGCTCACCGCCGGCATGAGTCAAAGCGCGGTGCCCGCCAATCGCGGGGCGACCATGGCTTTGCACTCCACGGTCGGATTCGGACTGTCCGCGTTCGGGGCGTGGGGAACGGGCGTCGCACTCGATCTTGCCGGAGGGCCGGATAGCGCGACCGGCTGGCAAGCGGCGTTTGGATTGCTTGCGGTCGGTACGTTGCTCGGACCGCTGGTGCTCAAGTGGTCCGCTGCCAGGCGCTGATGGCGCACCGATTTGGGGATCGCGGGCCTCAGGAATGTGCCGGCACGCGATCGCATTCATTCGATCGTGATATTCGCGGCCTTGGCGATGGCGGTCCAGCGCTCGATCTCCTTGCGGATCATCGCATCGAGTTCTTGCGGTGATGTCGCTTTCGGGAAGACGCCGAGCTGTCCGACCTTTTCGGCGAATTCCGGGGACGACACCACGCTGCCGATATCGGCGGAGATCTTTTCGATCAGCGCCGGCGGCACGCCTTTCGGCACGGCGATCGCCTGGAAGGCGCTGACGTCGAATCCCGGAAACGTTTCCGCCATGGTCGGGTATTGTGGCGCATCCTGCAGCCGTTGCGCGCTGGCCACGGCAAGCACCTTCACCCTGCCGTCGGCCACGTAAGGCTTCACCGAGCTCCACAGGTCGAACATGAGCGGGATGCGACCGGCAATCACGTCGGTCAGCGCCGGTGCGCTGCCGTTGTAGGCGATATGCGTGAGCTTGATGCCGGCCAGGTTCTCCAGCCACGCGCCGGCGAGATGCCCGACCGTGCGCGGGCCGGCCGATGTGAAGTTGAGGGGCTCGCTGCTCTTCCTGGCGAAAGCGACGAGGTCGGCGACGGTATTGGGAGCGAATGCCGGGTTCGCAACCAGCACGACCGGCACCGAGACCACCATGCTGACGCCGGCGAAATCCTTGAGCGTGTCGTAAGGCACCGGCTGGTTGATTGCGACATTGACCGCGAAGGAATTGGTGACGACGCCCAGCGTGTGACCATCGGCTTCCGCCCTGGCAAGTGCGGCGGTTGCCACGATCGTCCCGGCGCCGGTCCGGTTCTCGACGATGACAGGTTTGCCCCAGCGGGCGCTCAGCCGCTCGCCGAGGATGCGCATGATCACGTCGGTGGGACCGCCGGCCGCGAACGGCACGATGATCGTCACGTTTCGCGCGGGAAAGGCCTGGCCAAAGGCCTGCCCACATGCGCCGAAAGGGGTCAGTCCCGCCAGCGCAAGGCCGAGCACGCAAGTCGTCAGGCGCATAGCCGTATCCTCTTACGCCACCGCAAGCATCGCTTCCGGCGTGTCGTTGACGGTGGTGCGGCGCAATTCGCGGCGTTCGTTGAGATCGAAGCTGCGCCCGCGATGAACCGTGGCGCGATTGTCCCACATGACGAGGTCTCCAACCTGCCATTTGTGCGTATACACGCGCTCGCGCTGCGTGGCGTGCTCGAGCAAGTCGGACAGCAGCAGCCGCGATTGAGCGGTACTCATGCCGACGATCTGGCATGCATGGACGCCGACAAACAGCACCTTCCGGCCCGAGCCGGGATGGGTATCGACGATCGGCCAGACGGCCGGCGGGATCTGCTTCTTCTGTTCGTCGGTGTACGCATCGTCCCCCAGCAGGAGGCGCGTGTGCAGCGAATGGTGTTCCGCCTTCAGAGGAGCGACCGTCGCAAGCGTCCGGGGGTCCAGCGTATCGTAGGCGGCGCGCAAGTCGGCGAACTCGGTATCGCCACCCCAGCTCGGCGTCACCAGCGCGTGCAACATCGAATACGCGCCCGCGCGGGTTCATGAACGAGCTGTCGCTATGCCAGAGCTGATTGGCGAAATTGGACAGGTTTTTCGGGGAGTCGGGTTTTTGAACCGTGCCGTCCAGCGCCACGTTCGAAATGTCGATCAGTCGTTCATCCTCCAGCCGCTCAGGCCGCTTGAAGACCCGTTTCAGGCCGATGTCGAGCGGGCCGAAGGCGGTTGCAAACTGAATCTGCTGTTGTGCGGTCAGTGGCTGGCCACGCCACACCAGAACGCCGTATCGGTTCATCGCCGCATTGATCTCGCAGGCATCCGCCCGGGAGATCGGCCTGGTGAGATCGAGCCCGGTCGCCTCGGCGACGAAGACCGGATGCAGGGGTTTCAAAGTGAGTGTCATGATAGCTCTCCTTGCGTCAAATGTTGCGCGTCAACCGCGAGCGGCCACGCAGCCGATTGTCTCCCTCAGTGGATTTCCGGTTCCGGAATGCCTTCCGCGCCCTCGAGGAAATCGAAATCGCAGCCCTCATTGGCCTGCCGGGTGTGTTCGGCGAACATCTTGTAGTAGCCGCGCGGATAGTCGCGCGGCGGCGGCTTGTAGCCCTTGATGCGCTCGGCGATCTCGGCATCGCTGAGCGCGACATGGATCGAGCGCTTCGGCACGTCGACCGTGATCATGTCGCCGGTCTTGACCGCCGCCAGCGGCCCGCCGATCAGCAACTCCGGCGCGACATGCAGGATGCAGGCGCCGTAGCTGGTGCCGCTCATGCGCGCGTCGGAAATGCGCAGCATGTCGCGCACGCCCTGCTTCAGCAGCTTCTTCGGGATCGGCAGCATGCCCCATTCCGGCATCCCCGGCCCGCCCCTCGGGCCGGCGTTGCGCAGCACCATGACGTGATCGGCCGTCACGTCGAGGTCCGGGTCGTTCACGGCCTTGCTCATCTCGTCGTAGCTGTCGAACACGATCGCCGGCCCGGAATGGGTGAGCAGCCGCGGATCGGCCGCCGGCGGCTTGATCACGCAGCCGTCGGGCGCGAGGTTGCCGTAGAGGATCGCGGTGCCGCCCGAGGCCGCGATCGGGTTGTTCAGCGGCCGGATCACGTCGTCATTGTAGACCTGGGCGTCGCCAATTCCTTCGCCGATCGTCTTGCCCGACACGGTCGCGGCATCGAGATGCAGCATGGATTTGAGACGGGAGAAAAACGCGCGGGTGCCGCCGGCGATGTGAAGATCTTCCATCAGCCACTCGCCGGACGGCCGCAGGTTGAGGATCACCGGCACGCGGGACGCAAATTCGTCGAAATCCTTCAGGTCGATCTTCACGCCGGCGCGGCGCGCCATCGCAACCAGATGCACCATCGCGTTGGTCGAGCCGGCCATCGCGCTGTGCACCACCAGCGCGTTCTCGACCGATTTGCGGGTGATGAAATCGCGCGGCTTCAAATCCTCCCAGACCATCTCGACGATGCGCCGGCCGCAGATCGAGGCCATCCGCGGATGCGCGGAATCGCCGGCCGGGATCGATGCGGCGCCGGGCATCGTGAAGCCGAGGGCCTCGGCGATCGTGGTCATCGTCGAGGCGGTGCCCATCGTCATGCAGGTGCCGGCGGAGCGCGCGATCCCCGCCTCCATGTCGTTCCACTGCTGCTCGCTGATGTTGCCGGCTTCCTTCTCGGCCCAATACTTCCAGACATCCGATCCGGAGCCGAGGATGTTGCCGCCGAAATGGCCGCGCATCATCGGCCCGGCCGGCATGAAGATCGCCGGCAGGTTCATCGAAATGGCGCCCATGATCGTCGCCGGCGTGGTCTTGTCGCAACCGCCCATCAGGACGGCGCCGTCGATCGGATGCTGACGCAACAGCTCCTCGGTCTCCATCGCGAGGAAGTTGCGGTAGAGCATGCTGGTCGGCTTGACGAACTGCTCGGACAGCGACATCGCCGGAAGCTCGACCGGGAAGCCGCCGGCCTGCCAGATGCCGCGCTTGATATCCGCGACGCGCTCGGGAAAGTGACTGTGACACTGGGCGAGGTCGCTCCAGGTGTTGATGATCCCGATCACCGGCTTGCCGAGAAAGTCCTCGCGGGCATAGCCCATCTGCAGGGCGCGCGAGCGATGACCGAACGAACGCAGGTCGGTCGCACCGAACCAGCGCTGGCTGCGCAAATCCTGCAATTTCTTCTTTTGCATCTTGTTACCTCAACTGTGCCTTCGCATCCTGATACGAGAGCTCTCCGGCCTGCTCCCGGTCGGCTCGGCTCCTTCAGCACGATCCGTTTGATCTCGCCGACGATCACCAGATAGCTGAACGCGGCCACCACCGCGTTGGCGCCGACGAACACCAGCGCGCCGTTGAACGAGCCGGTGTTCTGGATGATGTATCCGATGATGATCGGCGTCGAGATCGACGACAAATTGCCGAACATGTTGAACAGCCCGCCGCTGAGCCCGGCGATCTGCTTCGGAACGGTGTCGGAGACCACCGCCCAGCCGAGCGCGCCGACGCCCTTGCCGAAGAACGCCAGCGCCATGACGGCGACGACCACCCAGTGCGCGTCGACATAGTTGCAGATGATCATGCAGGTCGAGAGCAGCATGCCGACCACGATCGGCGTCTTGCGCGAGGCGGTGAGCGAAAAGCCCTTTCGCAGCATGGCGTCCGACCAGATGCCGCCGAGCACGCCGCCGGCGAAACCGCAAATCGCAGGGATCGACGCGACGAACCCCGCATTGAGGATCGACATGCCGCGCTGCTGGACGAGATAGACCGGGAACCAGGTGATGAAGAAGTAGGTCAGGGCGTTGATGCAATATTGCGCGAGATAGATGCCGATCATCATGCGGTCGCCGATCAGCTGCCGGATGTGGCCCCACTCGATCGGCCTGTTGCCGGAATCGACGCGGGCCGTGCCTTTCGGCGGGTCCATGTTGACCAGCGCGCCGCCCTGCTCGATGTAATCGAGCTCCGCGCGGCCGAGCATCGGATGCTGGTTCGGCGCATGGACGATCATGAGCCAGATCAAGGAGACGACAATCCCGACGAGACCCATGAAGTAGAAGACGTACGGCCAGCCGAGCACGGTGGTGATCCAGCCCATGATCGGCGCGAACAGCACCGTCGCGAAATACTGCGCGGAGTTGAAAATCGCCGACGCCGTTCCCCGCTCGTTGGCGGGAAACCAGGCCGCGACGACGCGCGCATTGGCGGGAAACGACGGCGACTCGGCGAAGCCGACGAGGAAGCGCAGCGCGAACAGCGCATAGAAGGCGAGCGTCGCCGCCATCAGGCCGACCGCCCCTTGCATCAGCGTGAACAGCGACCAGGTGAAGATGCTGACGAAATAGACGGCTTTCGAGCCGAAGCGGTCGAGCAGCCATCCGCCCGGGATCTGGCCGATCACATACGACCAGCCGAACGCCGAGAAGACGAAACCCATCTGGACCGGGCTCAGTCCCAGATCCTTCGACAGCACCGGGCCGGCGATGGCGATCGTCGCGCGGTCCGCGTAGTTGACGATCGTCACCGCGAACAGCATCGCCACGATCGAGTAGCGCAGATGGCCGATCCTGGTCGCAGCGACCTCGCCTGTTGCCGTCATGCCCGCCTCCCTGGCACCGTCGATTTCCGGCCTCTTCGGGCCTTTATTCTTTGTAGGCGTCGTCTGCGCTAGCGCCCCTTTTGCTTACGCCATGCCGCAAAATCCGTCCTGGTCTTTTCGTCGGTGGGCGGATAGAGGCCGAGAATGGAGCGGCCCTTGTTGACCTCTTCCAGCACGAAATCCTCGAACACCGTCATCTCGGTGCATTCGTCGGCGAGTTCGTCGGCGAGATGCGCGGGGATGACGACCACGCCGTCGTGGTCGCCGACGATGACATCACCGGGCCAGACCGGCGCGTCACCGCACCCGATCGGGACGTTGGCTTCGACGGCCTGGTGCAGCGTCAAATTGGTCGGGGCCGACGGCCGGTGATGAAACGCCGGCATGCCGAGCTGGCCGATGTCGTGGGAATCGCGGAAGCCGCCGTCGGTCACGACCCCGGCCGCGCCGCGCTGCATCAGCCGCGCCACCAGGATGCCGCCGGCGGAGGCCGCGCGCGCGTCCTTGCGGCTGTCGATCACGAACACCGCGCCGGCGGGACACTCGTCGATCGCCGCGCGCTGCGGGTGCTTGCGGTCCTGAAAAACCTCGATCTTGTTGAGGTCTTCCCGCGCCGGGATGTAACGCAGGGTGAACGCTTCGCCGACCATCGGCAATGCAGCCGGGTTGAGCGGATGGACGTCCTGGATCATCTGGCGATGCAGGCCACGCTTGAACAATGCGGTGGTGAGCGTCGCCGTGCTGATCTTCCTGAGCTTGTCGCGCGTCTGCGGACTGAGCTTGCCCATGCCTTGGTTCTCCCTGACGATTTACAATCGATTTGATACGCTTCGTCCGGAAAAGCCAAGGTCGAAGCGCTGCGCCGCCGTCTGTTCCCGACGACGGTAAGCGCGTGTGGAGTCATTCGCGCCTGGCCGGTATGCCGCCGAACAGCCGCTGCTGCTCGGCCTCGGCCACCGCGACGATGCGGCTGGTCGCGTCCTCGATCGCGCTCTCGACGCGCACGAGAAACGCGTCGCGCTTCAGTCCCGGCGGGATCGGATCGAGGAACTCGACCACCAGCGTACCGGGATAGCGCATGAAAGTACGGCGCGGCCAGAACAGCCCGGAATTGAGCGCGACCGGCAGGCACGGCACGCCGCATTCGCTGTAGATCAGGGCGACGCCGGACTTGTATTGCGGCGGCGCGCCGGGCGCGGTGCGCGTGCCCTCCGGGAATACCATGAACTGCCGCCCGCGCTTCACCTGCTCGGCGGCGCGGCGCGTCATCACCTTGAGAGCGCGCGCCCCCGAGCTGCGGTCGATCGCGATCATGTCGGTCTTGATCAGGAACTGACCGAACACCGGAATGAACATCAGCTGGCGCTTGAGGACGAAGAACGGAGCCTCGAAGAAGCGCAGCAGCGCGAAGGTCTCCCAAAACGACTGATGCTTGGAGGCGACGATCAAGGGCCCCTTCGGAATCTTCTCGACGCCGCGAAACTCGACCTTGATGTTGCAGATGATGCGCATCATCAGAATGCTGGTCTTCGCCCACCAGTTCGCGACCCGCAGCATCGCCGCGCGCGGCATCAGGAAGGTCGGCAGCGCGACCAGCGCCCAGAGCACGAACACGACGTAGAACAGGATGTTGAAGACGAGCGAACGCAGGAAGATCAGGGCCATCGGATGACCAGGAGTCTGAAGTTCGCCTGCGCGGTGGCGGGGCGGCTCGCCGGCAGCGAACCGGTCGGCTGGTCGGACGGCTCGAGCAGGCTCGGGTCGACGCCAAAACCTTCGAGGCGCACCCGCAGTGCGACGGCGATATATTTCACGTATTCCGACAGCGCCAGACGGAAGGTCGCCCCGCTCGACCACCACGGCTCGTCGCGCCATTTGTCGCCGACCACGGCAAAGGGAACGAGCGTGACATCGGGCATCGCATGCGACATCTCCACGATCGCTCGCGGCATGTGATAGTTCGAGGTCACCACCACCAGCGACTTGAAGCCGCGCTCGCGCGCCCAGCGCTTCGTCTCCAGCGCATTGCTGCGGGTGTTGACCGCGGAATGGTCGAGATCGACGCAGCAGTGGAACAGGCCCTGCCCTTCCTGCACCGAGCGCGAGATGTCGGCGGCGGCAATGGTCGGATGCACGCCCGAGATCAACAGCCGCTTGCCGTAGCCGGCGGCGAGCAGCTCCATGGCATCCGACACCCGCGAGGAGCCGCCGGTCAGCACCACGATGCCGTCGGCCTTGCGCTCCGGCGGCGCTTCGGTGGAGCGCAGGCTGAACACGAAGCCGGCGAAGCCCGCGACGATGACGGCCGCCAGGCCCGTCACGGCGGCCAATGCGAGCCGCAACGGGCCGCGCATGACAGGCGCGGCCGCAGCTTGCGATCGATCGTCGGACCCGGTGGTCATGCGCTGTTCTGAAATCCTCTGCCCAAGCGCGATGGTTTCACCATCGCGCGTGGCCCCCTTTTTGCCCATGGTCTTTGTCGGAAAACCGGGACCCACTTTTCCGGACCATGCGCTGAGTTTAGAAAGCTTTTCGGACGATGTGGAGTCGGGGAACCGCTCCTTTTCCTATCGAAAGCCTCACTCGATGTCATCAAGCGTGGCAAACAGCGTGCGGCGCGAGGCCCAGGCCGTGATCGCCGCGATCATCAACGCCTGCACGGCCAGCACCAGATAGCCGGACGGGCGCAGCGAAAAGGTGCCGAGCAGCGCCGCGAACTGGTCGCCGACCGGTGTGCCGGAGAACCAGGTGGCGATCAACTCGGAGAAGCCGAACAACAGCATCGCCACCCCGCCGCCGATCATGCCGCCCTCCAGCCCCAGCAGCAGGAAGTGGCGGAAGAAGCGGTCGGCGATGAAGCGGTCGCCGGCGCCGACGAAATGCAGCACCTCGACGATCGGCCGGTTCGCCGCCATCGCGCCGCGGGTCGCGAACGACACCGAGATGATGGTGGCGACGATGACGAGCGCCAGGATGCCGATGCCGGCCGCCACCGTGGCGCCGGTCATCGAACGCATCCGCTCGATCCAGGCGCGGTGATCGTCGACGCTCGCGGTCGGCGCCACCTGGGCGATGCGCGCGCGCAAAGCGGCCAGATCGAGCGCGGTGCCGGGCGCCACGCGCGCCACGATCACCCGCGGCACCGGCAGCTCGTCGAGCGACAGCCCGCTGCCGAGCCAGGGCTCCAGCAGCTTCCCCAACTCCTCCTTGGTGAAAGGCCGCACGTCGACGATGCCGGCCTGGATGCGCATCGCGGTCACGACGGCCGCGACATCGGCGTCGAGGTCGCGGCCGGCTTTCGGGCGGATCTGGATGGTGATTTCGCTGGCGACATCGGACTGCCACTCCGCGGCCGACGCGCTGACCAGCAGCACCGCACCGGTCGTGATCGAGGCGAGGAAGGTCATGATCGCGACCACCGCGACCAGCGCGCGGCCGGAAATCGAAGCCCGGGGAACGATCGGCGACAGATTGCGGGCGCGCGCCGGCACCTGCGGGCGCTCATGCCCGAGATCGACCAGCGGGGTGTGCTCGCTACTCATAGATGTGCAGCCGTCCCTGATGCAGCACCAGACGCCGCGCGTCGTACTGGTCCATCAGCGTGATGTCGTGGGTCGCAATGATGACAGCGGTGCCCGACTTGTTGAGCTCGATGAACAGCCGCAGCAGGCGCCGTCCGAGGGTGGGATCGACATTGCCGGTCGGCTCATCCGCGAGCAGCAATTGCGGCCGCGAGATCACGGCGCGCGCAATCGCGGCGCGCTGCTTCTCGCCGCCGGACAGGATCGGCGGCAGCGCGTCCATGCGCTCGCCGAGACCGACCCAGCGCAACAGGTCGATCACCTCCTTGCGGTAGCTCGATTCATCCTTGCCCATGACGCGGAACGGCAGCGCCACGTTCTCATAGGTCGTCATGTGGTCGAGCAGGCGGAAGTCCTGCAGCACGATGCCGATCCGCCTGCGCAAATTGGCGATGTCGTCCTTGCCGAGCAGCGAGATGTCCTGCCCGAACAGGTTGACCAGGCCGCGGGTCGGCCGCAGCGACAGGAACAACAATTTCAGCAGCGAGGTCTTGCCGGCGCCGGACGGCCCGGTCAGGAACTGGAAGGAATGCGCCGGGATCAGGAAATTGAGGTCGCGCAGAATCTCCGGCCCGAGGCCGTATCGCAGTCCGACATTTTCGAACCGAACCAAGCTCAGCTCCGTTCGGAAACCGGGCATTCCGGCCGCACAAGCAAACCGGTTTTGCGTCCGTTATGGTTTCCGATTCGTTAACGGTCGCCTTGTAGCATCAGACACAGCTACCCCGAATTGCAGCGGCATAATGGAGAAGGGCTCCATGCACATCGTTTGCCCCCATTGTACTACCTCCTACGCGATCAAGCTGGAAACCCTGGGCGAGGCCGGGCGCACCGTGCGCTGCTCCCGCTGCAAGGAGGTCTGGCTGGCGCGGCCCGAGGATGCCGTCGAGCCGGTCGCGGCCGAGCCGGTCATGGCCGAGGCGAGCGCGCCGGCCGAGCGCCGGGCGACCGATCCCGCCGCCCAATGGAACAGGGTCGAGGCCGACGAGACCCCCGTCATCGACAGCCCGTCGATTGCCGGCGATTTTCCGGGCGACCGCGCCGGCAACGCCGCGGCCGATTGGGCTGCCATGGCGAGTGACGAAGCCGATGTCGCCGCCGCGCCCCGCGCCAAGGCTGGTTGGTTCGGCAGGCTGTTCGGACGCTCGACCCCTGGCCGCTCACGCGGAAAATCGCTTCTCAACCTGACCACGGCGGCGGCCGCGATGGGCGCGCTGGTGGTTGGGCTGTTCGTCTGGCGCACCGACGTGGTGCGGCTGCTGCCGCAGACCGCCGCGCTCTACAAGCTGGTCGGGCTCGACGTGAACCTGCGCGGGCTCCTGTTCAAGGACGTCAAGGTCACCACCGAGACGGTCGAGGGCAAGCCGGTGCTCGTCATCGAGGGCGTGATCGTCGGCGAGAGCAAGAAGATTGTCGAGCTGCCGCGGCTGCGCTTTTCCGTGCGCGACGCGCAAGGCGCGGAAATCTACGCCTGGAACACGGTGCTGGAGCAGACCCGGCTCAAGCCCGGCGACCGCGCTTTCTTCAAGTCGCGGCTGGCCTCACCGCCGTCGGAAGGACGCTCGATCGACGTCCGCTTCTTCAGCAAGCGCGACATCGCGGGCGGCAGTGTATGATGCGCGTCGCTCTGTTCGGACTGACCTAGGGCCGAATCCGGGATTTGAATGGCGCGCATCCTGATCGCCGACGACGAGGAGTCCATGCGCATGCTGGTGGCGCGCGCCATCGGCATGGACGGCCACAGCATCGTCACCGCGCAGGACGGCGCCGAGGCGCTGGAAATCCTGACCCGCGAGGACGGCCGGTTCGATTTGCTGCTGTCGGACATCCAGATGCCGGTCATGGACGGCATTGCGCTGGCGCTGTCGGCGGCGCGCGATTTTCCGGAAGTGACGATCCTCTTGATGACCGGCTTCGCCGACCAGCGCGAGCGCGCGTCGAACCTGAACGCCATCGCCCATGACGTCATCACCAAGCCGTTCTCGGTGGCCGACATCCGCGCCGCGGTGGCGGATGCGCTGAAGGCGAAGAAGGGATGACACCGTCATTGCGGGGAGCGAAGCGAGTGGCCTCTTCACCTCTCCCCGCGTGCGGGAAGAGGTCGAAACCGGAGCGCAGCGGAGGTTTCGGGTGAGGGGACTCACGGCGAGCACGGTGCTTGATAAATCCCCCTCACCCGCATCGCTTCGCGATGCGACCTCTCCCCGCGTGCGGGGAGAGGTGAAGCAGCGTCAGCCTCAATAATCCTTCAACAGCCGCTCGATGTAATCGAGCTCGATCTGCGGCCGCGAGGGATCGGAGAGCCGGCGGCGCAGCTCTTCGAGAATGCGGCGGACGCGCTGCACGTCCATCTCGCCGGGGACCATCTTCGACAGCTCGTCGCCCCATTCGCGGCCACGCAAGCGGACGGCCGAGCGGATCGGTGCCGTTCGAACCGGCCTGCTGGCGGCCCATGCGGTCGCCGGGGCCGTCGCCGGCCTGATCGCCGTCACCCTGCTGCATGGCGTCCGCAAGGCTCTGCGCGCCCTTGCGCAAGGCCTCGACCGCCTTGCCCTGCGCATCCGTAGCCGCGTCGGCATTGCCTTCGCCGAGCCGGCCACCGGCATCGCCCATCGCGCCATCGGCCTCGGCGAGGCCGTCCTCGCCGTCGCCCTGATCGGCGCCGGGCTGGCCCTGATCGCCCTTCTGGCCGGGTCCGAGTCCTTGCTTGGCGAGCTGGTCCTGCAGCTTCTTCAGGCGATCGCGCAGGCCCTGCTGGTCCTGCTGCAGGTCGCCCATCTGGTCGCCGCCCTGCTTGCCGCGCTGACGATCGCGCCGCGAATCCTGACCCTGCTTGTAGGTCTTGTCGCGCAACTGCTGCTGCTTGCGGATCATGTCGCCGAGTTCGTTGAGCGCCTGCTCCATGTCGCTGTCGCCGCCCTGTCCGGGCTGCGCCATCTGCAGATTCTCCAGCATCTGCTGCAGCTGCTCGAGCAATTGCCGCGCGCCTTCCTTGTCGCCCTGGCGCGACAGCCGCTCCATCCGCTCCAGCATGTTGTTGAGGTCCTGCTGGCGCAGGAATTTGGTATTGGGATCGAGGGGCCGCGCAAGCTGCTGTGGATTGTTGCGGAACTGCTCGGCGAGCTGGCGCATGTAGTTGTCCATCGCCGCGCGCAGATCCTGCATCAGCTTCTTGATTTCCTCGTCGCTGGCGCCGCGCTCCAGCGCCTGCTTCAGCGCGTCCTGCGCCGCGCGCAGCGCCTTGTCGACGTCGCTGATGTTGCCGTCCTCGATGGTGACGGCGAGCGCCCACAGGCTGGCGACCACCTCGCGCAACTCGTCGTCGCTGCGCGCGGCTTCGAGCTGCCGCGCCAGGTTATAAAGGCCGAGATAGTGTCCGGCCTCGTCCGCCATGAACAGCTCGGGCGCGATCATGAGCGCATTCAGCGCGGTGAACACATCGGAGTTCTTGTTGGCATCGAGCGCGAGGATGCGCCGCTGCTCGATCAAGGCGCGCGCGAGCGGCTTGGTGAAGAGACGCTCGGGCAGGCGCATGTTGAACGGCTCGCTCTTGCCCTCGTTGCCGGCCTCGTCCTTGGCGGTCAGGGTCAGCGCGACGTCGGCGCCGGCATAGGGGTCCTCGCTCAGATCCTTCACCGTCTGGCCGACGCCGTTGCGGGTGCGCGCATTCGGCAGCACCAGCGAAAAGGACGGCGGCGTGAACAGCGGCCGCGTCGCGGCTGCACCGTCGCCGGCGGAGAAATGCGCCTGCGCTTCGGTGACGCCGTAATCGTCCTCGATCTTGTAGGCCATCTGCAGCGAGCCGCGCGCCTGCCGCTCCGGGTCCTTGGCGAGCGCGATGGTCGGCGGGCGATCCGGGATCGCCGTGAACTTCCACTGCGGCTGGCCGGAGGGCGCGCGCACATGCACGGTGCCGTCACTCGCAATCGTGAAATGCTTCTCGTTGGTGCCGGCCGGCGCCTGCTCGCTCGGCGTGACTTCGCTGACGCCGCCGCCCGCGACCACATCGAGCGTGCCGCCCGAGGAGCGTACGATCAGGGTCGAATTGGCGGGAACCGCGAGCGGGCCGGACATCGGCAACGCCGCTTCCTTGTTCGCGGCCGACAGGATGATCGGAGGCTTGGCCGTATAAAGCGGCGGATTGATCCAGGCATCGACGCGGATGTTGGCCGGCGCCAGCATGCCGTTCCAGTCGAACGCCGCGCCGACGCGCAAAGCCCGCTCGTCGCCGGCGGCGAAGAAGGCTGCGATCAGCATGACGCCGACCAGCGCACGCAGCGCCCAGGGATCGAAGAGCCGAAGTTTTGGCGACGGCAGCCCGGCGCGGATGCGCTTGAGCGAGGCCAGCGTGCGCTCGCGCTGCGCCTGCCACAGCGCCTGCGCCACCGAATCCTGCGAGGTCAGCGTGTCGGTCAGCGCGGTCGCCGGCCGATGCCTGATGCCTGAGCCATGGTCGAGCCGGCCCAGGGCCTGCTCGCGGCTCGGCCAGCGGAAGCGCAAGGCCGGCCACAATGCGGCAACGGCAGCGGCGACGAACAGGAGGATGCCGATGGCGCGCGCCAGGAATGGCAGCGACAGCCAGAGGCCCGGCCCATGACACCACCAGGAACAGCCCGATGACGGTCAGAAGCCGCGCGAGAATCGGCCAGCCGCGCTCCCACGCGATCGCGTATTTGGCGCGGGCCAAAGCCTGCGTCAGCCTGAGCCGCGCCAGCGCGTCGGGACCGTTCGGGAGGGGTGGTGGGCCGTTCAACAAACTCTCCGCCTTTACCGGCAAATCACCCTAGCACAGTGGCGGCAACGAGGCATCCGTCAGGTCACGGTATCCCGCCGTTTCCTGCATAACACGAGTGCGTGACTAAGCCTTTCCGAGCCCGTAAGTTTCGCCCGGCAAAACCAAAGAGGAAGCGTCATGGATCAGAAAATGCACGACAAGGGGCTCGCAGTCCGCAAGGCGGTGCTGGGCGAAGCCTATGTCAACAATGCGCTGAAGAACGTCGATGATTTCAACAAGCCGTTCCAGGACCTGCTCAACGAATATTGCTGGGGCTCGGTCTGGGGCCGCGACGAGTTGCCGCGCAAGACCCGCAGCATGCTCAACATCGCCATGATCTCGATCCTCAACCGGCCGCACGAGCTGCGCGCGCATCTGCGCGGCGCGCTCAACAACGGCGTCACCCGCGACGAGATCCGCGAGATCCTGATGCAGGTCGCGATCTATGGCGGCATGCCGGCGGCGGTCGACAGTTTTCGTATCGCGCGCGAGTTCTTTGCCGAGGTGGACAAGGCAGCGTAACCCACACT
Organism: uncultured Alphaproteobacteria bacterium; assembly: GCA_963795365.1. Classification (GTDB taxonomy): domain Bacteria; phylum Pseudomonadota; class Alphaproteobacteria; order Rhizobiales; family Xanthobacteraceae; genus Bradyrhizobium. The sequence continues at coordinate 47,170 of CAWCHW010000037.1, forward strand.
CAAACATTTGCTCGTCATTGCGAGGAGCAAAGCGACGAAGCAATCCATCTTTCTTGATGCGGAGCCATGGATTGCTTCGCTTCGCTCGCAATGACGACGGAGGAAAAAAATGGACATCGGATTCATCGGTCTCGGCAGAATGGGCGCTCCCATGGCGCGTCGCCTGATCGAGGCAAAGCATTCGCTCACCGTGTTCGATACGCAAAAGGCGGCGGTCGACCGGCTGGTGGCGCTCGGCGCACAAGCCGCATCATCGCCGAAAGACGTCGCCGACCGCGTCGAGACGGTCATGGTCAGCCTGCCGTCGCTGCAGGTCACGCTCGAGGTCGCGACCGGCAAGGACGGCGTGATCGAAGGCAGGAAGGTCAAACGCCTCCTCGATCTCTCCACCACCGGCTCGCAGATGGCGGTGCGGATTCACGACCTGCTCGCCAAGCGCAACATCGTGCAGCTCGACAGTCCCGTCTCCGGCGGGATCTCCGGCGCCGAGAAGGGCACGCTGGCGGTGATGGTGTCGGGACCGAAGGACCACTACGAGGCGGTCAAGCCGGCAATTGAAGCCATCGGCAGGCCGTTCTTCATCTCGACCAAACCGGGGGCGGGCCAGACCATGAAGCTCGCCAACAATTTCCTGTCGGCGACCGCGATGGTGGCGACCTCGGAAGCCGTGGCGATGGGCGTGAAGTCCGGCCTCGATCCGAAGGTGATGATCGAGGTGATCAATTCCGGCTCGGGCATGAACACGGCGAGCCGCGACAAGTTTCCGCGCTCGGTGCTGCCGCGCAGCTTCGACTTCGGCTTCACCACGGCCATGATGGTCAAGGACGTCGGTCTGGCGGTGCAGGAGATGCGTTCGCTCGGGATGTCGATGGAAGTTGCCGAAGCGGTCGGGCCGGCTCTGGGAGGCCGTCCTCAAGGATCAGGGCCCGGAATCCGATTTCACCTCGGCGATGAAGACTGTCGAGAAGGCGGCGGGAATTGTCGTTGGTGGACAGCGCGGCGGCGCGACGGGGAAGTAAGTTTCGTCATTGCGAGGAGCGAAGCGACGAAGCAATCCACGTCTCCACTTGTTGCGCGATGGATTGCTTCGCTTCGCTCGCAATGACGAGGCTGCCGCCCCTCACAACCACGGCGCAGGCCGATCCAACGCGATCAGCGCGTCGACATCGACGCGCGGGCGCACCACCGCATACTGGTCGCCCTTGACCAGCACTTCCGGGATCAGCGCACGCGTGTTGTAGGTCGACGATTGCACCGCGCCATAGGCGCCGGCGGTCATCACCGCGAGCAGGTCGCCGGCCTTCGGCTCCGGCATCGTGCGGTCGAGGGCGAGATAGTCGCCGGTCTCGCAGACCGGGCCGACCACGTCGGCCACGATGCTGCGCGCATCCTTCGCCTGCACCACCGGGATGATGTCGTGATGGGCCTCGTACAGCGTCGGGCGGATCAGATCATTCATCGCGGCATCGATGACGATGAAATTCTTGCCCGCGCCGTGCTTCACATGGATCACGCGCGTGACCAGGATGCCGGCATTGCCGACGATCATCCGCCCCGGCTCGAACATCAGCGTGCAGCCGAGATTGTGGGTGACGCGCTTCACCATCGCGGCGTAGGCGGCAGGCGCGGGCGGCGCTTCCCGGTCCATGTAATAGGGAATGCCGAGGCCGCCGCCGAAATCGACATGGGAGATGTCGTGGCCGTCGGCGCGCAGCGCCTGCACCAGGTCGGCGAGAATCCGGAACGCTTCCTCCATGCGGCCGAGATCGGTGATCTGGCTGCCGATATGCACGTCGGCGCCGGTGATCGTGATGCCCGGCAGCTTCGCGGCGCGGGCATAGACGGCGCGCGCGCGGGAGAGCGGAATGCCGAACTTGTTCTCGGACTTGCCGGTCGAGATCTTCGCATGCGTGCCGGCATCGACGTCCGGATTGATCCGCACCGAGATGCGCGCCACCCGTCCGCTCTCGCTGGCCAGCTGCGACAGCAGCTCCAGCTCGGGCTCGGATTCGACGTTGATGCAGAGAATGTCGTGCTCGAGCGCGGCACGCAGTTCCGCCTCGGTCTTGCCGACGCCGGAGAATACGATTTTGGACGGCGGAATGCCGGCGGCCAGCGCGCGCTTCAATTCGCCGCCGGAGACGACGTCGGCGCCGGCGCCGAGCTTGGCCAGGGTGCGCAGCACCGACTGGTTGGAGTTCGCCTTCATGGCGTAGCAGGCCAGCACCTTCTCGCCGGCAAAGGCCTCGGTGAAGACGCGGTAATGCCGCTCCAGGGTTGCGGTCGAGTAGCAATAAAAGGGCGTGCCGACCGCTGCAGCGAGATCGGACAGGTTGACCGCCTCGGCGTGGAGCACGCCGTTGCGATAGTCGAAGTGGTTCATGAGACGTTAATTACCCAAAAGCGGGTCGAGGACGAAGGACCTTTTGACGCCTCGGGGGGCGACAGGTCCGGTCTCGGTGCCATAAGTCGAATTGAACACGTTCGGTTTGGCGGCGTTCTCGGCCTCGGTATCGGTCGCCGCAGGCGCCGCCGAGGCCACCGGCGCGTTCGCCGTCGAGGTCGACGGCAGGTCGAGCGGGCCCTTGCGCCCGCATGAGGCGAGCGTCAGCGCGGCCGCGCTCAAGAGAATGATGGCCCACCCCGAAGTCGTCGGGCGCGAACTGCTGGTCACGTCGATATCCCCAATGCGGGCCGCACCATACAAAGATTGCGTTGGCGTGGCGAGGCCGAGAGCACCATGAAATTGCAGCGAAATTGGTGCAGAAAGCCCTACTTTCGCTGTTTTTCCAACCGCTTCGCCCACGCTTTCGCCTGCGCCAGCACGTTCTTCGGGGCAGTGCCGCCGAAGCTGGTGCGGCTCTTCACGGAGGCCTCGACCGAAAGCACCTTCAGCGCGTCGGCTGATATCTTCGGCTCGATCTCCTGCATCGCCTTCAAGGGCAACTCGTGCAATGCGACGCCGTCCTTGGCGGCGCGGGCCACGATGCGGCCGGTGACGTGATGGGCGTCGCGGAACGGCATTTTGAGGGTCCGCACCAGCCAGTCGGCAAGATCGGTCGCGGTGGCGTAGCCGTCGCCCGCGGCCGCCTTCATCCGCGCCTGATCCGGCACGAGGTCGAGCACCATGCCGGTCATGGCGCGAATCGCCAGCGACAGCGCCGCGAAGGCCTCCATCGCGCCCTGCTTGTCCTCCTGCATGTCCTTTTGGTAGGCGAGCGGCAAGCCCTTCATCACGATCAGCAGCGCGGTCAGCGCGCCGACGACACGACCGGTCTTGGCGCGCACCAGTTCCGCCGCATCGGGATTGCGCTTCTGCGGCATGATCGAGGAGCCGGTGGTGAACTTGTCGCTGAGCCTGACGAGGCCGACCAGCGGCGAGGTCCACAGCACGATCTCCTCGGCGAAGCGCGACAGATGCACCGCGCAGATCGAGGCCGCCGCGAGCGTCTCCAGCACGAAGTCGCGGTCCGAGACCGCATCGAGCGAGTTCGCCGTCGGCCGGTCGAAGCCGAGCGCCTTCGCGGTCGCCGCGCGATCGATCGGGAACGAGGTGCCGGCCAGCGCAGCCGCACCCAGCGGCGATTCGTTGAGCCGCTTGCGCGCATCGGCGAAGCGGCCGCGATCGCGCGCGGCCATCTCGACATAGGCGAGCAGATGATGACCGAAAGTCACAGGCTGCGCGGTCTGCAGATGGGTGAAGCCCGGCATCACGGTCGCCGGCATGCTCGATCGCGCGCTCCACCAGCGCGTGCTGGAACGCGGCAAGCGCCGCATCGGTCTCGTCGATGGTGTCGCGGACATAGAGCTTGAAGTCGGTTGCGACCTGGTCGTTGCGCGAGCGCGCGGTGTGCAGCCGTCCCGCGGCGGGTCCGATCAATTCGCCGAGCCGGCTCTCGACATTCATATGAATGTCCTCGAGCGCGCGCTTGAAATCGAACGCGCCCTTGCCGATCTCTGACAAAATCGTGTCTAGACCCTTGCCGATATTTTTTGCATCAGAGGCAGAGATAATCCCTTGCGCCGCGAGCATGTCGGCGTGGGCCCTGGACGCGGCAATGTCCTGGGCATAGAGGTGCCGATCGACGTCGATGGAGACGTTGATGTCCTCCATGATCGCGTCGGGGCGCTCGGAAAACCTGCCGCCCCACATCTTGTTGCTCATGACGTTGCCCGTGACCTGCCGCTCGCAAAACCCGGAATCGGTTTGACCCGTAACATAAGCCACTGCATAGCCGTATCTGGACCGGAATGACAAACGATATGCCCGAACAACCCACCACGCGCACTGCGCTGACGCGCCGGATTCCGATTGCGGTCACGGCGGTGTTGATCGGCGGCATCGCCGGTTATCTGGGGATTTACGGGTTCAAGGGCGCCGGCGGCGATCCCGCCTGCCGCGCCGCGGTCGACACCGCCAAACGCATCGCGCCGCTCGCCCATGGCGAGGTGGCCGCGCTGACCATGGCGTCAAAGCCGCTGAAGCTGCCCGACCTCGCCTTCGAGGACGCCGACGGCAAGCCGAAGAGGCTGTCGGACTGGCAGGGCAAGACCGTGCTGGTGAACCTGTGGGCGACCTGGTGCGTGCCTTGCCGCAAGGAGATGCCATCGCTGGAGCGGCTGCAGAGCAAGCTGAAGGGGCCGAATTTCGAGGTGGTGGCGATCAACATCGACACCCGCGATCCCGAGAAGCCCAAGGCCTTCCTGAAGGACGCCAATCTGGCCGACCTCGGCTATTTCAACGACCAGAAAGCCAAGGTTTTTCAGGAACTTAAATCGATAGGCCGGGCGCTGGGCATGCCGACCTCGGTGCTGGTCGATGCCAAGGGCTGCGAGATCGCGACGATTGCGGGACCGGCCGAATGGGACAGCGACGATGCGGTCAAGCTGATCCGGGCGGCGGTGCAGTCCGACGGCGGCGGGCGATTAGTCAGCTTCGATCGACGTCGGCCTGAGACGAGACTCGTCATTCGCGCTTGTCCCGGCCATGAGGCCCATATCGAGTGGACGTAAGCCGTCGATGCCCGGCTCAAGGCCGGCCATGACGAAAATTGAGCTGAGCGCGCTTTTAAGCCGCGATATTGAGATTGCCGCCGACGCCAGCGCCGACATTGGCGAGCGAGAGCGTCTGCTGCGCGGAGCCGAGGAGGGTTTCCACGGCCGATTTCTGCGCATCCAGGTTGGATTTCAGCACCGACGTCGCGACCTGCGACTGCACCGCGCTTTGCTGATTGGCCAGGGCGGCCATCACCAGACTCATATCCATACGCAAACACCCCACAATCCCGTCCGCCAACCTAGGCGGGAAGAGTTAACGAGGCGTAGCGAAGCGAGCGTTAGCGAGCCACGACCAGCTGGGTCCATGCCGGATGTCCTGATCGCCGCCGCGGCTTCCTGTCAGACGTGAGAAATTCGATCAGCCGCCTCGCCTGCGCTTGCCTGCGCGACGTCTCGACGATCGCCGCCGTAAACATCTGGATCAGCTGCACCTCGTCGGGCAGCGCGCCGACCGGCTCGATTCCCGCCTGATCGACCAGCTCGCTGACCGGTCCCAGGGCCAGATCGGCTTCGCCGGCGGCGAGCAGCGCGGTGGATTCGGTGCCGCGCGCCATCACCCGAAACGTCACCTTGTCGGCGATGCCGAGCTTGGGAAATACCTCGTCCTTCAGGAAAATGCCGCTGGTGCTGGCGGGAATCGCGACCAGACGCGCACTGGTCACGGCGCGCTTGAACGCCTCGACGCTGCCGAGTTCCGGCTTTGGATGTCCCTGCTGCACGGCCGCACCGAGCGGCACCGTCGCCAGCTCCGTGTCCGAACCGGCGGCAATGCGGCCCACAGCGATCAGCTCGCCGAGGCCCTCCTTCGACATGATGACGACATCGACGTCGGCGCCGGCCTCGAGCTGATGCTTGATGGTCTTCGGTCCCGTCCCCTGCGACGCCCCCGACAGCGTGGTGACGGCAATGCCGGTCGAGCGCTCGAATGCCGGCAGGACCTTGTGATAGGCGAGCGAGAAGCCGCCGGAGATGATGACGGTGAGGTTCGACGCCAACCTTATGTCACCGCGTCGGGACCGGCTTGGCGCCGCGATAATCGTAGAAGCCGCGCTGGGTCTTGCGGCCGAGCCAACCCGCCTCGACATACTTCACCAGCAACGGACAGGGCCGGTACTTGGAATCGGCCAGGCCCTCATGCAGCACCTGCATGATCGACAGGCAGGTATCGAGGCCGATGAAATCGGCGAGCTCCAGCGGCCCCATCGGGTGATGCGCGCCGAGCTTCATCGCCGCGTCGATCGCCTCGACGTTTCCGACGCCTTCATAGAGCGTGTAGATCGCCTCGTTGATCATCGGCAGCAGGATGCGGTTGACGATGAAGGCCGGGAAATCCTCGGATACCGCGACCTGCTTGCCGAGCTTGCTGACGAATTCCTTGGCGGCTTCGAAAGTGGAATCGTCGGTGGCGATGCCGCGGATCAGTTCGACCAGCTCCATCAGCGGCACCGGATTCATGAAGTGAATGCCGATGAAGCGCTCGGGCCGGTCGGTGGTCGAGGCCAGCCGCGTGATCGAGATCGACGAGGTGTTGGAGGCGACCACCGCCTCCGGTTTCAGCACGGCGCAGAGATCGTGGAAGATCTTGCGCTTGACCTCTTCTTTCTCGACCGCGCTCTCGATCACGAGATCGCAGTCGGCGAGCCCGTCCATGGTCTCGGCGAGCTTGATGTGGCCCAGCGCCTGCGCCTTGGCCTCTTCGGTGATCGCCTTCTTGGAAACCTGCCGCGACAGATTACCGTTGATGGTCGCCATGCCCGACTTCAGGCGATCGGCGGACACGTCATTGAGCACGACGTCGTAACCCGCCACTGCCGCAACATGCGCAATCCCGTTGCCCATCTGGCCCGAGCCGATCACGCCGACCTTCTTGATCATCGCCATTCTGTCATCCACTGGCGCGCACGTCGCGCCTGTCGCCCCTCAGAAACAAAAACACCGGCCGGAGTTTTTCCCTCCGGCCGGCGCCTCCCTTACTTGCCGAGCTTGCCGAGTTCCGACGTCAGTTCCGGAACCGCCTGGTAGAGATCCGCGACCAGGCCGTAGTCTGCAACCTGGAAGATCGGCGCGTCCTCATCCTTGTTGATCGCGACGATCACCTTGGAATCCTTCATGCCGGCGAGATGCTGGATCGCACCGGAAATGCCGATGGCGACATAAAGCTCCGGCGCCACCACCTTGCCGGTCTGGCCGACCTGCCAGTCGTTCGGCGCGTAGCCGGCATCGACCGCGGCGCGCGAGGCGCCGACACCGGCGCCGAGCTTGTCGGCGAGCGGCTCGATATATTTGGCGAAGTTCTCGCGGCTCTGCATGGCGCGGCCGCCGGAGACGATGATCTTCGCCGAGGTCGAGCTCCGGACGATCGCTCTTGGCGACTTCCTCGCCGACGAATGAGGAGAGGCCGGGATCGGCCGCAGACGCCGCGTTCTCGACCGGTGCGGCGGTATCGCCCGCGGCCGTCGCCTGGAAGGTCGAGGTGCGCACGGTGATGACCTTCTTGGCGTCCTTCGACTTCACGGTCTGGATCGCGTTGCCGGCATAGATCGGCCGCTCGAAAGTGTCGGGCGCGACCACCTTGATGATTTCGGAGACCTGCATCACGTCGAGCAGGGCGGCAACGCGCGGCATCACGTTCTTGAAGCGCGAAGTCGCGGGCGCGACGAAGGCGTCATAGTTCGGCGCCAGCGCCACGATCAGCGCAGCCAGCGGCTCGGCGAGATCGTGCTCGTAAGCGGCACCTTCGGCAAGCAGCACCTTCTTGACGCCCTGCAGCTTCGCGGCTGCTTCGGCCGCGGCCTTGGTGCCCTCACCGCCGCCTGCGACCAGCACATGCACGTCGCCGCCGAGTTGTGAAGCCGCGGTCAGCGCCTTGTTGGTGACGTCCTTCAGGGTTTCGTGGTCGTGTTCGGCAATCAACAACGTCGTCATGTCAGATGACCCCGGCTTCGTTCTTCAGCTTCGACACCAGCTCGGCGACGTCCTTGACCTTGACGCCGCCCTTGCGGCCCGGAGGTTCCGATGTCTTGAGGATTTCGAGATGCGGCGCGAGATCGACGCCATAGTCGGCGGCGGTCTTGTCCGCGATCGGCTTCTTCTTCGCCTTCATGATGTTGGGCAGCGAGGCGTAACGCGGCTCGTTGAGGCGCAAATCGGTGGTGACGATCGCCGGTCCCTTCAGCTTGACGGTCTGCAGGCCGCCGTCGACCTCGCGCGTCACCTTGAAATCGGAGCCGTCGACCTCGAGCTTCGAAGCGAAGGTCGCCTGCGACCAGCCGAGCAGCGCGGCCAGCATCTGGCCGGTCTGGTTCGAGTCGTCGTCGATCGCCTGCTTGCCGAGGATGATGAGGCCCGGCTGCTCTTCGTCGGCGATCTTCTTGAGGATTTTGGCGACCGCCAGCGGTTCGACATTGCCGTCGGCCTTGACCAGGATGCCGCGGTCGGCGCCCATCGCAAGACCGGTGCGGATGGTCTCGGAGGCCTGCGCCGGCCCGATCGACACCACGACGACCTCGGTCGCCTTGCCCGCTTCCCTGAGCCGAAGCGCCTCCTCGACCGCGATTTCGTCGAACGGATTCATCGACATCTTGACGTTGGCGAGCTCGACGCCGGTTCCATCGCTCTTGACGCGGACCTTGACGTTGTAATCGACCACCCGCTTGACCGGCACCAGAACCTTCATGAGCCTCTTTCGCTTGAATTTTGGGGGCTTGAATAGCTGGCGCGGAACCTAAAGCGCCCTTCCTGCCCGGTCAACGCGCCAGCGAGCCAAAAAGTCGGCTTCTAGTGGTCCGATTCCAACATTCGCACCCCTTTTCGGCAAGCACCTTTGCGAATGTTGGAATCAAGGACCACTAGCAAACTTTTGAATCTAGTGCCGCTTTCGATCTGAAGTCGCTGGCAGGAACTCGCGGCTTGCCGTGCAGGGACTTCAGATCGGCGGCACTAGTGCCAATTTACCTCTCCCTGCGGGCAACGGTCGGAAGAATATTGTCAGCGCCGCGAACGCCTGCGCACGGAACTGACGATTTCCGCCGCCGCATCCTGCAGTTCGCCGAGATGCCGGGACGCGAAGGTCTCCACCGAGAAAGCCGTCCTGAGCCAGACGATGTTGATCGCGCCCAAAACCCTGGGCCCGTCGCGGAGCGGAACTGCGATTGAAGACAGGCCATCCGCATGGGGCGGCCTGCCATACCAGCCACCGACATGGATTGGATCGCGGGTCGCGTAGCCGCGCGCACGAACCTCGGCGAGGATGGCATTCAGACGCGCCGGCTCGCGCGCCAGGCGATCCTCCGCTTTGCTCGAGGGGCGGAGCATCTCGACAATGCGTTGCCGTTCCTTCGCAGGACAATAAGCCAGATAGGCCCGTCCGACCCCGGTCAGCAGCCAGTTCACCTGCAATCCAACCCGCTCTTCCTGCAACAGGATCGGACTGCGCGCGCGGCTGGTCTCGCGGATCTCCATGTGATCGCCGGCCGGCACCATCAAGTCTGAAGGCCACGACACACGCTCACACAGCCGCTCAAGGATCGGTGCCGCGGCTTCCGCGATCCGGTCGCGATGTTCGCGCCGTGAAGGCGCATGCGAAAGCGTGGCACCGATGCGATAGCGTCCGTCGGCGAGCCGCCGCGTCACGACGCCCGAGCGCGCGAGCGTGTGCAGGATACGCAGCAGGCTCGGTTTCGAGATGCCCGTGAAGACATAGAGCTCCTGCAGCGAGGAATCAGGCTGCATCTGCAGCGCCTGCAGGACGAGGAGGCCTCGCTCGAGGCTCTTGATCAGTTTTGGACCCGCCATTGCCTGCGCAATCTGTTCCACATTGTGGAATATATCGTTCCACAATGTGGAATGCACGTCGATTTTTCTGGCTAAACCCGTGATCGCGTTCAAAGGTAGCGTGCCTGCAGGTTGCGACCCGGAATGCTGAACCCATTGCTCCAGAGGGAGAACCTCCTATGACGCACCCGCTATTCCGCCGGACCAGATTATCCGTCGCAACATTCGCCCTGCTCGCGGTCTCTGCAACGCAAGCCGCCGCGCAGAAACCATTTCCGACCGGAACGATTCGCTTCGTGGCGCCGTTTTCGGCCAGCACGCCGCCCGACATCATCAGCCGTGTCGTCGCCAAGGAGCTGACGGAAGGCGAAGGCTGGCGCGTGATCGTCGAGAACCGGCCCGGTGGGGTCACCACCATTGCGGCTGCGGACGTGCTCGGCCAATCGGCGGACGGCCATAGCATTTACGCAATGTCGACGCCCTCAGTCGCGGCGCCCTCGCTGGTACCGAATATCTCGTTCAACCTCGAGAGGGATTTCGAACCGGTCATCAAGGCGACGGTGTCCTACAACGTCCTGGTGGTGAACCCGTCCGTGCCGGCCAAAACGGTTGCGGAACTGGTGGCGCTGCTCAAAAGCCAGCCCGACAAGCTGACCTTCTCCTCGGGCGGCTTCGGCACGCCCGCGCATCTGATCGGCGAGCAGTTCAAGCTGCAGACCGGCACGCGCGCCCAGCACGTGCCCTATGCGCAATTCCCGCAGGCGATCGGCGACCTGCTCAACGGCACCAACGCCTTCATGTTCATCACCATGCTGCCGGTGGTCGACCTGATCAAGACCGGCAAGCTGCGTGCGCTGGCGGTGACCGGACCGAAACGCGTGCCGATCCTGCCCGACGTTCCGACCATCGTCGAAGCCGGCTACCCGGCGCTGGTCGTCGAGGACTGGACCGGTTACGCGGTCAAGCGCGGAACGCCGAAAGAGACCGTCGCGCGCTTGAATGGCGCGATCAACAAGGCGCTGCAGAAGCCGAGTTTGCAGGACGCGCTGGCGAAGATCGGCGCCGAGCCGGTGGGCGGCACACCTGAGGAATTCGGCCGGCTGATCGGCGATCAGATCGCGCACTGGAAGAAAGTCGTCGACGACGCCGACATCAGGTTGCAGCCATAGTGACTGGATTTCGCGTCACACTGCTCGGGACGGGGGTGCCAATCCCCCGTCCCGATCGCTTCGGTCCGAGCACGTTGATCGAAGCGGGCGATCACACCGTGCTGATCGATGCCGGGCGCGGCGCCACCATGCGGCTGTTTCAGCTCGGCATTCCCATCGGCCGGATCGACGCGCTGCTGCTCACGCATTTTCACAGCGATCACACGGTCGGAATTCCCGATCTCTGGCTGACGGGCTGGCTGAGTTCGCATTTCGGCAATCGGCGGCGACCCTTTAATGTGATCGGGCCGGTCGGCACCGCGAGGCTCATGCATCATCTCGAAGCGGCCTATGCGCATGACATCGAAATCCGGGTCGAGGACGAGAAGCTCGCGCGCGAGCATGTCGCAATCGCGGTAAAGGAGTTCGCCGAGGACGGCGTCATTTATCAGGCCGGCGATCTCACCGTCATCGCGTTCACGGTCGATCACGGCGATGCCATCAAGCCGGCTTATGGCTATCGCATCGAGTACCAGGGTCGCGTCGCGGTGATCTCCGGCGATACCCGCTACAACGCGAACGTCCTGCGCCACGGCGCGGGCGCCGACCTGCTGGTACATGAGGTGGCGATGGCGCGGCCGGAACTGTTAGGCGACGCGCACATCCGGCGCATCGTCAATCATCACACCTCGCCGCAGGAGGCAGGACGGATTTTCACGCAGGCGCGGCCGAAGCTGGCGGCGTTTACGCATCTCGTGATGCTGGCCAGCGAAACGGTGACAGCGCCGACAGTGGACGAGCTGATCGCAGCGACGCGCGAGACCTATGGCGGGCCACTCCAGGTCGGCGAAGATTTGATGAGCTTCGAGATCGGCGAAACCGTCGCGGTTCGGCGCTGGACCTGACTTTACCGGTTCTGGCCGGGGACCCAGAGCACGTCGCCCGCGCCGTTGTTGTTGGCGGTGCGGCTGGCCACAAACAGGAAATCCGACAGCCGGTTCAGGTACTGGATCGCGGCGTCGCTGACGGGCTCGTCGGGCTTGGCCGCGAGTTCCACCAGCATGCGTTCCGCCCGGCGGCAGATGGTGCGCGCCAGATGCAGGTAAGCGGCGGCCGGCGTTCCGCCCGGCAGCACGAAGGAGGTCAGCGGCGCGAGCGTCTCATTGAGCTTGTCGATGTCGCGTTCCAGCCGTTCGACCTGGCTTGCCAGCACGCGCAACCGCTCCGCCTTGCCTTCGCGCTCGGGCACCGCAAGGTCGGCGCCGAGATCGAACAGGTCGTTCTGGATCATGCCCAGCATGGTGTCGAGCGCGCGCGCGTCGGAAAGATGCAGCCGCACCACGCCGATCGCGGCATTGGTCTCGTCGACCGTGCCGTAGGCCGCGACGCGCAGATCGTATTTCGGCCGGCGCTCGCCGCTGCCGAGCGCGGTGGTGCCGTCGTCGCCGGTACGGGTGTAGATGCGATTGAGCACGACCATCTCTGTCCCCCTTGCCTTTTGCTCGATCCTTCATGGTGAGGAGCGCGGAACGCGCGTCTCGAACCATGAGGCCCGGATGGTGGCCTCATCCTTCGAGACGCGGCGAAGACGCCGCTCCTCAGGATGAGGGTCTAGCGCCTACCGCCCCATCGCCCAGACCGCGAGCATGGTGATGCAGATCGCGATGAACTGCAGCAGCACGCGGAGCCGCATCAGCTTCTGCGAGGTATTGGGCGATCCGCCCTTCATCATGTTGATGAGGCCGAGCAGCAGCACGAACGCGACCGCGCCGACCGCGATCGGCAATATGATCTTGCCTAGAACGAAATCCATCCGAGTTACTTAACACCGTGCACAGCCCGCCGCCATCGGTGCTTTCAGAGCATTTTTCCAGTAATATCAGTCCTTAATCCGGCTCACGAGGGCCGGTGGCCCAAGGTGTCCCGTGAAGGTCATTGGCTACATCTACCGCGTCGTGATGGATGCGTTTTACACCTTCCTGGCCGACGACGGCTGGGCGATCGCCAGCCACATCGCGCTGTCGACGCTGATGGCGCTGTTCCCGTTCCTGATCGTGCTGACCTCGCTCGCGGGCTTCTTCTTCGGCTCCAAGGAACTGGCCGACCAGGCGGCCTCGCTGTTCCTGCAGACCTGGCCGACTCAGGTGGCGGACGCGCTGTCGAGCGAAGTCCACGACGTCTTGACGACCACGCGCGGCGACGTGCTGACCATCGGCGCGTTGCTCGCGGTGTACTTCGCCTCCAACGGCGTCGAGGCGCTGCGGGTCGCGCTCAACCGCGCCTATGCCGTGATCGAGCCGCGGCGCTGGTACTGGCTGCGGCTGGAATCGATCGGCTACACGCTGTTCGCCGCCTTCTCTTCGCTCGCCATGGCGTTCCTGATCGTGCTCGGGCCGCTGATCATCGAGGCGGTGCGGCGCCATCTTCCCATGGAAGTCGAAAGCAACGAGCAGGTGCTCAACCTGTCGCGCTACGGCATCACCATCACCGCGCTGGTCGCCGCGCTCTTCATCCTGCATGCCTGGCTGCCGGCGGGCCGCCGCAGTTTCCTGCAGATCCTGCCCGGCATCGTCTTCACCATGGTGGCCTCGCTGGTGTCGGGCATCGTGTTCGGACAATACCTCGCGCGCTTCGCCAACAACTACGTCACCATGTATGCGGGGCTCGCCTCCGTCATCATCGCGCTGGTGTTTTTGTATTTCATCGCCGCGATCTTCGTGTTCGGCGGCGAGCTCAATGCGGCGATCATCAAGTCGCAGATGCGGCGCGACGAACAGCTGCAAGCAGAGCAGTCGCCAGAGCCCGTGGAGACACAGGCTTGAGCAGGAAGGCGTCGGCGCCGGCGGCGCGCGAGGCGGCCTCGTCGTCGTCGCGGCCGGACACGCCGATGATGGGAATGCGCCCAACCGGCGGTGCCAGCGCACGGATGCGCCTGATCGCCTCGATGCCGTCGATGCCCGGCAGCACCATGTCCATCAGCACGGCGTCGAAGCCGCCTTGCGCGATGCGCTCGGCGGCCGCCTCGCCGCGGCCGATGAACTCGGCCTGATGGCCGAGCTCACCCAGGATGGTGTTGAGCACGACGCGGCCGAACGGATTGTCCTCGACGCCGAGCAGGCGCAGCGGCGCTATCGCTACCGCCGTCAGCGCCTCGTCGGCTCCTTCGGCCTGCGTTCCCTCTGCGCTGGCCAGCGTCACCGCCAGCGTGAAGGTGGTGCCGCCACCGCGTCGGGATGCGACCTTGATGTCGCCACCCATGCCGCGCGCGATCTGCTTGACCGAGGACAGACCAAGCCCCGCGCCGCCGAAGCGCGAGGCGATCGAGACATTGGCCTGCGAAAACGGCCGGAACAGCCGCTTGATCTCCTTCAGGCTCATGCCGATGCCGCTGTCGGAAATCGCAAAGGCTGCGCCGACCTTGCCCTTGCCGGCGCGCGCCGGCACGGCTTGAAGCGCAACGCGGCCGGTTTCCGTGAACTTCACGGCGTTGTCGATCAGGTTCTCCAGCGCGGCGCGCAACCGGATCGGATCGCCGACCACCAGCGACGGCAGGTCGTCTGAGATCGCGACCTCGGCCTGCAGCCCCTTCGCCGCGGCGCGGCCGGCCAGCGAATCGCCGGCGTTGCGCGCCAGCGCCCGCAGGTCGAACAGGTCCTCGCGAATGGCGCTGCCGCCATGGCGGTCCTTGGCCGCATCGACGAACAGCGTGGCAAGGCTCGCCAGATGCTCGGCGCCGGCCTTGATGGTGTCGACCCAGCGCCGCTCGCGTTCGGCCAATTCAGACGTTGCCAGGAGATCGCTGATCGCGAGGATGCCGGTCAGCGGCGTGCGCACCTCGTGCGCGAACAGCGCCAGCGCCTCCTCGATCAGGCTGGATTTCGCGAGCCGCTTGCGCGCAGGCTTGGCGACAGCCGGCCGTTTTGCCGGCCGCCGTTTCGGCGCGCGTTTTCTGCGCGGATCGCGCGACTTTGACGCCATACCTACTCAAACCCCTGCCCGCCTCAGCTTGCCATGACGACCAGCGGGAGTCTCGACAGCGCGGGAGCGTGCACAGGGGAATTATCTAAAGTCCCGACAATCCTGCGCACGCCAGTCGGCGTCATCCCGGCCGCGCGGAGCTCGCGCAAGCCAGTCGATGCCGTGGATTTGGCGAGCTTGTGGCCGGCCTCATCGCGAATCAGGCGATGGTGGCGATAGCGCGGGGCCGGTAACCCGAGCAGGTGCTGCAGCAGCCGGTGCACGCCGGTGGCATGGAACAGGTCCTGACCGCGGACCACGTCGGTGACGCCCTGCAGCGCGTCATCGACCACGACGGAAAGATGGTAGCTGGTTGGCGTCTCCCTCCGAGCCAGGATGACGTCGCCCCAGGCCTGCGGGTTGGCGCCGACGATACCGGTCTCGCCATCGGGCCCTTCGCCCTGCTCGATCCAGCTGAGTTCACCGGCCCGGGCCATCGCCGCGCCCATATCGAGACGCAGCGCATAGGGTGCGCCGGATGCGATGCAGCCGCGTCCGCTGCTCGGAGGGCGAAGCTGCTTCGCCGCACCCGGATAGAGCGGCGCGCCATCGGGATCGCGCGGCCATGGGCCGTCGGCCTCGCGCGACGCAACGAGCTTCGCGATTTCGGCGCGGCTTTCGAAGGAGGGATAGACCAGCCCCTGCGCCGACAATGTCTCCAGCGCGCGCCGGTAATCCGCGAGGTGTTCCGACTGCCGCCGCACCGGCACCTCCCAGCGGATGCCGAGCCAGGCGAGATCGTCGTATATTGCCTGCTCATATTCGGGGCGGCAGCGCGCAGCATCGATGTCCTCGATCCGCAGCAGCAGGCGGCCGCCCGCGCGCTGCGCCAGGTCATGGTTGAGCAGCGCTGAAAAAGCGTGTCCGAGATGCAGATAGCCGTTCGGGCTCGGCGCAAAACGGAAAACGGGTGGCATTGATCTCTTTCGTGAGGCGTGTTCGTTTTAGCGCAATGACCGTTCACCTCAACAGCCAGGCCGACCTCGAAGACGCCATCCGCGCGCTGGTGACGCAGGACAAGCGGCTGAAGCCGATCCTCGACGTCACGGGCATGCCGGCCTTGCGCCGGCGCGAGCCGGGCTTTACCGGGCTCGCCCATATCGTCACCGGCCAGCAGTTGTCGACCGCCAGTGCGGGGGCGATCTGGGGACGGCTGACCAAGGCTTTCGACCCGTTCGACCAGCATGCCGTGCGCCGCGCCCGCGCCGACCGGCTTGGACGGCTCGGCCTGTCCGCTGCCAAGATCAAGACGCTGAAATCTCTCGCGCGCGAGATCGCGGCCGAGCGCGTCAACCTCGACGTGCTCGCGGAGGAAGACGCCGATGCCGCCCACAACACGCTGACCGCACTCCATGGCGTCGGCCCCTGGACCGCCGACGTCTACCTGTTGTTCTGCCTCGGCCATGGCGACGCCTGGCCGGCCGGTGACATCGCCATACAGGAGGGCGTCAAGCTCGGCCTCGGGCTGAAGGAACGGCCCAACGCCAAGCAGATGGCGCCGCTCGCGGAACCCTGGCGGCCGCTGCGCGGCGCGGCCGCGCATCTGTGGTGGAGCTATTACCGCGCGGTGAGGAAGCGCGAAGGCGTGATCGCGGCGACGTAATGATCGCGGGCGATCCAGACCTATTCCGTCAGCACAAGGCGACATGCTCTCGCCGCGCCAATCGGCCGCTTTCTGCGCAAAGACAAAGGGTATAACTTCCCGTCAGGGAGGCCGCTCATGCTCGACAAGACCGACGATATTGCGGTTGCCGCCGAGCACTGGCTCGCGGACTTCGAAGCCGCGCTGTCGGAATCCGATGAGGGTGCGCTGCGGGATCTGTTCCATCCCGACAGTTACTGGCGCGATGCGGTGGCGCTGAGCTGGACGCTGCAGACCATCGACGGCCGCGACGCGATCCTCGCGACGTTGAAGTCGCAGGCGGCGAAAGAGAAGCCGTCGGGCTTCGTCATTGCGCCCGGCCGCGCCGCGCCGCGCAAGGTGATGCGAGCCGGAACGGACTGCATCGAAACGATCTTCAATTTCGAAACCCGGACCGGCCGCGGCGACGGCATCCTCCGCCTGATCCCCGACACCAGCGACGGCAATCGCCTGAAGGCGTGGACGCTGCTGACGGCGCTGGAGGAACTGAAGGGATTCGAGGAACAGATCGGCACCAACCGACCGCGCGGCAACGCCTACTCCCGGGATTTTCGCGGACCGAACTGGCTCGACAAGCGCAACGCATCGAATGCCTATGCCGACCGCGAACCGACCGTGCTGGTGATCGGCGGCGGGCAATCGGGGCTTTGCATCGCCGCACGCCTGAAGCAACTCGGCATCGACACGCTGATCGTCGATCGCATGCAGCGCATCGGCGACTGCTGGCGCAAACGCTATCACGCATTGACCCTGCACAACCAGGTGCAGGTCAATCACCTGCCCTACATGCTGTTTCCGCCGAACTGGCCGACCTACATCCCCAAGGACAAGCTCGCCAACTGGTTCGAATCCTATGTCGACGGCCTGGAGCTGAATTTCTGGACCGACACGGAGTTCGAAGGCGGCACTTACGACGAGACGAAAGGCTGCTGGGACGTGACGCTGCGCCGTGGCGGCGAGACGCGCACCATGCATCCGCGCCACGTCGTGCTCGCCACTGGCGTCTCCGGCATCCCCAATATTCCCGAGATTCCGTCGCTGACAAATTTCGGCGGCCAGATCGTGCATTCCAGCGGCTATGACGACGGCGAGAGCTGGAAGGGCAAGCGCGCGTTGGTGATCGGCACCGGCAACAGCGGCCACGACATCGCGCAGGACCTTTATTCCAGCGGCGCCACTGTGACGATGGTGCAGCGCTCGTCCACGCTGGTGGTCTCGATCGAACCGTCGGCGCAGCTGGTCTACACGCCCTACAACGAGGGCACGCTGGAGGATAACGATCTCGTCGCCGTGTCGATGCCGCTCAAGGTCGCACGCAAGAGCCATGCGCTGACCTGCGACAAGTCGAAGGCGCTCGATGAAGAGCTGCTCGAGGGGCTGCGCCAGATCGGCTTCAAGCTCGACTTCGGCGACGACAATACCGGCTGGCAGTTCAAATATCTGACGCGCGGCGGCGGTTACTATTTCAACGTCGGCTGCTCCGACCTGCTGGTCAGGCGCGAGATCGCGCTGAGACAATTTGCCGACATCGCGACCTTCGTCGCCGGGGGCGCGAAAATGAAGAGCGGCGAGATCGTCCCCGCCGACCTCATCGTGCTGGCGACCGGCTATCGCCCGCAGGAAGAACTGGTGACGAAGCTGTTCGGCGATGAAGTCACGACGCGCGTCGGCACGATCTGGGGCTTTGGCGAAACCCAGGAGCTGCGCAACATGTATGTGCGCACCGGCCAGCCCGGACTCTGGTTCATCGCCGGCGGCCTTGCGCAATGCCGGATCGGCTCGAAACAGCTGGCGCTGCAGATCAAGGCGATCGAGGAAGGATTGCTGAAATAACAACAATCGTCATTGCGAAGAGCGAAGCGACGAAGCAATCCATAGCGCCACAAGCGGATCGATGGATTGCTTCGCTTCGCTCGCAATGACGAGATTAAAGGGAGGCACACATGAAGAATATCCTCGGCGCCGGCGAGCATCGCTACCGCGTGGTGGAGAACTGGGCAAAACTGCCGGACGGCTGGCAGCTGACCGACGTCGCCTCGGTCGGCGTCGACAGCAAGGACCGCGTTTACGTCTTCAATCGCGGCGAGCATCCGATGATCGTGTTCGACCGCGACGGCAAATTCCTGAAAAGCTGGGGCGAAGGCCTGTTCTCGCGCGCCCACGGCCTGCACATCGACGCCGACGACAATCTCTATTGCACCGATGATGGCGACCACACCGTGCGCAAGTGCTCGGCTGACGGCAAAGTGCTCTTGACCATCGGCATTCCCAAGAAACCGGCGGCGTATATGAGCGGCGAGCCGTTCCATCGCTGCACCCACACCGCGCTGTCGCCGAAGGGCGAGATCTACGTCTCCGACGGCTACGGCAATGCCTGCGTGCACAAATACACACCGGATGGGAAGTTGATCAAAACCTGGGGCGAGCCCGGCACCGATCCCGGCCAGTTCAATATCGTGCACAACATCGCGACCGACGCCGACGGCTGGGTCTATGTCGCCGACCGCGAGAACCATCGCGTGCAGGTGTTCGACGGCAACGGCAAATACGAGGCGCAGTGGAACAATCTGCATCGGCCCTGCGCGCTGTGCTGTTGTGGCGGCAAGAACTCCGACCTTCATCGTCGGCGAGCTCGGCCCCGGCATGCCCGTCAATCTGAAGATGCCCAATCTCGGGCCGCGGCTGACCTTCGTCGACGCCAAGGGCAAGCGCATCGCGCGACTCGGCGGCGAGCATGGCGCGGGCATCGAGGTCGGCAAGTTCCTCGCGCCGCACGGCGTCGCGCTGGATTCCAAGGGCGACATCTATGTCGGCGAGGTCGGCGTCACCAACTGGAAGACGAGTTTTCCGGATACGCCGATGCCGCCGGAAGTGCGTGCGACGCGGTGCCTGCAGAAATTGGAGAAGGTTTAGCCGTCGTCATTGCGAGGAGCGACAGCGACGAAGCAATCCAGACTGCATCCGCGCCAAGATTCTGGATTGCTTCGCTTCGCTCGCAATGACGATGCGGAAAGGCAGCGCCCCTCACTCCACCTTGATGTTCGCGGCCTTGATGATCGGCCACCAGCGCTCGGCCTCGGCCTTCTGATACGCACGCAGCGCCTCCGGCGTCTGCTGGTCGTGCGGCGCGATCTCGATGCCAAGCTCGGCGAAGCGCTCGCGCACCTTCGGGTCGAACAGCACCTGCGTCATGGTCGCGTTCAGCTTGGCGGTGATGTCCTTGGACGTGCCCTTCGGCGCCCACAGCCCGTACCAGAGCGAGGCGAAGAAGCCGGGCACGCCGGCTTCATCCACGGTCGGGATGTTCGGCGAGGACGGCAGCCGCGCTCGGCCTGTGATCGCGAACGGCTTGACGTTGCCGGTGCCGAGCAGCGCCTTGAAGTTCGAGGCCGGCTCCATCATGAAATCGATCTGCTCGGCGAGCAGGTCCTGCATTGCCGGCCCGTTGCCGCGATAGGGCACGAACTGGTACTTCGTTCCCGTCACCTTCTGAAACGAAATGCCGGCGAGCTGGCCGGTGGCGCCGACACCGGCGATGCCGACCGAAGCCTTGTCCGGATTGGCCTTGAGCCAGGCGATCAATCCCTTGAGATCGTCGGCGGGAAAGCTCTTCTTGCCGACGATCAGAAGCGGCTCGCTGCCGATCAGGATGATCGGTTCCAGATCCTTCAACAGATCGAACGGCAGCTTGTAGAGCCCGCCGGTCAGCATATGCGTGGTCGAGGTGCCGATCGAGAGCGTGTAGCCGTCGGGCGCCGAGCGAACCGCGCGCGTCACGCCGAGACTGCCGGCCGCACCCCCGACATTCTCGATCACGATCGGCTGCCCCAATTTTGCCCGCATGTTTTCGGCGAGGAACCGCGCCAGCGTGTCGGTTGCGCCACCGGCCGGAAACGGCACGATCATGGTGATCGGCCGTGACGGATAGTCTTCGGCGCCGGCCGGCCCGCCCATTCCAAGCGCGGCCAGTGCCGCCACAATCAGCCCAAACGCCTTGCGCATCCGCGCCTCTCCCCACTGATTCGTTTGCCCGAGGCAAGCTCTGGAGGCGCGTTGCGCACCGGCCGTGCCCGCGGGATAAGGCCTTCTAACCTCTTCACAATCCCGTCACGCTGCATGTAGTATGTCAATATGTGCTGCTTCGCAGCGAAGGGAGCCAGGAGCGTTATTTGAACGCACATGTCTCGCAAGGCGGTTGGCCGGTGCTGGTGTTGAATGCGGATTTCCGGCCGCTGAGTTATTACCCGCTATCGCTCTGGTCCTGGCAGGACGCGATCAAGGCGGTGTTTCTCGACCGCGTGAACATCGTTGAGCATTACGACCGGGCGGTCCGAAGTCCTTCCTTCGAGATCCAGCTTCCGAGCGTCGTGTCGCTGAAGGCCTTCGTCAAGCCGACCACCCACCCCGCCTTCACCCGGTTCAACGTCTTCCTGCGCGACCGTTTCGTCTGCCAATACTGCGCGGCGAACGACGATCTCACTTTCGATCACATCATCCCGCGCAGCAAGGGCGGCCACACCACCTGGGAAAATGTGGTCGCGGCCTGCTCGCCCTGTAACTTGCGGAAAGGCAACATGACGCCGCAGCAGGCGAAGATGTTTCCGAGGCAGGCGCCGTTCGCGCCGACCGTCCATCAGCTGCATCGCAACGGCCGGCTGTTCCCACCGAACTATCTGCACGACAGCTGGCTCGACTATCTCTACTGGGACACCGAGCTCGATCCGTAAGAACCTTGGAGTCGTCATTCGACGGCGGCTCATCGCTCGGACAAGGCTTATTTCAGCACGCAAGGAGTACGATTGATGATGAAGGTCTATTGGGTAAAGCCGATCAAGATCAAAGCCGATCGCCTCGCCACCTCAACCAAGGTTCAAATAACGGGCAAGCTGAATGCCGACAAATCCAGTGGCATTCCCCCGACCACGCTGTTGTTCGATCTTGACGCTTCTCCGGTCATCCTCGGTTCGGGGGATAGTTTCAACTTCCCTCCCTTCACGGATGCAAACGTTCCCGCGGTTTCCATCGACGATTCCATGACCATGAAATTTGGAGGGACGTTGTCGATCGACGCCCTGGCGTTCGCGACAGCATTTACGCAAAACCTGAAAGGGACCGACGGAAGCTTTGACTTCGAGACACCCATCGACGTTCCCTTCGTGAACGGCAATCAACAGATTACCGTCACCTTCTCGTACATAGCGAAGAACGCCTTCAACTGACCCAAAGCCGGCCGGCAGCTCGCCGCGCGCGAGCTGCGCCGGGTCCCGTGCCTGCCCTTGACCCGGAGGCTCGCCATTGCTGAAGTGGCCGCAATTCGCTGCCGAACCGAACGGCAAGCGTATTTGGACACTCCGGAAGCGCCCACATGCAGATCCCGATGGCCGACGTGCCGCGCTGGTATGCCGAACGCAGGCCGGACGATGCCGTTGCGATCAGCCATGGCGACGCAACGCTGAGCTGGTGGCAACTCGAGCGCAACGCCAACCGCCGCGCACGGGCGTTCATGGCCAAGGGCGTCAAGCCCGGCGACTTCGTCGCGATCGGGCTGCCGAACGGCAACGAGTTCTTCGAGACGACATTCGCGGTGTGGAAGTGCGGGGCGACGCCGACCTCGCTGTCCTGGCGGTTGCCGCGCGGCGAGGCCGCCGCCGTGCTGGAGATTTTGAAACCGTCGCTGGTGGTCGGCGGCGAAGCCGACTGGAACGCCGGCAATTCGCTGCCAACCAACTTCGTGCCCGAAGGTTTTTCCGACGAGCCGATCGCTGCTCCGGTGGCGCGCTACTGGAAGGCGATGACCAGCGGCGGCTCGACCGGGCGGCCCAAGGTGATCCTCGATCACCAGCCCGCCGTGACCGACACCGCCGCCGACCAGATGCTCGGCGTTACGCTCGGCACGGTGCTGCTCAATCCCGGCCCGCTGTATCACAACGCGCCGTTCATCGTGTCGCATCTGGCGCTGTTCGCGGGCGGGCGCCTGTCCGGCATGGTGAAGTTCGACGCCGAGGAGACGCTGCGCCTGATCGCGCGCGACCGCGTGCAATGGGTCAATTTCGTGCCGACCATGATGCATCGCATCTGGGCGCTGCCGGAAAACGTGCGCAACGCTCACGATCTCTCCAGCCTCAAAATCGTGTTCCACATGGCCGCTCCAATGCCGCCATGGCTGAAGGAGAACTGGATCGCCTGGCTCGGTCCCGAGCGCATCTACGAACTCTATGGCGGCACCGAGCGGCAGGGCGCGACCATCATCACCGGCGTCGAGTGGCTGGCGCACAAGGGCTCGGTCGGCAAGATCGGCGACACCGCGCGGCTGCGCATCGTCGGCGAGGACGGCAACGACGTGCCGCCAGGGGAGACCGGCGAGATCTATTTCCTGCCCAATGACGGCGCCGGCAGCACCTATCATTATCTCGGCGCCGAGCCGAAGCGCCGCGCCGACGGCTGGGAGTCGCTCGGCGATATCGGCCGGCTCGACGCCGACGGTTATCTCTATCTCGGCGATCGCCTGGCCGACATGATCCTGCGCGGCGGCGCCAACATCTATCCGGCCGAGGTCGAGGCCGCGGTCAGCGCGCATCCGGACGTTCGCTCCTGCGTGGTCGTCGGCCTGCCCGATCCGGAACTCGGGCAGCGCGTGCATGCGATCGTCGAGCTCGACGAGACGACGAACGCGCAGGCGGTCGCCGACGGCATGGGCGACTTCCTCAGCCAGCGGCTCAGCCGCTACAAGCACCCGGAAAGCTTCGAGGCGGTTGCGGTCGCGCCGCGCGACGACTCAGGTAAAGTCCGCCGCACCCTGCTGCGAGACGAGCGCGCGGCGTGGCTGAAGGACAATCGCGCGTTCCGGATTTCCCCGGCCCGGCCGCGCGCCAAAGCAGGCTGACAAGGCCGGCTGACGACAGGCCGATCGGAGAACCGGATGCAGACGCGACGAAAATTCCTGCGCAATGCGGCCGCGACGGCGATGCTGCCGCTCGCTGCGTCCTCGCGCGCGACAGCCGAGCAGCGCACGATCCTCAACGACGCGAGCCGCCTCAGCCCGACCCCGGTCTTCAAGCACGTCAAGCTCTCGAACCCCGGCTGGGACGACATGATCGCGCGCATCCGCGCCGAGCTGAAGGAAGCGGCCGAAGCCCAGCGGCCGGTGACGGCCGCAGTCGCGCGGCACTCGATGGGCGGCCAGAGCCTGGCCCGCGACGGCACCGCGATCAGCCTCGACGGCGGCCCGCTGGAGATCGATACGGCGGCGAAGACCTATCGCACCTCCGCCGCCAATCGCTGGTGGGACGTGATCCGCATGCTCGATCCCAAGGGCTTCTCGCCGGCGGTCATGCAGTCCAACAGCGATTTCGGCGTCGGCAGCACGTTCTGCATCAACGCCCATGGCTGGCCGGTGCCGTACGGCCCGTTCGGATCGACCGTGAAGGCAATCCGCATGGTGATGGCGGATGGCACGCTGCTGCAGTGCTCGCGCACCGAGAATGCCGAACTGTTCTCGCTCGCGATGGGCGGCTACGGCCTGTTCGGAATCATCGTCGAGCTCGACGTCGAGATGGCGCCGAACATGCTGCTGCAACCGAAATTCGAACGGATGGCGCCGGAGAAATTCGCCGAAAGCTTCACCCGCGCCATCGACAACGACAAGACGCTGATCATGGCCTATGGCCGCATGTCGGTGTCGCGCAAGACCTTCTTCGACGACGCGCTGATGGTGACTTACCGCCCTGCCACGGATCAGCCGGCCTTGCTGCCGGCGGCGACGAGCGGGAGCAAGCTGACGGGCTGCAAAGCGAGATTTATCGCGCACAAACGGGTTGGGAAGTTGCAAAAGGCCTGCGCTGGTTCATGGAGTCGCGGATCGGTCCCGCGATGACGGGCGGACGGGCGACACGCAATTCGCTGATGGCGGAGCCGGTGGCCAATCTCGCGCAAAAGGACATGAGGCGCACCGACATATTGCACGAGTATTTCGTGGCGCCGGAACGCTTCGGCGAGTTCGTCGCCGCCTGCCGCGACATCATTCCGAAATCGCGTTCCGAATTCCTCAACGTGACGCTGCGCTACGTCGCGGCCGATACCACGCCGGTGCTGACGATCGCGCCGGTGCGCCGCATCGCCGCCGTGATGTCGTTCTCGCAGGAGGTCACGCCGGAAGGCGAGATCGACATGATGCAGACCACGGAAGCCCTCATCGACCGCGTCACGGCGATCGGCGGTGCCTTCTACCTGCCCTACCGCCTGCATGCCCGCCGCGACCAGGTCGAGAAAGCCTATCCGGCCATGTCCAGCTTCATCGCCGCGAAGCGGCATTACGATCCGAAACTGCTGTTCCGCAACACCATGTGGGACGTCTACTTCGCCTGAGGCTCTGCATGGACCGCTATCGCATCGCCGCCCTCGTGCTCGCCGTCGCGCTGCTGTTTGCCGCAGCGACCGACTACATCCCGGCCTTCATCGATGCCGAAGGCCGCGTGTTCGGCCTGTTCCATCTCGACATCTACAAGGACGCACTGCATGTCGCCTCCGGGCTGTGGGCCATGGCGGCAAGCCTGTCGCGGCGCAGCGCGCTGTTCTTCCTGCGCGTGTTCGGCACGCTGTATTTCCTCGACGGCGTCATGGGTGTGTTCACGGGGTCTGGCTATCTCGACCTCAGCATCTTCATCGACGGCATCCGCAATGTGTCGCCGCTGGTCAAATTCCTCTCCAGCGTCCCGCATCTCGGCCTCGGCGCCTTCGGCATTGCGGTCGGCTGGTCGCCATGGCGCGGACATCGCGTCGCGGCATGAGCGCGCTGCGCAAGGCACTCTACGCCCTCGGCGCGTTCGCAGCCGTGGCGGCGATCGGCATCGGCGGCACGATCCTGCGCTTCGAGAAGGTTTGCGTCGCCGACAAGCCGCCGCCCGCGGTCGCCTCCAGCTTCGGCATCACCGACCCGGGTTACCAACGCGCGCAGGGCGACAGCTTCCTGACCTTTCCGGAATGGTACATCGTCCACGCCTATAATGACCTCACCGGGGTGACCGCGCAGTCCTCGGAATCCGACTTCCACTATCTTGCGAGCATCAGGGGATTCTGGTCGAGCCTGTGCAGCGCGACGCAGCGCGCCTCCACCACGGGGCCGGCAACGGCGGACCAGAAGGCCACCAATTACATCATCGGCTTCAGCTTCACCGCCGAGATGGGTTTGATGGGCCTTTATGAAAAGACCCTCGGCGCGCTCACGGAGTGGACTGCCGGCGGCAAGAAAACGGCGGAGGATGAATTCAATCTCGCGCTGCTGAAGGAATATTCGGCGTTCCTCTACCAGACGCCCTGGTATCAATTTCCGTTTGGCGAGAAGCTGCGGCAGTTCTGGCGCGAGACGCCGTTCACGCCGTCGATCCGCGCCATCGAACGCCGCGGCTCGCTCAGCACGCAATATGCCGGCCGATGGGCCTATGCGGCATTGATGCGCTTCATCGCCGGTTACGATCCCGCGGATCTGGCGATCCGCAGCGTCGTTGGCGGGTCGCAGCCGACCGAATTGGCGGCGATGAAAGGTGTCACCGTGATCCGCGGGGTCGACGACAAGGGCGAGCACGGCGTGCTGGTCGAGACCGCCCGCTATGCCGAGTTCGATGCGTTCGTCAGGGAGTTGGGGCGGCATCCGCCGGCATCCCTGCTCGAGGTCGCCGGGAACCACCGCATTCTCGTCACCGTCATCGCACCCGAGGGCCGCGACGCGCCCTTGGCCGCTGCCGGCGGCGAGATTATATTCCGCCTGCCGATCCAGTCGTCGCCGGGATCGCGGCGTATCGGCATCGACATGCCGGTCCGCTCGCTGGTGTCAGGCGTGACCGGGTTCGAAGCCACGGGATTGAAGTTCGAGCATGCCTACGATTACTGAGACAACGACAGGATCGCGCGCGTTCCCGATCGCGGGGTTATTGACGGTCGCCACAATCTGGTTCGCCGGAATGGGCGTCGCCGCGGTCGCCGTGCAACCCGATCGGGTGGTCGGGTTCGGTTCTCCGCTGCGAATGATCCCGGCCGTCGTTTCGTCCGACGGTTATCTGCTCGATGCCGGGCACTTTTATGTCGCAGCCCGGACCGGACCATCGACGGTGCGCGAACTCTACGCCGCCGGTGCATGGTTGGTGTGGCCCGTCCTCGGCAAAGGCTGCAGCGGACGCTAGCGGTCCGATTCCAACATTCGTATCCCATTCCACTAAATCAATTCCATGTGCAGCACTGGGCTGCGGAACTGGCGCAGGCGCCGTCAAAAATGCTAGCATCAGCTCGTTGCCGCTTCGGATTGACTTGCGCCGGAAGCCGGCCATCCTGCGCGCCTGATAGCGCCGAATGAACAGGAGAGCCGCGATGCCATCGATGAGCGAGTGGAGAGTTCCGCCCGCCAACCAACCGCGCCCGGGCGACTATGGTTTCGACCTCGACGAGGTGCTGGCCTCGGTCGTCGGCCTGCACTCCTTCGTTCCGGCCGACGCCTTCACCGCGGAAACGCTGGGCACCGAGCGCGGCGGCAACGGCGTGGTGATCGACGACGGGCTGATCCTCACCATCGGCTATCTGATCACCGAGGCCGACCAGGTCTGGCTGCATCTTTCCGACGGCCGCGTGATGGAAGGTCACGCACTCGGCTTCGACGCCGCCACCGGCTTCGGCCTGGTGCAGGCGCTCGGCCGTCTCAACATCGACCCGATTCCGCTCGGCTCGTCCGCGACCGCGAACATCGGCGACCGCGTCGTGATTGGCGGCGCCGGCGGGCGCACGCGGTCGGTGGGGAGCCAGATCGCGGCCAAGCAGGAGTTTGCCGGCTATTGGGAATATCTGCTCGATGAAGCGATCTTCACCCACCCCGCGCACCCCAACTGGGGCGGCGCCGGCATGATATCGAGCAGCGGCGAGCTGATCGGCATCGGCTCGCTGCAGCTCGAGCGCGAGCGCGGCGGCAAGGCCGAGCACGTCAACATGATCGTGCCGATCGATCTGTTGAAGCCAGTGCTCACCGACCTGCGCCGCTTCGGCAAGGTGAACCGGCCGGCACGACCCTGGCTCGGCATGTATTCGACCGAGATCGACAACCGCATCGTGGTGATGGGCATCTCCGGCAACGGACCGGCGGCGCGCGCCGAGCTGAAGGCGGGCGACGTGATCCTTGCCGTGAAGGGCGAGAAGGTCACGAGCCAGGCCGGTTTCTACCGCAAGCTCTGGGCGCTGGGACCCGCAGGCGTCGACGTGCCGCTGACCGTGCATCACGAAGGCGTCACCTTCGATGTGACGCTGGCCTCGACCGATCGCGGCAAACTGCTCAAGGGACCGCGGCTGCACTGACCGTCCCCATCGAACCGAGAATTGCCCAATGAGCGAGGCCGTGGTGGACGACATCGTGGCCGTGCTGCCGCCGCTGTTGCAAACACTCGAAGCGCTGTCCTTTGTCGCGCGTCATCTCAACCCGCCGGATTTCGACCGCGTCATGGAAGCGGCCGGCACGCCGGATGAGGCATTGCGGTCGGCGCGGGCGCAACTTGGCGAATGGCCGGCGGAGTTCGCCGATGTGCGGACGTCGATCGAGGCCGCCGGCGATGCGGCGCTTGCGGCATTCGCCGGCTTGCGCGAGGTGCAGCAAGGCAATGGCGATCTGATCGCGGTGTTCCGCGCGTTGCGCCACGCCCCGCGCGCGCAGGAAGCGCTCTATCCGCTGGCCGCGAAGTTTCCGCCGGTGAGCGATTTTTTCGTTGATCCCGCGCTGCGCGACGACGCTGCGCTCAAGGCGCGGCTGGACCAGCCGGCAGCCAGAGATACCGGCATCTTCCATCACAACAACGAGGCCGGCAGCCGCGGCGGCTTCTCGCTCTACGTGCCCGAATATTATACGCCCGATCGTGCCTGGCCGCTGGTAATGGCGCTGCATGGCGGCAGCGGCAACGGACGCAACTTTCTCTGGAGCTGGCTGCGCGATATCAGAAGCTTCGGCGCCCTCCTGATCGCGCCGACGGCGACGGGACCAACCTGGGCCTTGATGGGCGACGACACCGATACGCCAAACCTCATGCGCATGCTCGAGACGGTGCGCAGCCGCTACAATGTCGATGCGACGCGGATGCTGATGACGGGCCTGAGCGACGGCGGCACGTTCTGCTGGGTCAGCGGGCTCGATAGCGCCTCCCCGTTCACGCATCTCGCGCCGGTCGCCGCCACCTTCCATCCGCTGATGGCGGAAATGGCGGACGCCGAGCGGTTGCGCGGCCTTCCGATCTTTCTCGTGCACGGCCGGCTCGACTGGATGTTTCCGGTGCAGGTCGCGCGGCAGACCAGCAATCTGTTGTCGGCCGCCGGCGCCGACCTGACCTACCGCGAGATCGACGATCTCAGCCATTGTTATCCGCGCGAGATGAACGCGGAGATCTTGCGGTGGCTCAACAGGACGTGACGTTTTGACCACCTGTTCGACGGAACCTTCCCTTGTCAGTCGCGTTAATGGCCGTGAGTGGAGGGAAATCGTCATGCAGACGTTTTTGGGAATGATTTTGGGTGCGCTGCTTCTGGTCTGCGGCGTCTATGTCTATGACTCGATGCAGACATCGAGCGTCGCCAACGGTCAGGTCGCAACGGCCAATCGCACCATCGTGAACTGGGATGTGGCGTCAGCCGATTGGGACAAGCTGAAGACGCGCGCGCACGACGACTGGGTCAGGATCTCGTCGAAGTAATCGCGCTTCGCATCGCTTAAGACCAGGCGCCCTCGCTCGCGAGGGCGCTTTGCTTTGTCGGCCCCTTGTTTGCGCATGATCTTTTCGGAAAACCGCTGCACACTTTTCCGGATCATGCGCTAGTTCCCCGCCTTCGCCTTGCGCGCGTCGGCAATCACCTGCTCGAACTGATCCATCGTGAGCACACCGGGCACGCGGAATTTGCCGACGATGAAAGACGGCGTGCCGCGGAAGCCGAGCCCTTCCGCCGTCTCGTTGTTGCGCGCGAGCATGCCGTCGATCGCCTTGGCATTGGCGGCAAGATCGGCCTTGGCGCGGTCGACATCGACACCGGCACCCGCGAGCAATTCATAGATGCGCGGCTCGGTCAGCTTCGAGCTGACCCCGATCATGGCATCATGCGCCTTGTCGTATTTGTCCTGGTACTTGCACGCCAGCGCTATGCGCGAGGCAACAACCGAGACCGGTCCGAGGATCGGCCAGTCCTTCAGCACAAGGCGGACCTTGCCGTCGTCCTGCACCACCTGGCGCATCTCCGGGTCGATCTTTCGGCAATAGGGACAGTTGAAATCGAACCATTCGACGATGGTGATGTCGCCATTGGGATTGCCGAACACGGGATTATCGGGGTCGCGCAGCACCGCTGCTTCACCCGGTTCGGCCGATGCGGCGCGCGGTACGGCGAGCATCGCCGCGCCTGCGCCCAGCAAGGCCAGCGTGTCACGGCGGCTGAAATCGTTCAATTTTCGCATTTCTCGTTCCAGTAAGGCCTTAACCTACTACGTTCACAACGCCGACAGGTTACGCGCCAGCATGTAAATCGCCACCGCGATAATGACAGCGGCGAACACGATATTGAGCGCGCCGCGCCGCTCCGACAGATGGCGTGCCGAGCGCGTGCCCGCCAGTCCCCCGGCAACGCCGCCGGCCACGAATAGCGCGGCAAGCCCCCATGAGACGAGACCCGACCACGCATAGCTGAGTGCCGTGGTCATGCCGAAGGCGGTGACGGCGACCAGCGAAGACGAGACCGCGTTCATGATCGACATGCCCGTGGCCAGCATCAGCGCCGGCACGATCAGGAATCCGCCGCCGATGCCGAAGAAGCCCGACAGCGAGCCGGTCGCCAGCCCGAGGCCGAGGATGGCCGGCAGGTTCGACATATTCATCCTGACGTCGGTGGCGCCGACTCGTCCGCGGGTCTTCAACATCAGCATGGCGATGACGAGCATCACGAGCGCGAACAGCGCCAGGAGCTTCTGGCCATCCAGCATCTTGCCGAGGATCGATCCGCAGAAGGCGCCGATGATGCCGGCGGCCGCGAACATCAGCGCGCAGGACCAGACCACCGTGCCGCCGCGGGCGTGGTTGGACAGATTGATCGCGGCGTTGGTCGCGACCGCAATCGCGCTGGTGCCGATCGCGACATGCGGCTCGGGCACGCCGACCACATAGACCATCAATGGCACGGCGAGGATCGACCCGCCGCCGCCGACCAGGCCGAGCGAAAATCCGACCAGCATTCCCGATGCCAGTCCGAGCAGGCTCTGCGTTGCGGAGATGATCAAATCGAGGGACTCACTTTCACAGCGAGCCTATAGAAGAAATTTCTCGCTATGGCCATGCTGCCAGCACGGAACCGCACTGCAGCAGACATCGGCGCTTTATGCGGTCGCGCCCACCACTCTTTCGTCCGCTCCGGCCTCGCGCGGCATCAGCGCCATCAGCGTGCCGGTCATGCTGGCGACCAGGTTTTCCTCGGCCCCATCGATCGCGTAGGCGCGGGCTTCGCACACCGTCAAGCGTGCGGCCGGGCTTGATGACCTGCGCGCGAAACACAAAGCGCTCGCCTTTCGCAGGCGCCAGCAGGTTGGTCTTGAATTCCACCGTGAGGATGGCGGCGTCCGGCGCCATCAGCGTGTAGGCGGCGATGCCGCAGGCATTGTCGAGACCCGCGGTGATGATGCCGGCATGAACGAAGCCGTTCTGCTGGGCGAAGGCCGCCGCATAGTCCATTGCGAGATCGACCTCGCCCGCGTCCAGCCGCGCGATCGAAATGCCGAGCGTGCGCATCGCGGGCTGCGCGTCAAACACGGCGGTGGCGGCGCGCCGGAAGTCCGGATTTTTGGCGCGGCATGCGTCATGCCATCGCGGGCTGGAACGTCACGAGATGCTTCATCGCAGCTCGCGGATCGCAGGCGGAAACAACGCCATGTGCATGCCTTCCCTTCGATGTTGATACGGTAGCGTATCACACGCGTGACGGTTAGCAATACGGCACCGTATCAACACGCGGTGAGGACATGACCGACGACAGGGCCGCCACCTGGATCAAGGCCGGATTTGCCGAACTGGCAAAAACCGGGGTCGAGGGCGTGCGGGTGGAGGTGCTGGCCAAGAACCTCGGGGTCACCAAGGGCGGCTTCTACCGCCGCTTCAAGGATCGCGCCGCCCTGCTCGCCGGCATGCTCGCCGAATGGAGCGCGGGCCGCATCGCCGCGATCGAGCAGCAGGCGAGCCTCGATGGCGAGACCGCCCGCGACCGCCTGGCCGCGCTGATCCGGCTCTATTCTGAGCGGATGAACACCGAAGCCATCGCCATCGAGCTTGCGATCCGGCAATGGGCGCGCACCGACGAGGCGGCAGCGGAGGCGGTGGCGAGCGTCGATGCGGCGCGGCTGAAAAACGTCGCGCAGCTCTATCGCGCCACCGGGCTCGAAGCCGACGACGCCGATGCCCGCGCCTTCCTGTTCTATTGCTTCGTGTTCGGTCAGAGCCTGCTGTTCCTCGAGCGCGGCATGCGCAAGCGCAGCACACTGATCGCGAAGTCGGCCGAGAGATTGCTGGACGGACACTAGTGCCCACTTTCCGAAGTCCGCGCTCCATCGCCGCAACGCCTTTTCGCGGACTTCGGAAAGTCATGGGCACTAGCAAATCTATGATTCTAGTGCCGCTTTCGATCTGAAGTCCCTGAACCGGATTTTGCAGCGAGTGAGTCAGGGACTTCAGATCGGCGGCACTAAGCCGGCCGGCGACGCTCAGCCTTCCTTCAGGCGGCTGATGCACTCGGAATAATAGCCGCCGTCCTTCTCGACCCATTTCAGCCCGCCATTGGCGTTGGTCGCCTTGTTGGCGGTGAACTGGTCGGCGCAGGTTTTTGTGCGCGCCTTGTCGGGATCCTTTTCGCTTTCGTATTTCGGCGCAATGGCGGTGGGAAACACCGCGGTCGTCTCATGCTCGCCGCAGACGTCGCGACGGAAGTCCGTCCACTTCTTGCCGTTCAATTTGCCCGCGACTTTCGCTTCCAGAAATTTCACCGAGCAGGCGGGCGTCGAGATCGCCGATTTCTTCGCTGTCCCCTCCTGCGTGCCGGGCGCGGCGGCCGCGGGCGCAGCAGCAGGCGCGGCCGAAGGTGGCGTCACAGCGGAGTCCGCCGGCTTGTCGGTTTGCGCCATCGCGAGCGGCGGCGACAGCATGAGCCCCATGACAATAGCAATTGCTGAAATTCTCATGCCTTCTCCGCCCGTATCGCCCCGCCGACACTATATGCCGAGCGAGCCGGCAGCGGAAAGGCCCGGACCTCCGGTCCGGGCCTCTGTCCTTACGATCAAGCCGGCCCCTTGAGCCGCTTGTTGCATTCCGAATAATAGCCGCCGCCCTTCTGAATCCATTTCAGGCCGCCATTGCCGTTGGACGCCTTGTTGGCATTGTATTGATCGTCGCATGTCTTGAAGCGCTGTTTGCCGGCGCTCAAGCTGGAATACTTGGGATCGACGGCCGACGGGAAAACCGCGTTGCCGGTCGCGACGGGTGCGGGCGCCGGGGCAGGCGCTGCCTCTTTTTTCGCCGCGGTCGGCGCAGGCGCGGGGGCTGCGGCCGGTGCCGCGGCAGGAGCGGCATCCGCACTGCACTGGGCTTTGCGGAAGTCATTCCACTTCTGGCCGTTCAGCGTGCCCGCGGTCTTGGCCGCCTGATACTTCGCGCTGCATTCCTGCGACGTCAGCGCCTGGGCCGGCAACGCAAACGCAGCGAGGCTGGATGCCGCAACGGCGCATAACAATCTGGTATGAAAGCTCATCCTTGATCTCCCTTCAGGGATTGGTCTTCGAGTGGCAACATCCTAGCCGAGCAGCCACCCGCGACAAGGCTGCGAACAAGCCCGTGCTGAAAATATACTGCATCGCCTTCAGGCCCATTCATGCACGGTTCATCATGGCAACGCGACGTTGTCGCTCTTTCCCTCCTC
Organism: uncultured Alphaproteobacteria bacterium; assembly: GCA_963795365.1. Classification (GTDB taxonomy): domain Bacteria; phylum Pseudomonadota; class Alphaproteobacteria; order Rhizobiales; family Xanthobacteraceae; genus Bradyrhizobium. Next base: position 80,764 of record CAWCHW010000037.1, read on the forward strand.
AAAGGTGCTTCCATGATGAATATCTCTTCCCGCATCGCCGCTGTCGCCATCGCCTCGCTGTTCTTTGCCGGCTCCGCGCTGGCGCAAACCGCCGCGCCCGCGGCGGCGCCCGCCGCCACTCCGGCCAAGAAGGCCGAGAAACCGCGCAGCCCGGAATCGCTGGCCTGCTCCAAGGAAGCCGACGACAAGGCGCTGCACGGCAAGGATCGCAAGAAATTCATGAGCCAGTGCAAGAAGGACGCGAAGGCCAAGGGCGGCGCGACCGACGCGAAGAAGTAAGCTTCTTACCCTCCCCCTTGCGGGGAGGCGTAGGCCGCCTTCGGCGGCCGTTCTTAGCGCCAAGAACGCCGAAGCGAAGCTTCGGCTATGCTGAGCGCAGCGAAGGTCGGGGTGGGGTCCGCACAAGCAGTGTTTGCCGTTGACCCCTACCCGGCGCTTGTTCGCTGCGCTCACATAGCCGATGCAAAGCATCGGCGTTCTAGTTCTAAGGACGGCGGCCGAAGGCCGCCTACGCCACCCTCCGCTCCAAGGGAGGGTAAAGACGCGCATTGCTGCACCGCATTACGACATTGGTATTGCGGAAGCGGATTTGCGATAAAGTGGCGTGAAGCAAATCAGCGCATCCTTGGGCCTCACCCTTCCCATCCGCTCGAAGCTCATCGCCACGCTGGAGACGCTTGGCATCGGCACGGCAGGTGGACTGCTGTTTCTGTGGGCACACCTGCCTGGCGGACTGATCACCGGCGCCATGATCGCAACCGGCATTGCCGCCATTGCGGGGCGGCCGCTCGCGGTGCCACCGGTCTTGACGCAAGCCGTGCTGGTGGTGCTCGGCATTTCCATCGGTTCGGTGGTATCGCGCGACCTGATCCAGCATGTCAGCGCCTATCCCTTCACCATCGCGATGCTGGCGGGCGCGACCTTCTGCGCGACCTTCGGCTCCAGCTATTATTTGCAGCGCGTTCACGGCTGGGACCGCACCTCGGCGTTCCTCGCGGGCTCGCCCGGCGCGATGGGACAGATCACCATGCTCGCGGTCGAGCGCGGCGCCGACCTGCCGGCGATCGCGGTGGTGCAGACCATGCGCGTGATCATCCTGACCGCGGCGCTGCCGATGGTGCTGGCGCTGACCGGCGTGGCTTCGGCTTCGTCGCCCGGCCTGACGCTCGCGGCCGCCCCGCCCTGGCATCTCGTGGCGCTGGTGTCGGCCTCGCTTGCGGTGTCGCTGATCCTGCGCGTGCTGAAATTTCCGGCGAGCTGGATGTTCGGCGCGATGATCGCCTCCAGCGTGCTGCATGGCACGGGACTGGTCGACGGCGGCGTGCCGCCCTGGGTGCGCAGCGTGGCGCTGGTCGGGATCGGCGCGCTGATCGGCGCCCGGTTTGCGCGCATGAAGCTGCGCGTGCTGGCCGGCCACATCAATGCGGCGCTGGGCTCGTTCGCGGTCGCGATCATGGTCACGGCCGTATTCGTCGGCATCATCGCGCTGACCACGCATGTGCGGCTGTCCGACGTGGTGGTGGCGTTCGCACCCGGTGCGATGGACGCCATGCTGGCGCTGGCGCTGACCCTGCACATCGATCCGATCTTCGTCGGCGCGCACCATCTGTCGCGCTTCGTGTTCGTCACCATCGCGACGCCCGGCATCGTGCATCTGTTCGGGCGCACGCAGGATGATGTGGACGACTAGCGCCCGAGCAGGCCGAGCGACAGCGAGGCCGTCGCGAACGGCGCAAGATAAAGCCCCGCGCTAGCGGTTCGCGCTCTTCGCGATACCCCACGCGGCAAGCGCGGCCATCGACAGCGAGATCAGCGCGTTGTAGCCGGCGAGCGAGATGCCGAGGAAGCGCCACTGCACGACGTCGCAGGGCACGACCTTCACCTTGTCGAGCTGATCCAGCAGGCTGCCGCCGCCACCGAGAGTGAGCCCCGGCCCCGTGCAGCTCGACGGGCCCGGCCAGAACTTCCATTCGACGCCGGCGTGATAGGCGCCGTAGGCGGCATTGCCGAGTGCGGCGAGCGCGATCAGCGCAAGGCCGGCCAGCAGCACGCCGCGCGGCACGCCCGCCTTCGCAGCGATCGCGATCAGGATGCTCACGGGAATGATGGCGTAGTAGGCCCAGCGCTGCTCCAGGCACATCGGACAGGGCACGATGTCCAGCACGAGCTGGAAGAACCAGGCGCCGGCGATGGTCGCGGCCGCGATGACAGCGATCGCGATCGCCGCGATCAGCGCGGGATTTTGCGTTTGGTGCGCGGTGTGCGGAAAGGCCGACGTCTGTGCGGTCAAGTCGATGTCCCCGGCAACGAGGGTCGTGACAAGGGTCGTATCCCGCGCGCAACGGGCTGTCGAGGCGGCGCGAAATCACATCCGCGCGGGTTGACCCCCTTATGACGGCCGCTATAGTCCCGCCCGCTTCGCCGCCGCCGCGCTTCCTTTGGGGCCGGACCACGCGAATGCCCCTGTGGCGGAACTGGTAGACGCGCTCGACTCAAAATCGAGTTCCGCAAGGAGTGCTGGTTCGATTCCGGCCAGGGGCACCACGCTTCGCCCTTCGGGCTACGGCGGAGTGACTACCGAACGACAAGCTGGATGGGTTCGCTGAAGGGCAGCTCGAAATATCCGAAGAAGCGGGCGATCGCGAGCGGCGAGCCTCCGCTCCATTTGACAGTGCCGCTCAGGATGGCGTCGCGCATCGTCAGACTGCCGAGCCGAATGCGGTCGAGTACGGTCTTGTCCAGCGTTAGCGTCAGGTCGGTTTTTTCTGGCAAGTGGTCGACGAATTCGGCAATGCCGCGTCGGATCATGACGCCATAAGCTTCCCCGATATCGGTAAATCGAAAGCCGACGGTCATGGTCACATCGAGCGTGTCCTCGGCCTTGAGACGGGTCCGGAAGCTTTCGACAAAGATCCGTGCCGGCAATGAGGCGACCCGATCGGGTGACGAGATGGATTTGGCAATCCGAGTTTGGATGGCCATGGGATCGAAACCCTCAAGGTCGAGTTCACTCGCCGCCGACAGATACCAGCAACGCCAAATCGCGTTGATCTCGGCATATCCAAGCTGGCGGAAGGCCTTTGCCTTGAGTCGTCGCGCCGGCATGTCATCACGATCAATCCGGATGAGCAGCGTCGCAAGCTCCGCAGACCATTGCGGATCGCCATCCTCGAACGCCTTGCTCGCCGCCGCCATCACGCGGTCATGTCCTCCCATGAGATTGATTTCGCGCCGCGCGCTTTCCATCCTTGCAATCGGCGCGAGCGCGACGGGGTCACCCTCGTACCATCCAAGATAACCGCGGTAGATGCCGCGGACGGCCTGGCGCACGGTGCCGAAGAATTCCGACATCCAAGGTGTGAAGTTTTCCAGATGCGGCGGCAGCCGCACCGCCTGCACCAGCTGATCCGGGGTTAGCCCCTTGTTCATGTGGCGCACAGTCTGGTCATGGACGAACTGGATCGCGTCTCGATAGTTCCGCAGAACCTCCTCGACCTTTTCGGCTCCGATCACCGGCAACCCGTGGGCAGGCACCATCGCAGAAGCCTGAAAACCGCGTAGCCGATCGATGCTCTCGTACCAAGCGACCGGATCGCGAAACTCCTCGCCGCGAAGGGTATCGAGCACTGGAAATGTCTGGGCCGGGATCACCTCGGCGGACAGCAAGATGCCGCTCTGGGGTAAAAAGATCGCGATCTCATCGGATGCCTCGCTCGGCACATGCACGAGCTGCATCGCGACACCGGCGATGGTAATATCAAGCTTGTCCGCGAATGTGCGCGTGGGCGGCAGGAACGTTGCCTCGCCACCGCGGCGGGGGAGCGCCGCAGTCCCGATATTCATGCCCTCGATGTCCGCGCCGTCCAGCATGGCACCGAAATTGTAATACGTGCGCACCCCAAGGATTGGACCAAGCTTGATCGATTGTCTCACATTGGCGAGCAAGCTTTCATGCGCGATGATCTCGATCCGCCCGGCCTGGACGTCATCGGCCGTCGCGAAGGCTTTTACGCCGAACATGTGGTCGATGTGAAAGCATGTATAGATGACGGCTCGCACCGGCTTTTCGGTGATGGCGCGGAATTCCGCCGCCACCTCTCGCGCCCACTGCACGCCGTCGCCGGTATCGACGATGATTACGCCGTCATTGCCTACCACCATGATCGAGTTGCAACCCGACCAGCCGACCGCGGAATAGACGTTGTCGCCGACCTTGTGAATCTTGCGTTCGAAGATCGCGCCATGCGCCCTGAGTTCAGGATTGACGCCTGGAATCACCCCGCGCGATGCGGTCGTCGCCGCGTCCGGCCGCGGAGCCGCGCCCGCGGAGCCTGCATCGGCGGTTCTTGTCTTTGCATCGGCCCGGGCCTTTCGCCACCAGGCCAACGGAAAAATGCCGAGCAGAGCCAGCGAACTCGCGGCCAAGGCCGATCGCGTCAGGAAGCTGCGACGACCGGTATTGTAGCTTGGGCGCACCGTCGAACTCGCATTCCGCCCAAGAAAACGGGGTCTTAGCGACATCGCTCGCCTCCCAATTAATGCAAGTATAGTTGCGTTAGGGAAATCTGGCACGGCCCCACTTCTAACGCAAGTAATTTTGCGTTACTGCCTTGGCGATGGCTCGACCTGTGATCCGAAAAAGCCGACGTCCCGGCACTGCCGCCACAACCAAACCTCGCGGCCGGCCCGGCGGCCGCAGCGCGCGCGTTGGTAGCCTGGTGCTCGAAGCCGGCTTCGCGGTGTTTGTTGAAAAGGGCTTCGAGGCCTTCACGATTGCCGAGGTGGCGACACGGGCAGGCGTGCACGAGACCTCGATCTATCGTCGATGGAAGACGCGCGGCGCGCTGGCGATGGACTGCTGTCTTCACTACGCTCAGGCCGCGATACCGACACCGGACACCGGCTCGCTTCGCTCCGATCTTGTGACGCTACTGAACAGCGTGGTCGCTGTATATTCCTCTCCTCAAGGCCAAGCACTTTTGCGAATGAGCGCGCTGCAGGACGCCCATACGGTCGCGCGGCACCAGTTCCTGCAGCGTCGGTTCGATCTGGCGCGCCCGATTTTCGACCGGGCCATCCTAAGGGGAGAATTTCCGGGCGACAGCGATGGGATGATTGTGCTGGAGGCCCTGCTGGCTCCGCTCTTCATGCGGGCACTCTTGTGCCGCCCGCTGGACGATTGGCCACGGAACGAGATGCTGGATCGTCTGCTGAATACTTATGCGATGCCTCCTAACTAGCGGTGGACTCAGTGCGAGGTGTCAGCAGGTTGATGTCTGCTGTTGCTCGTAAGCGTCGAACCGAGGGCTGGGGCTGGGAGCGTTGAGTTTGGGTAAACCTCCGTGATTCAAACTCCCCAACTGGGGCCCGAATCATGCGCTCGCTGCGCAGTTACGCGTGGCGCAGCCACGCAAGACCTAAAGCCGAGGGATCCAGCCTGGACGGCTCAACAGGTATGCGACCATTCGCGGAGGAATGCTTAAAGCGCTGGCGATCTCGCGTTCGTCCTTCGGCAGTCCCGCAAGGATCGATGCTTCACTGTTGCTGCGGACTTTGCAAAGCCACTCGGGATCGACCACCACGGCGCGCCCGACCGCAACCAGATCGGCTCCCAGTTTGATCGCCCCCTCGGCATCCCCGCACGTCTTGACCCCACCGCTTGCCATGACCGCGCTGCGGCCCGCGATGACACGGGCAAATTCCGTGATCGGATTCTCCGCCGGGGTGTACGTCTTCTCGACCGGACGATCATAAACACGGGCCTCTCCCGTCGGCCGGCTCATCCGATAATCATCGAGCGAGACCGAGATGTAGTCGAGATTCAACCTGGCAAGTTCACCGCAGAGCAGTTTCGAGTCCTCGAGCGTATAACCATCCGACTCGGCCTCGAATGGCGTCACGCGAAACCCCGCGATCAGCTTTGGACCGAGTGCGTCGCGAACGGCCTGCGCGACCGCGAGAGGAAAGTTCATTCGCTTTGCAAGCGTGCCGCCCCAATGATCGACGCGATGATTGGCCCGAGGTGAAAAAAACTGATGAACCGCGTAGTGGTTGGCTCCGTGAATTTCGACGCCGTCGAAACCGGCTGTTCGGGCAAGCCGGGCAGCCTCTCGAAAGCTTTCGATCAGGTTTCCGACCTCGTCTGATGTCATCGCCCTCGGGGTCTTTGCTCCCGGACGCAACGATGCCACGGCCGAAGGCGCACGCAGGACTTGCTCGCCTATCAACTCGGGCTTTGCGATGCGGCCACCATCATAGATCTGGAGGATCGCAAGACTTCCAGCAGCACGCAACGCTTCAGCGAGCCGGTGAAGACTGGACAAATGTCCATCATGTGCCGCACCGATTCCCTGCCAGGAGCGGCCGTCCTGTGCGACGTAAGCGGCGGAAGAAATGGCAACGCCGAATCCGTTGGCAGCCCGTCGCCGGACAAATTCGAGTTCGTTTTCAGGAGCCGTCCCGTCGTCATGGGAGGCATCGGTTGTCAGCGGAGCCATTACAAATCGGCTCGACGTTTCTTGCCCGCTGTTGAACCTCAAAGGAGACCAGACCACCATCGATCAAGCTCGCCGTCTCAATGAAAGATACGCCCGGAGTCGATCACCACGGTCTGGCCGGTCATGGTCTCGGTGCGGCACATCGTGACCACCATGTCGGCGCAGTCGTCCTTGTCGGCCGGCTTCTTCAGGAGCGAGCTCGATGCGGAGCGCTCGACCTGCTCGGGCCGGAGATTGGCGGTCGCGCGCGTGCCGTCCAGGAGACCCGGCGCCACGCAGTTGACGAGCGTCTCGGGCGCCAGCGCCACCGCCATGCAACGCGTCAGATGAATCAGCCCCGCCTTCGATACCGCATAGGCGATCGACGAGCCGGTCGGGTTGAGCCCCGCGACCGAAGCGATGTTGACGATGCGGCCTCGCCCCTGGGCCTTCATGATGGGCGCGACCGCCTTGGTCAGGCGCATCGGCCCCGTCAGGTTGGTGGCCATGATCCTGTTCCAGACCTCCATCGTCAGACTGTCGAGATCGCCGAAGGGGATCGCGATGTTGTAAGCGGCGTCGTTGATCAGAATATCGAGGCGGCCGAAGGCGTGGGTGACCTCGCCGACCAGCCGATCCACGGCCGCGTCGTCGGTGATGTCGCAGGCGAAAGCCCGCGCGTTGATCTGATGACGCGACGCGAGTTCGCCGGCGACGCTTTCCGCCTGCTCGCGGCTGCGCGCGTACATGACGGCGAGATGGACGCCCTCCTGCGCCAGCGCGTGGCAGATGCGCTGCCCCAGTCCGCCATTGCCGCCCGTCACCAGTGCAACCATGCCCCTCAGGTCCATCGCTTCTCTCCCGTCATGCGAATGCGCGGTTCGTATCGCCGCTGCTCCATTTCTTTTGACACAACGCGGGGAAAAATCAAAACCTCAGCCTGTTTTCGTTCCCGGAAAGCAGCCGCCGGATATTCTCCCTGTGCTTGAAAATGATGATCGCCGCCATCAGGCACGCGAAGACCTGGAAATAGACCGTGCTTGCGAACGCGGGCACGAATGAAAGCGCCACGAAGAACACCGACGCGCAGATCGTGCCCAGCGAGACATAGCGGGTCGCCGCGATGACGATCACGAACAGGCCAAGCGAGATCAGCGCCATCATCCAGTTGAACATGAACATCACGGCCGCTGCCGTCAGCGCGCCCTTGCCGCCCTTGAAGCCGAAATAGACCGGCCAGTTGTGCCCGATCACCGCGCCGGCGCCGGCCGCCAACAGGCTGATGCAATCGCTGGCCTCGCCCGACTGAACGTAAACGCCGAGATACAATCCGATCAGACAGGCGACGATCCCCTTCAGGACGTCTCCGACGAGAACAAAGGCCGCAGCCGTCTTCCCGAGAACCCGCAGCGTATTGGTCAGCCCCGCGCTCTTGCTGCCATGGCTGGTGATATCCGTGCCGTAGATTTTTCCGACGATCACGGATGTGTTGAGGCTGCCGAGCAGGTAGCCCAGGCCCAGGGCGGCGAGAGTCTTCACGACGTCGATCATCTGTTATCTCTCCAGCATCACGGACCCGTCCGCCGCTCTCACCGATATACCAAAATGATGGCCCGGCGATCCACTTTGCCGCTACGCAGCTTCGGCGGACAGGCGCTTCGTTCGCTGCCCCGGCCGACAACCCTGATGGTTCGAGACGCCGTGCCAAGTGGCGCGGCCCTCACCATAAGGGTTTCACGACCAAACCCGGCCATGACGCGTTCAAAATGTGCTGGCCGGCTTTTGATCAGAACTCTAACCTCCCTGGCGAATCGCCATCGGGACCGGCATGAACACCAGGAAAGCGCATTTCATCGGCATCGCCGGCAAGGGCATGAGCGCGACCGCGCTGCTGCTGCGGCAGATGGGCGTGCAGATCTCCGGCTCCGACGAGGGCTTCTATCCGCCGGTCAGCGATTATCTGAAGGCCGAGCAGATTCCGTTCGCGTCGGGCTACAGGGCAGAGAATATTCCCGAAGATGCCGATGTCATCGTGATCGGCAAGAACGCAAAGCTCACGCCGGAGAGCAATGCCGAGGTTCGCGCCGCCATGGACAGCGGCAAGCCGGTCCGCTCGTTTGCGGATCTGCTTCATGACATGACCGTCGATGCCGAGACCGTCGTCGCGGTCGGCTCCTACGGCAAATCGACCTGCACCGCCTTGCTGGCATGGTGCCTGAAGAGCGCGAACAAGGACCCGAGCTGGTTCATCGGCGAGATCACCAACGGCTTCGCGGCGCATGCGCACCGCGGCGGAAGCAAACTCTTCGTTCTCGAAGGCGACGAATATCCGGCCGCGAACTGGGACGACACCTCGAAATTCCTGCGCTACAACGCCAGAAACGTGCTGCTGACCTCGGCGACGCACGACCACATCAACGTGTTTCCGACCCATGAGGATTATCTGCGGCCGTTTCGGGCGCTGCTCGCCGCATTGCCGGCGGACGGGCTTCTGGTCGCCTGCAGCGGGGAGCCGCATGCGCGCGCACTGGCGCAAAACCTCGCCTGCCCGATCGCCTTCTATGCGCTGGACGACAAGGCGCACTGGCATGCCCGCAACATCGCGCGCGCGGCGGAGACACGGTTCGACCTGATGCGGGGCGGCGAAAAAATCGTCCGGCTATCGACCACGATGCTCGGCAATCACAATATCGAAAACATCGTCGGCGTCAGCGCGATGCTGCTGGAGAAGAAGCTGCTGAGCCCTGAGGAATTGGCTGCGGGCATCAGCACATTCCAGGGCGTGAAGCGCCGCATGGAGCCGCTCGCGCCCGCCTCGCGCGTGCCGGTCTATGAAGGCTTCGGCTCCTCCTATGAGAAGGCGCGAAGCGCCATCGAAGCCGCCAGGCTGCATTTTCCCGAGCGAAGACTGCTCATCGTGTTCGAGCCGCATACCTTCACCTGGCGCAACCGCGCGGCGATCGCCGATTACGACGACGTGTTTGCCGGAGCGGCCAAGGTGTTCATCTTCGAGCCGGCGTCGCAGGGCGCAGGCACCCACGCCCAACTCACCCAGGACGAGATCGTCGCGCGCGTGAAGGCGGCGGGTTTCGACACCGAGGCGATCAGCGATCCCGAGGCAGCGTTGCAGCGACTGAACGACATGCTGCGCGCCGACGACGTCATTCTGCTGCTGACATCGGGCGAGCTCGGCGGGCTGATCAAGACCATCCCGCGCCTCGCCGAGACGAAGTATCCGGCGCGCACAGCCTGACAACCCCGCCTTGATGCGAAACCGCTGGCGACTTTCGCTCGCGTGTCGTATCGTTGACATACAACCTGTCGATGACGCACGGGCGCGCGCATGAACGCAATCGATGTCTCCAGCAAGCTGAATGTCGGCTATAGCCTGGACTGGCTGCGGCGGAACGGCATCACGTCCGTGCTCCGCTACATTTCGCGCTCGGACTCGGCGAAATGCCTCGATGCCGGCGAACTGCAGACACTGATCGATGCCGGCATCACCGTCGGCATCATCTACGAGATGGATGGCGGCTCGCCGGAATTCGGCGGCCTCGCCGCCTCCATCAACGCCACCTATGGCGGGTATGACGGCGGCTATGCCTTGCGAACCTTGCAGGCGCTCGGCGTGCCCGAGGGTACCGTGGTCTATTTTGCGGTCGACACCGACGTCGACAACAACGACGACATCAACGCTTACGTGATTCCGTATTTCGAGGCCGCGAAGCAGGCGATGGGCGGCGTTTATCGCATCGGCGCCTATGGCTGCGGCGCCACCTGTGCTGCCGCGCTCAATACGGCCGGCTGCGACAAGGCCTGGCTTGCCAACGCGCCGGGTTGGACCGCATACCAGCAGTTCCTCGACGAAGGGCGCGCGGCCATTGTCCAGGGCAAGGGCCCCAACATGGCCGACTACGATCCCGACACGATCTACGATGCGGACTGGGGCGGCTTCACCGCGCTGGCTGCGGCAGCTGTCGCCTGAAGCCGATCGCGCACGATCAGTCGCGACCGCCGCCGAACAGATTGAAGATCGGGAAGCCAATCGGCCGGTCGGAATTGCCGCGATCACGGCGACCGAAGTCGCCGCGGCGATCGGAATCGTCATCATCCTGCACCACGATGCGCGGACCGTCGATGTCACGGCGCACGAGCCGCGGCCCGTCGCCATCGCGCACGCTATTATCGGTATCGCGCAGCTCGGCGTCGCGCTGCTGCTGGACCTTCTTGCGATCCGCCCATTGCTGGCGGCGCTCTGCCTTGCGCTTCTCGGCGGCGAGCCGCTTCAGATCGGAATCGCGTGCGTTGGCGTTGGCGTCTTCAGGCGATCGCGCCTTGGCATTGGCCTCGTCGGACGATGAGGCAGCCTGCTCACGCGGCGCGGATTGCGACTTCGCGGCCTCCGGTTCGACGGACTTGGCCTGCTGATCCTTCGCGATCTGATCCTTGGCGATGCTGGCCTGCTGCGGGGCGGGAGACGGGCTCGCCTGCGGCGCCGGAGCCGCGGCTTGAGTCTGAGGTTGCGGCTGACTTTCGGTCTGCGCCGGCGGCGTATTGGCCGATATCGCCGCGTTCGTCGCTGCGACATAGGGCACCGGCGACTTGGTCTGCTCGGCCTGCAGCTTCGGCTGATCGGCCTGCGGCGATGGCGGGATCGCCTTGGCCGACATGCGCTGCTCGAGCTTGGTCTGCTCGAGCTTCTCCTGGTGCGGGCTCACCACATTGGCGATGGTCAAGCCGCCGCCGAGGCCGAGGCCGATCGCGGCAATGACGGTTCCAGCCCCCGCAAAGTAGGCCATCGACGTGCGCATGGTTCGGCTCCGGTCTGTGATCGAGCATGATCCTTTCGGAAAACCGGTGTCCACTTTTCCGGGATCATGCTCTGTCCAGCGAGGAAACGCCGACACCATGCGCGACGTTCCGCGCGTGACGAGGGAACCGCTGCCCAATGCAGCGTTCGTGATTGCCCAAGAAAGAGGCGAAAGTTCCTCAGATCGCGGAGGCGACCTTCTCCAGCCCGATGATGCGGGCGAGCTTGCGGACTTCGTCCTTCTGGTCCTCGCGCAGCTGGAACAACAGCGGCATTGCCGCCGATTTGAGCTGCGAGACTTCCGGCGAGTCCGGATCGATCTGCGCCGCGGTCGCATTGGGATCGTGCTGACGCGCGGTGTGGATCTTGCGCGCGATGCCGCGCAGAGCGTTCTCGATGCCCGGCCAGTAATATTCCTGGTCCGAGGTCAGCTTCAGCCGTTCCTTGATCCCGGCGATCTGCGCATCCGACAGCAGTGCGTAGGATTTCTGCGGCACCAGCTTGGCGACCACAGCGGCCACCTTCGGCTTGGCCGGCGCAGGCGCCAAGGCGGCAACCGGCGCGTTGTCGAACACGGATGCGGCAGGCGCGGTCGCAGCCTGCGGCGCGACCTTTGGCAGGACGGCAACCGCTTTTGCGGCCTCGACGTCGGCGGGCGACGACGACGCATAGGCCTGGCGGATCGGCTCGCTCAATGTTTGCGACGGCGGGACGGCGGCGAGCGCGTAGCGCACGACCGACAGGCGATCCTGCTTGGCCTCGCGATTGGCGACGGGGTTTTTGACGATCGGCGCCGGCATTGCGGCCACGGAGGCATCCATGCCGGTCCGCGACAGGATGCTGGCGACTGCGGCGCCCGCGACCAGAAAGCAGGTCAGCGCAATGATAGTGATCGCCTTGGTCAAACCGGGTTCCCTCCCCATGGGGCTTACGCGTCACAGCATCGTGAAAACTTGGCGTTAATTAAGGCCTAACCACGCCGCTGGTGATAATCCCGTAAGCGCATGAAATTACTTGTGGAAATCAGGCAGCGGCGAGGTCATAGGCGTCCTGGATATCGGCCACGATGTCGGAGGCCTCCCAAAGCGCGCCAGCTTCGACCGATTTCAGGCTGACCGTCCAGTTGCTGCCGCGCCGGGTCCGCGGCGTGGAGACAACGTCGAACTGGACCTTGCGGCAGAGCGGGTGGCGCTGCAGCGCAAAGGTGACGCGGGCCCTGATCTCGTCGAGGGTGGCCGGCGTCTTGGCAAAAAGCGTCTCGAGCTCCATCCCGCAACTCCCTGGCGCACGGCCGCGGACGATCACTGGCCATCGCGGGATTGTCGGGCGGAGATGGTTAACGGCGCGTTAAATCGGGAACGGCGAGGTCGCGAACGATCGAATTGATGAGATGGGCTCTCGTGTCCGGGACGCTCGCAGCATCCGATGATGCGACGCTGCCTTGCGAGAGGAATACCTGCTCGGCGGGAACACCGTAGTCATCCGGAATCCACATCCGCCGGATTTTCCCCTATTCACCCACCGGGGCAGGGGGAATTTTATTCCGCATAAATTATTGCCCGCGGGCCGCTGAATATCACCTTCAGCGGCCTTTTTAATTCCGCCGGCGCATCACTTGGGCGGGAAAAACTCAGGCCACAGCGCGCGCCATGTTCGCGCGAGCGGCGTGTAGTCGGATGGACCTTCCTCGAAACATTCGACGCCGTCGGCGGGCTTCACCCATGCTTGAGCGCTTCGCATGAACATATGCGCCGCCGGCGTCAGCCATCCGGTGTCATCGAGCGTGCCGGCGCGCAGGTTCATCAAGTCCGGACGGCACTTGCGCGCGCCATAGATGCGCGCGCCGCAGTCGCCGCAGAACCATGACGTCACCTCGGTGCCCAACGACGACAGATGATGCCAGCCCTTCGGTTCGCCCTGCGTGATGCGAAAGCCCTTGGTGGCGACGGGCATGTTGAGCGCGAAGGCGCTGCCGGACGCGGTCTGGCAGTCCGTGCAGTTACAGGTGTAGAGCAAAAGCGGAAACGACGTGATCTCGTAGCGGATCGCCCCGCAGGAGCAACCCCCCGTCATCGGCAGCGACGGCTTGTTCGCGCTCACGGTAGTGGCCTCACCTCTTCTCGATCACGAGACTCTGCACGCAGCGGCCGAAATAGCCAGTCGTATCGGCGAGCCGCGCCATCGCCAGCCCCGCGCCCTCGGGGCCGATCCAGCTTTCCGCATCGAGCAATACCCATTCGCCGACGGGTTCGCGGCTCATGCTGACCGTGAGGTCGGCATTGAGAAACCTCCAGTCGCGAAAATCGAGCGCCGCCGAAGTGCCGTTGCAGAAATCGGCCGCGATCACCGCACGCATGGCCTGCGAGATGCCAGCGCCTTCGACGAACGGACGCTGCACGCGATACCAGATCGCGCCCGGCCCGCGCACGCCGAAGGTACCGCGCGCGGCGCGAAGCTGCATGCCCATCACGAACGGGCTGTTGGAAAACTGCGCGGGGTCTTCGGGCGACTCGTGCGGCCCCGGTAGCGTGACCTTTGGTCCGCCGACGTCAGTCGGCAGTGCCTCGGCTGTCAATTTCACCTTGAGCACGGTCGCGCTCACCGTCAGCACACCGTCGGCGCGGACGCGCACCGCGCACAGCTGGATCTTGCGGCCCTCGCGCAGCACCTCGGTCTCGAGCGTGAGCGGCGCCAGCGGGACGGGGCGCATCAGGTCGACGGTGACGCGCGCCACGCGCATCGCGACTTGCGTTGGAATGGCTTCCGCCGCCCACACTGCGAGGCCCGCAGGCGCGGAGCCGTGCTGCATGTGCGGGTCCCACGGCCCCGCGGCATTGGGACCGACCTCGACGCTGCCGCCGTCGACACGAAAGATGGCTTGCATCAAGGCGAAGTCACGACTGCGGTGGTTCACCTCTCCCCTGGGGGAGAGGTCGATCGCTGCGAATGAAATGAGCGGCGGGGTGGGGTGACAGTTTCACGGCTAAGACGGTGCGGGATTGAGAAATCACCCCCCCCGACTTACATTTCGCTTCGCTCAATGTGACATCGCAGCAAATCGGGTGAGGGGGTTCATCCCATCGAGATACCTAAACCCCTCACCCGCGCCGGAGCCTGTCATCGGGCGCGCGTTCGCGCGACCCGTTGGGCGCGACCTCTCCCTAAGGGCGAGGTGTGCACTGCTACCTCGCCGCACCATCTCGATCAAAACTTGTCGCCCCATCAGCCCGTCGCCGCGAGCGCCGGCTCGAACCCGTTGGGCAGTTCGATGTCGACTTCGAGCGTCGAGACGTTCCTGCCCCTCTCCATCCGGACCATAACCTTTTCCGGATCGAGCGCAACATGGCGCGACACGACGGCGAGAATCTCCTCCCGCAGCAGCATCAACAGGTTGGGCTGACCACGCATGCCGCGCTCATGCGCGAGCAGAATCTGCAGCCGCTCGCGCGCGATCGGCGCCGAGGCCGGCGCGGGCGCGGGACGGCGGCTGGAAAAAAGCCGGAACATGCTCATGCGGCCCTCCGTCCCAGCAGCCGGTTGATCAGCCCCTTGCGGTCGGCCGGCACAACCATTTCGATGGTCTCCCCCAACAGCCGCCGCGTCGCATCGGCGTAAGCGCGGGCCGGCGTGCTCGCTGGATTGTTCAATGTGACGGGCGAGCCGACATTGGAGGCGCGCAGCACATCCTGGCTCTCCGGGATGATGCCGAGCAGCGGCGTTGCGAGAATTTCCAGGATGTCGTCGATCGAGATCATCTCGCCGCGCGCGGCGCGCGCGGGATCGTAGCGTGTGATCAGGATGTGCTTGTTGACCCGCTCGCCGGTCTCGGCCTTCACGGTCTTCGCATCCAGCATGCCGATGATGCGGTCGGAGTCGCGCACCGACGACACTTCGGGATTGGTGACGATGATCGCCTCGTCGGCGAAGCGCATCGCCAGCATGGCGCCGCGCTCGATGCCGGCCGGGCTGTCGCAGATGATCCAGTCGAAGGTCTCGCGCAGCTCGGAGATGACCCGGCCGACGCCCTCCTCCGTCAGCGCGTCCTTGTCGCGGGTCTGCGAGGCCGGCAGCAGCCAGAGCGTCTCCAGCCGCTTGTCGCGGATCAGCGCCTGCGACAGTTTCGAGACGCCCTGCACCACATTGATGAGGTCGAACACGACGCGGCGTTCCGCGCCCATGACGAGATCGAGATTGCGCAGGCCGATGTCGAAATCGACGACCACGACTTTCTTGCCGGCTTTCGCGAGCTCTGCTCCGATCGCGGCCGTCGACGTGGTCTTGCCCACGCCTCCCTTGCCCGACGTCACAACCAGCACTTTGGCCATTTCATACCTCCTTCAATATCAGTTGAGCGGAGTGATCCGCATGATGCTGCCTTCGAGCCACGCCTGCGCCGGTCGATCGCGGAGAGCGGCGTCGAGCTCCTCCGCTGTCTGGTAATAGCCGTCGATCGCCAGCAACTCCGCCTCGATCTTCTGGCAATAGATTCGCGCCGCCGAATTGCCGTTGACGCCCGCCATCGCGCGGCCGCGCAGCGTGCCGTAAACGTGGATCGATCCGCCGGCGACGATCTCGGCGCCGGAGCCGACCGAGCCGAGCACCGTGACGTCGCCTTCGGGAAACACGACCGATTGGCCGGAGCGCACCGGCTTGTCGAGCAACAGCGAGGTCAGCGGCTTCACCTCGGGCTTCTCCGGCTCGGCCTCGCGGATCGCACAGACGCGCCCGCCCGAGAGCAGCGGCGGCATGGTCGGCGTCAGCACGCCCGGCTCCACGCCCTCGACGCCGAGCACGCGGATGTTCTTCTTCTCCAGGCTGACGATGAGATGGGCGATCGCCGAGGTCGACAGGTCGAGCGAGGACAGATCGAGCACCACGGGCTTGCCGACGAAGAAGCCGGGCGAGCGCGCCAGCGTCGCGTCGATGTCGGCGAGCCATTCGATGACCGGCACGACCGGCGAAAACACGAAGGCCACATAGGAGCGGCCGCGCAGGCGAACGAGTTGTCGTGTGGGCTCGGCGATGGCGTCCATGGCGTCGACTCGGGTTTTAGCGATTGGTTAACCAAGCGCGCCGATTGGTTAACGCATCGTTAAGTCCGGCCGTATCCACCCGGGTCTCGTCGCGCTGCCCAGGAAATGACACACACAAGTTGTCGGCGGTCAAAAACTCTTCGCGGTTCAGTCCCGATTTGAGCTTAATAATGACGCGCGCCGCGGCGCATCACGCCTCTGTGAGACGGGGGGAACCGTTTCGCGTTTTGCTGCGAGAGCGGCTTGGCCGGGGACGCGCAATGCGAACGATGTGGACGCGCCTGCGTCCAGGATTGTGCTGCATTCTGATCGTGAAAATGCCGCGCCGTTGCGCAGCACGCCCCTCGATTCACATCGAACCGAAATCGCCGCAGGCAAAGTCAGCTTTTTCACACGCGCTTTGCTTTGAAGCTTTGCCGGATGCGACGGCAAAATCGCATGCGTAACAGTGAGTGCCCGAGGAGTAGCGTATGAGTGCGACGAGTGAAGAGTCCCCAACTCCGCCGACCGGCAATCCGCAAGATCCGCGATATTACGCGCCGCGCCGCCCGAGCGAGCGCGTCGAGCCGCGGCTTGCCTCGATCAACGAGCGGGCATTCGAGCGCGCAAATCGTGGCGACCGGGGCGAGACATCGCGCACGCTGCCGGCATCGGCCGCGCTGAACGCCAAGCTCGAAGGCGCCGTCTACGAATCCCTGCGCCGTCGCGTGGAGCCGGAAGTCGTGCCCGAGCCGAAAGACCACCAACGCCTGGGCACGCGCCGCACCCTGATCGCGATCGCAAGCGGCGTCGGCGCGGCACTGGCGCTCGCCTCGGTCGCCGCGCTGCTGTTCGTCACGGTTTACCCGAAAGAGCAGGATGCCGGGAAATCGTTCGCGGCGGCACCGCAGGCGGCGCAATCACGTCCGACCGACGACAAGCCCGTGCTGTCGCAGTTCCGCGCCTTGGTCAACACCAATGCGAACGGCCAGAATTTTACCCACGAGCAGTCAGAACGGCTGCTGCAGCAATTCGTGCAGTGGCGACAGAAGGCCGTTGCCATCAGCAAACCTTAGTCCTTCGGGAGCATCATAATGTCCGATTATGGGGTTGGAATGAAGGCGCGCTCGCCCGCACGCTGGGCGATCGCGCTGTCTTGTGTGTTGCTGGCAGGCGCAGCAGGCGCCGCAACGCCGGGCGACAATGTGAGCGTGGTGCGCGATCTCGCCAGCCGCGTCGGGCCGATCGTCGGCTCGGCGCTGGCCTGCGCCGAGATCAACCATTCGCGCATCCAGGTGATCGCCGACAAATTCCGCGCCGTGATCCGCGAGGTCTCGATCAACGAGGCCGAACGTGACGACATCTCGCGGCTGTTCGACCGCTATGTCAATGACGGCCGGGGCAGCATCGCCGCGGGCCGCATGGACTGCAAGACGGCCGACCGCCAGCTCACCGATCTCGAAACATCGATTTCGGGCCCATCACTCGCCTCGGTGATCGGGCCGTCGTCGGCCAATGCCGCACCGGCTCCGGCCGCTTCAGTCGCGCCGCCCGCTCCGGCCGCGGCTCAAACGACCGTTGCAGTGGCGACGCCGGCGGTTGCTCCCTCAATTCCGCTCGGCGCCATGCCCGCGGTGCGCGGCGTCACCGACAAGGAAATTCGCTTTGGCATTGTTGGGCCGTTCTCCGGCTCGTCGCGCGAGCTCGGCCGTCAGATGAAGCTCGGCATCGATGCCGCCTTCAATCGCGTCAACGAGAGCGGCGGCGTCAACGGACGCATGCTGCGCCTGCTCGCCGCCGACGACGGCTACGAACCGTCGCGGACGCTGGAGGCGATGAAGACGCTCTACGACAAGGACCAGGTATTCGGCTTCGTCGGCAATGTCGGCACGCCGACGGCCGCGGTGGCGATTCCCTTTGCGCTGGAGCGGCGCGCGCTGTTCTTCGGCGCCTTCACCGGCGCCAACATCCTGCGCAACGATCCGCCCGACCGCTACGTCTTCAATTATCGCGCCAGCTATGCGGAAGAAACCGACGCGGTCGTGCATTACCTGGTCAAGATCAGGAAACTGCAGCCGCGGCAGATCGCGGTGTTCGCGCAGGCCGACGCCTACGGCGATGCCGGCTTTGCGGGCGTTGCGAAGGCGTTCCGCACGCTCGGCGTCGACGGCACGATCCTGCGGCTGAACTACAAGCGCAACACCATCGACGTCGACGATGCCGTGAGCGCACTCAAGGCGCAGAAGGGGCAAATCCGCGCCGTGGTCATGGTCGCAACCTATCGCGCGGCGGCGAAGTTCATCGAGCGGACGCGCGATTCCTGGCCCGGCATGGTCTATTCGAACGTGTCGTTCGTCGGCTCGACGGCGCTGGCCGACGAGTTGATGCTGCTCGGGCCGCGCTACGCCAATGGCGTGATCGTCACGCAAGTGGTGCCGGCAGTCGGCGGCTATTCGAGCGCGGTGATGGAATACAAGAATGCGCTCGCCAAATCTTTTCCGGGCGAGGCGCCGGATTACGTCTCGCTGGAGGGCTACATCGCCGCCAACGTGCTGATCCAGGCGATCCGGCAGACCGGTCCGGAGCTCAACACCGAGAAGCTGATCGACAATCTCGAGGCGATGCGCAACATCGATCTCGGCTTGGGCACGGCCCTCAATTTCGGCCGCGCCGAGCATCAGGCCTCGCACAAGATCTGGGGCACGGCGATCGACGACAGCGGCAAATACGCGCCGCTGGAACTGGATTAGGGCCGGCAATCAAACCGATGCAGATATCGCGATGTCCGCTTCCGAACCAAACAGGAAGCGGACATGACGGCGCACGCTTCCTGCTCACGGAATTTTTCTGCCGCCGGCGTGCCATTTCAAGGAATCCGATTCTTCTTGCCAGCTTGACGAAGTGAGCGCAGCCTACCACTGCCCGCAGATCGGGTACTCCGCCGCGGGCAACTCACGAAAACACAAAGCTTGCACGAGTGGAGGAAGACCCCATGACACCAAATGTATCGCGACGGTCGCTGCTCGCTCTCGGCGCCGGCTTAAGCGCATCGGCCTTGCTCGGCCAAACCGCGCTGGCGAAAGCGCCCAAGGTCGGAACGCAGCCGGCCTATTTCTATCGCTTCGGTCTCGGCGACGCCGAGGTTACCGTCGTCTCCGACGGGCCATTGCCGCTCGGTCCGCCGAAGGGCACCTTCATCGGCGTGCCGGACGAGCAGGTGAAGAAGATGCTGACCGACAATTTCCTCTCGGCGGAAAACGTCGTGCTCGAGCAGAACTCGCCGATCGTCAACATGGGCGACAAGCTGATCCTGTTCGACACCGGCATGGGTTCGTCGAAGGCGTTCGGGCCGACCACCGGCCGCCAGCAGAAAAGCATGAATGAAGCCGGCATCAAGCCGGAAGACATCGACGCCGTCGTGTTCACCCACGCCCATATCGACCACATCGGCGGCGTGACGGACGAGAGCGGCAAGGTGCTGTTCCCCAACGCGCAATTCTACATCTCGCAGGCCGATTTCGATTTCTGGACTGACGAGAGCAAGATGGGTGGCGCGCTGAAGGACTTCGTGGTTCACGCCCGCAAGAACCTGTTGCCGGTGCGCGACCGCATCGTGTTCTACAAGGACGGCCAGGAATTCCTGCCCGGCGTGCAGGCCATCGCGGCGCCCGGACACACCATAGGTCACACCATCTTCATGGTGACGTCGAACGGCAAATCCTTCTGCTTCCTCGGCGACCTCAGCCACCACCCGGTCCTGCTGCTTGAAAAGCCGCGGATGCAGTTCTCCTACGACACCGATCCGGCGCAGGCCGCGGAGACGCGGGTCAAGCTGCTGGAGCGGCTCGCCGCGGACAAGGTGCCTGTCATGGCCTATCACTACGCTTGGCCCGGCATCGGCCACATCGCGAAAACCGGAGAAGGCTATCACTACTATCCGGAAGCGATGAACATGAACATCTGACGCTATCGCCGCGAGTTGATCCCTCCCCACCGCTAAGCGGTGGGGAGGGATTAGACCGTCATCGCGGGACCTGGATCTGGTAACGCTCGGCAATCGCCGACAGCTGACTCCAGGTCTCGTCATCGACGTAGATGCCATTCTTCAGCCGCTCGGCCTTCGCGATCTGTTCGGGCTCGCCCGCCACCAGCACCGGAAGATCGGGATCGCTCGGCTTCGCCGACTTGACCCATCCGATCATGGCGTCGATCTCCGCCATCATGGCATCGCGCGCGTTGAGCCGCGCCGGATCGATCACGATCGAGAGCATGCCGTTGAGGATGCCGCGCTCGGGTGGCGTGTTGGTCGTGATGCTGGTCGAGCCGACGATGGCGCCGGCCAGCAATTCGCACACCAGCGCCAGACCGGAGCCCTTGTGCTCGCCGAACGGCAACACCACGCCGCGCGGCTCGGTATACATCACGCGAGGGATTGGTCGTGGGCTTGCCGGCATGATCGAGCAGGGCGCCGTCGATCATCGGCTTTTTGGCGTTGTGCGCCACCCGCACCTTGCCCAGCGCCACGCGGCTGGTGGCGAAATCGAGCAGGATCGGCTCGTTGTGGCCGGTGGGCGGAATCGCGATACAGACCGGATTGGTCAGGAAGCGCCCCTCGCGCCCACGAAACGGCGCCACGCCGGGCGCACCGGAGGCGACATTGACGAAGTGCAGCGCCACCATGCCGGCGCGCGCGGCGATCTCGCCATAGGTGCCGACGCGGCCGATGTGATGCGCGTTGCGCAGTCCGTTGACCGCGACGCCATGTTTGCGCGCGGCCTCGATCGCCCACTCCACCGCCTGACGCGCGACCACCTGGCCGTAGCCGCCATGCGCGTCCCAGACCGAGATCGTTCCGGTATCCGAGACGATCTCGGGCGCCTGATTCGGCTTCAGCGTACCCGCCTCGAAATCCCGGACATAGGCGACCAGCATGCCGACGCCGTGACTGTCATGACCGCGCAGATTGGCTTCGACCAGATGGTCGGCGACGATAGAGGCTTCCGCCGGCGAGCTGCCGCCGGCCGCGACGATCTTGTTGGCGAGCGCAAGCAGCTTGGCGTGGTCGATTTTCATGTTGTCTCCCTGGTATCTTTCTTCTTGATTGGTCGCTTCGCAAAAGGCGGGACTAACCCCTACGCCGTCAGCACGACATCGTCCATCACCAAGGCGTCGATGCCCGACTTGCGGAAAGTGACGATCGCATCCATCGGCGTGCAGACGATCGGCTCGCTGTCGTTGAAGGACGTGTTGATGACGAGGGGCACGCCGGTCATGGTGTGGAAAGCCGAGATCAACTCGTGAAAGCGCGGATTGGATTTGCGGCTCACCAGTTGCACCCGCGCAGTGCCGTCCTGATGCACGATCGCAGGGATGCGGTCGCGCCGGTCCGGCTTCACCCGGGGCGCAAAAAGCATGAACTCGTGGCTCGCCGAATGCTTGCCGGTTTCGAACCACTCGTCGGCATGCTCAGCCATGACACTCGGGGCAAAGGGACGAAAATCCTCGCGATGCTTGACCTTCTGATTGAGGATGTTGCGCATCTCCGGCCGGCGCGGGTCGGCGAGTAGCGAACGGTTGCCGAGCGCGCGCGGTCCGAACTCCATGCGGCCCTGAAACCAGGCGACGATCTTGCCGTCGGCGATCATCTTTGCGGCGTCGCGTGCCGGCGATTTGCTCTGCCGCGCCTTGAGCCCGGCGGACTTCACCGCGGCGAGGATGTCGCGGCGGCTGAACGCAGGCCCGAGATAAGGCGTGGAGTAGCCGCGCTGCAGCGGCTTCTTGTCCTTGGCGCCATGCACGACCATGGCCGCGCCGATCGCGGTGCCCGCATCGTGCGGCGCGGAGGGGATGAAGATGTTTTTGAACTCGCCGGATTTCTGGATCACCTCATTGGTCACGCAATTGAGCGCGACGCCGCCGGCGAGGCATAGATTGTCCGATTTCACCTTGCGCTTGAGGCGCCGCACCAGCGCCAGCACCGCCGCATCGGTCGCTTCCTGCAGGGCTGCCGCGATATCGGCATGATGCGGCAAGAGTTGTTCATCTTCGGAGAAGCGTCCGGCACCGACCATGGCACCCAGCCTATCGATCTGGCGGCCGTGAAAGCCGATGAACTCGGGCGAGATCGCATAGTCCTCCTTGCCGACGCGCACGATCTGCTCGAATTGGCTGCGGAAGGTTTTGGGGTTGCCGTAGGCGGCCAGTCCCATGACCTTCGAGGCGTCATAGCTCGAGAAGCCGAGATAGCCGCTCATGACCTCCCACAGGAAGCCGAGCGAGTGCGGATAGTCGAAGGTCTCGATCGGCGTGATCCGTGTGCCTTCGGCCTTTGCAAGCTCGGAGCCGGCGGCTTCTCCGATGCCATCGATGTTGAGGATGGCGGCGCGATCGAAGCCCGACGGAAAATAGGCGGACGCGGCGTGTGCCAGATGGTGCGGCACGAAATGAAATGTTTGCGCGAGCTTTCGTCCGAACAGCTCCTCGGCGACACCCTGCACCTGGCCGAGCCGCAACAGGAAAGTCTCCTCCCACTGCGGAAACCACCATTCGGGATCAAACCGCTTGCGGCGCAGCTTTGGATCAAAGGAGTAGGCGACGTGATCGACGTCGTCGGCGGTCAGCCCGGCATGCTTCAGGCACCAGCGAATGGCGCGCTCCGGAAACTGATGCGGGTTGTCGAAATGCGCTTCCTTGGCATGCTTGATGCGGTTGAAGCGTTCCTCCTCGACGGCGGCGACCAGCTTGCCGTCGATGAGCAGCGCGGCCGCGAACTCATGATACACCGCGTTGATTCCAAGAATGTTCACCAGGCCCCCTCTATTCTGCTGCGTGCGGCCTGCAGACTAGCGAACCTGTCGGCAACAGCCAGTGGCTTTGCCCCCCTCCCGTGCGGGAGGGTGAGCGCCATTTTGCCGCGTTCGCGCCCTCACAGCGCCGGATCGACCGCGGCCTCATATTCCCTTCGGAAGCGGCCGATCAGTTCGGCAGCGGGCATGATCTTGCCGACGCTGCCGACGCCCTGCCCCGAGCCCCAGATTTCCTTCCAGGCCTTCGGCTTGGCGCGTTCGCCCGAGGTATCGGTGCCGAAGCTCATCTTGGAGGCATCAGAGGTCGGCAGATTGTCGGGATCCATGCCGGCCGCGACGATCGAGGGTTTCAGGTAATTGCCGTGCACGCCGGTGAAGAGATTGGAATAGACGATGTCCTCGGCCTTCGACGACGTGATCATCGCCTTGTAGCCTTCGACGGCGTTGGCCTCCTTGGTGGCGATGAAGGCCGAGCCGATATAGGCGAAGTCGGCGCCGAGCACGCGCGCGGCACGGATGGCGCGGCCGTTGGCGATCGCACCCGACAATGCGATCGGTCCGTCGAACCACGCCCTCGTTTCGGCGACGAAGGCGAGCGGCGAGATCGTGCCGGCGTGGCCGCCGGCGCCCGCCGCGACCAGGATCAGCCCATCGGCGCCCTTCTCGATCGCCTTGTGCGCGAAAAACTGATTGATGACGTCGTGGAAAACGATACCGCCCCAATTATGCACGGCCTGGTTCAACTCCTCGCGCGCGCCGAGCGAGGAGATGATGATCGGCACCTTGTGCTTCTCGCACAACGCCATGTCCTGATCGAGCCGGTTGTTGGAGCGGTGCACGATCTGGTTGACCGCGAACGGCGCGGACGGCCGTTCCGGATGCGCCTTGTCGTACGCGGCCAGTTCCTCCTTGATCCGCGTCAGCCACTCATCGAGCAGCGCCGCCGGCCGCGCATTCAGCGCCGGAAACGCGCCGACGATGCCGGCCTTGCACTGGGCGATCACCAGATCGGGGACGGAGATGATGAACAGCGGCGCCCCGATCACCGGGAGCGACAGACGGCCCTTGAACAGAGCGGGCATGGACATTGGCGGCAATTTCCTTTGGTTCCGCGAGAGGCTGGCGGGTAGCTTTAAAGACTGAACTTTACATTGTAAAGATGCCGCGTTCATAAAGATGGCATGCATCATACCAAGGCGGGTATGAACGCAATTGCGTTTGGACGCCGCTACTCCTCGATCAGATCCGGATTGATCAGCCGCTCGAAGGAAAACATCTCGTCCCAGGCCTGCTGCGTGAGCAGTTTGCGCTCCGTGACGATGATCTGGTGCAAGGATTTTCCTTGCGCGTAGCCCTCGCGGGCGATCTCGGCACATTGCTTGTAGCCGAGCAGCGGCTTCAGCACGGTGACGATGCCGAGCGAGTTCAGCACCATGTTGCGGGTGTGCTCGTCATTGGCGGTGATGCCGACCACGCAATTTTCGCGCAGGCTGTTGACCGCGCGCTCCATGGTCCGGATCGAGAAGAACAGCGCGAACGAGATCACCGGCTCCATCACGTTGAGCTGCAGCTGGCCGGCGGAGGCCGCCAGCGTCACCGTGGTATCGAGCCCGATCACGAGAAAGCTCGTCTGGTTGACGACTTCCGGAATCACCGGATTGACCTTGCCCGGCATGATCGAGGAGCCCGGCTGCAGCTGCGGCAGGTTGATCTCGTTGAATCCGCAGCGCGGACCCGAGGCGAGCAGGCGGATGTCGTTGCAGATTTTGGTCAGCTTGACGGCGGTGCGCTTCAAGACGCCGGACAATTGCACATAGGCGCCGGTGTCCGAGGTCGCCTCAACCAGGTCGCTGGCGAGGATGAACTCGACATTGGTCAGCGTGGTCAGATGCCGCACCGCGACCTTGGGGTAACCCTGCGCAGCGGTGACGGAGGTGCCGATCGCGGTGGCGCCGAGATTGATCTCGCGCAACAGATTGCGCGTCTCGTAGATGCGGTCGACCTCCTCGCCCATGGTGGTGCCCCAGCCGCGGAATTCGGAGCCGAGCGACATCGGCACGGCATCCTGCAGATGGGTGCGCCCCATCTTCAGCACGCGGTCGAACTCGCGCCCCTTGGCGAAGAAGGCGTCCTGCAGCTGGCGCAGCGCGGTGATGTAGCTGTCGAGCCGCAGGATCAACGCAAGGCGGAACGCGGTCGGATAGACGTCGTTGGTCGACTGGCCGTAATTGACGTGATCGTTCGGGCTGACATGCTGGTACTCGCCCTTCTTGTGGCCGAGCTGTTCCAGCGCCAGATTGGCGATCACCTCGTTGGCGTTCATGTTGGTCGAGGTGCCGGCGCCGCCCTGGATGTAGTCGGTGACGAACTGATCCATCATCTCGCCCGAGATGACGCGGTCGCAGGCATTGATGATGGCGTCGGCGATCTTCGCGTCCAACGCGCCGAGATCGCGGTTGGCCATGGCGGCGGCCTTCTTCACATAGCCGAGCGCCTTCACGAAGTAAGGCTCCTGGCTCATGGGAATGCCGGTGATGTGGAAATTCTCCCGGCCCCGGATGGTCTGGACGCCGTAATAGACGTCGTCGGCAATCTCGCGCGATCCGAGGAAATCCTGCTCCGTACGGCTCATGGGCGCTCCTTACTTTGGAAGTTTGGGCGCCATACACGCTATTGGCACAGCGCCGTCGTGACAAACGTATCGGTGCGACAGTCATCGGGCTTGCGCTGCCGTCCCGGGATCAGAACCTTCGCCGAGCAGGTCTCGGCGGAATCGGTGCCGAGACTCTTGCCTTCCTTGTAACCCTTGCTCTGGCAGAGCTTGTCGGCGCCGAACTTGCAATCCGGCGTGCCTGCCGTCGCCGGGCACGCCATGCGCCCCTTGATCATGGCGCCCGGCTTGAGCCGCGACAGCGCGTCGCTCGCGCGCGCGTTGAGGTCGTCGATCGCTTCGCCCGGACTCTTCATCGGCGGCAGCATCTTGTCGAACAGCTTGCCCATCTCGTTGATCAGGCCGGGAGTCTCCGGCGACGGCGAAGGCTGCGGCGCCGGCTGGCCGGCGGCGGGCCTTGCTCCTGAACACCCAGGGAAGGTTGAGGGGTCGGTAGCTGCTGCGGTGCGGCCGCGGCTGTCACCGCTGCCAGCATCGACAGCGCGAGTGTTGCCGCTGCAAGGCGCATTCTGAACGATGGCGCGATCCCTGCGATCATGAGGGCGAGCGTAGCGGAAGCGGAAACGCCGGGAAAGCAGGCGCAGCGCCGGGTCAGATCATCTTAAAGGCGATGACGAAGCCCAGCACCAGCACGGCGACGAAAATGCCGACAAACAGCGCGAGATGGCGCTCGACCCGCACTCTGATCCAGTCGCCATAGCGATTCATCAACAATGCCGCGATAAAGAAGCGGCCGCCGCGGGCCACGATCGAGCAGAGCGTGAACAGCACGATGTTGTAGCCGGCAAAGCCGGAGGTGATGGTGACGAGCTTGTAGGGGATCGGCGTCAGGCCCTTGAGCAGGATGATGACGGCGCCCCATCGTGCGTAGGATTCACGAAAAGCCTCGACCTTGTCGCCGAGGCCATAAAGCTGGATCAGCCAGTGTCCGATCGAGTCATAGAGCAGCGCGCCGATGGCGTAGCCGAGCAGGCCGCCGAGCACCGAGGCCGCCGTGCAGACCGTCGCATAGAGCCAGGCGCGCTTCGGCTGCGCCAGCGACATCGGGATCAGCATCACGTCGGGAGGGATGGGAAAGAACGAGCTTTCCGCGAACGCCACCGCCGACAATATCCAGAGCGAGTAGGGCTTGTCGGCGCTGTCGACGCACCAGTCGTAAATCCGTTTCAGCATGGCGGCGATGAACCATCATGGACCGGATTTGTCCATGCCGGAGGTGACGGAATCGGGGAAGTTTTAGTGGCGCTTGCGCAGCCGGCGGCTGTCGAGCGCGACAATCGGCCGCCGGGTGGCCCGCGGCGCCACGGACTTGGCCATCTTCAGGGCCGACTTCGGCATCTTCTCGGCGATCCCGAGCAGGTGCTCGCGCCGCTGCATCTCGGCCCAGACGTCGGCCGGGCGCACGCCGGCGGAGGCCCAGAGCACCGTGAGATTATAGAGGAGGTCGGCGCTCTCGCGGGTGACCGCATCGGTATCGCCGTGCACCGCGTCGATCACGACCTCGATCGCTTCTTCGGCGAGCTTCTTGGCCATCTTGGCCGGGCCGCGCTGAAACAGCCGAGCCGTGCGCGAGTTGGCCGGATCGAGGTCCTTGGCCGCGAGCACCGCGAGATATAGCCGTTCGAGCGAATCACTCATACGCAACACACTAATTCAAACCGCTTCGCAGCGTGTTAACGCCGCCTATCCGACATAGCATATCCGCCGGCCGCAAATATGGCGACCGGCGGTGTCCGTCAGGGTTAAGCGTTCTTACCAGCTTGCGAGCGGATGCCCGTTCTGATCGGCCGGCCTGCCTGATCTATAACCATAGCCGCCGCCGTAACCGCCGCCATAGTAATAGCCTGGCCCTGGCGCGACATAGACCGGACCTCCGCCGCCGTAGTAGCCATAGCCGTCGTCATAATAGGCGTTGGAGGCTGCAGCGGCACCGGCAATCGCAAGTCCGGTGCCGACCACGCCGGCAACGGCGGCTGCACCTGGATTGAAGCCGCGGCGGCGGGCGCTGATATCGGTCATGCCTGACGTGGCCGTGAGGCCCTTGCCGGCTGGTGCAGCCGAGGCAATGCTCGGCGCGAGGGCGGTCAGAGCAAGCGCCGTCGCAACACCAAGTGCGGTCGCGCGGGCGGGCGGAAACACAGCTTTCCGGGCAATCATTCGAGTATCCTCCTGGCAGGCGGCCCCAAGGCCGTTGCTGGTTAATCCCCTTGCTCCATGTCGGGTTCCATCCCTGGAATACAAGCTGGATTGGGCGGTTAATCCTGACATAAGCCACTCATGGACCGTTCATTTTGGATGGGCCAGAATACCGTTGCGGCCGCGTCTTGATGTCACCGAAGGGACATGGAGTGTGCGGCAGCCCTTCGTCCGATTTCATCCGGCGTCCTCAGATGCGTCACAGTCCGACCAGCGCGTTTCGCCGCATGACGGCCCTCCTGATCGGGCTCGCGGGAGCGGTGTGTCTTGGCGCCGGCTCGGGCCGCACCGAAGATGCGAAGCCGACGCTTGCCATTCAGCTGACATTCGACCGGCCGCTCGAAGCGAGCATGGCGCCCTTTGTGGTCGCGGCGAGCCGTGGCCTGTTCGCCAAGGAAGGGCTCAACGTCTCCATCAACTCCGCCAACGGCTCGACCGAGGCGATCGCCAAGGTGGCCGCAGGCGAGAGCGAGATGGCGCTGGTCGACATCAACGAACTGATCCGCTGGCGCGACAAGGCCGGCACAGCGCCGATCAAGGCGGTGTTCGTGCTGTTCAACCAGGCGCCCTATTCGTTCGTGGCGCGCAAGAGCCGCGGCATCCGTTCGCTCGCCGATCTCTCAGGCAAGACCGTCGGCGTCGCCGACAGCGATTTTTCATTCAAGCTGTGGCCGGCGCTCGCCAGGCAGAACGGCATCAAGGCGGACAGCCTGAAAACCTACAAGATGAGCGCAGCGGTGCGCGAGCCGATCCTGTCCGCGGGCCAGGTCGACGCAGTCGCGGGCTTCTCCTATCTGGCAGGCGTCAATCTGCGCGACCGCGGCGTGCCGGCGGGCGACCTGACCGTGTTGCGCTACAACGACTATGGTTGCGAGGCCTACGGCTTTGCCGTGATCGTCAACCCGGCCTTTGCGGCCTCGAAGCCCGAGGCGGTCAAGGGTTTCGTGCGCGCAACCATCGCCGGCACCCATGCCGCGATCCGCGATCCCGCGCGCGCCGCCGACGACGTGGTCAGCCGAATGGAAGGTGGCTCGCGCGAACTGGAGCTGGCGCGGCTGCGCATCGTGATCTCGGACAACATCCTGACCGGCGAAGTCCGGCACGACGGCCTCGGCGGCGTCGACCCCGCCAGACTCGAGCGTTCGATCGGCCAGATCGCCGAGGATTTCAAGTTTCACAAGCGACCGACGGCGGCCGATATCTTCGACGATAGTTTCCTGCCCCCGGTCGGCGGCCGATTGATCAATTGAGCTATCGTTCCGGCACCATCCCCGACTAGAATGCGTTTCTGGTCGTCCACCTCGTAGCCCGGCATGTCCCTGCTCCGCCTCTACACCCGCGTCCTCGAACTGCTCGGCAAGGAAGCACGGCTTGGCTGGATCCTCGCCGTCGCCAATCTCCTGCTGGCGGCGGCCCAGTTTGCAGAGCCCGTCCTGTTCGGCCGCATCGTCGACGTGCTCTCGGGCAAGACCGGCAGCTCGGCCTGGCCGCTGCTCGCCGCCTGGGCCGCTTTCGGCCTGTTCACCATCGGAATCAGCGCGGTTGTCGCGCTCCATGCCGACCGGCTGGCGCACCGCCAGCGTCAGGTGGTGCTGGCGAACTATTTCGAGCACATCATGCAGCTGCCGATGACGTTCCACTCCGGCACGCATTCCGGCAGGCTGATGAAGGTGATGCTGAACGGCGCCGATGCGCTGTGGCGGCTCTGGCTCGGCTTCTTCCGCGAGCATTTCGCCGCGATCATGTCGGTGGTCGTGCTGTTGCCGCTGTCGATCTACATCAACTGGCGGCTCGCGACCCTGCTGTTCGTCCTCTGCGTGGTGTTCACACTGCTTACCAGCTTTGTGGTGCGCAAGACCTACGGCATGCAGAGCGAGGTCGAGGAGCATTACAGCAGCCTTTCCGCCCGCGCTTCCGATGCGCTCGGCAATGTCGCGCTGGTGCAGAGTTTCGTCCGCATCGGCGACGAAGTGCAGGGCTTGCGCATCGTCGCCGACCAGTTGCTGGCGGTGCAGATGCCTATTTTGTCATGGTGGGCGCTGGTGACCGTGATCACCCGCGCCTCCACCACCATCACGGTGCTCCTGATCTTCACCGTCGGCATCGCACTGCATGAGCAGGGTCTGACCACGGTCGGCGAAATCGTGATGTTCGTGTCCTTTGCCACCATGCTGATCCAGAAGCTCGAGCAGGTGGTCTCCTTCATCAACAACGTGTTCATGGAGGCGCCGCGGCTGAAGGAATTCTTCGACGTGCTCGATGCGGTTCCGGCGGTGCGCGACCGCCCCGACGCGATCGATATTGGACGGCTGTCGGGGCTGGTCGAATTCCACGACGTCTCGTTCTCCTATGACGGCAAGCGGCCCGCGGTCGAAGATCTCTCGTTCACTGCGCTCCCCGGCCAGACCGTGGCGCTGGTCGGCCCGACCGGCGCCGGCAAGTCGACCGCGATCGCGCTGCTGCATCGCGCCTTCGATCCACAATCCGGCTTCATCAGGATCGACGGCATGGACGTGCGCGGGCTGAAGCTGACCGCGCTCCGCCACAACATCGGCGTGGTGTTTCAGGAGGCGCTGCTGTTCGACCGCTCGATCGCGGACAATTTGCGCGTCGGCAAGCCCGACGCCACGCTGGAGGAGATGAAGATCGCAGCCGGCCGTGCGCAGGCGCTGGAGTTCATCGAGCGCAGCGAGCACGGCTTCGACACCAATGCCGGCGAGCGCGGACGCATGCTGTCCGGCGGCGAGCGGCAGCGGTTGTCGATCGCACGTGCGCTGCTGAAGGATCCGCCGATCCTGATCCTCGATGAGGCGACCAGCGCGCTCGATGCCGTCACCGAAGCGAAGGTCAACGCCGCACTCGACGAAGTGATGAAAGGCCGCACCACGTTCGTGATCGCACATCGCCTCTCCACGATTCGCAATGCCACGCGCATCCTCGTGTTCGATCATGGGCGCGTGATCGAGAACGGAACTTTCGATGAACTGGTGGCCAAAGGCGGCCGCTTTGCGGAACTCGCAAGAGCCCAGTTCATGGTGCAGGAAAATGCGCGTGCCAGCACGCAACCGGCCAGTACCGGTGAAGCTGCTGTCAAGGCATAATTTTCGCCGCATTCGCCGCTGAATTAGACAGGCAAAGGCCCTGTTCTGGCGCGCGCGTCCGGTATAGGTTTGCACCGCCGGAACCGACGGCGCGCCGGACACGCTTGAAACCCGAACGTTGCAATCTCAACCCTCCTGCGAAGGCGGGTCTCAAAGGACCGGAATCGGACAGTGCATTTTCTTCGCCCGCTGCTTCGCCATTCGTTGAATTCGATCGTCATCGCGGCGGCGCTGGCTATCATCACGCCGCGCGCCCATGCCGAAGCGCGACTGGTGATCGAAGCCGACAGCGGCAAGGTGATCGAAGCCGAGAACGCCACGGTGCCGTGGTATCCCGCCTCCGTCACCAAGCTGATGACGGCCTATGTCACGCTGAGCGCGGTGAAGTCCGGCAAGGTCTCGCTCGACACGCTGCTGACGGTCTCGCCGACCGCGGCCTCGCAGTCGCCGGCGAAGATGGGCTTTCGGCCCGGCACGGCGGTCACCGTGGACAACGCGCTGAAGATGATGCTGGTGAGATCGGCCAACGACATGGCCGTGGTGCTCGCGGAGGGCGTCGGCGGCTCGATCGACGGCTTCTCCGTCATGATGAACGACGCCGCGCAAAAGCTCGGCATGACGCAGACCCACTACGTCAATCCGAACGGCTTGCCGGCCGACGAGCAGATCACCTCGGCGCGCGATCTTGCGATTCTCGCGCGCGCCATCATCAAGGACCTGCCGGAATACGAATACTTCGTCCACATCCCCGCGATCCGGTTCGGCCGCAGGATCACCCAGAACTTCAACCGGCTGATCGGGCGCTATCCCGGCGCCGACGGTTTCAAGACCGGCTTCATCTGCGCCTCGGGCTACAATCTGGTGGCATCCGCCACGCGCGACGGACGGCGGCTGATCGCGGTCGTGCTCGGCACCTCCTCGGGCACGATGCGCGCGGTGCGCGCCGCCCAACTGCTCGACCGCGGTTTTGCCAACAACAACGGCCTTGGATGGCTCAGGCCCTCGCTCGGCTACGTCAACAACCTGCCGCCGATCGACGCCTCGCCGCCGAATCTGCGCGACGAGGTCTGCGGCGGCAAGCATCATCGGCCCGCCAGCGATGACGATGACGCGCCGCTGGTGAGTTCGGCGGCAGGTTCATCGCAGGCCTCAACCAGCGGCGAGACCGGTGCCAACGGCACGGTGTTTCTCGCGGCCGGTCTGAAGCCGCCGATGCCAAAACCGTCGGAATGGCTTGCTGCCAGTCCGGCGCCGTCGGAGCCGATCGTGGTCTATACCGGTCCGACCCGCAGCGGTGCCGCGCTGGTCGCAGCGGTCGCGGCCGATTCCGACAGTCAGGCCACGGGGCGGCGCGGCAAACGCGCGCGCGTCGCCGCGAAGAAACCCGATGCGGCGTCTTCCGAGGCGAAACCCACCGAGGCCAAACCGGCAAGGGTCGTCAGGCATGCCAGCGCCAAGCCGGCCGATACGGCCGCGAAGCCCGCCGCGGCTCCGGCCGCGCCACGGCCCAGGACGGCCGCCAAGCCGAAGCCGAAGAGCACCGAAGCAAAGCCGGCTGGCTAGCTTCGCCTGCCGCTCGTCGACTTCGTCTATTGCGGCGAAACGCCCTCGATTCCGAGCCCCTGCGAGCATCCCCACCCGCTTGCCATGGGCGGCGGCATAGACCAATGTTGAGCCAAATAGTCCGTCCCGCGGAAGAAAGACGGACGGGTCAAGCTTTGGAGGGGAAAGACCATGGAGCGAATCTGGCTCAAGCACTATCCGCCCGGCGTGCCGGCCGATATCGACCCCACCCAATATCCCTCGCTGGTCGAGCTGCTCGAGGAGAGCTTCGCGAAGTTCGCCGACCGCAAGGCCTTCATCTGCATGGACAAGGCCATCAGCTATCGCGACCTCGACGAGATGTCGCGCGCGCTCGCCGCTTACCTGCAGAGCAAGGGCCTGCAAAAGGGTGCCCGCGTCGCGCTGATGTTGCCGAACGTACTGCAATATCCGGTCGCGACCGCCGCCGTGCTGCGCGGCGGTTACACCGTCGTCAACGTCAACCCGCTCTACACGCCGCGCGAGCTCGAACATCAACTGAAAGATTCCGGCGCGGAAGCGATCGTGGTGCTGGAGAATTTTGCCCACACCGTGCAGCAGGTGATTTCGCGCACTTCGATCAAGCATGTCATCGTCGGCAGCATGGGCGAGATGCTTGGGCTGAAGGGCGTCGTCGTCAATCTCGTGCTGCGCAAGGTCAAGAAGATGGTGCCGGCCTGGTCGCTGCCGGGCGCGGTCACCTTCAACCAGGCGCTCGCCGCGGGACGCGCCGCGAAATTCAACAAGCCGAAGCTCGGCCCGGGCGACGTCGCCTTCCTGCAATATACCGGCGGCACCACCGGCGTTTCCAAGGGCGCCACGCTGCTCCACAGCAACATCGTCGCCAACGTGCTGCAGAACGATGCCTGGCTGCAGCCCGCGCTGAAGAAGCCGCCGATCGTCGACAATATGATCATCGTCTGCGCGCTGCCGCTCTATCATATCTTCGCGCTGACCGCGTGCTATCTCCTGGGCGTGCGCTCCGGCGGCACCAATCTGTTGATCCCCAACCCGCGCGACATGGCCGGTTTCATCAAGGAGCTGACGAAATACCAGGTCAGCTTTTTTCCAGCCGTCAACACGCTCTATAACGGCCTGCTGAACACGCCGGGCTTCGACAAGCTCGATTTCTCGAAGCTGAAAATCTCCAACGGCGGCGGCATGGCGACGCAGAAGGCGGTCGCGGAGAAGTGGCTGAAGACCACCGGCTGCCCCCTGGCGGAAGGCTACGGGCTGTCCGAGACGTCGCCGGCGCTGACCTGCAACCGCGCCGACATCGAGCAGTTCTCCGGGACGATCGGTCTGCCCATGCCCTCCACCTGGCTTTCGATCCGCGACGATGACGGCAAGGAATTGCCGATCGGCGAGGCCGGCGAGATCTGCGCCAAGGGTCCGCAGGTGATGGCCGGCTACTGGAACAGGCCGGACGAGACCGCCAATGTGATGACGCCGGACGGCTACTTCCGCACCGGCGATGTCGGCGTGATGGACGCGAGCGGCTATACCAAGATCGTCGACCGCAAGAAGGACATGATCCTGGTCTCCGGCTTCAACGTCTATCCGAACGAAATCGAGGAAGTCATCGCGAGCCATCCCGGCGTGCTCGAATGCGCCGTGATCGGGGTTGTCGACGACAAGTCGGGCGAGGCGGTGAAGGCCTTCGTGGTCAAGAAGGATCCCAATGTCACCGCCGAGGACGTGATCAAATACTGCCGCGAGAACCTGACCGCCTACAAGGTGCCGAAGCTGATCGAGTTCAGGACCGACCTGCCGAAGACCAATGTCGGCAAGATCCTGCGCCGCGAGCTGCGCGACGAGAAGAAGGCCGCCGCGGCCTGAGCTATCCCTCATGGTGAGGAGCGTCGCACTTGCGACGCGTCTCGAACCATGAGGCCGCATACGGGCCTTCATCCTTCGAGACGCGGCGAAAACGCCGCTCCTCAGGATGAGGGTCTGGCAGAGTCCTGCATTTTCGCCAGCGCGAATATTGTACCGGCCGCCCTCCCGGTCTAAGACCAACCCGCACATCCCTGAGGAGTATCGACGATGACGATCAAAGTTGGCGACAAGCTGCCCGAAGCCAAGTTTCGCGTGATGACCGCGGAAGGCCCGCAGGTCAAATCCACCGACGACATTTTCAAGGGCAAGAAGGTCGCGCTGTTTGCGGTGCCCGGCGCCTACACCGGCACCTGCCACAAGATGCATCTGCCGAGCATCTTCCTCAACGCCTATGCCATCAAGAACAAGGGCGTCGACACCATCGCCATCGTCTCGGTCAACGATGCCTTCGTCATGAACGCCTGGAAGCGCGACACCGACCAGCGCGACGAGGCGGTGTTCCTCGCCGACGGCAATGCCGAGTTTGCCAAGGCGATCGGCATGGAGCTCGACGCCTCCGGCAACGGGCTCGGCACCCGCTCCAAGCGCTATTCGATGCTGGTCGAGGACGGCACCGTGAAGAAGCTCAACCTCGAGCCGGCGCCGGGCAAGGTCGAGGTTTCCGGCGGCGACACGCTGCTCGGGCAGCTGTGAGCTGATCGTCATTGCGAGCGAAGCGAAGCAATCCATAGCGCCGCTTGCGGTAAGATGGATTGCTTCGTCGCTTCGCTCCTCGCAATGACGAGTTTTCAACTCTTCAACCTCGCCATCGCCACGCCGTCGCGCGCGAGCTGATCGGCGCGCTCGTTCTCGTCATGGCCGGCATGGCCCTTGACCCAGTGCCAGCGCACCTGATGCGGCTTCAGCGCATCGTCGAGGCGCTGCCACAGCTCGGCATTCTTCACCGGCTTCTTGTCGGCGGTGCGCCAGCCGTTCTTCTTCCAGCCGTGGATCCAGCCGGTGATGCCCTGCCGGACATACTGGCTGTCGGTATAGAGATCGACCTGGCACGGCTTCTTCAGCGCTTCCAGCGCCGAGATCGCCGCCATCAACTCCATGCGGTTGTTGGTGGTATGCGCCTCACCGCCCTTCAGCTCTTTCTCGACTTCGCCGAATTTGAGGATCGCGCCCCAGCCGCCCGGTCCGGGATTGCCCGAGCAGGCGCCGTCGGTGTGCACCGTGACCAGCGGCAGCGCGCTCACGCAACCATTCCCGTGGCGAGCCCATAGTCGCGCACGCTGGCGACGCCCTGGTGGAAGCGCAGCTTGCGGACATATTCCAGCGGATCCTTCGGCTTCACCAGCGCGCCCGGCGGCACGTTGAGGAAATCGACCAGCCGCGTCAGCAGGAAGCGCAGGCTCGCGCCGCGCGCGAGCTGCGGCAGCGCATCCTGCTCGGCGTCCGACAGCTTGCGCTCGCGGCCGTAGGCGTTGAGCAGCGCGCGCGCCTTGGTGACGTTGAAGGCGCCATCGACCTCGAAACACCAGGCGTTGAGACAGATCGCCACGTCATAGGCGAGGATGTCGTTGCAGGAGAACGGGAAGTCGATCAGGCCCGAGAGCCGATCGCCGAGGAAGAACACGTTGTCCGGAAACAGGTCGGCGTGGATGACGCCTTCAGGCAGATTATTCGGCCAGGTCGCTTCGAGATGGTCGAGCTCGCGGGCGATGAAATCGCGCAGGCCCGCCTGCACGCCGTCGGCGCGCGCAGCAGCCTGATCGAACAGCGGCCGCCAGCCGCCAACCGACAGCGGGTTCTTGCGGACAAGCGGGAAATCGCGCCCGGCAAGGTGCATCTTCGCCAGCGCCTGACCGACGCCGGCGCAATGCGTCGCATTCGGCCGCCGCGGCCACACGCCTTCGAGAAAGTTGATGATCGCGGCCGGCCGCCCGGCAAGCGTCGCATAGACCTCGCCTTTGCGATTCCTTGCCGGCTGCGGGCAGCTGACGCCGCGATCGGCGAGATGCGCCATCAGCGACAGGAAATAAGGCAGATCATCGGCGGCGACGCGCTTCTCATAGAGGGTGAGGATGTAGGCGCCCTTGCTGGTGTGCACCAGGAAGTTGGAATTCTCGACGCCTTCGGCGATGCCCTTGTAGGAGAGCAGCTCGCCGATGTCGTAATTTTTCAGAAATTCCGCGAGGTCTTCGGCGGCGACGTCGGTGTAAACCGCCATGAGAGCACGCTACGCCGCGTCGGGCCGCACCGAGCGCGGCAGCGGGAAGAATTCGTTCTCTTCCGCGGCCGAGACCGTCTCCACATGCAGCGTGTAGCGCTCGGCGAACGCGCCCATGATCTCCTCGACGATCACTTCCGGCGCGGAAGCGCCCGCGGTGATGCCGAGGCTCGTGATGCCCTCGAAGCGCTGCCAGTCGATATCGGCGCCGCGCTGCGCCAGCACCGAAATCGGACAGCCTTCGCGCTCGGCGACTTCGCGCAGCCGCTGCGAGTTCGACGAATTGGGCGCGCCGACCACGATCAGCGCGTCGACCACCGGCGCCACCTTCTTCACCGCGAGCTGGCGGTTGGTGGTGGCGTAGCAGATGTCTTCCTTGTGCGGCCCGTTGATGTTCGGGAAGCGCTCTTTCAGGATCGCGACGATATGCGCGGTGTCGTCGATCGACAGCGTGGTCTGCGTCACGAAGGCGAGGTTGTTCGGGTCCTTCGGCGCGATGGTGCGCGCATCCACGTCGGTCTCGATCAGGGTCACCGCGCCCGGCGGCAATTGCCCGAGCGTGCCGACCACTTCGGGATGATGCGAATGCCCGATCAGGAAAATCTCGCGGCCGCGCTTGAAGTGGATCGCGGCCTCGCGATGCACCTTGGTGACCAGCGGGCAGGTCGCATCCAGCGAGAAGAAATTGCGCACCTTCGCCTCGGCGGGAACCGATTTCGGCACGCCATGGGCGGAGAACACGACCGGTGCATTGGTGTTGTCGGGAATCTCGGCGAGTTCCTCGACGAAGATCGCGCCCTTTTTCTTCAGGCTGTCGACCACATATTTGTTATGGACGATCTCGTGGCGGACATAGACAGGTGCGCCATAGATGGTCAGCGCCCGTTCCACCGTGTCGATGGCGCGGACGACGCCGGCGCAAAAGCCCCTTGGCGAACAAAGCACGATTCTGAGGTCTGGTTTGGCGGCCATAAGAGCGGTCTCGGGGGCGAATCGGCCCTCGCCGGCGGCGGGGGAACGGTCAATTTTGATAAGGACTTGGGACTGGTTTTGGCTCATGTCAAGGCACTTTAGTAAACCATTGCGCGGCAGGCCCGGAAGGGCCTATATACGCCCGAATTCCCGCCATTGATTGACCATCGGCTTCGCTTGGAAAGGCGGGCGAAGCGCAAAGGAGATTTGCCATGACCAACGCGCCGCTGATGCCAAAGGCGACTGCCGTTTGGCTTTTGGACAACACCGCGCTGAC
Organism: uncultured Alphaproteobacteria bacterium; assembly: GCA_963795365.1. GTDB lineage: Bacteria > Pseudomonadota > Alphaproteobacteria > Rhizobiales > Xanthobacteraceae > Bradyrhizobium. The sequence goes on from CAWCHW010000037.1 coordinate 118,720, forward strand.
CTTCGACCAGGTCGCGGATTTCACCAAGATGCACCCGCTCGAAATCCGCGCCATTGCCGATGGCGACGCCGCCCAGGGCATCAAGGGGTCGGACCCGATTTCCAGCGGGCAGTTGACCCGCGAGGAGATCGAGCGGGGCGAGAAGGACCCGAACCATCGCCTCAAGCTCGAGGAGAGCAAGGTCATCCTGCCGCCGGCCGCCAAGAAGAAGGGCCCGCGCTACACGCCGGTGTCGCGACGCCATGAGCGGCCGAGCGCGATCCTGTGGCTGGTGCGCAATCATCCCGAACTGAAGGACGCGCAGATCATGCGCCTGGTCGGCACCACCAAGACCACGATTGCCAGCGTGCGCGACCGCACCCACTGGAATGCCTCGACCTTGACGCCGATGGACCCGGTGACGCTCGGCCTGTGCTCGCAGATCGAGCTCGATTTCGAGGTGCAGCGCGCGGCCAAGGAGAAGCCGATCGACCAGCAATATGGCGGCGCCACTTTGCTGCCGGCCTCCGAGACCACCCGCAAGGAGGTGGAGCCGGACGCAGGCCGAAGAAGAGCAGCGACGATCTCAATGTCGACGCCGTGTTCGCCAAGCTGAAGACGATCGGCGGGAAAAAGCAGGACGAGGAGTAGGTTTCCTCTTCACCTCTCCCCGCCCGCGGGGAGAGGTCGGATCGCATGCAGCGAAGCGAAATGCGATCCGGGTGAGCGGGAGTCTCCTCAAGTTCAGTCTCTGTATCGACAGAGTCTTCGAATCCGACATACCAACATCGCGGTTAAGGTGTGCCCTGCCCCTCACCCGGCTCGCTGCCGCTCGCCGACCTCTCCCCGCAAGGCGGGGCGAGGTGATCCGAACTCGCGGCGCTGTCTGACATCAAATTTCAAACAGCCGCTCGCCTTCCCGCGGCGCGATTTGCGTCCGGGTATGCATCATCGTCGTCCCTCCGAAGACAGAGGGCGCAGGGAATGCCGGGCGCTGGCCGCACCCGCAGGCCTTGTGGGCTGAAAAGGAAAGGTGCCCACAAGTCAGTACAGGTAGGCCGAAACATCCGGCACTCCCTGCGCAATGGTTTTACGGCTGCTCCGCGCTCTCCCCGGAGTCCGGGCTTGTTAGCCTCCGTCGCGAATGGATTGCATCTCGCATTCACTTGACCCCAGCGTCGGGGGGACAGGACCACACGGCTTGACCGTACGCGATGCGCCGCACGTCTTGCGGCACAACCAGCGTCCATCGCAGCCCGCACCACGAATCGTGACGATCGCGAAACGCCCCTCATGCGGGCGGGATGCCAGGGTATACGTCGTTTTCCGATTTACGGAAAGGCATATATTTTTGCGGGCTGAACTTGACTCGTCGGGCAAAACACGCGGCGGCATCCAATTCGTAAATTAACGATCCAAAGTACCGCTCCGATCTCCGGACCTGGTTGACGCCGCACCGAGTCGCGCGTAGCCGTCGCACCTGCAACCTCAGAGGTCCTCAATGCCCATCAATCGTAATATCTTGTTTCTCGTTATCGGCGCGCTGATCGTTGCCGTTGGTGTTTTGGGCTACAATCTTTATCAAACCAAAAAGCAACCCGAAGGCCTGCAAATAAACGTCGGCCCGAACGGACTTAAGATTGAGGGGAAATAAGAACGCCGATGACTCTCGGCGTTGAACCCTGAGAGCTGCAGGCCTGGAAGGCAGAGCATCCGCCCCTTCGGGATCTGGCGTTACTTCACGCGCCGTCCCTTGAAAAAGCCGGCGTTGGTGGTGTTCTGCTTGATGTTGGCGGTCTCGCCCTGTTCTGCGACGTTCACTTCTCCCTTTACCTTCGCCACATCCTTTTTTACGTCGGAGTGATCCCCCGTTCCCTTATTGACTGCGATTGGCGGCCGGCACCGGCGGCATTGCGTTGTGGCGTGACATCTTCATCCCTCGTTTGGTCGTGAGGCTAATTGAAACGGGGTGCTTTGGTTCCAACAACAAACTCAGCCCCGTTGAAGGCGGCGCCAGTCTCGCTGCGCATGACCCGGCGGCATCTGTTATCGAAAAATCGCGGCGGATCGTTCGCCCTCTCACCCGGCTCGCATCTGACGATGCTCGCCATCCCAAGAGCGAGCTTCGCTCGTCTCGGCTCCCACAAGGGGAGAGGGTACAACGGAGTTTGCCACGCGACGTGCCGCCACGCTTATTTCGGATTGTTCAGCGCCCGCTACTTCGCCCGCTCGGCGTTGGCGGTGGCAGTGCCGGTGGCCATGTATTTCGAATAGAAATGAGCAACCCGCTCGCGCCACATTCCGACGAACGCCTCCGATGTCAGCTTCTCCACCGATTTCCACGCGTCCTTGACGGACGGGAGGGTATTGCCCCAGATCGCGCGCCGGCACCATTTCTCGCCCTTCTCCCGGCCTTCGCTGGTGGCGCACATCGATTTCCAGGCGATGCGATTGGGTTGGCTGAGGTGCTCGGCGGCGCCTTCCCAGCCCTGCTGATGGATCAGGTAGAGATCGTTCAAGTCCGGCTTCCTGCCCGTCACCCACTGGAACAGGATGCCTTCGGTGATGACCTTGTAGGCTGCGGCAACGGCATTATCGCGGGGATTGAGAATGTCTCCGGAGCCGAATTTGCCGAACTCGTATTTGCTCAGCTGGAACAGCCCGATATACGACCCGGTGCGTTGCTTGGGGTCGAAACCGGACTCGACCTTGGCCACCGCCTTCATGAAAGTGAAGTCCAGGCCGAACGCGTCGGACGCGCGCTTGATCTCCTCGACCGGCGTTCCGACCGGAATGTCCTTGAACGAACGCAAGACGGTCGCCGCCGGCTTCTCGGCAGGCGGCTGTTCGGACCAGACATAACAAATGAGATAGCGGAAATCCTGCGGCCCCGTGCTGGAGGCACCGCAATTTGTCGGCGCCAGTTGCGCGGTATCACGGAGACCCGCGTCCACCGGCTTTGTCTCGACAGGAGCGTCACCGCTTTCGGCCTTGGCCACGACAGACGGTTCGGAAACCGCTGCGAGTACCGGGCCAGGCTCCGCTGCTGTTTTGGGTTCGGCAGATGGCTCCGGCACGGCGGCGGCGAGCGCAGGCGCTTCGGCCTTCCCGGCGCCGGCATCGGGCGCGGCATCCTGGCGCGAAGGCTCCGCGAGCGATACGCGATCATCCGGGAAGCCGCGCATCGGGAAGCGACCGGGGACCGAGCGCTCGAAGCTCACAGACGCTTCCGGCATTGGCAGACGTGACAGAGACAGGACCGATCTGTCGCGAACTGCGCTTTCAGTGCCAAGGCGTGCAGCTGCATCCGGCACGGTCGCGCCGGGCCTGCTTCCGCCAACCAGGTAGATCATCCCCGCAAATATGACGGCACCTGCGATGCAGGTCGCCAGAAAGGCTTTCATTGCCCCAACTCCGCGGCGCGAATCGCAGGGAACGCTACACGCATGTTTCCCATCGTCCAAGGCAAGTCCCCTACCCCAGCTCGATCTCGTCGGAGATCTCGTGGGACAGGCTGACGCCGCCGACGGTCAGCACGATTTTCGCCGGCAGTTTCTCGTGGCCTTTCAGGCGGCCGGATGCGACGGCGTCGCGCACCGCCTTCTCGATCTCGCGCTGCGAGGTGATGCCGACCTTTTTCAAAAACCGGCGCAGACTTCCGTTGAAGACGTCCTCGTTCATTGCAGCCTCCCGGGATTGGTCGGATGGTTCAGCATGTATTCGCCGAGGTCGTTCTGCTTCTTGTCGGCACGCACCACCGCGGCGTTGCGCTGGGCGTCGCGATCCCGGCGGCAATAGACATAATCGGGCGAGCCCGGCGCGTTCTTGCCGCCGGCGCGACAATACAGGTCGTCGTCCTCGGTCTTGACGTTCGACAGCGGCAGCGGCTCGCCGCGCTCGAGGCAGCCCGCGAGCAAGGGTGCTGCGAACAGGAGCGCGATCGAGAGGCAAGGCAGCGAGCACTTTCTCAACTTTCAAAATCCTGTCTGCGGGCGCTTACCCTCTCCCCCTTGTGGGAGAGGGTTTCTTCGGGACAGTTCCAGCTGTCAATTCTGCGGCTTCCGCCTTCGCCAAGGCTTCGGCGGACTAGCACCGAAGACCCGGCGAAGCCGTAGCGTAGACGGGTGACCGGGCAATCTATCCAAAAGATGGCAGGAATTCCTTAAAACGGTCATTCCGGGGCGATGCCAGCGGGTCCGACCGTTTGGATCAACTCCGCATCGAACCCGGAATGACGAGCCTACACCCTCCCCTTCAGCGCGTCCGTGATCTCCTCCAGCACCTTGGGGTCCTCGATGGTGGCCGGCATGGTCCAGGGCTCGCCGTCGGCGATCTTCTTGATGGTGCCGCGCAGGATCTTGCCCGAGCGCGTCTTCGGCAGCCGCGCCACCGTGATCGCGAGCTTGAACGCCGCGACCGGCCCGAGCCGTTCGCGCACCAGCGCCACGACCTCCTTCTCGATGTCCGCGGGCGCGCGCGCGACACCCGCCTTCAGCACCAGGAAGCCGCAGGGCACCTCGCCCTTGACGCTGTCTGCGATGCCAAGCACGGCGCATTCGGCGACGTCGGAATGCGAGGCGAGAATCTCCTCCATGCCGCCGGTCGAGAGCCGGTGGCCGGCGACATTGATGATGTCGTCGGTGCGGCCCATCACGAAGATGTAGCCGTCCGCGTCCTTGTAGCCGGCATCCGAGGTTTTGTAGTAGCCGGGAAATTCGGTGAGGTACGCCTCGCGAAAACGCTGGTCCTGCTGCCACAAGCGTCGGCAGGCAGGCCGGCGGCATCGGCAGCTTGATCACGATCGAGCCCATGGTGCCCGCAGGGACTAGGCTTTGCCGCTTCATCCACCACATCGACCTGATAACCCGGCATCGCCACCGTCGGCGAACCGTGCTTCACCGGCAGCATGCCCAGCCCGATCGGGTTGCCGGCGATGCACCAGCCGGTCTCGGTCTGCCACCAGTGATCGATCACCGGCACCTTCAATTGCGCCTCCGCCCATTCCACCGTCGGCGGATCGGCGCGCTCGCCGGCCAAGAAACAGCGTGCGGAATTTCGACAGGTCGTATTTGCGGATCAGCTTGCCGTCGGGGTCTTCCTTCTTGATGGCGCGGAACGCGGTCGGCGCGGTGAAGAAGGCGACCGCCTTGTGCTCTGAGATGACGCGCCAGAACGCGCCGGCGTCGGGCGTGCCGATCGGCTTGCCCTCATACATGATCGAGGTCGCGCCGTGGAACAGCGGGCCATAGATAATGTAGCTGTGGCCGACCACCCAGCCGATGTCGGAGCCGCACCACCAGATCTCGCCGGGCTTGACGCCATAGAGATTGAACATCGACCATTTGACCGCGACAAGATGGCCGCCATTGTCGCGCACCACGCCCTTGGGGATGCCGGTCGTGCCCGAGGTGTAGAGGATGTAGAGCGGATCGGTCGCGAGCACGGGCACGCAAGGCGCGCTCTTGCCGGCCTTGAGCGCGGCGCTGCGCAGGTCTGCCCAATCATGGTCGCGGCCCGCGATGAGATCGCAACCATGCTGCTGACGCTGCAGGATGATGCAGGCCGAAGGCTTGGCGCTGGCGAGCCTGATCGCCTCGTCGAGCAGCGGCTTGTAGTGCACGATGCGGCCGGGCTCGAGCCCGCAGCTTGCCGAGAACACCAGCTTCGGCTTGGCGTCGTCGATGCGGGTCGCAAGCTCCTTCGCCGCGAAACCGCCGAACACCACGCTGTGCACCGCGCCGATCCGCGCGCAGGCCAGCATCGCCACCACGGCTTCCGCCACCATCGGCATATAGAGGATGACGCGGTCGCCCTTGCCGACGCCGAAATCGGCCATGATCGCCGCGAGCGCCTGCACCTCTTTCAGGAGCTCGGCATAGGTGAATTTGGTGACGGTGTTGTTGTTGAGCGGCGAGTCGTGGATCAGCGCGACCTGGTCGGCGCGTCCGCCGGCGACATGACGGTCGAGCGCGTTGTAGCAGGTGTTGACCACCGCACCCGTGAACCAGCGGCCGTAGGCGCCGCTCGAGGGATCGAAGATTTTCTTCGCCGGCTCGATCCAGTCGATCTCGCGCGCGGCCTCGGCCCAGAACCCTTCCGGGTCGGCCAGCGAGCGCGCGTGGACCTCGTGATACCGGCTCTTGTCGTGGATGTTCATGGCGTCCTCCCGGCCCGGAGGCCGCGTCTTTGGACGCCATATTCACGCACCAGCACAGCGATTCAAGGGGAACGTGTGCTCACTTGTGTCACGGACAAGCCTAATACCCATCCGCGCCCAGCAATCGCTGCAACCGCGCGTTCATCACCTTCTGCAGGTCGTAACCGGGCGTGCCGAAATCGGCGTCGCGGCGGGCGAGGAATTCATCCTGCGCGCGCTGGATCGCCTGCCGCTCGCGCGGCGTCTGCGCCTCGCGCAGCACGCGGACATTCACCGCGTTGATCTGGCGGTCGAGATTGGCGAGCTCCGGACTGGCGCAGATCGCCTTCTCCACCGGCCGCTTCGCCGCCGCACAATTGAAGCTCGGCTTGCCGGCGACGGCCATCAGCGCACCGAGCCGCTCCAGCTCCTGTGCCAGCCGCTTGTAGTTGCCCCTGGCCGTCGGATGATCCGGACTGAGTTTTATCGCGGCAGCGAAGTCGGCCAGCGCCTTCGGCCGGTCGCCCTTCTTCCACCACAGCTCGCCTCTGACGTTGTAGATGTCGGCCTGCGGCTCGAGCCGCAGCGCTTCGCCGTAGTCCGATATCGCGCGGTCGAGCTGATCCTTGCGGGCAAGGACGGCGGCGCGCGCGGCCAGCGCCTTGATGCGGTCGGCCTTCGCCGTCTTCTCATTGTCGATCAGCGCGCCGCAGTCGGCCGCGACCTTGTCGTCGTCATTGGCCGCGATTGCCGCCATGCAGGCGGCGGGATCGACCGGCGGCAATGTTCCGGTGTCCGCGCCCGCGGCATGCAGCCGCGGCGCGATCAGCACAGCGAGCGCGACGATCAGGATTTTCAAACGCATCGGCATTCCGGGCGCGGGGACATCACACGATGTCTCTATCACGACCGCGGCGCCTTTGCGGCAAACTGTCTTACGACCCGGCGTCAAGCGCCCGACTTGCAGGTGATGCCGCCGTCGACCACGAGCTCGATGCCGGTGACGTATTTCAACTCGTCCGACGCCAAGAACAGTGCCGCGTTGGCGACGTCAAAACCGTCGCCCATATGGCCCATCGGCACCTGGGCGTCGCGGGCGCGCCACATCGCCTGCACGTCGCCGCCGGCATAGCTCTGCGCCAGCCCGGCGGAATGCTCGACCATCGGCGTCTTCATCAGGCCGGGCAGGATCGCGTTCACCCGCACATGCTTCGAGGCGAATTCGACCGCGGTCGACCGCGTCATCTGGTTCATCGCCGCCTTGGAGGCGTTGTAGCTGACATAGGAGATGCCGACGTGGCGGATCGAGGCAATCGAGGAGATGTTGATGATCGAGCCGCCGCCCTGTTTCACCATGATGGGAATCACGTGCTTCATGGCAAGAAAGGCGCTCTTGAGATTGACCGCGAAGACGCGGTCCCATTCGGCTTCCGCGACCTCGACCACGCTGCCGACCTCGGCAATGCCGACATTGTTGTCGAGCACATCGATGCGGCCGTAAGCCTTGATGCAGGCCGCGACCATCGCCTCGACGTCTGCGGCCTTTGAGACGTCCGCGGTGAACGCTGTCGCGGTGCCGCCCTCGCCGGTGATGATCGTCACGGTTTCCTCGGCCGCGGCCGCGTTGCGGTCGACGCAGAACACCTGCGCGCCCTCGCGCGCGAAGGTGACTGCCGTGGCCTTGCCGTTGCCCCAGCCCGGGCCGATCGAGCCGGCGCCGACCACCATCGCAACCTTGCCCTTGAGCCGATCCATGGAGGCCTCCCCGTTTCTTTATTTGCACGCGCGCATGGTGGTGACGTTAGCACCGATGGCGTGGCCGAAAACATCCGACAGCGTGCGGCAGTGCCCGCCCGTGCATAGCCGCCATTCGCCGGCAGCGCCGGAATTGCCGAGCACGACCTCGGGCATGGCTTTTCGCTTCGGCTGCCATTGAAACCAGCCATCGACGAGGCGCGCCTCAGGCGGCGGCTCCATGCCGGCGCCCGAGCCCTTGACGCGCGCCTGCACCAGCTCGAGGCCGGCCGGCGTCACGCGCCAATCCTCCTGCCATTCGACCTTCTCGACCGAATGGGTCCAGGCCAGCGTGAAGGCCGCGAGCGACAGCGTCTTCACGACGCCGGAGGAGATCAGGCAGAGGCTCACACCGCCGCCATGTTCGCGCGGCTGCGTTGGCGCTGCTGCCACAGCAGCAGCGCGGCTGATAGCGCGAAGCCAAGCGTATCGCTGTACGGGAAATCGCCGAGCAGACAGAGCGCCGCAACGAGCCCGACGACGCGTTCGAGTACCGTCAGCCGCGTGAACAGGAAGCCGATCGCGACCATGCCGAACAGGACGATGGCGACCAGCGCCTTGAAGGTCGCGAGCGCGACCGCGCCGTAAAAGCCGAGTTTCGCGGCCATGGGATCGCCGGCCTGCAGCATCAGCGCCGGCGAATAGACGAAGATGAAGGGAATGACGTAGCCGGCGAGCGCGATCCGCATCGCCTCCCAGCCGATCTTGTCGGGATTTTCTTTCGCGATCGGCGCGGCCGCGAGTGCTGCGAGCGCCACCGGCGGCGAGAGGTCGGCCATGATGCCGTAATAGAACGCGAACATGTGGCTCGCGATCAGCGGCACGCCGAGCTTGGCCAGCGCGGGTGCCGCAAGCGCCGCGGTGATGATGTAGGTCGGAATGGTCGGGATGCCGGTGCCGAGCAGGATCGACAGCAGCATGGTCATGACAAGCGCGAGGAACAGGCTCTTGTCCCCGAGGCTGATCACCCAGCTGCCGAAGATGGCGCCGACGCCGGTCTGGGTCATCATGCCGATGATGACGCCGACGATGGCGCAGGCCATGCCGACGGTCAGCGCCGACTTGGCGCTGTCGGCGAGCAAGTCGCGGCAGGCGCGCAAGGTCGCGAGGCCGCCGCGGGTGAAGGCGCAGATCAGGATCAGTGCGACGACGACGCACGCGACCGGCACGATCTCGAGCCCGTTGCGCGACACCGCAGCCACCGCAAGCGCCAGCGCGATCCAGAACACGTAACGGAACAGCGGGTTCTCGAAACCGAGCGTGATGCTGGCGCCGAGGATCAGCGCGACGGTGAGCGCGAGCCCCATGCTGCCGGCATAGAGCGGCGTGAAACCTTCGAACAGCATGTAGACCAGCGCGGCGAGCGGCAACACCAGGTACCAGCGCGTCACCAGCGCTTTCCAGGCGTTCGGGATCTCCGACTTCTTCATGCCGACGAGGCCGTGCCTGCCGGCTTCCAGATGCACCATCCAGAACGCGGAGGCGAAATACAGGATCGCGGGGATCACCGCGGCCTTGACGATCTCCGAATAGGGCACGCCGAGCGTTTCCGCCATGATGAAGGCGACCGCGCCCATCACCGGCGGCATGATCTGCCCGCCCATCGACGCCGTGGCTTCGACGCCGGCGGCAAAGGCGCGGCGATAGCCGAACCTGATCATCAGCGGAATCGTGAACTGGCCGACCGTGACGACGTTGGCGACGCCGGAGCCGGAGATCGTGCCCATCATGCCGGAGGCGAACACCGCGACTTTCGCAGGTCCGCCGCGGGTGCGGCCGAACAAGCCGAGCGAGACATCGGTGAACAGCTGGATCATGCCGGCGCGTTCGAGGAACGAGCCGAACAGGATGAACAGGAAGATGTAGGTCGCCGACACGTAGATCGGCACGCCGTAAAAGCCTTCAGTGCCGTAGGAGAGATGGCCGATCACCTGGTCGAAATCATAACCGCGATGATTGAGCGGCGCCGGCAGATATTGGCCGAAGAACCAGTACAGCAGGCAGGCGCCGCACATCAGCGGCAACGCCGCGCCCATCAACCGGCGCGTGCCTTCGAAGATCAAGACGGCAAGCAGCGTGCCGACCACGAGGTCGGCGCGGGTCGGATCGCCGTCGCGCGCGATCAGATCGGCGTAGAAGATCCACTGATAGAGCCCGCAGAGGAATCCGACGCCGCCGATCAGCCAGCCGGCGGCGCGGCCGGCATTGCCTTTTGCCGTGAAGTTGCCGATCAGGCCGAAAGTCATCAGCAGCAGGAAGCCGACATGGATGCCGCGCACCACCTGGCTCGGCAGGTAATTGAACGCCGCGACATAGAGCTGGAAGACGGCAAAGGCGATGCCGACGGCATAGGCCAGATGCGCCCACCAGCCGGGGCCAAAACCCTCGGGGAAGCCGTGCTCGAAATTTTCGAATTCGACCTTGTCGGGCGCCGCCGCGCCTTCCGCTTGCATCATCGAATCGTTCCTGCCCCGCTGCATTTATAATGTTGTTCGATGCTTCCGTCATGGCCCTGATGACCATCAATCGTCATTGCGAGCGAAGCGAAGCAATCCATTTCGCCGCTTGCGGAAGAATGGATTGCTTCGTCGCTTCCGCCTTCGCCCTTCGGGCTACGGCGGACAAGCCGCTCCTCGCAATGACGAGGTGGCGCTACTTGATCACGCCCTTTTCCCTGTAATAGCGCATCGCGCCGGGATGCAGCGGCACCGGGCTGCCGGTCGCAGCAGCCTCCAGCCTGATCTCCTTGCCGGCGACATGCGCATTGGCAAGCTCCGGCAGCGACTCGAAGATCAGCTTGGTCATCTGGTAGGCGATGTCGTCGGAGACGTCGGAGCTGGTGACGAGATAGTTGATGACCGCCGCAGTCGGCACGTCCTTGTCCTGTCCCGTGTAGGTGTTGGCGGGAATGATCGCGGCGACAAAGGGCGGGCCGATCTTGTCGACAATCTCCTTCGGCACGGCCACCACGGTGATGTCGGCCGAGGTCGAGAGGTCTTTCAGCGAGGCGACGCCGAGGCCGGCCGACTGCAGGGTCGCGTCGAGCTGGCGGTTCTTCATCAGGTCGACGGATTCCGCGAACGGCAAATACTCGACCTTGCCGATATCCTTGTAGGTCATGCCGGCCGCCGCCAGGATCGCGCGCGAGTTGAGCTCGGTGCCGGATTTCGGCGCGCCGACCGACAGGCTCTTGCCCTTGAGGTCCGCGAGCGTCTTGATCTTGCTGTCTGCGGTCGCAACGATCTGGATGTAGTTCGGATAGATCGCCCCCAAGGTGCGCAGCTTGTCCATCTTGCGCTTGAAGCCGGCCTCCTCGTCGCCGTCCCAGGCAGCTTTCAGGGAATCGCCGAGCGTGAAGGCAAGTTCGCCGCGGCCCTGCTGCAGCAGCACGAGATTCTCCACCGATGCCTTGGTGGCCTGCACCTGCGTCTTCACGTTCGGGATCTTGTCGCCAAGGATTTTGCCGATGGCGACGCCGAGCGGATAGTAGACACCGGAGGTGCCGCCGGTCAGCACATTGATGAAGCTTTGCGCCCGCGCCTCATGCGCCGGCAGAATCGTTGCCGCAGCAACGAGCGCGGCAGCTGCTCTCAAGAACATTATTTTCTCCCCAAGCCCGGCGGGAAAATGGACGCGCGGCGGCCTGCGGTCAAGCCGCAGTGATGCGGTATGTCCGTGCCTGCGTCGGGCGGACTGTCCGATGGTCTAATGGAACTCGCGCAAGGCGTCGCCGCGTGCGATCAAACGTTTGGCGTTGGCGTAAGTGGGAACCTCGATCAGCGATCCCTCGTGCTCGACGCGCGCTTCGCCTTTCGCACGCGCCGATTCGAAAGCGGTAACGATCGCGCGCGCCCGGCGCAGCTCCTCGTCATCGGGCGTCAGCAGGCGATTGATCAGCGCGGCATGCGCGGGATCGACCAGGCTCCTTGCGCCATAGCCCAACCGGCGCGCCCAGCGCGTGTCGCGTTCGACGCCGTCGAGATCGCTCCAGGTGGTGGGACAATCGACCGCGACCACGCGTGAGGCAACGCATTCAACCAGAAAACGCTGCCGGCAATAGGCCAGCTCCAGCCCGTCGGGCGCGCGCTCCGCGCCGAGATCGGCGGCAAGGTCCTCGGCCGCCAGCAGGCAGGCGCTGGTGCCGCTTGCTGACGCGTGCGATCGCCTCGAGCTGCGTCAGCCCGCGCGCATATTCGATATTGGGCAGCAGCGCGGTCGCGCCTTCAGGGATGCCGTAGTCGCGCTCGAACCGCGTCACGGCGTCGTCGAGCCGCGCGATGTGCGAGGGCTCGGCGACTTTCGGCAGCGCGACGATATCGGGTCGGCCGCGCATCACCGCGGCGAGATCGTCCATGCCGTCGAGCTCGAGCGGATTGACGCGGACCGCGACCACCGCGCCCGCCGCGCGCCATGCCGCATAAAGTTCCGGCGCCAGCGCGCGGGCCTTCGGTCGCAACGGAGGCGGCGTGAAATCCTCGAGCTCATGGATCAGCACATCGGCGCCGGACCCGGGCGCGGCGTGCAACACCTGCTCGTTGGCGCCTTCGAGGAACAGCCAGGTACGACAGAGTTTGTGCGGTGACGTTACCTCTGCCGAGCACTCGGCGAACGTCACAGTCCGATCAGTGCGATCACTGGAAGGTCATGTCCAGGCATTTGGTGATGTCCGAGCCGAGGCCGGACGAGATCGTGATGCAGCCGCGCACCTTCTGTTGCGTGGTGTCGGCCGCCCAGATCGAGTAGCCGCCGCTGCCGAAGAACGAGTTGGTGTTCGGCGGCTCGGTCTCGGTGGCGTCGAAGGTGTAGTTGGAGTCGGTGTCGAAGATGCGCGCCTTCTTGCTGCAGCTGCCGTCGGCCTGCACGTTGATCACTTCCTTGTTGTCGCGGGTCAGCGCCAGCGACACCTGGCAGCGGAAATATTCCGAGGTTTTGGTGTTGAACACGTAAGTGTAGGACTTGCAGGTCGCGGTGTTGAGCTTGCCGGCGGCCAGCCCGCGGCTGCAGGCGATACGCTGGTTGTTGGAGAGCTTGAACAGCTCCTCGGCATGCGCGAGCGAAACCGACGTCAACAGCGACAGCGCGGCCAGCAAGGCCATTCTCACGGCGTTCATCCGAATTATCCCTATGATCTGCTTTTGTCGAATTGGCTCTAAACTGAATGCGGAACATAGTCGCGATGGGTGCGACGGGAAATCACAAAGTCATGCGCGAGGTTTGATGCCGCGCGGCGACGCCGCGCATTGACGGCGTGACGGCGTTCGTGATTTGTTCAAATGATTGTTGCGGAGAGACCTGATGACGAGATTTTCGATTCCGATGCTGGCTTTGGTAACCCTGCTTGGCGGCGCGACCTCCGCTCTTGCGCAGGACGCGGGCCCGACGCCTTGGGAGATGAAGCAGGATACCGGCTATGCCTATGACCAGGACGGCAAGACCTTCTCCTACAAGATGGGCACCAACAATGCCGGCAAGTTGTTGAAGGGTGCCAAGAAAGTGCCGAAGGGCACGCTGTTCTTCATCGGCCATAACGGCCAGCTCTACATGCGCACCGGGCCGTATCTGGAAGGCGACGGCAAGTTCATGTTCGGGTCGAATTGAGGTTGTCGTCCCGGCGAACGCCGGGACCCATAACCACAGACGATGGTGTTGCATTACGCTGGGGCCACAGCCAGACAACATCCAACAGTGGTGGTTATGGGTCCCGGCTCGCGCTTCGCTTGGCCGGGACGACAGCGGCCTAAAACGCCGCCGCCAGTTCCTGCGCGCCCGGCAGGCTGCTGTGCTGGTCCATCCAGCGGTCGGTGACCGCGAGCAGCTTGGCCACGGTATTGTTGCGGACCGCGACCGGGTTGCGCTCGTAGCCGCCGCGCTGGAAAAAGTTCGAGGTCGGCACCTGCTCACGCATCGCCTGCGGCATCGTCACCATGTCGAGCCCGGTGCCGTCGCCGGTGAGGTTCATCATCTCGAGCTCGGCTGCGGTGAGCGGGCGCTTGTAGCCTTTTTCGCGGGCGAAGATCACCGAGGTCAAGAGCTTGTGGGTCTGCAGCATCGGACCGACATCGATATCGAGCACCATGGCATGCATCGCCCAGCCCTGCGGCGTGTCGCCCATCTTCTCGTGCAGCGCCCATTCGTCCGGCACCGAGGTGGCATGCGTCACCATCTTCGTCAGCACCGCGATCTTGTGCTCCATCGCCGCGCGCGCGGGTCCGCCGAGCGAGGCCACCCTCGCCTTCAATTCCTTGACCAACTCGTCGCCCTGTTCGGCGATCAGCTCGACGGTGTTGGTGGTCAGCAGCTGGTTGTAACCGATCGCAGTCGAGATGGCGTGGCCGTTGCGGAAGCCGGATTGCGACGCGTGCGTGCCGTTGCCGCCGGTCTCGAACGCATAGACGCGGACTGCCTGCTCCGCCGTCAGCCCGGCATTGACCGCGTAGCGCGCATAGGCGCGCTTGAAGTCCATCTCGTTCGCCGGCCGCTGCGGCGTCCACTGATAGACTTGCGAGGCGGCCGCAACGAGATCGGTCACAACGGGGATCGGCTTGGGTGCGCGCGGCTTGCTTTCCGGCACCGCCTCAGGCGAAGGACCGGGCGGACGCGACGGGCCGTGGTAGACCGGGGGCTGGGTCAGCACGTAGTCGTCGAGCGTGATCTGCTGATGCTCGCGCCGCTTGGCGTTGCGGCCGCGGCGCTTGTCGGCGATCGAGGTCCAGTAGCCCTCGACCTCCGTCTTGAACGCCGCGCGCGCGGCGAGATATTCCGTCCAGGAAACGGTCGCCGCCTCGGCGTCGGTGACCAGGGCCGGCAGAAGGTCGCGCGTGCGCGGCGCTGCGAGCAGCGCGAGCGCGGAAAGCATCAGGGCACGGCGAATCGGTGAGCGCAGCATCGCGCTCCTTGTACCTCAAAATGCCATTACTTCCAGGCAAACACGGGTTGTTCGAGATCGGCGACGCGTGTGTCGCGGCCGTCGAGCACCTCGCGGAACTGATAGATCATCGCCGCCGTCGGCGCGTGAATCAGCCGGTCCTCCCAGTGGAAGCGGATCACCCGCCGCGTGCTCTCACGGATGCTGATGAAGTCGAACGCATCTGATCGTTCGATCATGCCGAGCGGGATGGGATGCACGGAAGCGACCTCGGCCGGGTTCGCCGTGATGGTTCGCTCCGCGCCCGCCCACACCACGACCGGCGTGATCAGATAGCCGGAACGGGTCGGGTAATCGTCGAGCAGGCCGAGCACGGCGTCCTCGCCGAGGGCCAAGCCCAGCTCTTCGTGAAGCTCGCGCAGCGCCGACTGGATCTGCGTCTCGCCGGCGTCGCAGCGCCCGCCCGGCAGCGCCCATTGCGCGCGATGCGAGCGCAGGCCCGAGGCGCGGCGCGTCAGCAGCAGTGCGGTTTCGTCGGCCTCGTCGGCGCCGGTCAACGCGATCGCGACCGCGGCGCGCTTCAGTTCGGTTGCCGCCTCCTCAGGCTGCACCCGCGCAAATGCGGCGCAGAGCCCTGCGATATTCCGCCGTGTGGTATCGTCGAATGAACGTCTCATCCCGCTTGACTACAACACTACTGTCCCGGAAGAAATGACCCAAGCCCATCCGCCGAAGAAAGCCTGACATGATCGACAAGTCCGCCGCCAAGCTGACATCCGACGGCTGGAAGATGGTCGAGAATACCGGCTTCCTGCACTTGATCGGCCCGCTCTGGCAGCGGGTCGTCGACAACGTCCACGAATATGCGCTCGCGACCGAGGACAAGCACCATAATCGCCGCGGGCTGGTGCAGGGCGGCGTGCTGATGACCTTTGCCGACCGTACCTGCGGCATGACTGCGCGCTATGCGTCGGGCAAGACGACCTTGGCCACGGTCCAGCTTGACACGCATTTCGTCGAGGCCGGCAAGATCGGCGAGGTGCTGATCTCGCGGCCGCATGTGGTACGCTCGACGCGAAGCCTGATCTTCATCACGACCGAAGTCACCGTCGACAAGCGCGTCATCGCGATGGCGAGCGGCGTATTCAAGATATTGAAGAACGAGAGTTAGGTTTCGTCATTGCGAGGAGCGCCAGCGACGAAGCAATCCAGAGTGCGTCCGCGGAAAGTTTCTGGATTGCTTCCGGGTATCGCTTCGCTCAACCGGGCTCCGTTGGCTCGCAATGACGAATCGTAGGCGCTATGCTTGTGGCCCCAAGGGAAGGACGCCAAGAAATGAAATACCGCCAACTCGGCCGCAGCGGCCTGAAGGTTTCGCCGATCTGTTTGGGCACCATGATGTTCGGCGGGCCGACCGACGAGGCGACCTCGGCGCGGATCGTCGCCAAGGCGCGCGAGGCCGGCATCAACTTCATCGACTCTGCCGACGCCTACAACAAGGGCAACTCCGAGCAGGTGGTCGGCCGCGCCATATCCAACAGCCGCCTGGGCTGGATTCTCGCCACCAAGCTTGCGAACCAGTTGGGCGACGATCCCAATCGCGGCGGGCTGTCGCGGCGTTGGGTGCTGCAGGCCTGCGACGAGAGTCTGAAACGGCTCGGCACCGACTACATCGACATCTATTATCTGCACAAGGAAGACCATGCGACCCCGCTCGAGGAGACCGTGCGCGCGATGGCCGAACTGATCCGCGCCGGCAAGGTGCGCTATTTCGGCGTCTCGAACTATCGCGCCTGGCGCGTCGCCGAAATCTGCAACATCTGCGACCGGCTCGGCATCGACCGCCCGGTGGCGAGCCAGCCCTATTACAATGCGATGAACCGCATGCCGGAGGTCGAGCATTTTCCGGCCTGCTTCTATTACGGGCTCGGCATCGTGCCCTATAGCCCGCTGGCGCGCGGCGTGCTGACCGGCAAATACGCGCCCGATGCCGCCCCCGACAAGGAGAGCCGCGCGGGGCGCAACGACACCCGCATGATGCAGACGGAATGGCGGCCGGAGTCGCTCAAGCTGGCGCAGGAGATCAGGCGCCATGCCGAAGCCAAGGGCATCACCGCCGGCCAGTTCGCGCTGTCCTGGGTGCTGAACTCGTCTTTCGTGAGCTCAGTGCTTGCCGGCCCGCGCACCGAAGCGCACTGGGACGATTACATGCGCGCGCTCGACTATCGCTTCACCGCCGATGACGAGGCGCTGGTCGATAAGCTCGTCGTGCCTGGCCACCCCTCGACACCCGGCTACAACGATCCGCAATATCCGATCGAGGGGCGGCGCGCGCGGACCGGAGGCTGAGACATGAGCGTGCACGAGGACCGCTACGGCCTCCCTCTCTCCACCGCCTCCGCCTCGGCGGCGTCCGCCTATAGCGACGGCGTCGACCTGATGCTGTCGGCCTGGACGGGAGCCACGGAAGCGTTCGAGCGCGCCATCGCGGCCGATCCGGACTTCGCGCTGCCGGTCATCGCGCGGGCGCGCATGCATACGCTTTACCAGCAGGGCGACGTGGCGCGGAAGCTTGCGGCCACCGCGCGCGAGCTTGTCGCCAAGCACGGCACCGCGCGCGAGACAAGCCATGTCGAAACGCTGGCGCTCGCGATCGAAGGCAATCTGCCGGCGGCGTTGGCGTCGACGCTGAAACATCTGGAAAGCTGGCCGCGAGACGCGGCCGTGTTCTCGCTGCCGCTCGGCGCCTTCGGTCTGTACGCCTTCTCCGGCATGGCCGATCATGACCAGGCGCGCCAGGATTTGTGCGCGCGCCACAGTGCGCATTACGGCGAGGACTGGTGGTTCCTCACCAATTACGGCTGGGCGATGACCGAGAACGGTGAGGTCGCAAAAGGCCGCGCCATGACCGAGCGCGCTTTCGCGCTCCACCGCAACAACGCGCATTGCGCCCACGCGCTACTGCACGCGATGTTCGAGGATGGATCTGTCGAGGAGGCGGACGCGCTGGTCGAGCAATGGATCGGCGGCTACGACCGCACCGGTTTGCTGCACCCTCATATCCGATGGCACCAGGCGCTCGGCGCGCTCGATGTCGGCGATATCGACAAGGTGCTGGCGATCTATACGGACGTGCTGCATCCCTCCATCAGCGCAGCGCCACCGCTGAACGTGATGTCGGACTGCGCCTCGCTGCTGTGGCGGCTCACCGCCCATGGCCACGCCGTGCCCCGACAACTCTGGGACGACACCGACGCCTATGCCCGCCGCTGGTTCCCGAAGATGAGCCTGCCCTTTGTCGAGATGCATATGGCGCTGCTGGCGGCCGCGACCGGCAACCAGGCCGCGCTCGACGAGCGGTGTGCGGCGATCGAGCGGCGGCTCGCCGATGGCAAATTGCCGGCGGGTCCGGTGGTGCCGCAAATGTGCCGCGCGCTGAACGCCTTTGCCGGCGAGGATTATGCAGCCTGCGTCTCGCTGCTGGAACCGGTTCTGCACGACGTCGTCCGGATCGGCGGCAGCCATGCCCAGCGCGAGATCATCGAGGACACCTTCATTGTCGCGCTGATCCGCTCGGGCGAGCTTGCCCGCGCCCATGCCCTGCTCGACAAGCGGTTGCATCGCCGCCCCTCGCCGCGCGATACGCGCTGGCGGGCCGTTGCGGCCTGAAGCCGGCCATGGAAAAGTCAAGGCCGCGCACAAAATCGACGCGGCTCCAAACCGTGCTATGAAGGCGCCACACTAGGGAATCGGAAGGGCGGATGGGCATGCGCCGGGGACGGCTTGCCTGCATCATGAAGCATGTTGCGGGCGCACTCGCCGCGGCTTGCCTGTTGTCGATCGCGCCGCTTTGCGCGGAGGAACCGGTCAAGCCCGACGTCGATCTCTATGCGTTGATGACCGGCAAGTGCAGCCGGCTTACGGTCGCGGGCCGCGATTTCGGCTGCAAGATCGTCGCCTATTTCCACAGCGAGAAGGGCCGCGCCAATTTCACCGTCGCGCTCGACGATCCCGCCGACGACAACCACGTCATCTCCTTCTCCGGCGAATATGGCCACAGGACGCAGGAGAACCTCTACGTGCTCGCCGTCGACCGCATGCTGCTGTCCAACAAGGACCGCCCGAAATCCGACGGCCTGCCGATCCCGGCGGAGCAGGCCTCGGATGGCGTCTGCCGGCAGCTTGGCAATTTCGCCAGCCGCGAGGTGTCCAGCATCACCTGCTCGGCCACCGACAAGGTCGGCAAGAAGTATGAGCTGACGTTCGAATCGGACGGCACGCCGATCACGCTCCGCCGTATCAGGACCTCGGCGCCGACCATCCGGCAGCAGGACCCGTATCGGTAGCAAGATGAATCCGCGGACTCGCTGTACCTCTCCCGCTTGCGGGGGAGGTCGCATCGCATCGAAAGATGCGATGCGGGTGGGGGATTTTCCACTCGAACGCTGTGCATCGCGGAGACGCCCCCACCCCAACCCTCCCCCGCAAGCGGGGGAGGGAGCGCAGTCTCGTCGCGGCTGCAACTATCACACTGTAGAGTGACGAAGTTCAGCGCCTCCGCCGCGCATCTTCGACGAACGCGCGCAGCGCCGTCAGCACATTCGCCACCACGACATCCCATTGGCGCGTCGCGGATTGCCGGAACAGGCGCGCGGTCGGATACCACGGCAAATCGTCGCGGCCGAGCAGCCAGCGCCAGTCCGGAACATAGGGCAGCAGCACCCAGACCGGCCTGCCGAGACTGCCTGCCAGATGCGCCACGCTGGTGTCGACGGAGATCACGAGGTCGAGCTCGCTGATCAGCGATGCCGTGTCGGCAAAGCTCGCCAGCTCGCCATCCGCATCGCGGATGTCGGGCAATTCCGCGAGCAGCGCACGGTCGCGCTCGCGCGCGCCTTTTTGCAGGCTGACGAACTGCGCGTCGACGTCGAACAGCGGCAGCAGCTTTTCGAGCGGCACCGAGCGGTTGTGGTCGTTGAGATGGCCGGGATTGCCGGACCAGACGAGACCGATGCGCGGCGCGCTCCGTGCACCGAGCCAATTCGACCAATCCCGCGCCGGTCTCCGGAAGCGGGATGTAGGGCACGTCAGCGGGAATCGTTGCCAGCGTGGTGTCGAACGCGAGCGGCAGGCTCAACAGCGGGCAATGCAGATCGAAATCGGGCAAGGCTTCGGCCCTGGCGATGCATTGCGTCACACCGGCGACGCCGGACAGCAACACCTTCAGCGGCGTGTCGACCAGCAGGATCACCTTCGCGCCGCGCGCGGCAAGCAGCGGGACATAGCGGCAGAACTGGATCGCATCGCCGAGCCCCTGCTCGCAGTGCACGAGCAGCGTCTTGCCGTCGATGGGCTCGGTGCCGAGCCACGGCGGCTTGTCGAACACGCGCTGCTTGAGCGCAAGCGAGTCCGATTTCCAGCGCCACTCGCTCTCGATCCAGCCGGTCCTGAGGTCGCCGGCACGAAGCCGGTTGACCGCCAGATTCCAGTGGGAGTCGCCATGATCGGGATCCAGCGCAAGCGCGCGGCGAAAGCTCGCCTCCGCCTCGTCCGGGCGCATGAGATCGTCGAGACAATTGCCGCGATTGCCGTGGGCATGAACGTAATCGGGCTTCAGCGCGATGGCCCGGTCGTAATCGGCGAGCGCCTCAATGAGCCGGCCGAGCTCCTTCAGCGCATTGCCGCGATTGTTGTAGAGCTCCGGCGCATCCGGCGACAACGCGATGGCGCGGCCAAGCTGCGCTGCGGCCTCGTCGAACCGCCGCAG
Organism: uncultured Alphaproteobacteria bacterium; assembly: GCA_963795365.1. Taxonomy (GTDB): domain Bacteria; phylum Pseudomonadota; class Alphaproteobacteria; order Rhizobiales; family Xanthobacteraceae; genus Bradyrhizobium. The sequence continues at coordinate 139,261 of CAWCHW010000037.1, forward strand.
ATGGATCAACACAAGACCGAGGTTGTTGAAGGCGGGCAAGAGATCGGGCCTGAGCGCGATCGCGTTGCGGAAGTGGACGGCCGCCTCCTCGTGTCTGCGCATGTCGAGCAGCACATTGCCGAGATTGTTCAGCCCTTCGTAGTTGGCCGGATCGATCTCGATCAGGCGGCCGTAGACGGCCAGCGCATCGTCGCGCCGGCCGAGCGCAGTCAGGCAAAGCCCCTTGTTGTAAAGCGTGTGCGGCCGCTCCGGCACGATCGCATCCGACAGCTCGAACCTTGCCAGCGCCTCGCCGTGCCGCCCGAGCGCGAGCAGCAACAGGCCGCCCTTCTCTGCCGCCTCGACGTTGCACGGGTCGAGCGTCAGCGCGTGGTCGAAGGTGAGCAGCGCCTCCTCGTCGCGGTTCTGCTTGCGCAGGAGATCGCCGAGCCTGATCCAGACATTGACGAGGTCCGGCTTGAGCGTGAGCGCGAGATCGTAGCTCTTCAGCGCCTCTTCGAACCGGTTGCGCAGCACCAGCAGGCTGCCGAGATTGGAGAAATAGTCGGCATTGCGCTGGTTGCTGCGGATCGCCTGCGCGATGAAATCGATCGCGAGGTCGACGCGATTGCCTTGGGCATGGATCAGGCCGAGCAGATGCAGGGCGTCGGCATGCTCCGGATCCGATGCGAGCGCCTTGCGGCAGCGGTCTTCGGCCACCGCAAGCTGACCGGAATGGAAGTGCCGCAACCCCGCCTCGTAAAGCGCCGGGGCCGTGTCCTTTGCCTTGCTGCCGCTGGTCATGCGCCAGCGTTAGCTGATTCCCCGATATCCACGAAGAACCCGCGCCAGTGGAGCGGATTTGACGTTCGCTCCCCTGCTTGCCAAGTACTCGTCAAGCGAACGTCAAATCCAAAGCTCCACTGCAATCAATATCTTGCCAGTGTCCTTTGATTCCAACATTCGCAAACGTGTTTGCCGCGCAGGGATGCGAATGTTGGAATCGGACCACTGGCGGCAACCGCAGACCTTCGGCGGAAAGCCTGATAATATCCGGCCGTTGCACGGACCGTTCACTGAGGGCAAATGCCAACCGACATTGCAAGGCGGCGATTGTTGTCGGCGTTTGGCGGTGCGGCCCTATGGCCGCTTGCGGCGCAGGCACAACAAACCGGCAAGGCGCCGCGCGTCGGCGTGCTGCCAACCGGCTATCGGCAGACCGACCCGGAAGGCCAGGCGCGCATCAGTGGTTTGCGCGAGTCGCTCGGCAAGCTCGGCTGGAGCGACGGCCGCAATGTGAGTCTCGATATCCGCTGGCCGGCCGCCGAGGGTGGCCGGATCGACGCGGACGTCGCCGCGCTGGTCGCCTCCGCACCGGATATGATCGTGATCAGCAGCAATGCGGCGTTGACCGCCCTGCTCAAGCTCGACGCGCGCATACCGACGGTGTTCGTCCAGATCTCCGATCCGCTGGGAGGCGGATTCGTCAAAAGCCTCTCGCGGCCCGACGGCTACGTCACCGGCTTTCAGAATTTCGAGCCCGCGGTGGGCGGCAAATGGCTGGGGCTGCTGAAGGAGGTCGCGCCGAAGCTGACGCGGGCGGCGGTGACGGTCTATCCCGACACGTCGGTGCATTCCGAGTTCATGCGCGCGATCGAGGCGGTCGCGCCGTCGCTCGGCGTAGAGACGTCCGCCATCGCCGTCCGCGAAGCCGATGACCTCGCGCGCGGCATCGCCGGATTTGCCGGCACAGCGAATGGCGGCCTGATCGTGCTGCCTCATCCACGCAACATCGATAGCCGCGCTTTGCTCAGCGAATTGGCGGCGCAGCATCGCCTGCCCGCGATCTACCCGTTCCGTTATTTCGCCGCCGATGGCGGGCTGATGTCGTATGGCTTCGACCAGGTCGAGCAATGGCGCGGCGCGGCCAGCTATGTCGACCGCATCCTGCGCGGCGCAAGGCCCGGCGACCTGCCGGTGCAGGCGCCGACCAAGTACGATCTCGTCCTCAACCTGAAGACCGCCACGGCGCTGGGTCTCGCGATTCCGCCCTCGCTGCTGGCCACCGCCGCCGAGGTGATCGAATAGAGACACGACGACGCCTGGCGGCCGGCCACAACCGTGTTTGGCAAGGGCGGAGTATAGGCGTCATTCTCCACCCATCTTTGCGCCGCAATGGACGGACCCGAACGCCTTGTAGACCGGCACCGCGGTCAAGGTCTCGACGACAAGCCTGGAAGGCCCTCCAAAAAGGGCTGCGCGGGCGTCAACGATTGAATATCAGGTTTGGCGCCATCGTCGCGGAGTTGTCGTCGGAGCGATTGAACAGCGCAAAACAGCCGAGCAGGATGACCGCCAACAGGCCGTATCCCAGCAAGGAAAGCCGCCCGGACCGGCGAACGTTCATTTTTGTTGATATCCCTGCCTTGGCGAACTGGCCCTTCAGCTTTTTGTGGCCGTCTTTGCGAGTTCGGTTTCCACGCCGGCTGCGCAGGCCTTGGCGAACGAATAGTCCATGTTCGTGGCGGCGACCGTTTTCACGTATTCGCCGACGACGGTGTCCTTTGAATAGGAGTTGGCCGCCTTGAACTTGGCGACGGCACCATCGGCAGCCGTGAACTGCGCGACACACATCGGGACCAGGACAGACATCCGGCCGCTGTTCTCCGCCATTGCGCTCATGCCTCTCGCAGTATCGCCGGTGACCCAGCCGCCCCAGATAAATCCGATCGCCATCGCCGCAACGGCGCCGAACGCGATTCCCTGGAGGAAGCGCTTGCGCGCGTCGCCTTGCAGGATTGCGGGCATGTTCATGGTGGTCTTCCTTGTTTGCGCACGCGAGCGCGTTCGCAGCGCCGCCGATGCCGCCTGCATCCGCGTCTGGCAAAATTGCCTAACTTGTGAGATTGCGCTTTCGGGTGGCGCTCCCGCTGCTGCCATGACGAGCAGCTTCGCGGACAGCTTCAAGGGGACCACTGCCACCTGATCGCCTGAACGGTAGACTGTTGCCCTGATGCTGTACAGCGCATTCGTGGTCTCTCATCCGAAGGTTTGCAGCGCCATGGTCGCAGGATCGGTTCTGCAACGAGCCTTACGCGAATTGCGCGATGCCGTGACCGACGGACCAGTTCTCCTTCGCCGACGTCAGCACCTGCACGAACACGTCGTCAGGGCGAATGCCCGGATTTTCGCCGAGCAGCTCCGCGATGCGCCGGTACAGCGCTTTCTTCTGCTCCGTGGTGCGGCTGTCGAACACCGTGATCTGGATGTAGACCACGTCGTCGCTGCGGGCGACGCCGTAACCCGAGCCGGTGCGGAAGTTCGCAGGCTCATGCTCGGTGATGGTCATGAACTGGTCGTCGTCGGGCACGTTCAGCGTCTCGCGCATCGCGCGATAGAGGCCGTCGAAGATCGCCTGCCGGTAGGCGACCGGCTTTCCGGCGCGCAGCGAGATGTGAAGCAGCGGCATGTGCGGCCTCCCGATCGCGCTCATTGACGAAACAAGCGCGATTTCCTAGTTTTTGACACGACGTCCAGAATTGATTCCACGTTCTTAACACCGTGTCAAATACTTTTGACGGAGCGACATTTTGAGGCCGCGCGAGTTCGACCACGACGAGGTGCTGCGCATCGCCTTCGACCGGTTCTGGCGCAGCGGCGTGCGCGGCACCTCGCTCGCCGACATCGCGCGCGACGCCGGCGTGCAGCGCGGCAGTCTCTACAATGCGTTCGGCAGCAAGGAAGCGCTGTTTCTGGTCGCCTATGAGCGCTATGCGGGCGACTACCTTGGTGTGGTGGAGAAGGCGCTGAGCACGGGGACTTTACGCAAGCGTCTCGCGGCGTTTTTCGACGTCACCATCAAGAACATGTGCGCCGGCTCGCCGCCGCGGGGATGTCCGACCACGCGGGCGCTGATGGAGGTGGGCTCGGTGGACGGCAAAGGACTCGACGACAACGCGCGGGCAGCTTTCGCCGATCTCTTGCGGCGCATCACCGCGCTGGTTCAGGCTGCCTTGTCCGAAGGCATCAGGCGCGGCGAGTTCAAGGGCAATGCGGAAGTCGCCGCATTGCACATCGTCACCGTCACGCGAGGCCTTGCCGTGCTCGAGCGCGCGTTTGGCGATGCCGGACAGTTGAAGAAGATTGCGGCGGAGACGATTGGTCTCGTGCTCGGTCAAGAGCGACGCCGGAACAGCAAGGTCGATTGAGGGATGACCGGGGTAAAGCCACGAACCGCAGAGTTGGTGTTGGTGACGCCCGCAGGCGACCCGGTCGGCTGCCTGCCAGCCGTGCCCGTTGCGACGCCATGGTGGCCGGACGTTGCACCGGTCGTTCAGGCCGTGCGTGACCATCATGGTGTCGACGTCATTATCCTGCGGCTGCTCGACGCCGAACTGCAGCAGCCGCACGGCGGCCGCGTGACATATCTCGCCGAAGTGGCCGGACCCGTACCCGCGGCGCGGCGATGGAGCGGGATTCTCGATGACCATCCGCGCCGCCACGCCTTTGCGCGTCCGTCCGGCCCCGCGGCCGACCTTGCCTGGGCGCGTGCGCGACTGGCCGAGCGCGGGCTTCGTCCGACCACGCCACCGACGCAGATCCGCACATGGAATCTCTCCAGTCTCTGGCGCGTGCCGGTCGAAGGCCAGGCCGCATGGCTGAAGGTTGTCCCGCAATTTTTCGCCCATGAAGGAGCTCTGCTGGCGCTCATGGCCGGCGCGCAGGTCCCGGTCCTGCTCGGTCATGACGGCGGCCGCGTGCTGCTGGCCGAGATCGCAGGCGAGGATCAGTACGATGCCGAACTGCCGCGCTTGCTGGACATGGTGAACCGGCTCGTGGACCTTCAACGCCTGTGGAGCGGCCGCGTCGAGGCGTTGCTCGCGCTCGGTCTGCCCGATTGGCGCGCGCCGGCGCTGGCTGCTGCGATCATCAATGTCATGGAGCGGACGCGTGACGACATCCCGGCGGAGGATCGCGCAGTGCTTGCCGACTTCGCACGCCGGCTTCCCGACCGGTTCGACGACGTCGCCGCATGCGGGCTCCCGGACACGCTGGTCCACGGTGACTTTCATCCCGGCAATTTTCGCGGCGATGGCGCGACCCTGACCTTGCTGGACTGGGGGGACAGCGGCGTGGGCCATCCTTTGCTGGATCAGCCCGCCTTTCTTGATCCGATTCCCAGTGCCTCTGTCGGCGCCGTGCGGGCGCACTGGTCGCAACAATGGAGCGCAGCCGTGCCCGGGTCGGATCCCGCCCGCGCATCGGCCCTGCTCGCGCCGATCGCCGCCGCGCGGCAGGCGGTCATTTATCGAAACTTTCTCGACAACATCGAGCCTTCCGAACAGATCTATCACCGTGCCGATCCGCCGAGATGGCTGACCCGGACGGCCGCCCTGGTGCGGGCAGAATCTGCAACGAGGTAACCGAGGCTGCCCTGCGGGCAGCCTCGGCATCGCTTGATGTATCCCCGCCCGATCATGGCGACTCATCCCAGCGCGCAGCTGGAACGACAAGGCTCACGCGCATCCCGAACTGACGTGTCGGCATGCGATCGGGCCTTGAACAGCCATTGTGCGGCCTCGGCGTTGGCGGCGCAGCGCTGGAGCCAGCGAGCCACGAGACGATCGACCAGCGCGGCAAACCGCAGCCGAGCCGCGGCCAGCACGAGCCGCGCGTCCAGGTTCTGATCGAATAATCTCTTTGTGTCGTTGTGGGCGTTCATCCTGCCCTCCTGCCGGTTCGGCGGAGGGAGCGGCCCTGCGCCGGGAGTTACACTCTCGCTTTGCGGATCAGCCCCGCGTCGCGCTTGAAATTCTGGTCGCCACGTCATCACGGACATGCACGACCCATCGGCCAGCCGAACAAGCGGCCGGACGCGGACGGCAGTCTCTGCGATGTGCGTGCGTGCGTTATGCATCATGGTCCTCAAGAGTACGGGCAAATTCACCCGCGACGAAACTCGGATGATCTAAGCGCAGAGAAAGTTCGGCGCGTCAAATGTTTTGTGTTCACGAGTGCGGAGTTTGTCGTGTGCCGCTAATTTTCGAACGCCAACGGCGCCGGCCGGGTTCGAAAATTTCAGGCGATGGTCGGGCGGACGAGTGTCGGGCCGCGTCAGAGCGAGGTCTGCTCATAGCCTGATAGCGAACATCGCGATGCCGCGCCGCCACGTCCGAAAAGCGCCAAACTCGGACATTCGGCAGAACCCGCCGGCCACCCTACGATTTCGCCTTGCGGGAGAGGCCAGTCGTAGGCCATGCCGGTCCCACCGAGGCAAAGGCATTGTGTGCCTTCGGCGCCCCGCCTCAAAGCAGGCGAAGGCTCGGACAGGATAGCGTGCTGGTGATAGTCTACGTGGGTCATCGGACGGAGGGCGAAATGGATTTCACCGGCAAGGTTGCACTGGTCACCGGCGGCGGTAATGGCATCGGCCGCGCGACTTGTGTGGCGTTCGCGCGGCAAGGTGCGAAGGTGATGGTGGTAGACCGCGACGGCGCCGGTGCCCAAGCGACCGTCGGCATCATCCGTCAAAACAACGGCGACGCCGTTGCAGTGACGGCCGATGTCACCAAGGTCGCCGACGTGAAAGCTTACGTGAAGGCGGCTGTCGAGACATACGGGCGCATCGACTGCTTCTTCAACAATGCTGGCATCGAGGGAAAGCTGGCACCAACCGCGGAATATGACGAGGCCGTGTTCGACGCCGTGATCGGCGTGAACTTGAGAGGCGTATTCCTTGGCCTGCGCCACGTGCTGCCGGAGATGATCCGGCAGGGCGGCGGCGCCGTGGTCAACACCGCCTCGGTCGCCGGCCTGGTAGCGACGCCGGGCATGCCGGCGTATGTGGCGTCGAAGCATGCGGTGATCGGGCTCACCAAGACGGCGGCGGGCGAAGTCGCACACCAGGGCATTCGGGTGAACGCCGTGTGCCCCGGTCCGGTCGACACGCGCATGATTCATGCGCTGGAGGAACAGATCTCGCCCGCTGACCCGGCCGCGGTCGGCGCTCGCTATCAAGCCGCGATCCCGAGCGGGCGCTACACGACGGTGGACGAAATTGCCAACATGGTGCTCTTCCTCTGCTCCGACCTCGCCTCCAATACCACCGGCGGACAATTCGTCGTCGACGGCGGGCGCACCGCGACCGGTGGCGCTGTGACCAATCTGGTGAGGCAGTGAAACCAAGAACGAGCCACACGGCGCGATAACGTCGAATAAATCTCTGCGTTGCGGTTGCGCCGGCGGCGTGATCGAATAGCGAAGATTTTGATGCGCTGCGTGAGTCCGTTTCGGAGTCATTTCCAGACATCGGCTCGCGTGACAACGAGGTCCGGTTCACCGTCAATCGCGGACATCGTCGGCCCGATCAGGCATGTCCGTAGGTGATGCCAATAGCGGAAGTAGAGTGTCGACGACAGGCGCGCCCCTAGTGGCTGATCATCCAGGGCCGCGCCGTCGGAAAGCCCTTGGCGCCGCTTTTCGTCCTGGTCACCAGCCGCGCTGGTTTTGTTTTGCCCGTGCAACAGCCACAACCGGGACCGTGCGAAGCCTTGTACTGGTCGAGCGTCTTCGGTGCGTGAGCGCTCCGCTCGTTGATGGAGATCGCCTTGCGGCGGTCGGCCGGCATGCAGAGGAAGTTCGGCGCGGTCAGGATCACGCGCGGGGATGACGTCTCGCAATGCGGACAAGTTTGCGGATCGTCGCATTCGGCCATCGGCCGCATGTCGGTGAACGGGCCGCAATCGTCACACAGATATTCGTAGACCGGCATGTCGTCTCCTGCGCTCGAACCCGAGGCGGATGCGGGGCGGCAAATACGCACCGTCCCGCATCCCGTCGCGTCGGGGATAGGTTAGTTCTGGAGCATGATCTTTTCGAAAGACCGGCGCCCACTTTTTCGGATCATGCTCATTTGTCCTGAGAGAGCGGCATCTGGATGTCGCCCTTGATGTGTTTGATCGGACCTGCCGAAGACGGCATGACGTCGAAGTCGAAGATTTCCGTCGGTAACCACAGCGTCGCGCAGGCATTGGGCACGTCGACCACGCCTGAGATGTGGCCCTGGCAAGGCGCGGTGCCGAGGATCGAATAAGCCTGCGCGCCGGAATAGCCGAACTTCTTCAGATATTCGATCGCGTTCAGGCAGGCCATGCGGTAGGCGATGTGGACGTCGAGATAATGCTGCTTGCCGGCCTCGTCGACCGAGATGCCCTCGAAGATCAGATAGTCCTTGTAGTTCGGTGTGATCGGCGACGGCTTGAAGACCGGGTTCTTGATCCCGTACTTGGCGACGCCGTCCTTGATGACATCGACCTTCAAGTGCAGCCAGCCGGCCATCTCGATCGCGCCGCAGAACGTGATCTCGCCGTCACCCTGGCTGAAGTGCAAATCGCCCATCGAGAGTCCGCCACCGGGAACGTAGACCGGGAAGTAGATTTTCGAGCCACGGGACAGATCCTTGATGTCGCAGTTGCCGCCATGCTCGCGCGGCGGGACCGTGCGTGCGCCCTCGGCGGCGATCTTGGCCTTGACGTCTCCCTTTGCCTGCCCCGCATGGGTCGTCGGTGCAAACGGCGGATTGGCAAGGCCGGGCACGCGGGTCGGATTGGTCGCGATCAGCGCTGCCTCGCGCGCATTCCAGTTCGCGAGCATCTTCGGGTCGGGCAGACAGCCGATCAGGCCGGGATGGATCAGTCCCGCGAAACTGACGCCGGGAACGTGTCGCGACGACGTATAGAGGCCCTTGATGTCCCAGATCGATTTTTGCGCGAGCGGGAAGTGATCGGTCAGAAATCCACCGCCGTTCTTCTTGGAGAAGAAACCGTTGAAGCCCCACAGGCTTTCCTTGAGCGGGCCGACGTCGAGCAGGTCGACCACCAGGAGGTCGCCGGGCTCGGCGCCCTTGACGCCGATCGGGCCGGACAGGAAATGCACGATCGAAAGATCGATATCGCGCACATCGTCGGCGGAATCGTTGTTCTTGATGAAGCCGCCGGTCCAATCGACGGTCTCGATGATGAAATCATCGCCCGGCTTGACCCACGCCACGATCGGCACGTCGGGGTGCCAACGGTTATGAATCATGTCGTTGTCATAGGCCGACTTGGTCAGATCGACCTTGATCAGTGTCTCTGGCATCGAAAGCTCCCCTTTTTACAAGCCAAAACGAAGGTTCAGACCGACAGATATTTCGAGATTTGCGCCGCATCGACCGAGGCCCGCGGATCGTCGCGGACGATCTCGCCGTTCTCGATCACCAGAACGCGGTCGGCGATGTCGAGCGCGAAGCTCAGCACTTGCTCCGAGACGACGATCGACAGGCCGCGCTCGTCGCGGATGCGCTTCAAGGTGCGCGCCATGTCCTTGATGATGGAGGGCTGGATGCCTTCGGTCGGCTCGTCCAGCAAAAGTACCTTGGGCTTGGTCGCAAGCGCACGCGCTATTGCGAGTTGCTGTTGCTGACCGCCCGAGAGATTGCCGCCACGGCGGCCCTTCATTTCGAGGAGGACCGGGAACAGCTCATAGATGTCGCCAGGCACTTCCGAGGCCCCGGACACCACGAGTCCAGTCTCGATATTCTCCTTGACTGTCATGGTGGAGAAGATCATGCGGCCCTGCGGCACATAGGCGAGCCCTTTGGCGACGCGCTCATAGCTCTTCAACCCGCCGAGCTCGGCGCCGTCCATGCTCACCGAGCCGCTCTTCGCCGGCAGGATGCCCATCAGAGATTTCATCAGCGTGGTCTTGCCCATGCCGTTGCGGCCCATGATCGCGACGATCTCGTTCGGCGCGACCGAGACGTTGAGGCCGTGCAGCACCTCGCTCTGGCCGTAAGCGACGTGAAGGTCCTGGATTGCCAGCATCGATCCGCCTCCTCAGTGCCCGAGATAGACTTCGACGACCTTGGGGTCGTTTTTGACCTTGTCCATCGTGCCTTCCGAGAGGATTTGGCCCTGGTGCAGCACCGTGACCTTGTGCGCGATGTCTTCGACGAACTTCATGTCGTGCTCGATCACCAGCACCGAGCGGTCCTTGATGATCCGGTTGAGGAGTTCCGCCGTCTTGGCGCGCTCGGACACGCTCATGCCGGCGACGGGCTCGTCGAGCATCAGGAGGTCAGGATTCTGGATCAGCAGCATGCCGATCTCGAGCCATTGCTTCTGGCCATGGCTGAGCAACGCTGCGTAGGTGTTCAGCCTGTCCTTCAGGAAGATCATTTCCGCGACTTCCTCGATGCGCGCCTTCACCTCCGCGTCGCGCTGGAAAGTCAACGAGCCAAACACCGAACGGCCGCGCGGGAATGAAATTTCGAGGTTTTCCAGCACCGTCAGGTCCTCGAACACCGACGGCGTCTGAAACTTTCGCCCCACTCCGGCCTGCACGATCTCGTTCTCCTTCATCCAGGTCAGTTCCTGTCCACGGAACTGGATCGAGCCGGACGTCGCTTTGGTCTTGCCGCAGATGAGATCAAGCACGGTGGTCTTGCCGGCGCCGTTCGGACCGATGATCACCCGGATCTCGTTTTCCTCGACATAGAAGGACAGATCGTTGACCGCCTTGAAGCCGTCGAAGGACACAGTAAGTCCGGAGACCGCGAGCAGGAATTCCTTGGGCTGATGACCGACGAGCATGATGTCCTCCTCACTCGGCCGGCGCGCCGTCGGCGACCGAACCGCTACCCCAGCCGTTCTTGCGAGAGGCCAGGAGGCGGTCGATGGTGGGCTGCACATAGTCGGCCCAGAGACCCGCGAGACCTGCGGGGAAGGCCAGCACCACGGCGATGAACAGTGCGCCAAGACCGAATAGCCAGAGCTGCGGGAAGGATTCCGACAGGCTCGTCTTGGCAAAGTTGACGAGCAGCGTTCCGTAGACCGCGCCGAAGATCGACATCCGGCCGCCGACCGCAGTGTAGATCACCATTTCGATCGAGGGCACGATGCCGACAAAGGACGGCGACATGAAGCCAACTTCGAGCGTGAACAGCGCGCCGCCGATCGCCGCGAAGATCGCCGCCACGCAGAAGGCAAAAATCTTGAAATTGGCGACGCTGTAGCCGGAGAAGCGAACCCGGTCCTCCTGCTCGCGCATGGCGACGAGGATACGGCCGAGCTTGGTCAGACGAATGAACTGCGCCGCCAGGATGCAGCCGAACAGCAGCACGACTTCGACGAAGTAGAGAATGACCTTGGCATGGTCGGTGCGGATATCCCAACCATGCAGCGTGCGCAGGTCGGTGATCCCATTGATGCCGCCGGTGTAACCCTGCTGGCCGACGATCAGAATCGTCAGGATCGCAGCGATCGCCTGGGTGATGATCGCGAAATAGACGCCGCCGACCCGCCGCTTGAACATCGCGGCGCCGATGATCAACGAGAAGATGCCCGGTACCAGGACGATCGCGGCGAGCGTGAGCGGAAAGCTGTGGAACGGCTTCCAGAAGAGCGGCAGCGACGTGATCTGATTCCAATCCATGAAATCGGGGATGCCTGGCGTCGACTGGATTTTGGTGTTCGCGACACTGGAAGCCTCGAGCTTGAGGTACATCGCCATGCAGTAGCCGCCGAGGCCGAAGAACACGCCCTGCCCCAGGCTGAGGATTCCGCCATAGCCCCAGCACACCACCAGTCCGATCGCGACAAAGGCGTAGGTCAGATATTTGGCGACCAGGTTGAGACGGAACACATCCAGCGTCAGCGGCAGGATCACGATCAGGAGTAGCGCCAGTGAGATGAATCCGATCAATTCGGGGCGGTTGAAAAAGCGCGAGTTGATGATCATGACCGTGCTTTCTTGTTCTTATTTGCGAACTTTGAGCGCGAACAGCCCCTGCGGCCGCACCATCAGGATGCCGACGATCGTGAGCAGCGTGATGACCTTGGCCATCGAGCCCGACAGGAAGAACTCCAGCGTCGACTGGGTCTGCGAGATCGAGAAGGCGGAGGCGATGGTGCCGAGCAGCGAGGCCGCGCCGCCGAACACGACCACAAGGAAGGTGTCGACGATATAGAGCTGGCCGGCGGTAGGACCGGTCGAGCCGATCATGGTGAAGGCGCTGCCCGCGATGCCGGCGATGCCGCAGCCGAGACCGAAGGTGTAGCGGTCGACGCGTTCGGTGTTGATGCCGACGGCGCCCGCCATCACGCGGTTCTGCACCACGGCGCGGACTTGTTTGCCCCAACCCGACCAGTACAGCACGTAGGCGACCACGATGGTGATCAGCATGGTCAGGCTCATCACGAACATGCCGTTGATGGGAATCTGGATCGAGTCGGTCGCCTGCCACGACCCCATCATCCAGTCGGGCAATTCGACGCCGACCTCGCGCGCACCAAAGATCGAACGATAGGCCTGCTGCAGGATCAGGCTCAGGCCCCAGGTCGCCAGCATGGTGTCGAGCGGACGCTTGTAGAGATGCCGTATCAGCGCCCACTCGACCAACATGCCGAGCGCGCCGGACGCTATGAACGCGAGGATCATCGCGACAAAGAAATAGCCGGCGAACAGTGACGGCGTGTATGCCTCGCAGACGTTTTTCGTCATCCAGGTGACGTAGGCGCCCAGGATCATGAACTCGCCATGGGCCATGTTGATGACGCCCATCTGGCCGAAGATGATGGCGAGTCCGAGCGCCATCAGCACATAGACCGAGAACAGGATCAGGCCGGCGAAGCCCTGCATCGCGAGAATGGCGCCGAGATCGCCGAGAGAATAGTCACCCAACATGATGTTCCTCTGGAGCTCTGTCTTTCCACGCACTCGCCCGTCTCCCCTCCCCCGCAAGGGGGGAGGGAACGCGCCGTCGATGCCGCGCCTTCAGCGCAACGATCTCACTGGTAGCCCTTCGGGAACGGATCCGGCTCGACGAGATCGGCGGTCTCGTAGATCAGTTCGTACTGGCCATCCGCCTTGGCGCGGCCGACGCGTGTCTTCGACCAGAGATGGTGATTCTCGTGGATGCGAACGTAGCCTTCCGGCGCACCCTTGAACTCGACGCCGGGTGAAGCCGCCGCGATCTTGTCGATGTCGAAGGAGCCGGCCTTCTCGACCGTCAACTTCCAGAGCCACGGGCCGAGGTAGGCCGCCTGAGTGACATCGCCGATCACGGTCTTCTCACCCCACATCTTCTTGAACGCAGGCACGAAGGCCTTGTTGTTCGGATTGTCGAGCGACTGGAAATACTTCATGCAGGCATAGGCGCCCGCGATGTTCTCACCGCCGATGCCGTCGATCTCGTCTTCGGTCACGGAGATGGTGAGCAGCGTCTGCTTCGACAGATCGATGCCGGCTGCCTTGAGCTGCTTGTAGAACGCGACGTTGGAGCCGCCGACGATGATGGCGTAGATCACATCGGGCTTGGTCAGCTTGATCTTGTTGATGACCGAGTTGAACTGGGTCGAGCCGAGCGGGAAATATTCCTCGCCGACGACTTTCGCGCCCTGCAAATGGCCTTCGATGTGCTTGCGCGCGATCTTGTTCGAGGTGCGCGGCCAGATGTAGTCGGAGCCGAGCAGGTAGAAGCTCTTCGCGCCCTTGGTCCTGTTGACCCAGTCGAGGCCGGCGATGATCTGCTGCGTGGCTTCCTGGCCGGTGTAGATGACGTTCTTGGACTGCTCGAGGCCTTCATAGAAAGTCGGATAATAGAGCATGCCATTGTACTGCTCGAACACGGGCAGCACCGCCTTGCGCGAGGCCGATGTCCAGCAGCCCATCACGGACGCGCATTTGTCGTTGACGAGCAGCTTCTTCGCCTTCTCGGCGAAGGTCGGCCAGTCGCTGGCGCCATCTTCCTGGATGAACTTGATCTTGCGGCCGAGCACACCGCCTTGCGCGTTGATCTGCTCGATCGCGAGCTTCTCGGCTTCCACAGAGCCGGTCTCCGAGATCGCCATGGTGCCGGTGACGGAGTGGAGGATGCCGACCGTCACTTCGGTGTCGGTCACCGCAAGTCCCGTGGTGTTGACCGCGGAAGTAGCGGGAGTATCGGCCCAGGCCGACCGCGGCAGCAGCGAAATGGCCGGCATCGCCGCCATTCCCATGAGCAATTTGCGCCGAAGCGGCGATTTCAGGCCCCGTTTGATTTCGTCTGACATGAGCACCCCATCTGGTTCGAGGACACGCTTTCCGGTCAGGCGAGGATTGCTGAATTTGTGCAGTGCACAGATACGCAAGATCGCGTATATTGCACCGCAAAATAGCGACGTAGGTTTGGCCCGGGTCTTGCGAGGGCTTCGCACCAGGAGTCTCTGTTCGGGAGTGTCAGCGGTGGCAGGGCGGCAGCGGATAGACCGCGTCAGGCGCCAATATAATCAATGGGTTGCCAACCAGACGCTGGAAGACTACGCGCTGCGCTTCACGGCCAAGAGCGCACGGCGGTGGTCGGCCGCCCGCGTCGCCAATACCGCCCTGGGCGCAATCTCCTTCCTCGCGCTGGAGGCGATCGGCGGAACCATCACGCTGAACTACGGCGTGACCAACGCCACTGCCGCAATTCTGGTCGTCAGCGTGATTATTTTTTGCTGCGGCCTGCCGATTGCCTATTACGCAGCCAAGTGCGGCATCGACATCGACCTGCTCACGCGCGGGGCGGGCTTTGGTTACATCGGCTCGACCATCACCTCGCTGATCTACGCGTCCTTCACCTTCATCTTCTTTGCCATCGAGGCGGTGATCCTCGCCTCCGCGCTGGAGATGTGCTTCGGCATTCCCCGTCCTGTCGGCTATCTCATCAGTGCGGTGGTGATCATCCCGCTGGTGACACACGGCATCACGCTGATCAGCCGCTTTCAACTGTGGACGCAGCCGGTCTGGATCGTGCTGCACATCATGCCATTCGCTGCGATCGCCTGGGCCAATCCCCTCTCCTTCGCTGAATGGACCAAGTTTTCCGGCGAGCACGGCGATCCCTCGGGCCATCTCGATCTGCTGCTGTTCGGCACCGCGGCTTCGGTCGTATTCTCGCTGGTGGCGCAGATCGGCGAACAGGTCGATTTCCTGCGATTCCTGCCGCGCGATCGCCGCACTTCGCGCAAGGCGTGGTGGATTGCATTGCTCTCGGCCGGTCCCGGCTGGATCGTGCTCGGCGCGCTGAAGCTGCTCGCGGGCTCGTTCCTCGCCTATTTTGCACTGAATCACGGCGTTTCCGCCGAGCACGCCGCCGAGCCGGCGAGCATGTATCTGGAGGCATTTCGTTACGTGCTGTCGCAGCCCGATCTTGCGCTGGCGCTGACTGGCACTTTCGTGATCCTGTCGCAGCTCAAGATCAACGTGACCAACGCCTATGCCGGCTCGATCGCGTGGTCTAACTTCTTCTCACGGCTGACGCACAGCCATCCCGGCCGCGTGGTCTGGCTGGTCTTCAACGTGATGGTCGCGCTGCTGTTGATGGAGATCGGCGTCTACAAGGCACTGGAGCAGACGCTCGCACTGTATTCCAATGTCGCGATTGCATGGGTCGGGGCGCTGGTCGCCGATCTCGTGGTCAGCAAACCGCTTGGCCTGCGCCCCCAGATAATGGAATTCAAGCGCGCGCATCTCTATGACATCAATCCGGTCGGCGTCGGCGCCATGACCATCGCGACCATCGTCTCGATATCGGCGTTTTACGGTGTATTTGGTCCAACCGCGAAAGCCTTGTCCGCGTTCGTCGCACTGACCGTTGCCTTCATCGCGGCGCCGCTCATTGCCTGGGCCACCGACGGAAAATATTACATCGCCCGCAAGCCGAAGAAGAGTTGGCAGAACGTCGAGCAGATTCAATGTTGCATCTGCGAGCATCATTTCGAGCCGGAAGACACCGCGTCTTGCCCGGCCTATGCGGGGCCGATCTGCTCGCTGTGCTGCTCGCTGGATGCGCGCTGCCACGATCTCTGCAAGCCGCATGCGCGAATACAGACGCAGGTGTCGGAAAGATTCGGCAAATTGTTACCGCAGCCAATCTACGCCCGGATCAACTCGCAGCTCGGGCATTACCTCGGTGTGTTCGCGGTGTCCGCCGGACTGGTCGCGCTCACGCTCGGATTGATCTATCTGCAAACGGCGTCCTCGGTACATGCTGACAGACTTCTGGTCGGCGACGTGCTGTGGAAGGTGTTCTTCGCACTGACCATCATCATCGGCGTGGTGGCCTGGTTGTTCGTGCTCGCACAGCAGAGCCGCCGCGCGGCGGAAGCCGAGACAAGACGTCAAACCGCGCTCCTTATCCACGAAATCGACGCCCACAAGCGTACCGATGCCGAGCTGCAACGCGCCAAGGAGGTTGCCGAGGCGGCCAACCTCGCCAAGAGCCGTTATGTGGTCGGCCTGAGCCATGAGTTGCGCTCGCCTTTGAACGCCATCTCCGGCTATGCACAACTGCTGGAGCAGGACGCCACGCTCCAGTCGAAGCCGCGCGACCAGGTCCGCGTAGTCCGCCGCAGCGCGGACCATCTCTCCGGCCTGATCGACGGCATTCTCGATATTTCCAAGATAGAAGCCGGCCGCCTTTATCTGTCTCGCGACGAGGTGCGCCTTGGCGATTTTCTCGATCAGCTCGTCGGAATGTTTCGACTGCAAGCCGCGGCCAAGGGTGTCGATTTCGTATTCAAGCGCCCGGCTGTGCTGCCGCTCGTGGTCTATGCCGACGAGAAACGGCTCCGGCAAATCCTGATCAACCTGCTGTCGAACGCGATCAAGTTCACGCAGGCCGGTAGCGTGCAGTTCATGGTGCACTATCGCAGCCCGGTGGCGGAGTTCGAAGTGATCGACACCGGTCCGGGCATCCAGCCGAACGACATCGAACGCATCTTCGCACCATTCGAGCGCGGTGCGCTCGGCGTTGCGCAACCTCAAACGGGTACCGGACTGGGTTTGACCATCAGCCGACTGCTTGCAGGCGTGATGGGTGGCGACATCAAGGTCAACAGCACCGTCGGCTCCGGCAGCACGTTCAGGATGAAAATGCTGCTGTCGGAGGTGACAAAACCGACCCGCCAGGCGCCCGTGGAAGCGCCACTTTCCGGCTATGTCGGCCCGCGCAAGACCATTCTGATCACGGATGACGATCCGGTGCATCGCGATCTCCTGCGCGAAGTGCTGACCCCCCTCGGCTTCATTCTCCTGAGCGCGACGGATGGGCCCTCGTGTCTCGCGCTGGCGCAGCACTGCCGGCCCGACTTGTTCCTGCTTGATATCTCGATGCAGGGCATGGACGGATGGACCGTCGCGGAAACGCTGCGTACGACCGGGCATCGTCAGGCGCGCATTTTGATGGTGTCGGCGAGCGCGATCGAGGCGCATGGCGCACCGCTGGCGCAACCCTTTCATGACGGATATCTGATGAAGCCGATCGATATCCCGCGGCTGCTGGAAGCGATTCGCCAATTGCTCAAAATCGAATGGCAGTACGAGGCCAACGAGATTGCAGCGCCGCGCTGGCGGCCGGACACCGGATCGCGCCCTCCGATCAGACATGTCGAGGAACTGATCGCCTTGGGCCAGATCGGATACGTCAAGGCAATCCAGCTCAAGCTCGACGAGATCGGCAGCGAATATCCCGAGCACACCGACTTCGTGTCGCAAATGCGCAACCTGGTCGATCGCTTCGATCTCGATCGGTACATGGCAACCCTCAAGACACTTCACGCGTATGACCACTGATTCCAAAAAACGCGATGTCGCTCTGGTCGTCGATGATTCGCCGGAAACGTTGCGGCTGCTGACCGACGCGCTTGATAGCGCAGGCATGACCGTCATGGTTGCGCTCGACGGCGCCGCGGCCATGCGCATCGTCGAGCAGATCACGCCCGACATCGTGCTCCTGGACGCCGTGATGCCCGGCTTGGACGGGTTCGAGACCTGCCGCCGGCTGAAACGCGACGCGGGGCTGAGCAACGTGCCGGTGATTTTCATGACGGGACTTGCCGAGACCGAACATATCGTCCGGGGTCTCGAGGCCGGTGGCGTCGACTATGTCACCAAGCCGATCGTGATCGAGGAGATGCTGGCGCGTATTCGCGTGCACCTGGCGAATGCGCGGCTCACGCAGAGTGCACGGGCGGCGCTCGACGTATCCGGGCGCTTCCTGCTCGCGGTCGACCGCCAGGGCAAGATCATCTGGGCGACGCCGCAAGCGCAGAAGTTGCTGTCCGACAGTCTGGGCGCGACAAGCAAGGACGACCTCACCTTGCCGGCGGCGCTTCGTCAGTGGCTGGAGCACGTGCAGGGAATTAAGGGGGGATCGAAGTTGACAGCGTCATTTCCGGATCACCCCGAGCTTCGCCTGCACTATATGGGCAATGACGGTCCGAATGAGTACCTGCTGCGTCTTTCCAAGGACGCTGGCGGTGCACTGCCGGCGGAATTCAGCAGCGAGCTCGGCCTGACCACCCGCGAGGGCGAGGTGCTGTCATGGCTCTCGAAGGGCAAGACCAACCGGGACATTGCGCAGATTCTGGGACTCAGTCCGCGCACGGTCGACAAGCATCTGGAGCAGATCTACGCCAAGCTCGGCGTCGAGAACCGCACTGCAGCCGCGGCGATCGCCGCCAACGCAACCCATCACAAATCCTGAAGCAAGAGTGCTTCGCCCGCATCCGCCACTATCAAGTATTTTTCGCAGCGCACCAATTGTCACAACAACCGACGCTCAATTTTTGAGCGCGCGCACCGCTGTAATTTCGCGCTAAATCGTCCGCAATCACAAGATTCGCGAGCGCCGGTGAACGGCGCACGTCGATGACGCGAACGCAGCGATATGGAGGGTTGTATGCGAAAATTCGCGCTGAGCGCCGTCTTGCTGGCGTGCCTTTCTGCACTAGCGCCGGCAGCCTTCGCGTTTGACAACGGGCAATATGAAAACGCTCCAGCCGACATTCGCGCCTGGTTTAAGGGCGTCATTGCGCCGAATGGGGTGCCCTGCTGCGACATCTCCGATGGTCACCGGACCGAATACCAATTTCGGGAAGGCGCCTATTGGGTTCCGATCGAAGGCCAATGGATGGTTGTGCCGGCGCACGCGATTATTCGCGATCGCGGTAATCCGATTGGCGAAGCCGTCGTTTGGTATGTTCATCACCGCGGCAGTATCGTGATCAGCTGCTTCGTGCCCGCAGACGCGGTATGGACTACTCGCGAAAATATTCGCACGCCGAAACTCTTAGTTTCCCGGCGGATGAAGCTGCGGACGAGACCGCGTGAAAGACGCCTGGCCGCGTTTGATGCCCCATAGCGGTTGCGCGAGCATCGCAATCGCATCGGTGGGATTGGCCGCATCGAGGCAGACGAGATCGGCAGGTCCGCCGACCGCGATGCCGTAATCATCGAGCCGCATCAGCCGCGCCGCCGCCGACGTGATCATGTCGAGGCATCCGGCGAGGTCGGCCGGCCGCGACACATGGCAGACATTGGCATAGAGGTTCGCCATGCGGATGAGCGAACCGTCGCCATAGGGCGTGAACGGATTGAGGACATTGTTGGTCGAGATCGAGCAGGTCACTCCGGCCTTCCGCAACGGCTCCGCCGGCACGACGCCGCGCGGAACCGCATGGTCATGGCTGCGGCCCATCAAATGGAGATCGGTCGACGGCAAAATCGTCACGGCGACGCCGGCGCTCGCCAGTTTAGCGGCGATTTCACCGAAGCGGTCGGGCGGCAGCAGCGACATCTGCGTCACGTGCCCGACCGCAACCCGGCCGCCCCAGCGGAATTCTTCGGTCTTGCGGCAGACATATTCGATCTGCATCCCCTCGGTGGTCTCGGCAAGGTCGAGATGCATATCGATCTCGGCGTCGAAATCGCGCGCGATCGCAAAGATGCGGTCGATCTGGCCGCGCGGATCGCTGTCGAAGTAGGGCACGGCGCCAATCGTCCGCGCGCCCCGGCGCAGGCCCTGGATCAGCAGTTCCTCCGTGCCGGGATTGTTGAGAAGCCCTTCCTGCGGGAAGACGCACAGCTCCAGATCCAGCGCCCAGGCATAGTCGCGCTTAAGCTGCTCGATTGCGTCGAAGCCGATCATGCCGATGCCCGGATCGAGTTCGACATGGGTGCGCATGCGCATGGTGCCATGGGCGATGCAGCGTTCCAGCGTGCACTTGCCGCGCGCGTAAA
The DNA here is from genome assembly GCA_963795365.1 of uncultured Alphaproteobacteria bacterium. Taxonomy (GTDB): domain Bacteria; phylum Pseudomonadota; class Alphaproteobacteria; order Rhizobiales; family Xanthobacteraceae; genus Bradyrhizobium. The sequence continues at coordinate 159,322 of CAWCHW010000037.1, forward strand.
CGTCCTCGACGCTGAAGTCGCGTTTGGCGGCCGCGGTTTCCTTGACGGCTTCGGCGACTGTGCCTTGTTCGATGCGGCAGCGGTCGAGGATGCAGGTCTTGTCGAGATGAATATGCGTCTCAATCAGGCCGGGTACGACCAGGCATCCCGCAGCATTCAGTTCCGGCGCACTAACCTCGAGAGCCGGCGAAATAGCTGCGATGGCAGCGCCCTGAAGGCCGATATCGACGGTCCGAAGTTCGCCTTCCTGCAGAATCCGGGCGCCACGAATGACAAGGTCCATCAGTCTACCGCCGCCGGAAGGGCGCCTAGATACGCATTATCGAGCATCGTGCCTCGCAACTCGGCGGCCGCGCCTTCCGCCACCACACGACCACCGCCGAGCACATAACCGCGATCGGCAATGGCCAGCACGTGATCCGCCATTTGATCGACGATCAGCAATGTCATGCCCTCGTTGCGCAGCCGTGTAAACTCTCCGAACAGCTCTGCTGCGACCAGCGGCGCCAATCCCAGCGACGGTTCGTCCAGCAGCAGGATATCCGGGCGCGCCAGCAGACCACGGGCCACCGCCAACATCTGTTGCTCGCCGCCCGACAACAGACCCGCCGCGGTGTGCAGGCGCGGGCGCAACGGCGGAAATCGATCCAGCATGGTCGCGATCTCGGAAGCGGCGAAGTCGCCGCGGCGGGTGGCGCCGAGGCGAAGGTTCTCGGCGACGGTCAATTGCGGAAACACCTGGCGGCCCTCGGGCACCAGAATCAACCCGGCGCGCGCGACGAGATGCGCCGGCAGCCGCTCCAGCTCCGCGCCGTCAAAGCCAATCGCGCCCTGTATGGGTCGGATCAGGCCGCTCAAGGCCTTCATCAGCGTCGACTTGCCGGCGCCATTGGGACCGAGCACGGCGATGGTCTCTCCGCGGCCGACCCGCAAGGCGACGCGGTCGAGTACCGCAAGCGGTCCATACCCCGCGGCGAGCCCGCGGACATCGAGTAAGGTCGGGCCAGCGGGTCGCGGGGTGACCGCGTGCGCCGACATCGCGCCGCCGAGATAGGCCGCCTTGACCGCGGGATCGGCACGCACCATGGCCGGGGCGCCGGCGGCAATGCGGCGTCCGGCGTCGAGCACCACGATCTCATCGGAGATCGACATCACCAGCGCCATGTCGTGCTCGACCAGCACGACGGCAAGACCGGCACGCGCCAGTCGCTGCAACAGCGCGCCGAGCTTGACGGTATCGGCATCGTCGAGGCCTGCGGCCGGCTCATCGAGCAATAGCACCGCGGGCGCGGTGCCGAGCGCACGCGCAATTTCGATCAAGCGGCGATCGACATGCGACAGCGTGGCGGCCAGTTGGGTTTCCGGTCCGGAATAGCCGACCAGCGAAAGCAATGCGCGCGCCAGCGCCGCCGGCGCCACGCCGCGCCAGGCGCCGCGCAACAGGCCAACGCGGACATTGTCGAGCACGCTCAGATTGCCGAACGGTTGCGCGGTCTGGAAGGTGCGCGCGAGGCCCGCATGCGCAACGTCTTGCGCAGGTTGCCCGGTGGTCTCGCGCGCTCCGACCCGCACCTTTCCGGAATCCGGTTGCTGGAATCCGCTGACGAGATTGAGCAGCGTGGTCTTGCCGGCGCCGTTGGGGCCGATCACGCTGGTGATGCGGCCCGGCTGTGCGGTCAGATCGACGCCCGCCACGGCTACCACACCGCCGAACGCGACGCGAACCGCTTCCGCCACCAGGCTGCCGCCGGAGCCAGCGAGATGGGCCAGAGCCGCCGCAATATCCGGCTGCGGATATCGAGCCGATTCAGGCGGCATCACCAGGCGGGCGATGGCGCCTGCAATGCCGCTCGGGGCGGCCCAAAGCACCATCAGTAAGCCAGCTCCGAACACCAGCAGGCGGTATTCGGCAAGGCCCGCGAGCGCCTCCGGCAACAGCACGACGACCACCGACCCAACCAGCGGACCGAGGGTTCGCCCAGCCCCGCCGACCACCACGACCAGCAGAAACAGGATCGATAACGAGAACGGAAACGAGCTCGGCGCGATGAAACCAGTCAGCGCCGCCTGCAATCCGCCGGCCAGACCCGCCGCCGCCGCCGCCAGCACGAAGGCCGCAGTCCGTACCGGCAATGCGCCGATGCCGATGCTGCGGGCGGCGGCCGGCGCCGATGCCGTCGCCTGCATCGCCAGACCGAGCGGGCTTCGCGCGAAATAATGAAACGCCGAAAGGGCAAGCGCGCAGAGGCCGCAGGACAATAGCGCCGTGCCGCCGGTGCCGAACGGCGCGGGAATGCCGGCCAGACCGCTGGCGCCTCCGGTCAGACCCTGCCACTCGACCGACACCGACTCGACGATGAAGCCGAACGCGATCGTGACCATTGCGAGATAAGGTCCGGTCACCCGCAACGCGGGGATCGAGAGCAATGCCGAGACCGTCGCGGACAGCAGCACCGCGAGCGGCAGCGCTGCCCAAAAACCGAGGCCCGCCTTGGTGGTGAGGATCGCCACGCCGTAGGCGCCGAGCGCCATGAAGCCGCCCTGACCGAGCGACACTTCGCCCGATAGCCCGAGCAGCACGTTCAAGCCGACGCCGACCAGCGCGGTGGTCGCCAGCGTCCCCAGCAGGTAGGCGTAGTAGCCGGGCGCTAACAGGCAGATCGCAACGGCGGCTGCGGCCAGCAGCGCGGCAAGCACGATGGCAACGACCTTCATGTCCGCACCTTGGTCCGGCCGCCGAACAATCCGGCCGGCGCCAATGCCAGCGCCGCAATCACGGCCGTGAAGGTGACGATCTGGGTGCTGCTCGAACCGAGCCAGGTCGTGGCGCAGGCTTCCACCAAACCGTAGATGAGGCCTGCGATCACCACACCCCAGGGATTGGTGAGACCGCCAAGGATAGCCACGGCAAATGCCTTGATGCCGAACAACGTGCCCATGTCATAGGCGACGTTGTACAGCGGCGCGATCAGGATGCCGCCGATCCCGGCAAGCAATGCGGCGACCGCGTATGTGAGGGCGATCAGCAGGGTCACGTCGATGCTCATCAGCCGTGCCGCATCGGCATTCTCGACTGCGGCCTTGAGCTTGAGCCCAAGCCCGGTGCGGTGCATCCCGAGATGCACCAGCAGGGCCAGCCCCAGTCCAACCGCGGGTATCAGGACCTGCAACGGAAAGATCCCGATATTGCCGATCACCCAGGGATCGTCGGCCAGGGCGGACGGCAGCGCCCGCGGCTCCTTGCCGAACAGTGCCATCACGACATTGTCGAGCACGATGCCCAGCGCCACTGTCGCCATCAGCCAGGAATTGGTGCCGCGCGCGACAAACGGCCGGACAGCGATGCGCTCGACCACCAGGCCCCAGATCGCGCAGACCAGAAGCGACGCCGGTATCGCGGCCAACATCGGCCAGTGCATCCCGATGCTCAAGGCGTGACACATCACGGCCCCGAGCATCACCGAAGAGCCCTGCGCAAAGTTCACCGTGCCGGAGACCGCAAAGGTCAGGGTGAAACCAAGCGCGATAAGGCCGTAGATGCTGCCGAGGCTCAATCCCGAGACAAGTGCGGTGGCGAGCATCGGTCAACCAGTGATGGGCTCGATCTGATCTCCGTTGTAACGGACCATCACATAGTCGTTTTCACTCAAGGCGTCGTGGTTCGTATCGGTGAAGGGCTTTGCATAGTTCTTGATGAGGCCCTGATAGCTTTCGATGTCCAGCAAACCCTCGCGCAGCTTGGGGCCCTCACTCGAGCCGGCCTTGGCCAATGCGAGCGCGGTCAGTTGCATGGCATCGTAGGCATTGGCGACGCCGACCGGCGGGGTGACGTCGCCGGGGCCTTTTATGTCGGGGTATTTCGCCATCAGCGCCTTGAGAACGCGCTTGCCGGCATCGTTTTGCGGCCCGAAGAAGCTGTAGGTCTGCACGAAATGCACTTTCCCCGCCCAGGACCCGGCAAGCTCGGGGAAGCGCCCTCCCGAAATGCCCCAGTGCGAAACCACCGGCACCGTCCAGGCCGACTTCTGAAGCGATTTCACCACCTGCGCGCCCGGCGCGGCGTTGCCGACCAGGATCACCGTGTCCGCACCAGCTTCCCGCAGCCGCTGCAGCTGCGGCGTCATGTCGACATCCTTGTCCTCGAATTTTTCCGCGCCCGCGAGCGGGATGCCGGCGGCGGCCGCCGCCGCGGTCAAGCCTGCCAGGTTGGATTCACCCCAGCCATTGTTGACAAGCATCAGTCCCGGCTTCTTTGCACTGAAAGACGTCATGGCATGTTTTATCAGTGCGCGGTCCACCAGGACGTCAACTGCGGATACCCGAAATACGTAATTCGGATTGGCGCCGTTGCGCGTGATGTTGGTCGCCGCAGCCCATACCCCCATGAAGGGCACATGCGCCGCATTCACCAGTGGTACGATCGCCAGCGAGACGGGACTGTCGATACCGCCGAACAGGATGACGGCACCCTCCTTGTCGATCAGTTCGCGCGCGGCCGTCTGGCCTTTGACGGGGTTCGACTCGTCGTCGCGGCGGACCAGCTCGAGCATGCGTCCGCCCAGCACGCCGCCGCGCGCATTGATCTCGTCGATCGCGATGGTGAGGCCACGGGTAATCCCCTCGCCCGACTTCGCGGACGGTCCGGAAAGTGCTGCGACCAAGCCGATCTTGACGGGTTCCGCGGCCCTCGCCGGGCGGCCGATAAGGCCCCCCAACGCGATCCCGGCGGGAAGCGCAAGAGCCTGGCGGCGCGTAAGATTTGTCGGCATTTAAGCAACTCCTCTGGTTTGGAAGCTCGACTTCGGAGGCCTCGCCCCGGGCCCATGGCGGGCGTCATTGTCGTGGTGGCACGTCCAAGCTAGGGCACTCCAGAGACGGGCGTCAATTGCAGAGCAAACGCTATGCCAAGAGCGTTGCAAACGCCTTTGTTTTCAACACTTTCTTTAGCGGCAAAACACGCGAATGGGCGGAAACACCTGCGCGACCGTCTCGAATGCCGATGCCGACACTGGCGAATTCTTGCTGGATAATTTTTTGCCTACATCGCGCCGGCGGGACGATGTGTTTTTGGATCATCTCCTTCGAGCCGCAATTTTTCGAGCAGCTCTTCGCTCACAATGCTGAAAGTGTTGGAGCTTGCAATGCGCGCTGCGCGTCTCGCTCCGTCCGAGCGCCGGCAAGCGAAACGGCCGGATAAGAACCGAGAGCGATCAGCTTCTGCTTTCCCTGAAAACGATAAGCTTGTCGCCGTAGTCGAGAGCCGCTTCTTTCGATCAGAAGGAATAGGCCTCCGCCATCGCTAAGTTTGTAGGGCTTTTCGCGTGGCTTGCTGGTGCGGCAGACAGCACATCGCATCAGTACCAACAATGCTACCAACACCTTGCGCGGCTGCCCGCGGATTGCTGCGGAGAGATATGGATGAAAGTACATCCATTTCAGTCGCTTAAAGCATGTTTGCGGAGAGGGGCGGAAGCCAGCGGAGGATCGCATGGTGCCCAGGGGCGGGATCGAACCACCGACACTGCGATTTTCAGTCGCATGCTCTACCAACTGAGCTACCTGGGCGTGCCACGGAAGGCCTCGAAAAAGGCCAGCGAGCCGGCGGTTTATAGTGGGGTGCGGCGAGCGTGTCCACCCGGCTTCGCCTTCGGCGTGTCGCAGGTGACGACGGGCGGCCACGCCGCGCAGCCCGGCCTTGGCGTCATTTGCAAGCCATTGGAAAGAAAAGCATTTGGATCGGCGACGAACGGGCTTCGAATTCCCCGCAGCAAGGTCCCGGACCAGCGGTTCCCGCTAGGTCGGCGGCGCGATCGGACCATCCGGCCACCAGGACTCGTGCGCTTTGATGTCGTCTCCAAAGCCGGCCCAGACCAGCGCATCCCTCCAGTCCTGTTGGGCGATGCGGATCGCCTTCCGCAATTCGTCGAGATCGCCACCGCTCAGCTTCAATACAGCGTAGCGGATTCGATCGAGAAGCACGGGAAACCGCGTGAGCTTCGAACTGCATTCTTCGGTCAAAAGCGATGAGACGAGTTCGATTTCATCCGGGGCGAACATCATCGCAATGCGTTGCGTGAGTCCGCTCGTCAACGCAGGGTTCGGTCTGTTGTCCGACAACTGCCCTTCCCTCAATTATCCAGCCTGATCTGCGCGTCCTTGATCACCGGGCCCCATTTGTCGGTCTCCGACTTCAGGAACGCGGCGAGCTCGGCTTGCGTGGAGCCTTTCGGAATCGCGCCGAGGTCCTCGAAGCGGGTTTTCACGGCCGGATAGACCAGCGCGGCGTTGGTGTCGGCGTTGATCTTCGCCACGATCTCCTTCGGCGTCTTCGCCGGCACGAAGAAGCCGAACCACGACACCACGTCGAACCCCGGCACGGTCTCGGCGATGGTGGGCATGTCGGGCACGATGCCGACGCGGTCCTTGGTGGTCACCGCGAGCCCGCGCACGGTGCCGCTGCGAAAATGCGAGATGATCGATGGCATGTTGTCGAAGATGACGTCGACGCGGCCGGGAATCAGATCGTTGATCGCCGGCGCGCCGCCGCGATAGGGGATGTGGGTCATCTCCACCTTGGCCTGCCGCTTGAACAGCTCGCCCGACAGATGCAGCGTGGTGCCGTTGCCGGACGAGGCGAAGGTGACCTTGCCTTTATTGGCGTTGCAGAAATCGATGAACTCCTTCACCGATTTCGCCGGCGATGAGTTTGGCACGCACATCATGTTGGGCTGCAGGATCAGCATCGACACCGGCGCGAAGTCGCCGACGGGATCGTAGGTCAGCGACGGATAGAGGAACTGGTTGGTCGCCATGCCCGGCCCGGAGATGAAGATCGTGTAGCCGTCGGAGTCGCCGTGCGCGACCATGTCGGCGGCGATGTTGCCGCCGGCGCCGCCCTTGTTCTCGATCACGACAGACTGGCCCCAGATCTCCTGCAGGCGGTTGCCGACCAGCCGCGCGGTGATGTCGGTCGAGCCGCCCGGCGTGAACGGCACCACGATGCGCACGGGCTTTGACGGATAGTCGGCCGCAGATGCGCGCGCGGGCCAAATGGCGGGCGCGGCGAGGACGGCGGCAGCGCCGAGAAAGCGGCGGCGATCGAGCATGGACGATATCCTCCCTCATGAAGCGGATCATCGCCCGATTGGCTCAGGTCGTGTTGTTGTCCGTGAGTGTGCGAAGGGCTGCGGCCGAAATCAATGCGACGATATGCGGCCCTTTTGATTGCGCATGATCTTGTCGGAAAACCGCTGCACACTTTTCCGGATCATGCGCTACTGCTCTTCCTCGTCGTTCTCGGAGCCCGGCACGATGTAGCGCCCCGACAGCCAGCGGTGCAGGTCGACGTCGCGGCAGCGCGAGGAGCAGAACGGCCGCGTCTTTTCCGACGCCGGCTTGCCGCAGGTCGGGCAGCGCCCCACCTTCAGCGCGCCGTCGGGCGTGGGCTTATCCTCCGCCGGCATTGAGCCAGCCGAAGCGGATCGGAAAGCCTTCCCCGCCGAGCAGGGTCGCGCTCTCGTAAAGCGGCAGTCCGACCACATTCGAGTAGGAGCCGACCATCTTCACCACGAACGAGCCGGCGATGCCCTGCACCGCATAGCCACCGGCTTTGCCGCGCCATTCGCCGGAGCCGATATAGGCCTGGATGTCGTCCTCGGAGAGCCGCTTGAAGCGCACGCGGGTCTCGACCAGGCGCTGGCGGAACGCCTCCTTCGGCGTGACGATGCAGATCGCGGTGTAGACGCGATGGTTGCGGCCCGACAGCAGCCGCAGGCACTGCGAGGCTTCGTCGACGAGGTTGGCCTTCGGCAGGATGCGGCGGCCGACCGCGACCACCGTATCGGCGGCGAGGATGTAGGCGCCGCGCAGCTCGTCATCGAGCTGCACCGATTTCAGCGCGGCGTCGGCCTTGGCCCGCGCCAGGCGGTTGGCGCAAGCGCGCGGCAGTTCGCCCCTTCGCGGCGTCTCGTCGACGTCGGCCGGCCGCAGCGCATCGGGGTCGATGCCGGCCTGGTTGAGCAGCGCCAGTCGCCGCGGCGAACCGGAAGCAAGTACGAATTTGGGGCGGCCCAGCATGCTGTGTTTTCGGGGGGAGATTCGGAGGAAATTTGCGCGGAAACTATCGGAAGGGATGAGGTTTCACAACCCGGCCATGCCCCGAATTAGTGACCGGTTTGTGTCAGCCGCGCACAAAACTCTCGTGTCCCGGACGCGGCGCGGCATGTAATGACGCGACGCTGATCCGGGACCTATCATGGGCCCCGGATCTGCGCAGCAGCGTAACCGCTGCAGCGCGTCCGGGGCACGAGACGATACTATCCGTTCGCGGCGCCGACCCTGGCGAAGCGCCGGCGGATGCGCAGCAGAAGCTGGTCGCACACCTCGCGATAGGCATCCATCTTCTGCTCGCGATTGCCGTCCGCGGTCGAGGGATCATGCGTCGGCCAGTATTCGACGTCGGCGGCGAGCGTGCGGGTGAGCTCGAGCGCCCTGTGATGCGCCTCCGGCGACAGCGTGATGATCAGGTCGAAATTCAGCCCCTCCCAGTCCTCCAGTTCCTCGAAGGTGGTCGGCTTGTGGCTGGACAGGTCCTGGCCGAGTTCGGCCATCACGCTGACCACGAACGGATCGAGCTCGCCCTTCCGCACCCCCGCCGACTTGACATAGAGCTGCGGAAACATCTGCTGCAGCAGGCTGGCCGCCATCGGCGAGCGCACCGCGTTCAGGGCGCATGCGAACAACACGGCCTGCGGGTTGCGCACGCGCGGGGCCACGACCATCCCCTGCTATCCCTTCCAGTGAAGGACAGTAATCAGCGTGAACAGGCGCCGCGCGGTCTCGAAATCGACCTTGACCTTGCCCTTCAGCCGCTCCTGCAGCGTGCGCGAGCCCTCGTCATGGATGCCGCGCCGGCCCATGTCGATCGCCTCGATCTTGTCGGGCGTCGCAGTACGGATCGCCTGATAGTAGCTGTCGCAGATCATGAAATAATCTTTGACGATGCGGCCGAATGGCGTCAGCGACAACAGATGCGCGACGACAGGCGAACCGTCCTCACGGCGGATGTCGAACATCAGGCGGTTGCCGGTGATGCCGATATGCAGTGTGAACGGTCCCTTGCCGTCGTGGCCATCCGGCGCAAAGAGATTCTGCTCGATCAGGTCATAAATCGCAATCGCCCGCTCATGCTCGATATCGGGCCCGGAACGGCCGATCGATTCCTCGTCCAGCGTCACCGCGACGAGACGATTGGAGGAGTTATCCTTGGGCGTCGGCTTGGTCATGTCAGGTTGAGGCGTAATCCTACCGATCGCGAATGGGCATCGAGCCCTTCCGCCTTGCCCAGCGTCATGGCGGCCGGTCCGAGCGCCCGCAACTGATCCGGGCCGCATTTGAGGATCGACGTTCGCTTCATGAAGTCAAGCACGCCGAGGCCCGACGAAAACCGCGCCGAGCGCGCGGTCGGCAGCACATGGTTGGAACCGCCGACATAGTCGCCGATCGCTTCCGGGGTATGGGGCCCCAGGAAAATCGCGCCGGCATTGCGGATTTTCTTGGAGAATGCCTCCGCATCCACGGTCATGATCTCCAGATGCTCGGCGGCAATGGCATCCGCCAGCGGCACAGCGTCGTCGAGAGTCTTCACCAGGATGATCGCGCCGAAATCGGCCCAGGACGCACCCGCGATCTTTGCCCGGGGCAGTGTCTTCAATTGCGCCTCGACCGCCCGCGCGACATCGTCGGCGAACCGCAGGCGAATTGGTGATCAGGATCGACTGCGCGCTCTCGTCATGCTCGGCCTGCGCCAGCAGATCGGCGGCGATCCAGTCGGGGTTACCGCTGTCGTCGGCGATCACGAGCACCTCGGACGGACCGGCGATCATGTCGATGCCGACCTTGCCGAACACCAGCCGCTTGGCAGCGGCGACATAGGCGTTGCCGGGACCGACGATCTTGGCGACCGGCGGAATCGTCGCGGTGCCATGGGCGAGCGCGGCGATCGCCTGGGCGCCGCCGACGCGATAGATTTCCGAGACGCCGCCGAGCGAGGCCGCCGCCAGCACCAGCGGGTTGAGCTTGCCATCCGGCGACGGCACCACCATGACGAGCCGCGACACGCCCGCGACTTTCGCCGGCACCGCGTTCATCAAGACCGATGACGGATAGGCCGCGGTGCCGCCGGGCACATAGAGGCCGACGGCCTCGACCGCGCTCCAGCGCCAGCCGAGCTCGACGCCATCAGCGTCGGTGAAGCGCTCGTCCCTCGGCAGCTGCCGCTTGTGGAAGGTCTCGATGCGGTCGCGCGCGAATTTCAGCGCATCCAGCGTCGTTGCGTCGCAGGCCTTCACCGCGGCCTCGATCTCGGCGGCGCCGATGCGGAGATTTTTCGCTTCCAGCGTCAGCCGGTCGAATTTTTGCGTCGCCTCGATCAGCGCCGCATCGCCGCGCGCGGCAACGTCGTCGACAATGGCGCGCGCGGACGCCTCGACGTCGGCCGAGACCTCGCGCTTGGCGGCGAGGAATTGCGCAAATCGCGCGTCGAAATCGGCGCTGGAGCGGTCGAGGCGAACAGGCATGGGTTTCGTTTGAAAAGGATTCGGCAGCTATTGCAATGGCGCGGGGGGATGGCCCCGTCAACCCTGATGGCGCCCTTAAAAAGCTTGTCGTCCCGGACAAGCGAGCGCCTTGCGGCGCGAAGCGCCGTCAAGTGCGAGCGCGATCCGGGACCCATAACCACAGGAAGTGGTTTTGCGAAGGCTGGGGCCGCAGTCCGCTCTAACAACAATGTCCTGTGGTTATGGGTCCCCGCTCCCCGCGCGCAATTGCGCGCTAGGCGGGGACGACGGCGGAGATTGATTGCCTACTCCACCCCACCCAAATCCGCCAACTCTTCAGGACCGAGATCCGTCAGCTCGCATTCCAGGCATTCGACGTCGAGCCGCAGCGCGCCGCCTTGCGCGAACAACAATAGCGCACTGCCGCCGGGCGCTTCCGCCTCGTGAAACTCGATACCGATCAGGTCGAGCGCCTCGTCGGGACTTTCGAGATCGATATTGCGCGACTTGCACGCCAGCACCCGGTCGAAACGAAGTGCCGCGATCAGGCGGCGCGGCTCGGCCTCGCCCGCCAGCGTTTGCTCCCAGTCCAGCCGGTTCATGCCGATCACCAGCCGCTTCTCGTCCTGCCGCCAGACGATGTCGGAGGTCTGGACGCGCGCGTCCTGCACATGCGTCGAGATGACGGCGAGATCGTCGGCATCCAGCGCGATCAGCTTGAGCTCAGGCGACATCGGTTCGGCTCGTGTTGGTGTGGCGATGTGATGGGATCGCAGTTAGCAGACTAGTGGTCCAATTCCAACATTCGCGTCCCGCCAGGAGCCTAAAGCGAATTGATATCTTCGCTTTCCAGTATCGGCCTCGGGTAGCCGTCGCGCGCGACTTTGATCATGGCGCGGCCCATCTGCTCGGTGGTGGTGACGTATTTCGGCGCGATCCGGGCGAGCCACGACAGCAGTGGCGCGGTCGCGACATAGATCGCCTGCACCCAGGCCGTCTTCGAGCGCACGCCGTGCAGCGGCTGGATCGCACCGGGACGGAACATGTAGGCGGCGCGAAACAGTTTCAGCAGGTCGTTCTCGGTCTTGCCCTTGACCCGCGCCCACATCACCCGGCCCTTCTCCGTGGAGTCGGTCCCGGCGCCGGTGACATAGACGAACACCATTTGCGGGTTGAGCCGCGCCAGCGTCGTCGCTGCTGATAGCGTGATGTCGTAGGTCAGATGCCGGTAGCGCTCGGCGTCCATGCCGATCGAGGAGACGCCGAGGCAGAAGAAGCAGGCGTCGTAACCGGCAAGCTGCGGCTCGATATCGGAATAGTCGAGGAAATCGTCGCGGACGATCTCGATGAGCTTGCCGTGCTGCTGGCCGGTGGCGCCGCGGCCGACGCTGAGGATCTGCGTGACCGCATCATCGCGCAAACATTCGCGCAAGACGCCCTGCCCGACCATGCCGCTTGCGCCGAACAGGATAATTTTCATGCCGGGTGGAAGCGCCGCCACACACGGACGATCATGACCACAAAGAACACCAGCACGATGCCCTGCACCACGGCGAAGGCCGCACCTGCCGGCGGATTGCCCGGCGCGAGCTCATGCAGCGGAGGAATCTTGAGGAAGCTCTGGATCACCAGCACGAACACGTTGAGATACAGCGAGACCAGCGCGGTCACGACATAGATCCCGCGCCAGGCACCCGCGAGGTGCATTCCGTAGAGCGCGATGCAGGCGATCGCGAGCAGGATGCACGACAGGATGCCGATCATGATCCCCGGCGTCATGCCGTTCGAACGGGAACATGAAGCCGGTGACGCTGGTCAGAATGGTGAAGAGCAGGAAGATCGCGGTCAGGCCGGGCTCGGCCTGGTCGAGCCGACCATGCCGAACATCACGATCAGGCCCGCGACGATCGCAATCAGCGTGATGATGACGTGAAGCGTGGTGAAGGCAGACAGGCTCAAGCCAAGCATCATGATGGATCCCCCAATTCAGTCACCGGCGGTGAATGCTGCGCCGACCAACAGCAGTACCACATCTGCATAGCAACCGGTGCCCGCCTCATCTTTCAAAAACGCATGATGGCTGCGCCATATGCGCGGCGTCACAAGGCCGGCTTGGCGGCATCGCCGAGAAAACCGTGCAGCGCCGCCACCACCTGCGCGCCCTCGCCGATCGCGCCTCCCACCCGCTTGACCGAGCCCGAGCGCACGTCGCCGACCGCGAACACGCCGGGCACCGAGGTCTCGAGCTGCGAGATCGGCCGGCCGAGATTGAGATCGGACTGCGCGCCGGTCACGACAAAGCCGCCGCGGTCGAGGGTGACGCCGCAGCCGTCGAGCCAGCCGGTGGCCGGGTCGGCGCCGACGAACAGGAACAGGTTGCGGATGTCGGCCGCCGCCTCGTCGCCGCCGAGCCGGCTGCGCCAGCGCACCCGCTCCAGCGACGCGCCCGGCGTGCCCTCGAGGCCGGTCACCTCGGTGTTGAAAATCAATTCGATGTTCGGCGTCGCCTCGATGCGCTCGATCAGGTAGCGCGACATGCTGGCGCCAAGACCGCCGCCGCGGATGATCATGAAGACTTTCCGCGCATGACCTGAGAGAAAAACGGCGGCCTGCCCTGCCGAATTGCCGGCGCCGACCAGCGCGACGTCCTGTCCGGCGCACAGCCGCGCCTCGACCGGCGAGGCCCAATACCAGACGCCGCGGCCCTCGAATTTCTCGAGGTTCTCGATCGCCGGGCGGCGATAGCGCGCGCCGCTCGCGACCACGACCGCGCGCGAGCGCACCTCGTCGCCGCAATCCAGCGCAAGCTTGAAATTGCCGTCGTTGCGCGCGCAATCGAGCGAGGCCGCGCTCATCGGGATCATGATCTCGGCGCCGAACTTCTGGGCCTGGCTGAAGGCGCGGCCGGCCAGCGCATGGCCGGAGATGCCGGTGGGAAATCCCAGATAGTTCTCGATGCGGGCGCTGGCGCCGGCCTGTCCGCCGAACGCCCGCGCATCCATCACCACCACCGACAGGCCTTCGGATGCCGCATAAACCGCGGTCGCCAGTCCCGCGGGCCCGCAGCCGACGATCGCGACGTCGTAGATCCGGCTGTCGCGGGGGCCGCCGATCATACCGAGCGCACGCGCCAATTCGTTCTCACCGGGATTGCGCAACACGGTGCCGTCGACGGTGACCACCAGCGGCCAGTCGGAGGGCGAAGGCGAATAGCGCGCGATGATCTCGGCGGCGTCGTGATCGCGCTCGGGATCGAGCAGATGATGCGGAAAGCTGTTGCGGCTGAGGAAATTCTGCAAGCCGGCGACGCTCGCGGAATTCGGCGGCCCGATCAGCACCGGTCCGCCGACGCCGCCCTGGAACAGGCTGACGCGGCGCAGGATCAGCGCGCGCATGATGCGTTCGCCGAGATCGGCCTCCGCCACCAGCAGCGCGCGCAACTTGTCCGGCGGGATCAGCAGCGTCTCGACGTCGCCCTCGGCGTGGCCGTCGACCAGCGAGACGCGGCCGGAGAGCTGGCCGACTTCAGCGACGAATTGCCCCTCGCCCTGCTCGACGATCGGCGTGACGTGGCCGAGACCGTCGCGCTCGGTGATCGCGACGTGGCCCGACAGCATGACGAACATGCCGCGTCCGGGCTTGCCGGTCTCGAACATCAACTCGCCGTCGGAATAGGATTTGAGCTCGCCGAACTGGCGCATGCGCGCGATCTCGGCTTCGGTCAGGGTCGGAAAGGTCTGCTCCGGCCGCGCAAACGACCTCGACGCCGACACGATGATGTTGCTGCCGTTCCCCGAGCCGCCGTCGGCCGCCATTGCACTGCCCTCATGTCGCCGGTGCGCCCGTTACGCGTCCGGATCGCCGTCCTCATGTAGGGAGGGTTTGCCGCCGGTCGAGGGCGCGTCGCCGCCCTTGCCGCGCTCGCGCGCCTGCATCTTGCGCCGCTTGAGGTTTTCGCGCAGTGCCGATCTGAGACGGTCCGCCCGTGAATCCCGTGGGCGCGCCGTGAGTTGACCCTCGTCCTTGCCGCCTTTGTCAGCCATTCTCAAATTCGCACGATGATGTCGCTTCGCTACCTTCTGAGCACAGCGCGTGCTTTTCGATCAAGGGCGCAACGCGACCTGGTCCGGGAGTGGGAACCAATTGCCGCCGAGCGGTCCAATCGACGCCTGCCCTTGATTTTACGGCGATTTTGCCGGCACTCCGCAGCCAACCGCGCTTGCGCATGCGGGGACCTTGTGGCAAGAACCGGCCGCTTGCAGGGCCAATCCTTCGATTCTCATTTGCCCGCGGCATGCTGCCGTAGCTCAGTGGTAGAGCACTCCCTTGGTAAGGGAGAGGTCCACAGTTCAATCCTGTGCGGCAGCACCAGACGGTTTTCCCGATGCCAGAAGATCAAGCACCACGTCGCTCATGCAGGGCGCAATGAGCGCTGCCTGCAAGGCGCGTCCGGCCGTGCGCAACGGCGCGGCCGGCCGCATTCGGGACCATCGCCGGAACGCTAGGCGAACACCAGGCGGTCCGAATTGTGGGTATCCGCCGGGTTGAAATAGGATTTGGCCCACGCATCATCGGTGAACAGGTGCCATTCCACATCGCTGGCTGCCTGCGTCAAGACGGCAGGCTTGGCCTTGCTCTTTGCCGCGGACGCCTTCTTCGTTTTGGTCACCTTGGCCTTATGCGTCGCGAAGCGGTCCAGGAAATTGAAGTGATCGACCAGCCCGACCGCCTCGATCGCAAAGGCCGTGGCGATATCGCCATCGTGAATGGCGAGGAGATTGTCTCCGTTTGCCTGCTCGCCTCCCGACGCGAGGTTCGAGGAGCCGCAATAGACGACCGGGTCATCTCCGTTGAAGCCGCAGACGACAAACTTGTGATGGACCTGGTGACCGAAGCCTCCAATGTTGGGGACCTGATCAAACGGTGCCGGCAGAATCGTGGAGGTGGGCTTGCCTGTGACGAGAATTCCCTGCTTCTTGCCCGGCTTGTAGAGCACGATGCCCTTCGCCGTATCAGAGATGCCGAAGCTGAAAATGCGACCGTTTTTATGCACGTCGCTCAAGGCATGGTAGACGGTACTGTCGCTGCCATCGAGTTGCATCACCGCAAACAGAACGCTGCCGTCGCCCTTGCTCTTTTTCCCTTCTTTTTCGACTCGATCGGCGATTTCCTCCAACAGCGACAGCGCGAACTCCTCGTCATGCGGAGAAAACGCGATCTCCGTCTGCGGCACACCGGTCGATTTGAACGTAAATTTCTTCTGCGAAAACTCCGATTTGACGAAGGCAGCCTTCTTGGCATCGTTGTCCCACGCCGAATCGAACACCTGCTGGTAGATGTCGGCAACCTTCGGATCGTCGAACACGACGACATGGTTCGAATTGACGTACATTCCGGTGACGGAGAAGTTGGTCGATCCCGTCATCACCGTCTTCGCCGATCCGCCTTTCGAGATGATGAATACCTTGTCGTGCGAGAAGCGCTGGAAATGCGCGCGCAAGATGTCGGCATCCCCCTTCGCGGCCTTCTTGAACGCCTTTTCGAAGGCGTCCTCCAGAGTCGGCGGTTTCGGCTTGCCCTTGACCTTCTGACCGGGCTTCGTCGTATGAAGCGATGCATTGTCGAGAATGACCCTGATCCGGCCCTGCGCCGCGAGTTTGAGGAGTGCCTGCGAAAGATCGGGCTCGTTGAGGTCATAGGCGAACACGTCGAGATGCAGGCTGCGATCCTTTGCCACGGTATCGAGCAGCCCGAAGATTCGATCACGGGCGGTCCACCCCGACCACGCATATTCCTCGGCGTATGAATATTCGACGCCCTGCGCGTTTTTCCCCGCAGTCTCCGAGGTGTCGAACACCAAATCGCGATCGTCAGGCGAAATGGATGCGTCCTTGCTGAAATGATGGACAAAGGCCTGCGACTGCGTGAAGCCTCGGGTAAATCCGAGCGAAACCTTGCCCTTGCTGAAGGGCTTCACGTCGACGGTGACGGTCACGGCAAGCTTGTTGTCCATCGGCTGGAGGACGCCGTGTTCGTCGAAATATCTGGGCGTGACGGTGTAGTCGTACGATCCGTAGAACGGAGTAATGCCCTGATGAGCCTGACCGAGCACATGCAGCCAGCGGAATTTCTGGTAAGGAGCGTTGACACTTGAATTCGCGGGCTGGGCCGCGACTTGCGCGTGCTCGCCCGGCTGGGCGAATTGCAGCGTGTTGAGCAGAAAGTATCCGTCGCCTTGGCCGGGCTTGCACCACACCGTGAAGCCGGCCAGGGCTTTCGAGCCTGCCTTGTCGATATTGAACGCCAACAGGGTCTTGGCATCTCCAACATGAGCGCGCACCGAAAAAGTGCCGTTCTTCTTGAATGCACCGGCCATCGCAATCCTCCATAAAACAAAAAATAACATGACATTCTGGCGCTTTTTGGCGAGAGGTGTCAATTCGCATGACTACAACTTTGGCGTCAGCTGAGACCGGCGGGCAAATTGTCCGGCTGAGTGCCTGCATGCAAAGCTGGAAGCGTCCAGCAGCATCATCATCTCGCCGCACCGGTCATCCAAATCTGTCAGCGCGATTCGCTACACGCGCGGGACGGGACGGAAATGACGGGTTCGGAATTGAAGCGGCTTCGCGAGCATCTCGGCGAGGCGATCGGCCGGCCGCTCTCGGTGGCCGACATGACAAAACTCTGCGGGCTGCCGGCCGACAGCGCCGACACGGTCCGCCGCTGGGAAGTCACCGGCCCGAGCGGTCCGGCGTCCGAATTGTTGCGCATCCTGGCGATGGCCAGCGATCACTATCCGATCCTGGAAAACTTCAACGTGATCGATCATTACAACGTGCGGGAGCAGGACCGGCCGGCGCGCCGCGAGGCGTTCCGCGAGCAGATGCGCAACGAAGTGCGCCGCCGGCTTGCGTGAACGCGCGCAGGAGATCGGTGCCGCGCCGGCCGATCTTAAGCCTTTCTTCACCGCCTCTTAAGCCAACGTTAATCACAACAAAACGTTTGCGTCCCGACACGTTGGATTGAAAGCCGCCGTGCCGTCGCGGTGACAGCATTTTATTAAAAAGCGCTCTATCTCGACTCCCATGAGTGTGGCGCTGCGCCCGGCGCGCGCGCCTCTCGGAAGTCTCGTGTTGGAGTCGATCGATGAAGAAAATCCTGCTCACCACAGTGGCGATGGCGGTGCTCGGCGCAGCGCTGCCTGCGCACGCCGCCGACCTCGGCTATCGCGCGCCTTACAAGACGCCCGCTTACGTCGCGCCGCTCTACAACTGGACCGGCTTCTATCTCGGCGCCCATGCCGGCGGCGCGTTCTCCAGCGACAACAATTTCACCGGCCTTGGCACCGGCAACAACGGCAACGGCCGTTTCGTCGGCGGTCTGCAGGCCGGCGGCGACTGGCAGTTCGCACCGAACTGGGTGGTCGGCGCCGAAGCCCAGTACAGCTGGCTGTCCGGCAATGTCGGCGCGGTGTTCCCCGGCGGCTTCGCCTACACCAACAACCAGCGCGGGCTCGGCTCGATCACCGGCCGCGTCGGCTACACCTGGGGTCCGGGCCTCGTCTATGTGAAGGGCGGTTACGCCTATTCCGACAACAACGAGACCGTGACGGCGGGCGGCGTGCCGATCGCGTTTGCGACCGATTCCAATCACACGAACGGCTACACCATCGGCCTTGGCGTCGAATACATGTTCGCGCCGAACTGGTCGGCCAAGGCCGAGTACATGTACTACAATTTCGGCGACGCCCGCTTCACCGCGCCGTTCGCGCTGGTGCCGACCGGCACCTTCACCACCGACGACCATGTCATCAAGGCCGGCGTCAATTATCGCTTCAATCTGGGGGGGCCGGTGGTCGCGCGGTACTAATCCGCCCGCCACAAGCCACGGGGCGTGAAAAGGCCGGCGCAAGCCGGCCTTTTTGCTGCGCCAAAATTGTACAGGCATCGCCAAATTTCCTGATTTTGTTAACTCCGTACCGCGATACTGCCGGCGCACTTCTCATCTTGAGGTGGCTTGGGGGCGGGCATGGCGTTTCGGTTGGGTCTGGGCGGAGTTTTCGGCGTGCTTCGGCCGCGTTGGGGAGTGCGGGGCAGCCTGTTTGCCGCCTTCGCCGTGATCGCCGCCATGGCGATCGTGATATCGGCCGGCGCCGGACTCGTGCTGCGCAACCTCGGCGGCACCATGGAAGACCTCAGCGGGCGGAACATTCCCCGGCTTGCCACGAGCCTGCAGTTGTCGGCGCAGGCCGCAAGCCTCGCAGCCCAGGGACCGGCGCTGCTGGCCGCGCCGAGCGAGGACGCTTTGGCCGAGCGCATCAAGAAGCTGAAGGAGATCCAGCAGCAAACCCAGCTGAAGCTCGGCGAGGTCATCGAGCTCAGCACCGACAGAACGGCTGTCTCCGCCCTCAACGAGACCATCAAGAACATCGGCGAGGCCACCGAAAGCCTGATCAACGCATCCCGCGAGCGGCTTTCCGCCGCCGCCCAGCACGACAAGCTCTATGACGCACTGCGCGCCGCGCAGGCAGCCTTCGTCGCCGCCGCAGGTCCGGCCATGCTCGACGCGCAGACCCAGGTCAACGCCATTCTCGGGTCGGCCAACCTCACCGCCAGCGGCGCCACCGAGGCCGTGCAGACCCTCGGCCAGCTCGGCAACGTCGTCGCCAGCGGCAATCTCGCGGCCGCCGACCTGGTCGCGACCTTGTCGGCCAATTCCAGCGACAAGCTCGACGACATCGAAAAGGAATTCAAGACGGCGCAGGGACGCTTGCGCTCCAACCTCGATCTGTTGCCGGAAAATCGCGGCACCAAGGCGCTGCACCAGGCCGCGGAGAAGCTGCTCGCGCTCGGCACCGGCAAGACCGGCGTGTTCCAGCTGCGCCAGAAGGAGCTCGAGGCCTTCGATTATGGCCAGACCGTTCTCGACGAAGCGCGCAAGCTCAATGTCGGCCTCGACATCAGCGTGCAGCAGCTGGTCGAGGGCGTCCAGAACGAGACCAACGCCGCCGCCTACCATGCGCGCCAGGAGATTTCGTTCGCGACCACGATCATGCTGGCGATGGGCGCCGCGACCCTGGTCGGCTCGGTGCTGTTCGTCTGGCTCTACGTCGGCCGCAGTATCCTGCGCCGCCTCGGCAGCCTGCAGAGCTCGATGCAGCTTCTGTCCGACGGCGATCTCGAAAGCGAGATCTACCATTCCCATCAAAGCGACGAGATCGCGGCGATGTCGGACACGCTGCAGGTGTTCCGCGACAGCATGATCCGCGCCCGCGCGCTCTCCGCCGATCAGGACAGGGATCGTGCTGCCAAGAGCGAACGCGCCGCGCGCATGGAAGGACGCATCGCCGAATTCGAGGCGGCGGTGCGCAATGCGCTCGACAATCTCTCGCACTCGGCCAACTCGATGCAGTCGACCGCCCAGAGCATGGCCACGACCGCCGATCAGTCGAACGCGCTGGTCAATGCGGTGGCGTCCGCCGCGGAGGAGACCTCCGTCAACGTGCAGACGGTGTCGGCCGGCACCGAGGAACTGTCCTCCTCGATCTCGGAGATCGGCCGTCAGGTCGTCACCTCGGCGGAGATCGCCAAGAAGGCCGTGGAAGAGGCCGGCGCCACCGACGCCACCATGGCGGGCCTTGCCGACAATGCGAGCCGCATTTCGGTCGTGGTCGACCTGATCCAGGTGATCGCCTCGCAGACCAACCTGCTCGCGCTCAACGCCACCATCGAAGCGGCGCGCGCGGGCGAAGCCGGTCGTGGCTTTGCGGTGGTCGCCTCCGAGGTGAAGAGCCTCGCCAGCCAGACCGCGAAGGCGACCGACGAAATCCGCGCCCAGATCGCCAGCATGCAGTCGGTGACGACCTCGGCGGTCAATGCCATCCGCAACATCGGCCAGACCATCGGCGAGATCAACGACGTGACCACGGCGATTGCGGCTGCGGTCGAGGAGCAGGGCGCGGCGACGCGCGAGATCGCGCGCAACATCCAGCATGCGGCCGGCGGCACCAGCGAGGTCTCCAGCAACATCGTCGGCGTCTCCACCGCCTCGGGCGAGGCTGGAGCGGCGGCGACAAAGGTGCTGGATGCATCGGCGGCGCTGCGCCGCGAGGCCGACGGCCTGCGCGCGGAAATCGACGCGTTCCTGACCAATATCCGCGCGGCGTGAAACGTCATTGCGAGCGAAGCGAAGCAATCCAGAATGCGTCCGCGGAGGCAGTCTGGATTGCTTCGTCGCTTCGCTCCTCGCAATGACGCCGTGCATAGCTAATGTGACTTTGGGGACACTTTTTCGGCTGGCGCCGCGCCATTTGTGCGGCTAAGCCAAGGCCATGCATTCGAAGAGCGAAAAAGTTCATTCCTCCGCCGAGGCGCTGCGCTACCCTTGGGAGAACCATCCCGGGCACGACCAGGCCGTGGA
Organism: uncultured Alphaproteobacteria bacterium; assembly: GCA_963795365.1. GTDB lineage: Bacteria > Pseudomonadota > Alphaproteobacteria > Rhizobiales > Xanthobacteraceae > Bradyrhizobium. Next base: position 180,300 of record CAWCHW010000037.1, read on the forward strand.
GGTGATGCCGGGCGTGTTGTGGCTGCGGCTGAAGCTGCCGTTCCGCCTCAACCATGTGAACATCTATCTGCTCGCCGACGGCGACGGCTGGGCCGCGGTCGATGCCGGCTTCGGCAACGAGGAAACCATCGCGGCGTGGACGGCGCTGCTCGAAGGGCCGCTCAAGGGCTTCAAGATCACGCGCCTGATCGTGACCCATTCGCATCCCGATCATGTCGGACTTGCCGGCTGGATCGTCGAGCGCTTCGATTGTCCGCTGGTGATGTCGCAGGTCGAGTATTTGCAATCGGTGTATCATCAGAACCGCGGCACCGATGAGCGGCGCAACGCGCAGCGGCTGTTCTTCCGCCGCCACGGCATGGACGAGAGCCTGACCGAAAAGCTGCTCGGCCGCGGCCAGGATTATCTGAAGCGCGTCTCGGTGCTGCCGCCGTCCTACCGGCGCATCTCGCATGGCGAGGAGATCACGATCGGCAGCCGCCGCTTCAAGGTGATCACCGGTGGCGGTCACGCACTCGACCAGGTGATGCTGTACTGCGCCGCCGACAAGCTGTTTCTTTCAGCCGATCAGGTGCTGAGCAAGATTTCACCCAATGTCAGCGTCTGGGCGGTCGAGCCCGACCAGAACTCGCTCGGCGAATACCTGTTCTCGCTGGCGAGCCTCACCACCACCCTGCCCTATGACGTGATCGTGCTGCCCGGCCATGGCGTGCCGTTCTACGGCTTGAAGACCCGCATCAAGCAGCTCGCCGACCATCACGAGGAGCGCTGCCGGCTGATTGCCGAGGCCTGCCTCGACGTACCGCAGACCTCCAAGGAACTGGTGCCGGTGGTGTTTCACAAGCACGTGCTGGACCCGCACCAGATGGGATTTGCGGCCGGAGAGCTGATCGCCCATGTCAATTACATGCTGGTCGAGGGCCGCCTGACCGCTGCGGAAACCGACGGCGTGCTGCGCTTCAGGACCACGTGATCGCCGCCGTTTCGAGGAATCGTCGTCCTCGGCCACACCATTGATTTACATCAATTTTCGATCCGCTTTCGGAATCGCCCGGCCATGCACGGAGAGAGCAGATTCATGCTCGACAGCAAAGCTGGAAAGGCTCTAAAAAGGTCAGGAGCTTGTCCCGGTTCCCGCTTCAGGTTTTGCGATGGATTACAGCCAGTTCTTCAGTGCCGCGCTCGGTCGCCTCCATGACGAGCACCGCTACCGTGTGTTTGCCGATCTCGAACGGATCGCCGGCCGCTTTCCGCATGCGCTGTGGCACTCGCCGAAGGGCGTCCGCAATGTCGTGATCTGGTGCTCAAACGATTATCTCGGCATGGGCCAGCACCCGAAGGTGGTCGGCGCCATGGTCGAGACCGCGACGCGCGTTGGCACCGGCGCCGGCGGCACCCGCAACATCGCCGGCAACGCACCATCCGCTGGTGCAGCTCGAGCATGAGCTCGCCGATCTGCACGGCAAGCAAGCGGCGCTGCTGTTCACCTCAGGCTATGTGTCGAACCACACCGGCATCGCCACCATCGCCCAGCTCATTCCGAACTGCCTGATCCTGTCGGATGCGCTCAACCACAATTCGATGATCGAGGGCGTCCGCGGCTCCGGCTGCGAGCGCAAGATCTTCCGCCATAACGACACCGCCCATCTGGAAGAGCTGCTGCGCGCCGCCGGCGACCGGCCCAAGCTGATCGTCTGCGAGAGCCTTTATTCCATGGACGGCGACGTCGCGCCGCTGGCGAAGATCTGCGATCTCGCCGAAAAATACGCCGCGATGACCTATGTCGACGAGGTGCATGCGGTCGGCATGTACGGTCCGCGCGGCGGCGGCATTGCCGAGCGCGACGGCGTCATGCATCGCATCGATGTGCTGGAAGGCACGCTGGCCAAGGCGTTCGGTTGTCTCGGCGGCTATATCGCGGCCAGCACCGAGATCATCGACGCCGTGCGCTCCTATGCGCCGGGCTTCATCTTCACCACCGCGCTGCCGCCGCCGATCTGCTCGGCCGCGACCGCCGCGATCCGGCATCTGAAGACCTCGAACTGGGAGCGCGAGCGCCACCAGGATCGCGCCGCCCGCGTCAAGGCGATCCTGTCCGCCGCCGGCCTGCCCGTGATGTCGAGCGATACCCACATCGTGCCGCTGTTCGTCGGTGATCCCGAGCTCTGCAAGCAAGCCTCGGATTTGCTGCTCGAAGAGCACGGCATTTACATCCAGCCGATCAACTATCCGACGGTCGCCAAGGGCACCGAGCGGCTGCGCATCACGCCCTCGCCCTATCATGAGGACGGCCTGATCGACGCGCTCGCCGAGGCCCTGCTGCAGGTCTGGGAACGGCTCGGCCTGCCGCTGAAGCGGAAGTCACTCGCGGCCGAATAGAGCTCCTCGCCTTAACGACATCCCTAAATCCCGGCTTTTGCGGGAAAATCGCTGTCGCTTGCCGAGGCGGCAGGGAGTAAAGTTTTCCTTGGAAATCAAGGGGCAGCCGGTTCCAGGGAGACCAAAACCACGATGCTGCACGACTGGGGCGTGATCGCAGCCGCCTTCGGCTACATCGGGTGCCTGTTCCTGCTGGCGAGCTACGGCGACCGCCTGTCGCCGGCCGAGCGCCGCAACGCCAACGGCTGGATCTATCCGCTGTCGCTGGCGATCTACTGCACGTCCTGGACCTTCTTCGGCTCGGTCGGTTTCGCCACCCGCACCAGCACCGATTTCCTTGCGATCTATGTCGGCCCGATCGTGATGATCGGGCTCTGCACGCCGCTGCTCCGTCGTGTCATCGAACTTGCGAAGGCACAGAACATCACCTCGATCGCCGACTTCATCGGCGCGCGTTACGGCAAGAGCCAGGCGGTCGCCGCCACCGTCGCGCTGATCGCAATCATCGGCTCGGTGCCCTACATCGCGCTGCAGCTCAAGGCGATGGCCTCCTCGCTCGAAACCATCCTGAGCGAAGATCAGGCCTTCTCCAAGATTCCGATCATCGGCGACATCGCGCTGATGGTGACGCTTGCGATGGCGACCTTCGCCGTGCTGTTCGGCACCCGCCAGACCGACGCCACCGAGCATCAGCACGGCTTGATGCTCGCGGTCGCCATCGAATCCGTCGTCAAGCTCGTCGCCTTCCTCGCCGTCGGCGCCTTCATCACCTTCTGGATGTTCCATCCGAGCGAACTGGTCCAGCGTGCGATGAAGACGCCGGAGGCGGTGCGAGCGTTGGAGTACACGCCGACCATCGGCAACTTCCTTTGCATGGTGCTCCTGTCCTTCTGCGCCATCATGCTGCTGCCGCGCCAGTTCCATGTCAGCGTGGTGGAGAATTCCACCGACGCCGAGGTCTCGCGCGCGCGCTGGCTGTTCCCGCTCTATCTCGTCGCCATCAACGTCTTCGTGATTCCGATCGCGATCGCCGGCCTCGTCAGCTTCCCGTTCGGCGCCGTCGACAGCGACATGTACGTGCTGGCGTTGCCGATCGAGGGCGACGCCCCGCTGCTCAGCGTCGTCGTCTTCCTCGGCGGGCTGTCGGCGGCGACCGCCATGGTGATCGTCGAATGCGTCGCGCTGTCGATCATGGTGTCGAACGACATCGTGGTGCCGCTGGTGCTGCAGCGCGAGCCGCGCACGCAGAGCCAGACCAAGGATTTCGGCGACTTCCTGCTGAAGGTCCGCCGTTTCGCGATCTTCGCCATCATGCTGATGGCCTATTTCTACTATCGCGCGCTCGGCAATACGCAGCTGGCGGCCATCGGCCTGTTGTCGTTCGCCGCGATCGCCCAGCTTGCGCCGTCCTTCTTCGGCGGGCTGCTGTGGCGCCGCGGCACCGCGCGCGGTGCGATCGGCGGCATGCTGATCGGCTTCGCCGTATGGGCCTACACGCTGTTCATTCCGTCCTTCCTCGACAGCTATCCCACGGGAATCGAATTCCTCGCACACGGCCCGTTCGGAATCGAGGCGCTGCGGCCGCAGGCCTTGTTCGGCGCCGATCTTCCACCGCTGCTTCACGGCGTGCTGTGGAGCTTGTCCCTCAATCTTCTCATTTATGTCGCGCTGTCACTGGCGCGCCAGCCCTCCTCGATCGAGCGGTTGCAGGCCGATCTGTTCGTGCCGAGCGACCTCGCGCCGATGTCGCCGACCTTCCGCCGCTGGCGCTCGACCGTCACGGTGCAGGATATCCAGAGCACGGTGGCGCAATATCTCGGCGCGGACCGTGCGCGCCGCTCGTTCCAGGCCTTCGGCGCGACCCACAATACGCTGCTCGATCCGGCGGCACCCGCCGATTTCGAGCTTCTCCAGCACGCCGAGCATCTGATCGCATCCTCGATTGGTGCTGCCTCCTCGCGCCTCGTGATGTCGCTGCTGCTGCGCAAGCGGACGGTGTCCGCCAAGGCCGCGCTGAAACTGCTCGACGACTCCCATGCCGCCTTCCATTTCAACCGTGAAGTCCTGCAGACCGCCTTGAATCACGTGCGGCAAGGCATCGCGGTGTTCGACACCGAATTGCAGCTGATCTGCTCGAACCGGCAATTCGCGGAGATCCTGGCGCTACCGCCGCAGCTGGTGCAGATCGGAATTCCCCTGCGCGACATCCTCGAGCAGATGGGCATCGATCCACCCGGCTCCGGCGACAGCGAAGTGCTGATGGAGCGGCGGCTCGCCGCTTACACCGCCGAGGGCGAACCGTATCTGGAGCGGCTGCCCGATCGTCACATGGTGATCGAGGTGCGCTCCAACCGGATGCCGGATACCGGCCTCGTCATCACCTTCACCGACGTGACCCCCTCGTTCGAGGCGGCCGAAGCGCTGGAGCGCGCCAACGCCACGCTGGAAAAGCGCGTGCGCGACCGCACCGAGGAGCTCACCCGCCTCAATTCCGAGCTGGCGCTGGCCAAGAGCGCGGCGGAAGACGCCAACATCTCGAAGACGCGCTTCCTCGCCGCCGCCAGCCACGACATTCTGCAGCCGCTCAATGCGGCGCGGCTCTATGTCACGAGCCTGGTCGAGCGCAAGAGCGTCGGCGATGATTCCAGGCTGGTCGAGAACATCGACAACTCCCTGGAGGCGATCGAGGAAATCCTGAGCGCACTGCTCGACATCTCCCGGCTCGACGCCGGCGCCATGACGCCGTCGATCTCGAGCTTCAAGATGGCCGACCTGATGCGCTCGCTCGAAATCGAGTTCGCGCCGATCGCGCGCGCCAAGAACTTGCGGCTCACCTTCGTGCCCTGCTCGCTGCCGGTGGAATCGGACCGCTCGCTGCTGCGGCGACTGCTGCAGAACTTCATCTCCAATGCGATCAAGTACACCCCGCAGGGCCGCGTGCTGGTCGGCTGCCGCCGCCGCGGAGAGTCCCTGCACATCGGCGTTTACGACACCGGCGTCGGCATTCCCCTGCTCAAGCGCGGCGAGATCTTCAAGGAGTTCCACCGTCTCGAGCAGGGTGCGCGGATCGCGCGCGGTCTCGGCCTCGGACTGTCGATCGTCGAGCGATTGGCGCGCGTGCTCAACCACGCCATTGCGATCGATTCCAATCCGGGCGGCGGCTCGCTGTTCTCGGTAACGGTGCCGACGGCCAAGGCGATCAACCACACCGCCGCGGTCACCAGCGCAACGCCGTTGTTGCGGACTCCGATTGCGGGGGCGCGCATTGTGTGCATCGAGAACGACCTCGCCATCCTCGACGGCATGAAGACGCTGCTCACCGCCTGGGATGCCGAGGTGATCGCGGTCACCGATCCCGAGATGGCGATGGACGCCATCGAAGCCGCGGGCGGCCGCGTCACCGGGCTCCTCGTCGACTATCATCTCGATCGCGGCAACGGCGTTGCCGCGATCCGCGACATCCGCCGCCGCTTCGGCGAGAACCTGCCGGCGATTCTGATCACCGCCGACCGCAGCCCGCATGTCCGCGCCGCGGCGCGCGAGGAGAAGATCGCGGTGCTGAACAAGCCGGTGAAGCCGGCCTCATTGCGCGCCCTGCTCGGGCAGTGGCGCACCCAGCAGATGATCGCTGCGGAGTAATTACTGTTCCGACGGCGTGCTCTGCCGCCACTGGTTGCCGGCGATCTTGGCGGCGGCAATCACCGCCTGGGTGCGGCTCTCGACGCCGAGCTTTTGCAGGATCGCCGAGACATGCGCCTTGATGGTGGCCTCGGAGACGCCGAGCTCGTAGGCGATCTGCTTGTTGAGCAATCCCTCCGACAGCATCATCAGCACCCGCACCTGCTGCGGCGTCAGCGTCACCAGACGGTCGCGCAGCCGGGTCATGTCGGGATCGGCAGCCGATGTCAGATCGGTGTCCTGGGGAACCCAGACGTCGCCGTCCATCACCTTCATGAGGGCGTCGCGCAGCGTGTCGACGCCGAACCGCTTTGGAATGAAGCCCGACGCGCCGAAATCCAGCGAGCGGCGGATGGTGGCCCCATCATCGCTCGCCGACACGATGACGACCGGAATCGCCGGATATTGTGCGCGCAGATAGATCAGTCCGGAGAAGCCGGAGATTCCGGGCATCGAGAGGTCGAGCAGGATCAGGTCGACGTCGGAGTCCTGTTCGAGAAGCGCGGTCAGGTCTTCGAACGATCCCGCCTCATCGATCTTCGCGGTGCTGACGACGCTTGCGACCGCCTGTCGCAAGGCATCGCGAAACAGCGGATGGTCGTCGGCGATGACGAGGTGGGTGTGGGCAGCGGCCATTTGGCTTTCTTGTCGTTGGTGGATGAACCCGCCACGCCTTGTGCAGGCAAAGGCGGAAGACTTTCAACTCTGATTCTCTTGCGTTGGTATAACGCATGCAAGCACTCAATGGCGCCTCGCGCCAGCGCGGTTAATAGCCATTGTGCGCCGCAATAGCGGATGGCGAGGGCAGCCGCCCGACCCCTCTGGGCATGCTCCACACATAATTGATGCAAGAGCCAAAAGTCTTATTTGGCGGCTTTTCACCGCAATGTTACCGTGAGTTGAGGCCCCATGCCGGGAAGAGTCCGGCAGGCAGCGGGGCAGGGCCTTCATCGTCAAAAATCGTCGGGGAGCAAACGCAATGACTATGGCAGCAACTGCGGGCGGAGTCCGCACGGGCGGCATGACGGCTGAGGAGCGGAAGGTCATCTTCGCTTCGTCGCTCGGCACCGTCTTCGAATGGTACGACTTCTACATCTACGGAACGCTCGGCGTGTTCCTCGCGAAGTACTTCTTCGCCAATGTGCCGCCGAATGTCGGCTTCATCTTCGCGCTGCTCGCCTTCGCCGCGGGCTTCGCGGTGCGGCCGTTCGGCGCACTGATCTTCGGTCGGTTCGGCGACATGATCGGCCGCAAATACACCTTCCTGATCACCATGACGCTGATGGGCGTCGGCACATTCTTCATCGGCCTGCTGCCCGGTTACGGCACCTGGGGCATCGCTGCGCCGATCGTGCTGATCCTGCTCCGCCTCGTGCAGGGCCTCGCGCTCGGCGGCGAGTATGGCGGTGCTGCGACCTACGTCGCCGAACATGCGCCGCCCGGCCAGCGCGGCTATTACACCTCCTGGATTCAGACCACTGCAACGCTCGGCCTGTTCCTCGCGCTGCTGCTGATCCTCGGTATCCGCAGCTGGCAGGGCGAAGAGACCTTCGGCGATTGGGGCTGGCGCGTTCCGTTCCTGCTCTCCGGCATCCTCTTGATCGTCTCGATCTGGATTCGCTTGACGCTGAGCGAGTCGCCTGTGTTCCAGAAGATGAAGGAGGAAGGCAAAACCTCGAAGCGGCCGCTGACGGAGGCCTTCGGCACCTGGTCCAACGCCAAGATCGCGATCTTCGCGCTGTTCGGCGCCACCGCCGGTGAAGCCGTGGTGTGGTACGGCGGACAGTTCTATGCGCTGTTCTTCCTGACCCAGACCATCAAGGTCGCCGCCGTGCCTGCGCAGATCATGATCGTGATCGCGCTGGCGCTCGGCACGCCCTTCTTCATCATCTTCGGCATCCTCTCGGACAGGATCGGCCGCAAGCCGATCATCCTCGCTGGCTTCCTGCTGGCGGCCGTGACGTATTTCCCGATCTTCAAGGGAATTACCCACTTCGCCAATCCGAAGCTCGAGACGGCGCTGGCAAACGCGCCTGTCACCGTGATCGCCGATCCCAACGAGTGCTCGTTCCAGTTCAAGGCGACCGGTACCGAGAAGTTCACCACCAGCTGCGACGTGGCGAAATCCGCGCTCGTCACCGCGTCGGTGAATTATAGCAACGAAGCCGCGCCGGCCGGCACCAAGGCCAAGGTCAAGGTCGGCGACCAGACGCTGGACGCCACAAGCCCGACCTTCGGCAAGGATGTCGCCGCAGCGATCAAGGCGCACGGCTATCCGGCCTCCGCCGATCCGAACGACATCAACTATGTGATGACGACGGTGCTGCTCTGGATCCTCGTGATCTACGTGACCCTGGTCTACGCACCGATCGCGGCCTGGCTGGTCGAGCTGTTCCCGAGCCGCATCCGCTACACCAGCATGTCCCTGCCCTATCACATCGGCAACGGCTGGTTCGGCGGCTTCCTCCCGGCGCTCGTGTTCGCGATCGCCGCCACGACCGGAAACATCTATTCCGGCCTGTGGTACCCGATCGGGATCGCGGTGATGAGCCTGATCATCGGCGCGATCTTCCTTCCCGAAACCAAGGACGTCGACATCACCAAGACCTGATGGTCGACACATTCTTGATGCAACGGCCGCGGAGCGATCCGCGGCCGTTTCTCATTCCGGATCACGCCCTGGCGGCGCCAATAAATTGCAGCACCACCTCGCGGGCGTGTGGACGGCTGCGATGCTCGACCAGATAGATCGCCTGCCAGGTGCCGAGCGCAAGCTCGCCGTTGAGCACCGGGATCTGCAGCGAAGTGCCGGTCAACATCGTCTTGATATGCGCGGGCATGTCGTCGGGACCTTCGGTGTCGTGCGTCCAGGCGAAATCCTCGGGCGCAAGTCGCGAAAGCGCGGTCTCGAGATCGGCAAGCACGGACGGGTCGGCGTTCTCCTGAATGGTGAGCGAGGCCGAGGTATGGCGGATGAACAGCGTCACCGCGCCCTCGCCCGCATTTGCCTCGCGTGCGAATTTGGCGACCTCAGTGGTCAGATCGACAAAACCCTTGCCGCGGGTCTGCACGGTGAGCAGCGCGCTGACGATGCTGCTGACGTTCGCGGCCGAGGGCCGGCTGCGCGATATCTGCCTGGACTCGCTCACTGCGCTCAAAGCTTTCCGCCGGACATGTCTTTCTGCACGCGGCTCGCCATGTCGATCAGCCGCCGCCAGGCGCGCTCGAGGAACGACATCACGCGATCCATGTCCTGGTCGCTGGGCAGCGGAATCTCGAGCTTGCGCTGGCCGTCGGCCGTGCTCGGCGCCTTGTCCGATTTCGGCATGGCCTCCTCGGTCTTGCCGGGGGCAGGCGAAGGCTCGCGCGAGGCAAGCTGAGCCTTCAGCTTGTCGTTCTCCGCCTGCAACCGGCCGATCTCGGCATCCAGCGCCGCGCGCTCGTCCGGCACGGCGTAGCAGGCCCAGCCGGCGGCCGAATTGCTGCAATTGGAAACGGTGCCGGTTCGCGTGTCGAGCCGGACCATGCCGTCGCCGGACGGCTGCAGCGTGTAGCGGCCGTTCTCGGTGTCGGGCGTCTCGGCAGCAACTGCCGGCGCAAGACCGACAAGACATGCACCGGCAAGGCATGCACCGGCAACAAGCAAAGCAAATCTCGAAGGCAAGGGAGTCATCAAGGCAACCATGGCGTGGCTCCGCCTCATGCGCTCAAACATTGGAGCTATAAGCCTTGCGGCCACTTTTCAACGCATCCGCCAGCAATTCGATCCGGTCCTGTCCCCAGAACACCTCGCCGTCGAGCACGTAAACCGGCGAGCCGAACACGTCGGCGGCGATCGCATCCTGGCGGTTCTGCTCGTAGACGGCGCCGATGTCGTCCGACGCCGAGCGTTCGACCAGCTTCTTGCCGGGAAGGCCGGCCTCGTCGGCGAGCTTCGTGACGACATCAGGGTCGGCGAGATTGAGTTCCCGCTCCCACACCGCCGGAAAGGCACGTCGCAGATACGGGTCGGGATCGAGCCCGGCCTCGACGGCGGCAATCACCACACCGTCGGCGAGGCGGGCGTTGAGCGGCACATTTTTTGGCCGAAAATGGAAGTTCAGCCCGCGCTTGTCGCGCCAGCGCTGCAACTCCATCATGCGATAGCGCTGCCGCACCGGATGACGCTTGATCAGCGGCAGTCCGCCGGTCTCCGAGAACAATTCGACCAGCACCACCGGCTTGTGGTTCACCTTGACGCCATGCGCGTCGACGACCTCGCGGAAGGCCTTGTGGCCGATATAGGCCCAGGGCGAGGAAAACGAAAAATAGTAGTCGATCTGGCGGGGCATACGGTCTCCGGGCGAATGGCGCAGGACGGGCGCGGGCATCCCAACAGAGCGCTCAGACGCGTGCAAGCATACCGCCTGTGGACACAGGCTGCTGCAGTGCGATGAGAGCTTCGCGGGAGGCTCGGCACAGTCCAAATAAGTCATAGAAATCAAACGGCTAATCCATTAACACGCAATCTTGACTTGGCTAGTCGCGGTCAGTATGGTCCGCGCGGCTTTCAAGGGCGGTGCGCAATTTCTCTCATCCCGCGCGTCGGATCGGGTCTCCACAACATGTCGGATGGCACGAACGGCGAGGGACATGGAAATCGCGATAAATCGCCTGACGAAGCTGCGCTTTCCGCAAGGCTCGGAAGTCTCGATCAGCGGTTGTCCGAAATTCGCGGCAATCGGAAAATCCGGGACTGACCAAACAGGCGGTAAAGCGAAGACGGTGCAGCCAGGGCTTCGGCCATGGCGATCGGTTTTCGCCTGTCCTCGGAATTGGTCGCGGGCGTTGTCGTCGGAGCGGTGATTGGCTGGGGATTCGACCACTTGCTGTCGACGTCGCCGTTCGGTCTCATCGTGTTTGTTCTGCTCGGCTTCGTTGCCGGGGTGGTGAACGTGGTGAGGTCCGCTGGCAGAGCTTTCCGGCAATCGCTGAACCGGCGGAAGTCACGACATCTGGAATTTCGAATGCCGGCATTGACGCCGGCGGACCAAGAGCCGCGCGGATGACCATCGACCCGATCCATCAGTTCCACATCGAAAATCTCTTCAAGATCGGCCAGATCGGCAGTCATCCGATCTACTTCACCAATGCGTCGGCCTTCATGCTGCTCGCGGTCGTGCTCATCTCGGTGCTGATGATCGGCGGCTCTGCCGAGCAGGCAGCTCGTGCCCGGCCGTTTCCAGTCGATCGCCGAGATCAGCTACGAGTTCGTGGCCTCGACCATCCGCTCGACGGCCGGCTCGGAAGGCATGAAGTTCTTCCCGCTGATCTTCTCGCTGTTCATGTTCATCTGCGTCTCGAACCTCGTCGGCATCATCCCCTACGCCTATCACGATCTCGAGCCAGATCATCGTCACGGCGACGCTGGCGCTGCTGGTGTTCTTCACCGTGCTGATCTACGGGTTCTACAAGAACGGCTTGAAATTCTTCAGGATTTTCGTGCCGTCGGGTATCCCGATCTTCGTTCTGCCGCTCGTCGTCTTCATCGAGATCTTCTCGTTCTTCCTGCGACCGATCTCGCACAGCGTGCGTCTGTTCGCCAACATGCTGGCTGGCCATATCGCACTGAAGGTGTTCGCGGGCTTTGTCGCCATGCTCGGCGTCTGCGCTCGGCGCCGTCGGCTGGATCGGCGGCGTGCTGCCGCTGGCGCTGACGATTGCGATCACTGCCCTTGAAATTGCTGGTCGCGTTCCTGCAGGCGTATGTGTTTGCGATCCTGACCTGCATCTACCTCAACGACGCGCATTCATCCGGGACACTGAGCCGTCCCGGAAACCTTCCACCCACACCTGAAATCTTTCTTCTCAAGGAGCAAAAAATGGATCCGGCAGCAGCAAAACTCATCGGCGCGGGCATCGCGTGCATCGGCATGGGCGGTGCGGGCGTCGGCGTCGGCGTGATCTTCGGCAACTATCTCGCCGCCGCGGTGCGCAACCCGTCCGCCGCCCAGGGCCAGTTCGGCAACCTGATCTTCGGCTTCGCCGTTGACCGAAGCGCTCGGCATCTTCTCGCTGCTGATCGCGCCTGCTTCTGCTGTTCGTGTTCTGAGCGGCCTCGTCGCGCGCCGCACCTCGGCGGCGCGAATGACAGCAACAGGAGAACCCCATGGCTGAAAGTCATGGCAACGCGAAAACCGGCGCACACACCGGAGCGGAAGGCGGTCAGCACAGCGGAGCACCTTTCCGCCGTTCAACTCGTCCACCTTCCCCTCGCAGCTGGTATCGCTGGTCGTCTTCTTTGTCGTGCTCTACATCATCGTCTCCCGCGTCGCGCTGCCGCGCGTCGGCGCGGTGATCGATGCGCGTCAGAACAAGATCGAGGGCGATCTCGCCGAAGCGCAGAAGCTCAAGGACGAGTCGGAAAGCGGCGCTGAAGGCCTATGAGGACGATCTCGCCAAGGCCGCGGTCGAAGGCGCAGGCGATCGGCGCGGAGACCCGCGAGAAGCGAACGCGGCCTCCGAGGCGGAACGCAAGTCGCTGGAAGACAAGCTCGCCGCCAAGCTCGCCGATGCGGAGAAGTCGATCGCCGCCACCCGCGCGACCGCGATGGGCAATGTGCGCGGCATTGCGGCCGACGCCGGCGAGCGCCATCGTGCAGCGCCTGATCAGGTAGCGGCCCGACGGCAAGGCGGTCGAAGCCGCAGTAGAAGCCTCGTTGAAGGGATAGGCCCGATGTTTGAAGATCCGGAGACCTGGGTAGCGATCGCGTTCGTCATCCTGATGGGTGTATTCGCCTGGCTCGGCGTCCACCGCACGATGTTCACCGCGCTCGACCATCGCGCCGAGCGCATCAAGGCGGAACTCGACGACGCCCGCCGCCTCAAGGACGAGGCCGCCAAGGTGCTCGACGAGTACAAGGCGCGCCGCGCCTCGGCCGAACGCGAGGCCGAGGAAATCGTCACCAACGCCAGGGCCGAGGCCGAGCGCATCGCCGCCAACGCCAGGACCAAGATGGAAGACTTCGTCGCCCGCCGCACCAAGACCGCCGAGAGCAAGATCGCGCTCGCCGAGGCGCAGGCGCTCGCCGATGTCCGTGCTGCGGCTGCGGAAGCGGCCGTCACCGCCGCCACCACGATCCTGTCGCAGTCGGTGAAGGGCCAGGTCGCCGACGACCTGCTCGCAAAGGGCATTGCCGAAGTCCGGCAGAAACTGAACTGAGTCGAAAACAACTTTTTCAAAATAGCTTCGTCTTCAAAGGCCGCCGTGAAATTCACGGCGGCCTTCTTGTTTGCTTACCCTCCCCTGGAGGGCGAGGGTGAAATCCTACTTCTTCTTCTTCGCCGGTTTCGGCTTCTCCGTGGACACCAGTTGCGGATCGAAGCCGACATAGAAAATATAGCTGTCGCCCGCCCGGCCGACCGGCGCCGGATAGACCAGATCCTCGGCGACGAAGGTGAACGGCACGCTTTCGTCCTGCGACATCGTGACCGTCGTCGTGTAGGCCTTGGTGGCGATCACCTTCTCGCCGACACCGCCCTGCACCACGGCGACGCGCAGCGGAATCTCGACCGTCGGTGGCGCGCCGGCGGGACCGGCAATGACGCGGCCCTGAATGCCGATATGCGCGGTGATCTCGCCGCCCGACTTGATGCATTCGCGCGCCAGCTTGCCGATCGAGGCCTGGTAGCGCACGTCGTTGCCGACCGCCTGCTTGCCCGGCGCGCCGATCACATAGGTCGATGCGCCGAACCGGATCGTGACCTGCGGACAGTTGACCTCGGGTGCGGGCTCGGCCGAGACCAGCGGCGGCGGCTCTTCCTTCTTGCCGCCGAAAAGCCCCTTGAAGCGGTCGGTCAGCGATTGCGCCGACGCGGGCGCGGCCCACGCGCAGGCCAGCGCCAGGCAAAGCGCGGCCGCGCCAATATTGATGAACGTCTTTTCACCCATGCGATGACCCTGCATGTCTCTTTGTTGGGGCATGATCTTTTCGGAAAACCGCTTCACACTTTTCCGGATCATGCCTCTTTGTTTGGGCATGATCTTTTCGGAAAACCGCTTCACACTTTTCCGGATCATGCCCTGGCCGTCGCCCCCCGACGCGAACTTATAGCAAGGCGATGTCGGCAAACCCAAGGCGCGTCTCATGCTGCGAAAGTCGGACCAACTTTGTTTGGGCATGATCTTCGCGGAAAACCGCTTCACACTTTTCCGGATCATGCCTCAGCCGCGGAAATCCTCGTGCAGCAGGCCGAACAGCAGGTGATCCTGCCAGACGCCGTTGATGCAGAGATAGCGGCGCGCCAGGCCCTCACGGGAAAAACCGCATTTCTCCAGCACCCGGATCGACGGCGCGTTGGAGGGAATGCAGGCGGCCTCGACGCGATGCAGGTTGAGCTCGCCGAACAGCGTCGGCAGCAACACCCGCAGCGCCGCGGTCATGTGGCCACGATGCGCATGGGGTTGGCCGACCCAGTAGCCGATGGTGCCGGCCTGCACGATGCCACGGCGCACATTGGCGAGCGTGATGCCGCCAAGCATGGCGCCGTCGGTTTCGCGGAAAATGATGAAGGGATAGGAGCGGTCAGCCGCGATGTCCTCGGTGTAGCGGCGGAGCCTGCGGCGGAAGCCCGAGCGGGTGAGGTCGTCCGACGGCCAGATCGGCTCCCACGGCGTCAGATATTCGCGGCTGAATTCGCGCAAATGCGCCCATTGCAGGAAATCGGACATTTGCGGCGCGCGCAACACCAGGCCGTGACCGCGCGGGGCCAGCGCGGCCGGTCCGGAAGATGGCAAACGAAACAGGGCCATGGGTGATGCTCCCCCGCTCCTAGTGTCCCGGCTCCGACATTCGCACCCCCTTGCGGAGGCTTCTACTGCGAATGTCGGAGCCAAAGGGACACTAGCAGATATTGTTTGCTAGTGCGGCTTTGGATTTGACATTCGCTCCCGAACCCGCGGCGAGTCCAAGCGAATGTCAAATCCGCCGCACTAGTACTCAATGCAAGCGCGCTTTGGCTTTCGGCCGCGTCAAACCTTCCGCAAAATTGACCGCCGTGTCCAGACCCCTGCCGGTGCCGAGCGCGACCACCGCGGGCCGGCTGCGCGAGAGCAGCGCACGCGCAGCATTTTTTGCGGTTTCGGCGGTGACAGCGTCAATTCTTGCCAGCAATTCGTCCGTGGTCTGTGGCCTGCCATAGGCCAGCACATGGCGCGCCAGCTGCTCGGCGCGCGAGGAACAGCTTTCCAGCGCCATCAGCAGCCCCGCCTTCATCTGCGCCTTGGCCCGCGCCACCTCGGCTTCGGTCAACGTCTCGACCGCCTCGTTGATGACGTCGACCACGACCTCCATCATCTCGGGCGCGTCGGCCGGATCGGTGCCGGTATAGAGGCCGAAGAAGCCGGTGTCGGTATAAGGCGCGTGGAAGGAATAGATCGAGTAGCACAGGCCGCGCTTCTCGCGCACCTCCTGGAACAGGCGCGACGACATCCCGCCGCCGACCGTGTTGGTGAACACCTGCAGCGAGAACAGCGACAGGTCGGTCTGCGGCACGCCTTCCAGCGCCAGGGTCAGATGCGCCTGCTCGAGCTCGCGATGCACCACGCGCGAGCCGCCCTTGCCGAACATCGCAGGCGTCGGCTTCGGCGCCGGCGCGCCGTTGAAACTCTTGAAGCGCTCGGCGACATCGGCAACGACTTTGGCATGGTCGACGGCGCCGGCGGCCGCCACCACCATGTCCGGCCCGCGATAATGGGTGCCGAGATAGTTGCGCAGCATGTCGCGGTCGAGCCCCTTCAGCGTCTTGGTGGTGCCGAGCAGCGAGCGGCCCATCGGCTGGTCGGGATAGCAGAGCTCGTTGAGGTGCTCGAAGATGACGTCGTCGGGCGTGTCCTGCGCCGCGCCGATCTCCTGCGCAATCACGCTCTTCTCGCGCTCGAGCTCGTCGGGGACGAAGGAGGGATTGGACAGGATGTCGGAGAGCACGTCGAGCGCCAGCGGCACGTCCGCCTTCATCACCCGCGCATAATAGGCGGTGGTCTCGGTCGAGGTGCCGGCGTTGAGATCGCCGCCGACGGCTTCGATCTCCTCGACGATCTGCCGCGACGAGCGCGTGGTGGTGCCCTTGAAGGCCATGTGCTCGAGCAGATGCGAGATGCCATGCTCGTTCGGCTTCTCGTCGCGGCCGCCGACGCCGGCCCACACGCCGAGCGCGGCCGTCTCCAGATGCGGCATGGCGTCGGTCACGACCGTCAACCCGGTTTCCAGCTTCGTGATTTCGACAGCCATTAAACAACTCCTTGCTTCGCGGCGCGGCTCACCGACAGCACGAATTTCTCGACCTCGGCCTGATCGTTGCTGACGATCCTCACCCGTTCCGGCCGCGTCATCAGCCCGTCGAGCCAGGCCGGCAATTGCGGACGGATGCCGCACGCCGCTTCCACCGCATCCGGGAATTTCGCGGGATGCGCGGTCGACAGCACGATGTTCGGAACGCTGCTGTCCGAGGTGTCGCGGTCGGCGACCGCGAGCGCGACCGCGGTGTGGGGATCGACCAGCTGGCCGGCCTCGCGCCAGGCGGCGCGGATCGCAGCCGCGGTTTCGGTCTCATCGGCGCGGCCGGCATCGAACTCCTCGCGGATCGCGGCCAGCATCGCATCCGGCAACACGAAGCGGCCGGACTGTTTGAGCTGCTCCATCAGCCGCCGCACGGCAGCCGCATCGCGCTTGCTGGCCTCGAACAGCAGCCGCTCGAAATTCGAGGAGATCTGAATGTCCATCGAGGGCGACGCGGTGGCGTGCACCTCGCGCACCTCGTAGATGCCGGTCTTCAGCGTGCGCGCCAGGATGTCGTTGACGTTGGTCGCGATGCGCAGGCAGCGGATCGGCAGGCCCATGCGCTTGGCCGCGAAGCCGGCAAAAATGTCGCCGAAATTGCCGGTCGGCACGGTGAAGTCGACAGCCCGCGAGGGCGCGCCGAGCGCCACCGCCGAGGTGAAGTAGTAGACGATCTGCGCGACCACACGCGCCCAGTTGATGGAGTTGACGCCGGACAGCGACACCTGATCGCGAAACCTGTGATGATTGAACAGGCCCTTCACGATCGCCTGGCAGTCGTCGAAGGTGCCTTCGATCGCGAGCGCGTGGATATTCGACGCGCCCGTGGTCGTCATCATCCGCCGCTGCACCTCGGAGATGCGGCCGTGCGGAAACAGCGCGATCAGGTCGACATTTTCGAGATTCGCAAAGGCATCGACCGCAGCACCCCCGGTGTCGCCCGAGGTGGCGACGACGATCGTGGTGCGCTGGCCGCGCTTGGCCAGCACGTGATCCATCAGCCGCGAAATCAGCTGCATCGCGACGTCCTTGAACGCCAGGGTCGGGCCGTGGAACAGCTCGAGCACGAATTGATGCGGGCCGATCTGGTTCAGCGGCACCACGGCGGGATGACGGAAGGTGGCGTAGGCCTCGTTCGCCATGCGGCCGAGATCGGCGTCCGAAATGTCGCCGCCAACGAACGGGCGCACCACGTCGACGGCGACCTCCCAATAAGGCCGGCCGAAGAAGGCGGCTGTGGCCTCACGCGAAAGCTGCGGCCAAATCTCGGGCACGTAGAGGCCGCCGTCCCGGGCAAGCCCGGTCAGCATCACGTCGCAGAAACCCAGCGCCGGAGCCTCGCCCCGGGTCGAAACGTACCGCGTCAAACCACCCTCCAAAGGCTTTTCGTGTCTCTCAAGCCTTTGATTTTATTGAACGATCCAAGAACTACGCGCCTCGGATCGGTCGGCACCATAGTGTGTTTTGCAGCCCGAGGGAAACGGGTTCTTGGCGTTCCGGACCATCCGCCCTCGTCATTGCGAGCGAAGCGAAGCAATCCAGAATCGTGCCGCGATGAAGGTCTGGATTGCTTCGTCGCGTCGCTCCTCGCAATGACGAGCGAGAGCATTCCCGCGGCGCAGATGCGTCCGGGTGATGGGGTCATTCACGTCCCTCGAAAAGTAGAGGGCGCAGGGAATGCCGGGCGCTGGCCGCACCCGCAGGCCTCGTGGGCAGAAAAGAGAGGATGCCCACAAGTCGGTACAGGTAAGCCGAAACATCCGGCACTCCCTGCGCAATGGTTTACGGCTTACTTCGCGCTCTCGCCGGAGTCCGGGCTTGTTAGCCTCCGTCGCCCGTTGATCTCTGCGTTTCGGCCGCAAGGCCGAAATCGCATCTCCACGGACTTAATCCCAGCGTCGGGGGACCACGACCACGCGACTTGACCATCCGCCTCGACGCACATCGTCTGTGACGCTTCGGCGTCCATCGCATCCCGCCCCACGTGTCGTGACGATCGGCCGATACGTCCCTCGTGTTGGGGCGAGGTGGACGGATTAAAGCACATGTTCCGTTTTTCGGAAATGGCAGAAAGGTGCGGCAGATTAACGCGACGGGCAGTTTGCGCATGAGGCGCATGCGAACGCGCTGCCCGTCGTGTTGAAAGAGACACGGTGGCTCTTCACCTCTCCCCGCACGCGGGGAGAGGTGTACAGCGTCGAGATAACGTGACGTCACCGCAGACCTGCGCTAGGTTTCCTGCACAAGCAAGAACAAGGGAAACGCCAGTGTACGACTACATCATCGTCGGGGGCGGCTCGGCCGGATCAGTGCTGGCCAACCGCCTCTCCGCCAAAAGCGCCAATAAGATCCTCGTGCTCGAAGCCGGCCAGGATACGCCGCCCGGCGAGGAGCCGGCGGAAATCCGCGACAGCTATTCTGGCATGGCCTATTTCGATCCGCGCTTCCACTGGACCGACCTCAAGGTCACGACCCAGATCGTCAGCCACAACAATCCGGAAGAGCGGCCACCCTTGCGCAAATACGAGCAGGCGCGCGTGCTCGGCGGCGGCTCCTCGATCAACGGCCAGCTCGCCAATCGCGGCGCGCCGACCGACTACGACGAGTGGGAATCGCGCGGCGCCGCCGGCTGGGCGTGGAAGGACGTGCTGCCCTATTTCAAGAAAGTCGAGCGCGACCTCGATTTCGACGGCGTCTATCACGGCAAGGACGGCCGCATTCCGGTACGCCGCATTCCCAGGGAGCACTGGACCGGACATACGCAGGCCGTGGCCAAGGCCTGCGAGGCAGCAGGGATGTCATATCTGCCCGACCAGAACGGCGAGTTCGCCGACGGCTATTTCCCGATCACGCATTCCAATGCGAGCGAGCAACGCGTCTCGGCCGCGATGGGCTATCTCGATCGCGAGACGCGCAAGCGGCCCAATCTCACGATCTCCACCCGCACGCAGGTGAAAGAGCTTTTGTTCGACGGGACACGCTGCGTCGGCGTGAAGGCCGTCGTCAACGGCGCCGAGCAGGAATTCCGCGGCAACGAGATCGTGCTGTGCTGTGGCGCGATCCATTCACCCGCGCATCTGCTGCGCGCCGGCATCGGGCCGGTCGGGCACTTGCATGACATGGGAATTCCCGTGCTGATGGCGCTACCAGGCGTCGGCCAGCGGCTGATGGATCATCCTTCGATCTCGCTGTCGTGCTTCGTGCGGCGCGGCGCGCGCATGAACGACCACACGCGCCGTCACATCCAGATGGGCTTCCGCTATTCCTCGGGGCTTCCGGGCGTGCCCAAGGGCGACATGTTCGTGGCCGTGATGACCAAGTCGGCCTGGCATTCGGTCGGCGAGCAGATCGGCTCGCTGCTGGCCTTCGTCAACAAGACCTATTCGGAGACCGGACAGGTCAAGCTCGCCTCGCGCGATTTCCGTGCCGAGCCGACCGTCGAGTTCAACCTGCTCTCCGACCGGCGCGACCTCGAACGGCTGATGAGCGGCTTCCGCAAGATGGCGGGGCTTGCAAGCGAGCGCGGCGATCAAGGCCGTGACCGACAAGCCGTTCCCGGCCTCCTACAGCGACCGCGTGCGCAAGATCGGCGTGGTCAACACCAAGAACAAGATCCTGACCAGGATCGCCGCGGCGATGATGGACGGACCCGCGGCGCTGCGCCATTTCATGATCGACAATTTCGTGGTCGAGGGCTTCACCTTCGACCAGGTGATGGGTGACGACGAGGCGCTGGAGGCCTTCGTGCGCAAGGCCACCATCGGCGTCTGGCACGCCTCATGCAGTTGCCGCATGGGCCGCGCCGACGATCCGATGGCGGTGGTGGACACGGAGGGCCGCGTCAAGGGCATGCAGGGCCTGCGCGTGGTCGACGCCTCGATCTTCCCGGTGGTGCCGTGCGCCAACACCAATTTTCCGACGCTGATGTCGGCGGAGAAGATCGCGGCGGGGATGGTGGCTTAACTCCCTCTCCCCGCTCTTGCGGGGAGAGGGTCGGGGTGAGGGGCTTTCTCAGCGACTACGACTCGTGGAGAATCCCCCTCACCCGGCGCTTCGCGCCGACCTCTCCCCGCACGCGGGGAGAGGTACTCACACATCCACGAAATCGAACGCGTCCTTGTGGCGCACCACGCGCGCGGTCGAGGGCGAGGGGAAATGCGCCGTGCACATCAAGGTGGACGTATCGCAGAAGCGGCCGAACAATTGCCGCCGCGACTCGCCGGCGATCTTCGAATCCCAGTCCGCCATCATGCCGAGCTCGGGATAGCGCGCCTGCAACGGCGAGTGGATCATGTCGCCGGTGATGACGGCGTCGCTGCCCGATTTGCCGACATGCACGGAATAATGGTCGATGGTGTGGCCCGGCGTCGGGATCAGCGTCATCAGATCGTTGAACGCATGCGCGCTCTTGACGATGTCGACGCGACCCGCGGCCACCACCGGCAGCACGGAATCGGTGATCCATGGACAGGTTGCCGGATCGTCCTTCTCGCGCTGGGTCCAGTGCGCCAGCTCGCGGTCCGAAAACACGTAGCGCGCCTTCGGAAAGGTCGGCACCCAGCGGCCGTTCTCCAGCTTGGTATTCCAGCCGACATGATCGGTGTGCAGATGCGTGCACATCACGAAATCGATGTCGTCGACATGGAAGCCGGCGGCCGCGAGATTCTTCTCGTAGCGGTCGGTGTTCATCATGTTCCAGAACGGCCGCGTCGGCCGCGGCTTGTGATTGCCGACGCAGCTGTCGATCATGATGGTGTGGTGCGGCGTCTTGACGATGTAGCTCTGGATGCAGAGCATCAGCCGGTCCTGATCGTCGAAGAAGCGCGGCCGCAGCCAGCTTCTATTCTCGTCGAGCAGCTCTTTCGTGATGGTCGGGAAGAACGCCGAGGCGGGGAAGAACGGCCCCTCCTGCTCGACGATGCGATGGATGGTGCAGTTGCCGATCTGGATTGGTTTGGACACGGTTGTCTCCGTTGTTGTTCTAGGGGTTAGTGGCTGCCGCCGGTCATGTAGGCCTGCTCCAGCCGGTGCGGCAGGTCGGCTTCGTTCGCC
The DNA here is from genome assembly GCA_963795365.1 of uncultured Alphaproteobacteria bacterium. Classification (GTDB taxonomy): domain Bacteria; phylum Pseudomonadota; class Alphaproteobacteria; order Rhizobiales; family Xanthobacteraceae; genus Bradyrhizobium. The sequence goes on from CAWCHW010000037.1 coordinate 201,725, forward strand.
TGCGCTTCCAGCACGATCGCGCCGCGCGCCAGCGCGTAAACACGGTCGGCGAGCGCGAGCGCCTTTTCGATCAGCTGCTCGACCAAGAGCACCGATGTTCCCGCCTCGCGCAGCCGCTGCACCACGACCAGCACACGATCGACCAGCACCGGCGACAATCCCGCCGACGGTTCGTCCAGCATCAGAAGCCGCGGCCGCCGCACCAGTCCCTGCGCGACCGCGAGCATCTGCTGCTGGCCGCCGGACAGCCAGGCCGCGCGCTCGTGGCGCTTGGCCGCGATTTCCGGAAACAGCGTCAGCACTTCCTCGACGCGCGCGTTTCGTTCTGCGCGCGGCAGGTCGTAGGCCGCAAGCAGGAGATTGTCGATCACGTCGAGCTGGGTGAAGACGCGATGGCCCTCGACGACATGCGCAAGCCCGCTCTTGACGGTGTCGCGCGGGCTGGAGCCGGCGAGATCACGGCCGCCGAAACGCACGCTGCCGCTCCACGGCAACAGTCCCGACACCGCGCGGAGCAGCGTGGTCTTGCCGGCGCCGTTCGGGCCGAGCAGCGCCACCACCTCGCCGGCGCCGACCTTGAGGTCGATGCCGCGCAGCACGCCGATCTTGCCGTAGCCGGACGACAGGCCGGCGACGTCGAGCAGCGGATCAGCCGCCGAGATAGGCATTGACCACCTCCCGATGCGAGCGGATCTCCGCCGGCGTGCCGGCCGCCAGGGTCTTGCCGAGATTGAGCACGGTCACATGATGACAGATGTCGAAGATCAGGTCGGGATGATGCTCGACCAGCAGCACGCCGGTGCCGGCGCGCGAGATGGCAAGGATCAGCGTGGCGAGCCGCGCGATCTCGTCGGCCGACAGGCCGGCCGCGGGTTCGTCGAGCAAAAGATAGGCGGGGCGCAGCATCAGCGCGCGGGCGATCTCGGTGAAACGCAGCTCCGAGTGCTGCAGGCGGTCGGCGCGGACATGCGCGAGCCGCTCGAGGCCAACGATCGCCAGCGCCAGCATCGCGGACTCGCGCAGCTTCTTTTCATCGCGCCAGTGCCGCGGCAGCATCAGCAGCAACTCGACGAAAGTCCCCTCGCCGTCGATGGTGCCGCCGATCATGACGTTTTCGAGCACGGAGGCCGAGCCGACGATGCGCGGGGTCTGGAAGGTGCGCGCGATACGCTTTTGCGCGCGCAGATGCAGCGCGGCTTGCGGCAACGCGGCGCCATTGAGCCGGACCTCGCCCTGCTTGGGTGCGTAGTAGCCGGAGATGACATTGAGCGTGGTGGTCTTGCCGCTGCCGTTGGGACCGATCAGGCCGTGCACCTGGCCGGGATTGATTTCCAGATCGAGCCCATCGATCGCCTTCACGCCGCCGAAGCTGAGTGCAACCTGATGCAAGGTCAAAGCGCCGGCCTCGGACTTTGCGTCGAACAAGCGCGGCACCAGCTCAGGTCGCGGCACGATGGCGCGGTCGCTCTCGAGCGGGCGGCGGTTCTTGAAGTCGAGCAGCTCGGCGATGCCGCCGGGGATCACCAGCACGATGACGAGCAGCAGCACGGCGTAAAGGAAGGTCGACCACGCCACCAGCGGCGCGGCGAACTCCGGCAGCACCGTGAGCAGGACGGTGCCGAGCAGCGGGCCGATGATCGAGCTGCGGCCGCCGATCAGGATGGCGATGAAGAACAGGATCGACAGGTCGATCGTGAAGGCGTCCGGCGTGATGTAGGATTGCAGCGAGGCAAACAGCCCACCCGCGACCGCCGCGACCGCGCCGGCAAACAGGAACACGGTGGCCAGCATCGCCGGCTTGGAGATGCCGCTGGCCTCCGCCGCCACATCGGCGTCGCGAATCGCGGCCAGCGCGCGGCCGAACCGGCTCGCGGCGATGTTGGCGGTCATCCAGGTGCAGATAGCGGCGAGACCGAAGCAGAAATAATAGAAGCCCCATTGCGAAGAGAACGGCGGCGGGAAGATCGGTCCGGGCACGCCGACGCCGCCGCCTGTGACGCTCTGCCAGGCCAGCGCCACCTGCGTGACGATGGTGGCAAAGCCGAGCGTGGTGATGGCGAAATAGAAGGTGCGCAGCCGCAGCGCCGGCAGGCCGACGATCAAGCCGGACACCGCGCCGACCACCGCCGCAGCCGCGAGCGCCAGATAAGGCGGCCACGCCGGCATGGCATTGCCGGCGGCGAGCACGCTGGTGGTGTAGGCGCCGAGCGTCAGCAGCGCGACCCAGCCGATCGCGATCTGGCCGGCAAAGCCGACCACGAGATTGAGGCCGGACACCAGCACCCAATAGACGCAGGCGCGCGTCGCGATCGTGCCCCAATAGCCGCCGCCGAACAGCGGGAAAGCAAGGCCGATCACCAGCAGAACCGCGAACGGCAAAAGCGCCGACACGATGCTTGCAGGCGCGGCCGGCACCTCCGCGCGGCTTGAACTCAGCTCCGAGGTCACCTGGGTGTCCATCAGACACGGCGCCGCTGGCTGGCGCCCGCGAGCCCGTCGGGACGCGCCAGCAGGACGATGATGAAAACGGTGAAGACGGCGACGGATGCAAAGATGCCGCCGACCAGGAAATTCGCACTCTGCTGGAATAGCCCGAGCAGGATGCCCGCGATGACAGCACCGCGATTGTTGCCCATGCCGCCGAGCGCCACCGGAACGAAGCCGTAGAACGTCAGCATCGGCGCATTGGCAAAGAAGGCGAGCAGCAGCTCGCCGCCGGCAAAACCCGCCAGCGCGCCGATCGCGCCTGCGATCGCGAAGCTCGCCATGCGCAAGCCGCGTTCGGGCAGGCCGAGCGCGCGGGCGGCGTAGTTGTCCTCGGAGATCGCGAGGAACGCATGCCCGATCAGGGTGCGGCGATAAAGCAGCTCGAGGCCGACGATCACGACCGCGCAGGCCAGCATCGGCAGCCAGAACTGCTGGTCGACGTCGACGCGGGCGATGTCGAACAGCCGCGGAAACGGCTGCGGTTCGGTGCTCCACTCGATCGCGGTGAACTGCTGCACCATCAGCGCCAGCGCCAGGGTCGACAGCACATAGAGATGCTGGTCGAGGCTTTTCAGCACCGGCCTGACCGCGACGATCTCGGTGACGACGCCGAAGACCGCCCCGCCCAGCAGCGCAAGCACGAAGCCGACCGCGACCGGCAGGCCCATCCGCAGGATGAACAACGAGCCGAGCACGCCGCCGAGCATGCCGAGCGTGCCCGCCGTGAAGCTGAACACGCGCGAGGCCGAGAACATCACATTATAGGCGATGGCGATCAGTGCGTAGATGCAGCCGACCGCCACCCCCGAGAGGATGATCGATTGGATCATTATTAAGCGTTGTAGCCGGGAGCCAGCCTGAACGCGCCTTCCTTGAGCGAGTTGGCTTCGACCATCACCACCTGCTCGTCCGGATAGCCGTTGTGACGATCCGCCGTGAAGGAGATGTCGCCGTAGATACCGGGGAAATTCTTCAGCTGGTTGAGATAGCCGACGATCTTCTCCGGCTCGGTGCCGACGCTCTTCATCGCTTCGCCGATCATGTAGGGCGAGTCGTAGCCCATCGCGATCCACCACAGCAGCGTATCGCCCATCTCGATCTTGGCTTTCTTCAGGCGATCGACGAACGCTACGGTGCGCTCGGTCATCTTGTCCTTGGAGTCGAAGCAAACCGGGCGGAAGTTGTTGGGATAGACCTTGCCCCAGAAATCCGGCTTTTCCAGCAAGCGCCTGGGTCTGGCCGCTTCCGAGCGTGGTCTGGCCGACGATCGGCACGTCCCAGCCCATCTGCCCGCGCGTATTGATGATGCGCGACAGGAATCCGGCATTCACGCTCCAGGGCATGATCGCCTCCGCGCCGGCATTCTGCATGCGCAGCAGCTCCGGCTTGAGGTCGGGATTGGCGGCGTCGATATTGCCCTGATAGACGACCTCGGCGCCCCGCTCCTTGAGCATCGGCACATAGGCGTTGACCGAGGCGGTGCCGTAGCCGGTGGTGTCGCTGACGACGGCGACCTTCTTCTTCTTGAGCACCTCCGTCACATAGCGGTTGGCGGCGCCGCCGATCTGCTGGTTGGTCGGCGCGTTGCGGAAGCACATCGGATATTTCTGCGGGTCGGTCAGGGTGTCGACCCAGCACGGATGGATCTGCGGCGTGTTGGCGCGCGCGAGCAGCGGCACCACCGCGAGCGACTCGCCGGAATTGACCGGCCCGAACACGCAGCTGACCTTCTGGCCGCGGGTGAGTTCGGCCGCGCCGTTCACCGCCTTGGTCGGATCGCTCTGGGTGTCCCGCGTAATCAGCTCGAGCTGCCGGCCGTCGATGCCGCCGGCGGCGTTGATTTCCTGCACGGCGAGCTGGATGCCGCGGTTGATGCCGATGCCGGTGGAGGACGAGGGTCCGGTGAGCGCCGGCAGATAACCGACCGGAATCGGATCCTTGGCGGCGATGGCGGGCTTGGCAATCGTGGTGGCGAGAACGGCAGCGCCGGACGCCAGCGCTTGACGACGAGTCAGCTTCATTTGGACTTTCTCCCTAAGCGTTCGTATTGCTCCCAAGTCTTTGTTCGAGGGTCTTCGGGCCCTCGTTTTCTCTGTTTGGCGGGGCGACTATAGCGACGGCCTGCCCATCCGGAAAGCGCGCGGCGGCTGTCGGGAAATCAAATTAGCGCCTGCGCCTTAAGTCGGAGATGGGCGGCTGCCCCAGCACAAAATGCCCGAATCTATGGTTTGCGCATGATCTTTCGGAAAACCGCTGCACACTTTTCCGGATCATGCGCTATGCGCGCGGGCGCCCGCGCCACCAGACCGCGAATGCAATCGCAACTGCGAAGGCGAGCGTAAACCAGGTGATGGCGTATTGCAGGTGGTCGTCCTTCAGCTGCACCTGCAACGGACCGGGCTTGGGGATGCCGTTTTGCGGCACCGGCGTCTCCAGGTCGATGTAGAATGGCGCGACCCTTTCCCAGCCGAAGGCCTGCGCCATCGCCAGATGATCGCGCGCGAACCACAAGCGCTTGGTATGCTCGACATCAGGCGTGAATATGCCGGCCGCCTCGGGAAAACGGAGGTAGCCGGTCATCGCGACGGGCCTGCCCGTGATCAGCCCGGCCACGGCACGATCCTGCACGCCGCGGTCCTGCATGGTGTTGGGCACGAAGCCGGCATCGATCGCGAGCGTCTCGCCGCCCGGCAGCCGTGCAGGGATGAAAGCCCAGGTACCCGGGCCGGAAATATCGGGGCGGATGGCGGAGCCGGAACTGTAGACCATCGCGTCCAGCCGCGGCTCATAGATTGCCGAGAAGCTGACGCGCCTGAACTCGTCATGATCGGGCGTGAGCCTGGGCCACTCCGAGGCCGCCGGCAGCGGCGCCGGCGCCGCCGCGAGCCGCTCGGTCAAGCGCCGCGATCAGCGCATGCTTCTCGACCCGGCGCTGCAATTGCCAGAGGCCGAGTCCGACAAAGATCGCGACCAAGACGAGGGTGAAGACGCCGAAGCCCCACGGCGTGCGCTGCCGCTGCGTCTCACTCATTTGGGCGTACGCTCAATGAGGCGGCCTTCGGCGGCCTTGTGATGGAATTGCAGCGCGATCAGCAGCGACTTCATCGCGCGCAGCGGCCACAGCGTCACCACGAGGATCAGCGGCAGCCACAGCATCGCGTGCACCCAGAATGGCGGCTGGTATTTCACCTCGACGATCAGCGCACTGCCGACCACGATCGCGCCCGCGAACAGGATGACGAACACCGCAGGCCCGTCGCCGGCATCGATGAAGGCGTAGTCGAGCCCGCAGGCGTCGCACTCCGTTCGCAAGGTCAGGAAGCCGGCAAACAGCTTGCCCTTGCCGCAGCGCGGACATTTGCAGGCGAGCCCGCGCAGCGCGCTTTGGAAGAGGGTGGGTGATGGATTAGTGGAGTCGTTCATCTTGGGAGAGCCTAGCACGCGAACACTTGGGCCGTTGAGCACGATGCGCCCCCTCTCCCCGTTCTTACGGGGAGAGGGTTGGGGTGAGGGGCTGCCTTTTGCGAGCGTGATTTGTGGAGAGTCCCCCTCACCCGCGCCTTCGGCGCGACCTCTCCCCGCACGCGGGGAGAGGTGAACGACCCAAACAAAAAGGGCGGCCCGCGGCCGCCCTCTCGTAACACGCTGGCCCTGCGCCTACTCGCCCGCGACGCCGACTCGACCGCCGCCGGTGCCCCAGACGTAGATGCACACGAACAGGAACAGCCAGACCACGTCGACGAAGTGCCAGTACCAGGCGGCGAACTCGAAGCCGAGATGCTGCTTCGGCGAGAAATGGCCGGCATAGGCGCGCCCCAGGCACACGGTCAGGAAGATGGTGCCGATCAGCACATGGAAGCCGTGGAAGCCGGTCGCCATGAAGAAGGTCGCGCCATAGACGTTGCCTGAATAGTGGAACAGGGCGTGGGCATACTCATAGGCCTGCACGCAGGTGAAGGCCGCACCCAGCACAATGGTGAGGATCAGCCCGTGTTTGAGGCCCTGGCGGTCGTTCTCGAGCAACGCGTGATGCGCCCAGGTCACCGTGGTGCCGGAGGTCAGCAGCAGCAGCGTGTTGAGCAGCGGCAGATGCCAGGGATCGAAGGCCTCGATGCCCTTGGGCGGCCAGGTGCCCGGGACGCTGCAGGCGCCCATCGCCGTGCCGGCACCGCAGCCGAACACGGCGTCGCGGGTGGCGTGGACCGCATCGGCCGGGAACAGCGAGGAATTGAAGAAGGCCCAGAACCAGGCGACGAAGAACATCACCTCGGAGGCGATGAACAGGATCATGCCGTAGCGGTGGCTGATCTGCACCACGCGGGTGTGATCGCCCTTGTATTGCGCCTCGCGGATCACGTCGCCCCACCAGGCCGCCATGGTGTAGAGCACGCCGACCGTACCGACGGCGAACACCAGCCAGGCGGCGGAGTACATGTGATGCATCCAGCCGATGGCGCCCACCGCCATGATGAAGGCCGAGACCGCGCCGACGATCGGCCACGGGCTCGGATCGACCAGATGGTAGTCGTGATGCTTGGCGTGCGCCTCAGCCATTGTCGCTCTCTCCTTCGTGCCGCCCGAGGCGGCCCCCTATTCGTCCCAAAAATCTGATCGCGCGGCAATGCCCGCGATTAGAGGTTTCCCTTGCGTCGGTCGCCCTCGCCCACCGCAACCGGCTTCGGGGCCGGATCGCGCACGGGATAGAAGGTGTAAGACAATGTGATGGTCTTCAGCGTGTCGTTCTCATGGTCGGCGGCAAGCGACGGATCGACATAGAAAACCACGGGCATTTCGCGCTTCTCACCGGGTGCCATGGTCTGCTCGGTGAAGCAGAAGCAGTTGATCTTCTGGAAATAGGAGCCGACCGTCAGCGGCGTGACGTTGTAGGCCGCCTGTCCCGTCGTGGTCCGCGCCGCCTGGTTGGTGACGGTGTAATAGACGGTCGTCACCTCGCCGATGCGAAGCTCGATCTCGGTCTTCTCGGGTTCGAACTTCCAGGGCAGGCCGGGCGCAACATTGGAATCGAACCGCACGGAAACGGTGCGTTCCATCGGCGCGCCCGATGGCGCCGAAGTCGCAACTTGCGTGGTACCGTTGAAGCCGGTGGCGCGGCAGAACCAGTTGTAGAACGGCACGGCGGCATAGGAGGCGCCGACCATCAGCGCTACGACCAGGCCGCAAATGGCGGCGACCAGCGCATCGCGGGTCAGGCGCGGCTTCTTGGTCTCTGGTTGTCCCATATCCATCATAGCGGCCTGTTCAGCACGGCCGGCCCCTTGACCAGGGTGACCGCGAAAAACAACACGACGAGAACGCCAAGCGCGAGCGCCATGGCGATCGAGCGCTGACGGCGGCTTTTCTTCTGCGCCTCGGTGAGGACGATTCCATCCGGCTCGCGTTTGTCAGCCATGGCGGCGTCATGCGCTCCTTATCCGACCCCAGGCAGAAACTGCGCGGACCACGACCTCGACCAGCAGGGTTGCGAACAGCGCGAACAGATAAAGGATGGAGAAGGCAAACAGCTTTCGCGTGGCGCGCAGCGAAGCCAGGCGTTCGCGGCTGACATAGACATTGACGGCCAGCGCCAGCATGCCGGCGCCGAGGATCAGCGAAGCGATGCCGTAGACCGCGTCGAAATAGCCGAGCGGCCAGGGCGCGGCGGCGATCGCCACCAGCACGATGGTGTAGAGCAGGATCTGCAGCCGCGTCGCATCGGGACCGGCGACGACGGGCAGCATCGGCACGCCGGCCCGCGCATAGTCGTCCGAGCGGAACAGCGCCAGCGCCCAGAAATGCGGCGGCGTCCAGAAGAAGATGATGAGGAACAGCAGCAGCGGCTCGACCGAGATCGAGCCGGTCGCCGCGACCCAGGCCACGACCGGCGGCAGCGAGCCGGCGGCGCCGCCGATCACGATGTTCTGCGCGGTCCAGCGCTTCAGCCAGAGCGTATAGATCACGACATAGAAGAAGATGGTGAAGGCGAGCAGCGCGCCCGCATACCAGTTGACGAGGATGCCGAGCGTCATCACCGAGAAGAAGGCGAGCGTCACGCCGAACGCCATCGCCTCTTCCCGCGTCACGCGCCCGCGCGGGATCGGCCGGTTGGCGGTGCGCGACATCAGCGCGTCGATGTCGCCTTCCAGCGCCATGTTGAGCGCGCCGGAGGCCCCTGCCCCGACCGCGATGCAGAGCAGCGAGGTGAAGGCGAGCACGGGATGGAAATGGCCCGGCGCGATCGCGAGCCCCACCAGCGCGGTGAAGATGACGAGCGACATCACCCGCGGCTTGAGCAGCGCGATGTAGTCGCCGACCTCGGCCTCCGAGATGTGCGGGACCGGCAGCTCAATGGCGTTGTGATCGACGACGGACAAGTTGGCTCGCTTCCTTCAAAACGGCGCAGCGCCCGCGCAGGCGCCGCGTGATGTCGTCACTGCACGCGCGGCAGCGTCTCGAACTGGTGGAACGGCGGCGGCGACGGCAGCGTCCATTCCAGCGTGGTGGCGCCGGCGCCCCACGGATTGTCGCCGGCCGGCACCTTGCGCATGTAGGCGTCGAGCAGCCCATAGAGGAAGATCAGCACGCCGAAACCGGAAATAAAGGCGCCGATCGAGGAGATCAGGTTGAAGCCGGCAAACGCGTCCGGATAGTCGACATATCGGCGCGGCATGCCGGACAGCCCGAGGAAGTGCTGTGGGAAGAACGCCATATTGACGCCGACGAAGGTGAACCAGAAGTGCGCCTTGCCGATGGTCTCGTTGTACATGTAGCCGGTCATTTTCGGGAACCAGTAGTACCAGCCGGCAAAGATCGCGAACACCGCGCCGAGCGACAGCACGTAGTGGAAATGCGCGACGACGTAGTAGGTCTCCTGCAGCACGCGGTCGACGCCGGCGTTCGCCAGCACGACGCCGGTGACACCGCCCACGGTGAACAGGAAGATGAAGCCGATCGCCCACAGCATCGGCGTCTTGAACTCGATCGAGCCGCCCCACATGGTGGCGATCCAGGAGAAAATCTTCACGCCGGTCGGCACCGCGATCACCATGGTGGCGGCGACGAAATAGGCCTGTGTCGCCGAGCTCATGCCGACCGTGTACATGTGGTGCGCCCACACCACGAAGCCGATGCCGCCGATCGCGACCATCGCGTAGGCCATGCCGAGATAGCCGAACACCGGCTTCTTCGAGAAGGTCGAGACGATCTGGCTGACCATGCCGAAGCCAGGCACGATCAGGATGTACACTTCGGGGTGGCCGAAGAACCAGAACAAATGCTGGAACAGCACGGGATCGCCGCCGCCCTCGGCCGCGAAGAAGGTCGTGCCGAAATTGCGGTCGGTCAGCAGCATGGTGATGGCGCCCGCGAGCACCGGCAGCGACAGCAGCAGCAGGAACACGGTCACCAGGATCGACCACACGAACAGCGGCATCTTGTGCAGGGTCATGCCCGGCGCGCGCATGTTGAAAATCGTGGTGATGAAGTTGATGGCGCCGAGGATCGAGGAGGCGCCGGCCAGATGGATCGACAGGATGGCGAAATCGACCGCCGGTCCCGGATGGCCCGACGTGGACAGCGGCGCGTACAACGTCCAGCCGGCGCCGACGCCGTTGGCGCCGGGCTCGCCCTCGACGAAGGTCGAGGCCAGAAGCAGCGCGAAGGAAGCCGGCAGCAGCCAGAACGAGATATTGTTCATGCGCGGAAACGCCATGTCCGGCGCGCCGATCATCAAGGGCACGAACCAGTTGCCGAAGCCGCCGATCATCGCCGGCATCACCATGAAAAAGATCATGATCAGGCCGTGCGAGGTCACGAACACGTTGTAGGTATGGGTCTCATGGAAGATCTGCACGCCGGGATACATCAGCTCGGCGCGGATCGCGATCGACATCCCCGCACCGATGATGCCCGCGATGATCGCGAACACGAGGTACATCGTGCCGATGTCCTTGTGGTTCGTCGAATAGACGAAACGACGCCAACCGGTCGGAATGTGGTGCTCGTCGTGCGCGTGATCGTCGTGGGCGTGGTCGTCGTGGGTTGCTGCGCCAGTTGCCATGTTCAGATCCTGTTACCCTGGTCCCTATCCTGGACCTTGCGGTCCCGTCGCCCTTGTCTCTCTCGTCGCAGAAGCTTCGATGCTTACTGCGCCGCGTCCGCCGCCGACGCATAGGAGTCGGTCCGCGAACTCGCATATTTCTTCTTCGCGGCCTCGATCCAGGTCGCGAATTCCTGATCCGTTACGACGCGCACCGCAATCGGCATATAGGCGTGGTCCTTGCCGCACAGCTCGGAACACTGGCCGTAATACATGCCGACCTTGGTCGCCTGGAACCAGGTCTCGTTCAGCCGGCCCGGAATGGCGTCGATCTTGATGCCGAAGGCCGGCACCGCGAAGGAATGGATGACGTCGGCGCCGGTGGTCTCGACCCGGACGATCTTGTTGACGGGCACCACGAGTTCATTGTCGACCGAGAGCAGCCGCGGCGGCTGGCACTTGGTGCGGGTCTCGTCGCAGGCGAGCAGCGAGTCGTACTCGAACTTGCCGTTATCGGGATAGGCGTAGGACCAGTACCACTGCTTGCCGGTCGCCTTGATGGTGAGGTCGGCCTTGGGGATGTCGAGTTCCTGGAACAGCAGGCGGAACGAGGGGATCGCGATGCCGACCAGGATCATGACCGGGATCAAGGTCCAGGCCACCTCGATCAGGGTGTTGTGGGTGGTCCGCGACGGCACAGGATTGGCCTTGGCGTTGAACTTGACCATCACGGCGATCAAGAGTCCCAGCACGAACAGGGTGATCACGGTAATGATGGCAAGCAGCCAGTTATGGAACCACTCGATGTGGTCCATCACAGGCGAGCCGGATTCCTGCAGCTTGTATTCCCACGGCGCGGGCTGCCCCAATTCGGCGAATGCCACCTGGCTCATGGCGACTGCGCCAAACACAATCGCCAAGCCCAGCAACCAGCGGCCCATCCGGCCTTTCGACAGCTTCATGCCGTTCGTGCTCCCTAAAAACCGTCCCCAAAAGCATCCGCCGCCCCTGGGGATGCTCTTCCGATCGGGCCCTGCCAACGGCCTGATTGCGCACCTTGGCAGGCGCGCGGGCCGGATCGTGAGACGCCGAATTAGAGCCTCTCAAACCATAATTTCCGGGGTCTCGCAATGCACTAGTGGGGGTGTGCATGGCGCGCAAGCGCCGATCATGCGCGCGTCACATTTTCCCGTGAAATCAGGGCAATCGGGCGTTTTCGCAGCCGCCCGGCGCTTGACAGGACCCCTGCCGCGATGATCCCTCGGACAGCGCTCTCCACAGCCGCCTGATTCGTGATGTAAAATGCATGTGCGAAAGCCGCCCGGACGACGGGATGAGAGCGACGTCGGCCCTCTCAGCGCCGTCATCGCGGGTTCAGGTTCTTGTTTCGGCGTGATCTTTTCGGAAAACCGCTGCACACTTTTCCGGATCATGCCTTAGGAATGGCTGGAAATTCAGATGGGACCGACCCGGATGAAGCCTGCAAGACATGTCAGCGGATGGATGGGCGTGGTGTTGGCCGCCGCGCTCGCCTTGGGCTGGAGCACGGGCGCGCAGGCGCAGGGCGCGGTGCGTTCGACCCATGGCGACTGGCAGATCCGCTGCGACACCCCGCCCGGCGCGCAGGCCGAACAATGCGCCTTGATCCAGAGCGTGGTGGCGGAGGACCGCTCCAATGCCGGCCTGACCGTGATCGTGCTGAAGACCGCCGACCAGAAGAGCCGCTTGATGCGCGTGGTGGCGCCGCTCGGCGTGCTGCTGCCCTCCGGGCTTGGCCTGAAACTCGACAACCAGGACGTCGGCCGCGCCGGCTTCGTGCGCTGCCTGCCCAACGGCTGCGTCGCCGAGGTCGTGCTGGAGGACAAGCTGCTCGGCCAGCTCAAGAACGCCAAGACCGCGACGTTCATCATCTTCGAGACGCCCGAGGAGGGCATCGGGTTTCCGCTGAGCTTGAACGGGCTGGCGGAGGGGTTTGAGAAGTTGCCGTGATTCTTGTTTGGGCATGATCTTTTCGGAAAACCGCTTCACACTTTTCCGGATCATGCCTACTCCGCAAATAGCACCGCCATCATGATCAGGTTGTGATAGTGGCCGTCGACCTTGAAGGCATTGCGCTGAACACCTTCGTTTCGAACCCGAATTTCTCATAGAGCGCGATCGCAGCCGGATTGTCCTCGCGCACCGTCAACTCCACCCGTGACAGGCCGCCGGTTCGTGCCGCCTCGAGCGTCCGTTGCAGCAGCCGCCGCCCGATGCCCTGCCCGCGATAGGCCGGCAGCAGACCCATGCCGAGCACGCCGACATGCCGGTGAATGGGGAGCGGCTTGGGCAAGGCATCGCACCAGCCAACGACCTCGCCGTCCGATAGCGCTGCGAACCGCGCGTGACCCTGGCTGATGGTGTCCAGAACGAAGCTCCGAAAGCTTTCGAGCGGCGGGGCTTCGAGCGCGGCGAGATAGCGCCGCTCGCGCGCGATACTGTCGAAGAGGCGATGGAAACTCTCGATATGGGCCGGGGCGATCGGCGCGATCTCGATCATGTCATCTCCGTAATATGCGCCATCCAGACCCTCGCGGACCCTTCCCAAAAGAACTATCTTGGGTCCGACCCTCCGACAATGGACTGATGAATGACCAATCCCGCGACAACCTCGCTTCTCGACCGCGCCAATCTCGACCGCGACGCCGTGCGCCGCGAGCTCGGCCGCGGGCTTTCCGGCGCCGACGACGGCGAGCTGTTCCTCGAATACAGCCAGACCGAAGCGTTGATGTTCGACAACGGGCGCCTGAAGCAGGCGACCTACGACACCTCGCAGGGCTTTGGCTTGCGCGCCGTGAAAGACGACGCGGTCGGCTATGCGCATTCCTCCGACGTGTCGCTGCCGGCGCTGATCCGCGCGGCCGACGCGGTGGCGGCCGTGCGCGGCGGCTATTCCGGTTCGCTCGCGGCGGCGCCCGCGCACACCAACGTCAAGCTCTACAGCGACGACAATCCGCTGGATGCGCCGGGCTTCGAGAGCAAGGTCAAGCTGCTCGCCGAGATCGACGCCTATCTGCGCGACAAGGATCCGCGGGTGCGACAGGTCACGGTCAGTCTCGGCGCGACCTGGCAGGTCGTGGAGATCATGCGGCCGGACGGCGAGAGCTATCGCGACATCCGCCCGCTGGTGCGCGTCAATATCTCCGTGGTCGCCGGACAAGGCGACCGGCAGGAAAGCGGCTCGAAGGGTTATGGCGGCCGCGAAGGTTACGCGCGCTTCATCGAAACCAAATCATGGCGCGAGGCCGCCGACGGCGCGCTGCGCGAGGCGCTGGTCAATCTGGAGTCGGTGCCGGCGCCGGCCGGCGAGATGGACGTGGTGCTCGGCGCCGGCTGGCCCGGCGTGATGCTGCATGAAGCGGTCGGCCATGGCCTGGAAGGCGACTTCAACCGCAAGAAGACCTCTGCGTTTGCGGGCCTGATGGGCCAGCAGGTCGCCTCCAAAGGTGTCACCGTGGTCGATGACGGCACCATGGCCTCGCGGCGCGGCTCGCTGTCGATCGACGACGAGGGCACGCCGACCAGCCGCACCGTGCTGATCGAGGACGGCGTCCTGGTCGGCTACATGCAGGACCGCCAGAACGCGCGGCTGATGAACATGAAGCCGACCGGCAACGGCCGCCGCCAGGGCTATTCCCACGTGCCGATGCCGCGCATGACCAACACCTACATGCTGGCCGGAAGCCGCGACCCGGCCGAGATCATCGCCTCGGTGAAGAACGGCGTGTTTGCCGCCAATTTCGGCGGCGGCCAGGTCGACATCACCTCGGGCAAATACGTGTTCCAGTGCACCGAAGCGTACAAGATCGAGAACGGCAAGGTCGGCGCGCCCCTGAAGGGCGCCATGCTGATCGGCAACGGCCCGACCGATCTCCATCGAATAACCATGATCGGCAACGATCTCTCGCTCGACACGGGAATCGGCACCTGCGGCAAGAACGGCCAGGGTGTCCCCGTCGGCGTCGGCCAGCCGACGCTGCGGATGGATCGGATCACTGTTGGAGGCACCGGCCGATGAGCGTTGATAAAGTGACGACCCGCGCCAAAAGCGCCAAGGGCGGCTGGGTGGCGCAGGGCCTGCAGCTTGCCGGCATCGTGCTGGCGGTGTTCATCGCCAAGGGCGCGATCGCCGAACCGTTTTACGTGCCGTCGGGCTCGATGGAGCCGACGCTGCTGATCGGCGACGCGCTGCTTGCCTCGAAATTCCCGTATGGCTACGGCACCGCCTCGCTGCCGATGCAGATCAGCCTGCCCGAGACCGGCCGCGTGTTCGAAGGCACGCCGAAGCGCGGCGATGTGGTCGTGTTCCGCTGGCCGGGCGACCGCTCGCAGGCCTGGGTCAAGCGCGTGGTCGGTCTGCCCCATGATCGCATCCAGATGCGGCAGGGCCAGCTCTTCATCAACGATCGCCCGGCCGAGCTGAAGCCGGACGGCGTCGGCGACGCCGAGGACGACAACGGCAACAGCGAGCGCGCCTATCGCTACGTCGAGACGCTGCCGAACGGCGTGTCGCACATGATCTTCAAGATGCGCGACAACGGCCGGCTCGACAACACGCCCGAGATCACCGTGCCGGACGGACATCTCTTCGTGCTCGGCGACAACCGCGACAATTCCGCCGACAGCCGCGTGCCCATGCGCGAAGGCGGCGTCGGTTTGTTGCCGATCGACAACCTGGTCGGCCGCGCCGATGCGGTGGTCGGCTCCTGGGATCTCGGCATCCGCAGCCAGCCGGTCTGGACCTGGCTGTCCGGTTTCCGCATGGCGCGGTTCTTCACCGCGGTGCGCTGAGGCGTTTCCGCAAATAACTTTCGTCATGGCCGGGCTTGACCCGGCCATCCACGTCTTGATGCATGGCACGAAAGACGTGGATGCCCGCGACAAGCGCGGGCATGACGAAGGATAGAGGGGCGACCCCCGCCATGACCTTCGACGACGTCAGGAAACTCGCGCTGGCGTGGCCGGAGGTGGAGGACGGCAGCTCCTACGGCACGGCGGCGCTGAAAGTGCGCAAGAAACTGCTGGCGCGCATCAAGGAAGACGACGACTCGCTGGTGATGCTCGGCATTCCCCAGGAGGAACGCGCGATGCTGTGCGAGAGCGAGCCGCGCGTGTTCTATTTCACCGATCACTACCGCGACTATCCGACCGTATTGATTCGCCTGTCGAAGGCGACGCGCAGCCATGTCGAACCGTTGCTGCGACGGCGGTGGCGTGCGCTGGCGTCGAAGGCGGCGGTGAAGAAATTTGAGGGAGAAGCGTAACTTCGTCATTGCGAGGAGCGGAGCGACGAAGCAATCCAGAGCGCCGCAAGCGGATAAGTGGATTGCTTCGCTTCGCTCGCAATGACGAAGAGAGAGTCGTCGCGGAAACTACCGCACCACGCCCGACGCGAACCCTGCCTTGTGGCGCGGCGGCTTGATGTCCTTTTTCAGGAAGCAGTGCGCATCCTTGCCGATATAGCCGGCGCGCGCATAGGTCCAGGCGCGGCATTTGTTGTCGGCGGTGCAGGCCGCCCGGCAGGCGTCGTCGCCCTCGCCGTTCTTGACCTCGAAGCTCTTGTAGTCGCCGCCGGCGCGATCGATCGAAGTCTCGACGCCGCCGCCGCGCGGCTCGACCACGCCGGCGCCGCGCACCCCGGTGACGCAGCAATTGTCCTGCACGCGCGCCGGCACCGTGCTCTTGAGCCAGCACACCGCGCCGATCGTGGGATCGGTCGGATAGTTGAAGCTCCAGGCATGGCACTTGCGGTCGCGCTCGCACATCAGCGCGCAGTCGGCCGGATCGCCCGAGGTCACGGGCGCGGAAAGATAATCGCCGCCGGGACGATCGAAACTCGACTGCGCCCGCGCGGTGCCCGCGGCCATGACAGCCACGACACAGACGAGCGCCGCCCAGCGTGCCCCATGCAGACGGCCGTTCCCCATACTGACGCTTTCGGCTTTTTGAGACGGGCTCTTCGGTTCAAGCCAAGCCATTTGATCGCCATGAACCTGTACGGCGGATGAACGGCGTCAAAACCTTAGGTCACAAAAGGATTTAGAAGGCATATTCCGAGTAGGCCGGCTCCACGGAACCGCCCCAGGGACCATTAAATTTGTCCAGAAGCTCCTCCGCGGGCGTCCTGCCGGCCTCCATGATGGCCTCCAGCGGCTCCAGATGCCGCGTCTCGTCGCGCCCCTCATGGTCAAGGCGGGCGCGGCGTTGCAGGCCGATATGCGCGAGCTTCAGGCATTCCTTGGCGATCTCGAACAGATAGCGGTCCTTGATCCGCGCCTTGAAGCCGAGCCGCGTCACGTCGTCGCGCAGCGACTGGCGCTCATGGGCGGTCCAGCGCTTCGCAATGTCCCAGGCGGCATCGAGGCAGCCATCGTCATAGAGCAGGCCGACCCAGAATGCCGGCAGCGCCGGCAGGCGGCTCCACGGCCCGCCGTCGGAGCCCCGCATTTCGAGATAACGCTTCAGCCTCACCTCGGGGAAGATGGTGGAGAGATGGTTGGCCCAGTCCGACAGCGTCGGGCGCTGGCCGGGAAGCCGGTTGTTGCGGCCCTCGAAGAAAGCGCGGAACGAGGAGCCGGACACGTCGATATATTCATCCCCGCGCTTGACGAAATACATGGGCACGTCGAGCGCGTAGTCGACATAGCGCTCGAACCCCATGCCCTTCTCGAACACGAAGGGCAGCATGCCCGAACGCGCATTGTCGGTGTCGCGCCAGATCTCGGAACGAAACGAAAGAAAGCCGTTCGGCTTGCCTTCGGTGAACGGCGAATTGGCGAACAGCGCGGTCGCCACCGGCTGCAGCGCGAGCGAGACGCGCAGCTTCTTGACCATGTCGGCTTCGGAGGAGAAGTCGAGATTGGTCTGCACGGTGCAGGTGCGGTACATCATGTCGAGGCCGTATTTGCCGACCTTCGGCATGTAGTTGGTCATGATCTTGTAGCGGCCCTTGGGCATGACGGGAATCTCGGCCCTCGACCAGGACGGCGTCATGCCGAGCCCGAGGAAGCCGATGCCCATGGGCGTAGCGATCTCGCGTACCTGCGCCAGATGCGCCATCAACTCGCTCTGGGTCTGGTGCACGGTCTCGACCGGCGCGCCCGACAATTCGAACTGGCCGCCCGGCTCCAGCGAGATCGCGCCGCCGCCGGTGACGTCGTAGAGACCGATGATGTTGCCCTTCTCCATGATCGGCTCCCAGCCGAGCAGGAGTTGCATGCCTTCGAGCAACGCGCCGATGCCGCGCGGCCCCTCGTACGGCACGGGCTGATGGCCTTCGAGCGTGAACGGCGTCTTCTCGTGCTCGGTGCCGAGCCGGAATTCGGACGGCGGCTTGCAGCCACCCTCGAACCACGTCACGAGTTCGTCGCGCGAATGCAGCGGCGTCATATCGATCTGGTCACGCGCCATAAAACTTCCGGATCAGGGCGCAGCGAGGACACGCGCGCGGGGAGCAGGGGATGTCCGCGCGCGTACGCGCGAACGCGAAAGGTTCAAGAAAAATCATCTTGCAGGGGCGCCCTCGCCCGCCGCGGGCAAGGTCATCTCTCCGCATGAGCAGCCCAACCGGTCGAGCAGACCGCAGAGCCTGGTGGCGTCCGTATCGGACAGCTTGGAGCCGACGTGTTTCTCGATTGCGGCCGAATAGGCGCCCCACATTTTCTTCTGCAGCTCGCGGCCCGCCTCGGTGATCTCGACGAACTGGCCGCGCTTGTCGACCTTGCATTCGCGGCGCACCGCAAGCCCCTCGTCGACCAGGCGGTCGATCAGCCGCGAGGTCGAATATTGCGGGATCAGCATCTGCCGCTCCAGCTCGACCGGGCGCAGTTCGCCAGCGGGCGCGCGCGACAATTCGAGCAGCGCGTCATACCAGGCGAGCGGCGGGAAGCCGGCCTTCTTCAAATCCTGCTCGACGGCGTCCAGCACCCGCGTCTGCACCCGCATCAGGCGGATCCATGCGGAGGTCGCCTCGGTCGATGGTTTGCGTTTCATGTCCCGGTCTCAATTCACGGATCACTTGTACCGCACTAAATGCATCTGCATCAATCTTGACTATTGTATGCAAGCGCATTTAGTCATCCCATCGGCCAAACCAAGGCACTTCCCAGGGAGGAATTACCCATGAAGCTTTATTACAGCCCCGGCGCCTGCTCGCTGTCGCCCCATATCGCGCTGCACGAAGCCGGGCTTGAGCACGAACTCGTCAAGGTCGACCTGCGGGCCAAGAAGCTCGAGAACGGCGACGACTACCTGAAGGTCAATCCCAAGGGCCAGGTGCCGGCGCTGATGCTCGACAATGGCGATCTCGTGACCGAGGGTCCCGTCATCGTGCAGATGATCGCCGACAAGGCGGCGGCCAAGAATCTCGCACCCGCCGCCCACAGCCCCGAGCGCTATAAGCTGCAGGAATGGCTGGCCTACATCAACGGCGAATTGCACAAGAATATCGGCCCGCTGTTCAACCCGGCGCTGTCGGACGACGCCAAGGGCGTCTTCAAGGACCGCGCGATGGGCAAGTTCAAATATGTCGACGGCCAGCTCGCCGGCAAGGACTACCTGATGGGCAAGCAGTTCTCGGTGGCCGACGGCTATCTGTTCGTGATGCTGGCATGGGCCGACCGGAACAAGTTCGACCTTTCCGGCCTGTCCAACCTGAAGGCCTACCAGGCCCGCGTCGCCGCGCGCCCCGCCGTGCAGGCGGCGCTGAAGATGGAAGCCCAGCCAAAGGCGGCGTGAGGTAATCTCGTCATTGCGAGGCGCGATAGCGACGAAGCAATCCATTTATCCGCAAATGCGGCGCGATGGATTGCTTCGCTTCGCTCGCAATGACGAGCGCTACTCCGCCGCTTGCGCGGCCACCTTCTTCGGCGGGAAGCGGCCGTAGAAGGTCTCGCCCTTGGCGGCCATCTCCTCCAGCAACTTCGGCGGCGTGAAGCGCGAGCCGTATTTGGCTTGCAGCTTGTGGCAGAGCTCGACGAATTTCTTGGTGCCCATGAAATCGATATAGGACAGCGTGCCGCCGGTGAACGGCGCGAAGCCGAAGCCGAGGATGGAGCCCACGTCGGCCTCGCGCGGATCGACGATCACGTGATCCTCGACCGTGCGCGCGGCTTCCACCGCCTGCACCACCAGGAAACGCTGCTTCATTTCCTCGATATCGAGCGTATCGGGGTCGAGTTGCTTCGGCTGCAGGCCCGCGAGCCCCGCCCACAGGCTCTTCTGACCCTTGCCCTTCTCCGGATAGTCGTAGAAGCCCTTGCTGTTCTTGCGGCCGAAGCGGCCCTGCTTCTCCACCATCTCGACCATCAGCTTCTTCTGCGCCTGGTCGATGGCATTGGCGCCGAGATCGGCCTCGGTCGCCTTCATGATCTTGAGCACGAGGTCGAGCGCCACTTCATCGGACAGCGACAGCGGCCCGACCGGCATGCCCGCCATCTTGGCGGTGTTCTCGATCATCGCCGGCGGCACGCCTTCCATCAGCATCTCCAGGCCTTCCGCGGTGAAGCGCAGCACGCAGCGGTTGGCGAAGAAGCCACGGGAGTCGTTCACGACGATCGGCGTCTTGCCGATCTGGCGCACATAATCCAGCGCAGTCGCGAGCGCGACATCGCCGGTGTTCTTGCCGAGGATGATCTCGACCAGCATCATCTTCTCGACCGGCGAGAAGAAGTGAATGCCGATGAACTTGCCCTGGTCCTTGAACTCCTCGGCGAGCGAATTGATCGGCAGGGTCGAGGTGTTGGAGGCGAAGATGCCGCCGCTCTTCAGCAGCGGCTGCGCCTTGGCATAGGTCTCGGCCTTGATCTTGCGGTCCTCGAACACGGCCTCGATGACGAGGTCGCAATCGCTGATCGCGTTGTAATCGGCGGTCGCCGTGATACGCGACATGATGGCATCGCGATCCTTGTCGGAGGCGCGGCGCTTCTTGATGAGGTCCTCGATCACGCCCTGCGCATGCGCCTTGCCCTTGTCGGCAGCGGCCTGGTCGCGGTCGATCAGCACCACGTCGATGCCGGCGCGCGCGGAGACATAACCGACGCTGGCGCCCATGAAGCCGGCGCCGATCACGGCGAGCTTCTTCACCTTGGTGGGCGGCACACCTTGCGGACGCCGCGCGCCCTTGTTCAATTCCTGCATCGACATGAACAGCGAGCGGATCATCGCGGCCGCTTCCTTCGAGCGCAGGATCTGCGTGAAGTAGCGCGATTCCACCCGCAGCGCGGCGTCGATCGGCAACTGCAGGCCTTCATAGACGCAGCTCATGATGGCGCGCGCCGCCGGATAATTGTCGTAGGTCTCGCGGCGATAGATCGCGTTGCCGGCCGGGAACATCATCATGCCGGCCTTGGAGAACACCGGGCCCGCGGGCAGCTTGAAGCCCTTCTCGTCCCAGGGTGCCACCGCCTTGCCGCCACCCTTGATCCAGTCCTTCGCCGCCTTGATGAGATCGGCCGCGGGAACGATGGCATGAATCAGATTCAGCTCCTTGGCCTTGGCGACGTTGATCGCCTCGCCCTTCAACAGCAGCGTCATCGCATCCTGCGGCGGCACGATGCGCGGCACGCGCTGGGTGCCCCCGGCGCCGGGGAACAGGCCGACCTTGATCTCGGGCAGGCCGAGCCGGGTCTTGGGATTGTCCGCGGCGACGCGATAGTGGCAGGACAGCGTGATCTCGAAGCCGCCGCCGAAGGCCAGCCCGTTGATCGCGGCCACCCACGGCTTGCCGGAGGTTTCGATGGCGCGGAACACCTGCGACATGCCGCGGCTCTGGTCGAACAGCGCCTGATTGGCGGCGACCTCACCTTTCTCTTTCAAGAGCTTCGCATAGGTCTGGTTCATGCCCTCGAGCATCGAGAGATCGGCGCCGGCGCAGAACGCGTCCTTGGCGGAGGTGATGACGACGCCCTTGACGTTGGCGTCGGCGGTCGTCTGCTTGACGATCTGCTCGAGCTCGCTGAACGAGGTCTCGTCCAGCACGTTCATCGAGCGTCCCGGAATATCCCAGGTGACGAGCACAATGCCGTCGGCGTCGGTCTCGACTTTGAAATTCTTGAAGGCCATGTGTTGCTCCCTTCGAAACTCAATTCGTGGCTAAAGCGTGCAAGGCCGCGGCGTATCTACTCCCCTCCCCCTTGCGGGGAGGGGCCGGAGGTGGGGCCCGCCATGTCGCAGCATTGAGTGCCGTGGGTTACGCTCCTCCCCAACCCTCCCCCGCAAGGGGGAGGGAGCACACCGTCACACCCGCTCAATGATGGTGGCCGTCCCCATGCCGCCGCCGATGCACAAGGTCACCAGCGCGGTCGACTTGTTGGTGCGCTCGAGCTCGTCGAGCACGGTGCCGAGGATCATCGCACCGGTCGCGCCGAGCGGATGGCCGAGTGCGATGGCGCCGCCGTTGACGTTGATCTTCGCATTGTCGATGTCGAACGCCTGGATGTAGCGCAGCACGACGGACGCGAACGCCTCGTTGAGCTCGAACAGGTCGATGTCCGACTTCTTCATGCCGGAGCGCTCGAACAGCTTTTCGGTGACGTCGACCGGGCCGGTCAGCATCATCGCCGGCTCGGAGCCGATATTGGCGAAGGCGCGGATTTTCGCCCGCGGCTTCAGCCCGTGCTTCGCGCCCGCCTCTTTGCTGCCGAGCAGCACCGCGCCGGCGCCGTCGACGATGCCGGACGAATTGCCGGCGTGATGCACGAAGTTGATCTTCTCGACCTCGGGGTGCGACTGGATCGCGACGCCGTCGAAGCCGCCCATCGCAGCGACGTCGGCAAACGAAGCCTTCAGCGACGCCAGCGACTGCATGGTCGTGGTGGGACGCATGTGCTCATCCTTGGCGAGGATCGTGAGCCCGTTGACGTCCTTGACCGGCACCACCGATCTGTTGAAGCGGCCCTCGTCCCAGGCCTTGGCGGCGCGCTGCTGGCTTTGCACCGCATAGGCGTCGACGTCGTCGCGGGAGAAGCCGTATTTGGTGGCGATCAGATCGGCCGAGACGCCCTGCGGCATGAAATAGGCGGGCACCGCAATCGAGGGATCCATCGGCCAGGCGCCGCCGGAGGCGCCGATGCCGACCCGGCTCATCGACTCGGCGCCGCCGCCGATCACCAGTTCATGCTGGCCGCTCATGATTTGCGCGGCGGCAAAGTTCACGGCATCGAGGCCCGAGGCGCAGAAGCGGCTGATCTGCACGCCCGGCACCTTTTCGCCGAGCCCGGCCTTGATGGCGGCGAAGCGGGCGATGTCGCTTCCGGCTTCGCCGACCGGATCGACCACGCCGAGCACCACGTCGTCGACGACGTCCTCGGGGATATTGTTGCGCTCCTTGAGCGCCTTCAACGGCACGGTGGCGAGCGCGAGCGCCGTGACTTCATGCAGCGCGCCGTCCTGCTTGCCGCGGCCCCGCGGGGTGCGAACGTGATCGTAGATAAAGGCCTCAGGCATGACGCCCTCCAGAGATGATGATCATCATATGATAGTGGATCTCGCCTGGCGGAGGAAATCACACTCCGGTCAGAACGCGTCCGCCGCCAATTCCATCGTGGTGTCGCAGCCGGTCTGGATGCGCGCGAGATGCAACGTCGTTTCCGGCAGCATCCGCTCCATGAAGAAGCGGCCGGTCACGAGCTTGGTCTTCAGATAGGCCGTTTCGCCGGAGGCCGCAATCTTGTCGAGCGCGACTTTCGCCATCCGAGCCCACATGTAGCCCAGCGTGACGAAGCCGAACAGCTGCAGGTAATCGGTGGCCGCCGCGCCGGCATTGTCGGGCTTCATCATGGCGTTCTGCATCAGCCAGGTGGTGGCCTGTTGCAGGTGGCCCAGCGCGTTCGACAGCGGCGTGACGAACGGCTTCATCGCCTCGTCGCCGCCGTGATCCTTGCAATAGCCCATCACCTCGCCGAAGAACGACATCACGGCACGGCCGCCGTCGCGCGGCAGCTTGCGGCCGACCAGGTCGAGCGCCTGGATGCCGTTGGCGCCCTCATAGATCATGGCGATGCGCGAATCGCGCACGAACTGCTCCATGCCCTGCTCGGCGATGTAGCCGTGGCCGCCATACACCTGCTGCGCCGAAACCGCATTGGCAAAACCGTTGTCGGTGAGGAAACCTTTCAGCACCGGCGTCATCAGGCCCATGTGGTCGTCGGCCTCCTGGCGATCCCTAGCGTCGGCGGAGCGATGCGCGACATCGCTCTTCAGCGCCGTCCACACCACCATGGCGCGCGCCGCCTCGTTGAAGGCGCGGATGGTGAGCAGCGTGCGGCGCACGTCCGGATGCACGATGATCGGATCGGCCGGCTTGTCCGGCGCCTTGGCTCCCGTCAGCGCGCGGCCCTGCAGGCGATCGCGGGCATAGGCGACCGCGTTCTGATAGGCGACCTCGGATTGCGCGAGCCCCTGCACGGCGACGCCGAGCCGGGCCTCGTTCATCATCACGAACATGCCCTGCATGCCCTTGTTCTCTTCGCCGATCAGCCAGCCGGTGGCGTTGTCGTAGTTCATCACGCAGGTGGAATTGCCGTGAATGCCCATCTTGTGCTCGATCGAGCCGCAGCTGACGCCGTTGCGTTGCCCTAGCGAGCCGTCGGCGTTGACCATCACTTTCGGCACCACGAACAGCGACACGCCCTTGATGCCGGCGGGCGCGCCTTCGATCCGCGCCAGCACGAGATGGATGATGTTGTCAGTGAGATCATGCTCGCCGGCCGAGATGAAGATCTTGGTGCCCGTGATCCTGAAGCTGCCATCACCTTGCCGCACCGCCTTGGTGCGGAGCAGGCCGAGATCGGTGCCGCATTGCGGCTCGGTCAGGTTCATGGTGCCGGTCCACTCGCCCGCGATCATCTTCGGCAGGTAGGTCTTCTTCTGCTCAGGCGTGCCGTGCACCAGAAGTGCGGCGCTCGCACCCATGGTGAGCCCGCCATACATCGAGAACGCCATGTTGGCGGAGATCTGGAATTCGTTGACGGCCTGCGACAGCGTCACCGGCAGCCCCTGCCCGCCATATTCTGCTGGGGCCGACAGGCCGAGCCAACCGCCCTCGCCGACCAGCTTGAATGCGTCCTTGAAGCCCTTCGGCGTGGTGACGCTGCCGTCTGCATTGTGCTTGCAGCCTTCGAGATCGCCGACCCGATTGAGCGGCTGCAACACCTCTTCGGCAAGCTTCGCGGCTTCGCCCAAAATTGCCTCGCGCACATCGGCCGAGGCATCGGAGAAGCCGGGCAGATTGTCGTAGCGGTCGATCTGGAAGACATCGTTGAACAGAAAGTTCACGTCTTCGACAGGGGCCTTGTAGATCGGCATGGATGAGTCTCCCGGCAGGGCAGATGTGAGAACTGACTTACGTGAAAATCCGTGGCGCGGACATCACGAAGCGTGCATATGAACCATAAACCTCATTGGCCGTTCGAAAAGCGAACACCCTCACAAAGCCTGTGATTTGGCGGCACTGCCCGCCTGGCGCGACAGCGCTTCGCCCATCAGGCGATGCAGCAGGTTGATCGCCTTCAGCGGGCGCACCATGACCTTGAAGTGTGTGATGCGGTCGTCCTGATCGAAGGTGATGATGTCGACGCCGTTGATGGTGATGCCGTCGACTTCGGTTTCGAATTCGAGCACTGCACCATTGTCGCTGCGCCACTCGCCGCGATAGGCGAAGGTCGGTCCGCCCAGGACTTTGTCCGCGCTGGCGAGGTATTTGAAGGTGATGTCGCGGCCGCGCTGCGGCGTGTGCACGACGGGACTTTCAAACATGGCATCGGGATGCAGCAGCTCCCAAAGCGCCGCGTGGTCATGGGACTTGATGTAGGCGTACCATTTGGCGAGACCGGCCATGGCCATGGGGCGTCTCCTGTCGGCGAGCAGGTTGAACCCGCCGTGCTGGCAGGCCCTGTTCCGTCCATATGCATATTGACGCATATGCGCCAATGTGCATAAAGTCAAGCAACAAGAGAGAGTCCGCCCGCCATGGCGCTTGCTGACGCGATCCTCGCCTGCCTGACCGAACGGCCGATGACAGGCTATGAGCTGGCCAAGACCTTCGATGCCTCGATCGGGTTCTTCTGGAAGGCGGATCATCAGCAGATCTACCGCGAGCTGTCGAAGCTGCGCGACCGCGGCCATGTCCAGGCCCGCGAGGTGGTGCAAACCGGCAAGCCGAACAAGCTGGTCTATACCCTCACCGACGACGGCAAGGCCGCGTTACGGCACTGGGCGGCGCGGCCGAGCGTGCCCCCCTCGATCAAGGACGATCTGCTGGTCCGGCTCTACGCGCTGGACCACGTCGATATCGAACCTCTGCGCGCCGACCTGATGGCGCGGCTGGAGCATCACCGCGACCGCCACGACCGTCACGAACGGCTCCTCGCCAAACATTATCCTCAAGGGACCGCGGCGCCCGCCGATCTCGGCAAGCTGTTGATCCTGAAGTTGGGTATGCGCCACGAGAAGATGGTGACGGAATGGTACGAGGAGGCGATCGAGGCGCTCTCCGCGTTGAGCCACCGCGACGACGTGGTTCCGTTCGACGACAGCAAGCGCGAGGGCAGCGGTTAGCGCGCCTTGCGCACTGGCCGTTTGGCTCATTTTTCCCTTCCGCAAAGCAACTTTAGCGGCCGCCGGCCGCATTCCTTAACCCGTTATTTACCGTGACCGGAAAAAGTCGGGAGTTGAGGCAGACGACCTGCGCGGAATTGGATTGTCTCTCTTTCGGGACGCGCGGGGAGGCCGAGGCGCCAGGTGGGGGCGCCGGAGTCAGAACCGGACGGTATCATGAATTCGCGCGTATCGTGGAGTGTCGACGGCATCGATCCATCCGTCCGCGAAAGGGCCGAGGCCGCGGCGCGCCGCGCCGGCATGTCGCTGAACGACTGGCTCAATTCGACCATGGGCGACTCCGCCCCGCCGAATTTCCGCAATCCCGATCCGCGCCCGGCCTCGCCGAGCGGCGACGTCGCCGACATCCATCAGCGGCTCGATTCCATCACCCGCCAGATCGACCAGATTTCCAAGCCGATGCCACGGGGCGAGGCCTCGCGCGAACAGGGCGTCGCGCGCCAGCTCAATGACGCGATTTCGCGGCTCGATGCGCGGCTGTCGCAGATTTCGAATCCGCAAAGCGCACGTCAGGGTGAGGTGCGCCAGCAGCGCCAGACCGAGGCGGTCGAGCGCGCCGCGGGCCAGGTTTATTCTTCACAAGGTTCTTCGTCGAACGGCTCTGCCGCGCAAGGGTTTGCGCAAGCAGCCCAGGCCGCGCCCGCCTATCGGGCCTCGCCTCCCCTGAGCCCCGCCTCGTTCGACTCCGCGATCGCGGAAATCGCCGCACGCCAGAGCGAGCTCGATGCGCCGCCGCCGCGACCGATGCCGCAGCGCCAGGCACCCCCGATCGCGCCCATGATGGCGCCGCCGCCCCCTGCTCCGGGCCCGGATTTCTCGGCACTGGAGCGGCACCTGTTCAAGATCACGAGCCAGATCGACGCGCTGCAGCGTCCCGATCATCTCGAGCAGTCGATCTCCGCCTTCCGCAGCGAGCTTGCGGAAATTCGCGCCGCCATCACCGAGGCGATGCCGCGCCGCGCGATCGAGTCGCTGGAGAGCGAAATCCGCTCGCTGGCGCGCCGCATCGACGACAACCGCCAGAGCGCGGTCGACGGCAATGCGCTCCACAGCGTCGAGCGCGCGCTCGCCGAAATCCGCGAGGTGCTGCGCTCGCTGATGCCGGCCGAGCAGCTTGCCGGCTACGACGATGCGATCCGCAATCTCGGCGCCAAGCTCGACATGATCCTGCGCGCCAACGACGATCCGGGCACCGTGCAGCAGCTCGAAAGCGCGATCTCGGCGCTGCGCGCCATCGTCTCCAACGTCGCCTCCAACGACGCGCTGGTGCGGCTGTCCGACGACGTGCACACGCTGTCGGCCAAGGTCGACCAGCTGATCCATGCCGGCAACAACAACGATTCCTTTGCCGTGCTGGAGAACCGCATCGCCGCACTGACGCACGCGCTGGAAAGCCGCCCGGCGCCGGTCGCCCAAGGCAATTCGGAAGCGCTCGAAGGCGCGCTGCGTGGGCTGTCCGACCGCATCGACCGCATGCAGGTCGGCAATGACAGTCCGTCCGCCTTCGCACATCTCGAACAGCGCGTGTCGTATCTGCTGGAGCGGCTGGAAGCCTCCAACGATTCCCGCGGCAGCAACAACAACCTGTCGCGCGTCGAGGACGCGCTTTCGGACATCCTGCGCCATCTGGAGAGCCAGCACGCCACGTTCGCTTCGCTCGCCGACGTCAGGCAGCAGGCGATGCCGATGCCGGACCCGCGGGACGACGCCGCGCTGGCCGAGCTGCTCAAGCGCGAGCTGTCGGACATCCGCTACAGCCAGTCGGAGACCAACCGTCACACCCAGGATTCGCTGGAGGCGGTGAACTCCACCCTCGGTCATGTGGTCGATCGCCTCGCCATGATCGAAGGCGATCTGCGCGCGGTGCGCGCGGCGCCTCAGTCCGCGATGGCGGAGCCCTCCATTGCGCCTGCCGCCACATTCGACGCGGCCCCCGCTTTCGAGCCCGCGCCCGAAGCCGTCGAACCGGAGCCCGCCGCGCCCCGGTTCTCCATGCCGCCGCAGGCCCGGCCCGAACTGCCCAATCCTGCCGCCGCCGAGGCGCCACGCTTCGCTCCTGACGCGTCGGAGGCTCCGCATTTTGCCGCCGCACCGCGCGAATTCCATGCCGTCGAGCCGGTTGCGTCCGCCGCTCCGGCTGCGCCGCCTCCGATGCCGCGCGCGATCAGCGAAATCCTGGTGCCGAGCTCGGCCCCCTCGCGGCTGGCGCTCGATCCCGCGCTGCCGCCCGATACGCCGCTCGAGCCCGGCACCCGCCCGAATGGCCGGGTCTCGACGCCTTCGGAGCGCATCGCCGCGTCCGAAAGCGCGATCAGCGACATCAAGTCGAAGCCGAACGAGCCGGTCTCCTCGTCGAGCTTCATTGCCGCCGCCCGCCGCGCCGCGCAGGCCGCCGCGGCCCAGCAGCAAGAGGGCAAGGGACGCGGCGCGAAGAGCGCCGACAAGGGCAAGGGCGACAAAGGCTCCTCGAACATCACCTCCAAGATCCGCTCGCTGCTGGTCGGCGCCAGCGTGGTGGTGATCGTGCTCGGCACCTTCAAGATGGCGATGACCTTGCTCGACACCGGCACCCCGCCGCCGCTGCCGGGAATCGAAAATCCGGCCGAGGCGCCCGCCAGCACGCTGTCGCCCACCGACAGCGCCGCCAAGCCGGCCGCGCCTGCGCCGAGCGCTCCAGCGCCGTCGATGACCTCGCCGACCCCGATCGGCAAGCAGTCGCTGAACAACGTTGCGCCCGCCGGCACAACGGCGTCGGTTGCAATCCCGCAAGCGACGGCATCCGCAGCCCCGACCTTGATTTCGGACAGCGACATCACCGGCGCGATTCCGGGCGGCAAGAAGGCCGCGACGGCGCAGGTGCCGCAGGGCGAGAATCTGCCGGAGCTGATCGCAGGTCCGAAATTGCGCGCAGCCGCGCTCAAAGGCGATGCGGCCGCGGCTTACGAGATCGGCGTGCGCTATGCCGAAGGCAAGGGCGTGCCGCAGAATCTCGATGAAGCCGCCAAATGGATCGACCGCGCCGCGCAGGCCGGGATCGTCCCCGCGACCTTCCGCCTCGGCACCTTCTACGAGAAGGGTCTCGGCGTGAAGAAGGACACCGATGTCGCGCGGCGTTACTACACCCAGGCCGCCGAGCGCGGCAACGCCAAGGCGATGCACAACCTCGCGGTGCTGGACGCCGACGGCGGCGGCAAGGGCGCCAATTACGCGAGCGCGTCGCAGTGGTTCCGCAAGGCCGCCGCCCGCGGCGTCGCCGACAGCCAGTTCAACCTCGGCATCCTCTATGCCCGCGGCATCGGCGTCGAGCAGAACCTCGCCGAGTCCTTCAAGTGGTTCAGCCTCGCCGCCGCACAGGGCGATGCGGACGCGGCCGGCAAGCGCGACGACATTGCCAAGCGCCTCGACGCCCAGTCGCTGGCCGCCGCCAAGCTCGCGATCCAGACCTTCACGCCCGAGCCGCAGCCCGACGACGCCATCAACGTCGCCTCGCCTGCCGGCGGCTGGGACACCGCGCCGGCACAAGCCGCTGCGCCGAAGCCTGCCAAACCTGTCGCGCCGAAGCGCTCGGCGTCGGCCGCGCATTAATCTCAATTCTTCACCACGCCCGATATTGGGCGGCCGATGGCCGCCCCACGCGATTTCTTTAGTCCCGCTGGTTGGCGTTTTCGGTTATTGACTCTGTGCCGTAACGCTCGCCTGGGGCGAGCCGCGCGGCTGAAGCAATAGAAGCAGCCGCGCGTGCAAATCTATCTCCCGATCGCCGATCTTCCCGTGAACATCTTCCTCATCCTGGCGATGGGCGCGGCGGTCGGATTCGTGTCCGGCATGTTCGGCATCGGCGGCGGCTTCCTGATGACGCCGCTGCTGATCTTCATCGGCATCGGACCCGCGGTCGCGGTCGCCTCGGTGGCGAGCCACATCGCGGCCTCGTCGTTTTCCGGCGCCATCACCTATTGGCGGCGGCGCGCGATCGATCCGGCGCTGGCGGCCGTGTTGCTGACCGGCGGCACGGTCGGCACGGCGCTGGGCGTCTCGACCTTCACCTATTTGCGCGCGCTCGGCCAGCTCGACCTGATGATCGCGTCGTCCTATGTCGTGCTGCTGACAACGGTCGGCGCGGCGATGCTCTGGGAAGGTTTCCGCGCCATCCTGCGCACCCGCCGCGGCGTGCTGCCGCCGCGCCGGACCCACAACTGGGTGCATGCGCTGCCGCTGAAGATGCGCTTCAAGCGCTCCAAGATCTATCTCTCGGTCATCCCGGTCGTGATCGTCGGCATCCTGATCGGCTTCATCGGCGCGATCATGGGCATCGGCGGCGGCTTCATCCTGGTGCCGATCCTGATCTACCTGCTGCGGGTGCCGACCTCGACCGTGATCGGCACCTCGATGGTGCTGACGCTTGTGACCATGGTGTTCGCGACTCTGTTGCATGCGGTCACCAATCATCTGGTCGATGCCGTGCTGGCGCTGATCCTGATGGTCGGCGGCGTCACGGGCGCGCAATTCGGCGCGCGCGCCGGCGCGAAAATCCGCGGCGAGCAGCTGCGACTGCTGCTGGGGCTGTTGATTCTCTCGGTCGGCATCCGCTTTGCGGTCGAGCTGGTGATCCAGCCGACCGAGCTGTTCACGATCCGCCAGACCGAGACCGCGCAATGAGGCGCAGCTTGCTCATACTTGCGCTGTTCGCGGCTGGCATAGCCGTCGCGCCGGTGCGTGCGGAGCGGCTGATCGTCTCGGTGTCCAACCATCGCGTCACGGTGACGCCGAACTATTCCGGCGAAGAGCTTGTGCTGTTCGGCTCGGTCGAGAAGGATGCTTCGACGCCGGCGTCGCGCAACTATGATCTCGTGGTGACTGTCGCGGGGCCGCGCACCGACATGGTGACGCGGCGCAAGGAGCGCAGGTTCGGCATCTGGATCAACACCGACTATCGCCAGTTCCTGCAGGTGCCGACTTATCTGGCGCTGTTCGCCAACCGGCCGTTCGACGACATTGCGCCGGCCGATGTCGAGCGGCGGCAACAGCTCGGCCTCAACAATGTGCTGCTGACCCAGCGCGTCGGCCCCGATTATGCCGACGTCGTGCCCAATGACGCCTTCCGAAAGGCCTTCGTGCGGCTGCAGTCCGAGCACGGGCTTTATCGCGAGGACACGTCTGCCGTGACGTTCCTGACCCCGACCCTGTTCCGCACCGGCATTCCGCTGCCGGCGCAGGTGCCGATCGGCACTTATGACGTCGAGATCAAGCTGTTCGCCAATGGTGCGCTGGTGACGAAGACCGACAGCGCCTTCGAGATCGTCAAGGTCGGCTTCGAGCAGTTCGTCGCCACGTCAGCGCTGCAGAACAGTCTTGTCTACGGCCTCTTCACCGCGGCAATGGCGCTGATGACGGGCTGGATGGCGTCGATCGTGTTCCGGAAGGATTAAGGGCAATCATGCGGAGGCGGCGCCGAGCCGCATTCCGTCCACGGTACCGGCGAAAGCGCTTAAATTGTGGAAACTTCTTTGGCTAAAATCCAGCCGGAAAGCCCCCAAGACGATGACAAAATGAACCCCTGCACACCTTTTTCCGTGAGGATTTTCGAGGCGGAGAGAAGATCGTCTGCCCAAGGACCGGGTGCGCCAGCCATACGGGAAGATTCAGCGAGTCGAGAAGCAAATCTGGAAAGCAGCGTCTCAACCGGCGCTGCTTCCAACGAGAAAATTATGTTGCTGAAGTTATCATTCTCGAATTGATATCCCTCGACGCCGCTGAAAACGATAACGCGTGTCGGATGCTCTTCGCTTCCTGGAATCCTTGGATCGCGCTTCGCATAGAGCTTGATTTGGCGCGTCTCGCAATTCACCTCGTATGCAACGAGGAAGTCGTCATGGAGTGACGGCAACATGCTGATCTCAGTAACACCGCGACGCGGCAATCGCGTGCAGCCGGTTGTCGCCAAGCACATGGGCCATGAACTCCAGTGACTGGAAGACCCTCTCGAAGGCGACGTCGCGGATGCTGAGGCCCCCGGCATAGGCGCCGAACGCCGGCATCACCGCGCGCTCCCCATCGCAGGCGAAGCAACGCCGTTCCACGCTGCGGCCGCGGGTCGGCACCCGCGCCTTGGGATGCAGGTGACCGGCGATCTCGCCACTCGCGCCGGTCGGCTCATGGCGGAAGGTGACGGGACCGATCGCGACTTCTGACGCGACCACGCCGCCGAGATCGCGCGGCAGCGCCGGATCGTGATTGCCCGAGATCCAGATCCAGTCGCGCCGCGCCTGGAGCGCGCTCAATCCGTCGCGATTGGAATCAGACAGCCGCTCATGCGCCTCACGATCGTGAAAGCTGTCGCCGAGCGCGATCACCATGCGCGGATCGTGCCGCGCGATCACGGCGGCGAGCCGGCTCAAGCGTCGCCACCGTGTCATAGGGCGGCAGCAGCACGCCGCGCGCCGCAAAGCTCGAGCCTTTCTCCAGATGCAGGTCGGAGACGACGAGCAGGCTCTGCTCGTCCCAGAACAGCGCGCCGGAGACGTCGGCGACAAGCGTGACGCTTGCGATCTGTAGCTCCCCTCCCCCTTGCGGGGAGGGGTTGGGGGTGGGGGTGAAACTGAATGAGTATGTCAGCGCCGTTGCCCCCGCATCGACCCCCTCCCCGACCCTCTCCCGCAAGGGGGGAGGGGGCGAGAGAGCGGAGCATGACGCTTTTATTCCATTGCCTCTCTGACGAGTTCATCGGCGGCCTCCGCCAGCAACTCGTCCGATGCTTCGCCATAAACCAACTCGCGGCCGATTTCCAGCATCACGGGCACGGCGAGCGGCGAAACATGGTCGAGTTCCCGGTGGGTGATTCGCCCATGGATTCGCGACAGCATATCAGAGAGCCGGCGCAGATCGAGCAGTCCGGTGGCGGCGTCGGCGCGCGCGGCGCGCAGCAGCACATGGTCGGCCTGGTGCTTGCGCAGCACGTCGTAGATCAAATCGGTCGAGAACAGCACCTGGCGGCGGCTCTTTTCCTCATCGGTGAAGCGCCGCGCGATCAGCCCGGAAATCAGCGCGCAGTTGCGGAAGGTGCGCTTCATCAGCGCCGATTCCGCAAGCCACGCCTCCAGATCATCGCCGAGCATGTCGGACTCGAACAGCGCGTCGAGATCGAGCTTGCCGTGGCGGATCATGTGGGACATGTCGGCGACGCCCCAGATCGCCAGTGCATATTCGTTGGCGACGAATCCGAGCGGCCGCGCGCGGGCGCGCTCCAGCCGCCGCGTCAAGAGCATGCCGAGCGTCTGGTGCGCCAGCCGCCCCTCGAAGGGATAGCACACGAGGTAATGCTTGCCGCCGCGCGGAAACGTCTCGACCAGAAGCTCGCGCGTCGCTGGCACGCGGGAGAAATCCTGCTGCAGCGACAGCCAGTCGCGCACCTGTTCCGGCAGCGCGCTCCAGGCGCTGTTATCGTCGAGCAGATTGCGGACGCGTTCGGCCAGATAGGTCGAGAGCGGAAACTTGCCGCCCATATAGGCCGGCACCTTGGCGTCCTTGTCGTTGGACCGGGAGACATAGACCTGGTCCTCGACCAGGGCCTCGTAGCGCACGATCTCGCCGCCGAACACGAAGGTGTCGCCGACCACGAGCCCTTCGATGAAATATTCCTCGATCTCGCCCAGCATGCGGCCGCCGCGCGCAATCGCGCCGGTTACGCCCGAACCGCCGCCGCGCGAGCGCACCAGCTTCACCTTCAGCATCGCCTCCTCGACGATGGTGCCGACATTGAGCCGATAGCTCTGCCGCACCCGCGGATTGGCCACGCGCCAGCGGCCCTCCTTGTCCTGCTTGATGCGCGCGAAGCGCTCATAGGTCTTCAGCGCGTAGCCGCCGGTTGCGACGAATTCGACGATGTCGTCGAAATCGCTGCGGGCAAGATCAGCGTAAGGTGCCGCAGTAATGACCTCATCGTAAAGTTCGTCCGACAGAAACGGCTTGCCGCAGGCGCAGCCGAGCACGTGCTGCGCCAGCACGTCGAGCCCGCCGGTGCGAAGCGGCGGCGTGTCCTGCGCATTCTCGGCGACCGCCGCGATGGCGGCGGCACATTCCAGCACCTCGAAGCGATTGGCGGGCACGAGCACAGCGCGCGAGGCTTCGTCGAGGCGGTGATTGGCGCGGCCGATTCTTTGCATCAGCCGCGAGGCGCCTTTGGGCGCGCCGATATTGATGACGAGATCGACATCGCCCCAGTCGACGCCGAGGTCCAGCGAGGACGTGCAGACCACGCCGCGCAACTTGCCGGCTGACATTGCGTCCTCGACCTTGCGGCGCTGGGCGACGTCGAGCGAGCCGTGATGCAGCGCGATGGCAAGCCCGTCGTCGTTCATGCGCCAGAGTTCCTGGAACAGCATCTCGGCCTGGCTGCGCGTATTGACGAACACCAGCGTGGTCTTGTTCTGCTTGATCAGCTCGTAGATTTCGGCGAGCGCGTGGCGCGCGGTGTGGCCGGCCCAGGGCAGGCGCTCGCGCGTGTCGAGCATGTCGACGATCGGCGCGGCGGCGCCGCCGGCGACGACGATGTCGGCGGAGAGCCGTTGCCCGGCGGTTGCGGCACCAGGAAGCGCGCGAGATCTTCCGGCTCGGCGACGGTGGCGGACAGGCCGATCATGCGCAGCTCCGGCGCGATCTTCCACAATCGCGCGAGGCCGAGCGACAGCAGGTCGCCGCGCTTGGAGGTGACCAGCGCATGCAACTCGTCGAGCACGACGCGCTTGAGCGATGAAAACAGATACGGCGCGTCGTCGGAGGCGAGCAGCAGCGCGAGCTGCTCGGGCGTCGTGAGCAAGATGTCCGGCGGATAGCGGCGCTGGCGCTGCCGCCGCGACACCGGCGTATCGCCGGTGCGGGTCTCGACCTTGATCGGCAGTCCCATCTCGGCGATCGGCGTTTCCAGGTTGCGCGCGATGTCGACCGCGAGCGCCTTCAACGGCGAGATGTAGAGGGTGTGCAGGCCGCCGGTGCGTTTGACGCTGCGGCCGGTGGAGGTGAGGCTCTTTCTTTCCCGGTCCGCCCTTGCAAGGGGTGTGGGAGAAGAAAGCTCCACCAGCGTCGGCAAGAATCCCGCCAGCGTCTTGCCGGCGCCGGTCGGCGCGATCAGCAATGCCGAGCGGTCGTCCCGCGCCTTCTGCAGCAATGCAAGCTGATGCTCGCGCGGCGACCAGCCGCGCGCGGCGAACCATTTCTTGAAACGGTCCGGCAGCAGTGCGTCCGCGGGTTGCGGAGATTCGAGGAGATCGAGCAGCGACACGGCAAAACAGGTAAGCCGTCGGTGCGGATTCGTCGAGGGTACGAAGGCCGCGAAATGAAACTCGGATCACCTCTCCCCGCCTGCGGGGAGAGGTCGGATTGCGAAGCAATCCGGGTGAGGGGGTACAGGTCCCGCAATTCACACAGGACTAGCGGAAGAGCCCCTCACCCCGACCCTCTCCCCGTAAGAACGGGGAGAGGGAGAAGTCACTCCGTCACGGGCTTGTCCGAGATATCCCAGTCCGTGCCGTTGAAGATCGAGATGTAGAGCGTCTTCATCGGGGTGTAGTCGTCGGGCGTATAGTCGTAGGTGACGCCGTCGAGGAAGAACGGCGAGTGGAAGCCCTTGAGCGTGGACGCCTGTTTCAGCACGTTCTCGCGCGTCAGCTCGTCGCCGCAGCGGCGGATGATCTCGCTCATGGTGACGACCTGGCCATAGCCGGCATAGGCGATGGTGTTGTCGGCGTCGACCGTGGGCAAATATTTCTTGCGCAGTTCCTCAAAGCCCATCACTTCGGGATCGTTCTGCCAGCGCGGCACGCCGGCATCCTTGGCATAGCGGATCGCGACGATGCCCTTGGCGTTGTCGAAGCCGGCGGCGCTCAGGATCGAGCGCCCGGTCGAGCCCGCCGACAGCAGCTGCAGCGGCTTCCAGCCGAGCTCGGCGACCTTGCGCACCGACTGCGACGTCGCCTTGCCCGTCGTGATATTGTAGAAGGTGTCGGCGCCCGACTTCGAGAGATTGATCAGCTGCGAGTCGACCGTCGGATCGGTGAGATCATAGGTCTGCTCCATGATCACCTGCGCCTTGCCGCCGGCGTCCGCCAGCGTCTTCTTGAACGGCCCGAGGAAGTCGCGGCCGAAATCGTCGTTCTGGTAGAGGATGCCGATCTTCGCCTCCGGCCGCACGTTGATCACGTGCCTGGCGAGAATGCGCCCCTCGGTCGGGTAGAGCGGCAGGCCCGCCATGGTCCATTTGTTGTTCTTTGGATCGTTCCATTTCGACGCGCCGGTGTTGAGCAGCAGCTGCGGCACGCCCTTGGCGTTGAGATATTTGTGCACGGCAGTCTGCGGTGCGGTGCCGAGCGAGCCGAACAGCGCCAGCACCTCCTCCTGCTCGACCAGCCGCCGCGTCGCCTCGACGCATTTCGGCGCGCTGTAGGCGTCGTCCAGCGTGAGGAACTTCATCTTGCGGCCGTTGATGCCGCCCTTGGTCTCGTTGAGCATCTGGAAATAGGCCTCGCCGACGCGGCCGAGCACGCCATAGAGCGAGCCGGGGCCACTGTGCGGCACGGTCTGTCCGAGCTTGATCTCGGAATCGCTGGCGCCCGGATCGTATTTCTTCTCGGCTGCCGACAGATACGGCGCGGGGAATGCGGTGGCAGCGGCAGAGCCGAGCACGACTGCGCCGAGTTCGCGGCGGGTGAAATGTTTCTTCATTGTTGTTTTCTCCTTGGATGCAGCCATCTTGCTGATATCGGCGCAGACACAGCAATAGCGAAATTGTCGCGCAACGCCGCCATTCGACCTTCGCGTAGCGTGTAAACTCAAGTTCTGGCGTCTGGCTTGACCGCGACCACGACCAGTCCGCTCACCGGCGCATTGTCCTCGGTGCGGGGCGAGGCCTGCTCGAGATACGCCAGCACGAGGCCCGTGCCCGTCACCTTCTCTCGCACGATTGTCTTGCTGTGGGCGTAGCGCAGGCCGTCGCCGATCATGACACCGTCCCCATCGTGCGTTTCCAGCGTGAAGGCGAATACGCCGCCGGGCGCCAGCACGCGTTCGGCCTCATGCAGCACCGGCGCGATGTCGTTGACATAACACATGGCATCCGCGGCCAGGATCAGGTTGGCGCTGGCGTCACCCTTGCCGCGCAAGCCGGCGACCATCTCAGTGACTTCGAGTTCCGCATAGAGGCCGGTGGCGCGCGCCTGCCCGATCATGCCAGGCGACAGGTCGATGCCGATGAAATGGTCGACCTCTTTCGCAAACGCGCCCGCGCCGAGCCCGGTGCCGCAGCCGAGATCGATCGCGCGCTTGAAGAAGGCGGGCTTCCTTGCCGCGTTGCGTACCGTCAAGACCGCCTTGAACAGCAGTTCCGGCGCGCGGTAGTCGAGATCGCCGAGCAGCGCCGCCTCGAAGCGCGGCGCATACTGATCGAACAGCGTCTGCAGATAGCTTTGCGGCATCTCGTCGAGCGGTTCGGCGCCGAGCCGCATCAGCTTGACCGTAGCGCCGTGGCGATCCCCGGGATCGGATGCGCGGGCGCGCTGGAAGGCGGCGATCGCCTTGTCATTTTCCCCGAGCTGCTGGCGAATTTCCCCGAGCGTGAACCAGGCCGACGTGAAATCAGGTGCAAGCTCGATCGCCTGCTCCAGCAGGTCGGCGGCGGCCGGCAGATCGCCCTTCAATTGCAGGTCGCGCGCAAACTCGAAGCGGCGGTCGGCAAGCAAGTCGCCGGAGGAGAAAAACAGGCGTGCGGGCATGGTCTCGATGCGGAGCCGAGGTTCACCTCTCCCAGCGGGGAGAGGTCGGTGGGACGCGAAGCGTCTCACCGGGTGAGGGGCGAGAGGTCTGTCAGTGAATCCCGACCCCCTCACCCGCCACGCCTTCGCTGCGCTTCGGCGCGGCGACCTCTCCCCGCTGGGGAGAGGTAAAAAACGCCGCGGCACGCCCTATATATCCGAGATGCGACCACAAGACATCCTGGTTCCCGTCCCCGCCGGCCTCTGCTGCAAACCGGGCAACTTCCACATCGATCCCGTGCGTCCCGTCGAGCGCGCCGTGATCACCCATGGCCACTCCGATCACGCCCGCGCCGGCCATGGCGCTGTGCTGGCGACGCAGGAGACGCTTGACATCATGCGGCTGCGCTATGGCGAGAATTTTGCCGGATCGACGCAGGCGATCGGCTATGGCGAGGAGATCCGGCTCGGCGACGTCAGGATAAAATTCCATCCCGCGGGTCATGTGCTCGGATCGGCGCAGATCGCGGTGTCCTGCAAGGACACCTGCATCGTGGCATCCGGCGACTACAAGGACGTGCGCGATCCCACCTGCGCGCCGTTCGAGGTCGTGCCATGCGATGTGTTCATCACCGAAGCGACGTTCGGCCTGCCGGTGTTTCGCCACGGCGACGCCGCCGACGAGGTGAAGAAGCTGCTGGCGTCGGTCGCGCTGTTTCCGGAGCGCGCGCATCTGGTCGGCGCCTATTCGCTCGGCAAGGCCCAACGCGTGATCGCGCTGATCCGCGAAGCCGGTTACGCCGCGCCGATCTACCTGCATGGCGCGATGGAGAAGATCACCCATTACTATCAGAGCCGCGGCATCGCGCTCGGCGAGTTGAAGCCAGTGCGCGGCACCAAAAAGGCTGATCTCGCCGGCACCATTACGCTGGCGCCGCCCAGCGCCACCTCCGATCTCTGGACGCGGCGTTTTCCCGATCCGGTGACGGCGTTCGCCTCGGGCTGGATGCGGGTGCGCGCCCGCGCGCGCCAGCGCGGCGTCGAGCTGCCGCTGGTGATTTCCGATCATGCCGATTGGGACGGACTGACCGCGACGATCGCCGCAACCGGCGCCGGCGAAATCTGGGTCACGCATGGCCAGGAGGACGCGCTGGTGCATTGGTGCCAGACACGCGGCCTCGCCGCGCGGCCGCTCGATCTGGTCGGCTATGGCGATGAAGAAGAAAACGAGCCGTTGGCCGAGGGCGACGAGGCATGAACCGCTTCGCCGAACTGCTCGACCGTCTCGCCTATGAGCCCGGCCGCAACAACAAGCTGCGGCTGATCGAGGCGTACTTCCGCGAGGTCAGCGATCCCGACCGCGGCTATGCGCTCGCCGCCATCACCGGCGCGCTGTCCTTCAAGCACGCCAAGCCCGGCCTTATCCGCGATCTCATCACCGATCGGGCCGACCCTGTGTTGTTCGGGCTGTCCTACGATTATGTCGGCGATCTCTCGGAGACGGTCGCGCTGATGTGGCCGTCTTCTCCCCTCCCCACGCGAAGCGGCGGGGAGGGGTCGGGGGTGGGGCGCGTCAGCAATTCAAACAGCGTGTTTTCGGGCTACCCCCCTCCCCAACCCTCCCCCGCATCCGCCTTCGCCCGAAGGCGGGCTTCGGCGGACAAGAGCGGGGAGGGAGTCACAGCCGGCCACAACCACCCGCCCCCGCCGACGCTGACCGAGGTCGTCACCACGCTGCGCACACTCGGCAAGACCGAACTGCCACGGCAACTCGCGCACTGGCTCGACGAGCTCGACGAGACCGGTCGCTGGGCGCTGCTCAAGCTCGTCACCGGTGCGATGCGGATCGGCGTGTCCGCGCGCCTCGCCAAGACCGCGGCTGCGGCGCTCGGCGGCAAGGACCCGCATGAGATCGAGCTGATCTGGCCCGGCCTCACCCCGCCCTACACCGATCTGTTCGCCTGGCTGGAAGGGCGCGGCGACAAGCCGGTCAATCGCGATCCCGCGCCGTTCCGTCCGGTGATGCTGGCGCACGCGATCGAGGACGCGGACTTCGCAGGCCTCGACGCAGCCGACTACATCGCCGAATGGAAATGGGACGGCATCCGCGTGCAGGCGGTCGCCGGCCGCGACGCGCGCGGCCACATCACGGCGCGGCTCTATTCGCGCACCGGCGAGGACATCACCAAGAGCTTTCCCGATCTTGTGCCGTCGCTGCATCTACCTGGCGCGATCGACGGCGAATTGCTGGTGGTGCGCGACCATCGCGTGCAGAGCTTCAACGTGCTCCAGCAGCGCCTCAATCGCAAAGTGGTGTCGCCGAAGCTGATCAAGGACTTTCCGATTCACCTGCGCGCCTACGATCTGCTCGGCGACGACGACAACGATCTGCGCGAGCTGACCTTTGCCGAGCGCCGCGAAAAGCTCGAAGCCTTTGTCAGGAAGCTGGACGATCCCCGCATCGACCTCTCGCCGACGATTGCCTTCGACAGTTGGGACGCCTTGCGCGCTGCGCGCGCCAATCCCGCCGGCGCGGGCGCAGGTGAAGATGCCGACGCGGTCGAAGGCGTGATGCTGAAGCGGCGCGACGCGCCCTATCTGCCCGGCCGCCCGAAGGGTCAGTGGTGGAAATGGAAGCGCGATCCGCACATCATCGATGCCGTGCTGATGTATGCCCAGCGCGGCCACGGCAAGCGCTCGTCCTATTATTCCGACTACACCTTCGGCGTCTGGGCCCAAGGCGAGAATGGCGACGAGCTGGTGCCGGTCGGCAAGGCCTATTTCGGCTTCACCGACGAGGAGCTGTTGCAGATCGACCGCTTCGTCCGCCGCAACACCACCGAGAAGTTCGGCCCTGTGCGGCATGTCGTGCACGAGCCGAACCAGGGGCTGGTGCTGGAAGTCGCCTTCGAGGGTCTGCAGCGCTCGCCGCGGCACAAATCCGGCATCGCGATGCGGTTTCCCCGCATCAGCCGGCTGCGTTGGGACAAGCCGCCGCGCGAGGCCGACCGGCTGGAGACGCTCGAACGGATGCTCGCGTTGCGCTCCGGGACCGATGCGGTGGAAAACCGCTCCTCATTTTCGACGTGACGCGACACAGACCGACGGATCCGCGCGGGCAT
Source organism: uncultured Alphaproteobacteria bacterium (assembly GCA_963795365.1). GTDB lineage: Bacteria > Pseudomonadota > Alphaproteobacteria > Rhizobiales > Xanthobacteraceae > Bradyrhizobium. The sequence continues at coordinate 242,761 of CAWCHW010000037.1, forward strand.
CCAGCGGCGCACTTTGATCCTCCTTGGTCTGATAGAATTCGGCGGTCGCCGCCTTGAGAAAGTTCTGCAGCTTGTCGGCGCGCATCTCCTCGATGACCTCGTTGATCGCGTCGATCAGCTTTGTCTCACCAAATCGGACCGCCACCGCATATTTCTCCTGCCGCCGTTCCGGGCTGATGGTCTTGGGAAAGTCCAGGTCCTCGGCCAGTTCCTTGTAGGTCAGCTGCCCGGCGCCATATTGCAGTTCCGCGCCCCGGGCGAGCGGCGTGTCGATCATGGCGAAGTCGATTTGGCCCTTGGCGACGTCTGCGATCATCTGCACGCCATCGTCATACGATTTCACGCTGAACTGGCCGGGAAACTTCCGGATCATCTCGTCGCTGGTGGTTTTGCTGACCACGCCGATGCGCTTGTTCGCGATTTCGTTCACGATCAACTCGCCCAAGGGTCTGGTCTTGAACATGATCGATTGCGTCGTGCAGTAGTAAGGTTTGGAGAACTTGATGCCGTAGTCGTCCTCGCGCGCGGACAGCGCCGTGATGGCCGAGATGATGATGTCGGCGTGTCCGCTCCTGGGCGCATCCAGCAGGGTTTGCCAGTCCACCGCCACAGGGTTGAATTTGATCTGAGGGCCGATGTTCAGGCGGGCGGCCAACCCGTCGACAATCTGCCGGATGACGGCCAGATCGTAGCCTTTCAGGGTCCCCTTATCGTCCTCGAACTCGAAGAAGCCCTGGTTGAGCGCGTTCGAGACATAAACATTCACCGAACGCGTGTCCAAAATCCGCGTCAGCGCATCGTCATATTGCGTAAGCCTGACGGGCAAGCTCCAGTTGCCGAGAGCCGCCTTGCTTTCGTCGACCGCGCGCACGCGCCAGTACAGCTTCTTGTTGAGCGAGCCGATCAGGGTGGCGCGCCCGCTGCGATACAGCGTCCTGTAAATCTTTCCAAAGGTTCTGGTCTCGGACCCCTGCACTTCGAATTGGACCGGCCCCTCCTCCTCCTGGGAATCATATTTCCAGCTCAAGAGCAGCGGCCGGCCGATGACCGTATCGGTGTCGACCAGCAAAACCGGAACCGGAGATGAGGCCCGCCGAAGATTGCTGACAATTCCGAGACTTGCGATGCCTGCAAGCAGCGCACCCAACGCAAGTCCGGTCCAGGCCATGGTATTGTGGCGCCATTCGCCAGCGAATTTTTTCTGCAGCTCGATGGTTTGCGTCGCCACCATGTTGATGCCGATGAACGCCATGACGAAAATCAGGATCGTCGCGATCACCGGGCTCGTGTTGGACAGCGCCGTGAGCTTGTCGCGCAGCTGCAGCAACGAGCCGTAGTCGTTCATCACCGAGTTCAGCGGATCCAGCATGGGCTCCTCCGAGTACAGGCAAACCTACCGATCAATCATGGATTGCCGGTATGAAATAGTTCACTTTCCCGATGGCTCGGGGGAATGCGTTCAAATGACGCTGCTCCGTCGGTTTGCCCGACGTTTACCCCCTCGGGGGCTGCGCCACCGAGGAGCGTCCGGCAAGACCCCCGGCCCAAAATATGCCTTCCGGGCTGCACTTGTTGCCGAGAAGCTCGTTCCCCATGTGCACCCCGCCATAGTAAAGTGGCCCGCGAATCCGCGAGGAGAACATAGAAATGCCCAACGATACCCGGGAATTGCCGGCCGCTCATGACGGCTTCAGCCGCTTTCTCGGCGGCTCGCCCGCATCGGTGGCGTTGCGGCTGATCCTGCTGTCGATCCTGGTCGGCGTGGTGCTCGCCGCGATCGGCTTCGATCCCTACAACATCATCTGGAGCATCCAGCGCCTGTTCCGCTGGGTGTGGGATATCGGCTTCGACGCCATCAACTGGATGTGGCGCTACTTCCTGCTCGGCGCCGTCATCGTGATCCCGATCTGGCTGCTGTCGCGGCTGTTCGGCGCGCCGCGCGGACGCTGACCCTCCGCAACGAGAGTCAACTCCAATGCAGGTGCGCTTTGTCGGCTGCGGCGATGCCTTCGGCTCGGGCGGTCGGCAAAACACCTGCTTTCACGTCACGGGCGCTTCCGTCAATTTCCTGATCGATTGCGGCGCCTCGTCGCTGCCGGCACTGAAGCGCTGCGAAATCGAACGCAACGAGATCGAACTGATCCTCATCACTCATTTTCACGGCGATCACTTCGCGGGCCTCCCGTTCTTCCTGCTCGACGCCCAATTCTCGCGCCGCACCCGCCCGCTCGTCATCGCGGGACCGGAGGGAATCGAGATGCGCCTGACGCAAGTGATGGAAGCGCTGTTCGAGCATTCGTCGAAGACACGGCAAAAGTTCGAGCTTTCGGTGCTGCCGCTCACGCCGCAGCAAACCCGCAGCATTGGCGGCGTCAAGATCACGCCCTATCCCGTGGTACACGGCGATTCCGGTGGGCCCTTCCTGGCCTATCGGTTGGAGGCGGAAGGACGCGTGCTCGCCTACACCGCCGACACCGAATGGACGGAGGCGCTCGTGCCGCTCGGCCGCGGCGCCGACCTCCTCATCGCCGAGGCCTACACCTACGAGAGGAACGTCAGGAATCACCTCAGCCTGAAGACGCTGGAGGCGCATCTGGCCGAGATCGCCCCGAAACGCCTGATCCTCACCCATATGAGCGACGATATATTGTCGCGGCTGGACGATCTTGGCCATACTGCAGCGCATGACGGCATGATCGTGGAATTTTAGGCTGCGTTGAAGCCGATGGAAATGCGCCCCTTCCCTACCAGCGTAACGACCCGGCAGGTGTTTGCCATCGCGGGCCCCGCGATGATCGCAAACCTGACGACGCCGTTGATCGGCATCGTCTCGACCACGGCGATCGGCCGGCTCGGCGATCCCGCCATGCTGGGCGGCGTTGCGATGGCCTCCGTCATCTTCGACTGCCTGTTCTGGCTGTTCGCTTTCGTCCGCATGAGCACGACGGCTTTCGCAGCACAGTCGATCGGTGCAGGCGAGACCACCGAGTTGCGCGTTATCCTGGTTCGCGGCTTCATCGTCGCCGCGATCGTCGGCTGCGCGCTCATCCTGCTGCAAGTTCCGCTCACGTCCCTGCTCATCGGCAGCATGGGCGGCAGCGAAGCTGTCACCCGCGCTGCGAAAACCTATTTCGTCATCCGCATCTGGTCGGCGCCACTGGTGCTGATCAATTACGTCATGCTCGGCTGGCTGATCGGGCTCGCGCATGCGCGGGTCGCACTCGGTATCCAGATCGCAATCAACGTCATCAACGCGGCGGGCACCGTGCTGCTGGTGCTGGTGCTCGATGCCGGTATCGCCGGGGCGGCCATCGCCTCGGTGGCCGCGGAAGCCGCCGGCCTTTTGCTTGGCATTGCGGTCGCAGGCCATCTCACCCAGTGGAAACTCGCAATCGAGCGGGACTCGCTGTTCGATCGCGACAAGCTGGTGCACATGCTCGCAGTCAATCGCGACATCATGATCCGCACCGCAGCGTTGATCGCCGTTTGGCTGTTCTTTGCCGCGCAGGGCGCGCGCACCGGCGATGTGGCGCTGGCGGCCAACTCGGTCCTGAACAATTTCCTTTTGATCAGCGCCTTCTTCCTCGACGGTCTCGCCAATGCCGCCCAGCAACTCTGCGGGCAGGCCTGCGGCGCGCGCGACAAGGACGCCTTCTCCGGCGCGGTGAGGCTGGTCATCGCGTGGGGATTCGTCTTTGCGCTGGCGGTGAGCGCGACCTTCCTGCTGTTCGGTCCCTCCCTGATCGACATCATGACCGCGAGCGCGGACGTGCGCAGAATGGCGCGCGACTTCCTGGTCTTCGTGGTCGTCTCGCCGCTGCCCGCCGTGTTCGCCTTCGGCTTCGACGGCGTCTATATCGGCGCGACCTGGGCCCGCGACATGCGCAATCTGATGCTGGCCTCGCTCGCCGTGTTTCTCGCCGCATGGTTCGCGTTGCGCGGCTATGGCAATGCCGGGCTGTGGGGCGCGCTGCTTGCAAACTATGCCGCGCGCGGCGGGCTCGAAGCGGCGCGCTACCCGGCGCTGCTGAAGGCGTCGTTCAAATCGGCCAGTCCTCGGCCGTGATCGCGGCGGCATCGGCGCCGACGATTTCCGACAACGACTCGTGGTCGGTGCGCAGCAGCGTCGCGGCGAGATCGTTCTTGATGTCCTCGACGATGCCAAGCCCCTTGTAGACCAGCGGCGAATAGAGTTGCACCAGGCTGGCGCCGGCGCGGATCTTGGTCAGCGCAGCACCACCGGAATCGATGCCGCCGACGCCGATCAGCGGGAACGCGCCTTCGACGCGCACATAGGTCTCGGCCACCATCCGCGTCGACAGCCGGAACAGTGGCCGGCCGGACAGACCGCCCTGCTCTTTCGCGCGCGATGCTTCACGCAAGGTCGAGGGTCGCGCCACCGTGGTGTTGGCGACGATCATGCCGTCGACCCTGCGGCGAACGCGCGACATGCACGACCTCGTCGAGCTCGGCGAGGCTCAAATCCGGCGCGATCTTGAGCAGCACCGGCGTGTCGCCGGCCTTCTCGCGCACGCGGTCGCGTGCCTCGAGCACCTTCGACAGGAGATCGTCGAGGATGTGGCCCTGCTGAAGGTTGCGCAGTCCCGGCGTATTCGGCGAGGAGACGTTGACGGTGAAATAGCTCGCGACCGGCGCAAAGGTCTCGATCAGCGTGACATAGTCGCCGACGCGATCGGGCAAATCCTTGTTGGCGCCGACATTGACGCCGACGATGCCGCCGTGATTGGCGCGCGCGGCGAGCCGGCGCAGCACGGCTTCGGCGCCGTCATTGTTGAAGCCCATGCGGTTGACCACGGCTTCGTCGCGCTCGAGCCGGAACAACCGCGGCCGCGGATTGCCGCTTTGCGGCTTCGGCGTCACCGTGCCGATCTCGACGAAGCCGAAGCCGAGCCGCAGCAGCGCGTCCGGCACCTCGGCGTTCTTGTCGAAGCCCGCGGCCATGCCGACCGGATTGGGAAAGTTGAGGCCGAAGGCGCGCACCGCGAGCTTGGGATCGTCAGCGCGCAGCTTGATCGGCGGCAGGAATTTCAGGCCGTGGATCGCAAGGCGATGCGCATCCTCGGCGTCGATCCAGCGCAACAGCGGCAGCGAGAGGGCGTCGAAGGCGCGGATCACGGTTTCAGCTCCGGGATCGCATGCGAGCCGTCGGCGCGCGACGGCAAGTCCTGGACGCCGTTCACCGCGCCGAGATCGAGCTCGCCATAGAGATGCGGAAACAACTCGTCATTGCGCGAGCGCTCCCAGCGCAGCGCAGGGCCAAGCGCATCGACATCGACCGCGATCAGGAACAGGCCGTTTTGACCGGTGAAGAACTTTCGCGCGGTCTCGGCGACCTGGGATGCGGTGGAAAAATGAATGTAGCCGTCGCGCGCATCGTCGGCGCTGCCGCGGTAGACGCCCTGCCGCTCGGCCTCGCGCCAGACTGAGGCGGGACAGATTTTGTAGATGGTCGCCACTGAGTGCTGCTGGGTGAGCTTCGGTTTCGGGGCAATGCCCGACCGTATCGGCGGCCCCGGCCGAACTCAAGGCTAACTGTCGTCCCGGCCAAGCGAAGCGCGAGCCGGGACCCATAACCACCGCTATCGACGTTACAGCGGCTTGTGGCCCCAGCCTTCGTAACCCCCTCGCCCCTGTGGTTATGGGTCCCCGCGTTCGCGGGGACGACACTGGCCGTAACCATCACGTCGCGTAGTCCGGCTCCTTGCGGTCGAGGATGCGCTTGAGCGCATCGAAATGCCGCTGCGACGGCGGCGGATTGTAGCGGGTCTGGCCGCCATAGGTTTCCTTGGTCTTCTCGACCACGGCATCGGGCATCTTCTTCAGCGGCTCGCGCGTCCACATCGCATAGAGCTGCACCTGCGCGGCGCGCTCGATGTAATAGAGGCGCTCATAGGCCTCCGCCACGGTCGCACCGACGGTGGAGATGCCGTGATTGGCCATGAACAGGATGCTCTTGTTGCCGATCACGCCCGCCAGCCGCGCGCCCTCGTCGGGATCGATCGCGGGGCCGGTATAGACATCGTCATAGGCGATCTCGCCGGACAAGCCGACCTCGGTCTGGCCGATCTCCTTGATGCGGGGGTCTTCGAGCCGGGTCAGCGCGCTGGCATAGGGCATGTGGGTGTGGAACACGGCTTTGGCATGCGGCAGCGCCTTGTGGATCGGCGCGTGGATGCAGAAGCAGGAGCGCTCGACGTCGCCGGCGCCGCTTTTGACGAGGCCATCATCGAGGCCGACTTCCATGAAGCACGACGCCGTCACCTCCGACCAGTGCATGCCGAACGGAATCTGGTAGTAGCGGTCGCTGCGGCCGGGCACCACCAGCGTCAGATGGTTGAAGATGCCCTCGGAGAAGTCGTGCATATGGGCGAGGCGATGCGCGGCGGCGAGATCGACCCGCGCCTGCCACTCCTCGGCGCTGCATTCGGAAACCGACTTCGGCGAAACGCGGAATTGCATTGGAGTTCTCCCTGCGGGCTTGTTGTTCTGGGGCCAGTATAGTCCGATTTGTGGCCGAACGCACCGCTGTCGTCCCCGCGAAAGCGGGGACCCATACCGCGGAATCTATGTGTTTTTGCGGTGGCAGACGCCGCGCGCTTCAACTGACGCCGGTGGGTATGGGTCTTGGCTCGCACTCACTTCGTTCGCTTGGCCGGGACGACAGATCAGGCCGAGCGCGCCAGCGCGCCGTCGATCATGGCGACCGCATTGGCGATGCCATAGACCGCGACGAACGAGCCGAAGCGCGGGCCCTTCTCCTGGCCGAGCAGCACCTGGTAGAGCATGCCGAACCAGTCGAGCGAGACGCCGGGACGGCCGTCCTTGCCTTTCTTGTTGGTGTCGAGGAACGGCTCGCGGCGGCCGATCTCGTAGACCACGTTCTGGATGTCCTCGGCCGACGAAGATGCCGGCAGGTTCGACAACGCATCGCGCAAATCCTGCAGCGCGGCGCGTTCGCTCTCGGTCGGCTCGCGGAACTGCTTGGTCGGCGCCACGAAGTCGCGGTAATAGTTGATGGCGTAACCGACCATGGCGTCGAGCCTCGGATGGGTCTGCGGCGTCACGCCCGGCCGATAGCGGCCGATGAAGCCCCACAGCGTCTCGGCATTCTCCGCATTCGACGACGACACCAGCGTCAGCAGCAGCTGGAACGTCACGGGCATGTCGGCCTTCGGCGGCGTGCCGGAATGGATATGCCACACGGGATTGCCGAGCTGCGACCGGCCGTCCTGCCGCGGAAAACCTTCGAGGAATTGCTGGTAGTCGTCGACATTGCGCGGGATCACGTCGAAGTACAGCCGCTTGGCCGCCTTCGGCTCGCGATACATGAACAGCGACAGCGATTCCGGCGAGGCGTAGCGCAGCCATTCGTCGATGGTGAGCCCGTTGCCCTTCGACTTCGAAATCTTCTGGCCCTGCTCGTCGAGGAAGAGCTCGTAATTGAAACCTTCGGGAGGCGTGCCGCCGAGCGCGCGGGTGATCTGACCGGAAAGCTTGACGGAGTTGATCAAATCCTTGCCGGCCATTTCATAGTCGACACCGAGCGCGACCCAGCGCAGCGCCCAGTCCGCCTTCCACTGGCACTTGACGTTGCCGCCGGTGACCGTCGTCTCGACCTTCTCGCCGGTATCGGGATCGACATAGACGATGGTGCCCCTGGCAACATTCCGCTCGACGATCGGCACGTAAAGCACCATGCCGCTGCGCGGTGAGATCGGCAGAAACGGCGAGTATGTCGCGCGGCGGTCGGGCCCGAGCGTCGGCAGGATGATCTCCATCACCTTGTCATAGGCGGCGAGCATCTTCAGCAGCGTCGCGTCGAAACGGCCGGAGCGGTAATAGTCGGTCGCACTCGCGAACTCGTAGTCGAAGCTGAAATGATCGAGGAAGGCGCGCAGCCGCGCGTTGTTGTGCGCGCCGAAACTGTCATGCGTGCCGAACGGATCGGGCACGCTGGTCAACGGCTTGCCGAGGGTCGCTTCCAGCAGTTCCTTGTTCGGCACGTTGTCCGGCACCTTGCGCAGGCCGTCCATGTCGTCGGAGAAGGCGAGCAGCCGCGTCTTGATCTTGTCGTCGGTCAGCACGCGGAAGGCGTGGCGAACCATGGTGGTGCGCGCGACCTCGCCGAAGGTGCCGATATGCGGCAGGCCGGACGGACCGTAGCCGGTCTCGAACAGCACCTCGTGCTTTGTATTTTCCTTGGGCTGCTTTTTCAGCCGCGCGACAATCGCCCTCGCCTGCTCGAACGGCCAGGCGTTGGATTGTTCGGCGAGCGAGCGCAGCTCGCTTGGCATGGCTGAAAGCTCGAGGATGGACATTTTAGGCAAAGTTCTCCAAAGGCGCGGAAATTAGCACACTCGTCATTGCGAGCGAAGCGAAGCAATCCACTTATCCGCTTGCGGAAGCATGGATTGCTTCGTCGCTTGCGCTCCTCGCAATGACGAGGGCGCTAAAACGGGCTCACCGAGAAATAGCGCAGCCACAGATCGGTGTAGCGGCCTTTTTCCCAGACCCGGAACAGCGCCCAGTTCAACGCCTGCCGGAGCAGGTCGTTGCCCTTGCGCACGGCAATGCCGATGCCCTCGCCGAAATAGCGGCTCTCGACGAACGGGCCGCCGGAGAAGGCGCAACAATCCGACGAGTCGGTGCCATTGATCCAGAACGCCAGCGAGATGCCGTCGCCGAAGATGAAGTCGACCTCGCCGCGGCGAAGCGCAAGCCGCGCCGCCTCGTCATTCGGATAGGAATGAAGCTCGGCGTCGGTGAACATCGCCTTGAGGTAGGCTTCGTGCGCGGAGCCGGCGACGGCGCCGACCTTCTTGCCCTCGAGAAATTCGGGGCGCACCTCCGGCAGGACGCCGTCGCGCCGCGACACGAAACGCGCCGGCGCGCGATAATAGGGATCGGTGAAATCGACGCGGGTGCGCAGCTGCGACGTCACCCCCATCGAGGCGATGATGGCATCGCCGCGGTTGCTGGCGATGGCGTCGAGCAACGTCTCGAAGCGGCGCATCTGGATGGTGCAGGTGACCTTGATCTCCTCACACAGCGAGCGCGCCAGATCGACATTGAAGCCGGCCGGATTGCCGTCGGCGCCGGTGAAATTGAACGGCGGATAGTCGGTCTCGGTGAGAAAGCGGATCACGGAGATGCGCGACAGATCCGGCCGCTCGGGCCGCCGCCGCGGGTCCCAGAAGCCGGGCACCGCCTGAGGTGCTGCTTCCACGGGCTTCGGCGCAGTCTGCATGCCGGGCACCGGACTCGCGGGAGCCTTGGGTGCGCCTTGCGCCAGCGCCGGACCGCAGAGAGTCACGGCCAGCAAGAGGGCTACGGACAGCGATTGGGCACGGAATGGCGAGGTGGTCTGCAACGGTATGATCGGTGGTTTCGGGCCAGTCGGGGGGCCTTATAGGACCATCGCGACGACATTTCGAGGGCTGTTCGCGCTAATGCTTGTCTGTTTTGCGCATGATCTCATCGGAAAACGGGTACCCACTTTGCGCTCACGCGGCCCTTCGGGTCCGGATCATGCGCCCTCAGAGATACTTCTTCAGGTCAGCCGCTGCCTCTTCCGGCTTCCGGTTGAGGTTGAAGGGCGCGACGAACTTGCCGTCGCGGTCCATCAGATAGGTCAGCGCGGTGTGGTCCATGGTGTAGTCGCCGTCTTTCAGCGGAACCTTCTTGGCATAGACCCGATAGACGGACAGCACCCTGGCGATCGCCTCGGGATCGCCGGTCAGGCCCTTGAGGTGCGGATCGAAGCTCGACAAATAATCCTTCATCGCAGCTGCATTGTCGCGCTCGGGATCGACCGAGATGAAATAGGCGTTGACGCGATCGGCATCCTTGCCCATCGCGCGCAGGATCTCGGACATCTCGAACAGCGACGTCGGGCAGATGTCGGGACAATGGGTGAAGCCGAAGAAGATGATGCTCGGCTTGCCCTGCAGGTCTTTCTCGGTAACGGCGGCCCCGCTCTGGTCGACCAGCTGGAACGGCCCGCCGATCGCGGCGGGCGCGGTCACGCCTTTCACGCCGCCCATCGCCCACAGCATCACCAGGAGCCCGATCAACAGGCTCGCGGTGAACGCGGTCACGATGACGAGCGTACGGTTGTTGGCGACCCGGTCCATTTCCCTCACATCAGAAGCAGGCGGCGAAACCCGCGGCAATCATCTCGAAGAACACGGTGGTGCCGTAGTGGAACCAGAGCGCAAGCGTCGCGAGCAGGACGATTGCAAGCGCCGCACTGCCGCCCCACAGCAGGACCGCCCGCGCCGCGGGCCGTCTTGCGCTCAACATGTCCTGGGAGAGGGGCTGCGCCATGCCCCTCAATTAGGGCGAGACAGCGAGGCGAGCAAGCACGTTTACCGTGCCTGCCATCACGTCATACTGATGGAATAGCTACGCTTCAGTGCGCCTGGGCACGTGCCGGCGTCGTGGCGGCGGACGCGGGCAAGCCGTCGCCCGGCGTCTTGCTCGTCGAGGCCTGGGCGTCGAGATAGCAGGGCTTGTAGAGCGCCTGCAGCTCCCTGCCGCGCAGGAAGATCATCTTCGGCGTCAACCCGCCGCGCCTGGAAATCCAGTGCCGCACGGCCGACGGATACATCGAGTAGAGCATCTGGGTCGCTTCGGGATTGGTCACGGCGCGGCCATTGGCGCCGAAATCCCACGCCGCATGGAAGCCGAGCGTCGCCGCCGAGGTGACGCAGATCTTGTCGTGGGGCACGGCGCCGAGAACGATGGTGCAGGCGGAGGCGCAAAGCCCGTCGATGATCACGGCTTCGCCGGAGGTGCGCAGGCCCTGATATTTGTCGACATAGGTGCCGATGCGGCCGCCGCGGTCATCCGCGATGCGGACCACGGCCTGGCTTGCCCCGACGCTCGCCAGCAAGAGGACCGCCGCGAGCAACCCCGTCAACAGCTTCATAATCTGCCCCTGCCCCAGTCCGAATCTCGTCGTTCGTTCGTGATGCAGCTCTACCGTGTTTCGAGATCGTGATTTTGTCTAGGCAAAGGCGGCGGACGAAAACAAATTCAAATCAGGTGTTGCAGCGGCGCTGCACTCCGGCGGGTATGGAGCGCCTTGCGTGTGGCAAAAAAGTCCCGAACTGGAACAAGTTAACGATTTGCTAATACATCACTTCAAGCACAAAAAAAGCCCCGTGAGATCACGGGGCCTTTTCGTGCGCGCGCCGAGGGCAGCAAGCCCTCGAAACGGGCAACCACTCTGGTTAGGGTTAGTCGTGTTCCTTGATGATCGTCTTCTCGCGGGGCTCGTCGTGCTCCTTCTTGATCACCGTGGTGTGCTCGGCCGGCTCACGCTCCTTGATCACGGTGGTGCGGTCACGGTCACGATGCTCGCCGACGGTCACGCCAGCGCCAACCGGGCCGACGCCCACGCCAATCCGCTCTTCCGCATTCGCCGTCGGGATCGCCAGCGCGAGGCCGGCCAAGGTCGCCAGTGCAATTGCCAATTTCATAGTCTCGTCCTCCAGTGTCTGCCCGCCGCTCCGATAATGCGGATGTGATGTTCCTGTTCCCGGAACAATTGCAGACAAGGCCCGGAACAATTTTGTAGGATCGGTTTTCGTAATCTCCCCGCCGGGCGTGTTTCATGAACCGACATCTCCTGAGATCGCTCGCCGCGATGGCGGCACTCGTCTGCGGGGCGGGCGCCGCTATTGCCGAGACCATCACCGTCAACGGCGCGAAGCGGACCTTCAGCGCCCGGCTTGCCGACGTAAAGCCGGCGCCGCTGGTGATCGCGCTTCACGGCAACACCCAGACCGGCGCCGACATGGCGTCGCGCACGTCATGGCCGGCCGTGGCGAAACGCGAGCATTTCACCGTCGTGTTTCCCGACGGGCTCAACCGCGCCTGGGCGGATTTGCGCTCCAACGAGATGCGCGCCGGCCGCACCCCGCCCGAAGGCACCGACGACGTCGCCTTCATTGCGAAGCTGGTCGAGACCTATGTCGCCGACGGCACCGCCGATCCCAGGCGCGTCTATGTCACCGGCGTCTCCAATGGCGGCGCGATGACCATGACGCTCGCCTGCAAGCGCGCCGATCTGTTCGCGGCAGCCGCCAGCGTCATCATGAATTTCACCGACGAGTTTGCGAACAGCTGCCAGCCGGCGCGGCCGGTGCCGTTGCTCATGATGAACGGCACCGCCGATCCGCTGATTCCGTACGAGGGTGGCCGCGGCACCAGCCGCTATGCGGTCGACGGCTTCTGGTCGGCGGAGAAGACGATTGCGTTCTGGCGCAAGGTCAACGCTTGCGAGGACGGCGACGCCGCCGCGAGCGATCTCGCCGACAAGGATCCCAACGATCAGTCGACGGTGACGCTGATCACTTCACGCTGCCCGGCGGGCCGCGACGCCGTGCTCTATCGCATCAATGACGGCGGCCACCGCATGCCCGGCGGCTTTCCGGATACGCGGTTTTCACGGCTGGTCAGTTTCATCTTCGGCCCGCAGAACCACGATATCGACGGCGCCGAGACGATCTGGGCGTTTTTCAAGCGGTTTCCGTGAGCTGCAATCGTAGGGCGGATTAGCCAACGCGTCATCCGCCATACCCCTGCGCCGCTGGCGCTCACCCGCCCTACAGGCTAGGAAAGGCCGCTAATTTCAGCCGGAGAACCCAATGAGCATTCAGCGTTTTGAAACCGGGCCGCGCATGAGCCAGGTCGTCGTCAACGGCAACACCGTCTATCTGGCGGGCGTCGTCGCCAACAAGGCCAAGGGCAAGAGCACCACCGAGCAGACCCAGGAGATCCTGTCGATCATCGACGGTCATCTGGCGAAGGCCGGCACCGACAAGTCGAAGCTGTTGTCGACCAACATCTACATCACCGACATGAAAAATTTCGCCGAAATGAACGCGGTGTGGGACAAGTGGGTGTCGCCGGGCAACACGCCGGCCCGCGCCACCGTCCAGGCGGGGCTCGCCAATCCCGACTATCTCGTCGAGATCATGGTGGTCGCGGCGAAGTAAAGCGCGACCCATCGAGACAACAACGGCGGCCTTGCGGGCCGCCGTTTTCCTTTCAACTCACGCCGCCCTGGCCGCGCCCTTCTCCGCCTCGAGCTTGCGCGAGAACAGCCAGCGGAAATAAGTCAGCGGCGCGTCGGCGCCGATGGCGAGCAGCTGATAGTTCGGATCGGCATCGAACACCTTCTGCTGCGCCTCGATGATGTCCTTGTCCTCGTTGAAGGCTTCCTCCAGCGAGTGCCGCAGCGACAGCGCGATGTTCGGATTGTCGATGTCGAAATCGTGCAGATAGTTCCAGAAGAAGTGCGTGGAGCTACGCGTCTCCGGCGTCATGAACTGCGCGTTGCGGTATGAGCGCGTGCCCGGAACCTGCACACCCTTCTCAACGCCCTGGCCGGCAGGCGCAAACGTGGTGTCGAGGGTGAAGGTGCCGGGAACGAACATGCGGCCGATGTTGCGGCGATCGATCGGGTCGGTTTTGTTCGAAATGACCTTCTTGTGGTACGGCGGCGGCTCGGCGCCCATGTGCCAGCGCTCGACGCGAAAGCCGTCGTCCAGCTTCTCGATCGCGACCGGCTTGGTCTTGTAGGCATATTCCTCGGAGCCGCCGAGCGTATGGGTGTGCACGAAGGCGAGATGCGCGAAGTCGGAGAGGTTGTCGACGATCAGCAGCCAGTTGGCCTTGTAGTGCATGTAGCCGGGCAGGCCGCGCCACTTGGGATCTTCCAGCGGCGGATAATCGAGGATCAGTTTCGGATCGGCCTTCTCGGGATCGCCGGTCCAGATGAAGATGAAATTGTAGCGCTCGACCACGGGATAGCTGCGCACGCCCAGCTTCGCGGGAATGGTGTCCTGCCCGGGAATCTGGATGCACCGGCCGTCGGACGCGAACTTCATGCCGTGATACATGCAGCGGATGTCGTCGCCTTCGACGCGGCCCATCGATAAAGGCGCCGCGCGATGACAGCAGCGATCGTCCAGCGCCACGACTTTGCCGCTGGCGCCGCGATAGAGCACGATCGGTTTTTCGAGGATGGTGCGCGCGAGCTTCTTGCCGTCGATCAGCTCGTGATTTGAGGCCGCGACGTACCAGGAATTGGTGAGAAAGATTCCCTCGGCGTTCATGTCGTCCTCCCGCTTTGATTTGTTCTAACTTCTAGGGCACCGGCCGCCAGCCGGGTACTCGATTTGTCTGGACACACTGTCCAGCTGGATGGACAATCCCGTAATGGATTGGCGCGATTGGGAATTGTTCTGTCGGGTGGTGGAGCATGATGGCTTCAGCGCCGCTTCCCGCGCGCTCGGTCATCCCAAATCCAGCCTTTCTGCTGCAGTGCAGCGGCTCGAATCCCATCTCGGCCTGCGGCTGATCGAGCGGACCACGCGCCACCTGCGGCTGACCGATGCCGGCGGCGCCATCTACCGCCGGGTCCAGCCGCTGTTCATCGCGCTGCATGAAACCAGGAGCGAGGCGCTGGCCATGAGCAGCGCCGTCGCCGGCACCTTGCGCATCAAGTCGCCCTATGAGTTCGGCGCGCATCACGCCGGGCCGGTCGCCTGTCAATTGATGGAGCGCTATCCCGACCTGACCATCCGCATCGATGTCGAGCACGAGATCGTCAATCCCGTCGCCGAGAACTACGACATCGTGTTCGCGATGCTGGAGGCGCCGCTGCCGTCGGCGGGGATCGTCATTCGCAGGGTGTTCACCCTGGAGCGCGGATTGTTCGCGGCGCCGTCGCTGCTGCAACGGTTCGGCGAGCCGCGCACGCTCGCCGATCTCGCACGGCTTCCGCTGCTGGCCGGTCCCAGCGACACGGCTTGGGCGATCACACCGCCGGGCGGCAAGCCGGAACATGTGCCGGTAGAGCACGCCCGTCTGGTCAGCTCCAATGCCCATATCAGGCTGCAGGCGGCAACGGCCGGTTACGGCGTGCTGCGGGTGACGGCGAGTTTTACCCGCGCGGCGGTCGAGGCCGGATCGCTGAAGCGCCTGCTGCCGGACCACATCTGCGAGCCGTTGTCGGTCCACGCCCTGCTGCCGGCCCGCCAGTTCGTGCCCGCAAAAGTCCGCGCCTTCCTGGATGCGCTCGATGTGCACGCCCACGGGCCGCAGGCGCTGGAAACCGAGCCGCTGCCCGGCTGACCGATTTCCGGGAACCTCAAGGCTTCCCGAGCATCCAATCCTCGTACCTGCTAGAAGCGAGGCGAGATCGCCATGCAAGCGTCGACCACACCCAAAACCGCACCGGCTGGCGACGCCGAACTCGTCAAGCGCGCGCTGGCGCGCGATGAGGCGGCCGTTCGCGACATCATCAAGGCCAACAACCGCCGGCTTTATCGTCTGGCGCGCGGCATCCTGCGCAATGACGGCGAGGCCGAGGACGTGGTCCAGGAGACCTATGTTCGCGCCTTCACACGCCTTGCCGATTTCCGCGGCGAGTCGAGTCTCTCGACCTGGCTGTCGCGGATCGCGATGAACGAGGCGCTGGGGCGGTTGCGCCGCGAACGGCCCGGCGTCGAGATCTCCTCGCTGCCGCAGGGCGCCCTGGAAGCCCAGATCATCCAGTTTCCCTTGATGTCCGCCACAGACGATCCGGAAAAATCCATGGCCCAACGCGAAATCCAGCATGTCGTCGAAGGCGCGATCGACGAATTGCCCGAACCGTTCCGCATCGTTTTCATCACGCGCGTGCTCGAGGGCATGAATGTCGAAGAGACCGCCGAGATTCTCGATCTGAAGCCGGAGACCGTGAAGACGCGGCTGCACCGCGCCCGCGCCATGCTGCGCGAGAACGTCGAGAAGAAGATCGGCCCCGTGGTGATGGAAGCGTTTCCGTTCGCGGGACGCCGCTGCGACCGCCTGACCGAAGCCGTGCTGAAGCGCCTCGGCTATATCTGAAGAATCTTCGGAACCTCGCGGCACTCATCCTCATCCAACTCCTGTGCAAACGAATGCGCCGGCAAAAATGCCGGCGCCACAGGAGGGTTTTGACATGTACGTTCGATGGGCTGCGGCGCTTGCCGCGGCAACACTTTTGAGCAGCCCGGTGCTGGCCCAGGGCGCCAAGCTGACCGATCCGCAGATCGCGCATATCGCCTACACCGCCGGCGTGATCGACATCGCGGCGGCCAAACAGGCACAGACCAAGGCCAGCAACAAGGACGTCAAGGCGTTCGCGGACGACATGGTGCGCGACCATGAGGCCGTGAACAAGCAGGCGCTCGACCTCGTCAAGAAGCTCAATGTCACGCCGCAGGATAACGACACCAGCAAGGCGCTGTCGAAGGCCGCCGCCGACAAGCTCGCCGAGCTCGGCAAGCTCTCCGGCGCAGCCTACGACAAGGCCTATGTCGCCAACGAGGTCGCCTACCACAAGACCGTCAACGGCGCGCTGGAGACGCAGCTGATTCCGTCCGCCAGCAATGCCGAGCTGAAGAGCCTGCTGCAGACCGGCCTGAAGATTTTTCAGGGCCATCAGCAGCATGCCGAACATGTCGCCGCAGAGTTGAAGTAGGAGCCTGAAATGCAGCCGGGACGCTCTTGCCTGATCGCATGCGTATCTGCCTTCTGCGATGGCCGTCCCGGCGCATGCGGCGACCATCACCATCACGATGGACAAACTGGTGATCTCGCCGGCCGAGGCCACGGCCAAGGTCGGCGACACGCTCGAGCTGGTGAACAAGGACGTGCTCGCGCATACGGCCACTGCGAAGAATGGCGACTTCGACGTGATGATGCCGCCGAACAAGACGGTGACCTATGTCCTTAAGAAGGCCGGCACCGTCGACTACTACTGCCGCTTCCATCCCAACATGAAGGCGACGCTCAAGATCGAGCCGTGAGGATTGGCACCAATCGTGTCCCGGACGCGGCGCAGCGTTCTTCACGGTGCGCCGCAGATCCGGGACCCACAACAAGTAATGCAAATTGGAATAGGCCCCGGATCAGCAGCGCACCACTTCGTGCTGCGCAGCATCCGGGGCACGCTCACGCCTTCTCCATCGCGACTTCGGCCTTCAGACTGTCGACGTCGCGGTAGATCGAGGCCACCGCCAGCACGCGGCCTTTCTGCTTGTAGCGCAGCACGCAATCGCGGCCCTTGATGTCGCCGTCGATGGCGATCTCATCCCACTTTTCGGCGTGACCGACATAGTTGATCGGCACGTCGTAATGCTGGCTCCAGAAGAACGGCACGGCGTCGAACGCCTCGCGCGCGCCAAGCATGTTGCGCGCCGCGGTCTGGCCCTGGCGCTGCGCCACCACCCAATGCTCGACGCGGATATTCTCTTTCGAATGCGGATCGGGCCAGCGCGCGATGTCACCGGCGGCAAAGATGCCGGGCGCGCTGGTCTCGAGCCAGGCGTTGACGGTGACGCCGCGGTCCATGGCCAATCCCGCCTGCTCGGCCAGCGCGAGGCGCGGGCGCACGCCGACGCCGACCACGACCAGATCGGCTTCCAGCGTGCCGCCGCTCTTCAGCGTGGCGCGCTTGCCCTCGATCGCGGTGACGGTGTCGCCGAGATGGAAGATCACGCCGTGCTCCTCATGCAGCGCGCGCACGAAGTCGCCCATGTCGGGTCCGAGGATGCGCTCCATCGGCCGCGCCTCGGGCGCAACGACATGCACCTCGATCTCGCGGGCGCGCAGCGCCGCCGCGACCTCGAGCCCGATGAAGCTCGCGCCGATCACGATCGCGCGCTTGGCGTCCTTGGCATTGGCGATGATGGCGCTGGAATCGTCGAGCGAGCGCAGGACATGGACATGCCTCTCGCCGGCGCCCGGGAATCGGCAAGCGCACCGGTTCGGCGCCGGTGGCGAGCAGCAGGCGGTCGTACGGCACGGTCTTGCCGTCGGCGAGCGCGACATGGCGCGCCTTGGCGTCGATCGAAGCGACATTGGTCGACAGCTTCAGGTCGATCTTCTCGTCCGTATAGAAGCTCTCCGGCCGCAGCGGGATCCAGTCCTCCGGCGCGCTGCCGGCGAGGTAATCCTTGGAGAGATTGGGCCGATCGACCGGCGGCGCCGAGTCGTTGGAGAGCATGGTGATCTCGCCGCCGTACCCGTCACGCCGCAGCATCTCGGCTGCGGCAAAGCCGGCCGCGCCGCCACCGACGATGACGATGCGCTTCGGCGCATCCGACGGCGCCTTCTTCGCTTTGCGGAGCGTCCAGCTTTTGCGCGACGAAGATGCGGCCCTGACGCTGCTCGACCTTCCAGACCGAGAGCGGCGACAATGCGGGCGCGCGCACCGCCTCGCCGGTGCGCAGATCGAAACAGGCGTGATGCCAGGGGCAGCGGACGTCGTGGCCGGTCACGAGCCCGTCGGCGAGCGGGCCGTGATAATGGCTGCAATGCGCGTCGATCGCGAAGATCTCGGAGCCCGCGCGCACCACCAGCACGTCGGCCTCGCCGACATGGCCGAGCAGCATGTCGTTCTTGAAATCATCGGGCGAGACGCCGAGCGCGAGATCGGGACCAGCGGGCGGGCTTTGGTTGTCGGCCATGTGGACGTCCTCCTCCGCTGTAGATGATTATGGAGCCGGGAAGTTCCCGTAGGACGAACCCGCTGGAGCTCCGCCTATTCCCACGTCGTTCGAATCTCCGCTGTCGTCCTCGCGAAAGCGAGGACCCATAACCACAGGCGGTCATCGCTGGGCCACGCTGGGGCTTCCATATTCGTCACTACATCGTCCTGTGGCTATGGGTCCCGGGTCGCGCTCGCACTTGACGGCGCTTCGCGCCGCAAGGGGCTCGCTTGCCCGGGACGACAAAAGGCGGTCCCGCGGCGCGATTTTGCGCCCGGGCTTTTGCAATTCGGTCGTCCCTCTTGAAGGAAGAGGGGCAGGGAATGCCGGGCGCTGGCCGCACCCGCAGGGCTTGTGTGCTAAAAAGGAAAAACGCACACAAGATAACAGGTAAAGCCGAGACGATCCGGCATTCCCTGCGCAACGGCTTTACGGCTTACTCCGCGCTCTCCCTGGTGTCCGGGCGTTTTAGCCACCATCGCCCCTGGATCATCTCGATCCGGCTTGATCCCAGCGTCGGGGGATCAGGACCACACGGCTTGACCGTACGCCCCGGTGCATTCGCCTGCCGCACCAAGAGCGTCCATCACGACCCACGCAACGCTTCGTGACGATGGCGAAGCGCCTCTTTGGCGAGCGCGGGATGGCTTGCTTATCTCATCAGTTCTGTATTTCGGAAAGACGATATATTTTTGCGGGGCGAGCTTGACGCGTCGGGCAAAACAGGCGGCGGGTTTTGGCGTTTTACCCGTCGCGTCGTGGGCAACGCTTACCGGCTGGGTCGGCCGAGCAAGGTCTGCTTTGGCGACGGAAGCGGACTCACTATCCACATCTGAAGAAGTCCGCTAAGGGCCAACAGTGGAAGTTGACCCTTCACTCAATCACCTCGTCGGCGGTGGCGAGCAGCGTCGAGGATAGTGCAAGGCCGAGCGCTTTCGCGGTTTTGAGATTGATGATGAGTTCGAGCGTGGTCGGTTGTTCGACCGGGATATCGCCCGGTTTGGCCCCCCGGAGAATCTTGTCCACGAAATCGGCCGAGCGCCGGAACAGATCGGGGACATTCGGCCCATAGGACATGAAGCCACCGTCCTGGATATATTCTCGCGCATAGAACATCGTCGGCAGGCGCGCCGCCAGCGCAAGCGCGTTGATGCGCGACGCATTGGCGCTGACCAGCGCGTCGGCGCACGCGTAGAGCGCGTCGGCGCGACCCTTGAGCGCGTCGATCGCGGGGGCAAAATCCTCCGCGCGACGGATTTCCAATCCAGCTGGATCGAAGCCAAGGCCAATGGCCTCCGCCTTGACTTGCTGTAATTCCGCGGCCGCCTGAGGAGATGCGGGATTGGCGATGATAGCGAGCCGGCGCAAGCCCGGCAGTGCCTCGTGCATCAATCCGAGCCGCTTGCTACCGATATCCGGGCCCTGCAGCGACAAGCCGGTGACGTTCCCCCCTGGTCGCGAGAGACTCGCGACCAGGCCGGCGCCAAGCGGATCGTTGGCCAACGCGAAGACGATCGGAATGGTTTGCGTCGCCCGCTTTGCCGCCAGCACCGCGCTCCCGCCGGTCAGGATGACATCGACGTTCAATCGAACGAATTCCGCGGATATCTCGACAAACCGCTCGCTGCGTCCCTCGGCCCAGCGATACTCGATCGCCACGGTGCGGCCGTTGATCCAGTTGAGTTCAACCAGACGCTGTTCAAACGCGGAGACGAAACGACTCCAAGCTGTGGGAGTACTCACGCTCATGAAGCCGATGGTGGGGATTTTTGTCTGCTGCGCGCGTGCCGCGAGCGGCAACGCCGCCGCACCGCCGATAAGCGTAATGAATTGTCGTCGTCGCATTCTCCTTCCCCCACTGGGCGCGTCCCACCGCTCGCCAACAAAAGCGTAACACCACCGGGCCGCCAGAGAAATGCTGGCAATGAGTTCCGCGCGGCAAAGGGAACCCATGTGGGTCAAAACCAGAAGTCCGCCCCCTGGACGGCATGTCCGATCTATCCCCCGAAAGCAGACACGGCAGTACGTTTCCTGAAGTCGGCTTTGGGCCAGTAACAGTCACCGCCACACGAGACCACCTATTGCACCGCTTCGATGTCGTTCAATACCCATGTCTTGTCAAAGAAGGCCTCGGTCGGGCTGTAGAAGCGGAAGAGCGGGAACCAGCCTTTGCCGGGAACGGTCTTGATCCAGTTCCCGCCGCCTTGCGGTTCATTCGGGCCGAAGACGACATCGACCGAGCCGTCGACATTGATTTTCGGATTGACGTAGCTGCTCACCGACGGCAAGGGCTGGCCGTTCTGCAGCTCGGAACGGCTGAGCGCGTCGTAGACGACCACGGACCAGAATGCCTTGGCCGGGATATTTGGCAGCACATGCAGCCGGTAGGTCTTACCGCCGTCGAGAAAATCACCTTTGGCATCGCGGTAGGTCCAAAGATATTGCGAGCCCTGACCCACGTTCTTGGCCATCATCGCCGGACTGTTGCCTGCGGCCATGTAGTAGACGTTGTTGCGGACGTCGATCTGGGGCACGCCATCCCGGGCGAAGGTGTAGGTCAGTCCACCCTGCATCTGCTGCCATTTGCGGTTGGGGTAGTAGTAGACGGTCGCCGGGTCGTCATAGGTGTTGGCGCGGGCGATGGCACCACCGATCCGCGCGGCTTCCGATAGCAGGGCCTTCGTCTTTTCGTCCGGGCTGAATGGCTTGCCCTTCTCGATGCCGATTGCCTGCATCTGCCCACGCTCAAGCGGCTCAAAGAGGTCAGCAGGCTCCTCGTTGACGAGCATCGCCAGCAACTCGAAATATCGCAACGTGTCGGGAAACACGGTGTTGATGTTCTGGTTCGAGCCGTTCATGAACTCCATGGGCGGCGGTGCCGACGCTTTCGCAAGCGGATAGACCTTGATCTGCTTCATCAGAGTAACGGCCTGATCGGTCTTGTTATCCACCTGAAAACCTCTGACCGCGAACAACGCGGAGTAGGTCGGCGAGCGAGAAACGAAATAGCCGTCGGGCACGCTGCCGGTATAATCCGGCGGCAGGACAAGGAATTTTCCGCCTGCGCCTTTGTCCGCCCCGAGTGGGCCGATGTCGGCCAGATAGCGCTGGAAGCCGTCCTGCACGAAACCGAGCATGCGCGGCGGTGCCTCGATCACCGTAGGTCCGTCGGTCTTCAAGTCGAGATGGCTCAGGGCGTAGACCGTTTCGGTATTTGCCGTCAGCAATACGGTCTTTGCGTCCATCAACTTTTCCCAGATTACCACCTGCTGCGGCGTCCGTGATCCGAACGTGCGCATGCCCTCGCGCACCGCGATCTCGCTGACACGCATCATCTGCGTCGTGTAAACCTCGATGGCGCGATTGAGCTTCTGCATGTCCAACAGGCGCGCGGTCGAGCCGCCCACGGGATAGCCGTTTTTGAATTCAAAGGTCCCGTAGCGCGTTTCCAAGGTCTCATTGTTCAGCCAGCCGTAACTGTCGGTCTGGGCACGTGCAACAAGCGACGTTGCCACAAGCATACATGTGGCGATGATTACTCTTTTCATGACAACCTCTAGTTATTTCCGCGCGGAAAAATCTTATGCCCATCCGGTGGCAGGTCAATGACCGCTTTGGGTCAGAAGCCGACATGAAGCTCACACTCACCTTCGTCTGCTTAACCCCCGACAGCAGACGTCAACGGCTTTGGCAGCCATGCCGGATAGCGCTACGGCAAAATCTCTGAGATCGGCGCAGGCCAGCGCTAACATCGCGAATGGTGCCACCTCTCGCCGAAGCGCTGCCACTGGCACATCCTTCCGGCGTCATTTCGTCAAACTCGGAAGAGATTCGGAGCGGGCGAAGGGAATCGAACCCTCGTATGCAGCTTGGGAAGCTGCCGTTCTACCATTGAACTACGCCCGCGGCCGTCTTCCCTGATTAGCCGAGACCGCGCCGTCCGCCAAGCCGGTTGCCGCCCGGCCACACGCCCGCCTCTTCCCCGTCCGCCCCCTTAACCGAACCCCAAGATTCCGGATGCGCCGGGTCATGACGGTGTTATGATCCCCGGCCAGGGGTGGGGTGTAGCGTTATGGCGGGGTACGCGATCTTCGACACCGGTGTAGGGCGTTGCGGCATCGTCTGGAGCGATGCCGGGATCGTCGCCGTGCAGTTGCCTGAAGCCCGCGAGCTCGATACCCGCCGCCGCCTGTTCCGCGTCTATCCGGAGGCGCGCGACATGCGCCCGCCGCCCGCAATCGAGATCGCCATCGAGGGCATCGCCGGGGCGCTCCGCGGACGCGATGCCGATTTCTCCGAGATCGCGCTCGACTGGGAGGGCGTCTCGCTGTTCAACCAGCGCGTTTACGAATTCACCCGCACCATTCCGCGCGGCGAAACCCGCACCTATGACGAGGTCGCCAGTGCGCTGCGGCGCACCGGCGCCGAATTCTCGGTGGCGCAGGCGATCGCCAAAAACCCGTTCATGATCATCGTGCCCTGCCATCGCGTGCTGGAAGCGGGCCACTACGCCGACAAGATCTCTCCCCACGGCGGCACCATTTCCAAGCGCCACCTGCTGTCGATCGAAGGCACCCGCCCGATCGCCAGCAAGACCCTGTTCGACGTGCTGCTGCCGGTTGCCCCGCCGCGTTCCCCCACTTAAGTAAGGGAGCATGAGCTCCACCACGCTGCTTCAGCGCCCGTCGATCACGGTGTCCGACTTCCGCTGCTCTGCGGTGCCGGGCGACAAACCGTTCGTGGAGCAGCACCGCTGTCATTCCATCTCTTTCGTGCGCAAGGGCAGCTTCGGCTATCAGAGCCGTGGGCGCATCTCATGACCTGGTGGCCGGCTCGCTCCTGATCGGCAGGCCCGGCGCCGAATTCGTCTGCACCCACGACCACATCTGCGGCGACGAATGCCTGTCGTTTTTCTTGTCGCCTGAACTGGTCGACGCGATCGGCGACCGGAGCGAGGCCTGGGACGTCGGCGCCGCGCCGCCGCTGGCGGAACTGATGGTGCTGGGCGAGCTGGCCCAGGCCGCGGCCGATGGCCGGAGCGACATCGGTCTCGACGAGATCGGACATCTGCTGGCGCAGCGTCTGGTCGAGGTTGTCGCCGGCAAGCCGCGCAAGCCGGCGAAAGTCACCGCGCGCGACCGCCGCCGCGCGGTCGAGGCGGCGCTGTGGCTGGAGGCCAATGCGCATCGCGAGATCGAGCTGGAAGACGCCGCGCGGCAGGCTGGCGTCAGCCCATTCCATTTCCTGCGGCTGTTCGCATCCGTGCTCGGCGTCACCCCGCATCAATATCTCGTGCGCTCGCGGCTGCGTCGCGCGGCGCGGCAGCTGGCCGACGACGACAAACCCGTGACCGATGTCGCCTACGATGTCGGATTCAACGATCTCTCCAACTTCGTCCGCACCTTCCATCGCGCCGCCGGCGTCTCGCCGCTCAAGTTCCGGCAGGCTTCGCGAGGCCAGCGCAAGATTTTCCAAGAACGCCTGGCGCTGCATTGATTAGGTGATCTCCATCGCGCGGCAACGCGCCAGATTCGGAGATCATCATGTACGACCATATCGGCATCAAAACCGGCAATCTCGACGCCAGCGTGCGTTTCTACACGGCAGTGCTGGCGCCGCTCGGGTTTGTGCTGTGCTCGAAGGACGAGAACGGCGCGGGCTTCGGCCCGAAAGGCGAGCCGGCGCTGTGGCTCTATCTGCACAAGGGCTTGAAGAGCGAGGGCGCGCATATCGCGTTCCGCGCGCCCGACCACGCCGCGATCAAGACATTTCACGCCGAAGGCCTCAAGGCCGGCGGCCGCGACAACGGCGCGGCCGGCCATCGCCACGACTACAGCCCGACCTACTACGCCGCGTTCCTGATCGATCCCGACGGCAACAATGTCGAGGCGGTGTGTACGTAACTCGTTCGTCATTGCGAGCCAAGCGAAGCAATCCGGGATGCGTGCCGTGAGCACGCAGGCCCGGAATCCATACGTCCCAGGTGCGTGGTTATCGGGCTCGGCCAAGCGGGCTCGCGACTTCGTTGCGCTCCTCGCAATGACGAATCAAATCCCAATCGCGAGAGGCAATCCATGGCATCCATCCACAAGGACATTCCGATCGAGGCGCCCGCGCATGAAGTGTGGGACGCGGTGCGCGATTTCGGCGCGCTGCATACGCGGCTGGTGCCGGGCTTCGTGCGCGATACCAAACTCGACGGCGACGTGCGCATCGTGACGTTCGCCAACGGCACGGTGGCGCGGGAGCAACTGGTCGGCTGTGACGACGATCGGCGGCGGCTGGCCTATACAATCGCCAGCGAGCGGCTGACGCAGCATTCGGCCTCGGTGCAGATCATCGCCGAGGGCGAAGCCCGTTGCCGCATGCTCTGGACCACGGACGTGCTGCCGCACGAGATCGCGCCTTACATCAGCGCGCAAATGGATCAGGGCGCGGCGGCGGCGCAGAGGGCGTTCGCGAAGGAGCGCGTCTGACTCTTCTCGCGCGCCGCGCTGTCCACATCTGTGATCTATCTCACAGAAGCGTCTGCATGATACTTTTAGTTCTCGGCGGGTGCGTCCGATCCAGCGCCGCTTCGCGGCGCCGCGCACCCAAGGAGAACAATCATGAGAGGCGCAGACAAGGTGATCTGCCAGGCGGCAGCGGTATTCCTGCTGTTCGCGATGACCTCGGCGCCCGCCAAGGCCCAGTTCGGCGGCATGATGGGCGGCGGTGGCGGCGGCGAAGACATGATGACCCAGATGGCGCCGATGCTCGAGATGATGAAGGCCAGGATGGGCAAGCGCCGCTTTGCCATGATGATGCAGACCATGGGTCCGATGATGGACGGCAGCGGCGGTGGTGGCGGCCTCGGCGGCATGATGGGCTGGCATGGGCGGCATGATCCCCGGCGGCATGGGCGGCGGCGACATGATGGGCATGCTCGGCGGCATGGGCGGCGGCGGTCGGCGGCGACATCATGGGCATGATCGGCCCGATGATGCGCATGGCGAATTTCGGCGGCGGTTTTGGCGGCGGCCATCGGCGCCATCGGCGGCATTGATCTTTTGTAACTTGTTCCGGCGCCGCCGACCGTATTCGATGCGCATCCAAGGCTTCGAGGGGGGATGCGATGCGCGGATTGGTTTGCTTGATCGTCGGGACAGGAATGATGCTCGCCGCGTCGTCGGCATCGGCGCAGCGTTACGATCCGGCCTACCCCGTTTGCATGGAATTGACCGACGACAACGGCACCCGTGAGGAGTGCATGTTCACGACGATGGAGCAGTGCAAGGAGAGCGCCAAGAGCATGCCCGGCAGCTGCTTCAACAACCCCTATTACAAGCCGTCAGCGGCGCCTGCGGCAGAGGCGGCGCCCGAACCAACGCCATCGCCCTCGCCTGCTCCGGTGAAAAAGAAGAAGAAGGGTTGAGCGCCCTACTCGGCGGCCGACAGCACCGGCCGCACCCGCGCGGCGTGTGAGCGCGGTCCCCAGCGCGTCAGGATCACGCTGGCGCAGGACAGGCTCCCGAGCACCACCATCGAGACCGCCGCGAGCACGAAGAAGCTCTGCGCGCTCGCGCCATGCGTCGTCAGCCACCAGCCGCCGAGCGCAATGAAGACCAGCCGCGCGGTCTGCGCCAGCACCGGACCGATCATCTTCGCCGCGCCCTGCGAGGAGAAATACATCGAGCTCGCGAGCCCGATGAAGCCGTACCACGGCGCCGCGGTGGCCAGATATTGCCGGCTCGCCGTCAGCACCTCGGCGTTCCGGGTGAAGATATTGACCCAGAGATCGGGAAAGATCGCGATGATCACCGCAATGCCGCCGACCGAGAAAAATGCCAGCGAGCCCGCCGTCCAGGCGACGCGGCGCGCGCGCGCGACGTTGCCGCCGCCGATCGCCATGCCGATCATCGGCACCGTGGCGATGCCGAACGAGAACGACAGCGACGTCAGCAGGAATTCCAACCGCGCGCCGATGCCGTAGCCGGCCAGCACCGCGGCGCCGAAGCCCGCGAGCATGTGGGTGAAGATCGAAATCGTCAGCACGGACTGGATCGGCGAGAAGCAGGCGATTGCGCCGACCTTCAGAATGTCGAAGAAGATCGCGGACTGGATGCGCAGGCCCCTGATCTTCGGCACCACACGGGCGCGGCCCGAGAACAGATACCAGCCCATCACGGACACGCTGATCGTGTAGGCAATCAGCGAGCCCGCCGCGACGCCGCGCATGCCGAATTGCGGGATCGGCCCGATGCCGAGACCCAACGAGCCGCCCAGCACGATCTGGCATAGCGCGGCATTGAGGAACATCGCCGACGGCAGCTTCATGTTGCCGGTGCCGCGCAGGATCCCGGCGAACGAGTTCAAGAGCCACGGCAGCACGGCGCCGCCGAAGAAGATCTGCACATAGCCGACCGCCTGCGCCAGCACGTTGCCGCGGCCGCCCATCGCCTCGAGCAGAGTGGGCCCGAAGATCAACATTCCGAACATAAAGACGAGGCCGAAGGCGATGCCGTTCAGCATCGCGTGCGTCGCGAGCGTCGAGGCGCGCTCGTGGTCGCCGGCGCCGAGCGCACGCGCGATCGCGGACGCCACGCCGCCGCCCATCGCGCCGCCCGACATCGTCATGGTCAGCATCACGAAGGGAAACACCAGCGCCATCGCGGCGAGCAACTCGACGCCAAGCCGGCCGATATAGGAGGTCTCCGCGATCACGACACAGGTGCCGGCCGAGAACGCCAGCGCATTCGGCCAGGCCAAATGCAGCAGCGTCGGCAGGATCGGGCCGTCGAGCAGCGCATGGCGCTCCGGAGGAGCCGGCGGCGGCAGCGGACGTTCGTCTTCGTCGACTGGGATTTCGGCGACGCCGATATCGGACATGTGTTCTCCTGGCCCGATTCAGTCGTGCCGCAAGGTTCCTAGCATGGTCGCGCGCGATCCTGTCTGCGCCGCGCGCATTGGGGGGCTGCGCGAATAAGGGCTGGCAATGCCTCGGTTTTCACCTCTCCCCGCCTGCGGGGAGAGGTCGGATTTTACGCGCAGCGGAAAATCCGGGTGAGGGGGTACAGGTGCGTCAACTAACACCAGGTCCGTGGAGACTCCCCCTCACCCCAACCCTCTCCCCGTACGCGGGGAGAGGGAGCACAGGCGCGCAAGCGGAGAGAGCGAACACTCGTCACGGTTAGCCGATCGTCCAGACAAACGGCGGCTTTCCGCCCGCGGAAGCGCGCATGCGCACCGGAATATGACGGCCGCAACCGAAGGCGAGGCCCTCGAACAGACCTTCCAGCACCTTGGCGCAGGCCGGGTGATAATCCGCGACGTCAGCCATCAGCTTCCAGCTCGCTTGCGTGATCTCGAACTGGCCCTCGCTCCGCGTCGTCTCGGCCACATCATCCTGCGTCTCGAACAGCGCGCGCAGGAACGACGAAAATTCCTTTGCGCCGCCGCGTGCTTGCGACAGCGCCTGCGCGACCTCGTCGAAATACTGCATGCCGATCAATTTCCCGGTGAGATGCAGCAGGTGACCGCCTTCCTCCGGGCCGAACAGCTGCACCATCACGGGTGCCGCCGTCTTCACATATTCCATCGCATAGTTGCGATAGGCCTTCTCCAGCCGCGGTCGCGGCCAGCTTGCGACCGGCAATGCCGGCGCGGTCGCGGCATCGAACAGCGGCGCTTCGAGATGGCGCGCGAACTTGAGCCGGGCGTCGAGCTCGAGCGGCTCGTCGTACTGATAGTAGTAGCCTTCGAGCCCGTCCTGGCCGTCGACGCTCTGCTTGGTGCAGACAAAGCCGAGCCTGAGATCGCCGAGGGCCGCGCCATTGTTGGCGTGCCAGCCGCGCAGCATCGCGCGCGAGACTTCGCCGGGAATGCCGCAGATCGCGGTGCCCTTCCAGGCCCAGCGCGGCGGCGGATAGCGGATCCACGCCTTGCGGTCGCTCTCATGCATGTATTCGACATGCACGCCGCCGATCCAGTTGGAGAGATAGTGATACTGCGCGGCCGCGACCGCGGGCGGCAGATGATCGATGCCGAGTTTCGCAAGGCCGGGCAGGAAGCGCTCCTGCTGCTGGCGGCGGAAGACGCGGAAGATGAACTCGGCGGCGTCAGGCGTGCCGCGGCGGGTCACCACCGTCAGCACGAGGCCGGTGAAGACCGCATGATAGAGATCGGCGAGGCTGCGCCAGCGCAGCCATTGCGCCTCCTGTGCGTTCTGGCTCGCTATCATACTTTGAAATGCTTGCTCAGTTTCAGCCCCTGCGCCTGATAGTTCGAGCCGATGCGGCTGCCGTACATCGCGTCGGGGCGCGACAGCATCTTCTCATAAACGAGACGGCCGACGATCTGGCCATGCTCGAGGATGAACGGCACCTCGCGCGAGCGTACCTCCAGCACGGCGCGCGCGCCCTGCCCGCCGGCGCCGGCATAGCCGAAGCCGGGATCGAAGAAGCCGGCATAGTGCACGCGGAATTCGCCGACCAGCGGATCGAACGGCACCATCTCCGCGGCATAGTCCGGCGGCACCTGCACGGCCTCTTTCGAGGCGAGGATGTAGAACTCGCCGGGATCGAGAATAAGACTTCCATCGTCACGCGCGGAAATTGCCTCCCAGAAGTCCTCGGCGTGATAGCCGGCGCGGCGATCGACGTCGACCACGCCGGTGTGGCGCTTGGCGCGATAGCCGACGAAGCCTTTGGCGTTCTCACCGGAGAGATCGACCGACAGCGCGACGCCGCCGGCCAGGTCAGCATCATCGGCGTCGACCAGCCGCTCCGCGTCATGCAGCGCGTCGAGCTCGTCGGCATTGAGGATGGCGTCCCCGGTGCGGAAGCGGACCTGCGACAGCCGCGAACCCTCGCGCAACAAAACCGGAAACGTCTTCGGACTGATCTCCGCATAGAGCGGGCCGTGATAGCCGGCACCGATCATGTCGAAGCGGCGCGTGCCGTCGGCGATCACGCGGGTGAAGACGTCGAGCCGCCCGGTCGAGCTTTTCGGGTTCGCCGCGGCCACGATCTCCTTTGGCAGCGCCAGGCTTTCCAGCAGTGGCACGATGTAGACGCAGTTGGTCTCCAGCACCGCGCCGTCGCCCAGCGGGATTTCGTGCAGCTTCAATTCGTCGATGCGCTCGGCGACCGTGGCGCCGGGACCGGGCAGGAAGCTCGCACGCACGCGATAGGCGATGTCGCCGAGCCTGAGATCGAGGCTGGCCGGCTGGATCTGGCTTTCAACGAAAGGATAGGCGGGGCGGATCAGGCCGGCATCCGCCATCGCCGCGATCATGCGATCGGGCAGAATGCCGTTGGCATCGGGCGGCAGCGTGAACGACACGGGCGATCCCTTGATGTCAGAAACCGTCATAAATCCCTAGAAATAAGGCCCTTTAGGGCCTTATCCGATGGCCGCCTTGACGGAAAGGTCGGCTGCGAATAAGAGCATGACTTATCCCGTGGTGATTTGAGCCGGCCGGCTTGCAGCCACGTTAAATAAATCGCTAAACAGGCCGGGGACGATTGTGATCCCGGCCTTGAGGAATTTCCCAGGCCGGTTTTTTTGTGCCCCGGACAAGGCGGGGCATGGGAGGTCACATGTCGAAGTCCGCGTCGCTCGCCCGCTATCGTCCCGAAACCCGGCTGGTGCATGCCGGCACGCTGCGTTCGGAATTCGGCGAGACATCCGAGGGTTTGTTCCTCACGCAAGGTTATGTCTACGAGACCGCCGAGCTGTGCGAGGCGCGCTTCAAGGGCCAGGACCCCGGCTACATCTATTCGCGCTACTCCAATCCGACGATCGCGATGTTCGAGCAGCGCATGATCGCGCTCGAAGGCGCCGAGGCCTGCCGCTCGACCGCGACCGGCATGGCCGCGGTCACCACCGCCGTGCTGGCGCCGTTGAAGGCCGGCGACCACGTCGTGGCGTCGAAGCAGATGTTCGGCTCCTGCCGCTATGTGGTGGAGGATCTGTTGCCGCGCTACGGCATCGCCTCGACCTTGGTGGATGGCCTCGATCTCGACGCCTGGAAGACAGCGATGCGGCCGAACACCAAGAGCTGCTTCCTCGAAAGCCCGACCAATCCGACGCTCGACGTGCTCGACATTCCCGCCATCGCCGAGATCGCGCATCAGGCCGGCGCGCGGCTGATCGTCGACAACGTGTTCGCCACGCCGATCTGGCAGAGCCCGCTTACGCTCGGCGCCGACGTGGTGGTCTATTCCGCGACCAAGCATATCGATGGCCAGGGCCGCTGCCTCGGCGGCGTGATCCTCTCCACCGAAGCCTTCATCTCCGAGCACATCCATAATTTCATGCGCCAGACCGGGCCGTCGCTGTCGCCGTTCAACGCCTGGGTGCTGTTGAAGGGGCTGGAGACGCTCGCGGTCCGCGTGCGCGCGCAGACCGAGACGGCGGCCAAGGTGGCGGACGCGCTCGCCACCCACCCGAAAGTATCGCGGCTGATCTATCCCGGCCGCGCCGATCATCCGCAGGCGGCCGTCGTGAAGAAGCAGATGCGCGCCGGTTCGACCCTGGTCGGCTTCGAGGTCAAGGGCGGCAAGGCGGCAGCGTTCCGCTGCCTCAATGCGCTCAAGCTTGCGCGCATCTCCAACAATCTCGGCGACGCCAAGAGCCTGGTCACGCATCCCGCGACCACCACGCATCAGCGGCTCGACGCCGGAGGCGCGCGCCGAGCTCGGCATCAGCGACGGCTTCATCCGTTTCTCGACGGGGCTGGAGCATGCGGACGACCTGATCGAGGATCTGGTTCAGGCGCTGGAGAAGGTGTGAGGGCTGGCGCGAACACTTCCACGGTGTCATCGCCCGGCTTGACCGGGCGATCCAGTACGCCGCGGCTTGTCATCCGAGCATCACTGCCTCTGGAATACTGGGTCGTCCGGTCCTGATGCGCAATTGCGCACAAGGCCGGACGACGACAGCGGAGAAGACGGCAAACAGCATTCCCGCGGCGCAGTTTGCGTCCGAGCGTTGCATCACCGAGTGAGAGGCAGTCACCGATGAGCGAACCTACCGACGGCCAGGCCGGCGCACAACAAGGCGGGTTTGCGGGTGTAACCCGCAGAACGCTCGAGCGCCTGCCATTGCCCGGCGATCGCCGGGAACTCGCGGTGGTCGAGGTGACCTATCCGCCCGGCGGCGCCGCCCCGCTTCACCGGCATCCCGTCGGGGGTATCATCTACATCGTCGAGGGCGTTGCCGAATCGGCGTATGGCAGCGATGAACCGCGCCGCTATCGCGCAGGCGAGACCTTGCAGGACCGAGCCGACGTTCCACACACGCTTTTTCGCAACTGCGACCCGGACCGCCCGCTGCGCTTTCTGACCATCTACGCGCTCGAGCCGGGGCGATCCTACACGATGGACCCTTGAGGCATTGTGACCGCAAGCCACCTTTCTCCGGCGCGCCCTGTCGTATAAGAAAAGAGTCGTCTCCGGAACGTGAGTCCCGGAGAGCGAGTTGGCGTGGATGGTGGCGGCGGTTCCTTCATTGAGGATCGGTAATCTGCCGCTTGATCGACAGAAAGCGCGGGAACGGGCATTCGGGGCATGGCATGGCAAATCGATTGACGACGACGCGGTCCACCGGGTCCGCGCGGCGAAGGCGGCATCCCTCCCTCGCGACCCTGGCGGCGCTGGCCGCGTGGGCGGCCCTGCCATCGGTCGCCCTGGCGAAACAGCCGGCGCAGCCCGTCGAGGCCACAGCGCCGCGCGAGGCCGGCGAGCCGATCATGGCGATCGTGTCGATCAAGAGCCAGCGGGTCACCTTCTACGACGCCGATGGCTGGATTTTACGCGCGCCGGTCTCCACTGGGACGACCGGGCGCGAGACGCCCGCCGGCGTCTTCGCCGTCATCGAGAAGGACAAGGACCACCACTCCAGCATGTATGACGATGCCTGGATGCCGAACATGCAGCGCATCACCTGGAACGGCATCGCGCTGCATGGCGGTCCGCTGCCCGGCTATGCCGCCTCGCACGGCTGCGTGCGCATGCCCTTTCCCTTTGCCGAAAAGCTGTTCGACAAGACGCGGCTCGGCATGCGGGTGATCATTTCGCCACTCGATGCAGAGCATGCGGAGCCGGTCGAGATTTCGCACCCTGTGCTGTTCCAGCCGAAGCCGGAGGCGATTGCCGCCGCGCCCGCGCGCGTCGAGACGACCGTCCGCGAGGCCGAGGACGCTGCGAAAGCGGCCGACGAGGCCAAGAAGGCCGCGGCGACGACGGCACGCGAGGCCGCACCCGTGACGGCCGCGCTGAAGAAGCTGGAAATGCAGAAGAAGAGCGCCGACAACGAGCTTGCCTATGCCGACAAGCTGCTCGCCAACGCCAAGACCGATCAGGCCAAGGCGAAGGCCGAGGATTTGAAGGCGAAGGCAACCACCAAGGCCGAGCAGGCGACGACGCAGCTCGACACGGCGAAGACCGACGCCAAGACCAAGCTCGATGCTGCAGCCGCGGCAAAGGATGCCGCCAAGACGACGCAGACCAGAAAGGCCGACACCGCCAAGGCCGCGCTCGACGCCAAGCTCGCGCTCGAGCCGGTCTCGATCTACATCAGCCGCGCGACCTCGAGGCTCTACGTCAGGCGCAACACGCACAAGCCGGCGCCGGATGGCGGCGGCGAGGTGTTCGACACCTCGATCGAGGTGCCCGTCCAGATCCGCGATGCCGGCCGGCCGCTCGGCACGCATATCTTCACGGCGATGGCCAAGAGCGACACGGGCCTGCGCTGGAGCGCGGTCACCATCGACAGCGGCGACGATGCCAAAGACGCACTCGACCGCGTCACCATCCCGCAAGAGGTGCTCGACCGCATCGCGCCGACCGCATTGCCGCGATCCTCGATCGTCATCTCCGACGAGCCGCTCTCCAAGGAGACCAACTATCGCACCGAGTTCGTCGCGGTACTGAACAATCAGCCGCAGGGCGGCTTCATCACGCGCAAGCCGACGCCGCCCGAAACGCTCGTTGCCGGCGGCAGCTTCTGGGGCGGCGACAGCCCGTTCGGCTCGTTCTTCCAGCCCAGCCCGCCTCCGCAACCCGTCAATGCACGGCGGCGCGGCGGCGGCCAGTACTACTATCCGAATGGGCAGCCGGGCTATCCGCAGCAGCAACCGGGCTATTACCAGCGACCGGGCTGGTGAGGAGGCGCGGCGCTTTGCCCCCTCAGCCTCGTCATTGCGAGGAGCGAAGCGACGAAGCAATCCATAGCGCCGCAAACTGATCGATGGATTGCTTCGCTTCGCTCGCAATGACGAAAAAGGCCGTCACATCGGCTTGTACTTCAGCACCTCGGACGGCACGGCGACGCCGAGCTTGATCTGGCCGACCGAGCGGATGATGTCGTCGCCGAGCAGTTGCGCGAAGCAGGCGTAACCCCAGTCGTTCATATGCAACCCGTCGGCGATGACGAAGGTCTCGACCGGCAATTGCTGTGTCTCGTGCCAGTCGCGCATCACCTCGAAGCGCGGGAAGATGCCAACATGACGTAGCCGGGCCACCCGGTGCAGCAGATTGACCATGCGGCCGGCGTTCTCGGGGCGTTCGGTGACGCGCGGGGAGTACTGGGGATCGACCAGCACGACGTCGCTGCCGGCGGCCTG
Organism: uncultured Alphaproteobacteria bacterium; assembly: GCA_963795365.1. GTDB lineage: Bacteria > Pseudomonadota > Alphaproteobacteria > Rhizobiales > Xanthobacteraceae > Bradyrhizobium. The sequence continues at coordinate 276,919 of CAWCHW010000037.1, forward strand.
GATACGCGCGATACCCTCCTCGACCTGCTGCTCGGTGACCGCGGGATCGAAGCCACGCAGCACGGCATTGGTGCCGAGTTGCCAGATCACGAGATCGGGGTTGGCGTCGAGCACGGCGGCCTGCAGCCGCTTCATCATCTCGGGCGCGTCGTCGCCGCCCTTGCCGCGATTGAGCACCGTGATGTCGGCGGCCGGATATTGCCGCTTCAGTTGCGCGAACAGCCGGTTCGGGTAGGCGAAGTCCGGCGAGCTCGAGCCCCAGCCTTGCGTGGACGACGAGCCGAAAGCGACGATCACGACCGGCAGCCCGGCGGCGAGCTTGCTTGCGACATGCGGCAGCGAGCCCATCGCCGGCACGCCGCCCTTCGGCGCCGAGCACGGCACGCGGCTGAAAATGTCGCTGGCCGATTTCGCCACCTGCTTCACGGTGTCGACGGCGCGCGCGGCGATCGTCTTCTGCTGTGGCGGGTTGGGCGCATTGCCGCTCGTCGCAGCGCCACTCGCAGGCGCGCCAGATGGAGCAGCCGGATCAGGCGGCGTTGCCGGCTGCGCGGCGGCGGGAGCGGCGACCGGCGCGGCCGCGGTCTGCACCGGTTGCGCGGTTTCGGCATGCGCTGAAGTCAGCGACGCCGGACCGGCCAGCGCGAGCGCAAGCGTGACGAACGCGCAAAAAGGGCGGTGGAAGCCCGGCAACGTCATTAACCAAAAACCCTAATTCTGCCGCGCCGGAGGCCCATGCGCGGCATCGATGATGAACTTCGACAGCGCGCGGCCGAGGCAATCGTGAACACGCTTGGCGAGATCAATCCCGTGCGTTGTGCTGAAAAGATCGAAATCACCCTGATCATTCCACTGATGCATGATGCCGAAGCGATCGAACAACGGAACTTCGTGCTCCTGCGCCACCGCACGCATATTATCAATATAGGGCGGCACGGAAATCATCGTCTCGGTGCGCGGACTATATTGCGGGTTGATCAGGACCACGTCGGCTCCCGCCTTTTGCAACGCAACAACGCCTTCGTCGACAGCGCTGCGAAAATCGTCGGGATCAACCGACCGCATAGCATCCACGGTTCCGGTCTGCCAGATGACCAAAGTAGGCTTTTTGGCCTCCATCAGCTTGGGGAACGTCGTGACGGCTTCCTCGGCGGTCTTCTTGACCTGTATTTCTACGGATAAAGCGACGTTCAGCTTCGGCACCGCCGCCTGCAGCGCGGCCTGCAGCCGCGCCGGATAGGCGTTGGCGTCCGCGCTGACGATGGTCGAGGAGCGGCTGCCGATCACGAGGATGTCGAGCTTGCCGGCCTGGATCGCCTCGGCCGTCTTCGGCAGCGCGCTTTCGGTCGCGAGCAGATTGTCGGACACGTCGCAACTCTGCGGTGCATCTTCCGCGCGCAAGGGTTGCGCGGCGAACACCGCCGTCACACAGGCGAGCACGAGGAGCAACCTCGGCCTCATAGACTTCCTCCCGCCATGATCGGCGTTAACCGATCGGCGCTCTTTCTTCGGCGCGCTCTTGTCGGCCACGTCGCTTGTACCACGAAATCAGCCACGCGACGGCGCACATGATCAGGATTCCGCAAAGGCTGATAACGCGTGCATTGCCGGCGCCGCCGCCGACCTCGGCCAGGATGAAGTGGCCGGCGAAGGCGAGGAACACGCCGAGGCAGAAGATCTCCAGCGAGTGCTGGCCGCACAGGATCAGCGGCTTCAGCCAGCGCGATTTCAGCCCCGGCCAGTCGCGCGGCAGGAAGCGCACGGTGATGGCGGCGAGCGCGAGGAAATGCGCAAAGCGCAGCACGTCGAGATCGGTCTTGTCGATCGGGTACATCCACTGCTCCACCCGCTTCGGCAGCATGTGACCCATCGCCGGCACGTTCCAGGTCAGCGTCACGTAGAACGCCGCCGACCAGATAGACGACGCAAATCCACAGCGTGACATTGGAGGCGATGATCGCCGACATGCGTCTGGCGCCGCCGAGCGCGCACCAGGCGCCGAACACAAACAGCAATTGCCAGGCGAGCGGATTGAAGGTCCAGTAGCCGTTCGGATAGGCGGAGAGATAGAGATCGTAATGCCAGGTGGCGGCATAGAGCAGCGCCGACAGCGTCAGCGTGACGTCCGGCTTCCACCGCATCGAGCACGAGGATCAGCGGCAGCGACAGCATCAGCACGATGTAGAGCGGCAGCACGTCCATGTTGACGGGCGTGAAGCGCAGGATCAGCGCCTGGAAGATGGTGACGTCGGGCTGCTTGAGGAAATCCATGATGCCCATCTCTTCGGTGTAGAGCGGGTTCTCGAAGCTGTTGGCGACGTAGGAAATCTCGGCAAGGAAGATCGTGAAAAGGAAGACGTGGGCGACATAAATCTGCCAGGCGCGGCGCAGGATGCGCGCGGTTGCGACCACGAAGCCGGATTCCAGCATGGCGCGGCCGTAGACGAAGGCGGCGGTGTAGCCGGAGATGAAGATGAAGATTTCGGTGGCGTCGGAGAAGCCGTAATTGCGAATGGTGAACCAGGTCAGCAGGCTCGGCGGCAGATGGTCGATGAAGATCAGCCACAGCGCGAGCCCGCGGAACAGGTCGAGCCTCAGCTCACGCTCGCCGATGACCGGCAGCGAGATCGCGGGCGCTCGCGCTTTTGCAGCCGCAGGCGCCTTTGTGGCCGCAGGCGCTTTTATGGCCGCGGGCGCTTGCGCATCAGGCGGCGCAGGCGCGGGACCGGCAACGCGATCGGCAATGGATGGCATCGGGCACCGTGTTGGGCCAGCGTCAATCGCAAGCCTTGGTTCCATGGGTATAGCGGGCGCGAGCAGCCCCGCAAGTTACGATGTCTTGACAGGCAAGAGGCGTGCCCGGTTTGCCGCCGGCGCGGCTTTGCCGCGGAACTGTGTCGAAAGCGGGATTGCGATGTCACCCGGTTGGTTCCGCTGCGGCTTTTGGCTAGACTGGGCGGATGTATCGCGCCATCACCCGCCAGATCGAAGTCACCGTGCAGCCGAACTACATGCCGGAGCGCTCCTCGGCCGAGAAGAGCGAGTTCTTCTGGTCCTACACCATCGCCATCATCAAACCGGCGCCGAGACGGTGCAGCTGCGCACGCGGCACTGGATCATCACCGACGCGACCGGGCACAAGCAGGAAGTGAAGGGCCGCGGCGTGGTCGGCGAGGAGCCGGTGCTCGCGCCCGGCGAGCGCTTCGAATATACAGCGGCGTGCCGCTGCCGACCGCATCGGGCTTCATGACCGGGCGCTACCAGATGGTCACCGAGGCCGGCGAACGCTTCGAGGTCGACGTCCCCACGTTCTCGCTGGACAGCCCGCATTACAAGAGGGTGTTGAATTGATGCGCGATAAGCGCGTCATCTCAGATGCGCAATTGCGCATCCGAGGGCGCGCTTAGCGCGAACCCGGGATCTGGAGCCACGAGTTGTCATCGCCCGGCCTTATGCGCAATTGCGCATCAGGACCGGGCGATCCAGTACGCCGCGGCCTGTCGATCCAATCTCAGACGTCTCTGGAATACTGGATCACCCGCTTTCGCGGGTGATGACATCGGTCAGGTATTCTCCACCCCCGCCTCTTGCGGCGTGAACTCGTACACCGACGAGCAGAACTCGCAGGTGACGACGACCTTGCCGTCCTTGACCATGTCGGCGCGGTCGCCCGGCGCAAAACTCTTCAGCATCGCAGAGACCGCATCGCGCGAGCAGGAGCAGCGCGCCTGCAGCGGCAACGGCTTGAACACGCGCACGCCGCGCTCGTGGAACAGACGATAGAGCAGCCGTTCGCCGGAGAGATCGGGATCGATCAGCTCGACGTCCTCGACGGTCGAGATCAGCGACTGGCCCTCGACCCAGGCGTCGTCCTCGGCGACCGTGTGCGGCACGTGGCCTTCGGGCGCATCGCCCGGATGCAGATCGGGCTGCCGCGCGCGCTCCGGCGCCTTCGGCAGGAACTGCATGAGAATGCCGCCGGCGCGCCAGCGATGCTTGCCGCCCTCGCCGCCGCGAAATTCCTCGCCGACCGCAATCCGCACGCGCGTCGGAATCTGCTCCGAGCGCAGGAAATATTCGTGAGCGGCTTCTTCCAGCCCGCCGCCGTCGAGCGCCACGAGGCCCTGATAACGGCTCATGTCCGGCCCCTGGTCGATGGTCATCGCAAGATGACCCTTGCCGAGCAGCGCGCCGGAATCCTTCGCGTCCTTCAGCCGCGCTTGGTCGTAGCGCGCATAGGCGCGCAGCCGATCGGGCGCCTGGAAGTCGACGATCAGGAACGAGACCGGGCCGTCGCTCTGGGTCTGCAGGATGAAGCGGCCCTCGAATTTCAGCGACGAGCCGAGCAGCGTGGTCAGCACGATGGCTTCGCCGAGCAGCTTGCCGACGGGCGCGGGATAATCGTGCTTGTGCAGGATCTCGTCGAGCGTGGGCCCCATCCGCGTCAGGCGTCCGCGCAGATCGAGCGCGTTGACCTCGAACGGGATCACGGCGTCGTCGACGGGAACCGCCGACGGCGCGCGGATTGGGCTGGTGAAGGTGGTTTTGGTATCGGAAGATTCAGAAGACATGGCGCTTTATTTGGGGTCGGGGAGCGAGATGCGAAAGGGGTTAAATGCTCGGTGTCGTCCTCGCGAAAGCGAGGACCCATAACCACAGGCCTTCGTTGCAGCGGAGGACGATTACCACGCGTCGTTACGGCAGCATCACGCGGTATGGGTCCCGGATCAGCGCTCGCTACTTGACGGCGCTACGCGCCGCAAGGCGCTCGCTTGTCCGGGACGACAGCGTAATTTGTTGGCTCACCCCACCGCTTCGAAACACCAGGCGAGAATGCCCTTCTGCGCATGCAGGCGATTCTCGGCCTCGTCGAACACCACCGATTGCGGGCCGTCGATCACTTCATCAGTGACCTCCTCGCCGCGATGGGCGGGGAGGCAATGCATGAAGATCGCATCTTTCCTGGCGAGCGACATCAGCTTGGCGTTGACCTGGTAGGGCTGCAGCAGATTGTGGCGATGCTCGCCGTCCTTGTCGCCCATCGACACCCAGGTGTCGGTGACGACGCAATCGGCGCCGCGCACGGCGGCTTCCGGATCGTTGCCGATCATGATCGGCGCGTCCGTCTCCTTGATCCAGTCACGCAACGGCTTCTTCGGCGCGAGCTCCGGCGGGGTCGCGATATTGAGCTGAAACTTGAAACGCTCGGCCGCCTGCGCCCACGACGCCAGCACGTTGTTGTCGTCGCCGGTCCAGGCCACCGTCTTGCCCGTGATCGAGCCGCGATGCTCCTCGAAAGTCATCAGGTCCGCCATCACCTGGCAGGGATGCGAGCGCCGCGTCAGCCCGTTGATCACGGGCACGGTGGCGTGCGCCGCGAGCTCGAGCAGCGCCTCGTGATTGAGGATCCGGATCATGATGGCGTCGACATAGCGCGACAGCACGCGCGCGGTGTCGGCGATGGTCTCGCCGCGGCCGAGCTGCATCTCGGTGCCGGTCAGCATGATCGACTCGCCGCCGAGTTGGCGCATGCCGACGTCGAACGACACGCGCGTGCGGGTCGACGGCCGTTCGAAGATCATCGCCATCGTCTTGCCGTCGAGCGGCTTGCCGCCCTTCTCATGCGCCTTCAACTTCGCCTTCATGGCGCTGGAGGCGTCGAGAATGGTGCGCAAATCCTTCAGCGGAAGTTCGCCGATATCAAGGAAATGCCGCGGCGGCCTGCTCATTGCGCGGCTGCCTGCTTGACCTTGCTGGAGAGATCGGCGCAAGCGCGCTCGAGGCACTGCACGGAATGATCGATCTCGCTCTCGTTGACGATCAGCGGCGCGAGGAAGCGCACCACGTTATCGCCCGCGCCAACGGTGAGCAGCCTCTCGCCGCGCAGCGCGGCGACGAGATCGCCCGAGGGCACCACGGCCTTGACGCCGACCAGCAGTCCCTCGCCGCGCACTTCCGAGAGCACGGAAGGATAGCGGTCGACGACGGAGGCGAGCTTCTGCTTGATCAGCAGCGACATCTTCTGCACGTGATCGAAGAAGCCGGGCTTCAGCATCACGTCGAGCACGGCGTTGGCGGCTGCGACCGCAAGCGGATTGCCGCCGAAGGTCGAGCCGTGCGTGCCGGGCGCCATGCCCTTGGCGGCTTCCGCACTGGCCAGCACCGCGCCGATCGGGAAACCGCCGCCGAGCGCCTTCGCAAGCGACATGATGTCGGGCGTGACGCCGAGACGCCGATAGGCAAAGAGATCGCCGCAACGGCCCATGCCGGTCTGCACCTCGTCGAAGGCGAGCAAGCAGGCCATGCTCGTCGCAAAGCTCACGCAGCGCCTTGAAGAACGACACCGGCGCTGAGCGCACGCCGCCCTCGCCCTGCACCGGCTCGATCAGGATGCCGGCGGTGTGCGGGCCGATGGCTTTCTTCACAGCCTCGAGGTCGCCATGCGGCACCTGGTCGAAACCGTCCATCGGCGGTCCGAAACCTTCGAGATATTTCGCAGATCCCGTGGCGGCGAGCGTCGCCAGCGTGCGGCCGTGGAAGGCGCCTTCGAAGGTGATGATGCGATAGCGCTCGGGGGCGCCTTTCGAGAACTGATAGTGGCGCACCAGCTTGATGACGCCTTCCATCGCTTCCGCGCCGGAATTGCAGAAGAAAACGAAGTCGGCAAAGCTCTCTTCGCACAGCCGCGCGGCGAGCTTCTCGCCGTCCGGGCTCTTGAACAGGTTCGACATGTGCCAGAGCCTGGTCGCCTGCTCCTGCAGGGCGGCGACCAGAGCAGGGTGGCAATGGCCGAGCGCGTTGACCGCGACGCCCGAGGTGAAATCGAGGTAGCGCTCGCCATTGGTGGCGGTGAGCCAGCAGCCCTCGCCGCTCGTGAAGCCGAGATCGACCCGGGCAAAGACGGGAAGCAGATGCGACGTGGCGCTGTTGCTCATGGCGGTTTCACTTATGATTTGGAGCCGGCCGCGATGCGCGCATTGGCGCGGTCGCCTCGCAGCCCTCGGTCGAAAACAAAACGGCCGCCTTTTCAGGCGGCGCGTCGGGGCATCTTAGGCGTGCGAAAGTGGCTGTCAATGCTGGGCGGCAGCGGTTTTCGGCCTGTCAAACCCGTAGCATCCCGGAGCGGTGGACAACCCGATTGCAACACTTACATGATGGAACATGTGGACTGCGGACCCTGACTCTTGCGCGGGAGTCACGGCATATTGTAGCGTTCTCGCTGTCGGGTACGACATCTCGTGCGGCAGTCTTAACCCCCTGAGTTCTGGTGTCTCGCGTACACGTTCGGGCGCGCCATTCGCGCCCGGCGAGGGCTAAGGGATTCTGCGTACTGGGATTTTGGAGATGCGGCATCGCAGCACGGCTCACTGGCCGGCCGCCGCACCACGAAGGGAAGAGTGCGATGACGGTAATGACCTGGTCCGATGATCGCGTCGAGCAGCTGAAGAAACTCTGGGAGGCCGGGCTTTCGGCCAGCCAGATCGCGGCCGAGCTTGGCAATGTGACGCGAAATGCGGTGATCGGCAAAGTACATCGCCTCGGCCTGTCCGGCCGCGCCAAGAGCCCGTCATCGGCCGCCCCGCGCCAGCGCAAGACACGCCCCGCCCAGCACATGATGCGGGTGTCGCGCCCGGTGTCGCGCGGCAACACCGCGCTTGCGCACGCCTTCGAGGTCGAGCAGGAGCCCGACCCGATCGCCTATGACAATGTCGTGCCGATGAGCCAGCGTCTGTCGCTTCTCGAACTCAATGAGGCCACCTGCCACTGGCCGGTCGGCGATCCCGCCAGCGCCGACTTCTTCTTCTGCGGCGGCAAGGCGCTCGCGGGCCTGCCCTATTGCGCGCATCACTCGCGCGTCGCCTATCAGCCGGCCTCGGATCGCAGGCGGCCGAGCAACAAGCCGCAGCGCTGATTGCGGGCATAGCGGCGTCCGCTTCCCGCTCAACAGGCGGCATGCGCCTTCCTATTCGATCACCTCGTCGGCGCGCGCCAGCAGAGTTGGCGAGACATCGATGCCGAGCGATCGCGCGGCGCGCAGGTTGATCGTGAACTCGAATTTGGTCGCTTGCAAAACCGGTAGGTCGGCCGGTTTGGCGCCTTTGAGGATGCTGCCGACATAGACGCCAACCTGGCGGAACACATCTGCAATGCTGGTCCCGTAACTCATCAGCAGGCCATCCGCGACCGAGTCCTTGGCAAAATCGCTGGCGGGTATTCGGTCACGCGTCGCGAGCCTGGCCAATTGGAGGTGCTGGTTGGCAAGGAAGCCATCGGGCGCGATGAACAGCGCTTCCGCTCGCGCGTCAGCGAATGCGGCAAACGCAGCATCGATTTCAGCCGCTGTGCTCGCTTTGAAAAAGAGCAGTTGCAGCCCGAGACCGGCAGCGACGCCGTCAAGGGCGCTCGTGGTTGCCTCTGCGGTGATTGGATTGGCGTGATTGACCAGCACGGCCAAACGCTTTGCCTTGGGCAACAGCTCATGCATGAGACCAAGCCGTTTGGCGTCGATCTCACTTGCAAAGAAATTGATCCCGGTCGCGTTGGCGCCGGGCTGCGACAGGCTCGCGACCAGTCCGAGCGCCACCGGATCCTCACCCACCCCGAACACAATCGGGATGGCCGACGTGGCGGCCTTGGCCGCGAGCGTGCCGGGGGTACTGGCCGGTGTTGCAATGACCGCAACCCGGCGTCTGACGGCGTCGTTTATGATTGCGGGAAGGTCCTCATAGCGACCGTCCAGCCAGTGATATTCGACAGCGACATCCCTGCCTTCCGTGAGCCCTGTCTGGCCCAGGCCTTTTCGAAACTCGGCGACGAATGCGATGGCGGTGTCGGCCCTTCTGGCATTGACGAGCGTGACGACCGGCATGTTCGCCGGCTGCTGCGCCCACGCCGCAAGCGGCCAGAGTGTTGCGGTGCCGCCGAGCAGTGCGATGAAGTCGCGCCGTTTCACGTGATGCATTCGGCGTTCCCCTGTGCGGCAAGCGGAATGATACTCTCGGCTGGAAGTTGCGTCACGACGATACAACCGATCAGGTCGGATTGCGAGGTCAGCCGGATGGCCGGTCAGGGTCCAGCCGCAGACATCTCGGCTTATTTTCCGGTTATCCGTTTCACCTTCAGGAGCGGATATCAGGCGACCATTGCGTCATGTCGTTTTTTCCAATGGCAGAAGTCCAATGCGCAGCAATCGGATTGAAGCTAAGATAATCACTTGCGGGTTTGGCTCGGATCGCATCGGGGTAGATACGGTCTTACTCAACGCGCGTAGCGGAGGCTCATTACGTGCACGTCGAGTCGGGCGGAGCGAGAGGAGGAGTCAGTGATGGAAACGACCCCGATACGGCCATTTCAGGTCGCACGTGACTGCGACCGACACGCAACGCATCGCAAAGTTGGCATCGGTACCCTCTTTTTCAAAGTCACGACTGCGGACAGCAACGGGGCATTTCTGGTGGCCGAGATTGCACACCATGCCAAAGGCGGTCCTCCTCGACATCTACATCGCGATCAGGACGAGTGGTTCCACGTCATTGAAGGTGCATACATAGTCGAGATCGGCGACGAGCGGTACTTGCTAGGGCCGGGTGACTCGGCGTTCGGTCCGCGTGGCGTACCACACTGCTGGGTCAATGTAAGCGAAGGGCCGGGACGGATCACTTTCGTGTTCACACCCGCGGGTCAAGTGGAGGCGTTCTTCCTGGAAATAACGAAGGCAGACGCGATGGCTCCGACGGACCCAGCGTTTTGGCTACCATTCGAAATGGCATTGGTGGGACCGCCCCTGAAAGTGGAATGACTTTAACGCGGTGACCTTCCAAGAAAGGTGATGACATCGCGTCGTCGCATGGCGCCATCGAACGAAGAGCGTCAGCCGACACGCAACCTAGCACGTTGTGACGAGCTGGCGGCCTGGAAACCGTGCACAATCGGCCTCAGAAGCTGGCGGGGCCCGGTGTCTCAATTGGTCATCAGCGGACCTCGAGCTGCGACCCTGCGAGACTTTTCCAGGAAGCGATTCCGGCGTCCATTGCGGGCTCGGACCTGCCCCGTATTTCTTTTCTTCGCGAGCCGCCCGGAAAATTCTCCTGCCAAGGACCAAAAACAAATGAACAGCACCTTCACCGCGGCGGACGGCCTTCAGCTCGCCTATTACGTCGACGACTTTACCGATCCGTGGCGGAAGCCCGACACGGTCCTTCTCCTGCACGCTGCGATGGGCAATTCCCAGCGCTGGTTTCAGTGGGTGCCGCCGCTGTCGCGTCGTTATCGGGTCGCAAGACTTGACCTGCGAGGTCATGGCAATTCCCGGATCCCGAAGCCTGCCGATGACTTTTCACTCTCGTTGCTGGTGTCCGATGCCTTGGCACTGCTTGACCTCGTCGGAGCCGATCGTGCGCACATCGTCGGCAATTCGGCCGGCGGATATGTATCGCAGCAATTGGCGATAAACCATCCAGACAGGGTCAAGTCACTCGCCCTCTTCGGGTCGACGCCGGGTCTCAAGAATAGCCATGCGCCGACATGGATACCGAAGATCAAGGAAATCGGCTTGAGGCAATTTCTGGCCGATACCATTGACGAGCGGTTTGATTCTTCGGCTGATCCTGACTTGATCAAATGGTTCATCGAACAGGCCGGTTCGACCGACCCTGCCTTTACCGCCCGCTTTGTCCTTCACATGTGCACGCACGACTTCATGAACGAGGTGTCGGCGATCACGGCTCCCACGCTCATCATCGCGGCGGGCAAGGAAAAAATCGGACACGCCAGCGCCTATCGGGAGATGAACCAGAGGATCGCGGGCTCCGAACTCATTTACTACGACACGGCCGCCCACAACATCTGCGATGGCTATGCCACCCGTTGCATCGAAGATCTGATGACATTCTTGAAGAAGCATCCATGAGCGGCACCTTGCGGTCGGCCACTGTGTAGCTGTTATGACGCGCGGGCCTCTCGACTCCGCTCCGATTGTCATGTGGAATGTGACCAACAAAACACAGAGGGGGTGATCCAATGGCGGAAGCTTCTGTTCTGGCGGCGCCAAGCGCGCATCTGGTGGACAAATCCCGCAAGGCGATCTGGGCCGCAGCGATCGGCAATCTGCTCGAATGGTACGATTTCGGCGTCTATGGCTTTCTGGCCGTGCTGATCGCGACAAATTTCTTCCCGGGTTCCGATCCGACCGCGGCTCTGCTCAAGTCGTTTGCCGCCTTTGGCGTCGGCTTCCTGGCGCGGCCGCTCGGCGGCATCATCATCGGCCGGCTCGGCGACACCAGGGGCCGCAAGACGGCACTGGTGCTCACCATCTTCCTGATGGCGTTCGGCACCGTGGGCCTCGGCCTGTTGCCGACCTATGACTCGGTCGGCGTCTGGGCGCCGATCCTGCTCGTCATCATGCGGCTCGTGCAGGGGCTCGCCGCCGGTGGCGAATGGGGCACCTCCACCGCCTTCATGATCGAATGGGCGCCGCAAGGACGCCGCGGCTTCTTCGGTAGCTTCCAGCAGGTCTCGACCGCCGGCGGCACGCTGCTCGGCTCAGGTGTTGCCGCGATCATGACCTCGTCAGTCTCTCCCGAAGCGATGCTCGCCTGGGGCTGGCGTGTGCCGTTCCTGCTCGGCGCGGTCCTGCTCGTGGTCGGCGCCTATATGCGCCAGAACGTCGATGAGACGCCGTCCTATCAAGCCAGCCGCGAGGCCGTGGCAAGCCAGCCGGCAGGCGACGGATTTGCGCTCGGCGCGCGCGCCTTTGGCTTCACGATCTTCTGGACCATCGCCTATTACACGCTGCTCCTTTGGATGCCGACCTTCACCCAGAAGTTTGGCGGGCTCTCGCCCTCGCAAGCGCTGTGGTCGAACACGATCGGCCTGATCGCCATGGTGATCGCCGTTCCCTTCTGGGGCGCGCTGTCGGACAAGGTCGGCCGTAAGCCCGTCTTGATGGCCAGCGCCATCCTCATCGGGGCGCTGTGCTACCCGCTGTTGTCGCTGATGGCCGGAGGTAAGGGATTGGCGCTGGTGCTGCCGATCCAGATCCTGTTCGGCATTCTGCTCGCGCTCTATTCCGGCGCCGGCCCGGCGGCAATCGCCGAGATCTTCCCGACGCATCTGCGCTCGACCTGGATGTCGAGCGGATATGCGCTTTCGGTGGCGATCTTCGGCGGCTTTGCGCCGTTCATCGCAACCTGGCTGATCGAGGCCACAGGCTCGACGCTGGCGCCGACCTATCTTTATCTCCTGCCTGCGGCGGTGATCTCGCTCCTGGTGATCTGGAGCATGAAGGAGACCGCCGGTACACATTTGAGTTAGCAAGCAGCCATGCTCATTCGTTTCGACGGACGCACCGCGATCGTGGCGGGAGCTGCGCGCGGCATCGGCCAGACCATCGCGCGATCGCTTGCAAATGACGGCGCGCGCGTCATCGCCTGCGACCTGCTGGTCGATGATCTCTTGGCCCTGGCCGGCCGCGTCGACGGCGGCGGCGAGATCATCGCCGCCAAGGTCGACGTCACCAATGAGGCCTCGATTGCCGAGGTCGTGGGCACAGCCGGCGGCGCCGATATTCTCGTCTACGTCGCGGGCGGCGTGCGCGGCCAAAGGCCCCGGCCGCTGGAAGAGGTGAGCGCGGACGATTTCGACGCCATCGTCGATGCCAACCTCAAGGGCGCGTTCCTGTTCATCAAGGCGGTTGCACCCGGGATGAAGACAAAGGGCACGGGGCGCATCGTCACCATTTCAAGCCGCGCCGGCCTTGCCACGAGCCTCACCGGCATCCAGAGCTATCCCGCCGCCAAGCACGGGCAAATCGGTCTGGTCAAGCAGCTTGCCCAGGAGCTTGGGCCGTTCGGCATCACCGTGAACACGGTTGCGCCCGGCTTCATGGCGACCAGCCCCGATTACGAGCGGCAGTGGAACAACTGGCCGGCCGCATTCCGCGACAATTTCGTCAACACGATTGCGATGCGGCGCATGGGCGCGCCGCAGGACATCGCCAATGCGGTGACGTATCTCGCCTCCGACTACGCCTCGTGGATCACGGGGCAGACCATACCCGTCACCGGCGGCCCGCTGTAACAAATCTTTCGGGAGGACCATCATGAACGAGACGTCGAAGCTCGAAACTCAAATGGAGCCTTGGCAATGGCCGGAAAAGCACTGGCGCGGGCTGGTCAACCAGGTCCGCGCCGGCAAGACCTACCGGCCCAAGACCTGGAAGGGCGGCGCGCGATGCGCGTTTGCGCTGTCGTTCGATTCCGATCATGAGACCAATGAGCTGCGCGACGGCGGCAAGTCGATCGGGCGCATGGCGTGGGGCCAGTATGGCAATCGTGTCGGCGTGCCGAGCATTCTGAAATTGCTTGCGAAACACGCGGTGCCGGCAACTTTCTATGTGCCGGCCGTGTGTGCGCTGCTCTATCCGGACGAGCAGCGGCGCATCATCGCCGAAGGGCACGAGATCGGCATTCATTCATGGATCCACGAGCTGAACTCGGTGCTTCCCTATGAGGCCGAGAAGGATTTGATGATGCGTGCGGCCGACGTGCTGGAGAAAACGACCAAGGTGCGGCCGGTCGGCGCGCGCACCGCGTCCTGGGACTTCTCGCCGCACACGCTGCGCATCACCAAGGAGGCCGGCCTGCTCTACAATTCCTCGCTGATGGCCGACGTCGATTGCTACGAACTGCTGCTCGATGGCGAGCCGACCGGCGTGATCGAATTTCCGGTGGAATGGATCCGCGACGATGCGGTCTATTTCATGATGCATCGCTTCCAGGGCCTGCGTCCCTACACGCCACCATCGGATGTGTTCGACGTCTTCAGGCGCGAATTCGAGGCGGCCTATGAGGAGGGCGGTGTCTTCCAGCTCACCTGCCATCCGCACATGATCGGCTATCGCTCGCGTCTGTGGATCATCGAGGAGCTCATTCGCCTGGCCAAGGCGAAGGGCGACGTCTGGTGCGCAACCCATGCCGACGTGGTCCGCTACGCGCGCGAGCATGGCGCTGGCTAAAGGAAAGTCTTGCACATGACAAAAACGGCCCTCGTCACCGGCGGCGCGCGCGGCATCGGCCGCGCCTGTGCGCTCGCCCTTGCCGATTCCGGCTTCGACATCGCCCTCGTCGATCTCCTGGAGAAGGAGATGGCGGCGACCGCGCGCGATATCGAGGCACGCGGCAGGCGTACGCTCACCTTTCAGGCCGATGTGAGCGATTTTACGCGCGCCCATGCGATCGTCGAGCAGATCAACGCGAAATGGGCGCATCTCGACGTGCTCCTGAACAATGCGGGTGCGCCGAACCCGAAGCCGATCCTCGACATCACCGAGGCCGAGTTCGACCGAACGATCGCGGTGAACCTCAAGAGCTGCTTCAACTTCATTCACGCTTGCGCGCCGATCATGCTGAAGCAGGACACGGGCGGCCGGATCATCTCGATCTCATCGATCAACGCGCTGTCAGGCGGCGTGACCAGCGCTGTCAGCAAGCATGCCTATGCCGACGGCCAAGGCCGGAATCCTGGGCCTGACGCGCTCGCTTGCCAAGGAGCTCGGACCCAAGGTGGCCGTGAATGCGATCTGCCCGGGCGTGATCGCGACCGACCTGTTGCGCGGTCTGCTCGGCGAGCGGGAGGCTCAGTTGACCGCCGGGATTGCCATGGGCCGGGTCGGCAAGCCCGAGGATATCGCCAGCATCGTGCGCTATCTCGCCAGTGGAGGCGCACATGTACATGACCGGCCAGCACTTCGTGGTCGACGGATTTCAATGGAGCTGCTGAATAGAGTTTGGCGAATCCAGAAAAATCAGCTCTCCGCCTTCGCGAAGCGGTCGTCGAGCGCGTAGCCGGCGCCGCGCACGGTGCGGATCGGATCCTGCTCGCGGCCGGGATTGAGCAGCTTGCGCAGGCGCCCGATATGCACGTCGACGGTCCGCTCGTCGATATAGATGTCGCGGCCCCAGACGCTGTCGAGAAGCTGCTCGCGCGAGAACACCCGGCCGGGATGCTCCAGGAAAAATTCCAGCAGGCGATACTCGGTCGGACCGAGATCGATCGGACGGCCCGAGCGCGCGACGCGGCGCTTCTCGCGGTCGAGCTCGATGTCGCCATAGGCGAGCACGGTGGCGAGCCGCTCGGGGCTGGCGCGGCGCAACAGCCCCTTCACGCGCGCCAGCAGCTCAGGCACCGAGAACGGCTTGACGATGTAGTCGTCGGCGCCGGTCGCC
This sequence comes from uncultured Alphaproteobacteria bacterium, assembly GCA_963795365.1. GTDB lineage: Bacteria > Pseudomonadota > Alphaproteobacteria > Rhizobiales > Xanthobacteraceae > Bradyrhizobium. Next base: position 292,143 of record CAWCHW010000037.1, read on the forward strand.
AGTCCCCGCACGCGCTCGCTCTCCTCGCCGCGTGCCGTCAGCATGATGATCGGCAGCTGCTTGGTCTCGGGCCGCGCCCGCAGGCGGCGGCACAGCTCGATGCCGGACAGGCCCGGCAGCATCCAGTCGAGCACGATCAGGTCGGGCACGCGCTCCTTCAGCCGCGTGTCGGCGTCGTCGCCGCGCGCGACGGTCTCGACGTCGTAGCCTTCGGCATCGAGGTTGTAGCGCAACAGCGTGGTCAGCGCTTCCTCGTCCTCCACCACCATAATGCGCGCGTTCATGGCCTCAGCTTCTCCATTCGCATGGGGATGATCCTATCAGACACGGTACGCAACTGATTTGCTTCAACGCCTAACTTCCCGGAACCACCGTGGCAAAGGTCGTCATGTCGCCCTTCGGCCGCTTGTCCATGATCTGCTGGCCCTCGATCATGTAGAACACGGTCTCCGCGATGTTGGTGGCGTGATCGCCGATCCGCTCGATATTCTTGGCGCAGAACATCAGATGAATGCAGAACGAGATGTTGCGCGGGTCTTCCATCATATAGGTCAGCAGCTCGCGGAACAGCGAAGTGCAGATGGCGTCGACCTCCTCGTCGCCCTTCCACACCGCCATGGCGCTCGGCAGATCGTGCGCGGCATAGGCGTCGAGCACCGACTTGACCTGCGACTGCACGAGGTCGGTCATGTGCTCCAGCCCGCGGATCAGCTTCAGCGGGTGGAAATCGCTATCGATCGCGGAGACCCGCTTGCCCATGTTCTTGGCGAGATCGCCGATCCGTTCGAGGTCGGTGGCAACCCGCATGGCGCCGACGATCTCGCGCAGGTCGATCGCCATCGGCTGGCGGCGCGCGATGGTCAGCACCGCGCGCTCCTCGATGGTCCGCTGCAAGGTGTCGATCTCGGCGTCCGCCGCCACCACGCGCTGGCCGAGCGGGATGTCGCGGCGGATCAGCGCGTCGATGGAATCGACGATCATGCGTTCGGCAAGTCCGCCCATCTCGGCGACCAGCCGGGTCAGTTCCTGCAGGTCGCTGTCGAAAGCCTTGGCGGTATGTTCAGAAGCCATTGTAAATTCCTTCCGCGTTTCGCGCGTCAGCCGAACCGGCCGGTGATGTAATCCTGGGTGCGGCGATCGCTGGGCGACGTGAAGATCTTGTTGGTGTCGTCGAACTCGATCAGCTCGCCCAGATACATGAAGGCGGTCTTGTCGGAGACGCGCGCCGCCTGCTGCATGTTGTGGGTGACGATGGCGATCGTATAGTTCTCGGCCAGCTCCTGGATCAGCTCCTCGACCTTGGCGGTCGAGATCGGATCGAGCGCGGAGCACGGCTCGTCGAACAGGATCACCTCGGGCCGCACCGCGACCGTGCGGGCGATGCAGAGACGCTGCTGCTGGCCGCCGGACAGCGACAGGCCGGACGCGTTGAGCTTGTCCTTGACCTCGTTCCACAGCGCGCCGCCGCGCAGCGCCTTCTCGACGCGACCGTCCATCTCGGATTTGGAGATCTTCTCGTAGAGACGGATGCCGAAGGCGATGTTCTCGTAGATCGTCATCGGGAACGGCGTCGGCTTCTGGAACACCATGCCGACCCGCGCCCGCAACAGGTTGAGGTCGAGCCTGGGGTCGAGGATGTTGGTGTTGTCGAGCATCAACTGGCCTTCCGCGCGCTGGCCGGGATAAAGGTCATACATGCGGTTGAAAATGCGCAAGAGCGTCGACTTGCCGCAACCGGACGGGCCGATGAAGGCCGTGACGCGGTTGGTACCGAGCGTCAGGTTGATGTTCTTCAGCGCCTGGTGCTCACCGTAGTAGAAATTGAGGCCGCGCGCGGTGACCTTGGCCGCCGCCTCAGGCAGCGCCTTCGACGGAACGGGCCCGCTCGCATGAGACACGGAAACAGACAGATCGTTCATTTTGCGGTCCTCTCGGCAGCCAGGACGCGTGCCGTGATGTTGAGGGCGAGCACAGTCAAGGTGATCAGCAGCGCGCCGCTCCAGGCGAGCTGCTTCCAGTAGGCGTATGGGCTCTGCACGAAGTTGTTGATGGTCACCGGCAGGTTGGCCATCGTCTTGTTCAGGCTCAGGCTGAAGAACTGGTTCGACAGCGCGGTGAACAGCAGCGGCGCGGTCTCGCCGGCGACGCGCGCGGTGGCGAGCAGCACGCCGGTGATCAGGCCGGAGCGCGCCGCGCGATAGGCGATGCGCTTGATGACCAGCGAGCGCGGCAGGCCGAGCGCGGATGCCGCTTCCCGCAGCGGGTTCGGCACCAGCAAGAGCATGTCCTCGGTGGTGCGCAGCACCACGGGAATGACGATCACGGCGAGCGCCAGCGAGCCTGCGATCGCCGAGAAGCCGCCCATCGGCACCACCACCGCGCCATAGATGAACAGGCCGATGATGATCGAGGGCGCGCTGAGCAGGATGTCGTTGATGAAGCGGATCACCGAGGTGAGCTTGTCGTGCCTGCCGTATTCGGCAAGATAGGTACCCGCAAACAGGCCGAGCGGCGCGCCGATGCCGACGCCGATCACCGTCATGATGATCGAGCCGACGATGGCGTTCAGCAGCCCGCCCGAGGTCGATCCAGGCGGCGGCGTGTTTTCGGTGAAGATCTGCAGGGTCAGGCCGAACAGGCCGTTGTAGAACAGCGTGAACAGGATCAACGCCAGCCAGGTGACGCCGAACAGGGCGGCGCCGACGCAGAGCACGCGGATCACGACGTCCGTGCGGCGGCGGCGCGAATAGATCGAGTTGATCGCCATCTTACTTGCCCGCTTTCGTTTCCAGGCGCATCAGCATCAACCGCGCTGCGGCCAGCACGAAGAAGGTCAGCACGAACAGCAACAGGCCGAGCAGGATCAGGCCGGACTGGTGCAGGCCGTCGCTTTCGGCGAATTCGGATGCGATCGCCGCCGAGATCGTGGTGCCCGGCGAGAAGATCGAGCCGGTGATGCGGAAGGAATTGCCGATGATGAAGGTGACCGCCATGGTCTCGCCGAGCGCGCGGCCGAGCGCGAGCATGACGCCGCCGATCACACCGACCCGGGTATAGGGGATCACAACGCTGCGCACGACCTCCCAGGTCGTGCAGCCGACGCCGTAGGCCGCTTCCTTCAGCACCGGCGGCACCGTCTTGAACACGTCGACCGAGATCGCGGTGATGAAGGGCAGCACCATGATCGCGAGAATCAGCGAGGCGTTGAACAGGCTCAGATAGGACGGCGGTCCGCCGAAGATGGTGTTGAGCACGGGGATGTTGGCGAACAGGCCGATCATGAAAGGCTGGAAGGTGTAGGCCAGGAACGGCCCCAGCACGAAGAAGCCCCACATGCCGTAGATGATCGAGGGGATGCCGGCCAGCAGCTCGATGGCGATGCCGATCGGCCGGCGCGCCCACTGCGGACAGAGCTCGGTGAGGAAGATCGCAACCCCGAGTCCGACCGGGATTGCGATCAGCATCGCGATGAACGACGTGACCAGCGTGCCGTAGATCGGACCCAGCGCACCAAGCACCGGCGGATCGGCCGAGGGCGCCCAGCGCAGCGTGGTCAGAAAGGAAAAGCCATATTCGCGGATCGCAGGCCACGCGCCGACCATCAGCGACAGGATGATGCCGCCGAGGATGAGCAGCACCGAGATCGCCGATAGACGGGTGATCCAGTAGAAGGTCGAGTCGCCGAGTTTGAAGGCATTCAGCGCCTTGGCGCGATCGTAAGGTCCGGCGGCTTCCATCAAGTCGCTCTGAACGGCCATGTCTGCCACGCCAATCCCCTGACTTATTGTACTGATTCTTTTCTTGATGGTCTTGTGCCCCGGACGCGGCGCAGCGCGAAAGCGGTGCGACGCTGATCCGGGGCCCATCTTTGCTTGGGTCCCGGATCAGCGGTGCGTCATTTCATGCCGCACCGCGTCCGGGACACGAGATCAACGCAATCAACTCAGCTCTTGATGTCGGCCGACCAGGTCTTCTCGATCAGCTTGACCACGGCGTCCGGCATCGGGATGTAGTCGAGTTCTTCGGCCATCTTGCCGCCATTGGCAAAAGCCCATTTGAAGAACTTGATGGCCTCGCCGGACGCGGCCTTATCGGCCGGCTCGCGATGCATCAGGATGAAGGTCGAGGCGGTGATCGGCCACGACTTCTCGCCGGGCTGATCGGTGAGGATCACGTAATAGCCGGGCGCCTTGGCCCAGTCGGCGTTGGATGCGGCCGCCTGGAATGACTCGACGGTCGGCTCCACGGCCTTGCCGGACTTGTTGACCAACTTGGTGTAGGTCAGCTTGTTCTGCTTGGCGTAGGCATACTCGACATAGCCGATCGAGTTCTTGGTCTGGCTGACATTGCCGGAGACGCCTTCGTTGCCCTTGGCGCCGACGCCGGTCGGCCATTCGACGGCGGTGCCGGACCCAACCTTGCTCTTCCAGTCGGCGCTCACCTTCGACAGATAGTCGGTGAAGTTGAAGGTCGTGCCCGAACCGTCGGAGCGGCGCACCACCTGGATCGGCGCCGAAGGCAGGTTCGCAGTCGGATTGAGCTTCTTGATCGCGGGATCATCCCACTTGGCGATCTTGCCGAGGAAGATGTCGGCGAGCGTCGAACCGTCGAACACCAGGTCGCCCGGCTTGACGCCGTCGATGTTGACCACGGCGACGATCGCGCCCATCACCATCGGCCACTGGATCAGGCCGTCCTTGTCGAGCTGCTCGACCTTGAGCGGCATGTCGGAGGCGCCGAAGGTCACGGTCTTGGCTTCGATCTGCTTGATGCCGCCGCCCGAGCCGATCGACTGATAGTTCAGACCATTGCCGGTCGATTTCTTGTAGGCGTCAGCCCATTTCGAATAGATCGGGAACGGGAAGGTCGCGCCCGCTCCGGTGATGTCGGCCGCGAAGGCCGAGGTCGATGCGGCGACCAGGCCGGCAGCGACGATGGTTTTCACGAAATTCATGCTGATCTCCCTGTGGTGAGCGAAGCGCCGGATCGCGCTTGGGACGCTCACGCCGGTCCGTTTAGGAGCGGTCGATGCCTGTTTTACGAAGGTTTGATGACAGTCGGATGACAGGACTAAAGTCTTGATTCGACTATGGTTCAGGCCGAAACGGCAGGCCTGGACTGGGGAAAACAGGCGGTAAAAGTCGCGCCGTTTTTCGGCACGCTTTCGATCAAAAGCCGGCCTCTGTGGCGGTTAAGAATATGTTTCACCAGCGATAAACCGAGCCCGGTTCCACCCTGGGAACGGCTGTCGCCGACGTCCACCCGGTAGAAGCGTTCGGTCAGCCGCGGAAGATGCTCGGGCGCGATGCCGGGGCCGAAGTCGCGGACCAAGACCCGGATTTCCGGCGTTCCCTCCCCCGAGACGGCCTGGTTGAGCGACACGATGACGCGACCGCCGGAGGCGCCGTATTTCAGCGCATTCTCGATCAGGTTCTCGAACAGGCGCAGCAGCTCCTCGCGGTCGCCGGCGATCATGACCGCTGTCGGCGGCAGCTCGATCTCGACGGCAACCTGCCGCTCGCGCGCGAGCGCCTCGAGCCCGTCGGCGACCTGGCGGATGATCGGCACGATGTCGACCATGGTGTCGGGACGGACATGGGCCGACAATTCCACCCGCGACAGCGACAACAGGTCATCGATCAGCCGCGCCATGCGGGTGGCCTGCGCATGCATGATCGAGAGGAAACGCTCGCGGGCCTTGGCATCGTCCTTGGCCGGACCCTGCAGCGTATCGATGAAGCCGGACAGCGCCGCCAGCGGCGTGCGCAATTCATGACTGGCATTGGCGACGAAGTCGGCGCGCATCTCCTCGACCCGGCGCAGCGGCGTCAGGTCGTGGAACGTCATCAGCATGCACTTGTCGACGCCGCCATAGTTGGTCGGCACCGGCACCGGGGTGATCATCAGCTCCATCCAGCGGTCGATGGGGGCGTGATCGAGATATGTCGCCCGCCGCGGCTCCGAGGTCGCGATCGCCTCGCGCAACGCCGAGATGATTTCCGGCGAGCGCAGCGCGAACTGCGCGAGCTCGTTCTTGCGCAGCGCGGGCGCGAGCTGGGCAGCGGCGGCATTGAGATGGATGACGCGGCCGGCGCGGTCGAGCAGCACGGCGGGATCGGGCATGCCGGCGACGACGGCGCTGACGGCAGCGGCCTCCACCGGATCGGCCCTGCGCACATCCTCGCGCGCGGCAGCCGCATGGTGCAGCCGCCACGGAATCAGGGCGGCGGCCGCGATGCAGACGAACACGCCGCCGGCGCGCAGCGGCGACAATTCATCGAACACCACGAGGACGGCGAGCGCGAGCGCGGCGGCCGCGAGGATGATGGCCGAATGGCGCAGCCGGTCGGACCATGGCGCAAACAGCGAGGGAGAGGACGGGGGCGCTTCTATAGCCATCTTGGCCGGCTTCTTCGTGACATTCGCGCCTCGTTTTCAGCCGCCTTTGTCTCCACGCTCTCTCACGTAAGCGGCTTCGGGAGTGGGACCGGCGTCAAGGTGAAGCGCTGCCTGACGCAGCCGCTTCGATCGTGCGCCGATGATAACCTCCCGAAACGTCAGCAAGATTACAGATATGACGAAGGGGGCAATATAGTAGAGCATGCGGAACAGCAGCATGCCGGCGAGCAGGTCCTCGCGGTCCATCTGCCAGAGCCCGACCAGCATCGCCGCGTCGAACACGCCGAGCCCGCCCGGCGAGTGGCTGGCGAAGCCGAGCAGCGTGGCGGAGACGAAGATCACGGCCACCACGACGAAGCCGAGATTGGGCTCGTCCGGCACCAGCACGTACATCGCGAGCGCGCAGAAACCGAGATCGACGATGCCGATCATGATCTGCAGCAAGGTCAGCGGGCCGCCCGGCAGCACCACGCTCCACGGTCCGCGTCCGACGGTGCGCGGCTGGGTCCAGACCCAGCCCACATAGGCGAACAATCCCAGGATGATCGCGATCGCGACGATGCGGTTGAGCCAGACCGGAAGCTGGTCGATCGAGGCGGCGGCCTCAGGATGGTAGGTGATGCCGAGCCCGAGCACCGCGGCGTTGCCGAGCCAGAAGGTGAGGCCGGCAAGAAAACAGATTTTGGCGACGTCGATCGCATTGAGTCCGTAAGCCGAATAGATGCGGTAACGCACCGCGCCGCCGGTGAAGACGCTGGCGCCGACATTGTGGCCGATCGAATAGGACGTGAAGGCGGCGAGCGCGTTGATCTTGTAGGGAACGTTGTGGCCGATCGCGCGCGTGGCGAACATGTCGTAGAAGGTCAGCGTGAAATAGCCGGCGGCGACGAACAAGGCCGCGAGCGCGATCTGGTGCGGCTCGGTGTCCCTGATCGCCTCGAACACTTCATCGACATTGATGCCGCGAAGCATGTGGTACAGCACATAGCACGCGATCCCGATCACGGTGACGCTGATCACGACGCCCACTTTGTGCAGGACCTGCTTCTGTCGCAGAAACAAAATCGCCCTGCGGATCGCTTCCAGCATCTAGACCTCGAACGGACGTCGCTCCCTACCCTGCTTGGTAGCGCGTTTCGGGCCGGGATGGAATTCGTCTGATGTGAATAAAAAGCGCGCGCCTTCAATATATTAGGCGGAATGGATGACGGCGAGTGCACAGAATTGCTGCATCACATCCGTCAACCCCCGGATTTTGCCTGTCCGACAGGCCAAAGGGCACGACTTTAGGAGGTAGCCGGCCCGCTGCGCGAGACCACCCAGTCGCGCAACCACGATCCCACCGCGCAGCCCACCAGGTAGCAGGCAAACATCACAAGGAGCAGGTCGAGCCAGTAGCCGAAGCGACCGGGCACGACCCGGGCGATGGAGGCGGCGACGAGTGCGGCGGCCAAGGCCGCCAGCCAGCGCACCATGATCCCCGAGACGCCTTCGCCACGTTGCACCACCGCGATCCATCCCATGGCAAGCCCGAGCAGCAGCGACGCCAGCAGCCAGCCCCAATGAAACGTCAGGAGATATGCCATCGCTCTCACCTCACCAGGAACTCGATGCGGCGGTTCTGCGCCTTGCCTTCGTCGGACTCGTTGTCGGCGACCGGCTGCGTGCTGCCATAGCCGACCGCGTTGAAGCGGTTGGCGGGCAGCCCGGCCTTGACGAGATAGTCGACCACCGCTTGCGCGCGCTTTTCCGACAGCGCCTGATTGGCCGCGTCCTCGCCGACGGAATCGGTATGGCCGGCGATCTCGATGGTGGTGGTGGGACAGCGCAGCGCGGTCTCGACCAGACGATCGAGCAGGCCGGCGGAATCGGGATCGATGGTGGCGCGGCCGGACTCGAAGCGGATCCGGCCCTTGCCGAGCAGGTCGGAGAACAGCTGCTGGCATACGGTCGAATCGACCGGTGCTGCGGCCGGTTTCACCGCGACATCGGCCTTGTACTGGAAACCCTGCGGAAGATCCTTGCCAAGGCCGGCACGCAGCTGGGTGGCTGCGCCGTCATAGAACGCATCGCCCGACAATTTCACTTCGCGGTCGGCGACGACAAGCGTGCCGGTCGACAACCGCGACAGCGCGCCCAGCGCCGGAACCACCGCCGCGGCAAATCCGGATGGCGCGCCGTCGCTCTCTTTCAAATTGTCGACGACCTTCTCGTTGAAGAATTTGCGCGCTGCCGCCTGGACGATTGCGGTGTGGACGTTGTTTTCGGGCACATTCCCCGACAGCGTCACGGTGAGCGCAACCGGATCCTTGTACGCCTGCAGGATATAAGGCGGCGCCTTGACATCATTGGTGACCGAAAAGCCGCCAGGCAGGTTCTTCAACGCGCCCGCGATGGCCTCGCGGCCGCCGAGTTCGCGCGCCATGCCGGCGAGTTGCACTTTGGTGTCCGAAATCGTGAACTTGCCGTCCTTCAATTTGGGGATCTGGTCGAGCAGCAGGATCGCGGCGTTCTCGAAGCGCGGCGGCGCGCCACGCGCCAGTCCCATCTGGTCGACGACCTCGACATTGCCGAGCGCCGCCTTCGCCGCATCCACCAGCCGGCCCTTGACCGCCGGCAACGGCGCGTTGCCGCCAAGCGTGACGCGCACCACGTCCCGCTCCGCCGACCAGACGAACGGCTTGGCCTCGGGGACGAGGCGCGTCTCGTCATTGACCAGCCGCACGCCGGGCACGGCCGCAATGGAGGCGACCGCGCTCTGCCGGCCCTCTCCCGAAAACGACTCCGCGTCCAGGGTGACGTCGCGGCCGGCCACGGCGATCCGGGTCTTGTCGAGCGTGATGTTCTTCAGGGCCTCGCCGCTGCGGGCCGCGAGATCGGCCTCTAACGGCGCGGTATTATTCCAGGCGGCGATGGCCCAAAAGGCGGCCAGCGGGATCACGCCCGGCCACCATTTGCTGCTCCACCTGAAAAGTCCGCGCATTCGATATCCCAGAGGAGCAGGCCCTATGTCGCGACGTCTTGAGCCATCGCGGCCCGCCAACACACTGATTCCGGGCCGCTTTCGCCCCCAAATCGCCTGTGCGGAGGTGCCGCGGCGATCCAGGAACTCTTCGAGACGCCGGCGGCGCCGGGAAACAGAGAGAAAACAAACCCTTGAGGGACTGTCAAACCGGAAATGGAAGAGCGCTGTTATGAGGCTGGATAGCCGAAGGCTAACCGTTTCTTCAGCGGTTTTTCGTTAACCTCCCTGACTTAAGCCAGAGGCGGAAAGCCCTCCGTTGGACATGAAGCAGCTTCGCAACACCGTAATCCGCGCCGGACTGGAAGCGCTTTACTTCTCCGGGGCGCATGTCCTGCTGCGTCCGATCTTTTCCGGCGTCGGCGCGATCTTCATGCTGCACCATGTGCGGCCGCAGCGCGAGCGCGGCTTCCAGCCGAACCGGCATCTGGAGATCACGCCCGATTTCCTGCGCGCGATGCTCGGGCATTTGCGCGCCCGCGGCATCGACATCGTCACCATGGACGAGGTGCATCAGCGGCTGATCGAGCGCAATTTCTCCAGCCGCTTCGCCTGCTTCACCCTCGACGACGGCTATCGCGACAATCGCGACCACGCGCTGCCCGTGATGCGCGAATACGACGCGCCGCTCACCCTCTATGTCGCGAGCGACTTCGCAGCTGGCAGCGGCCGGCTGTGGTGGATCGCGCTGGAGATGGCGATCGCGAAATCCGACGCCATCGATGTCACCATGGGCGGCGTGGCTGCACGCCTCGACACGTCGACGCCGCAAGGCAAGCAGGCCGCGTTCGATCGGCTGCACGACTGGCTGCGGACGCTGGCCGAGCATGACCTGCAGCGCGAGGTCACTGACCCTCTGCGCGCGCCATGGCATCGACCAGGCGGCGATCTGCCGCGATCTCTGCATGTCCTGGGACGAGCTGAAATCCTTTGCCGCCGATCCGCTGGTGACGATCGGCGCGCACTCCATCACCCACTGCAATCTCGCCCAGCAGAGCGAGTCGGTCGCGCGCGACGAGTTGACGTTGAGCCGGGCGCGGATCGAGGATGCGCTGCAGCGTCCGGCGATCCACCTCGCCTATCCCTATGGCGACAAGCTGGCCGCGGGCACGCGCGAATTCGCGCTCGCCCGCGCCAGCGGCTACAAGACTGCGGTGACCACGCGACCCGGCATGGTGTTTCCGGAGAGCGCCGGTCACATGACCGCGCTGCCGCGGGTCTCGCTCAACGGCAATTACCAGGATGCGCGCATCCTGCCGGTGCTGACCTCGGGTGCGGCGACCGCGATGTGGAACGGTTTTCGCCGCGTCGACGCGGCGTAATACCTGTCGTCCCGGACAAGCGAGGCGGAGCCGAGCGCGATCCGGGACCCATAACCACGAATCTTTGTGTTGCACTCGGCTGTGGCCCCAGCGCCCCTGATCACTTGCATCTGTGGTTATGGGTCCCCGCTCCCCGCGCGCAATTGCGCGCTAGGCGGGGACGACAGCTGAGTTCTCTTCCTTGACTCCCTCCCTCCCCGGTTTCACACAAAGAGCAAAGCAAGGAGGCATCATGTTCAAGGATCTGTTCTCGCTCAAAGGCCGGATTGCGGTGGTGACCGGCGGCTCGCGCGGCGTCGGCAAGATGATCGCGGCCGGCTTCCTTAGCGCTGGTGCAACCAAGGTCTACATCACCGCGCGCAAGGCCGGTCCCTGCGAGGCGACCGCGAAGGAGCTTTCAGCCGCCTATGACGGCGAATGCATCGCGCTGCCGATCGATATGTCGACCAATGCCGGCTGCGAGCAGCTCGCTGCCGAGATCATCAAGCGCGAACCGAAGCTCGACATTCTCGTCAACAATGCGGGCGCGGCCTGGGGCGCCGAGCTCGACGCGTTTCCGGAAAGCGGCTGGGACAAGGTGATGGACCTGAACGTCAAGTCGCTGTTCTTCCTGACCAAGGCGCTGCACAAGCCGCTCCGCGCCGCGGCCAGCGCCGAGCGGCCGGCGAAAGTGATCAACATCGCTTCGATCCTCGGCATGCTCGTGGACCCGCTGGAGAACTATTCCTATGGAACGAGCAAGGCGGCGGTGATCCATCTGACGCGGCAGCTGGCGTCCAGGCTGATCAAGGAGCACATCAACGTCACCGCGATCGCGCCGGGCGCGTTCGCTTCCGACATGAACAAGGCGGCGCGCGATCATGGCGACGTGCTGTCCGAGCGCATTCCCGCAGGGCGCGTCGGCACCCAGGAGGACATGGCGGCGCTGGCGATATTTCTCGCCTCGCGCGCCGGCGACTATGTGGTCGGCAACGCCATCGCGATCGACGGCGGCGTTGCCTACGCCACCGCGGGGCTGGAGATTGCGGGGTAGAAGCACGGGCGGTGCGCTCCCTCGCCCCGCTCTGTCCGCCGAAGCCCGCCTTCGGGCGAAGGCGGATGCGGGGAGAGGGTTGGGGTGAGGGGCTTCTTTCCACGCTTGAGTTTAATGAGCGAGCTGTACCCCCTCACCCGGATCGCTTCGCGATCCGACCTCTCCCCGCAGGCGGGGAGAGGTGAAGAGGCTCACGTCTCGATCTTCACATACTCGAAGTCGCCGGGCTTGTTGTCGATGCCGACCTTGGGCGCCGAGATCCACGGCGCGAACGTGCCCGGCTCGGTGACCGGCGTCATCAACGAGGCAATGAAGTCGCCGTCGTCCAAGGAGGGAATCCACTCGCCCTTGCGCTTGTTCCAGGTGGCGTCGTCGATCAGGAGGCCATCGGGCGTGGCGTGGACGTCCTTGAACTCGCCGATGGCGCGGTGGAAGGCGACGTTCGGCAAGGTCAGCTTGTAGCTGTAGCCCGCGGTCGAGATCACCTTGTTCCAGCGCAACAGGCCCTTGACGCAGTCCTGCGTGTAGTCGTCGCGGAGGCGCATGTTGAGCGCGGTCAGCGCCGGCTCGTCGACCCGCTTGATCTCGCCATTGACCAGCTTCAGCACCGGATAGGTGTCGCTCTGCAGCCGATGATCGTCCTCGATCTGGGTCTCGCGGTAGCGGCCCTTGATCCCGGCGTTGAAGGCATTCGCCGCATTGGTCGAAACCTCCGAGCCGAACAGGTCGAGCGACAGCGAGTAGTGCAGGTTCAGCTTCTTCTGGATGGTCGGCAGATCGATGACGCCGAGCGCGCGCACTTTCGCGATGTCGGCGGGATCGTCGATGCCGGCCTCGCGCATGGCCTCGCAAGTCCGCTGCACCACGCGGGTGATGCCGGTCTCGCCGACGAACATGTGATGCGCTTCCTCGGTCAGCATGAAGCGGCAGGTGCGCGACAGCGGATCGAAGCCGGACTGCGCGAGCGAGTGCAGCTGCATCTTGCCGTCGCGGTCGGTGAAATAGGTGAACATGAAGAACGACAGCCAGTCCGGCGTCGCCTCGTTGAAGGCGCCGAGCATGCGCGGGGAATCCGCATCGCCCGAGCGGCGGCGCAGCAACTCATCGGCCTCCTCGCGGCCGTCGCGGCCGAAATATTTCTGCAGCAGATAGACCATCGCCCAGAGATGGCGGCCTTCCTCGACATTGACCTGGAACAGGTTCCGCAAATCGTAGAGCGAGGGCGCGGTCTTGCCGAGATGGCGCTGCTGCTCGACCGAGGCCGGCTCGGTGTCGCCCTGGATCACGATCAGCCGGCGCAGCATGGCGCGATGCTCGCCCGGCACTTCCTGCCAGGCCGGCTGGCCATAATTCTCGCCGAACGGAATCGTGCGATTTTCTTCCTGCGGCGCAAGCAGAATGCCCCAGCGATAGTCCGGCATCTTGACGTAGTCGAACTTGGCCCAGCCGCGCGGATCGACCGAGTAGGCCGTGCGCAAATACACCAGCGACTGCTGGAAGCCGTCGGGGCCCATGTCGTTCCACCAGTCGATATAACCGGGGTGCCAGCCTTCCAGCGCCTTCAGCACCTGACGATCCTCCGACAGATTCACGTTGTTGGGAATCTTGGTGGAATAATCGACGTTCATGACGTTGACGTTCATGGCGTGCTCCTTCATCGGTCTCGTGTCCCGGACGCGGTGCAGCGCGAAGCGGTGCGCCGCAGAGCCGGGACCTATTGACAGTCCGTTGTGGGTCCCGGTTCTGCGCAGCGTCACTTCGTGCCGCAGCGCGCCCGGGACACGAATTCAAACCCGCGTCATATCGAATTTCGGCTTCTGGCCGCTGCCATATCGACGCAGCGCGCCTTCGTCGCCGACCGCGTTCGGGCGCTGGAAAATCCAGTTTTGCCACGCGGTCAGCCGCGAAAAGATTTTCGATTCCATGGTCTCGGGACCGACAAAGCGCAAATTCGCTTCCATGCCGGTAAGACTGTCGGGCGAGAAGCTGGCGCGCTCCTCCATGAAGACACGGACCTCGTCGTCCCAGTCGATGTCGTCGAGCGCGAAGGTGACGAGGCCGAGCTCTTCGGCTTCCTCGGCATCGAGTGCGCTGCCGATCTTGTCGCGCGCGCGATCGAGATCGCCTGGATCGGCCTGGAAACGTGATTGCAGCCGCGTCAGGCCGTGGCTCATCGGATAGGGGCCGAAATTCATCGCTGACAGTTGCAGTGCCGGCGGCGGACGGTTGTCGCCCTCCCGCGAGCCGATCAGCATGTAGGAGCGGTCGGCGGCGAACACCAACTCGGCGAGGGTGCCGGCGAAGCACGAGCCCGGCTCGACCAGGGCCACCAGCGTGCGAGAGGTGACGTCGATGCGCTTCAGCACGCGCTTGAAATATTGCCTGATCTCGTTGACCAGCCAGTGCGTTTTATTCGCCTCGAGAAATTCGTCATGGGCGATGACAGCTGCGGGATCGCCATGCGACTTGAACACGAGCATTGCGACCTCGAGTTCGTTGATGCGCAGATGCAGGATCGCATCGTCGAGCTCGCGTGCGACCTGCAGCGGCCAGAACGCCGCGCCTTGCGCGATCATGCCATCGATGTCGGCGGGCGGCGCGGCCTCCGGCGCCTTGATCGCGATGGTCGCGGTGCGCGCGGCGCGATCGATGTCGACGGTGACGAAACCGTAGCGCAGGCCGCTCTCGTCGATCTCGCGCTTCAGGGGGCCAAGCGCGATGCCCTTGCCATTGCCGTTGCGCTTCGAGCTAGCTGCGAACTCTTTCGTGCGCTCGGTGATCTTGCCTTCGAGCTTGCTGTTGGGCGCGATCTCGTCGACCAGCCGCCAGGCCACCGCGCGCTTGCCCTTGATGCCTTCCTCGATGGTGCAGAAGAAATCGGCGTGGTCGCGGCGCACCTTGCGCTTGTCGACGACGCGCGTCAGGCCGCCGGTGCCCGGCAGCACCGCAAGCAACGGCACTTCCGGCAGCGCCACGGAGGCGGAGCCATCGTCAGCGAGAATGATGTGGTCGGTCGCGAGCGCGAGCTCATAGCCGCCGCCGGCCGCGGTGCCGTTGACCACGGAGATGTAGCGCTGGCCGCTATTCTCGCAGGAATCCTCGATGCCGTTGCGGGTCTCGTTGGTGAACTTGCAGAAGTTCACCTTGTGCGCGTGGGTCGAGCCCGCGAGCATGCGGATGTTGGCGCCGGCGCAGAACACGCGGTTCTTGCCGGAGCGGATCACGACGACCTTGACGCCCGGATGCTCGAAGCGCAGCCGCTGCACGGCGTCCGCAAGCTCGATGTCGACGCCGAGATCGTAGGAATTGAGTTTCAGCTGGTAGCCCTCGAACAGGCCGCCGTTCTCGTCGACGTCCATGGTGAGTGTCGCGACATCAGCCTCGACATCGAGCTTCCAATGCCGGTAGCGCGACGGGTCGGTCTGGAAATCGATGTAGGTCGCGCCTCCCGCGAGCACGCGGTCGTCCCCGGCCATGGGTCACCCCTGAGCTTTTCTTGGGTTGGTGACATGCACTATAATGCATGTTCGTGGGGCCGTCTAGCCCATAATGCCAGAACATGCATTTTGTTTCATGTCTTCTCCAAGGTCAGCCGGAGCCAATCGGCCTTGGTCAGGGTCGGCTTCTCCATGCGCGCCTTGAGCAGCGTGGCCAGCGCGTCGATCGGAAAGCCGTCGGCAAAGCCGTCGCCCGAGCCAGTCGCCTTGCGCTGGCCGAGCGCACGCAACTCGCCCAGCGCCTCGTTGAACAACCGCCCTGCCGAGCCGGGCTTTTCCATGCGCAGCCGCAGATTGCCGTTGGAAATGAGAATGCAGGCGCGCAGCAGGATGCGCTCGCGGCCGCCTTGCGGCGCCGCCGCCCACACCGCCTCCAGGATCTCGCGCGCCTCCCAGAAGTAGCCGCGGTCGTTGAGCATGATGCCGTAGCGCAGCGCCGGATGCCGCGCCGGCACGTAGCCGCGGAACGCCGCGGGCACCATCAGCTTGACCTGCGCCAGCGTCTCGTAATCGGCGTCGGCCCCATAGGTGTCGCCGGGCACAGTTTCGCCCGGCACGTAGGCCCATCGTGGCAATGAAAGATTGCTCATGGCCGACATACCAATAAATCAGGCGGCGCGGCCTTCTTCATGCGTGCGCAGCACGGCGTTCGCGAAATCCGAGATCGCATTCAGCGTCGCCCCCGGCGCTTCCCGATGCGGCGAATGACCGGCTTCGAGGATCGTCACATCGACGGGACAGTAGCACTCTTCCCGCGCGATCTCGACCTGTCGGATAGTCCCATATTGATCGTCGGCGCCCTGGATGATCGCAACGGGAACGCGGACATAGGCGAGGTATTCGCTGATGTCCCAGCTGCGAAACTCTGGGTCGAGCCAGGCGCCGTTCCACCCGTAAAAGGCGTTGTCGACGTGGGTGTGCCAGCGCGCGAGCTTTTCGCGCAGGCTGGTGGTCTCGTAAGCCGTCCTGATCGCGGCGATCGATGTTACCGAGATATCCTCGACGATGAAATGCGGCGCGATCAGCGCAATGGCGCGGATGCGATGATCCTGCACGCCGCCGGCATAAATGGCGGATATCGACGCGCCGTCGGAATGGCCGACGAGGATACCGCGCCGGAAACCGATTTGCGCGAGCAGCTTCGGCAACACGTCGAGCGCCTCGCGATGCATGTAGTCGATCGGCCGAGGCAGTGCGACCGGCGACGACGCGCCATAGCCGGCGCGCGAATAGACGAACACGCCGGCGCCGGTGGCTTCTTGCAGTCTGTCGGGAAAGTCGCCCCACAGCGCGGCGGAGCCCAAGCCTTCGTGCAGCATGACGATGGTCGGCGCGGCGTCCGGCATTGGGCCGATCATGCGGTATTCGAGATCGCTGTCGCCGATGCGGAGGAAGCCGGAGGGAGCGAAATGTCATATCGTTACTTTCAACTTCGTCATGGCCGGGCTTGACCCGGCCATCCACGTCTTTCTTCGCGTGAAAGACAAGGAAGACGTGGATGCCCGGCACGAAGGCCGGGCATGACGACGTGCTGCTAGTTGGTTGCCCCATCCCGCAGCTTGTAGCGCTGGATCTTTCCGGTCGCGGTCTTCGGCAACGCATCCACCGTCTCGATCCAGCGCGGATATTTCCAGGCGCCGATCTTCTGCTTGACGTGCTCCTTCAGCGATTCATAGAGCTTGTCGGTCTCGTGGCCTTTGCGCAGCACCACGAACGCCTTCGGCTTCAACAGGCCTTCCGGATCGGCTTCGGGCACGACGGCGGCTTCCAGCACCGCGGGATGGGTGATCAGCGCGCTCTCGACCTCGAACGGCGAGACCCAGATGCCCGACACCTTGAACATGTCGTCGGCGCGGCCGCAGAAGGTGTAGCGGCCGTCGGCATCGCGAATGTACTTGTCGCCGGTGCGGGTCCAGTGCCCCTGAAAGGTGTGCCGGCTCTTGCTGCGCTGATTCCAGTAGCCCTCGCCGGCCGACGGCGCCTCGACCAGCAGTTCGCCGACCTCGCCGTCCGGCACGTCCTCGCCGTCGTCGCTGACCAGCCGCACCTTGTAGCCGGGCACGGCGCGGCCGGATGTGCCGTATTTGATGTCATCAGGCGCGTTCGACATGAAGATGTGCAGCAGCTCGGTCGAGCCGATGCCGTCGAGAATGTCGACGCCGAAGCGCGCCTTCCAGGATAGTCCAACCGATTCCGGCAGCGCCTCGCCGGCGGACGTGCAGATGCGCAGCCGCGTCCCTGCCTTCGCGCTCTTGCTCGGCTCGTCGTTGAGCATCGCCGCAAACAGCGTCGGCGCGCCGTAGAAGATCGTCGGATTGTGCTTGTTGAGCAGCGAAAACATCAATGCCGGCGTCGGCCTATCAGGGTTGAGCACGGTGCTGGCGCCGACGGCAAGCGGGAAGGTCAGTGCATTGCCGAGGCCGTAGGCGAAAAACAGTTTGGCCGCCGACAGGCAGACGTCGTCCTCGCGGATGCCGAGCACCTGCCTGGCATAGGTGTCGGCGGTGGCCTGCAGGCTCGCATGCAGGTGCCGCACGCCCTTGGGCATGCCGGTCGAGCCCGATGAATAGAGCCAGAACGCCGGCTCTTCGGCGTGGGTCTCGACGGTCTTGAAACTGTCGCTCTCGTTCTTGAGTTCGTCGGACAGCAGCTTGTGCCCGAATGCGTTCTTGCCGGACACGACCACGCAGTCGAGATCGCTCATCCGCCCGACGATGTCTTTCACGACCGGAAACAGCGCTTCCGAGACGAACAGTATCCGCGCACGACAGTCGGCGAGGATGTAGGCGTATTGGTCCGCCGTCAGCAGCGTGTTGAGCGGCACCGGCACGATGCCGGCCCGGATCGCGCCGAGGAACACCACCGGGAAATCGACGGTGTCGAGCATGATCATGGCGACGCGCTCTTCGCGGCGGACGCCGAGCCGGCGCAGCATGTTGGCGGCGCGGCAGCTCTGCTTCTGCAGATCGCCATAGCTGAGTTCGGACGTGCCGTCGGTATAGGCGAGCTTGTTGCCGCGCCCCTCCTCGACATTGCGGTCGAGCAGCCACGTCACCGCATTGTAGGTTGTCATACTGCTCCTCCCCTCAACCCTCGTGGTGAGGAGGCGCGCATGCGCCTGCCCGGACGATGCTTCGCATCGCCTAGAGAACCATGAGGCCCCGCTACTGGCCTCATCCTTCGAGACGCGGCGCTGTTTTGTATTGCACCGTTCGCGACGCCTCGCCGCTCCTCAGGATGAGGGGATAGATCGGAGTTTCTTGAATTATAATGCATAGAAAGCCACTCGGTTGGCTTGCTGTCAATCCTCTCCGGCATTATGTTGCCGGAATATGACCGAATCCAGCGATTCCGAAACCAGTTTCCTCGAGCAGCTCGGCCAGCGCGTCCGCACCATGCGATCGCTGCGCGGCATGTCGCGCAAGGTGCTCGCAAAGGTCTCCGGCATTTCCGAACGCTATATTGCACAGCTCGAAGCCGGCCGGGGCAACGTCTCGATCGTGCTGCTGCGCCGCGTCTCAGGCGCGATGGGCGCGCATCTCGAGGACCTGATCCCGTCGGGCGATCACGCGCCGGACTGGCAGGTGATCCGCGATCTCCTGCGCAAGGCAACGCCGGCGCAGATCGCGCAGGCCAAGGACATGCTCGCCGGTCACAGCGGCGCGTCATCGCATGCGTCGTTCTGCGGAATTGCGCTGATCGGTCTGCGCGGCGCCGGCAAGTCGACGCTCGGCAAAATCCTGGCGAAGCGCATCGGCTGGAATTTCGTCGAGCTCAACAAGGAGATCGAGGCGCAGAACGGTTTGTCGGTCGCCGAGATCATCGCGCTGTACGGCCAGGAAGGTTTTCGCCGCATGGAGCAGGCCGCGCTCAACCAGCTGCTCGCGCGCAAGGAGCTGATGGTGCTGGCGACCGGCGGCGGCATCGTCTCCGAGCCGCTGACCTTCGAGCTGATCCTGTCGTCGTTCTACACGATCTGGATCAAGGCCGATCCGGAAGAGCATATGGGCCGCGTGCGCAAGCAGGGCGATCTGCGCCCGATGGCCGACGATCGCTCGGCGATGGCGGAATTGCGCAACATCCTGGTCAGCCGCGAGCCGCTTTATGCCCGCGCCTCCGCCGTAGTCGATACCGCGGGACTGTCGGTCGACGCCGCCGCTGCACGGCTGCTCGACACCGTGCGTCCGGTGCTGCAGAACGAGGCGCGCGCGTTCGGCCTGCGCAGCGTGGCGGTTTAGCTGCGGAAGGCTTGCCATGGACGTCAGCGCGGCGACGGAAGCGGATATCCCGGTCATCATGGCGCTGGAGCGGCTCGACGGCTATGAGCCGCTGGTCGGCAGGTGGGAAGCGGATCAGCACGCCGCCGAGATCAAAAATCCTGCGAACAAATATCTCGTCGCGCGCGAGACCGCCGAGATCGTCGCCTTTGCCATTCTGCAGGGTGTGACCACCCCGCACCGCTGCATTCGCCTGCGGCGCATCATCGCGCGCAATCCCGAACGCGGCATCGGCTCAAAATTTCTGCGATCGGTGCTGGACATCTGCTTCAACGAGCTCGCCGCGCATCGCGTCGAGTTGCTCGTCCATCTCGACAACGAACGCGCGCGCAGGGTCTATGCAAGGATCGGCTTCGCCGAGGAAGGCATTTTGCGCGACTTACACCGGAATGAAGATGGCAGCTTCCGATCGATGCGGCTGATGTCGATCCTGAAGCCGGAGTGGACGGGCCGGTCGACTTGAACCGAGCTTCGCGGGCGACGTCACTCCAAGGTTGATGGCCGGCGGGCTGCGTGGCGTAGACCGTGAATGACAATATGACCTTCGGTCACCTCATAGAAAATCAGGTACGGATAGGGAGAGGCGACCATTCGCCGCAAGCGGCCGTTGCTAGTGAGCTGGCCGGCATTCGGGTGCTCCAGCACTAGATTGATGATGGCCTGGATGCGAACCTGCACACGGCGGGCACCGAGCGGCGACTGCTCTTCAATATACGCCAATATTTCTTCGAGTTCGGCGGTCGCACGGCGGGTATAGCGCAGCTTCACAGGTCGTATTTTGCCCAGATGGCACGAACCTGTTCGTCAGTCGCAAACTCGCCTCGATCCGCCTGTGCAAGGGATTCCGCAAGGGAAGCTTCTTCGCCAGCACTCAGTTGGACCACGGGCTGATCCTTGCCCGCCAATTGCAGAAGGATGCGCGCGAGATCGTCCTGAACCTCGGGAGGCAGCCCGCGCACCGTTTCAACCGCTTGTTCAAGCAATTTGGTCATAGCTGAATAATAGGTTGTTCATCGGCGTTATGAAAGAGCCTTGCAGGACAGAGCGACGTTCAAAGCAGCCTCGCCCTCACGCCATCCGCCCCTTCCCGCAGCAGCGGCAGGAAGCGCTTCACCATCTCCTCCGTCGAGATGCGGTCGACATGCGCGCCGATATTGATGGCGGCGACGATGACGCCGTCGTAGCGGCGGACCGGCACCGCGATCGAACGGAAATGCGGCTCCGCCTCGCGATCGACCAGGGAAAAGCCGCGGCCGCGGTCGGCGGCGATCGCCGCCAGCAGGCGCTTCGGATCGGTGATCGTCTGCGGCGTCAACGCCGCGCGCTTCATGGCCGCGAGCTTTGTCTTTAGTTCGGCATCGCCAAACCGGCCGAGCATCGCGCGGCCGACCGCCGTGCAGAAACACGGCAACCGATAACCGATCTCGACGCCGCCGGAAAAAATCCGGGTCGGGCTGCCGCGCGCGACGAACACGACGTCGTCGCCGTCGAGCACGGCGAGCGACGAGATTTCCTGCGCGGCGACCGCGATGTGGTCCAGCACCGGCTGCAGCACGGCCACGACCTGGTTTGCGCGCAAATATGCGCCCGCCAGCGTCAGCACATGCGGCGTCAGCGCAAACAGCCTGCCGTCGCTCGTGACATAGCCGCCGTGCTGCAGGGTGAACAGGATGCGGCGCGCGGTGGCGCGCGGCAGGCCGGCCGCCGTGGCGATCTCGCTCAGTGTCATCGGCGAAGGCCGCGCGGCGAAGGCCTGCAACAGCCGCAGGCCGCGGTCGAGGCTCTCGACAAAGTCGGTGGCGCGGGGGGCGCTGCCGGCGCTACGCTTGGGTTTGACCATTAAGGTTCTTTGGAAAGCCGCTTGCCAAGTTGAAAGACCGTGTTAGCATATTTGAACATTTGTTCAATAGACGAACAAGCCGTTGCAAGCCCTTTGACATGAGGTGACGCGCCATGATGAGCCAGGAGCAGAACGACCTGATCACCCGCATCGGCCCGAACGACCCCTGCGGCAAGCTGATGCGGATGTATTGGCAGCCGGCGGCGCTGGTCGACGAGCTGCAGGGGCCGCGGCGCGATCCGTCCCGTCAAATTGCTCGGCGAAGACCTGGTGATGTTCCGCGACGAGCAGGGCCGCTACGGCCTGATCGATCGCCACTGCGCGCATCGTGGCGCCGACCTCGCCTTCGGCCGGCTCGAACAGGGCGGACTGCGCTGCGCCTTCCATGGCTGGCTGTTCGACGTGTCAGGTCAGTGCCTGCAGACGCCGGCCGAGCCGAAGGATTCGAAACTCTGCCAGGGCATCAGGCAGCGCGCCTATCCCGTGGTGGAGAAGAGCGGCATCCTCTGGGCCTATCTGGGCGAAGGCGAGCCGCCGGCCTTCCCGGAGCTCGACTGCTTCGTCGCGCCGGACAGCCACGTCTTCGCGTTCAAGGGCCACTGGGAATGCAACTGGCTGCAAGCGCTGGAGGTCGGCGTCGATCCCTCGCACGCCTCCTATCTGCACCGCTTCTTCGAGGACGAGGACACCTCAAGCGCGAACACCTATGGCCGCCAGTTCCGCGGCGCGTCGGCAAGCTCCGACATGCCGATGACCAGGATCATGCGCGAGTATGATCGCCCGATCATCAATGTCGAGCACACCGAATACGGAATGCGCCTGATCACGCTGCGCGAGATCGACGCCGAGCGCACCCATGTGCGCGTCACCAACCAGATTTTTCCGCATGCCTTCGTCATTCCGATGAACCAGGAGATGACGATCACGCAGTATCACGTGCCGATCGACGACGAGAATTGCTACTGGTACTCGATCTTCACGTCGTTCACGACGCCGGTCGACAAGACGACGATGCGCGAGCAACGGCTCGCGACCTACGAGCTGCCCGACTACAAGTCGCGCCGCAACAAGCGCAATGATTACGGCTTCGATCCGCACGAGCAGGCGACCGCGACCTTTACCGGCATGGGCATGGACATCAACGTGCACGATCAGTGGGCGATCGAATCCATGGGCGCGATCCAGGATCGCACGAAGGAGCATCTCGGGACGGCCGACAAGGCGATCGTGCAATATCGCCGCATGCTGCGCGAGCAGATCGAGCGCGTCGCGTCCGGCGAGAAACCGATCATGTGCCTGGATGAGGCGCATGCGAAGAGCATTCAAGGCCCGGGCACGATGGACGGCATCGGGCCGACGGTAGGCTGGGAGATCTACTGGATGGAGGTCGACGTGAAGCGGCGGCGCGGCGCGCCCTGGGTGTCAGCGGTGCCTCGCGAGATCGCCGACAAGGTGCGGCATCTCACGGCGGCGGAATAGTAGTATCGTCATTGCGAGGAGCGCAGCGACGAAGCAATCCATAGCGCCGCAAGCGGATAGATGGATTGCTTCGCTTCGCTCTTCGCAATGACGAGGAATGGGGGATGACTTGGTGACTTTCGTCGAGCGTCACGGGCTGTGGTCGGACGAGCAGCGTGAGGCGGCGCGCCGGCTGGCG
This sequence comes from uncultured Alphaproteobacteria bacterium, assembly GCA_963795365.1. GTDB lineage: Bacteria > Pseudomonadota > Alphaproteobacteria > Rhizobiales > Xanthobacteraceae > Bradyrhizobium. The sequence continues at coordinate 315,190 of CAWCHW010000037.1, forward strand.
CGCATCGTCGAAGAGCAGAAGCTCGAGACCATCCGCCTCTCCTTTGCGGACCAGCACGGCATCCTGCGCGGCAAGACGCTGATCGCAGCCGAGGCGATAGCCTCGCTCGAAAGCGGCTGCGGCATCACCACATCGCTGCTCGCCAAGGACACCTCTCATAAAACCGTCTTTCCGGTGTTCACCGCCGGCGGCGGCTTCGGGCTGAAGGAGATGGAAGGCGCCGCCGACGCGCTGATGGTGCCGGATCCCCTGACGTTCCGAACATTGCCATGGTCGCCGGGCACCGGCTGGGTGCTGTGCGATCTCTATTTCGGCAACGGCAAGCCGGTGCCGTTCTCGACGCGGCAGCTTTATCGCTCCGTCGTGAACAAGCTCGGCGAGCGCGGCTATGATTTCGTCGCCGGGCTCGAAGTGGAATTCCATCTGTTCAAGCTCGACGACGCGCATATGGCGCCCGAGGACGCCGGCCAGCCCGGCCGGCCGCCGTCGGTCAGCCTGCTCAGTCACGGCTATCAATATCTGTCCGAGCAGCGCTTCGACCAGATCGAGCCTGTTGTCGACATCCTCCGCCGCGACGTCCTCGCGCTCGGCCTGCCCCTGCGCTCGGTCGAGGTCGAGTTCGGCCCGAGCCAATGCGAGTTCACCTTCTCGCCGAAGAAAGGCGTCGAGCCCGCCGACAACATGGTGCTGTTTCGTTCGGCGGTGAAGCAGATCGCACGGCGGCACGGCTATCACGCCACCTTCATGTGCCGGCCGAAACTGGCGAACCTGTTCGCCTCCGGCTGGCACCTGCATCAGTCGCTGGTGTCGCGCACGGGCGGCGAGAATGTCTTCATGGCAAAGGACGAGCTGCTGAGCCCGTTCGCCAAAAACTATCTCGCCGGCTTGCTCGCGCATGCGCGCGCGTCCACCGTGTTCACCACGCCGACCATCAATGGCTACAAGCGCTACCGCACCTTCTCGCTGGCGCCGGACCGCGCGACCTGGGCGCGCGACAATCGCGGCGTCATGATCCGCGTGCTCGGTGGTGCCGGCGATCCCGCCACAAGGCTGGAGAACCGGATCGGCGAGCCCGCCGCCAATCCCTATCTCTATATGGCCTCGCAAATCCTGTCCGGCCTCGACGGCGTCGACCGCAAGCTTGATCCCGGCCCGTCCGCCGATACGCCCTACGAGACCAAGGCAGATTTTCTGCCGAAATCGCTGCAGGAAGCCGTGTCCGCACTGTCAGCCGATCCATTCTTCCGCGAAGCGCTCGGCGCCGGCTTCGTCGATTACTACGTGCACATCAAGAAGGCGGAGATCGAGCGCTTCCAGGCCGAAGTGTCGGACTGGGAGCACCGCGAATATTTCGAGATGTTTTGAGTCTCCTTGTTTGGGCATGATCTTTTCGGAAAACCGCTTCACACTTTTCCGGATCATGCCCTAGGCCAGCCCGCCATCCTGCATGCGGTACCAGGCGATGATCCCCGCCATCCAGGCCCGATGCAGCGCATGCAGCGGCATCGCCTTGATCGGCACCAGCGGCAGCGGCAACGCCGCTTCATTGCCGGTCGCGATGTAATCCGCCATGGCGCGGCCCATCGCCGACTGCAGCCCGACGCCGCGGCCCATGCAGCCGATATCGACGAGCAGTCCCGGCGCCGGCTCGTGCAGATGCGGCAGGAAATCGCGCGTCAGGGTCACACGGCCGCACCAGCGGTACGCGATCGGAACGTCCTTGAGCTGCGGGAAAAGTTTGACCGCGATGCGTTCGAGATGCTCCCAGTCCTGCGGCCCCCTCGGCTCGCGGAACGGGCCGCGCCCGCCCATGATGAAGCGGTTGGTGTGATCTTTCCGGAAATAGAACAGCAGCTGCCGCGTGTCCGAGGTGACATGGCCCTCGGGCAGGATCGAGCGCGCGACATTGTCCGACAGCGGTGCGGTTGCGACCTGGAACGAGTTCGGCGCGATCGCTGACGTGCGCAAGCCCGGCACCAAATCGCCGGTGTAGCCGTTGGTTGCGACCACGGCGCGGTCGGCGGTGACGCGCGCGCCCGAGGCGGTCTCCGCAACCCATCTGCCGTTGACGCGGTCGAGCTTCACGACCGGGCTTTCGCCGTGGATCGCGGCGCCCGCCGCGATCGCCACACGCGCCATCTCGCGCGCATAGGCGAGCGGCTGGATCGCGCCGCCGCGCGGATCGACCCAGCCGCCGAGATATTTGTCGGTGCCGATCAGATGCCCGACATCGTCGGCGCCAAGCTCACGCGCGCCTTCGACGCCGCGCTTCGCCCATTGCTCGCTGCGCTTTTTGACGATGTCGAGTCCCGCCGGCGTATGCGCGCCCTGGATCCAGCCCTGGCGCGCATGCGGCACGTTCATGTTGTGCTTGTCGATCAGGTCGAACACGACATCGGCCGACTTGCCGATGAAATCGACCAGCCGCCCGCCGCTTTCAGGGCCGAACTTTTCCTCCAGTTCGTCCGGATCATATTTCAGTCCGGGAATGACCTGGCCGCCGTTGCGGCCCGAGCCGCCCCAGCCCGGCTCATGCGCTTCCAGCACCACGGCGCGGATGCCGCGCTCGGCGAGATGCAGCGCGGTCGACATCCCCGCGTAACCGGCGCCGATCACCACGACGTCGGCGTTGACCTGGCCTTCGAGCGGCGGTGTCGGCAGCGCCGCCGGCGCGGTAGCCGCCCACAACGAAGGCGCGAGAGGAAACGGTTCGGCCATCAAGTATCTCCTAGATCGGCTGCAAGATGCGCCGCAAAAATTCCTGGGTGCGCGCATGTTGCGGCGTGGTCAGCACCTGCTTTGCCGGTCCTTCCTCCAAAATCGTGCCGTGATCGAGGAACAGCACGCGGTCTGCCACCTCCTGCGCAAAGCGAATCTCGTGCGTCACCACGACCATGGTCATGCCGTCCTCGGCCAGAGCGCGCATCACCGCGAGGACCTCGCCGACCAGTTCCGGATCGAGCGAAGATGTCGGCTCGTCGAACAGGATCGCCTTGGGCTGCATCGCCAGCGCGCGGGCAATCGCGACGCGCTGCATCTGCCCGCCCGACAGCTCGGCCGGATAGGCGTCGGCCTTGCCGGCAAGTCCGACCCGCGCCAGCAATTCCTTCGCGCGCGGGATCGCCTCGTCGCGTTTGACGCCCTTCACATAGACCGGGCCCTCGATCACATTCTCCAGCGCGGTCCGATGCGGAAACAGGTTGAAGCGCTGGAACACCATCGCAATCTGGGTGCGGATGGTCTTGATGTCGGGCGACTGCCGGTCGACGCGCACGCCGTCGATGGTCACGGTACCGGCGTCATAGGCTTCGAGCCCGTTGATGCAGCGCAGGATGGTCGACTTCCCCGAGCCCGACGGCCCGATGATGCACACCACCTCGCCGCGGCCGATGCTGGCCGAAACGCCGCGCAGCACCTCGACGTCGCCGAAACTCTTGTGCACGCTGGCAAGCTCGATCATGTCCGCGCCCGCTGCATGCGCCGCTCCAGCCAGCCGACGAACAGGATCAGCGGCACGCTCATGACGAGATAGAGTACGGCCACCATGGTCAGCACGCTGGTGTACTTGAACGTCGAGGACGCGATCAGCTGACCCTTCAAAGTCAGCTCCGCCACCGTGATGGTGGAGGCCTGCGAAGAATCCTTCAGCATCATGATCATGATGTTGCCGTAGGGCGGCAGGATGATCTTCACCGCCTGCGGCACCACCACCCGCCGCATCATCATTGCCCATCCCATGCCGAGCGACTCGGAGGCCTCGATCTGGCCCTTGTCGATCGCCTCGATGCCGGCGCGGAAATTCTCGGCCTGATAGGCCGAATAGGCAATGCCGAGCCCGATGATCGAAGCCTGCAGCGCCGACAGCGTCACGCCGAACTCCGGCATCACGAAGTAGATGTAGAACAGTTGCACGAGGATCGGGATGCCGCGGATCGCGTTGACGATGCCCTTGGCGAGCTGCTGCAGCGCGCGCACGGGGCTGACGCGCATCAGCGCCCAGACCATGCCGAGCAGCGTCGACAGGATGAGCGAACCTGAACGTGACGACGATGGTGAGCCAGACACCCTGCAGCAGGATCGGCAGGAACTCGCGCGTATCGGCGAAGAATTTGCTCATCTCCGATGCGCCAACACGTCACCTCATCAATCAAGGCCCCATTTCGCCAGGATATTCTTCACCGTGCCGTCCCTGGTGAGCTTGTCGAGCGCGGCGTTGATCCTGGCCAGCAACTCGCCATCGCTCTTGCGCACGCCGATCCCGAGCGAGCCGGTGACGGTCGAGACGTAGCTGTTGACCAGCCGCACCTCCGGAAACAGGCCCTGCTTGACGTTGTAGGCGAGGATCGGCTTGTCGGCGAACCCGGCCTTGAGCCTGCCCGAATTGACGTCGGCGAGGATCGCCGGAATGTTGTCGTAAATCTTCACCTCGGCGAACAGCCCGCTCTTCTGCAGGGGATCGACGAACGCGGTGCCCTTCTGCGCACCGACCGTCTCGCCCTTGAGATCGGAAAACTCCTTGTAGTCTTTCGCGTCCGCCTTCGGCACGATCAGGCCTTCGCCATAGGTGTAGACCGGACCGGAGAAGTCGATCACCTCCTTGCGCGGCGCGGTGATGAACATCGCCGCCGAGATGATGTCGATCTTGCCGGCGGTCAGCGACGGGATCAGGGTCGAGAACTGCATGCCCTCGATCTCGACCTTGAAGCCGGCCTCCTTGCCGACCTCCTTGATCAGATCGACCATCACGCCTTCGATGGTGTTGGTCTTGGTGTCGAGGAACGTGAAGGGGATGCCGGTCGGGGTCGAGCCGACCTTGAGCACCTGGTCTTCGGCCTGCGCGCCTGACGACGCAAGACTCGCAAAAATGACGGCGGCGGCGAATGTCCTGAACGACATGAACTCTCCCTTGCTCTCAGCCAACGGCAAAAAATCTGGCACGCGGCTCAAAGCCGCACAATGGGATTTCTTGGGGAATCTCGTGGCGAGGAGGGCTTGCGGCCTTACGGTGCGGCCGCAACAGGCGTTGCCTGCGCAGCATCGCCGCCGGCAGAGGCCTTGTGGACCTTGCCGTCGACGATGTGCAGACGGCGGTCGGCACGCGCTGCGAGTGCGGGATCGTGGGTAACCACCACCACGGTACGGCCGGAGTCGGCGATCTCGCGCAGGATGCCGAACACCTGTTCGGTGGAGGTCGTATCGAGCGCGCCGGTCGGCTCGTCGGCGATGATGATCTCCGGCCGGTTCGACAGCGCACGCGCGATCGCGACGCGCTGACGCTGGCCGCCGGAGAGCTGGCTCGGCCGCTTGCCCGCGTGCTCCTTCAATCCGAGCGATGACAGAAGTTCGAGCGCGCGTTCGCGCATTTCATGATCGGGCATCTTGCCCGCCGCGCGCATCGGCAGCATCACGTTGTCCAGCGAGGTGAATTCAGGCAGGAGAAAATGAAACTGGAACACGAAGCCGCATTTTGTCAGCCGCACGTCGGCGCGCTCGGCTTCCGACAGTTTCGACGTCGGCTGTCCGCAGATGATCACGTCGCCCTCGGTCGGCGCGTCGAGCAGGCCCAGCAGATAGAGCAGCGACGATTTGCCCGAGCCGGAAGGCCCGGTGATGGCGAGGAACTCGCCTTTGTTGACGGCGAGGTCGATGCCGTTGACCAGCGTGTGCGAGATCGCGCCGTCGAGACGCCGCACCAGACCGACCGCCTGCAGCGCGACCTCGCTCATGACGCGCCCCTGATGATCTCGACCGGATGCACGCGCGTCGCCTTGCGCGCCGGGAAGAACGCCGCACCGGTGCAGCACAGCAGCGAAATGCCGCCGACCAGGATGTAATGCTTGAGCGAATAGTAGATCGACAGCGGGACGGTGCTTCCGGTCAGCGGATTGTAGATCGTGATCTTCGACCAGCCGTAACAAAGCAGATAGCCGATCAGCCAGCCGACAATGATGCCGACCACGCCGATCAGCGCGGCCTCGATGATGAAGATCCGCCGCACCGCTACCTCGTGCATGCCGAGCGACTTCATGATCGCGATGTCCTGCCGCTTTTCATGGGTGATGGTCGAGATGATGTTGTAGGTCGCGAACGACGAGGTCAGCAGCATCGCGGCCATCACGGTCAGCACGATGAAATCGCGCACGGCGAAACTGGAGAGCAGGTCGGAATTCGCCTCCTGCCACGACACCGACTTGTAGCCGGTCTGCGCCTCCACCTGCCTCGCGACCTTCTCCGCGCCCAAGGGATCGTTAAGGCGCAGCCGCAGCTCGTTGATGATCCCGCTCTGCCCCATCATCAGCTGCGCGGTCGAGAGCAGCGCATAGATCTGGCCTTCGTCGACCCGCTTCATCCCGGAGCGGAAGATGCCGGCGACGGTCGCACTCACCTCGGTGCCCTGCCCGCCGATCAGACTGACGGTATTGCCGGTCTTGACCGCGAGCTTCTCAGCCAGCGCCTGTCCGACGATGATGGCGTTCGGTGCGCGATTGAGATCCGATGATCTGCCCCTCGCGCATCTGGGTGGCCAGCTTCGACACCCGGATTTCCTGTCGTGGATCGATTCCTACCACCGTGATGCCGATGCGGCCGCCGCCGTGGTCGATGATCGCGGTGGTCTTGACCTGCGGCGCCACATCGCCGGGAATCCAGGCGCGCAACGAGGCCATCGCCGATTCAGGATATTTGATGCCGGGACGGCTGCCGACATTGGCCACGCCCGACATCTGCACCGCGCCGTATTGCTGGTCGGCAGGCTGCGGCGGCGCGGCGCGGCGTTCGTCCTGCACGGTGACGTGCGGCATGGTGTCGACCAGCTGGCGCAGGAAGTCGATCTGCGATCCCTCCATCAGTCCGGCCATCATGATGGTGAAGCCGACACCCATCGCGACGCCGGCCATGCCGACCAGCGTCTGGCGTACCCGCGCCGTGACGTGGGTCCATGCAATGTCGAGGATCAGTTTGGTGGCCATCGGTTCACGCGCGCATCAGCGGGGAGCGGCGAATTTGTTGACGTTGCGCCGCGCGTCGTTCACGACCGAGTCGATATGAGCCGTGATCGCCGACGAGATCACCGCGGCGTCCGGATCGGTCGAGGCAACCGTGGCGGCGGAGGGCGCAGGCAGAGGGCCGGCGGCATTGCGGTCGATCGGCTGATCCTGCCCCTGGTCCGCCGCCGCATCGGGCGCAGCCGCAGGCCTCACGCTCTTGTTCTCGCGCACATGCGTGCCCACGGCGAGATCGGTACGGACCGGCGACAGCACCGCGGTGCCCCTGGCGACATCGCCGATGATCTCGACATTGCGGCTGCCGCGAATGCCGACCCGAACCGGCACGCGTACGATCCGGCCGTCGTTCACCACCTGCACCATGTCGCCGGCGATGGCTTCGGTGGGCACGACGATCGCCGACGGCTTCTCACGCACGATGATGTTGGCCTCGACAGACATGCCGATGCGCAGCGGCGTGTCATTGGGCAAGAGCAGATAGATGCGAAAGGTCTTGCGGGTCGGATCGCCCTTCGGCGTGATCTGCGAAACCGAGGCGCGCAGCGCCTGTTCCGGAAACGCCTCGCTGCGCAGGAACGCCTTCTGGCCGATGGCGAGGCGATTGATTTCCTCCTCATTGACCTCGGCAACGACATGCATTGGCAGTGGCGGCCCGACCCAGAACAGCACGTCGGTGGGGCCTGCGATCTCGCCGACCTCGCCGTCACGCCGCAGCACCATGCCGTCGAGCGGCGCGCGCAGCACCAACTGATCGATCCGCACCTGCTGCGCCGCGATCCGCGACTTGTATTCCTCGGCCTGGGTCCAGCGCTGCTCGTATTCCTTTTGCGCGAGGTCGCTCTTGGTGCGGTCCTTCTCGGCACGGTCGAGGTCGCGTTCCGCCTGCTGGAAACTGATCTGAAGCTCGTTCAGCGCACTTCGCTCCTCGGCGTCGTCCATGCGGCCGAGCACCTGGCCGGCCTTCACCTGCTGGCCCTCGCAAGTACAGAGATTGACCAGCCGCCGCCGCTGCAGCGGCACCACCTTGGCCCAGCGCGCCGGCTCCACCGTGCCGGTGCCGTAGATCGCTTCCGACACCGGGGCTTGGGTCGCGATCGCTGTGGTCACCGTCTCGACGTGAATGAAATTGGTCCACGCGTAATAGCCACCGCCGCCCGCGGCGATCAGAAGGATTACGACTGCAAGATAACGGATGAGCTTCATTGCGATCCCCGCGGCCTAGAAGCCGAGCTTCTTGCGTAAGGCGGGAATCTGATTCATCAGATCGTCCGTGTCGCTTTTCTTCGCAGCTTGCGGAGCAGGCGGCTGTGGTGCAGCGGATGGCGCGGCAGGTTGAGGCGCGGCTGCGGAGGCGGCCGGTGCAGACGGAGCGGCGGGTGGCGGGACTGCGGCGGGCGCCGCTGCTTGCGCCGGCCCGTTGCTCGGCGTGGCCCGCCAGCGGCCCGCCTCGCCCTTCGCCAGATCGACCTCTTGCGGCGTCATCCTGGTTTCGAGCAGGCCCGTCAATTGCCGCGCGCCGTTGCGGAACTCTTCGACGCGGGAGGCGGTACCGACGATGTAGGCCCATTTGTAGGCCTTGATGTTGTCCTTCGGCGCGCCGCGGCCGACCGCATAGAGGCCGCCCAGGATCAGCATTGCGTGCGAGTGGCCCTGCTCGGCGGCCCGCGAGAACCACCGGAACGCCTCTTCGTCCGAACGCGCCACGCCGACACCCGTCGAATAAAGCGCCGCCAGATAGAATTGCGCGTCGTCGCTGCCCGACTGCGCGGCCTGCAGATAGCGGTTCGCCATGTCCTTGTCGGACGCGGGATCAGCCACGGCTCCGCCGGCATTTGCCAGCAGAGCAGCACTCAGGACAGTCGCAACGAGAAAACGCTTCATGAAATCGCTTCCACACGAGACCGGCAAGAAAGTGAGCGATGACGCCGGGCCCCGTTAAAATTTGGTCGATACTACCGGTCTAAAGGTTCGCGGTTCAAGGATACACAATAGCAGAGCGACCCGGTCCGAAACGCGGGAATAAACGCCATACGTGCAAAACGCGCGTCAAATCCCGAGATAGCGGTGCTGCAGGTCGGGTTCCCCGACCAGTTGCTCCGAGGTTCCATTCCATACCGTGCGGCCGCGCTCGATAATGTAATGCCGGTCACAGATGCGGGTGAGATTTTCGACGTTCTTGCGGCCTGTCTTCGACTGCAACGTACATCAAAGAATGCCGAGACCGATCACTTCCACCGAAGCGTGAGCCAGGATCACGCCAATATTTCGAGATAATCTAACGGGACCCCTAGTTTCCGCACAGTGGCTTGCTGGCGGACGAGCGGCGATTGAGGTTGCTGGGCCTTGCGCGCATCCTCAGATGACTGGACCTGGCTCAGGTTGGCCCGCAGCAATGTTCCGACCGAATTGGTGAGTTCGTGCATGAAGATCGGGCTCAGGGCGGAGAACACGGCCACCGCCATGGCCGACAAGAATGGAACGGCCTGCCCAAGACTCGTTCCCTTGAACAGATCGCGCCACTCGATGGATCCCTCGCTATTTCTGACGCGCGGCAGGTCGTAAACGACCAGCGCGCAAATGATCAGGGCGGCCACCACGCCGAAATTCGCCGTGACCAGCGCGACAAAATGCCCTTTCAGCGTGACGATCGACCCGGCGACGCTCGCGACCAGAAGTACCGCGCTGACATAGGCCGCCTTCATCACCGCCGAGTCCCCTCTGAGGCAGGGACCCGCCCGGGCCAGCACGAGCCCAGCCACGGTGCCAAGCGCAAATGTCCGCGGGACGTTGGCGAGATCGAGCAGCGCGAAACGCCGGTAGAAATCGCCCTCCCCCGCGGCAAAAGCGAATTGAACCAGGAAAATGAATGCCGCCACTCCGCCAACGATGAACGGGAACGTTTCTTCGTTCATCTCCCAATCAATATCGGCATCGCGTCTGACCGCGGCCTCGTCGGGGTCCGGCAACAGGAGCCTGGTCGAAACCAGCATCAGGCCGGCAACGGCAAGTGCGTTGGTCGGATGGGCGATCGAAAAGGCGGTTACCAGCAGGATCAGAAGAGCGATCAGCCATTGCGCGGCGAGCCGATCGTCGCAGTCATCGCTTCTTGCGACGCGAAAAGCGAAACCGGTCAGCGCAGCGACGTAGATGAAGATCGCCATGGAGCTGCTCAGGAAGAAGGCCCAGGCGCGGGTATTGTCGCCGATTCGCGCTAGCCCTGATGACCTGAGAACCGCATCCGTGGGGAACAGGACGGCAAAGGTGAAAATGAGGCCGATCACGATCACGAGGGACCCCGACAAATCGAACAGGCGACGCAATGCAAGGACGCCGATGAGAGCAAAGACAAACGAAACCATCAGCGCCGGAATTTCAAAACCGAGCCACGGCGTCACCACCTCAATCATCAGGATCAACATCGCGAACAGGGTCGATGCCATGGCAATCAGGGTGGCCCACGTCGTCACTCGAAGGGGAAATATCATCACGCGTCCGACGATCCCGAACGAGCGAGCGGGTAGCGCGAGCAGTGACCGGATCACAAGGACCACGACAAGAAAGGCGGCGAGCGCCGCCAGTTCACTCGCGGAACGGAGATCGAAACTACGGTAATCGCGAAGGAGCCGGTAAACCGCGTCACTGCGGGATGGCCCGACAAGCAGTGCGCCCAGGATCAGGTTGACGCTGCTTCTGGCGCATTCCGCCACAGCGCCGGTCATATAGAACGCCATCGCTGTCGTGATAGGCGATCTGAGATAGGTCGAGACCTGGCCGAAAGCAGCCGGAAACGAGTGGGTCCTGTCGAGAAGAGCGAAAATCAGGGCGACGAGCAGTGACAGCAGCAACGCTTGTCCGAGTCGCTCCAGGCGAATTCCCTTGATCGGCTCGCGCAGAGATATCGGAGAGTTGAGGCTGTCATAGCCGGCCCCCCCAATGATGACCTGAATGTCGAGAATCCTCGTATTGGCGCCTGAGGCGATCTCGAACTCCACGCGATCATCGTTCAGCGATTTTGGAAGGCTACTGATCCCCTGGAAGTGGCGATCTTTGCCGGGCCTTACCTCGACAATGAAGGGATTGGAAGGGCAACTCCTGGCCGCAGTGTCCCGAGTTCAGCTGGATCGCGAGCCCTTCGCTGGGCACCCGCTGCGAGAAGGAAAACTCAATCCCTGTGCCGCTGGGCGTCACCGCGTCCCCGCCCGACAGCACATAGAATTGTCCGCAAACCGCAGTCTTGTTGACGAGGAAGTTTTCGCCGATTGCGCGCTCGCAAAGCACGTGGGCCGGTATGTACGACAACATTTTCGGGTCCGAAACCAACGCGATTCCCGAAAAGGTCAACTGACGAGTGATCCCATCGCTGTTCGGGACGATCAGGAGCCGGGCGTTTTGGACCACGATTCCCTTTGCGTCGGTACAAGCGGCGTCGTCCGCTCGCGTCGAGGCGACCGGCATCGCAAGCAGAAGCGCCGCAATCGCCCCAGCGAGTCGTAACGATCGCAAGCAAGCCATGAGCCCCTCCCAGGCCCACCACTTTTACTATCGGTCGGAGTTTCTTGCTACCGGAAACGAGGTCGGTTTTTGTCTCAAATGCCCAAATACCGGTGCTGCAAGTCGGGCTCTGCGATCAATTGCTCGGACGTGCCGCTCCACACCGTGCGGCCACGCTCGATCATGTAGTGGCGGTCGCAGATGCGGCTGAGATTTTCGACGTTCTTGTCGATCACCAGGATCGACTGTCCCCGCGCCTTCAGCATGGACAGGCAATTCCAGATTTCCTCGCGGATCAGCGGCGCGAGGCCCTCGGTCGCTTCGTCGAGGATCAGCAATCTCGGATTGGTCATCAGCGCGCGGCCGATCGCGAGCATCTGCTGTTCTCCGCCGGACAGCGTGTTGCCCATGTTGCCGCCGCGCTCGGCAAGCCGCGGGAACAGCGCGTGGACCTTCTCCAGCGTCCAGGGATCGCCGGCATTGAGTCGGTTGGCGGACGCCGCGACGAGATTCTCGCGCACCGTCAGGTTCGGAAAAATCTGGCGGCCCTCCGGCACGAGGCCGATGCCGAGCTTGGCGATCCGGTACGACGGCAGCTCGCGCACCTCGTGGCCGCCGAAGCGGATCGCGCCTGCTCGCGCCGGCGTCAGCCCCATGATGGAGCGGATGGTGGTGGTCTTGCCCATGCCGTTGCGGCCCATCAGCGAGACCATTTCGCCTGATCGGATCGAGAGCGAGAGGCCGAACAGCACCTGGCTCAGCCCGTAGCAGGTCTCGATGCCGTCGACTTCGAGCAGCGTGTCAGCGTCAGCCATGTTCAGTCCCTTGGCGGGTCACCACATGCTGGTCGCCGAGATAGGCGCGCTTCACTTCTTCATTCTGGCGAATCTCGCCGGGCGCGCCGGAGGCGATGACGCGGCCATAGACCAGCACCGAGATACGGTCCGCCAGCGCGAACACCGCTTCCATGTCGTGCTCGACCAGCACGATGGTCACTTCCTTGCGCAGCTCCAGCAGCAGCTTCACCATGCCCGCGGATTCGGTGACGCCTAAACCCGCCATCGGTTCATCCAGCAGAAGCAATTGCGGTTTGGTCGCGAGCGCGACCGCAAGCTCGAGCTGGCGCTGCTCGCCATGGCTGAGCCGGGAGACCAGCACATCGGCGCGATCGGCAAGCCCGACGCGCGAAAGTGCCGCCGACGCCGACGCGCGAAGCCCCGGCTCCTTGCGCGCATCACTGAGGAAGCGGAAGGAGTGGCCGTCATGGGCCTGGGCGGCGAGCGCAACATTGTCGGCTGCGGTGAAATCTGAAAGCAGCGAGGTGATCTGGAACGAGCGCGCCAGCCCGAGCGCGCTGCGGCGCCAGGCAGCCATCGCGGTGATGTCGCGGCCACCGAGGAAGATACTGCCGGCATCGGGCGCAAGATGACCGGTGAGCTGGCTGATCAGCGTGGTCTTGCCCGCGCCATTGGGCCCGATGATCGCATGCAACTCACCCTGCGCGACATCGAGCGAGACGTTGTCGGTGGCGACAATGCCGCCGAAGCGGCGGACGAGGTCTTTGACGCGGAGCAGCGGCTCAGCCACGGGACAACCTCCCGAGCAGGCCCATGATGCCGCCGCGTCCGAACAGGACGATCAGGAGCAGCAGCGGCCCCATGATGATCGCCCAGTATTCGGTCAGCTGCGACAGGAACTCTTCGAGCAGGAGATAGACCACGGCGCCGATCACGGGGCCGAACAGCGAGCCCATACCGCCCAGGATCACCATCACCATGAGGTCGCCGGAGCGGGTCCAGTACATCACGGCCGGACTGACGAAATCGGTATTGTCAGCGAGCAGCGCACCGGCGAGGCCACACATGGTGCCTGCGATGACGAAGCAGACCAGCTTGTAACGTTTGGCGGGAAAGCCGATCGCCTGCATGCGCTGCTCGTTGGAGCGCAGGCCCTGCACGACAAGGCCGAAGCGCGAATTGACGATGCGCCAGATCAGCCAGATCACGCCAAGCAGGCAGGCGAGGCAGAGATAGTAGAACTGCACGCGATTGGAGAGGTTGATGAGGCCTGCGAAATCGCTGCGCTTGTAGACGGTGAGGCCATCGTCGCCGCCATAACGGGCGAGACCCGAGGCGACGTAATAGGCCATCTGCGCAAAAGCCAGCGTGATCATGATGAAGTAGACGCCGCGGGTCCGCAGCGAGAGTGCGCCGATCACCAGCGCGTAAAGCGCAGAGGCGGCGAGCGCCACGGGAAACTGCAGGAAGCCCGAGCCGACGCCTTCCTGCGCGAGGATGCCGACGGCATAGCCGCCGATGCCGAGATAGGCGGCATGGCCGAAGCTCATCATGCCGCCATAGCCCATGATCAAATTGAGGCTGGCGGCTGCGAGCGCAAGGATGACGATGCGGGTGAACAAGGTCAGGATGAAGATGTTGCCGGACAACGACGAGTAGAGCGGCAGCAGCACGAGGCCCGCGACGACCAGCGCCGCGACGACATTCGGAACGGTCAGCTGACGCCTCATCGCTTGCTGGCCGGAAACAGCCCCTCCGGCCGCAGCACCAGCACGATCGCCATCAACAGATAGATCAGCATCGAGGACAGCGCGGGCGCCGCGGTCGATGCCGCCGCGCCGCTCAACACCTGCCGCAACAGGTTCGGCAGGAAGGCGCGGCCGAGCGTGTCGATCAGGCCGACGAAGATCGCAGCCAGGAACGCGCCGCGGATCGAGCCGATGCCGCCGATCACGATCACCACGAAGGCGAGGATCAGGATGTTCTCGCCCATGCCGATCTGCACGGTGAGGATCGGCGCCTGCATCAACCCCGCGAGGCCGGCGAGCGCCGCGCCTAGGCCGAACACCAGCGTGTAGAGCAGCTTGATGTTGATGCCGAGCGCGCCGATCATCTCGCGGTTCGAGGCGCCGGCGCGGATCAGCATGCCGACGCGCGTGCGCATCACACCGAGATAGAGCAAGAGCGCCACCGCGAGCGCGACCACGATGATCGCGAGCCGATAGGCCGGATACTGGATGCCGGGCAGGATCTGCACGGGAACGGTGAGCCAGGGAGGCAGCGGCAGCGCCAGTCCGGCCGGGCCCCAGATCAGCCGCACCGCTTCGTTGAAGAACAGGATCAGGCCGAAGGTCGCCAGCACATGATCGAGATGATCGCGGCCGTAGAGATGCCGGAACGCGACGAATTCGAGGACGATACCGAGCAGCAAGCTCGCGCCGAGCGCCAGCGCCGCGCTGAGCAGGAAGTTGCCGGTCCAGAGGATGAAGGTCGCGGCGAAATAGGCGCCCATCATGTAGAGCGAGCCGTGGGCGAGATTGACGAGGTCCATGATGCCGAACACCAGCGTCAATCCGGCGGCGAGCAGGAACAGCAGCAGGCCGAACTGCAGTCCGTTCAAGATCTGTTCGACGACGAGGAGCATGGGGTTCCGAAACAGGAGCGCAATAAATTGAAATCGGCGTATCAGCGAGCTCAGTTCTTCACCTCTCCCCGCCTGCGGGGAGAGGTCGCCGCGCCCGGCAGCGCACTTGCGCGCCTGTGCGCGGCGGGTGAGGGAACTCACCGCATGCTCGCGTGTGCGGATAGAGCCCCTCACCCCAACCCTCTCCCCGCGAAGAGCGGGGAGAGGGAGCACACTTCCGATGCCGCACGGGTCGACCTGATCTCATCATACTCTAAGCAAAAGCGGCAGCGTGGTTGGCGCTGCCGCTTTTGTTGTTATTCGGCGCTACCGCTTTGTTTAAGCGAATTCCGCGATCACTTCATCGGACATTTGTCGTGGAAGCGGTCCTGATCGTCCTTGACGATGGTCGCGACCGTCTTCAGCGACAGCTGGCCGTCGGCGCCCTTGACCACATCCTGCAGGTAGAAATTCTGGATCGGGATGTGGTTGTTGCCGTATTTGAACGGGCCGCGCAGCGACTTGAAGTTGGCCTTCTCCATCTCGGCCTTCATGGCGTCCTTCTTCGAGGTGTCGCCCTTGACCGCGACCACGGCGCTGTTGATCAGCTGCGCCGCGTCATAGGCCTGCGCGCCGTAATAGGTCGGACGCAGCCCCTGATATTTCTTGTGATAGTCCTCGACAAATTTCTTGTTCTGCTCGTTGGGCAGGTCGTTGACCCATTCCTGCGCGCCGGGCACGCCGATCGCGTTGTCCTTCTGCAGCGGCAGCGACAATTCGTCGACGGTGAAGGCGGTGTAGAGCGGCATCTTGTCCTTGATGCCGGCCTGCGCATACTGGTTGAGGAACTGCACGCCCGCCGCGCCCGGATAGAACACAAAGATCGACTCCGCGCCCGAAGCCTTTGCCTTGGTCAATTCGGCCGAGAAGTCGAGTTGGGTCGGCCACACCGTATATTCCTCACCGACGACCTGACCCTTGAACGTGCTCTTGACGCCCGCGAGCATGTCCTTGCCGGCGGCATAGTTCGGGCCGATCAGGAACACCGACTTGACGCCCTTCTGGTTCATGTAGAGGCCCATGGCCTGCGGCGTCTGGTCGTTCTGCCAGGAGGTCGAGAACACATAAGGCGAGCAGAGTTCGCCGGCGATCTGCGACGGGCCGGCATTGGCGGAGATCATGAAGGTCTGCGAGTCGACCGCGGTCTTCAGCGAGGCCAGCAGCACGTTCGACCAGATGTAACCGGCGATGAAATCGACCTTGTCCGACTGCACCAGCTTCTCGGTCTTCTGCTTGCCGACATCCGGCTTCTGGCCGTCGTCCTCGTAGATCACCTCGACCGGCTTGCCGCCCATCTTGCGGCCGAGATGGTCGAGCGCGAGCTCGAACGAGTTGCGCATGTCGTTGCCGATCACCGCGGTCGGGCCGCTGAAGGTCGAGACAAAGCCGATCTTGATGGTGTCGCCCGCAAGCGCGGGACTTGAGAGCGCCAGCGCGGCAGCGCCCGCGAGCAAATAAGCCGTCTTCATATGAGTTTCCCCTCCCATTCATTTTCGAAACGTCCGCCCGTTGGGCGAAGCGCCTGTTCCAGGCGTTTTTGCGCGAAATCGCCGGTCGCCAGCAAGCAGGAAGCCCCGACCTTGGCCTAGAACCTTCGGCTCAGCACCGGGCGGGCTCCTACTTTCCTGCACCATAGTTCTTAGGGGCTGACGATATCAAGCATTATAGTGCCGGTTTGATGTCGCAGGGGGTACGAACTGGGGCGTCTTCACCGTCCGCCGCCATTCACTGTGGCTATCGACCCATAGAGAAAGCGGCCTTGGCCGGAAGCGCGAGAGGCGTAGCCTAGGGGACGATCTCCTCCTCGAAAGCGAGTGCATCTCATGGCGACTGCCTCTCCCCATCGCGTGGTGATCGTCGGCGCCGGCTTCGGCGGCCTCGAGGCCACCCATCGGCTCGCCGGCGCGCCGGTGGAGATCACGCTGATCGACCGCCGCAATCATCACCTGTTTCAGCCGCTGCTGTATCAGGTCGCGACCGCCTCGCTCGCGACCTCGGAGATCGCCTGGCCAATCCGCTATCTCCTGCGCGACCGGCACGACGTGACGACGCTGTTCGCCAACGCCAGCGGCGTCGATGCGGCCGGCAAGCGCGTGTTGCTCGAAGATGGCGGCAGCATTCCCTACGACACGCTGGTGCTCGCGACCGGCGCGCGCCATGCCTATTTCGGCCATGACGAATGGGAGCCGTTCGCGCCGGGACTGAAGACGCTGGAGGACGCCACCACCTTGCGGCGGCGCATCCTGGTCGCGTTCGAGCGCGCCGAGCGCGAGACCGATCCGCAAAAGCGCGATGCGCTGCTCACCTTCGTCATCATCGGCGCCGGCCCGACCGGCGTCGAGATGGCCGGCACCATCGCCGACCTTGCCAAGGACACGCTGCCGAAGGATTTCCGCCACATCGACACGCGCAAGGCACGCGTGGTGCTGATCGAAGCGGGCAACCGCGTGCTCGCCGGCTTTCCCGACGATCTCTCGGCTTACGCGCTGGCCTCGCTGCAAGGCCTCGGCGTCGAGGTGATGTTCGGCGCACCCGTCACCGACTGCTCGGCCGACGGCGTCGTCTATGGCGGCAACAAGCTCGAAGCGCGCACCATCATCTGGGCCGCAGGTGTGCGGGCCTCGCGCGCGGCGGAATGGCTGAACGCACCGGCCGACCGCGCCTATCGTTTGAAGGTCGAACCCGATCTGACCGTGCCCGGCCATCCCGACATCTTCGCGGTCGGCGACACCACCACGATCGCGGCACCCGACGGCAATCCGGTGCCGGGCATTGCACCAGCGGCGAAGCAGCAGGGACGCTACGTTGCCGATCTGATCAGGGCGCGGCTTGCAGGCCGCACCTTGCCGCCATTCCACTACAAGCACGCCGGCAGTCTGGCGCAGATCGGCAAGCGTCTCGCGGTGATCGACTTCGGCCGCATCAAGCTGCGCGGCGCGATCGCATGGTGGATCTGGGGCATCGCCCACATCTATTTCCTGATCGGGCTGCGCAACCGCCTCAGCGTCGCGATGAGCTGGTTGTGGATTCACGCCCGCGACCAGCGCGCGGCGCGGCTGATCACCCAGGGCAGCAGCAAGGTCGCGAGCTGATCTTCGCCGAACCAGAACCCTGCCTCGCAAGTATCCCGGACGGGAATATTTTCGCAGGCGGGGGATTGAAACCGGCGGTTCTCGCTACCTAATTGCGTCCCAAATTGCAGGAGGTCGCCATGACCCTGAATTTTGTCGCCTCGGTCTTTCTCGTGATCGGCATTGCCATCGTCGTGCTTCTGATCGCGAGCATTCGCATTGCCAATCAATATGAGCGGAGCGTCGTCTTCCGGCTCGGCAGGTTCAACCGCACCGCTGGTCCCGGACTCTATTTCGTCTGGCCGATCATCGAATGGCAGACCAAGCTCGACCTGCGGACCGTGACCGCAAATGTCGAACAACAGGAGGGAATCACTCGCGACAACGTGCCGATCAAGGTCGACGCCGTGATCTGGTATCGCACCGTCGACGCCGAGCGCGCCGTGATAGAGGTCAAGCAGGTATCCAATGCGGTGGTGCAGGTTTCCCTCACCATGCTCCGCACGGTGCTCGGCCAGCACACACTGGACGAAATCCTCAAGGCGCAGGACACCATCGCGCAGGTGATGCAGCGTCAAATCGACCAGGTGACGGAGCCATGGGGCGTGAAGGTCGAGCTCGTCCAGATGAAGAGCGTCGAGATCCCGCCCAGCATGCAGCGCGCCATGGCCCAGGAAGCGGAAGCGTTGCGCGAGAAACGGGCGCGATTGATCAAGGCCGAAGCCGAATTGGATGCGGCTGAACAATTGCGCCGGGCCGCCGAGGTGATCATGCAGAACCCGGCCGGCCTGGAGTTGCGACGCATGCAGATGATCACCGAAGTCGGCGCCGAGCAGAACACCATGACCATCATCATGATGCCGAGCGAATTCGTCGCGATGGCGAAAGGCATTGCGGATGCAGCCAAAGCCGTCACCACCAAGGGCTGATTGCGCGCCGTCGCACCCGCGACCAAGCGCATGATCCGGAAAAGTGTGTTTTCCCTCGCGACAAACGCCGGACGCGTTTGCGCGGAGATCATGCGCCAACAATAATCTGTCCAAAAATTGGGCAGCGGTGGTGAAGCGCACGGCGCATGGCGCCGTCAAAGCCACGCCAAATAATTGGCCGCAATAGCCTATTCCGGCCTGTCCGGCGCTGCCGCCCTTGTACACAATGGCATACCGCTTGCTTCAACGGAGATGAAGCGGTGACCGGCGATGGAGCCGAGGACAGGGAGTTTGGCGTGACTGAAACGGTTGCCGCGATCGTCGCCGCGCATCGCGCGCGCACCACCTCGCCTGCGGAAACCGTGGCGCGCAGCTTTGCGCGCATCCGCAGCCACAACGATCCTGCCGTGTTCATCAGCCTGCGCGACGAGCAGGACGCGATCGCCGAGGCCGAGAGCCTCGCGGGAAAAGACGCGACCGCATTGCCGCTGTTCGGCGTGCCCGTCGCGGTGAAGGACAATATCGACGTCAAGGGTCTGCCGACCACCGCGGCCTGCCCGGCTTTCTCGTATCAGCCGTCGCATGATGCGACTGCGGTGGCGCGGCTGCGCGCGGCCGGCGCGATCGTGATCGGCAAGACCAATCTCGACCAGTTCGCGACCGGCCTCGTCGGCGTGCGCTCGCCCTACGGCGTTCCCGTCAATCCCTTGCGTAACGATCTCATTCCCGGCGGTTCGAGTTCGGGCTCTGCCGTCGCGGTCTCTGCCGGGCTGGTGCCGCTCGCGCTCGGCACCGACACCGCAGGAAGCGGCCGCGTGCCGGCGATGCTCAACAACATCGTCGGCCTGAAGCCGAGCCTCGGCATGGTCTCGACCGCGGGCGTGGTGCCTGCCTGCCGCACGCTCGATTGCGTCTCGGTGTTCGCACTCACCGTCGATGACGCCGTGACCGCGCTTGCCGCGATGACCGGCCCCGATCCCGCCGATCCGTTTTCGCGCGATCGGCCAATCCGGGGCCTCACGCCATTCCCCGCAAAGCTCCGGCTCGGTGTGCCACGCGAGGGCCAACTGATCTTCTTTGGCGATCGCGTCTCTGAAGCGGCTTACGGCGAGGCGCTGCAGCGATGGAGTGCGCTCGGCGCAGAGCTGGTCGCGTTCGACATGGAGCCGTTCTACGAAACCGCGCGGCTGCTGTATGAGGGACCGTGGGTCGCCGAGCGCTATCTCGTGATCCGCGATCTCCTGGCGTCGTCGCCCGATGCGATCCACCCCGTGACGCGCGAGATCACCGCGGCCGGCGGCCGGCTCACCGCGGCCGAGACCTTCTCGGCGCTGTATCGTCTGCAGGGTTTACGCAAGATCGCCGCGCGTGCTTTCGCTGAGATGGACGCGATCGTGCTGCCGACCGCGCCGACGGCCTATTCGACCGCGCAGGTGCTGGCCAATCCGATCGAGCTCAACAGCCGGCTCGGCACCTACACCAATTTCGTCAACCTGCTCGATCTCTGCGGACTGGCGTTGCCATCGACGATCCGCAGCGACGGCATCCCGTTCGGGATCACGCTGCTGGCGCCCGCAGGAAGCGATGCGCTGCTCGCGAGTGTCGGCCGCGTCTTCCATGCCGACACTGGACTCAAGATGGGCGCCAAGGGTTTGATCTCAGCCGCCGCTGGCGCAGCTCACGGCGAGCGCGGGCGACGACCTCGCCATTGCCGTGGTCGGCGCGCATCTCTCCGGCATGGCGCTGAACCGCGAGTTGACGGCGCTCGGCGGCCGGCTCATGGAAGCCGCCGTCACCGCGCCGGACTATCGGCTCTACGCGCTTGCGACCACGCCGCCGAAGCCCGGCATGCTCCGCGTCGCGCCCGGCAAGGGCGCAGCGATCGAGCTGGAGGTATGGGCGCTATCGCCGGCGGCGTTCGGACAGTTCATCGCCGCGATCCCGCCGCCGCTGTCGATCGGCACGATCAGGCTGTCCGACGGCCGCGGCGTGAAGGGATTCCTGGTCGAAGCTGCGGCGACCGAGGGCGCCCGCGACATTTCCGCGTTCGGCGGATGGCGGGCGTACATGAAAGAGGTGCAGCGGGCGGCGGAGTGATTCTCGCAGCAAGCGGATCGGGAGGTCGACTCCCTCTCCCCGCTCTTGCGGGGAGAGGGTTGGGGTGAGGGGCATCTCTCACCAGCGAGATCGTTGAAATACCTGTACCCCCTCACCCGGATTGCTTCGCAATCCGACCTCTCCCCGCAGGCGGGGAGAGGCGAAGGGAGTCACACCGACACCGCGTAGACTTCGTACTCGCCGCGCACCAGCGCGATATGCGCGCGCATGGCGGCCGCGGCGCCGGCCTTGTCGCCGCGCATGATCGCGACCACCACGCGGTCGTGCTCGGCATGCGACTTGGCGAGCCGGCCGAGATTGCGGAACTGGGCGCGGCGGAATGGCTGTACCCGCACGCGTGTCGCCAGGGTCATTTCGGCGATGTAGGCGTTCTGCGAGCCGGCATAGATGGTGTTGTGGAAGCGCTCGTTGACCTCGTGGAAACGGTCTGGATTGCCGGCATGGCTGAGCACGCGCAATTCCTCGTGCACGGCTTCGAGCTTGTGCCGCTCCAGCGGCGTCATTCGCTCGGCGGCAAACCCGGCGCACAGCGCCTCCAGCTCGGCCATCGCCTCGAACATGCCGGTGAGCCGATCGAGGCTCGGCTGCGCCACCACGGCGCCGCGGTGCGGGCGCGCATCGACCAGGCCGGAGGCGACCAGCTGGCGCAAGGCCTCGCGCACCGGCGTGCGCGACACGGAAAAACGCCGCGCGATGTCGGTCTCGTCCAGCGCCGCACCCGGCGGCAGCGCGCCGCGCACGATTTCGTCGGCGAGTTGGAGCCGCAACTCCTCGGCCCGCGTGATCTTCACGACTTGCGGCGGCGCGCGATCGATGCGCCTCACGACGGCCTCGGCAGGTTGCGGCGGCTTGGTGGGAAGATCGTCGAGGCTCATGTCGCCACCTTCGGTTCGTCGATGACGCTGACATGCGCGGCGACGATCCGCCAACCCTCGGCGAAGCGCGCCCAGGTCTGCATCTGCCGTCCGACCTTGCCCGGCAGCGTGTCGCGATAGAACAGCGTCGAGGCCACCGCCATGTCGCGGCCGTAAGATGTGATGATGGTACGCGCGGTCCTGCGCATCAGCCCGGCCGGCGAACGCGCCGCGCGGAAGGAGGCGATCTCGCTATAGCCGTAGAGATTCTCGCCGATGCCGTAGCGCAGCGTGCGGGCATCCCTGTGGAAGAGCTCGTCGAGCACGGCGACGTCGTTCGACACCAGCGCCTTCTCGTAGCGCTGGAATTGCGCGGTCACTTCGGCCAGCACATCGGGGAGGTCGACCTCCATCACAACCCCCTCGGCGGCGGCGCCGATACCGCGCCCATCCGCTCCAACGCATAGGCGACGCGCAGCGCGATATCCTCGCGCCAGGCCGGCGCGATGATCTGCACGCCGATCGGCATCGGCTGCAGCGGCACGGGGACGGCGACCACGGGCAGGCCGATGAAGGAGATCGGCTGGGTGTGGAGGCCGATATTGGCGCGCACCGGAAGCTCGACACCGTCGAGCGTGAAATTGACCTGGCCGATCTTCGGCGCGACGCAGGGCGTGGCCGGCGCGATCAGCACGTCGACCGATTTGAAAATCTCCGAGCAGTTGCGCGCGATACCAGCGGCGGAATTTCTGCGCACGATCGACCAGCGCCGCCGGCACCATCGCGCCCGCGATCAGGCGGTCGCGCACGGCGGGATCGAAATCGTTGGGCCGCTTGCGCAGCCGATCGAGATGCAGCGAGGCGCCTTCGGTGGTGGTGATGACGTAGGCGGCGGCGCGGGCCCGCGCGGCCTCGGGAATGTCCACAGTGCGCGTCACGCCCAGCGCCTTTGCGACATGGGCGACGGCCTCGACCGCTTCCGGGAAAAGGTTCTTCTGGAAGTATCCACCCGCAAGCGCAATACGCAAACCGCCAATGTTCTCGGCCAGCACCGGCGCAACCGGCTCCGGCGGCCGCGCGGTGCAGGCGGCATCATCGGCGTCCGGTCCCTGCATGGCGTCATAGGCGAGCGCGAGGTCGCGGACGCTGCGCGCGAACGGTCCGAGATGATCGAGGCTCGCGACAAACGGGAACGAGCGCGCCCGCGACAGCCGGCCATAGGTCGGCTTCAGTCCGAAAATGCCGCAGAACGACGACGGCACCCTGATTGATCCGTTGGTGTCGGAGCCGAGCGCGATCGGCACCAGCGCGCCGCCGACGGCGCTGCCCGATCCGCCGGAGGAGCCGCCGGTCATCCGCGAGGGATCGTGCGGATTGCGCGACGGACCGTCATGCACGTTCTCGCCGGTGAAATCGTAGGCATATTCGCCCATGTTGAGCGCGCCGACCAATATGGCGCCGGCCGCCTCCATGCGCTCGATCAGGGTGGCGTCGCGCAAAGCGGGCTTGAGATCGCGATTGATCTTCGAGCCGGCGCGGGTGCTGAGCCCTTTGACGTCGAACAGGTTCTTCACCGCGAACGGCACGCCTGCGAGCGGTCCGGGAGTCTTTCCCGCGGCTATCTCGGCATCGAGCGCACGCGCCTTTGCCCGCGCGCGATCGGCGGTGACGTCAGTAAAAGAATTGAGAAGGCCGTCATGCTGCGCGATGCGCGCCAGCGCATCTTCGGTCGCCTCTAGTGCCGCGAGTTTTCCTGATGCGACGGCCTTGGCGATATCAGAGGCCGACTGGATCGGGGCGGTCATGCGCGATCAGGCCGTAAAGACACTGGCCGGCTCGGTCTCGTCGGGCAACGGAAACGCGTCGACGAGTTTCGCGAGCCGCAGCGATACTTCCAGATTTGCCCGCACCGCGGGCTTCCAGGCGTCCTCGATCGGCAGCGCCAGCGCATTTGCGACCGACGCGATGTAGTCATCGATGCTATCCGCGGCCATTTCGCTCCCGTTTCTCTTTTTTGTCAGACCGGCAACGGCGGATGCGGGATCGCCGTCAGCAGTTCCTTGGTATAGGCATCTTGCGGATTGCCAAGCACGGCCTCGGATGAACCCTGCTCCACGATTCGCCCCGTCCGCATCACAATGACACGATCGCACAACAGGCGCACCACATTCAAATCATGCGAGACGAACAGATAGCTCATGCCGAGCCGCGCTTTCAGCTCC
Source organism: uncultured Alphaproteobacteria bacterium (assembly GCA_963795365.1). Lineage (GTDB taxonomy): Bacteria > Pseudomonadota > Alphaproteobacteria > Rhizobiales > Xanthobacteraceae > Bradyrhizobium. The sequence goes on from CAWCHW010000037.1 coordinate 339,359, forward strand.
TGCAGCAGGTTCAGCACCACCGCCTGCACGGAAACGTCGAGCGCTGCGGTCGGCTCGTCCAGGATGACGAGCTTCGGGTGCAGCGCAATCGCGCGCGCGATGCCGACGCGGGCCTTCTGCCCACCGGAGAGCTGATGCGGAAAGCGGTCGAGCAGATTGAGGGGAAGGCCGACCATGCCGGCCAGTTCCTCGCAGCGTGCGCGCACCGCGTCGCGGCCCCTGATGTCGCCGAGCTGCAGGATCGGATCGGCGATGGCGCGGACCGCGGTGAAGCGCGGGTTGAGGCTGTCGGTCGGATCCTGGAACACCATCTGGATGTGGCTGCGCAGCGGCAGCCGCGCAAAGGCCTGCGGCATGATGGCCCCGATCTCCTCGCCGTCGAAGGCGATGCGGCCCGAGGTCTGGTCCAAGAGCCGCATCACCATCATCGACGTGGTCGACTTGCCGCAGCCGGACTCGCCGACCAGACCGACGCTCTCGCCTTTGCCCACCGAGAAGCTGATGCCGTCGACGGCGCGGAACATCTCCTGCTCCACCGGCGGCTTGCGGCCGAACAATTTGCCAAGCATGGCGGTGGCGCCCTGGCGCGGATATTCCTTCACCAGCTTTTCGACGAGGAGCAACGGCTTCTCCTCCTTTGCGGAAGCCGCGTCAGCAGGCGCGCTCTGCGGTGCGCCAAGCGCCGCCGCCTCCTCCTCCGGCAACAGGTCGCGCAAGGAGACGCCGATCCGCGGCGTGGCGCGCATCAGCTTGCGCGTATAGGGATGCTCGGGCTTGGCGAAGATATCCGCCGACTTCGCGGTCTCGACCACCCTGCCCTTTTCCATCACCACCACGCGGTCGCAATAGGCGGCGGCGAGCCCGAGATCATGCGTGATCAGGATCGTCGACATGCCGCGCTGCCTGGTCAGCTCGACGATCAAATCCATCACCGCCTTCTGCGTGGTGACGTCGAGGCCGGTGGTCGGCTCGTCCGCGATCAGGAGCTGCGGATTGCAGGCGAGCGCCAGCGCGATCACCACGCGCTGGCACATGCCGCCTGACAGCTCGAACGGATAGGCGTGATAGCGCTCGCGCGGGCGCGCGATCCTGACCTGCTCCAGCGCCTCGATCGCCTTCTCGCCGCGATCGCCGACCTGGGCCTGCTGCACATGCTGGCGCAGCACGTCCTCGATCTGGTCGCCCACTTTCCGGATCGGATTGAGCGCGGCGCGCGGGTTCTGAAAGATCATCGAGATTTCGCGGCCGCGCAGGTCGCGCATCTCGTTCTCGCTCGCGCCTCTGACGTCGATGCCGGAAAACCTCACCGAGCCCTCGGCGATCTTGCCGGCGCGGTCGAGGATGCGCATCACCGCGTAAGACGTCACCGACTTGCCGGAACCGGACTCGCCGACGATGCCGAGCGTTTCGCCCTTGGCGACTGAAATGTCGACATGCTGCACCGCCTTGACGATGCCGCGGCGGGTGGTGAACTCCACCGTGAGGTCATGCACGTCGAGCAAGGGCTGCGCGGTCATCTCACGTCCTCCGCTTGCGCGCTGCGCTCCCTCTCCCCGTTCTTACGGGGACGAGACGAGCAAAGCTCGCTCTGAGAGGGTTGGGGTGAGGGGCGTCTATCAGGGAATACAGCAAGCAGAGGAATGCGCTGAGAGCCCCCCTCACCCGCCGCGCAAGAGCGCGGCGACCTCTCCCCGCAAGCGGGGAGAGGTGAAGAGGAGCGCCGCGTCCGATTCGCATGCCCATCGCCTCACGTCCTCCGCTGCGGATCGACGATGTCGCGCAGGCCGTCGCCGAGCAGATTGAAGCAGAACACCGCGATCATCAGCGCAAGGCCAGGGAACAGCGCGATCCACCATTCGCCCGAGACCATGAAGCCCGCGCCTTCCGCGACCATGATGCCCCACTCGGCGGTCGGCGGCCGCACGCCGAGCCCGATGAAGGAGAGACCCGCGGCGTTGAGGATCGCGTAGCCCATGGTCAGCGACATCTGCACGATCATGATCGGCATGATGTTGGGCAGGATGTGGCCGAGCAGGATGCGAAACTCGCTATTGCCCGAGAGCCGCGCCGCCATCACGAAGCCGGCGTTACGCCGGACATTGGCCTCGGCGCGGGCGACGCGCGCGTAAAGCGGGAAGTTCACGATCGCGGTGGCCAGGATGATGTTCTGCACGCTGTTGCCGAGTGCGGCGACGATGCCCATTGCGAGCACGAACAGCGGAAACGCCATGATGGTGTCGGCGATGCGGCCGACGATGCGGTCGGTCCAGCCGCCGAAATAGCCGGCGGCGATGCCGGCAAGTCCGCCCATCAGGAAAACCAGCACGACGGAAGCGATCGCGATGAACGTGTCGAGGCGCGTTGCGACCACGACACGACTGAAAATATCGCGGCCGAGCTGGTCGGTGCCGAACCAGTGCAGCCGTGACGGCGGCTTCAGCGCCACAGCGGTGTTCGGAGGCCAGCGGATCGTAGGGCACGACATAGGGCCCGATCAGCGCTGCCAGCAAGATCACCATCAGCAATCCAAAGGCAAAGGCCGTGACCTTGTTCTCGCCGAGCACATAGCGGGTCTGCTCGATCATGGCCGACAGGCCCGAGCTTGGGCGCGCGGGCGCGACGGGCTCGGCAGTGGGAACGACGGTACTCATCCTTCCAACCTCACGCGTGGGTCGATGACGCCGTAGAGAATGTCGATCATGAGATTCAGCAGCACATACATGACCGCCATGGTCAGCACGAAACCCTGCACCGGCGCGAAGTCGGAAGAGATCAGCGCTTCCACCGCATAGGAGCCGATGCCAGGCCAGGCGAATACTTTCTCGACCAGCACGTTGGCGCCGAGCAGGAAGGAGAACACCATCGACAGCGTGGTGATGACCGGCAGCATGGCGTTGCGGAAGGCATAGGTGACGATCACGGTCGCGGGCGACAACCCGCTGGCGCGCGCGGTGCGGACGAAGTCGGAAGCGAGCACCGACAGCATCGAGGCCCGCGTCATGCGTGCGATCGGCGCCAGCGAGAAGATGGCAAGCGTCGCGGCCGGAAGGATGAGCTGGCTCAGCGCCGACCGAAACGCTTCGAAGTCGCGCGCGATCAGCGTATCGATCAGATAGAAGCCGGTCACCGTCGGCGGCGCGCTGTAGAACACGTCGAGCCGGCCGAGCGGCGCCGGCGACCAGCCGAGCAGGAAATAGAAGACATAGACCAGCACGAGCCCGGTGAAGAACACCGGCAGCGACACGCCGGCCGTGGTGGTGATGCGGCAGAGATGATCGATCCAGCTTCCCGGCCGTGTCGCCGCCAGCACACCGAGCGGCAGCGCGATCGCAATCGAGATGAAGAGACCAATCAGCGTCAGCTCGGCGGAGGCCGGCAGGCGGTTGCGGATTTCGGCCGCGACCGGCTGGCCCGTGGTCAGCGAGTTGCCGAGATCGCCATGGGCGAGATCAATGCTGTAGCGGAAGAACTGCTCGATCAGCGGCTTGTCGAAGCCGAGCTTCTTCCTGATCTGCTCGATCGCTTCCTTGGTCGCGGCGGGTCCTGCGAAATAGGCGGCGGGATCGCCGGGCAGCGCGCGCGTCAGCAGGAAGGTCACGATCACGACCCCGATCAGGCTCGGGATCGCGAACATCAGCCGCTTGCCGATCAGGGTCAGCATGGCGAATCACGCTTTGACGAGCGAGCGGTAGTCGAGCCGGCGGTGGAACCAGTACTGATAGCCCGAGATGTTCTTCTGCATCGCGACGTTGACGAAGGGCTGATACAGCGGAATGCGCGGGATGTCGGTGAAGGCGAGATCGACGAAGCCCTTGACGTCGGTGTCGTAGGTCGCCTTGTCGCCCGCCGCCGCGGCCGTGCGCGCGCCGTCGATGAGCTTGTCCATCTCCGGCGACTTGTAGCTCATGGTGTTGAAGATCGAATTGTTGCCGTGATAGCACCAGTAGAAGAAGTATTCGGGGTAATCGAGCCAGCCCGAAAACACGTTGGTGTAGAGCGGCAGCACCTTCTTGGTCAGTTCGGTGCGCCAGTTGGCGCCGGGCATCTTGTTGATCGTGGTCTTGATGCCGATCTGCGCGAGGCTCTCCTGCACGAGCACGCAGAGCGGCTCGTTGACCTGCGCGAAATTGAGGTCGAACGACAGCGTGGTGTCGATGCCGTTCGGCGTAGCGGCTTCCGCCATCAGCGCCTTCGCCTTCGCCATGTCGGTCGTATATTTGTGCGGCTGCGGCCAGGCGACTTCGGTCGGCTTGTCGGCGGCGGCGCCGAACATCGGGTTGGCGAGCCCGAACATCACCGCGTCCATGATCTTCTGATAGGGCAGCGCGTAGGCGACCGCCTGCCGGACCTTCGGGATTATCGAACGGCGGCTGGGTGACGTTCATGCCGATATACTGAATGCCGTTGGAGAACGGCAGCGAGACCACGTTGAGCTTGCTCTCCGCCTTCATCTCCTGGAAGTCCTTGTTCGGAAGTTCATAGGAGATGTCGGCGTCGCCGCGCTCCAAGAGCGCGCGGCGGTTGCCGGCCTGCGGCACCATGCGCCAGATCACGCGCTTGATCTTCGGCGCTGGCCCGCCGACCCAATCGTCATTGCGCTCCATCACCACTTCGGTGCCCGCGGTCCATTTCGTCACCTTGTAGGCGCCGGAGCCCGCGGTCTGCTGCTTGGTGAATTCGAGGCCCCAGGGATCCTTCTCGCTGGCGTTCTTCTTCACCAGCTCGGAATTGACCACGCAGGGCACGATCACCGCGAGGTCGGGGACAGTCAGCTTGTCCTTTCTCAGAAAGTCGACGCGCACGGTCGAGTCGTCGACGACGACGAACTGTTCCGGCTTGGTCAGCGAGCCCGCGCTCATCTGGAATGTCGGGAAAACCGCCGACGCTGACGGCGCGGTCGAGCGACCACTTCACGTCCTTTGCGGTCACCGGCGTGCCGTCGTGGAATTTGGCATTCTTCTTCAGCTTGAACGTCACCGACATGTCGGAGATGTTCATGTCCTCGGCGAGCTCGCCCTTGAACTTGTCGCGGTCGTAATAGGGCACGCCGCCCGGACCGCTCTTCATCTCGTGGCTGATCAGCCGGTCGTAGCAATTCCACGACACCTCATAGCCGGGCACGTTGGTGCCGACGCCGTGGATGTCGAGATTGTTCGGTCCGCCTTCGCTGACGATCAGCAGCGTTTCGGAGCGGGCGTCGGCTTTCGCCGGCGAGACAATCGCGGGCGCGGTTGGCGCGAGCGCGCCGACGGCTAGACCGGACACGGATTTGAGAAAATCGCGGCGCTTCATGCATGGCTCCAACACGACAGAGGTTTTGGAGCCGGTGTCGCAAGGTTCGTGCCAAGCGTTAATGAAACGCTAACGGCGCATTAAGCTACTGAATTTCCTATATAAAATGAGCATCGCGAGCAGCGGGCCCAGCTTGTCGACATTGCATACAAAGCGGCAGGATTGCCTGTTTGCAGTGCGAATTTCATGCGAGGCAAAGCTGATACAGTCGAGAGGATGATCGCTCACAGACCAATCGACCGATGACAGAAAGGCCGGCCGGCACGGTCACCTTCCTGGTCACCGATATCGAGCAATCGACCCGGCGATGGGAGGATGAGCCGGAGGCGATGCGGGTGGCGCTGGCACAAGCATGACGCCACGCTGAGAAGTGCGATCGAGCGTCACGGCGGCTGGATGTTCAAGCACACCGGCGACGGCGTGCTCGCCGCATTCGCGCTGGCAAGGCCGGCGATCGAAGCTGCAATCGAAGCACAGCGGGCACTCGAACTGCCGGTGCGTATCGGTGTGCTGACCGGCGAGGCCGAGCCGCGCGGCGACGATTATTTTGGACCCGCGATCAATCGCGCGGTGCGCACCATGGCTGCCGCACATGGCGGGCAGATCATCGTCGCCGCGTCAACGGCCGCCATCGCCGACGGTGTCTTGCTCGACGATCTCGGTGAGTTCAGGCTTCGCGATCTCTCCCAGCCACAGCGCCTGTTTCAGGTGAAGGCCGAGGGGCTGAAGCAGCGCTTTCCACCGCTGCGCACGCTGGACTCCCTGCCCGGCAATTTGCCGGCGCAAGCCACCAGCTTCCTCGGCCGCGACAATGATCTTGCCGAGGTGCGGAAGCTGTTGCGCGACGCGCGGCTGGTGACGTTGACCGGCGTCGGCGGCGTCGGCAAGACACGGCTCGCGGTCCAGGCCGCCGCCGACGCAGCGGCGGCCTACAAGGACGGCGCCTGGCTGGTCGAACTCGCCGGCATCGCCGATCCCTCGGCGATCGGTCGTGCGGTCGCGGCAGTGCTCGGCATCGCGCAAGCGCAGGGCAAGACCATCGAGGAAAGCATCGCCGACGCGCTAACCGGGCGGCAAATGCTCATCGTGCTCGACAATTGCGAGCATCTCATCGAGGCCTGCGCGACGTCTGGCCGATCTGCTGGTGACCCATTGCAAGGACATCAGCATGCTCGCGACCAGCCGCGAGGCGTTGATGATCGACGGCGAGCGGATCTGGCCGGTGCCGTCGCTCGGCTTTCGCGACGGCGCGCAATCGCCAGCAGTGGCACTGTTCGTCGATCGCGCCCGCGCGGTCGCTCCGGATCTGGATGCCGGCGAGCGACATTGAGGCAATCGTCGAAATTTGTCGGCGGCTCGACGGCATTCCACTCGCGATCGAACTTGCAGCGGCACGCGTCCGCGCCATGAGCCCCGCGCAAATCCGCGACCGGCTGAACGAGCGCTTTCGCCTGCTGACTGGCGGCGCGCGGCGGGCGCTGGAGCGTCACCAGACGCTGCGGCACGCAGTGCAATGGTCGTACGACCTGCTGATGCCTGCCGAGCGAACGGTGCTGGCACGCGCCTCGGTATTCTACGGCGGCTTCTCGCTCGAGGCCGCCGAAAATATCTGCGCCGGCGGCGAGATCGCCGCAGCCGACATTCTCGACATCTGCGATTCGCTGGTGCGCAAGTCACTGGTCACCGTCGAACGGTCGAAAGCCGGCATTCGTTATGGCCTGCTGGAGACGATCAGGCAGTTCGCCGAGGAGCAATTGGTTGCACTCTCCGAAGCCGAGAACGTGCGTGCCCGCCATGCGCGCTATTTTGCCGACGATGCGGGCGCCAAATTCAAGCTCTGGCTAAGTCCGAAGCAGCCGGCCGCCTATGACTGGCTCGACCACGAGATCGACAATCTGCGCGCGGCCTTTCGCTGGGCGATCGAGCACGCCGATATCGATGTTGCCGCGCGTATCGCCTCGAATATCGGAGACATGGGGCGCTTCAGGATGCGCGAGGAAGCGGCGCTCTGGGCCGAAGAGATCGTCGATGCGGCCCGCGCCGCGGGCCATCGCCGGCTGATTTATCTCCTGAGCTGGGCCGCCAGCAGCGCCTGGAGCATCGGGCGAATGGAGGACGCGAAGCGATTCGGCCAAGAGGCCGTCGCCTTGCTCGATCGCCCTGAGTTCGATGCATTTGTCTGGATCTTTTCGGACCTCTCATCCATCGCTTTGCTCGAAGGCGATCGGGAGCAGGCCGTCGCGCTCATACGCAGGGGTGCAAAACATCCAGCGGATCGCGCAGAGCGGTTTTGTCTGGGGTTCCTGCTTTACGCGCTTGCCGTCACGGGTCATCACGACGAAGCCTTGTCGATCGCAGACACAGTAACCGCAGCCGCGGATGCGACCGGCGTTCCGAGCTCGATGAGCCTCGCTTATTGGGCTAAATCCCAAGCGCTTGCGTCCGCCGATCCCGAGGCCGCATTGAAAGCCTGTGAGCATGCAGCTGCGATCGCCTCCAGCTCGGGCAACCGGTTTTGGGCGATGATGGTGTCGTCCCATATGGCAGCACTTCACATGCAGGTCGGCGACCCCATCGCAGCTCTGCTGGCTTATCGGAAGACGTTCGAGGCGAGCGGTCGTTCAACCGATGTCGGCTTTGCCCTGGTCGGACTCGCAGGCTTGACGCTGACGCTCCAACGCGCCGGACAGCAGGTTGCAGCGGCGACGCTGTTCGGATTTGTATCGCCGCGATTTGACGCGAAGTCACTGACCGACCCCGTTTTGAAGGGCGTCGACTTGTTGCAGCAGGAACTTGGTGCCGACGCGTTCGCCCGGGCGATGGGAACCGGCGCCGCCATGACGCAACGCGACATCGAGAGCTACGCACTTGAACAGATCGACAAGGCGCTCGCCGCGCTCGCCTAGCGATCCGGGCTGGCGCGCTCGAACTGGCGCAGCAGGCGGTTGCCGCGCTCGACCGCGGAATCCATCGCCGCCTGCGCGGATTTCTTTCCCGCGAACGCCTGTTCGAGTTCGTCGTCGATCACGTCGCGGATCAGCACGAACGAGCCGAGCCGCACGCCCTTCGAATTCTCGGTCGGCGGTTTCAGCGTGATCTGCTCGATCGAGATGTCGGCGCCGGGATTGCGGTCGTAAAAGCCCTGCTGGCGCGTCAGCTCGAAGGCGGCGCGGGTGATCGGCAGATAACCTGTGTTCTGGTGCCAGGCGGCCTGGATCTCGGGCTTCGAGAGGTAGGAGAAGAATTTCGCCACGCCCTTGTATTCCGCGCGCGGCCGGTCGCGCAGCACCCACAGCGTCGCGCCGCCGATGATGGTGTTCTGCGGCGCGCCCGCGACGTCGGGCCAATACGGCATGATGCCGTAGCCGACCTCGAATTTCGAATTGGCCTTGATGTCGGCGCGCGTTGCCGAGGAGCCGATGAAGATGCCGCATTCGCCGTTCTGGAAGCGCGGCTCGGCGGATTGCGCCCGGCCCGAATAGTCGAACACTTTCGTGGTCTGCCATTCCGCAAGTTGCGCGACGTGGCGCACCACCACCGAATTGTTGAAATCGAGCACGGCATCCAGCCCGCCGAAGCCGTTGGCCCTGGTCGCGAGCGGCAGATTGTGGAAGGCGGAGAGATTCTCGACATTGATCCAGGACGGCCACGAGGTGGTGAAGCCACAGACCACGCCGCGGTCGCGCAGCTTCCTGGCGGCAATGCCCACTTCCAGCCACGTCCGCGGCGCAACATTGGGATCGAGACCGGCGTCGCGGAACATGGTCTTGTTGTAATAGAGGATCGGCGTCGATGCGTTGAACGGGAACGACAGCAGATTGCCGTGCGTGTCCAGATAATAGCCGGATACGGCCGGCAAATAGGCGTCGGGCGAGAACGGCTCGCGCTCGTCGCTCATCAATTCGTAGACGGGATAGATCGCGCCCTTGGCCGCCGTCATGGTCGCCGTCGCGATCTCGTTCACCTGCACGATCGCGGGCTGGCTGCGAGAACGAAACGCGAAGATCGCCGCGGTGACGGTCTCGGTGTAGTTGCCCTTGTAGGTCGGCACGATCCGGTAGTCGGACTGCGAGGCGTTGAAATCGGCGGCAAGCTTCTCCAGTTGCTTGCCGAGCTGGCCCGACATCGCGTGCCACCACTGAATGTCGGTGACCGCGAAGGCCGGCGATGCAAGACCGATCGCAGTGGTTAACGCCGCAAATTGCAGGACTCTGAGTGCCGATTTCACCTTGGAACCATTCGATTTGTCCGGACCCCGACGTCGTTCATCGGAATTCCTGCTTCGGAATCCCGCGTTCACGGATTTATTCCGTAAGATTCCGGACGCCGATGCCACCATTGACGATCATTCCATGGTCGGCACAATAGCGATCTCGCCCGCCTCTGCCAAAAAGCGGTTGAACCTTTTCCACCGGCTGCAGACACCATCACAAGGGGAAGACGTTGCCTGTGTACCGCGCCGACCTTCCGCGGACCTTGACCCTCGTTGTTGCGCTGTTGCTGACGCTGGCGCCGACGAGCGTGTTTGCGCGCGAATTTCGCGCCGCCGATACCCAGAGCGAGGACTATCCGACCGTCCAGGCATTGCGCTATATGGGCCGCCTGGTGGAGGAACGCAGCGGCGGACGACTGCAGATCCGCGTTTTCCATTCGCGCCAACTGGGCGAGGAAAAGGAGACTATCGAGCAGACCCGCGCCGGTGCGATCGATCTCAATCGCACCAATGTGGCGCTGATCGGGAACTTCGTGCCGGCGATGAATGTGCTGGCGATGCCGTTCCTGTTCCGCTCGATCGAGCATATGCAGAAGGTGCTGGACGGCCCGATCGGCAACGAGATCCTGAACAGCTTCGAACCGTTCGGATTCGTCGGCCTCACCTTCTACGATTCGGGCGCACGTTCGATCTACAACAGCGTCCGCCCGGTGCGTTCGCTCGCCGATCTCAAGGGACTTCGCATTCGCGTGCAGCAATCGGAACTGATGTCGGACATGATCAAGGCACTGGGCGCCGATCCGGTCGAACTGCCCTATGGCCAGGTGCTGACCGGCCTTGCCACCAGGCTGATCGACGGCGCGGAGAACAACTGGCCGTCCTTCGTCACCACCGACCACTACAAATTCGCCGGCTATTACACCCTGACCGAGCACACCATGAGCCCGGAAGTGCTCGTGATGTCGCAGAAGGCATGGTCGAGCCTGTCGCCGGAGGACCGCGGGATTTTCCGCGAGAGCGCGCTGCGTTCCAGCCAGTTCATGCGCGAGAAATGGCGCGACCTCGAGGGCCAGTCGCGGGCGCGAGCGGAGACCGCCGGCGTCACCATCGTGAAAGATTTCGACCGCCGGCCGTTCGAGGAAGCGATGGTGACGCTCTACGACAAGGCGAAGAGCGATCCGGCATCGGCGCAGCTCATCCAGCGCATCCGCAATGTGGAGTGAGGCGGCTTGGCGGCACTCCTGACCAGAACAGTGACGGACCGGCCGGCGAGTTTCTCGGCGCAATTCCGCGCGCGTGTCGTCGGTCTGTTGCGCGCGGTGCCGATCCGCTGGCGCATCCTGTCGATCGCGCTGCTCAATTCCGCCGTCGTCGTGGTGCTGTCGCTGTTGATCTGGAACGGCGCCAAGGTGCTGGGCACCGCCTGGGAAGACGTGCGGCAGGTGCGCGAATCCGACAAAATTCTCGCGCGCCTCGAAAGCGAGACCAGCCGGCTGCAGAACCTGATTCATCGCTACTTCAACCAGCCGAGCCCGGATCTGTTCGCGGAAATACTGCTGTCTCGCGAGGCGGTGCTGGGCACATTGACGAACCGCGCCTCCACCGATCCGATGCTGTCGGGATCGGTGGACGAGCTCGAGCGCGTCACCGACCGCTTCCTCAACGGTTTCGGCGAGCTTCGCACGCTGCAAGCGTCGATCGCCAAGACCTATGAGGAGCAGGTGCAGGGACCGGCCAGGGACATGGCCGGCCTTTATTCCATCATCGAAGGCGCCACCGGTCACCGCGACGCGCTGATCTGGCCCTCGCTCGGCAAGTCCCGCGAAGCCTTCACCGCGCTGCTGGTCGCCGCCAACTCCTATTATCTGTCGTTCACCACCGCTTCCGCCGAGGACGCACGCCGCAACACCGAGACCATCGAGAAGACCATCCCGGTCATGAACGACCTCGCCGAGAACGACCTGCAACGGCTTGCGCTGCAACGGCTGCAGGGACGGACGGCGGCGCTGAGCGAGGGGCTTTCGAAACTGTCGGAGCAGCTCAACAGCCGCACCGAGCTGTTGCGCAACACCATCGACGCCACACAGGCCGAGGAGATCGGCGCGATCGAAGACCTGCACTCCAAGATGCGCGAGCGCGAGCAGAAGGCGCAGGAAACCTTCGACCGCACCTTGTCCGACATTTCCCGGCGCGTGCTGTCGATCGCGGTGATCTTCCTCGGCATCATCCTGACCGCGGGCGTCCTGATCGCGCTCTCGATCCGCCTGCCGCTGCAGCAGATCATGACTGCGATGCGCGCCATCACCATCGGCGACTACGACCGCGAGGTGCAGGGCACCGCGGCCCGCGACGAGGTCGGCGCGATGGCGCGCGCCGTCGAGGTGTTCCGCGAGAATGCCGTCGCCAAGCGCCGCACCGAAGAGGAGTTGCGCACTTCGAAGGAGAAGGCCGAGAGCGCGCTGCTCGAATTGAACGCCGCGCAGCAGAACCTGATCGACGCCGAGCGGCTGGCGGCACTCGGCGGCCTCGTCGCCGGCGTCGCGCACGAGGTCAACAACCCGATCGGCATCAGCCTGACGGTCGCCTCTTCCTTTGCCCGGCGCACCGAGATGTTCGAGGCGGAGCTGCGCTCCGACGGCGGCCTGCGCCGCTCGCAACTGGAGGATTTCGTGCGCTCTTCGCGCGATGCGTCGGCGCAACTGGTCGCCAATCTGCATCGTGCCGGCGAGCTGATCCAGTCGTTCAAGCAGGTCGCGGTCGACCGCTCGCATGCCGAACGCCGGCAGTTCTCGCTCGGCGAGGCCACCGACCAGATCATCGCGAGCCTGCGGCCCGTGTTGAAGCGCGCGCCGATCGAGCTCACCGTCGACGTGCCGGAAGGCCTCATCATCGACGGTTATCCCGGCTCCTACGGCCAGATCCTGACCAACCTGTTCCTCAACGCCGTCAATCACGCCTTCGCCGACGGACGCTCCGGCACGATCGCGATTGCGGCGCGGCCGCGCGGCCTGGACGACGTCGAGATCAACTTCGCCGACAACGGCGCCGGCATGACCCCGGACGTGCAGCGCCAGGCCTTCGACCCCTTCTTTACCACCCGCCGCAATGAAGGCGGCACCGGACTCGGCCTCCATATCGTCTATAACCTCGTGACCCAGCAGCTCGGCGGGCGCATGATGCTGGAGTCAAGACTGGGACAAGGCACCACTTTTCGCATTATGATGCCTCGGGTCGCCAAGGGCGCGGCACCCGAAATTTTGGACGGAAACGCTGAATGGCCGAACAGGACGATGTCCTCCACCTGATCGACGACACCGGAACCGTTCCGGACGATGCGTCGGATCGCAAGTGGAAGATCGCTGTCATCGACGACGATCAGGCCGTGCACGACGGCACGCGCTTTGCCCTGTCCGACTACAGCCTGAACGGCGCCGGGCTGGAAATCCTCTCCGCCTATTCGGCGGCCGAGGGCCGCACCCTGATGCGCGACAACCCGGACATCGCGGCCGTTCTGCTCGACGTCATCATGGAGACCGACGTCGCCGGCCTCGAGCTCGTCGAATACATCCGCAACGAAATCCACAACGAGACCGTCCGCATCATCCTGCGCACCGGCCAGCCGGGACAAGCGCCGGAGCGGCGCGTCATCGTCCAGTACGACATCAACGACTACAAGGCGAAGACCGAGCTCACCGCCGACAAGCTGTTCACCTCGCTCACCGCGGCGCTGCGCAGCTACCAGCAGCTCGAACGGATGGTGCAGACCCGGCGCGGGCTCGAGATCATCATCGATGCCGCCTCGACGCTTTATGATTTCCACTCGATGCAGCGGCTCGCCGAAGGCGTGCTGACGCAGCTTGCCTCGCTGCTCAATGTCGACTGCGCCGGCATCCTGGTGCTGCGCGACGACGGCAGCAGCAAGAGGGACGACTTCTCGGTGCTGGCCGGCAGCGGCTGCTACAGCCGCTTCATCGGCAAGGCCGGCTCGAAATCGCTCGATCTCGACTTGCGCCTGATGGTGGAAGCCGCCTTCAAGCGCCGCAAGCACGAGTTTGCCGATCATCGCACCGTGCTCTATGTGCGCACCGGGTCCGGCCGCGAGGTCGTGGTGCTGTTGCAGGCCGAGCGGCAATTGTCGGAGACCGACCGCTCGCTGGTGGAAATCTTCGGCAGCCGGCTCTCGATCGCCTTCGACAATGTGATCCTCTATCGGCAGCTCAATGAAGCGAACACGCAACTCGAGGACCGCGTCGCCCAACGCACCCGCGCGCTGATGCAGGCCAACCGCCGCCTGTCGGCGCAATGGCTCCGCCTGCAGCGCGCCAACGGCTTCAAGAACGAAATCCTCGGCACCGTCGCCCATGATTTGAAGAATCCGCTCGGCGTCATCCTCGGCCGCACCGAGATGCTGACCGAGCTGATCTCGACCGCGGCGTCCAAGGAAAGCGTCACCGCCCAGATCGAGCACATCCGCGACGCCACCAAGCGGCTGACCTCGATGGTCGACCATTTGATCTCGGATGCGATGGCGGACGCTTTCGACATCACGATCCGCCGCGAGCCGGTCGACGTTGCCGCGCTGGTGAGCGAGGTCGTGGAGGCCAACCAGCCGCTCGCGGTCAACAAGCAGCAGACCATCACGGTCTCGGCGCCGCCCAATATCGTCACGATGTGCGACACCGACCGCATCCGCGAGGCGATCGACAACCTCGTGTCCAACGCCATCAAATACTCGCCGATCGGCGGCAAAATCTCGGTGGCAGTGTCTCATGAGGACGACAGCACCGTCATCCGCGTCACCGACCAGGGCGCGGGGCTGTCGCCGGAGGATCTGGGCCGGCTGTTCGGCCGCTTCCAGCGCCTCTCCGCAAAGCCCACCGCCGGAGAAAGCTCGACCGGCCTCGGGCTCTCCATCGTCAAGCGCATCATCGACATGCATGGCGGCGACGTGACCGCCGCCAGCCCCGGCCCCAACAAGGGCTCGACCTTCACCGTCACCCTTCCCGCCGCCGAATTGTCATGACCCAGAGCCAGCACATCATCATCGTCGACGACGAGGCGCCGGCCCGCGAGATGGTCGGCGACTATCTGAAGATGCACGGCTTCACCGTGACGCTGTGCGACGGCGGCAAGACCCTGCGCGGCGCGATCGAGACCGGCGCGCCACCCGATCTCGTGGTGCTGGACTTGAACATGCCCGAGGAGGACGGGCTCTCCATCATCCGCGACCTGAAGAGCCGCACCAACGTCCCCGTCATCATGCTGACCGCCACCGCGAGCCCAATCGATCGCGTGGTCGGGCTCGAGCTCGGCGCCGACGACTATGTCGCCAAGCCCTGCGAACTCCGCGAATTGATGGCGCGCATCCGTTCGGTGCTGCGTCGGAGCGGCGGCTCCGCCAAGGCCGCGCCGGCCGCAGCCGAGGCCGCCGGCAAAGCCGGCAAGGAACAGCTGGTCCGCTTCGGCACCAAGTGGCTCGATCTCGAAGCCCAGGCGCTGCGCGACGACGAAGGCAACGAGCATCCGCTGACCGCGTCCGAATTCGGGCTGTTGAAAGTGTTCGCCGCCAACCCGAAGCGCGTGCTGTCGCGCGAGCGGCTGCTGGAGTTGGCCAACGCCCGCGACAGCGAGGCCTTCGACCGCGCCGTGGACCTTCGCATCATGCGCATCCGCCGCAAGATCGAGCCGGACCCGACCAAGCCCGCCGTGATCCGCACCATCAGAGGCGGCGGCTATCTGTTTTCGCCGGCCGGCGACAAAGCCTGAAGCAAGGCCATTTTGTCGCGGCAGGAACTTTTGGCCCGCTGAAATGATGGCATTTTCCACGCATTGAAAATATTCACAATTTTGCCGCGTATGTTTCGTCCCGACGGCCGCGACGAAACAATTCTCCCCGTGCACGAAACCATTTTTCTCTTTTCGTGCAGAAGTCCGGAAACCTTCGCTCATTAACACTTTCCGGCAACGAAGCGCCGCACGAGCGGTGCCACCGGGAGACTGTCATGCAGAACGTCATCGCCATCAACGCCGCAGCACGCCAGGGCATCATCGCTGCCCAGGCGACCTCGGATGAGATGCTTCTCGCGCGCATCGCCGAAGGCGACCGCACAGCGATGCATACGCTCTACTCCCGTCACAACGTACGGGTTTATCGCTTCATCCTGCGCATCGTGCGCGACACCACGATGGCCGAAGACCTCGTCAGCCAGGTTTTCCTCGACGTGTGGCGCACGGCGAGCCAGTTCGAAGGCCGCTCCCAGGTGTCGACCTGGCTGCTGTCGATCGCGCGCTTCAAGGCGCTGACCTCGCTGCGCCAGCGCCGTTTCGAGGACATCGATCAGGAGGAAGTTCGCGAGATCGCCGACGACTCCGATACGCCGGAAACGTCGCTGGATCGCTCCAACACCAGCCAGATCCTGCGCGCCTGCGTGGCCAAGCTGTCGCCGGCCCACCGCGAGATCATCAACCTCGTCTACTATCATGAGAAGTCGGTCGAGGAAGTCGGCCAGATCATCGGCATTCCCCAGAGCACGGTGAAGACCCGCATGTTCTATGCCCGCAAGCAGCTGGCCGATCTCCTCAGGGGCGCCGGCGTCGACAGCCTTGCTGCTTGACCTCTGTCGCCTTGACCTGCAGCCTGAAAACATAACCAAATCAATCGTTTGGCAGGGCTCCGGCCCTGCCAAAGCGCTTTTTGGCCCTGCCAAAGAATTAAATGCGACGAAACAATTGAAACATTCGACGAAATCACCCGGAAAAACTCCACTGCTACAACCATAAACGTCGAATTTGCTCCGTGATCCCCAAGCGGAGCCAGTTAGACCCCAAGTAGACCCAAGACCCGGACGGGATGCCCCCCTTCCGGGTCGCTCTACGTCTGGGGCCCACTTTCCGAAGTCCGCACTCCATCGCCGGCTCCCCCTCGCGACCTAAGTCGAGGATTACACACGCCTTCTCCCGCATGCCTTTAACTTGCCATCAAATCACCGCTCAGATGGTTCCCGCGGTTTGGCGAACAGTGCTACAAGCCCCGCGCGCAAGAAGAATAAGGAGAGAGCTGCGATGAAGCTGCGTCACCTGATGCTGATGTTGACCGCTGCGTTTGGCCTTTCGCTGTCGGCCACGCCGGGCTTTGCGCAAAGCCAGGATCCCGGCGACCAGCCCGGCCTCGTCGCAGACGATTCCTACGAACTCGATCCGGAATGGCAGAAGCAGATGGTGCTCTACCGCACCACCGAGGCGCCGGGCACGATCATCGTCTCCACCGCCGAGCGCCACCTCTATCTGATCCAGCCCGGCGGCCGCGCGTTGCGCTACGGCATCGGCGTCGGCCGCGACGGCTTCCAGTGGCAGGGGCTCGTGACCATCACCAACAAGAAGGAATGGCCGGACTGGACCCCGCCGCCGGAGATGATCGCACGCCAGCCCTATCTGCCGCGCTTCATGGCCGGCGGGCCCGGCAATCCGCTCGGCGCGCGCGCCATGTATCTCGGCGCCACCGTCTACCGCATCCACGGCACCAATCGTCCCGACACCATCGGCACCAAGGTGTCGTCCGGCTGCTTCCGCCTGGTCAATGCCGACGTCAGCGATCTCTACGCTCGCGTGCCGGTCGGCACCAAGGTGGTCATTCGTCAGAAGCCCGAGCTGTAAGCCGCCAGCGACTTTCGCCGCCTCCGCTCCATCGATTATCGAGAGAGACACATGTTTCGCACATTCCGAGGCGGCCTTTTGATCGGGCTCGCGGTTGCAGTTCTCGTTGCCATCTGCGCCATCGTCTATGAGTTCTACGACACCCGCACGCTGAAGCGCACGGTTCGCCGCGGCGAAGTGTTGTGCGGCGTCAACAAGGGCCTGCCCGGCTTCTCGATCCCCGACGACAAGGGCAACTGGAGCGGCTTCGACGTCGACTTCTGCCGCGCAGTGGCATCAGCGATCTTCGACGACCCGACCAAGGCGAAGTTCGTGCCCCTCGACGCCAATGAGCGCTTCAAGGAGCTGCAGAGCCGCAAGGTCGACATCCTCTCCCGCAATTCGACCTGGAGCATGTCGCGCGAGGAGAATTACGATCTCTATTTCCCGGCGGTCGCCTATTATGACGGCCAGGGTTTCATGATCCCGCGCGCGCGCAACATCGATTCCGCGCTCGACCTCAACGGCAGCAAGGTCTGCGTGCAAGCGGGGACGACGACCGAACTGAACCTCGCCGACTACTTCAAAACCAACAACATGAAGTACGAGGAAGTAAAATTCCCGGCGCTGGACCAGGTGGTAAAGGCCTATGAGGACGGCAAGTGCGACACCTTCACCGCCGATGTCTCTCAGCTCTATGCCCTGCGGCTCAACATGTCCAAGGGCAACGACCAGGTGATCCTGCCCGACGTCATCTCCAAGGAGCCGCTCGCGCCCGTGGTGCGCCAACGCGACGACGACTGGATGATGATCGTCAAATGGACGCTCTATGCGATGATCAACGCCGAGGAGCTCGGCGTCACCTCCAAGAACATCGACGAAGCGCTGAAGTCGAAAAAGCCGGACGTGATGCGGCTGGTCGGCACCGAAGGCAATTACGGCCCGGACCTCGGACTGACCAAGGACTGGGCGGTGCGCATCATCAAGCATGTCGGCAATTACGGCGAGGTCTATGAGCGCAATGTCGGCGCCGAGTCGCGGCTGCACATCCCGCGCGGGCTGAACCAGCTCTGGAACGCCGGCGGCATCCAGTACGCGCCGCCGATACGGTGATTGCGTTCCCTCTCCCCGCGTGCGGGGAGAGGTGACCGGCGAGCGGCGCCTTCCGAATTCAACCGTCAAACAGCCGAAGCGGCTTGACCTTCGGGCGACGCGTCTGCGCTATCCTTCTTTATCAGCTTGACCCGCAACCAGCGGCGTCAGGCCGCCAATTTCTGTTCAGCCTCGATGTTGACCAGAGATTCGGCGAGCTTGGTGAGGGCGGCGTCCGTCGCTTCCTCTTCATCAAGTGTCGCCTGAAGAAGCTTGGCCGCGTCCGCCATTCCAAGTTCTTCGGCCCACGTGCGCAGCGTGCCGTAGCGCGACATCTCGTAATGTTCGACCGCCTGGGCTGCCGCAAGAAGGCCTGCATCGAGAGCGGGCATTCCCTTGAAGTCCTTGATGATCTCTGCACCTTCTTCGGTGATGCCGTTGATGGCCGCACAGGTTTTTCCCCGTACCGGCTTGCCGATGATCCTGAACACCTGCTCGAGACGCTTCACCTGGCCCTGGGTTTCCCGGAGATGCTTCGTGAACGCCTTCTGCAACTCCTTCGATTGCGCAGCCTTCGCCATCTTGGGAAGGGTCTTGAGGATCTTGTTCTCGGCAAAATAGATATCCTTGAGCGTCTCGTGGAAGAGGTCGCTCAACAGCATCGGCTTTTTGGCCATGTTCGATTCCAGTCTTGTTTGAGGTCGGCTTGGTGGGTGTGTCAGCGCAAAAGATGATGACGGTGAAGTTTGTCGCGTACCGCAACAAGAGGTGGGGAGATCAAAGGTTCCTAAGTCGGAGCATATGTTTGCGCAGTCACTTCTGGCAAAGTTCGCCTGCGCAACGTCTAGTGCAACGTCTCAGCGGCAGCTTCGTCGATGGCTGCCATCACATCACCGGTTGCGGACTGCTGGACCATATGACCGGCGCCTGCAACGCGATGCATCTTGCTTTGTCTGACTTCGCCGTGCAGCCGACCGGATTGCTCGTCGATATCGATGAGGCGATCGTTCTCGCCGGCAATGATGATCACCGGCATCGCAAGTTCGCCGTAGGTTTTCGCCGACGCAAGGGCGTTGGGAATCATCAGGGCGGTTTCTGCGGCGCTGGCGCGGATCTGAGACGGACGAACCGCCATTTCCTTGGGAAATCCGGCGAACTTCTCTGGAACCGGCCGCGGCCCGAACATCTTGTTCAACATCGCAGGCCACATCAGCCTGCTGACGATCGGTGCGATGGCGGAGCCGACGATATCGCCGAGCCCCGGGATGGCGGGTCCTGACAGCATCAGGAAGTCTGCGCGGGGAGTCGGAAAGTAATAGCCCGACGCGAGCACCAGTGCCTCCACCAGGGACGGGTGTTTGATGGCCAAAGCGACCGCAACCGATGCGCCCCAGGAATGCCCGAGTACGATCGCTTGCGGAACGTCCAGGCTGGCCAACGCCTTCGCAAACAGATCGGCTTGCGCTTCGGGCGTCCACACCACGTTGCGAGGCCGCAAGCTGTGACCGAACCCGGGGCGGTCGAACACAATCACCCTGTAGTTCCTGGCGGCAAGGTCGATCAGGCCGCTCGAACTCGAAATCCTGAATCATGCTGCCGTTGCCGTGAAACAGAACCAGGGGCCGGCCGCGTCCTCGCTCCACGTAGTGCAGTCGTACGCCGTCGATCTCGATGAATTTTCCCTTGGGAGGATTATCGCGTTGCGCCTTCCGCGCAAGCTGTCCGTTCACGACGGCCGATGCCGCAAGAACACTTGCGGCCACGCCGACTGCAGCCGCCAGAGGGTACTGCCGCAAGATGGAGATGCAGTCCGAGAGGAACGAGGTTGACCGTGTGCGCACGAACGCCATCTGCAGTTTCCTTTGTGATCTGCACGATGACCCAGTCCATGAGAAATGTTGCAGCGCAAGGTGAACTGGTGATGGCAGTGTTCGTTCCTATTTGCCGGAATAGAGACGAAGTGCACGAAATCGCGGAGGTCGCCGACCGATGCGGCGCTACTTTGGTTTCTCCGCATTGATGTGCAGGACATAGAGCGGGTTCTGAAACTCGTCCATGACCTCCATCCGCCATTCCCGATCAGGCTTCAGCCTGCCGTCGAGGCTTTGCAGAATCTGACCAGCCGTGATTGTTGCTTCCTCCCAGGCCGCATGCTTGTCCGGCAATTCCTCGCCCTCGTCATCGAGTTCGACGCGGTCGTGGTAAACATGGAAAAAATACCGGGGCATGAAGGGTAAGCTGCCCGGACGCAACGGGTTCCAATGGAAAAGCGGCCTACCTCTTTGGCGGTCGCGATGCGGACGAATTCGTCCAATCCTCCAAGTGGCCTCCAGTGTCGGCCAGCCGTGCTTTTTTGAGCAGGGCATCGCGCTCCGGACCATGCGGAAGCTGCGAGGCCTTTTCTCGGGCCTCGCGAGCGAAAGATGCGATGCGATCCTGAAGCGGTTCTGTCTGATCGAAACGGCGACGTTGCATCGCGCTTCTCCTTTGAGGGGCGGGAGCGCAATACTCTCAGTCGCCGAAATTGCCGAGGGCCGGACGGCGATAGTCCTGATATGGCGATCAGGGGCCATTAAAACAGGTCCCACAGCGAATAATCAGCCTTCTGAGATTGAAGCACCAGCATTGCGGTCGTGCGCCAACCATCGCGGCGCGTTGCAAGCATCCCGGGGACACCTTCCGCGCGGGCGGCGGTTTTGCTGTTTGCCCGTCGTGTTGCGGCGGCAAACTCCGCGGCTTGATCACGCCATTTCACAGATCATCGTCAAAGGACGTCTTTGGCGTAGCGATGTCTCCATCATCTCCGTCGTCGTCCCGTATCGCGGCCGTCGCTCGCGGCAGAATCCGCAGCGATGGGATTCAAATCAAGGCCGAATGCAACATATGGGCGCCATTCAGGAGCAGGAACAGGGCGAAGAGCCGTGCCAGGACTCCCGCGGGCAACCAGTGCGCGACCGCCACGCCAAGGCGAACCGTCAACAGGGTTCCTGCAACAACGGCCACGAGCGCGGGCAAATTGATGTAGCCGATCATCCAATGACCGAGGGGCACATTGCGGCCTTCCCAGGCGTAGGTGAGCGCACCCGCCAGGCTTATCGGCAACCCGATGGCTGCCGAAGTACCGATTGCAAGTTTCGGCTCCATGCCGGCAGCCTTGAAATAGGGCGTGAACAACGTCCCGCCTCCTATCCCGGCGAACGCGGCGACGCCGCCAAACGCCAGGCTGAACATGTTCAGTGCCGAGTCGCGCCGCGCCAATGTCTGCAACGTTCCGAGCTTCGACACATCTGTGATCATCAACGCCGCCGCGAACAGTTGGAAGCAGGCCACAAAGGACAGCAGCGGCACGGCCGGCGATTCCGCAGCGACAGCGCTGCCAAGTGTGACACCGAGGATCACACAGGGCGTGGCACGGCGGAGCATTCCGGTGGAGGCGCTGCCCCGGCGATAATGGCCGTAGGCACTCTGCGCAGCGGAGAACACGATCGCGGCCATCGACGTCCCGAGGGCCATCGCCACCGCATGTTGGGTATCGGCCCCGGTCGATGTGAACGCGTAAACCAGCACAGGCACCAGGATCAGTCCGCCACCAATACCGAACAGGCCCGCGAAAAATCCCGCTGCTATTCCGCTCAGGCCAAACACTGCAAACGGCAGATCATGACCCACTTCGGCCTCCCGCCATTCTGGTCTTTCCGGGAGCGAACGGACTGTCTCCTGATGCCAGGAGAGTCTTGCCCAGCGCATTCTCGTTTCGGGTACGCGTGATCTGAACGGCCACTGTTTTGAAAATCGCGGTGATCAACCACCAGAGATCCTGCGTGCGGCGGTGATTCGCGTTGCGCCAGATTTCAGCCAGTCCAGCGTCGCCGTGATCATGTTGCGCGTTCGTCATGCAATAATCTCCTTTGAAAAAACACTGGCAACGATACGTGCTCAAAAATCAGCAAGAACTGCCGCACTCAAAACGCCGACTCGCAATTCAACAAGAGCAGGATGTCACCGGCACCCGCCGCCCAGCTGTGATCAATCTCACATCTCAAGAAATGTTGAAGAGGCCGGCTCCTCCAGCACGGAGCGGCGTTTGGCGCAGGAAGCGCCAGCAGGCAGGGCGGATGGACCGGCAGATCTAGGGTCGCGCTTTTGAGGCGCGTGCGGCGTCGATCACGAGCCTGATGACCCCGACCAGGGCGATCACGCCGCCGACAAAACTGCCTGCAATGGCAAACAGGCCGAGCCCGACCGGCATCGCGTAGCGATCGTACGCCTCGACGATCCACAGCGGCGCCCATGACGCGGCCGCGATGCACACGCCGACGAAGACCGCAATCAGCTTTCCCTTCATTTGAAGGCCGCCATTCCCGTTGCGCCGCCACGATAGCACACACATCGCCCCGCTCGGCGCGGTTTCATCCTCGACGTGGCTGCTTGCGCGCCGATAATGTCGGGGCAAAGTCTATCGCCAGCGCGAGCAGCATGGCGCCGCCGCCGATGGCGAACAGGGGCAGATAGTCGCCTCCGGTGTGCGCGAACAGCCAGGAGAATCCATAAGCCGCCGTCGCCTGAAACAGGGCGAAGCTCGTGGTCGCATGGCTCCAGGCCACGCGTTGCTGTTCGGTGCTGTGCGGCAGCAATTCGTGGACACGTCCCAACACCAGCGGCACGATGCCGGGCGTGAAGCCGCCCACGATCACGCTCGAGGCGATCAGCGACAGCGGCGCCGTGCTGACGGTGGGGAGCAGAATCGCGACCGCCTCGATCAGGAAGGAGAGGCGGAGCGCCGGGCCAAATCCCGCGCGATCGCCGAGATGGCCTGCGAGCAAGGGGCCGACGACGGCACCCAGGCCATAGAGCACCCAGTATTGCGAGCCGGCGGCGATACCCTGGCCGAGGCCACGCGCGACGAAATCGACGAGGAAGAGAATGTGCGGGACGAGACCCACGGCGTTGAGTCCGTATTGCAGGATCAGCCCCCGCGCCGCCTTTGGCTGGCTATGATGCTTCACAGGATGAGACGCGGCGTGCGGCGCGCCCGCCTGCTTTTCCTTCGGCCAATTGGCCCAACTGATCAGGGTCAAAAGCCCCGACAGCACGCCAAGCCCAACCCAGCTCTGTGCAAGACCTTGCCGAAGGAGCAGCGGGACCAGCGTGCCTGATATCGCGACGCCGAGACCAACGCCGGCGAAGATGACGCCGCCGACAAATCCGCGGCGGCTGCGCGAGGCGTGCGGCAGCACCACGGTTGCGGCAAGCACCATGATAATTCCGCCGCTGACACCCGCCAGGAAACGCCAGGAGAAATACCAGAGGAATGAAACGGGCGCTGAGGACGCAAAGAAGGCAAGCGTCGCAAGCACCATCATGGCGCGCAGCGATGCCACGGCGCCGAAGCGGGCCGCCGCACGGCGCGCCAGTAACGCGCCGGCGAGATAACCCGCCAGATTGGCCGCGCCAAGGTACACCACATCCGTCGCGCCGAACCATTTTGCGGCAATCAGGGCGGGAATGAGCGGCGTGTAGGCAAAGCGCGCCAGTCCGATGCCGACGAGTGAAGCGGACAATCCTGCCGCCGCCAGCCGCCAGGTTGCTAACTCCTGCTCACCCGGATCGCTGTGAGCATGCTTGAGGCTTGCTTGTTGGTCGGACATCTCATCCTCCGCTTCCTCTGGCTCACCTGCGCGCCGCGGCTCGGCGGCCGGTCAGTGACCGGCGCTCTGGCCGCCGTCGACATGAAGGATCTCGCCGGTCACG
The DNA here is from genome assembly GCA_963795365.1 of uncultured Alphaproteobacteria bacterium. Lineage (GTDB taxonomy): Bacteria > Pseudomonadota > Alphaproteobacteria > Rhizobiales > Xanthobacteraceae > Bradyrhizobium. The sequence goes on from CAWCHW010000037.1 coordinate 363,339, forward strand.
AAACTCGCCCCCTCGAGATAGAGCACGGCGTCAACGACGTCGGACATCTCGCCCATGTGGCCGAGCGGATGCATCGTATCGAGGACGGCGTGGCTCTCGACCGGATGCATCGGCGACTTGATGACACCGAGCGCCACGGCGTTGGCGCGGATCCCGCGCCTCGCATACTCGATCGCGAGCGATTTGGTCGCGGCGCTCAATCCACCCTTGGTCAGCGATGCCAGCACCGACGGCACGCTGGAATTGGCGTGATCAACCAGGCTCGTGGAGACCTGCACGACATGGCCGCTGCCCTGCTTCTCCATCTCGGCGATGGCGAGCTGGGTGATCCGGAAAAAGCCGTCGAGGTTGACGCCGAGCAGCGCCCGGTAGTCCGCCTCGGTGTATTGCGTGAACGGCTTGGCGATGAAGATGCCGGCATTGTTGACCAACGTGTCGATACGGCCGAACCGGGCCACGCCTTGCGAAATCACGCGCTCCGCCGTCTTCCAGTCGGAGATATCGCCGGGCACGGCGAGGATATCCTCGTCCTTCGACGGCTTGATCGAACGGGCGGTGGCGACCACGCGATAGTTGCGATCGCGGTAGGCCTTGACCAGGGCGGCGCCGATACCCTGCGACGCGCCGGTGATGACTGCGACTTTCTGCTCGATGCCCATGATGTGCTCCTCTGGCGGTTGCGGTGCGCTCGGCGCTGCTTTGATGCAGAGAGAGCTACGCCACCCCGGCGCGCAGTCGAAGACATGCCCGACGGCAGACACTCTTCCGTGGCGCGACGGAATGGGTACGATGCGATTCCACGGCCGCCGCTTGCGGCCAGTTGCCCGACGCGGAAAGAGCATGGATCGTCTCGATGCAATGAAGGTGTTCGTGGTGGCGATCGACGAGGGCAGCCTTGCCGCCGCCGGCCGCAAGCTCGGCCGCTCGCCCGCCGCGGTGAGCCGCGCCATCGCCTTTCTGGAAGCGCGGGCCGGTGCCGAGCTGCTGCATCGGACCACGCGGTCGATCAAGCTGAGCGAGGAGGGCGAGCGTTATGCGGAAACCTGCCGCCGCGTGTTGAGCGAGCTCGAGCAGGTCGACGTCATGGTGAGCGGCGCAAAGTCCGCGCCGCGCGGCACATTGACGGTCACAGGTCCCGTGCTGTCGGGAGAGCTGGTGCTGCAACCGATCCTCGATGCATTCCTGGATGCGACGCCGACGGTGTCGGCGCGGCTCTTCCTGCTGGACAGGTTCGTCAACCTGATCGACGAGGGCATCGATGTCGCGCTGCGTATCGGCAACCTCGCGGACTCGGCAATGGTCGCCGTGCACATCGGCGAGGTGCGGCGGCTCGTGGTGGCCGCGCCGCGCTACCTCAAGCAGAACCCGCGCATCAAGGAGCCATCCGACCTCGCCAAGCACCAGGTCATCGCGATGGCGCACTTGCCCAATTCATGGACCTTTCCGCCGCCGGAAGGTTCTTCGGTGCCGCGGACAGTGCAGTTCGCGCCACGGCTCGTCATCAACAGCATCCGCGGCGCGGTGGCTTCCGCGCTCGGCGGACGCGGCGTCGCGCGACTGTTTTCTTATCAGGTGGCCGAGCATGTGCGTCGGGGCGAGCTCGAGATCCTGCTCACGGATCAGGAGCCCGCGCCGCTGCCGGTGCACCTGGTGGCCCCGCATGGCAGGCTTGCCGCGCCGCGGGTGCGCGCTTTCATGGACTTTGCGGCACCCCGTTTGCGTAAGCATTTCGATAGTCTTGCCAAAGACTTAGACTGATAGCCCATTCGACCGCCCGGCGCAAAAGTGTTTTGCGCCGCCCGTCCATTCACCCCCTTTCGCACTGCACTACCTCTCGGACGACAGCCGGGACGACCCGGCCAGTGACAGCCCGAAAGGATCTCGCCATGACCCGCCTTCAGAAAGCCCGCAGCCACGCCGCGGCAATCAACCTGCAACCTCATGTCTCCGCGACCGCGTTCAAGGCGCTCGCCGCCGCCGTCGTGCTCTCGGCGCTGCTCGCCTCTACTCCGGTGTTCGCCCAAGCCGCCATTCAGGAGCCCGGCGCATTCGCCTTCTATCATCCCAATCTCGACGTGCTGAACGGCGGAGCCCCGACGCCGGCGTCAAGGCTGGCTGACGATCCCGCAGCGATGCAGGCCTACGTGGCGAGCGAACTCGGTAACGGGCGGCCTCACCATCACATCTACAAGGCGCCTGCGACCGGAACGGTCCCGGCTTTGTTGTATGGTTCGACCTATTGATTCAGGCCGCAGAAACGAAGGGCGCGGGTCCGCAGAGGCCGCGCCCTCCTGTTAGCCGAGGCCATTATCGCAACACCGTTCGAATCGAACAAAGCGATGCCATTCCGGAATGCGCGGTTTCGCCGACCGAAGATAATCGCGAGATCAAGGAGCAAGCCCATGACCATCCAGATCAAAACCCCGAAGGTCGCGATATCGGACCTCAAGCTCGAGGCGGTCGTGATTCCCGTTGCGGACGTCGACCGCGCCAAGCAGTTCTACGAGAAGCTCGGCTGGCGGCTCGACGCCGACTTCGTGCGGCCCGACGGCTCACGCGCCGTGCAGCTCACGCCTCCGGGCTCGCCGACCTCGATCCAGCTCGGCAAAGGACCGGTGTACCCGCGCTATCTCGTCGTCGGCGACATTGCGGCGGCGCGCGCCGAGCTGATTGCGCTCGGAGTAGAGGTCAGCGACATCTTCCATCCCGGCAACGGCCCGGACGGCCGCCTGCCTGGTCCCGATCCGGAGCGGAAGAGCTACTCGTCGCTTGCGACCTTTACCGATCCCGACGGCAATCTCTGGCTGCTGCAGGAGGTCACGCAGCGGCTGCCCGGCAGGGTGAACCCCGACAACACCGAGTTCAACTCGTCAGCCGGGCTTGCGGCCGCGCTGCGGCGCGCCGCCGCCGCGCATGGCGAGCATGAACGGCGCAGCGGCAAGCATGACGAAGCCTGGCCGGATTGGTACGCCGAGTACATCGTCAGCGAACAGGCCGGCAAGCCATTGCCGAAATAGTGTAGGCTTTGCTGCGGTTATTATCAGACCGGCCGATGTAGACTTCGGCCGCCCTGTTCCTGCAGTGAGATCATGAGCGCTCGCATCCTCGTCTTCTACGGCTCGTACCGGTCGGACCGGTTGGGAATCCGGCTCGCACATTTCGTCGTCGAGCGCTTGCGCCGCCGCGGCTGCGACGTCGAGCTGATCGATGCCAAGGCGGTCAATCTTCCGATGCTCGACCGCATGTACAAGGAATACCCGAAAGGCAACGCGCCGCCTGCGCTCGAGGAGCTCGCCGCCAAGATCCGCAAGGCCGACGGCTTCGTGTTCGTGACCGGCGAATATAATTGGGGCATGCAGCCCGGGCTGAAGAACCTCACCGATCACTTCCTGGAGGAATGGTTCTGGCGGCCCGCCGCGCTCGTGAGTTACTCGGCCGGACGTCTCGCCGGCGCGCATGCCGCGACCGCCTGGCACGGCACGCTGTGCGAGATGGGCATGATCGTGATCTCGAGCACGATTGCGGTCGGCCCGATCGCGCAGACTCTATCGGCCGAGGGTGAACCGATAGGCGCCGCCGGCGCGGCAGTCGAGCACACGTTCCCGCGATTTGCCGATGATCTCATGTGGTGGATCGAAGCGGCGACCGAGCAGCGCAAGCGCAAGGCCCCGCCGTATTAGCCACTGCGGCGGGCGAATCGACAAAATCGGCACGTTCGCAGAAAGCGCATCCCGTTATATCGCATACGGTGCAAAATAACCGCAGGAGAAGGACCATGATCCATCTGTCGTCGTCACCGAACCGGCGTCAGCTCTTGAGCACCGCAGCCATCGGACTTGCCGCCACCGCCATCGGCCCATTTTCAGCATTCGCGGCCGAGACCGCGGCGAACGAGGTGATCCGCCCGTTCCGCATCACCATCCCCGAAGAGGATCTGATCGACCTCAAGAAACGCCTGGCGGCGACCCGCTGGCCCGAGAAGGAAACTGTCGCGGACGACTCCCAAGGCGTCCCGCTCGCGATGCTGCAGGACCTCGTGCGCACCTGGCGCACCGAATACGACTGGCGCAAGATCGAGGCCCGCCTCAACGCCCTGCCGAATTTCATCACCGAGATCGACGGGCTCGATATCCACTTTATCCACGTGCGCTCGAAGCACGACAACGCGCTGCCGATGATCGTCACGCACGGCTGGCCCGGCTCCGTCATCGAGCAGATGAAGATCATCGATCCCCTGACCAATCCGACGGCAAGCGGCGGCAGCGCCGACGACGCCTTCCATCTCGTGATCCCGTCGATGCCGGGCTACGGCTTCTCCGGCAAGCCGACGAGCACGGGCTGGGACCCCGTGCGGATCGCGCGCGCCTGGGTCGTGCTGATGAAGCGGCTCGGCTACAGGAAGTTCGTGGCACAAGGCGGCGACTGGGGTTCGCCGATTACAAACGAAATGGCCAAGCTCGGCGCGCCGGAATTGCTCGGCATCCATGTCAACTTGCCCGCCGTCGTGCCGCCCGACGTCTTCAAGGCAGTGGCGTCGGGCGGCGACGCGCCGGCAAATCTCTCCGACGAGGAGAAGCACGCCTACGCCCAGCTCAAGATCCAGTTCGGCAAGCGGCGCGCCTATGCGCAGATCATGGGAACGCGGCCGCAGACGCTGGCCGCACTGACGGATTCGCCCGCCGGCCTCGCCGCCTGGCTACTCGACCATGGCGACGGCTGGGCGCAGCCGGCCAATGCCATGCAAGCGGCTGTGCTCGGCCACGACGTCAATGGGCACTCGGCGGGCGCGCTGACCCGCGACGACGTGCTCGACAACATCACGCTGTACTGGCTGACCAACACCGCGATTTCCTCGGCGCGGCTGTATTGGGAGAACAAGACCAACCTCTATCTGCCCGCAGGTGTCCCGATCCCGGCCGCGGTGACCGCCTTCCCCGGCGAAAGCTTCGTGGCGCCGAAGAGCTGGGCCGAGAAGGCCTATCCCAGGCTGATCTATTTTCATCAGGCCGAGGCCGGCGGCCACTTTGCCGCCTGGGAGCAGCCGGCGATTTTCAGCCGCGAGGTGCGTGACGCGTTCCGGCCGCTGCGGCAGGGATAGTCTGAAAGAGGAAAACTCGATTTGCCTTACCCTCCCCCTTGCGGGGAGGGTCGCCGCGAATGAAATGAGCGGCGGGGTGGGGGTCCCAGCGCCCAATATTTGGACTTTACCCCCACCCGGCGCTTGTTCGCTGCGCTCACGCGCGCCACCCTCCCCGCAAGGGGGAGGGTGAAGAAGCGCCCTACCCTACACTCACCATGCCGCTCCAGAACTGCAGCTGGCCGGCGGTGTCGATCTCGTAATTGTTGGTGTAGGTGAGCTTGCCGTCGGCTCCGACCTTGAACGCGGAGATATTGGCGGGAATGGTCGACAAGCCAAAGGCGTCGCGCGACAGCTTCGGCTCGACGTCGGTGACAACGAGCATGCGGCCGGTGGGATCGAGCGCGAAGGTGCGCGGATAGACGCCGCGCACGTCCTCGTTCTGGATCAATGTCGGCTCGCCGCTCGACTGATCGATCGCGAACACCGCGATGTTGTTCTCGCCGCCGGGAAACACATCCTTGCCGTCGGACTTGACGGTGTCGTAGGCGCGGTTGGCCAGATAAAGGAAGCGGCCGTTCGGGTGCGCATGCAGCGTGCAGGCGGCCTGGCGCGACACGAGCTTGTCGGGCGCGGCAAGCGTCTCCTTCACGAACAGCACCTGCGGATCGATCACGCCGTCGACGAGGCGAAAGACGTTGAGCTTGTTCTCGCGCTCGCGCGAGACATAGACGAAAGGCAGCGTCGGATGAAACTCGAGATGGCGCGGGCCGAAACCGAAACCGCCATCGGGCGCGACCGAGACGCGGTTGGTGAGCTGGCCGTCCTTGAAGCCGAAGAATTTCAGCGAGCCGGGATCCTCCGCCTTGCTCGCGGCCTTGTCGTTGCCGCGGCAGACCAGGATCACGGCGTCGTTGTTCGGCGTGGTGCGAATCTGGTGGGCGAAAATCCCGCAATCGAGCGATGCTGATTGCGCGACCTCCTCGCCCATCGCGCCATCGGCATTGATCCGGTGCACCGCGACGCTGCTCGGATTGTTGTAGGCGGTGAGCACGTAGTTGCCGGCGCGGTCGACCGAGACATGGATCGGGCGCGAACGCAGCACGGCTGACGGGCCATGCGCCGAGAGTTCGCCGCTCTCTTTGTCGATGCGCAGCGCATTCAGAAAATGCCGGTCACCCTTGGCGCCCGTGGTACCGGAGCCGCCATTGCTGGAGGCGACATACAAGAACGGCGCGGAGGGATGCGGCCAGGCATACTGGATATTTTCCGGCAGTTGCACCGTGCCGCGCTCGATCAGCCCTGCATTGTCGGGATCGGTCAAATACAGCCGCAACGCAGGACCAAGGCTGACATAAAAGAAGGCGGGGCTTGTCACCGCCTTGTCATGGTCCTGCGCCCGCGCGAATTGCGGCGCGGCGAGTGCGCCGGCGGCAAGGGTAAGGAATGTTCGACGGTCTTGCATGGCCGGCTCCTTCGAAATGGATTGTGACAGTCTTCGAGGCAATTTCGCAACACTCAACGACAATGAGCAACCTGAGGATGAGGCAGTCTGTCACATCGGGCGGTTTCATGCGAGATACCGCTCGTCTGTCTTGATGTGAGGGACTGGCCGTGCAGCGTCTTGTCATTGCCGGAATTGGGCTTGTTTCGATTGCCGGCTTCGCCGCCGTGGCCAATGCAGCCGACCTACCCGCGCGGACCTACAAGTCGCCGCCGCCCGATCGTCGCGAGGTACTGAGAGTCACTCTCTAAACGGCAAAGCCCCGGATGAGAATCCGGGGCTTTTGCATGCGGGGTCGTTCGGGCCACAACCGGCTCGAGGCCGGGCCGGTGTCGGTCCCGCAAAATCAGGTCAAGTGCCGCCTCTGCCTGCTACGCATGATCTGCCGGAAAAGCTTCACCTCCGGATCACAGCTACAGAGCCGTTGCAACGATGAGCAACAGGCTCGCCGCGGCGGCGGCGACGAAAAATCGCTCCGCGATATCCATGGGTGAGAGTCCCCTAACGCCCGAAACGACGATACGCCCGGATCGGGTGATTTGTCTGCAAGAATCTTCTTGGACTTTCAGCGGAGCATCGCGCCCGCCATGTGCACGCGTAGAGGCCGATCGGGATGAGGTCCATCAGCATGGTTGCGGCAAGGACGATGCGCATGTTGCGCTGCCGGACGAGGATCATGGCCAGTCCCTCGGCCACAACGAGGATCGGTCCGACGACGATGCGAGGAATGGCGACAAAGGCAATCAGCCAGCCGAAGGACTGACCGCCGAACGCCGGCACGTACGGCCCCGGCCCTCGATGCGCCAGAGCGACCATCGCCAGCCAGCTGAGCGGCCCCGCCAGCGCCACCACGGTCAGGGCAACCAGCGAGGCGCGCGGCGCCTTCGCGATGGCGAGCCGGATCAGGAAAAAGGTCGGCAACAGGCCGAGAAAGCCCGTCACCAGCACTAGCAGGACCATGTCGCCAAAGGCGACCATGCCGGGCGAGCCTTGGGAGATGTCGGCCGGCATCAGGAATTCGTTAACGGCGACGGCAGCAAACCCGCCGACGATGGCGATGACGTAGCCGAGCGCGATCAACGCCAGTTGTTTCGGCACAGTCATGCAGGTCCCTCAGTTGGCCCATGAGACGCCGGCAAGTGTCAACGGGTTCAATGCATCCCGCTTCCGGCTATATTCCGCAGTGCATGGAGACCCCGAATGCTGAGACTGGACAAATTCGCCCGCTATCCCCTGACCTTCGGCCCGACGCCGATCGAGCATTTGCCGCGCATGACCGCCGCGCTCGGCGGCAAGGTGCAGATCTACGCCAAGCGCGACGACTGCAATTCGGGGCTCGCGATGGGCGGCAACAAGCTGCGCAAGCTCGAATATATCGTGCCCGACGCGATCGCCTCCAACGCCGACACACTGGTCTCGATCGGCGGCGTGCAGTCGAACCACACCCGCATGGTGGCGGCGACCGCAGCCAAGATCGGCATGAAATGCGTGGTGATCCAGGAAAGCTGGGTGCCGCATGAGGACGCCGTTTACGACCGCGTCGGCAACATCCTGCTGACGCGGCTGATGGGCGCCGAGAGCCGCATCGTCGATGACGGGTTCGACATCGGCATCCGCAAGAGCTGGGAAGAGGCGATCCAGTCGGTCAGGGATGCCGGCGGCAAGCCCTACGCGATCCCGGCCGGCGCCTCCGTGCACAAGTTCGGCGGGCTCGGCTATGTCGGCTTCGCCGAGGAGGTTCGCGCGCAGGAAGCGCAGATGGGCATCAAATTCGATTACATCATCGTCTGCGTGGTCACCGGCTCGACCCAGGGCGGCATGATCGTCGGCTTCGCCGCCGATGACCGCGCGCACCGGGTGATCGGGATCGACGCCTCGGGCACGCCCGCGCAGCTGCGCGGCCAAGTGCGCGAGATCGTCGACAACACCGCTGAACTGGTCGAGCTCGGCCGCAAGGTGCGCGACGACGAGATCGTGATTCTGGAGGACTACGCCTATCCGGCCTACGGCGTGCCGAGCCATGAGACCAACGAGGCGATCCGCCTTGCGGCGCGCACCGAGGCGATGATCACCGACCCCGTCTATGAGGGCAAATCGATGCAGGGCATGATCGACCTCGTGAAGAAGGGTTTTTTCCCTGAGGGCTCGAAGGTGCTCTACGCCCATCTCGGCGGCGCGCCGGCGTTGAACGGCTACAGCTATACGTACCGGAATGGGTAAGAGGCGGCTTTCGTCATGGCCGGGCTTGTCCCGGCCATCCACGTCTTTCCTGCATTACTGAACCGAAGACGTGGATGCCCGCGACAAGCGCGGGCATGACGAGCTTGGTGGAAGCCTCAGCGTTTCCGAGAACGACGCGCCGGAATGCGCACCGCTGGAATTACTTCAGCGAGGTGTTGATCGAGGTGAATTTTGTTCTGAGGTTCGTGCCGAGTCCGTTTACGATGGAGATGATCGCAAGCGAAATGCCGGCGGCAATCAGGCCATACTCGATGGCTGTCGCGCCGCTCTCGTCTTTCAAGAATTTTCTGATGAGTGTCACGTCCGCTGTCCCGCTCCCCTGTCCAAGAAAACCGTTCTGGATCGAAAGGCGAGCTTCTCTCGCGGCGTGGCGTGACGAATAGGGCAAATCCCCTTAGCAACCGCTAAGGAGCAGGGTTAAGCGAACGTTGCCGTCATTTCTTTCCAGCTTTGGTCGGCTTCTTCTTCGCCTGGTTGAGCTCGACCGCGGCGCGGATCAAATCCTTCAGAGCGCTTCTCGTTGATCTTCCCGCCCTCGGCAATATCGATGGCGCGCCGGACGTTGCCTTCGAGGCTGGAGTTGAAAAGTTTTGCGGGATCCTTCAACGCCGCGCCATTGGCAAATGTCATCTTCACGACGGTCTTGTAGGTCTCGCCGGTGCAGATGATGCCGTCATGCTCCCAGACGGGAACGCCGCGCCATTTCCATTCCTCGACCACATCGGGATCCGCTTGCTTGATGATCGCGCGTATGCGCGCGAGCGTCTCGCCGCGCCAGTCGCCGAGCTCCTTGATCCTGCCGTCGATGAGTTTCGAGGGAGAGGCTCCCTCCTTGGCTTTGGTGGCAGCGCTTTTCGTTGCTTTCATGATCGTCCCTTAGCCAGATAAGGCAGCGCAAACAAGTAGAGTCCGCTGATCAGCAGCAGGATCAGCGGGAACAGTGCCAGCAGGCCGACCCAGACCACCTGCTCCTTTTGCATCAGGAAGATCAGGTTCAGGATCACGGCCAATGTGAAGGCGATCGACAGCCAGCGATGGGTTTGCCGTATCAGTCTGTTCCAGTTCAATTCGACCTCCTATCTCACGCTTGCGCCAAAACCTGTTCCAGCTTGGCAAACATCTGCTGCCATCCGGCATTGGCGCCGCCGAAGGCCTGGCGCTGATCGGGCCGGAAGCCCGCCTGCTCCATCCGCAGGCGCGTGCCGGCGGCCGTCGGCGTCAGCGTGAACGTCACGACGCTTTGCAGACTGAAGGCAGGATCGTCGTGGGCGTGGTTCCAGGTGTAGGCCAGTTCCTTGTTCGGCTCGACGACGAGAACCTCGCAGTCCAGCACGCCGCCCCACTCACCGCGCAGATTGAAGCGATGGCCGACCACCGGAGCAAAATCGTTCTTCATCAGCCACTCCGCGATCAGATGCGGCTGGGTGAGCGCGCGCCAGAGTTTTTCCGGCGGATGCGGCATCTCACGTTCGACGACGACGGAACGCGTTTCTGTGGTCATTGGTCCATCCTTTTGAGCAGGTCCTCGAGGTCATCGAACCGCTTCTGCCAAAACCCGGTCATCTGGCTGGTCCAGTCGAGCAGCGGCGCCAGCGCCGAGAGTTGCGCGCTGTAATGCCTCTCGCGGCCCTCATGGCGGTCAAGCACCAGCCCGGCCTGCTTGAGCGCCGCGAGGTGTTTTGACACGGCCGGCTGCGAAACCCCGGCCCGCGCCGTCAGCGCCCCGACCGTCTGCTCGCCGCCGCGGCACAAGCGCTCGAAGATGGCGCGCCGGGTGGGATCGGCGAGCGTCCGAAACAGCATATCCTGCGCCTTCGACATCTGATCGATAACCCGTTGGTTATGAATTTACTCATAACCACTGAGTTATGGATACGTCAAGCAGGAACTCTGAAAATTTCAGGACAGTGGAACCGCCAACACACGGCGCCAGAACGCCACCATGTCATCGCGGAACGCTTTGTCGTCGCCGTCGCGGCTGCCGATCCGCGCGCCCTTGCGGCCGTAACCGGCCTTGAGGCCGTAGACCATGAGGTCGCGATCGACCAAGGCCGCGTTCGGCGTTCCCTCGATCGGATGGATGAAGGCGCCGTCGTCGGCGAGATAGGCGGTCGGCGCGGCCGGCGACACCGCGGCATCCGGCACGTTCACGATGCCGGTGCCGCGATCAAAACTGTGCTGCGCGCCGGCGAACAGGCGCATGCTTGCTTCCGCTCCGGCAAGGCGCAGCGCCTGGACATGTCCCTGCGCCTGCATCGGCGAGCACCACTCGTCGGCGTCGCCCATGAGAACGCGCACTTCTGACGTGCCGACGCGCGGATCGAGAAACTGATGGCCGCACCAGGGATAGGCCGCGAGGATGGCGATCAGCCCCCTGCCCTTGCCGACAATGGCGTCGGCAAAACGCCGCGTCGCCGCCGTCAGCACGGCGGAGCCACCGCGGCTGTGGCCCTGCGCACCGATCCGCGTGCCGTCGATCTCGGGATGACCTGACAGCACGGCCCAGGCGGCGAGCACGTCATAGGCGCTGGCCGCAAACGAGAACTGGGTCTGGTTGGCCACCGTCGAGGTGACATCGCGGCCGCCGAAATTGTCGAGCACGAAGGCCGCGATGCCGTTGTCGGTCAAGGTCTCGGCATGGGTGACGTGCGACGGCGCGACGCCGAGACTGCCGGGAACGACGATGACCAGCGGCAGCTTGCCGGCGGCGCGCTTGGCGGCGGGCGGAAGGAACAGCTTGCCGTCGAGCGCCACCTTCGGCATGGCGCCGCGCGTTGTAATGACGTGGTGATAGTTGGTGGGTGAGGCCGAGGGAATCGCGATGGTCTCGCCTGTCGATCCATTGGCGAAGGTGATCGCCTTATCGCGAAAACGGATGGGTGCGTTGTCGGCCATTGATCAGTAGCTCCGCATCCGCGCCAAACGGTCGGCATGGAAATTGGCATCGCCGAACAATTCCTCGCAGACCCGCGCGCGCTTCATGAAGAAGCCGATGTCGAACTGGTCGGTCATGCCCATGCCGCCGTGCATCTGCACGCCCTCCTGCACCGCGCGCGTTGCGGTGGTGCCGGCACGTGCCTTGGCGACGGCCACGGCGTTGGCTGCGCCATCGAAATTCGCATCGAGCGTCTGCAGCGCCTTCAGCACGGCGGCGCGCGTAATCTCGATGTCGATATAGAGCTGCGCGGCGCGATGCTGCAGCGACTGAAATTCGCCGATCGCCTTGCCGAACTGCTTGCGCTCCTTCAGATACGTGACCGTGCGGGAAAACACTTCCTCGCTCAGTCCCACCATTTCGGAAGCGACCGCGCCGCGGCCGATATTGAGCACGCCCTCGAGCAGCGCATGGCCCTGGTCGACTTCGCCGAGCACATGATCGCGTCGACCTCGACATCAGCGAACTCGATGCGCGCGGCGTTGTGGGAGTCGACCATGATGGTTCGCTCGGTCGCAATGCCTTTGCTCTTGGGATCGACCAGGAACAAGGTCAGGCCATTGCTCTCGCCGGCTGCGCCCGCGCTGCGCGCCGCGACGATCAGGAGATCCGCGACATGGCCGTCGACCACCAGCGCCTTCGAGCCGGAGAGCCTAAAACCGTTGCCGGAGCGCACGGCTTTGAGCGCGGTCTGCAGCGGGCGATGCTTGGCGCCTTCGTCGATCGCGAGCGCCGCGATCAATTCGCCCTTCGAAATCCTGGGCAGGTGCTCGGACTTCTGCGCCGTGCTGCCGCCGCGCGACAGCGCCGAGGCCGCCAGCACCGCGGTCGACAGGAACGGCGACGGCATCAGGGTGCGGCCGATCTCCTCCATCACGACACCCGCCTCGACGCAGCCGAGCGCGCTGCCACCGAATTCCTCGGGCACAAGGAGTCCGGCAAAGCCCATTTCGGCAAACTCCTTCCAGAGCTCGCGGGAGAAGCCGGCGGCGTCCTTGGCATCGCGCAGCTGCCGCAGATGCGACACCGGCGCCTTGTCGGAGATCAGGCCGCGCGCACTGTCGCGCAGCATCGATTGTTCTTCGGTGAGGACGAGGGCCATGGGTGATTCCGGTAACGCTGATGTTGTTTGGATTGACTTGTTTGAACTCGTCATGGCCGGGCTTGTCCCGGCCATCCACGTCTTCCTTCCGCGTAAGCTCCAAGACGTGGATGCCCGGCACAAGGCCGGGCATGACGACGGCGCTACGCCCCCGGCAGATCGAGGATGCGTTTGGCGACGATGCCGAGCATCACCTCTGATGGTGCCGCCCTCGATCGAGTTGGCCTTGGTGCGCAGCCAGGCGCGCGGGCGCGCGCCGCCGCGGGAGCGCTCGCTCTCCCATTCCAGCGCGTCGATGCCGCCTGATGACATCAGGATCTCGTAGCGGCGCTTGTTGAGCTCGGTGCCGTAGTATTTCATCGCCGAGGAAAATGCCGGATGCGCCTGCCCGGCCTTGGCGAGATCGACCATGCGCTCGGCAGCAGCTGACAGCGCGGCTTCGTCGACTTCGAAATTCGCGATCTGGCTGCGCAGCCCGGCATCGTCCAGCCGGCCCTGCTCGTCGGCGCCGATCGAATCGGCGGCGACCTGGCCGAGCGGACGCCCCACCCCGCGCTCGCCCATGCCCGAGATCATCGCGCGCTCGTGCTGCAGCAGATATTTCGCGACGTCCCAGCCGCGATTGACGGTGCCGATCACATGCGATTGCGGCACGCGCACATTGTCGAAAAAGGTCTCGCAGAACGGCGAATAGCCGGAGATCAGCAGGATCGGCTTGGTCGTGACGCCCGTTGACGCCATGTCGAACAGGATGAAGCTGATGCCGTCATGCTTCTTCGCGGCTGGATCGGTGCGCACCAGGCAGAAGATCCAGTCGGCGTAGTTGGCGTAGGACGTCCAGATCTTCTGGCCGTTGATGACGTAGTCGTCGCCGTCGGCGACCGCGCGGGTCTGCAGCGAGGCGAGATCGGAGCCGGCATTCGGCTCGGAATAGCCCTGGCACCAGCGGATCAGCCCCGCGGTGATCTTCGGCAGATGCTCTTTCTTCTGGGCCTCGGTGCCGTACTTCAAAAGCGCCGGCCCGAGCATGGAAATGCCGAACGAGGTCAGCGGCTGCCGCGCGCCGATCGCCGCCATCTCCTGGCGCACGATCTTGGCTTCCTCGCCGTCGAGACCGCCGCCGCCATATTCCTTCGGCCAGTGCGGCACGGTCCAGCCCTTGTCGCGCATGCGCTCGAACCAGACGCGCTGCGGCTCCGAGGAGAATTTCGCGTTACGGCCGCCCCAGAAGGTGTCGGTGTCCGCCGTCATCGGCTTGCGCATTTCGGGTGGGCAGTTCGCCTCGAGCCAGGCGCGGGTTTCCTTGCGGAATGTGTCCAGATCGGCCATCGGTGCTTTCCACTGTCAAGATCGTTGCGCCGACCTTAGCGGGGCGCGGCGGATTTCAATATCTCTGATGCGGTTGCACGCCGGTGTCGCAGCGCGCCGCGATCGGGTATACCGGTGAGCGCCAACGATTGAAAAACAAGAGGAAACGACGATGCGGCTGAAATTGCTTTCGCCTGGCGAAATGAACGCCGACCAGAAGGAGACTTATGAGGAGGCGATCGCCGGCAAGCGCGGCTCGGCGCCGGCGCCGATGATGGCCTGGCTCAACAGCCCGGCAATGGCGCGGCATGCGACGCGGCTCGGCGAGGAGCTGCGCTTCAACACCATGTTTCCGGCCAAACTGTCGGAGATCGCAATCCTGGTCACCGCGCGGCACTTCACCGCGCATTACGAATGGTGGGCGCACAAGCGCCTTGCCCTGAAGGGCGGCATGGATGGTGCGATCATCGACGCGATCCGCGACCGCCGCACGCCCGTCTTCGACGATCCCAAAGGCAAGACCATCTATGAGGTCGCGAAATCGCTGCATGAGGGCCACGGCCTGTCGAAGACGCTTTATGACGAGGCGGTCGCCGTGCTGAGCTTGCGCGGATTGACCGAGGTGATCGGGCTGTGCGGCTATTACACGCTGGTGAGTTTCACGCTGAACACGTTCGAGTTTCAGTTGCCGAACGGCGAAGTGTCGGAGCTGGTGTGATCTCTCTTCTCCCTCTCCCCGTCCTTACGGGGAGAGGGTTGGGGTGAGGGGCATCTCGTACACATATGAACAAGCGGATATTCCCCCTCACCCGCCGCGCAAGGGCGCCATAGCCGAAGCTTCGCTTCGGCGTTCTTAGGAAGAAACGGCCGCCGAAGGCGGCCTATGCTCTCCCCGCGCGCGGGGAGAGGTGAAGAAAGAAAGCGGAGCATCGCATGTCCCCCAACCCGCCCGTCATATCAGGCACCCGCATCGGGCATGTGCATCTCAAGGTCGCCGATCTCGATCGCGCGCTCGGCTTCTATTGCGACGTGCTCGGCTTCGAGCTGCAGCAGCGCATGGGCGACAGCGCGGCGTTCATTTCGGCCGGCGGCTATCATCACCACATCGGGCTCAATACCTGGGAGAGCAAGGGCGGCCATCCGCCGCCACCCGGCACCACCGGCCTGTTTCACACCGCGATCGTCTATCCGACGCGGCCGGCGTTGGCGGACGCGCTGCATCGGGTGCTGAGCGCCGGCATTCCGCTCGACGGCGCCAGCGATCACGGCGTC
Source organism: uncultured Alphaproteobacteria bacterium (assembly GCA_963795365.1). Lineage (GTDB taxonomy): Bacteria > Pseudomonadota > Alphaproteobacteria > Rhizobiales > Xanthobacteraceae > Bradyrhizobium. The sequence continues at coordinate 378,778 of CAWCHW010000037.1, forward strand.
AGCGAGGCGCTCTACTTGCGCGACCCTGATGAGAACGGCGTCGAGCTCTATTGGGATCGGCCGAAAGAATCCTGGCCGCGCACCGCCGACGGCGCGCTCGCGATGTTCACGAAGCGGCTGGACGTGGAGGATTTGCTGAGACAGCGGGTTGCCTAACCTCGTCATTGCGAGGAGCGCAAGCGACGAAGCAATCCAGAGCCTCACGAAGAGTTCTGGATTGCTTCGCTTCGCTCGCAATGACGATTGGCGCCCGCGAATCATGATCAGCACCGCGGCTGTCAGCTCCAGCGCGATGCAGGCGTAGAACGGCACGGTGTAGCTGCCGAAGAGATCGCGCAGCACGCCGATCACGCCGGGGCCGAACGCGTAAGTCACCTGCGCGATCGCGGTCTGCAAGGCGACCAGCACGCCGAACGAGCGTGCGTCGAATTCGCGCTGCACGATCAGCGACGGCAGCGTGATCACGTTGCCGACCGAGAAGCCGAACACCGCGCAGGCCGCGATCAGCAGCCATTCGGCGCGAAAATTGATCAGCACCACCAGCGCCACCGCCTGGCTCAGGAAAGAGATTGCCGAGGCGAGGCGCTGATTGAGCCGGTCGATCACGGTCGAGAACAGCATGCGCCCCACCACCGCCATGGCGGCAAGCAGCGCCACCGCGGTCGCGGCACTGGCGCGGCCGATCAGCGGATCGAGGAACGAGATCAGATGCACGATGAAACCGACCTGCGCGAACAGCACCAGCGCAAACGCCGTGGTCACCGAGAGGAATGAAATGTCGCGTAACGCGAGCGAACGGATTTGCATCCCCGATGGCGCATCCGAAGCGGCGGTTGCTGAACCGCCGAGATGCAGCGGCGGCCGCCCGACGAAAATGAACAGGACCGGAACCACCAGCGCGACCATGACGCAGGCCGCGACGATCATCGCCTTCGCAAATCCAAAGTAGCCGATCGCGGCCACCAGCAAGGGTACGCCGGCGATGCCGGCGAAGCTGGCGCCGTTCAGCGCCAGGCTGATCGCCATGCCGCGCTTGCGGTCGAACCACAGGCCGAGCGTGTTGTTGATCATGCCCAGACTCATGCCGGCCCAACCGCAGGCGAGCACGGCATCGGCGAGGTAAAGCTGCCACGGCGCGTTGACCTGGCCGATGCCGATGGCGGCCAGCGCGGTCGCGCAGGTCCCCGCGATCAGGCAATTGCGCGGGCCGAATTTCCGCACCCCCTCCGCGACGAAGACCACGACCACCGCGCCGAACAGATAGAAGAACGTGGTGGCGCCGGACACCAGCGAGGCCGGCCAGCCGTATGCGCGGTGCAGCTCGGCGAGATAGATGCTCTGACCGTAGAAGCCGAATGCCCAGCCGAAGGTGGCGACAAGGAAGCAGACGGCGACGATGCGCCAGCCCTCGTAGCGGCGCGAGCTTTCGTCGACGGCGATGTGCGTGGTTGCGTCCAAGGCAATTTCCTCGTCTTTCGGTCGGTGGCATGTCTTGGCCAACGGCGCCACCCGATTTCCGGATCTCTCGTCATGCCCGGCCTTGTGCCGGGCATCCACGTCTTGGCAGCGGATACGAAAGACGTGGATGGCCGGGACAAGCCCGGCCATGACGACGCTGTTAGCAGAGCAGTACGAGAGAAGCTTCGACCACCAACGAACTGTCAGCAGATGGCATCAGCCATTGATTTTCGTCGGATCGTAAAAGAAGCGCTCGCGAAAGATCTTGTCGCCGCGCCATTCCTGCAGCGCGACCTCGTCGAAATGCCGCGTCTTGCCGGACTTGTCGGTCAGTTTGAAATTCCAGTGAATGGCGACGCGGTCGCCCTCCACGGTCGAAGCCACGCATTTCGAATGCACTTCCGCCATCCGCTCCAGCACGGCGCGTTCATGCGCAACGAGGCGATCGCGGCCGACGCGCGGCTCCGCCGCGTTCTCCTGCATGCTGGCGTCCTCGGTATAGTAGCGCTCGATCGCGCCGGCATGGTCGCCGGATTCGACTGCAGCGATGAACTCATCGAGACGGGCGCGCGACGGCATGGGATGTCCTCGCTTGGCTGAAATCACGTGGGATCGGGAAATTCGTCCATTTCCTCAAGGTTCATCGCACGCCGCTTGGCGAACGACACCAGGGTGAGCACGATGAGCCCGAGCACGACCGGCGGATAGACCACGAGGTTGACGGCGTTCCAGCCGTAATTCGCGAGCAACTGACCGGAGGAGAACGATCCGATCGCCATGGTGCCGAACACCAGGAAATCGTTGAAGGCCTGCACCTTGTTCTTTTCCTGCGGCAGGTGCGTCTCCAGCACCAATGCGGACGCGCCGACAAAGCCGAAATTCCACCCAAGGCCGAGCACCATCAAGGTCGCCCAGAAATGCGGTGCGGTGATGCCAGTCAGACCGATGGTGGCGGCGACGGCTTCCAGCGTGAGCCCCAGTGCGACGATGCGCGGCGCGCCGAAGCGCGCGATCAGCGCGCCCGTGAAGAAGCTCGGGCCGTACATCGCGACCATGTGCCACTGGATGCCGAAATTGGAATCGGAGACCGTCAGCCCGCACATCTTCATGGCGAGCGGCGCCGAGGTCATCACCAGGTTCATGATGGGATAGGCGATTATGCCGCACAGCGCCGCGGCGATGAAACGCGGCTGGCTCACGATCTCGAACAACGGACGGCCGCCGTGCAGATCGGCCGGCGCGGGCTTCGGCGCATCGACGCCGGCAAGAATCGCCATCGCCACCAGCGCGACCAATGCCTGCATCGCAAAGGAAAAGGCGAACATGTAGGGCGGCCAGATGTCCATGGTCCATTGCACGAGCTGCGGGCCGAGCACGCCGGCGAAAACGCCGCCCGCCATCACCCATGATACCGCCTTCGGCCTGAACGCGGCGCTGGCGCCGTCGGCGGCCGCGAAGCGATAGGATTGCGCCACCGCACCATAGAGTCCGCCGAGGAAGGTCGCGCAGCAGAACAGCCAGAACGATCCGTACAGAACGGCAATTGCGCCAAGCGCTCCGGTCAGCGCGCCGAACCCGCTGCCGATCATGAAAGCCATCCGGCGGCCGTAAGCGCGCGAGATCGCGCCGGTCGGCAACGTGCCGGCGGCCATGCCCAGCACAAACATCGAGAGCGGCACGGTCGCGAGCGAGATGTCGGGCGCCAATGTCGCGCCGATGATCGAGCCGGTGGCGAAGATCACCGACCCGTTGGCGCCTGTCAGGGCCTGCGCCGCGGCAAGCCGCAGCACATTGCCGCGCGCCCGCGCGTCGTTGGTCACCTCGTTGCCGGCCGTCACATCGATCATCGGCATTTCCGCCCGCGCGCTCGTCGCACTTTTGTTGATTCCGCGGCACTATGGAGAGACGCGCCGCACCGATCAACCGGCGCCAGCGGGCACGGGCTATGCGTGCATAAGCAATTTGATCAGGCCCGTGCCACAAGTTCGGTTCACCTCTCCCTTTGGGAGAGGTCGGATTGCATCGCCAGATGCAATCCGGGTGAGGGGTTAAGGTCTCCTATCGAGCAAAGGCCCCTCACCCGCGCCTTCGGCGCGACCTCTCCCCGTTGGGGAGAGGTGAACCCAGGTCGCGGCCAAACCGATCAAGCACGCGCAAACATCAGCATCATGTTGTCGCGCGGCATGTCGAACGTTTCCGCAAGCCGCAGGCCATTCGCGGCGGCAAGCGTCTCCAGATCGGCGATATCGCGCACGCCCCATTCCGGATTGTTTTCGCGCAGGCTGGTGTCGAACACGGCATTGCTGACCGCGGTGTGCTTGCCGTCGCGCTTGAACGGACCGTAGAGCAACAGCCGGCCGTCGTCGCGCAAGACGCGGCCTGCGCCGGCGAACAATCCTTCGGCGACGCGCCAGGGCGCGATGTGGATGACATTGGCGCAGAACAGCGCGAGCAGTTTTGGCGGGCCGTTCTCCTTCGCCAACTCCGCGTCCCACGCCGGACCGGCGAGATCGAGCCGCAGCGGCGGCCGGATGTTCGGAAGCTTCGCATGCGCACGCCACGCCGCGATGCTTGTCAGATGCGCCTCGTTGAGATCGCTCGGCCACCAGGTGATGTCAGGACTGTGGCGGGCGAAATGCACCACATGCTGGCCGGTGCCGCTGCCGGCCTCCAGCACGTCACCGGTCTGGCCGGCGAGGAAGGGCTGCAGCACGGCCCAGATCGGCGCGTGGTTGCGATGAAAGGCCGCGGCGTCGAGCCGGCCGTCGGCCTCACGCCGCCCGTCCTTGCCGAATTCGACCACGTACTCCGTCATCCCTGAATATCCTCTGGCGGTCTCGCAAAAGCCATCTTAACCGCGTTTTGCAGGCCACAAAGGTCGGATTGCCAGACAATGGCCTTTGTGCTTTTCACACCCTATATCTGTGCACGAAACCGCCGGAAACGCTCGTGATCGCCCCTCCCGCCAGAACCGCGCTCGCCGCGCTTGCACTGCTGATGTCCGCAAGCGCCGCAACTGCGCAATCGGGCGCCGCCGACGGCCAAAAGCTCGCCTTCGATCGCGGCAAGGGCAACTGCCTGACCTGCCACGAGATCAAGGGCGGCGACTCGCCGGGCACGATCGGGCCGGCGCTGTCAGATATCAAAACCAAATACCCGGACCGCAACGATCTGATCGCCATCGTCAGCGACGAGACCAAACGCAATCCGCAAACCGTGATGCCGCCATTCGGGCGCAACCGCATCCTGACCGAGAAGGAAATCAGCGCGATCGTCGATTTCCTGCAAACGCTGTAAACTTTTTCTGGAGACCTGATCCATGAGCACTTCCCCGACGCGCCGCCTGATCCTGCAGGGCGCAGGCGCGGTCGCGCTGTTCGGCCTCGGCATTTCTTCGGTCACGCCGGCGCTTGCTGCCGCCAATGACAAATATCCGGAGGACGCGTTCAAGCAGAAGAGCGACGCGGATGCGATCAAGGCGCTCTATGGCAAGACCGCCGAGGCCTCTGACAAGGTCAAGCTCGATGCACCCGAGATCGCCGAGAACGGCGCGGTGGTGCCGATCGCGGTGACCACGACGCTTGCCGACGTCACCTCGATCTCGTTCTTCGTCAGCGAGAATCCGAATGCGCTGGCGGCCTCCTATGTCATTCCATCAGGCACGGTCCCCGCCGTCGCCAACCGGCTGAAGATGGCCAAGACCTGCAACGTGATCGCGATCGTGGAGTCCTCCGGCAAGCTCTACAGCGCCACCAAGGAAGTCAAAGTCACCGTCGGCGGCTGCGGCGGCTAATTACAGGAAGAGACCATGGCATCGACCATTCGCGTGCGCGCCACCAACAACGGCGACACCACCGAGGTGCAGGCGCTGATCCAGCACCCGATGGATTCCGGCTTCATCAAGGATGCAAAGGGCGAGCTCATCCCGCCGCATTTCATCCAGCAGCTCACCTTCGAACATAATGGCAAACCGGTGTTCCTTGCCAATTGGGGCGCCGCGGTCGCGAAGGATCCTTATGTCAAGTTCGCGTTCAAGGGCGGCGCCAAGGGCGACGAACTGAAGATCAGCTGGACCGACAACAAGGGCGCCTCCGACTCCACCACGGCGAAGATCGCGTGAGTCGCATGCGTAAGACACTCTCTCTCGCGGCCGTATTTGCCTTCGCACTTCTTGCGCCCGCGTTTGCCGACGACAAGCCAAATCCCGCGGCCGACCTGAAGGCGTTCCAGGACTACTTCATCAAGAAGTTTCCCAAGGTGAAGTACGACGACTTCGTCAACGGGCCCTATTCGATGGATGAAGGCCTGCACAAGCAGTGGGAGGAGAAGGAGCAGTTTCCGCCCTACGAGTTCGCGGTCGAGACCGGCAAGGAGATGTTCTCGACGCCGTTCAAGAACGGCAAGACCTACGCGGACTGTTTTGCCAACAAGGGCATCGGCATCCGCCAGAACTATCCTTATTTCGACGAGAAGGAAGGCAAGGTCATCACGCTCGAGCTCGCGCTCAACCGCTGCCGCGAGGCCAATGGCGAGGCGCCCTACAACTATCTCAAGGACGAGATGGCCTCGCTGACCGCCTACATGGCGTTCACCTCGCGCGGTGAGAAGATGGACATCAAGATCCCCGGCGATCCGCGCGCGCTCGAGGCCTACGAGAACGGCAAGCGCTATTTCTATACCCGACGCGGCCAGCTCAATTTCTCCTGCGCCACCTGCCACATCCAGAGCCCGGGCGAGCACATCCGCGCCGAGGTGCTGGCGCCGGCGCTCGGCATCATGAACGCGATGCCGATCTATCGTTCGGAATGGAGCGGCATGGGCACGACCAGCCGCCGCTTCCTGACCTGCAACAGCCAGACCCGCGCGGTGCCGCTGGAACCGCAGTCGGACGAATATCGCGATCTCGAATATTACCTGTCCTATGTCTCTAACGGCCTGCCGATTTCGGGCCCGGGAGCACGACCATGAGCGCGACCATGAGCGTCACGCGAAATATCGTCCTCGCGGCGGTGTTGGTGATGGCAGGTGCGATGCCGGCACGCGCTGCCTCCGAGGCTGACTTCAAGGCGGCCTATGCCGCCGCTGAAGCGGCAGAGAAGCAGGCCGATCAGCTGCGCAACAAATGGATCACGACGGAATCGGAGCTTGCGGCAGCCAAAAAGGCAGCAGCAGCCGGCGACTTCGACGCGGCGATCGCAGCGGCAAGGGAAGCCGAGGCGCTGGCGCAGGCATCGATCTATCAGGCGACCAGCGAGAAGACCCGCTGGAAGGACATGGAAATCCGCTGAGCGATATGCGCTCATGTAAGGCGTAACGCATATGAAAATCCGCCGCCGGGATTTTCTGAAACTGTCGGGCGCCGCGCTGTCCGGCGGCCTCATCCGCGCATCGCGCGCCGCCGACACGCCCGGGATCTACGACCTCGAACGCTTCGGCAATGCGCGCATCCTGCACATGACGGATACGCATGCGCAGCTGCAGCCGGTCTATTTCCGCGAGCCCAGCGTCAACATCGGCATCGGCGACATGGCGGGCCAGCCGCCGCATCTGGTAGCGAAGGCCTTCCTCGACCGCTACGGCATCCGGCCCGATAGCGCCGACGCCTATGCGCTCACTTCAGTCGATTTCGAGAAGGCCGCGCCGCGCTTTGGCAAGCTCGGCGGCTTTGCCCATCTGAAAACGCTGATCGATCGCCTGCGGAACGACGTCGGACCGGGCCGTTCGGTGCTGCTCGACGGTGGCGATCTCTGGCAAGGCACGGGACTCTCCAACGCCACGAAGGGCGCCGACATGGTCGAGGCGGCGAACTTGCTCGGCGTCGAGGCGATGACCGGTCATTGGGAATTCACCTATGGCGAGGAGGCGCTGCGCGCCAATCTCGACCGCTTCAAGGGCGAGTTCCTGGCGCAGAACGTATTCCTCACCGAAGAGGCGAAGTTCAACGACGCCAAGGCGTTCGATCCCGCGTCGGGGCGCGTGTTCAAGCCTTCCTTGATGCGCGACGTCGGCGGCTTCCGCGTCGCGGTGATCGGCCAGGCCTTTCCCTATGTGCCGATCGCCCATCCCAAGCGCTTCACGCCGGACTGGACGTTCGGCATTCGCGACGACGAGTTGCAGAAAGTGGTCGACGGTCTGCGCAACAATGACAAGGCCGACGCCGTGCTGCTGCTGTCGCATAACGGCATGGACGTCGACCTCAAGCTTGCGAGCCGCGTCACCGGGATCGACGTCATCCTCGGCGGTCATACCCATGACGCCGTGCCGCAGCCGGTCGCGGTGAAGAACAACGGCGGCGTCACGCTGGTGACCAATGCCGGCTCGAACGGGAAATTCCTGGCCGTGCTCGACCTCGACCTCGGCAAGGGCAAGGTGAAAAACGTGCGCTACCGGCTGCTGCCGGTATTCTCGGAGTTGCTGAAGCCGGATCCCGCAATGAAGGCGCTGATCGACAGGTTGCACGCAGAACATGACAAGGACTGGATCACCACGATCGCGACCTCCGACCGCCTGCTCTATCGCCGCGACAATTTTTCCGGTCCCATGGACCAGTTGCTGTGCGATGCCTTGCGCAGCGAGCTCGACACCGAGATCGCGTTGTCGCCCGGCTTCCGCTGGGGCACGACCGCGCTCGCCGGACAGCAACTCACCATGGAAGACCTGCTTGCGGAAACCGCGATCACCTATCCCGAGACCTATGTGCAGAGCATGACCGGCACCCAGATCAAGGACGTGCTCGAAGACGTCTGCGACAATCTGTTCAACGCCGATCCCTACTACCAGCAGGGTGGCGACATGGTGCGCGTCGGCGGGCTGTCATACAGCTGCGCACCGACGGAGAGCATCGGCAAACGCATTTCCGAACTGAAACTCGATAGCGGTCGAACGCTGGAGGCGCACAGGAGTTACAAGGTGGCGGGCTGGGCCTCGGTCAATCCGCAAACCGGCAAGCCGGTGTGGGAGGTGTTTGCGAGCTATCTGCGGTCCGGCAAGATGTCGGGCTCGCGCGGGGGCCATGTCACCTTGAACGGCGTGGACGGCAATCCGGGAATCGCGGGATGAACGGTCTGAAAGTTCTTCGTGTCCTCGTTGGCGCAGCGATGCTTGCCGCAACGCTGCCTTGCAGCCGGGCGCAACAGGTGCCGCTGCAGGACAAGCCGTTTGCCGAACACAAGATCGTGCTGCAGCTGTCCGACAACGACGTCCGCAAGCAAAACCTCGTGATATCAGTCGCCAACAACCTCCTGAAATTCTACGATCCGGACAAGGTCGCGATCGAAGTGGTCGCCTTCGGCCCCGGCATCGAGGTGCTGCGTAGCGAAAGCCCCGCGCGCAAGCAGGTCGAGAGCCTTATTTCACAAGGCGTGCGTTTTGACGTATGCCTCAATACCGTCGACACCATCGAGCGCGAGACCGGGCGACGGCCGGAGATCATCCCCGCTGCGACGCCGGTGCAGGTCGGCGTCGGGCAGATACTGTTTCTCACCGAAAACGGATATACATTGGTCCGACCCTAAGGAGACCCATCATGCTTCGTCGTCTTGCGACCGCCGCTGCGCTGTCGATCGCGCTCGCCACATCCGCGCTTGCCGCCGACGGCAAGACCCATCGCGTTGCGATCCAGGTCGACCAGAACGATCCCGCCGTGATGAACATGGTGCTGAACAACGCCACCAATGTGATCGAATATTATCGCGCCAAGAACGAGGACGTGGATGTCGAGATCGTGGCCTACGGCCCCGGCATGCACATGCTGCGCGCCGACACCTCGCCGGTGGCCGACCGCATCAAGCATCTCAAGGAGATGGGCAAGGTCCAGTTCTCGGCCTGCAACAACACCAAGCAGAACATGGAGAAGGCCGAGGGTCACGCGATCTCGATCGTGCCTGAGGCGACCATCGTGCCCGCCGGCGTGGTGCGGCTGATGGAATTGCAGGAGCAGGGCTGGAGCTACGTGCGGCCTTGAGAAAAGGATAATTCGTTCCGAGTTATCCTCTTCGAGAGATGAAGACCGTTTGAGCAAGCGGCTCGAATAGAATAATGTGCTCCACGTCATCAGATTGAGGACGCGGGTCACCGCCATGATCTTTCGCCAGCTTTTCGACAGCGTTTCCGGCACCTATTCCTACCTGCTCGCGAGCCGTCCGGGCGGCGAGGCTGTGATCCTCGACCCCGTGCTGGAGAAGGCCGACCGCTACTGCAAGCTGTTGCAGGAGCTGAACCTCAAGCTGGTCAAGGCGGTCGACACCCATCTGCACGCCGACCACGTCACCGGCCTCGGCGCGTTGCGCGACCGCACCCATTGCATCACCATCATGGGCGAGCAGAGCAAGGCCGACGTGGTGTCGATGCGGGTGGCCGACGGCGACAAGGTGACGATCGAGGGGCTGGCGCTCGACGTGCTCTATACGCCGGGCCACACCGACGATTCCTATTCCTATCTGATGGGCGACCGCGTCTTCACCGGCGATACGCTGCTGATCCGCGGCACCGGCCGCACCGATTTCCAGAACGGCAGCGCGCGGGCGCAATATGAATCGATCTTCAACCGCCTGCTGAAACTGCCGGACGAGACGCTGGTGTTTCCCGCCCATGACTACAAGGGCGACACCGTCTCCACCATCGGCGAAGAGAAGCGCTACAATCCGCGGCTGCAGGTGAAATCGATCGACGAATATGTCGAGCTGATGGGCAATCTCAACTTGCCGAATCCGAAACTGATGGATGTGGTGATCCCCGCCAACATGCATGTCGGGCTGCATCAGGATGAGCTGGCGAAGCAGGGGCTCGCGCTCAACGCGCGCCAGGCGATCGACAGTCTGGGCCGGCCCGACGTGCTGCTGGTCGACCTGCGCGAGAGCAGCGAGCGCGCCAAGCACGGCACGCTGTCGGGCGCGCTGCATGCGCCTTATCCGTCCATCGACGAGAGCTTGCGGCCCGGCGGCATGCTGCGCGAGGTCGCGGCGGCGACCGGACGCCGCATCGTGTTCTTCTGCGCCTTCGGCGAGCGTTCGGCGATGGCGGTCGCGGCTGCGAAGGAAGCCGGGCTCGCCAGCACCGCCCATATCGCCGGCGGCATCGATGCGTGGAAGAAGGCAGGCGGCCCGGTGCTGCCCGGCTGAGGCCGCTCGTCATTGCGAGCGAAGCGAAGCAATCCACCTATCCGCTTTCGGCGCTATGGATTGCTTCGTCGCTCCGCTCCTCGCAATGACGAATGATCAAGCGCTCCGCAGCAATCGCTTCGGATGCGTGCCGTCGACATAGCCCATGAACGGCGGGTGGATCGAATAGCCGATCAGCTCGCGCGCCCGCTCGGGCAGTTTTTCGGCAACCTCCGGCGGGACCGCGAGGCACATGTTCTCCAGCTGCCGCATCCAGCCCACGCAGTATTGCGGCGTGATGATCAGGCGCGGCCGATCGCTGCGATTGCGCCGCCGCGATGCCAGAGCGTGCCCTTGGTGATCGCGAGCGAGCCCGACGGCATCGCGAGCTTCACCGCATCGGCGCGTCGACCGGGATCGTGATCCTGGTCCAGCGTCGACTTCGAGTTGAAGACGTCCGGCGTCGCCGCACCTTCGATACGGCGCTCGTCCCACAAATGACTGCCGGGCACGATCTCCGTGCTGCCGTTCGTCTCCGTCATGTCGTCGATCGCCCAGAAGGTGCTGATGCCCAACGCCGGACGCGGACGCGGCAAGCGGGCGCCGCCATCGTCGGTGTGCCAGGGCTGCACGGTCTCTCCCGGCTGCAGGTTGATGGCAAGGCAGGCCGACAGCAGGCAGCTTGTCCCGAGCTCCGCCTCGACGAAGCCAAGCGCGAGCGGATGGGTCACGAGCTCCGCAAAAACCGGCGACTTCGCCAGCAGCGCATAGACGCGGTTGGTGCTCAGCCCCTCGAAATCGTTGCGGCCCTTCAGGTCGCGCGCCAGATGCGGCGCCAGCGCGGCGCGGATCGCCGCAACGGCATCGGGCGTGAGCACGCGCTCGAAGATCAGGAAGCCGCGCGTGTCGAACTGTTCACGCCACGATTCGAAGGAGCGGCCTTGTAGCCACGGAGTGGCTGGGTGAGCGGAATCGGCGACGGCTGCCTGAGCCACGGGAGACCCTCCGATTTGCTTGTAATTTGCTCGTCATTGCGAGCGAAGCGAAGCAATCCATGTGCCGCAAGCGGAGATATGGATTGCTTCGTCGCTTCGCTCCTCGCAATGACGAAGTCTAGCTGAAATTCTCGTTCTCGATAGTCCGGATGCTTTCCCGGCTCAAGCAGATGCGCGCCGAAGCCGCCGCGCGCGAGCTCGGCCGCCGCTTGCGGCCGGGCGAAAAGCAGTATCGCCGTCAACGCCAGCGGCACCGCACTCATCCAGTCCAGGTCCACCGGCGTCATCTCTTCGCGGCTGCCGGCATAGGGACCGCGGCCACGCCAGAGCTGCCAGCATTCGCGCAAGAGCGCGCTCCGCGAGCCGCTGCGCGCGGCGATGCCGAGCAGCACCTGCATCGCCAGATGGGTTCGCACGCCCTCCTTGCTCGCCGGTAACGCGGCCGGTGCCTCGCCGCGCGAGACCCGCAGCAACAGGCCGGCCAGATCGGTGCCGGCCAGATACGCGCTCATCGGCTCGACCAGCCGCGGATTGCAGTCGATCAACAGCGGCGTTGTACCCTGCTCTGTCACGAGATAGTCGATCGACAGCGCGCCATGCCAGGCGAGCCGCCGTCCGATTTGCGCCAACATCGCGCGGACCTCGGGCCGGCTGACGCTCTGCTTGATCGCCTCGCCGCCACCGACACCAAGCGCGACCTGCCGAAAGGCGTGGAATCCAACCAGTTCACCGCGGCAAAATACCGATTGCGCCTTCTCGGTCGTCGCAACGACATAGTCCTGCACCAGCACCTCGCCGGCAAAGGCGTCGGCCGCTACAAGCTCCTGCAAGGCGCCGTCGAACTCACTTGCGTCGCGCACGACCCAGACGCCCCGGCTGGCGGTGCCGACCGATGTCTTGATCACGGCTGGAAAACGCATCGTGGCGCGCAGCGCGCTTTCCGACGTCACGATCGCTGTTGCCGGCTGCGGCAGTTCCAGTTCGCTCAACAATCGGCTGAAGCCGGCTTTGCTGTGCGCGGTGCGGTAACTCTCGAACGACGGCGACGCGAGCGCGACCTTGCCTGCAAACCGCTGCTGCACGCGCGCGAACAAAAAACCCTGCTCATGGGTCGGCAACAACACATCGAACCTGCCCGCCGCAAGCAACCGCTCGACAAGAGCAAGATAGCCTTTGGGGTCATCGCGCAGCGGCGGGCAGCGATGAAATTTTTTCACAAAGCGCGAATACCGTGCCATGCACCATGGCGAAGGATCGCAGATTTCGACGTGATGGCCCAACAGGCCAAGAAGCGTGACCGCCTCCCTGCCGGAGATGCTGGAGCCTTCTGAAACGAGCACGCGAAGCGGCATCGGAACCCCACTGGGATCAGCGATATCTTAATGATTTATCGCCCAATTCCGCTTCGTCTGCGAGGGTGCCATGCGCCTGCATTGATGGACAAATCGGCATCCCTCAACGATAGTCGCGCACCAAAATCAGGAAACGCCTCTCGATCATGGCCGACATCGTCGCCGCACCGCAACAAGCCCGGCCTCAGGCCTATTCGGCGAACCACACGCTGACGCTGATCTCGGTCGCGCATTGGGTCAGCCATTTCCACCTGCTGGTGCTGCCGATGCTGTTTCCGTTCCTCAAACAGCAGCTCGGCGTCGGCTATATCGAGCTCGGCTTCGCGCTCACCGTGTTCGGCGTGGTTTCCGGGGTGACCCAGCCGCCGCTCGGCTACATCGTCGACCACATGGGCGCGCGCGTGATCCTGCTGCTCGGACTCGCCGCCGGCGGTCTCGCGTTCATCCTGCTCGGCCTGCACCTGAGCTACTGGTCGCTGATCGCCTGCGCCGCGCTGCTCGGCGTCGCCAACAGCGTCTATCATCCGGCCGACTACGCCATCCTGTCGGCGCATATGGACGAGGCGCGGATGGGCCGCGCCTTTTCCATCCACACTTTCGCCGGCTTCCTCGGCGGCGCGGTGGCGCCGGCGGTCATGGCGGGACTTGTCACCTGGATCGGCGGCTTCGGCGCGCTGATCGCAGCCGGCGCGATCGGCATTGCGGTCGCATTGCTGCTGCTGATCGCGGGCATTCCCGATGCCGGCGCGAAGCACGAGCAAGCGGCGGGCAAACCCGCGGCGCCGAAGACCAGCATCCTGACGCCGGCGCTGATCGTGCTGACCGCGTTCTTCACCCTGCTCGGCCTCTCCAATGCCGGCATCGCCAGTTTCGGCGTGGTCGCGCTGATGACGGGCTACGCCACCTCGTTCTCCACCGCCAATATCGCACTGACCGCTTTTCTCGGAGCCAGCGCCGTCGGCGTGCTCGCGGGCGGCTTCCTCGCCGACCGCACCGAGCGTCACGGCCAGGTCGCCGCGGTCTGCTTCGCCATCAATACTGCGCTCATTCTGCTCATCGCATTCGTCACGTTGCCCGCGATTCCGCTGACCGCGGTGATGACGATCGCAGGCTTCCTCGGTGGCGTGATCGCACCCTCGCGCGACATGCTGGTGCGCAATGCCGCGCCTCCCGGTGCGGCCGGCCGCGCCTTCGCCATCGTCTCCACCGGCTTCAATTTTTCGGGGATCGCGAGCCCATTGCTGTTCGGCTGGATCATGGACCAGAACATGCCGCATGCGGTGTTCATCGTCTCCGCGCTGTTCATGGCGCTGACGGTGGTGCTGACATTTTTCACGGAGCGGAAAACCGCGCCCAAGCACGAGACCGCCGACGAGCGCGAAGCGGAGGCATTGCTGAGCCCCAACGCCAGCCGTTGACAGCGCTTCGTTGGGGACCGATGATGCGGCCAAATAAATTTCAATCCGGGATGAAACGCGATGAGCAATCCAGACCTCGTGATCCGCGGCGGCACCATTGCCGACGGAAGCGGCGGCGATCTCTATGAAGGCGATGTCGCCATCAAGGACGGCCGCATCACCGAGGTCGGCAAGGTCTCAGGCAAAGGCAAGGAAGAGATCGACGCCAGGGGCAAGCTGGTCGCGCCCGGCTTTGTCGACGTGCACACGCATTATGACGGCCAGGTCACCTGGAGCCAGGACATCACCCCGTCCTCGCAGAACGGCGTCACCACGGCGGTCATGGGCAATTGCGGCGTCGGCTTCGCGCCCTGCAAGCCCGCCGATCATCTCCGCCTGATCCAGCTGATGGAAGGCGTCGAGGATATTCCGGAGCCGGTCTTGAGCGCCGGCATCCCGTGGTCGTGGGAAAGTTTCCCCGATTACATGGACTGGCTGTCGAAGCGCAATTTCGACATCGACATCGGCGCGCAGCTGCCGCATGCCGCGCTCCGCGTTTATGTGATGGGCGAGCGCGGCGCGCGCCGCGATCCCTCCACAGCCGAGGACAACAAGGCGATGGCGGCGCTGGCGAGCGAGGCGGTGCGCGCAGGCGCGCTCGGCTTCTCGACCTCGCGCACCCTCAATCACCGCACCTCGACCGGCGATTACACGCCGACCCTGAAGGCCGGCGAGGACGAGTTGACGGCGATCGCGGCCGCCATGCACGGCCAGGGCCGCAGCGTGCTGCAATTCGTGCTGGATCTGTCGACCATTCACGAAGACCTGCCGATGATGCTGCGGGTCGCCGACAACACCAAGTGCCCGATCACCTTCTCGATCACCCAGAACGACAAGGCGCCGCAGCGCTACCGCCAGACCTTGGCCGAGATCAATGCCGCCGCCGCGCGGGGCCTCAATATCACCGCCCAGATCGCAGCGCGCCCGGTCGGCTTGCTGCTCGGCCTGGAGTTGTCGCGCAATCCGTTCCAGACCCATCCGAGCTACAAGGCGATTGCGCATCTGCCGCTGGCCGAGCGCTTAAGCGGCTGCACCAGCCGGACGTGCGCGCGGCGATCCTGAGCGAGAGCGCGACATCGACCGACGATCCGCTGTTCTTCCGGCCGAACTACGACAAGATGTATCTGCTCGGCGATCCCCCGGATTACGAACAGCCGGTCGAGAACGCGCTGGGGCCGCAAGCCCGCAAGCTCGGCAGCAAGCCGGAAGAGCTCGCCTATGACGCGATGCTCTCGGACGAGGGCCGCGGCATGCTCTACGTGCCGTTCCTCAATTATGTCGAGGGCAATCTCGACTCGACCCGCGAGATGCTGCTCGATCCGCGCTCGGTGCCCGGCCTGTCCGACGGCGGCGCGCATTGCGGCATCATCTGCGATGCGACCTTCCCGACCTATCTGCTGACGCACTGGACACGCGACCGCAAGCGCGGCGAGAAGCTGTCGATCCCGTTCGTGGTGGCGGCGCAGTCGCGCAAGACCGCGCTCTCGGTCGGCCTCAGCGATCGCGGGCTTTTAGCATCTGGTTACAAAGCGGACGTCAATGTGATCGACTACGACCGGCTGCATCTGCATCCGCCGAAGGCGCATTACGATCTGCCGGTCGGCGGGCGGCGCCTGCTGCAGCAGGTCGACGGCTATGATGCCACCATCGTCTCCGGCATCATCACGCGGCGCGACGGCCACGCCACGGGACAGCGTCCGGGCAAGCTGATCCGCGGGGCACAGGGTAGCGCGAAGGAGTTCGGCGCGGCGGCGGGGTGATATTTTCCTTCTCCCTCTCCCCGTTCTTACGGGAGAGGGTTGGGGTGAGGGGCTGCTTCCACGATCACGACTCGCTGAAACTCCCCCTCACCCGCGCCTTCGGCGCGACCTCTCCCCGCACGCGGGGAGAGGTGAAGCGGAGCTTACGCAAACTTCGGCTGCACGGGCGCATCGCCCATCAACCGCGCGCGCTCGGTGTTGGGCCACAACAGCAGCAAACCGAGCAGGCCGGAGCAGACCAGGATGCAGGCGTTGATGGTGAAGCCGGTCATGTAGCCGTCGAGCGGCGCCGCCGCGCTCTGGATCACGCTGCCCATCACATAGGGAGCAAGGATACCGGCCAGCGTATAGAGCGCCCCGTAGATCGCGATCACCGCGCCGCGCTGCGAGACCGGCGCAAACTCGCCGATCATCGGCGGACAGACCACGTAAATCGAGCCGCACAGCCCAGAGCCGACCACCAGCAGCGCAATCATCAGTCCGCCCGGCGCGACATGCGGCAGCGATCGCGAGGATCGCACCGCCTAGGATCAATGGCGAGGCACCGAGCACGCCGCGGGCGCCGCGGGTCGTGAACCCGCGCGCCAGCATCACCTGCGAGATCCAGCCGGTGAGGATCACGATGACCGCGCCGAACACCCAGGGCATGATCGAGATGAAGCCGGCCTGCTGCTGCGAGAAGCCAAGCCCCTTGACGATGAAAGGCGTGAACCAGGTGAGGCCCAGCGACAGCGCCCAATAGGCGCCAAAGGTCGCGGCGACGCAGCCGATGAAGGTGCGCGAGGTGAGAAGCTGGAAATAGGGAACGCGCGGCTCATCGGCTGCTTGCGCCGCGGTCTGCACCAGCGGGCCCTCCTTGCCGAGGATCAGCCACGCCACCGCCCACATCAGGCCGACGACGCCGAGCGCGCCGAACGCATGGTGCCAGCTGTAATTGACGATCAGCCAGTTCAGCGCCGGCACCGCGAGGATCACGCCGAACGCCGAGCCCTGCGACAGGATTGCGGTCGGCAATGTGCGCTTCTCGTCCGGAAACCATTTGTAGACGGCATGTGCCGCCACGGAGAACGCCGGCCCCTCGCCGGCGCCGAGAATGATGCGGCAGATCAGCAGCGTCGTGAAACTGACGGTGCCGACCATCGGAAACTGCGCCAGCGCCCAGACCACGGCGAGCACCAGCAGCACCCAGCGCGTCGCCACCCGGTTGACGATGAAGCCGACGACGATCGCCGCAATGGAGAACAGGAAGAAGAACGAGGATCCGAGCAGGCCGAACGATTCCGGCTCGAGCTTGAGCTCGGTCATGATCGGGACGCCGGCCAGACCGACCACGATCTTGTCGGCGAAATTCACCAGCATGAACAAAAACAGCAGGAACGTGATCTTCCAGGCGCCCTTGGGCGTCGCTTGCGCGGCCATTTTCTTCCCCGTCTCGTAACCTATCAAAAGCCCTGTTGGTCAGGCGTCTCACCGATGCTAGCCATGGCTTTCCGCGTAACGCAACCAGCATTTGTACGGGGTCGCACTGCCCGGTGCTATCGCACTGCCGCGAGACAACCGCCGGACGGTGTTGCGAATGAAGGCCACAACCGGATCACGATCGCGTCGGCGATGTCCGGATGTCGTGATCTCCTGCGATTGCCTTGCTATGGTCCGGAAAACCCGAGGGAGCCCCCATGATCGATATCACTCGTCATCTTGCCGCAACCGCGCTTGCCGCCGCGATCCTTGTCCCCGGACTGGCCCGGGCACAGGACTATGCGGCGATCGTCGCCGCGCCCGATCGCAGCGAGGCCGACCGGCAGACCGACCAACGTCGCCAGCCGGAAAAGATGCTGACCTTCGCCGGCGTCAAGTCCGGCATGAAGGTGCTCGATATGGAAGCCAATGCCGGCTACTCGACCGAGCTCTTTGCGCGCGCGGTCGGGCCGACAGGCGTGGTCTACGCGCAGGACCCACAGGCGATCATCGAGCGCTTCGTCAAGGACAAGTTCGACAATCGCGCCAAGAGCGAGGCGATGAAGAATGTCGTGCACGTGATCCGCGATTTCGAGGATCCGATCCCGCCGGAAGCCTCCAACCTCGACATGATCACCTTCTTCTTCGCCTATCACGACGTGACCTACATGCAGGTCGATCGCGCCAAGATGAATGCAAAGATGTTCGCGGCGCTGAAGCCCGGCGGCTTGCTCATCATCGCCGATCATTCGGCCAAGCCGGGTGAAGGCATCACGGTCGCCAACACGCTGCACCGGATCGAGGAGACGACGCTGAAGCAGGAGATCGAGGCCGCCGGTTTCAAGCTGGCCGCCGAGGGCGATTTCCTGCGTCATCCCGAAGACCCGCGCGATGCCAAGGTCTTTCGTCCCGCCGTGCCGGTCGACGAATTCGTGCTGAAGTACCAGAAGCCGATGTGAACGCACGCGAGATCGCCCCTCACGTGCTTCGCGTTCGCAATCTGACCAAGGCCTACCGCACGGCGGGCGAGGACGTCGCCGTGCTGCGCGGAGTCAATCTCGACGTGGCAGCCGGCGAGCGGGTGGCGCTATCAGGTGAATCCGGCTCCGGGAAGAGCACGCTGTTGCATCTGATCGCCGGGCTCGATGCCGCCGACAGCGGCGAAATCAGGCTCGACGATGCCGACATATCGGCGCTGTCCGATGCCGGCCGTGCCGAGCTGCGGCGCGACCGGCTCGGGCTGGTGTTTCAGCAGTTCAACCTGATCCCGAGTCTTTCCGTCGACGACAACCTCGCTTTCCAGGCGCGCATTGCCAACCGGCATGATCCAGCCTGGCATGCGGAGCTGGTGGAGCGGCTGGGCCTCGGCCATCTGCTCAAACGCTATCCCGAGCAATTATCGGGCGGGCAGCAGCAGCGGGTCGCGATCGGCCGCGCGCTGGCCATCAGGCCGAAACTGCTGCTCGCGGACGAGCCAACCGGCAATCTCGATGAAACAACAGCCGATGAGGTGCTGGCGTTGGCGCGCGATCTCGTCGCACGTTCCGGCTGCGGTTTCCTGATGGTGACGCATTCGGCGCGGCTCGCTGCGACGCTCGACCGGCAGATCACGCTGCACGCGGGACTCATCACATGACGCGTGCGATCTGGACGCTCGCGGTTTTGTTGAGCCATTGGCGGCGGCATCCGCTGCAGCTCACGACGCTGCTGATCGGGCTGATCGCGGCAACGGCGTTGTGGAGCGGCGTGCAGGCGCTGAACCAGCAGGCACGCGAGTCCTACGATCGCGCCGCGGCGATTTTTGGCGGCGCGCGCACCGCGATGCTGGTCGGCGACAGCGCGACATTCTCGCAGGAGCTGTTCGCAAAACTGCGCCGCGCCGGCTGGCCGGTATCGCCGGTGCTGGAAGGCCGCGTGCAGATATCAGGCCATTCCTACCGCCTGCTTGGGATCGAACCGGTGACCTTGCCAACCGAGGTCGGCAACGCGCCGACGCTCGGACGCGACGGCTTGCGCAGCTTCATCACCGCGCCCGGGCAGACCTTGGTCGCTCCGGAGACGCTTGCCGACCTGTATCTCACCGAGGGCACGCGACCGCAGGCTAGCGGCGGCGCCAGGCTGCCGCCGCTATCGGTGCAGCAGCAGCTTGTGCCGGAAGTGCTGGTGGTCGATATCGGGATCGCGCAGACGCTGCTCAACAGGCCCGGCCAGGTTTCGCGGCTCCTGGTAGGCAAGGTCACGGGCAAGGCAGAGCCGCTCGAAAGCGTCGTGGGCGATGAACTTCATCGCATCGAACCTGACGCCGAGAGCGACCTCGAACGGCTGACTGACAGTTTTCATCTCAACCTGACCGCGTTCGGCCTGCTCTCCTTCATGGTCGGCCTGTTCATCGTCAATTCCGCAATCGGGCTCGCCTTCGAGCAACGGCTGCCGATCCTGCGCACGCTGCGCGCCTGTGGCATCTCGGCAAAATTGCTGAATACAATGCTCGTGCTCGAACTGGTTTCGCTCGCAAGTGTCGCCGGCCTCTTCGGCATGGTCTTGGGCTACCTCATCGCGGCTGCGTTGCTGCCCGACGTCGCTGCATCCTTGCGCGGCCTCTACGGCGCGCCGATTCCCGGCGAACTGTCGCTACGCCCGGAGTGGTGGATCGCCGGCCTCGCCGTCAGCATTGCCGGCGCGCTGGCAGCCGCCACGACAAGCCTTGTCAAGGCAATCCGCCTGCCCGTGCTGGCGGTGGCGCAACCGCAGGCCTGGCGCGAGGCACATAGTCGCTGGCTCATCGTGCAGAGCGCGTTCGCGCTGATCGCATTCGCGATTGCGGCGTGGCTGCTTTTTGCCGGCAACTCGCTGATATCAGGGTTTGCGTTGCTCGCCGCTCTGCTGATCGGGGCCGCGCTGATCCTGCCCGCGATCCTCGACATCGCGCTTCATGCGGGCGAACGCATCACGCGCGGCGCCCTCGTCACCTGGTTCTGGGCCGATAGCCGCCAGCAGCTGCCCGGATTTTCGCTGGCGCTGATGGCGCTGTTGCTCGCGCTTGCGGTCAATGTCGGCGTCGCCACCATGGTCGAGACTTTCAGCAAGACCTTCCTGACCTGGCTCGACGGGCGGCTCACGGCAGACGTCTTTTTGACGGCAAGAGATAACGCGCATGCGAGCGCGATCAAGGCCTGGCTACGCCAGCGCAGCGAGGTGCAGGCAATTCTGACGGGCGGCCGTGCCGAGACACAGACCGGCGACCAGCCGATCGAGGTGCTCGGCCTGCCCGATCACGCGACCTATCGCGAGCACTGGCCGCTGCTGCAAATGGCGCCGGAAGCCTGGAGCAAGCTACCCGCGGGAACGGCCTGCTTTATCAGCGAGCAATTGTCGCGGCGAATGAATCTTTCGGTCGGCGACCACATCGACGTGCCGACGGGAGGCGGCAACTGGCGGCTGGATATCGCTGGTATCTATGCCGACTACGGCAACCCCAAGGGCCAGGTCGCGGTCGATGCCGCAGCGCTGTTCGCGCATTTCCCCGACATACCGCAAACCCGGATGGCGTTGCGCGTCGCGCCCGGAAAAGTCGCCGGGCTCATGACCGACGTGTCGGAGAAATTCGGACTTGCCGGCCGCAATCTCCTCGACCAGACGACGCTGAAGGCGGAGTCGACAAGGATCTTCAACCGCACCTTTGCGGTGACGACGGCCCTGAACGCCTTCACGCTCGGCGTCGCCGGCGTGGCACTGCTGACCAGCCTGCTGACGCTCGCCAATTCGCGGCTGCCGCAGCTTGCGCCGCTCTGGGCGATCGGCGTCACGCGCCGCCGCCTTGCCCTGATCGAGCTCACCAAGACCATGTCGGTCGCATTCATCACGGCGCTGCTGGCGCTGCCGCTCGGCCTGCTCGTCGCCTGGTGCCTGATCGCCATCGTCAATGTGAAGGCATTCGGGTGGCGGCTGCCGTTCGACGTGTTCCCGCTACAGCTCTTGAAGCTGCTCGGCGTTGCACTCGCCGCGTCGCTGCTGGCCTCGCTGCTACCGATCGTGCGGCTCGCGCGGATGCAGCCGGCCAATCTGGTCAAGGTGTTCGCCAGTGAGCGTTGAACGAAAAATCTCGCGTCGCGCTTTTGCAGGAGGTCTCGCGCTGCTGGGCTTGAGCGCGCGTGCTTATGCGCAAGGTTTTGCGGGATTGAGCGAGGATGCCGCGGATTATGCGCAGGTCAAGCCCGGCAAGGTTTTCGCATTCCCCGCCGATCACGGCCCGCATCCGGACTTCCGCATCGAGTGGTGGTATGTGACGGCAAATCTCAAAGACAGCAGCGGCACGCCTTTCGGCGCGCAATGGACGCTATTCCGGCAGGCGCTCGCGCCCGGCGCGCAGCAGGAAGGCTGGGCCAACCGGCAGATCTGGATGGCGCATGCCGCGGTGACGCGCGCCGACACCCATCGCTTTGGCCAGACCTACGCACGCGGCGGGGTCGGTCAGGCCGGCGTGACCGCGGAGCCGTTCGCGGCCTGGATCAATTCCTGGGCGATGCGCGGTACTGATGCCTTCAACGCGAACACCATCTCGCCGCTCGCACTGAACGCTTCGGCCAAGGATTTTTCCTACACGCTGCAACTCGAAGCCGATCATCCGTTGGTGCTGCAGGGCGACGGTGGCTACAGCCGGAAATCACTTCGCGAGCAGGCCTCCTATTATTACAGCCAGCCGTTCTTCAAAGCGCGCGGCTATCTCACGATCGACGACAAGCCTGTCGAGGTCAGCGGCCTCGCCTGGATGGATCGTGAATGGAGCAGTCAGCCGCTGGCGCCGGATCAGAAAGGCTGGGACTGGTTCGCGCTGCATTTTGCCGGCGGCGAGAAGCTGATGCTGTACCGGATGCGGCAGAGCGACGGGAACGACTATGTCTCGGGCAACTGGATCGTTGCCGATGGGCCTGCGCGCCAGCTCGGTCCTGCCGACATCAAAATGACGCCCGGCGCGGCCGTTGATATCGACGGCCACAAGCTGCCCGTCACGTGGCAGATCGCGATTTCCTCGCTGTCGGTCGCGATTGAAACGACGGCGCTGAACGCGCGCGCCTGGATGGGAACGAGCTTTGCCTATTGGGAAGGACCGATCAGCTTTTCGGGCAGTCATACCGGCGTCGGCTATCTGGAGCTGACGGGATACTGACGGTACACTGAGGCCTTCATGGGGACCTCGTCATGTATCACTGGACCGCACTCGTCACCTTGCTCGCCATTCTCGTCTATTTCATCACCTCGACGCAGGTGGCGCGGGCGCGCGTCAGGTACGGGGTGAAGCTGCCTGCAATCACGGGGAACCCGGACTTCGAGCGGGTGTTCCGCGTGCAGATGAACACACTGGAATGGCTGCCGATCTTCCTGCCGTCGCTGTGGCTGTTCGCGATCTATATCGGCGACGCCGTCGCGGCGGCGATCGGTGCGATCTGGGTCGTGGGCCGCGTCGTTTACATGATCGGCTATTTCCGATCAGTCCAGGGGCGCAGCCCCGGCTTCGCGATCCAGGCGCTTGCCACTATCGTGCTGTGGTTCGGCGCGATCGGCGCGGTGGCGTGGCGGATCGTGCACGGATAGAAAGGTATTAGCAGGATGTCCGTTTACGTCCTGAAGGTGCTGAGTCTGGCGTTCCGCTCCAATTTGTTGATGCGCCGCTATTAGAGCGATCAGGGAGTGACACGATGAACCCGCGACGATTGGACACTTACTATTGCATCGCCTGGCTGCTTGCGTCGGCACTCTTGCCGTCGCCAGGCGAAGCAGCCGAACCGGGACAATTCATCGTTAGCCCGGTCGCGGAGAAAAAGCTCAATGGACTGCCGCCGGGACCGCTGTATTGGCGGATCGAGAATTTCCCGGCACTTGACCAGGCGAAAAACGCCGCCGCCGCCAGTCCGACGTCATTGGCCGCCGAAGTCTCGGGCAAGATCTGGCTGTTTACGCTCGGCCCAAAGGGCGGCACGACGCCCGGCGGCACCAGTGTGGCTGAGGTTGGCCCGGTGCCAGTCTTCGCGGCGCCCGAATATCTGCTGCGGATCAATCACGCCGGCGGTCCGCCCGGCTCCAAAACGCCGGTACACTCACATCCCGGTTCCGAATCATTCTATGTGCTTGCCGGCCAGGTCAGCCAAAGAACGCCGCACGGGGTAAACCGGACGGACGCAGGTCAGACAATGGTCGGCCACGGACCGGATATGCCCATGGAGGTGTCCAGCAGCGGGACGACCGAGCTGGATCAATTGGTGATGTTTCTGCTGGATGCGACCAGACCGGCCTCTGTGCCCGCCAAGCTCGAGTGAAGGGCAAGCGGAGACTTGCCTTCACCCTGATCCTCCCCCGCAAGCGGGGAAGGGAAAGAGCCTCGTTCTTCGCTTCCAAGGGAAGCGATCGCGTTTCCGTGGCAGAGGACGACGCAAGCGTCACTTCGTCAACGGGCAGCCGCTGTCCTTGGCGGTGAAGAACGCCTGGTCGCCGGGCACGACCGCGAGCTGCTTGTAGTAGTCCCACGGCTTCTTCGAGTCCGAGGGCTTCTTGACCTCGAACAGATACATGTCGTGCACCATGCGGCCGTTGGCGAGCACCTTGCCCTTGGCGAAGGCGTCGTCGACCGGCAGCTCCTTCAGTTTTTTCACGACAGCATCCAACTCCTTGGTGCCGGCAGCCTTCACGGCCTTCAGATAGCTCAGCGTCGACGAATAGGTGCCGGCGTGAATCATGCTCGGCATCCGCCCGGTGCGCTTCATGAAGCGCTCGGCGAAGGCGCGCGACTGGTCGTCATGATCCCAGTAGAAGCCTTCGGTCAGCACCAGTCCCTGCGCCGCATCGAGCCCGAGGCCGTGCACCTCGGCCAGCGTCACCAGCAGGCCGGCGAGCTTTTGACCCTGCTTGACGATGCCGAATTCGGCGGCCTGCTTGATCGAGTTGATGGTGTCCTGGCCGGCATTGGCAAGACCGACGATCTTCGCTTTCGAGCTCTGCGCCTGCAGCAGGAAGGACGAGAAATCCGACGAATTGAGCGGCACGCGCACCGAGCCCAGCACCTTGCCGCCGTTGGCCGCGACGATGTCGCTGGTGTCCTTTTCCAGCGCGTAGCCGAAGGCGTAGTCCGCGGTGAGGAAGAACCAGCTGTCGCCGCCCGCTTTCACCAGGGCGCCGCCGGTGCCGACCGCGAGCGCGTGGGTGTCGAAAGCCCAGTGGAAGCCGTAAGGCGTGCAGGCGCTGCCGGTGATGGCCGAGGTAGCGGCACCCACCACGATGTCGATCTTCTTCTTCTCCTTGGAGAGCTCCTGCACCGCGAGGGCGACCGAGGAGGTCGTCAGCTCGGTGATCATGTCGACGCCTTCGGTATCGTACCAGCGCCGTGCGATCGAGGTCGCGAGATCAGGCTTGTTCTGATGGTCGGCGGTGACGATCTCGATCTTCTGGCCGAGCACCTCGCCGCCGAAATCCTCGACCGCCATGTGCGCGGCTTCGAGCGAGTATTTGCCGCCGTAGTCGGCGTAGACGCCGGACTGGTCGTTGAGGATGCCGATCTTGACGCCTTGCGCGGACGCAGGCGCAGCCAGCACAAGACTTCCCGCCGCGACCGCGGCCAACCAAACTGATTTCATGTTTCGCCTCCCAGCAGTTTCTGATCTCGGGTTTTCGTATATTTGATAACCCTGAGCCTGCCCATCTATTTCAAATAAGCCAATAGTATTGGGAGGTTATGCCGCAGCCGGCGCAGTCTTCTTCGCCGACCTCCGGTCGGCGAGGTTGCGCACCACCACGTAGAAGATCGGGGTGAACAGCAAACCGAACAAGGTGACACCGAGCATGCCGAAGAACACGGCAACCCCGACTGCCTGACGCATCTCCGAGCCCGATCCGGTCGAGACCACCAGCGGCAGCACGCCGAGAATGAAGGCAAACGACGTCATCAGGATCGGCCGCAAGCGCAGCCGGCAGGCCTCGATGACAGCCTCCAGCCGCTCCTTGCCCTCGGCCTCGATGTCGCGCGCGAACTCGACGATCAGAATTGCGTTCTTCGCGGCCAACCCGACCAGCACGACGAAACCGATCTGGGTGAGGATGTTGACGTCCTGATGCATGATGCGCACGCCAATGGTAGCCGCAAACAGGCACATCGGCACGATCAGCAGGACGGCAAAGGGCAGGGTCCAGCTGCCATATTGCGCGGCCAGCACCAGATAAACGAACAGCACGCAGATCGGAAACACTGCAAGGCCCGCATTGCCGCTGGTCGTCTGCTGATAGGACAGGTCGGTCCATTCGAAGGAAAAGCCGCTCGGCAGCGTGTCCTCGGCAAGCTTCTTCATCGCGGCAATCGCGGTCGCCGAGCTGGTGCCGGGCACCCCCTCACCCTGCAGCTCGGCGGCAGGATAGAGATTGTAGCGCGCGACGCGATCCGGCCCGGAAACATCCTTGAAGTCCACCACGCTGCCGAGCATCACCATATCACCATTGGCGTTGCGGGTGCGCAGCCGCGCCAGATCAGCGCGCTCCTTGCGGAACGGCAGATCGGCCTGCGCCGTGACGTGGTAGGTGCGGCCGAACAGGTTCAAGTCGTTGACATAGGTCGAGCCGAAATACGTCTGGATGGTGTCGGTGACGTTCTGGATGGGCACGCCGAGCTTCTGCGCCTTGACGTGATCGATGTCGACGAACACCTGCGGCGTGTTGGCCGAGAACGGCGAGAACACAGTCGGGGCGAGGAGCAGCGGCGACTTGCGCGCTGCGGTGACGAGCTCGTCGGTCGCGGCCGCGAGCAGCTCGGGCCCGCGGCCCTGCCGATCCTGAATCCGCATGGTGAAGCCGCCGCCGGTGCCGATGCCCGGTATCGGCGGCGGCGGAATCACGATGATGAACGCACCTTGAATGGCCAACAGGCGCTTGCGCAGATCCGCCGTGATCACTTGTGCGCTCAGCCCCTTCTTCAGGCGCACTTCCGGTTCTTCGAACACCGGAAACAGCGCCGCGGAGTTGCTCGCCTGCGTGCGGGTCGCGCCCGACAGGCCAGCAAAGACCGCGATATGCGAGATGCCGGGCGTCTCGAGCGCAATGCTCTCAATCCTGCGAACGATCTCGGTGGTCCGCGCCAGCGAGGCCGCGCCAGGCAATTGCGCGGATATGATCACGTAGCCGCGATCCTGTGCCGGAATGTAGCCCTGGGGCGTGGTGGCAATCAGCCAGCCGGCACTGCCGATCAGGACCACATAGACCAGCAGCATCACGACGCGGTGCCGAATCACGAAGCCGGCGAGACTTGCGTAGAAATTCGACAGCCAGTCGAAGCCGCGGTTGAAGAGGCCCGTGAACCAGTTCCAGCCGCGCGCGACCACGTTCCATGAAGCGGGCGGCCGCTTCTCGTCATGCTGCGTGAGAATCTGCGAAGCCAGCGCCGGCGACAGCGTCAGCGAGCAGAAACAGGAGATCGCGGTCGCCACCGCAATGGTGACGGCGAATTGCTGGAAGAATTGCCCGGTGATGCCGCCAAGAAACGCGGTCGGCACGAACACCGCGCACAAGACCAGCGCAATCGACACAAGCGCGCCGCCGACTTCCTCCATGGTCTTCAAGGCCGCATCGCGCCGATTCATGCCATGCTCGAGATGGCGTTCGACGTTTTCGACCACGACGATGGCATCGTCGACCACGATGCCGACCGCGAGCACGAGGCCGAACAGCGTCAGATTGTTGATGGCGTAGCCCAGCGCCGCCATTGCCGCAAACGTGCCGACCAGCGAGACCGGGATCGCAATGATCGGGATGATCGCCGGACGCCAGCCCTGCAGGAACACCAGCACCACGACGACGACAAGTGCCATCGCCTCGTAGATGGTCTTGATCAACTCGCTGATAGACTGCTGGATGAACTCGGTCGGATTGTAGCCGATGTCGTAGTCGAGCCCCTTCGGGAAGCTCGCCTTCAGCTTCGCCATGGTGTCCTTGATGCCCTTGGCGGTCGCGAGCGCGTTCGATCCGGGACGCTGCGTCACCAGCATCGCGACCGCGGTCTTCCGTAGCTCGAAGCTGTTGGTGGAGTAGTCGAGCGCACCGAGCTCGATCCGCGCGATGTCGCGCAGCCGCACGATGCGGCCGTCCTGATCGGCCTTGACGACGATGTCCTCGAACTGGGACAGATCCTTCAGGCGGCCGGTGAAGGTGAGATTCGGCTGGAAAGCGCGGTCGGAGATCGGCGGGCTGGCGAGTTGGCCACCGGTGATCTGGAGGTTCTGGGCGCGGATCGCGGCGATGACGTCGCCCGAGGTCATGCCGAGATTGGCGATCTTGTCGGGATCGAGCCACAGCCGCATCGAATAGTCGCGCGCGCCGAAAATCTGGATGTCGCCGATGCCGTCGAGCCGCAGCAGCTGGTCGCGGACCTGGAGCAGCGCGTAGTTGGAGATGTAGAGCTGGTCGAGGCTGTCGTCCGGCGACAGCATGAACACGACCATCAATATGTCGGGTGAGTTCTTCTTGGTGACGACGCCGTTTCGCTGCACTTCATCCGGCAATTGCGGCTGCGCGATCGCGACGCGGTTCTGCACCAGCACCTGCGCCTTGTCGAGATCGGTGCCGAGCTTGAAGGTGATGGTGATGGTGAGCTGGCCGTTCGAGGTCGCCTGGCTGTACATGTACAGCATGTCCTCGACGCCGTTGATCTGCTGCTCGATGGGAGCTGCGACGGTATCGGAGATGGTTTGCGCGGAGGCGCCCGGATATTGCGCGGTCACCACCACCGTCGGCGGCACTACCTCGGGATATTCGGCGATCGGCAGCGTCCGGTAAGCGAGCGCGCCCACGATCAGGAGCACGATCGACAGCACCATCGCCAGAATCGGCTGATTGATGGAAAGACGCCCGAGATTCATGGCTTGCCGGCGCCGCTCGCCATGTGCGGGTTGACCTTGGCGCCGACGCGGGCGCGCTGCAGGCCATCGACAATCACGTGGTCTTCCGCCTTGAGGCCTTCGCGGATCACGCGCAGACCTTCATCCAGCGGGCCGAGCACGACAGCGCGCGCTTCCACCGTGTTGTCGTCCTTCACCACGAACACGATCTTGCGCGACTGGTCGGTGGCAATTGCGGTGTCCGGGATCAGCAGCGCCTCATAGGGCGAGCTGCCGATCAGCCGCACGCGGCCGAATTGACCGGGCAGCACGGAAAGGTCGTGATTTCCGATCACGGCGCGGCTGCGCAGCGTACCGGTCGACACGTCCAGCCGGTTGTCGAGGAAATCCATATGGCCGTCATGCGAGGGCTTGGTCTCTCCGGTCAGCGTCACCTCGACCGGATTGGCCGTGTCGCGCGAGCTCGGCCGTTTGCCCTCGAACCACAGCTTGTTGTTCTTCAGGTAGGTGGCCTCGTCGACGTCGAAATAGATGTAGATCGGATCCATCGAGACGATGGTGGTGAGCAAGGTCGAGGTGCCGGTATCGCTGCCCTGCACGAGATTGCCGACGCTGACGAGATGGCGGCTGACACGGCCGGTGATCGGCGCCAGCACATGGGTGAACTCGATATTGAGCTGGGCTGCCTTCAGCGCGCCCTCGGCGACGGTCTCGGCTGCATGGGCGGCTTGCAAGGCCTGACGGCGCTGGTCGACGAGTTGCTCGGACACGGCACTGGTCTGCACCAGCGCCAGGCCGCGATCAAGATCGCGCTTGGCAAGCTCCGCTTTCGCCCGCGCATCGGCCAGCTGGCCGTCGGCCTGGGCCGCAACCGCCTCGAACGGTCGGGAATCGATCAGATAGAGCAGGTCACCGGCATGGACCATGTCGCCGTCCTTGAACTCGACATTGGTGACGTAGCCGCCGACCCGCGGCCGGATCTGGACCTCCTCGACGGCCTCGAAGCGGCCGGTGAACTCGTCCCAATCGGTGACGGTGCGTTTGACCGGCTGCGCTACCGTGACCGGCGGCGGCGCGGCGGCCGCCTGTTGTTGCGGTCTTTCCCCGCAGGCCGACAGCGCACTGGCCATCAGCAACAGCAGGCTGAACCGGCCCAGAGAAATCTTTCCGAATCCCGCGCCTTGAATCGCGCGCCACGAAATTTGTAGCTCGTGCAACTGCTTGTCTCCCCCGAGCATTCCAGCGCCCGCTAGCGAGCAGAGACAACATGAACCCGGCAGCGGGCCCGTTCAAGGGCGCGTCACGATCAAGCTATTTTGTTACGCACGAATATTTCGACATTTGAACGATGGGGCATGCGCGCACCCCTGCAACTGCGGCGCAAGCCTGGTCGTGCGGTGTCGCGATCAAGTAAACGTGTGTTCCAAAAGGGGCGATGGACCAAGCGAAATGCCGCCCACACGATGCAGCCACGGTTTAAACCTTCGGTTGCTCACGGCATTCCATTGATCTGTTCGCAGCCTTGTCATGCGCCGGTCACGTTCCATTTTCATTGTACCGTGCAGATTCATGTCGACTTATAAGTCCTGTATGTCATACTCTAAAACGTCAGATTGAATAAAACTGCAGATTGAGAATTTTGAGGAGCGCCCGGCATGGCAGAACCGTTTCCTTAGCGGAAATCCGGTTGATGTCGTTCAACTTTCGCGCCCAAGGGCTGGGCGCACGTGCGACGGTCAACTGCTTCCGATCAACCAGAATCAGGCACTGTTTTCGCTGATGGGCACGACCTACGGCGGTGACGGCCGCGTGAACTTTGGGTTGCCCGACGTGCGCGGACGCGTACCCATTCATATGGGGAGCGGCTTTGTCCTCGGCCAGCGCGCCGGTGAGACGGCCCATACGCTCACTACGGGCGAGGTGCCCCAGCATAACCATCAGGCGCAAGGATCAAGCAACGCGGGGGACACCAACATACCCGCCGGCAACCTGCTCGCCGGGTCCGCGCCCAATAACCTCTACGGCGCTGCGGCCGCTCTTGAAGCGATGAACGGCGGAACGATCACCAACGCCGGCGGCAGCCAGCCGCACGATAACATGCAGCCCTATCTCACCATCAATTTCTGCGTCGCGCTGCAGGGCATTTTCCCGTCGCAAACCTGAAGGAGAAACAGCGTGGCACAGCCTTATGTAGGCGAAATCCGCATGTTTGGCGGCAATTTCGCGCCCGCCGGCTGGATGTTTTGCGCCGGGCAACTGCTTCCGATTTCCGAATTTGAAACGCTGTTCAATTTGATCGGGACGACGTACGGCGGCGACGGAGAATCGACCTTCAAGCTGCCGAATTTGCAAGGACGCGCGCCGATGCACCAGGGCAACGGCTTCGTCATGGCGCAAACCGGCGGTGAGGAAACGGTGACGCTGACGTTGCAGCAGTATCCCCAACACAATCACAATATGCTGGGATCGCAGAACGTCGCGAATTTGCCCAACGCCTCCAACAATGTCGTGGCGAGGTCGCCACAAGAGAAGGCGTTCCTGAGTTCATCGCCCAGCGTTGCCATGGCCTCGCAATTTCTGCTGCCGTACATCGGCGGCTCGCAGCCTCACGAGAACATGCAGCCTTACCTGTGTATCAGTTTCATCATTTCACTGTTTGGGATCTTTCCCAGCCCGACCTAGGAGCGTCTCATGGATCCGTTCGTTGCGGAAATCCGTATCTTTGCGTTCAATTTCGCGCCCAAGGGCTGGGCCTTCTGCAACGGCCAGATCCTGCCGCTTTCGCAGAACACCGCCTTGTTCTCGCTGCTCGGCACGACCTATGGCGGCGACGGCAAAAGCAATTTCGCGCTGCCGAACATGCAGGCGAACGTGCCGATGAATTTCGGCCAAGGACCGGGCCTGTCGCTCTATGACCTTGGCCAGGAGGGCGGCTCACAGTTCGTCACACTGCTGCAAAGCGAGGTCCCGCCGCACAATCACGGGGTCCAAAGCGTGCCCGGCAATTTCGCCGGCACCAGCAATGTCGTCGGCGGCAACAGTTACGCCAAGTCGGCACAGGGCAATGCGTACACGGCTCCTGCAAATTTCGTGACCATGAACGTGCAAGAGGTTTCCTTTGTCGGCAACAACCAGCCGCATAACAACATGATGCCTTACATCACGTTGAATTTCTGCATCGCCCTGCAAGGAGTCTACCCGCCGCGGCCTTGAGCGACGATGGCGGACCGCTACGGTCCATGGTGTGACTGGCAGGGTTCTGGCCGCAATCCTGCGCCAACGCGCTGGCTCGCAAGTAAAAGGCGTCTCCTGCACCGTGCAGGGGTCGCATCGCGGCTGCGAAGGTCGGGCTCTCTCAGGCGCTCACAAGTACCAGGATACGATGGTGAACCGCTCCCCATGCGTGACTGGCAGCACCTCGTGCGTCGTCTCGGCGCGGAAGCAGATGAGCGTGCCGGGCGCGGGCGTGAGCGGCACGCGCAGGTCCGGGCCCGAATAGGGCCCGTGCAGCACCAGCGCGCCGCCGCCGTAGCTTTCCGGTGCGGCGCCCGCGAGAATGCGCTGAGGAAGATCACCGCGGATACCTTGCGGAAGCGCGAATTGTCGTGGATCAGCGGCGTGTTGCCGTCCTGATGCGCGACGAAGAAATCGCCGGACAGGTAGCGCAGGAACTGCGGCGGCTCGCATGAGGAGAGCGCGTGTCCGAAATGCTTTTCGAGCGCGTGCGTTTGCTGCATCAGGCGCGCCTCGATTTGTTGTGCCGTGCACGCCGGTACGCTCATGCGGGTCGAGCGCCGCACCAGCGGCTTGATTTCGCCGCCGGGATCCCGGCTCAGCACGGTCGCCTGCGCACCGGCGGCCTGCCGCAGTTCGGCGCGCAACGCCGCGCATTCGGCCGGGCTCAAGAAAGATTTCACTTCAAAGGTGTCGATCATTCCGGCAACGTAGACACGAGCAGCTTTCCGGTTCACCTGTATCATGAGTGACGACAATCCGCCCGTCTGTTGGTCGCGCGCCGCGCAGGCGGGGCTGACGTTCCGCCGCATCACCGACGCCGATCTGCCGTTTCTCGCGCGCGTCTACGCCTCGACCCGTGCCGAGGAACTCGCAACCGTGTCCGGTTGGAGCGACGAGCAGAAGGCGGCCTTCGTCGACCATCAGTTTCGCGCGCAGCATGCGCATTACCAGAAATATTATCCCGAAGCCGACTGGCTGGTGATGAGCCACGCCGGCGAGGATGTCGGACGTCTCTACATCGAGCGATGGCCTACCCAGCACCGCCTCATCGACATCACTTTCCTGCCCGAGCATCGCGGCCAGGGATTTGGCGAAGCGTTGCTGCGCGACCTCATGGAGGAGGCCGCGGCTGTCAACAAGGCCGTGTCGATTCATGTCGAGAAGTTCAATCCGGCGATGGGGCTCTATCGCCGGCTCGGCTTCACCTGCGTGGAAGACAAGGGCGTGTACGACCTGATGCACTGGGTGCCTGACGCGGCACCATGAGCCGCCGATCAGGTGAAAACCGCCTGATAGCCATTGGCGTCGCCGACCGGCCCGATCGGAACCAGGAAAATCTCTATCGCGCCCAGCGCGGCATGCCGCATCGGATAGACCGACTGCGGCAGCCACGGCCCGCGGGGTGCAGAAAAAATCAGCGAGAATGCACCGCCCTTTCGCCCGCTGTCGCCGGCCGGATCGACCCGCGACAGTTTCATCGCGATCGGCCCGCTCGCCGCCTGCAGGTCGAACTGCGACCCGAGATGCGGCCTGAAGTCGTCGATCGCAAGCGTCGCAAGATCAACACTGGTCATGTCTGGTTCCTGTGAACGGAGCGGCGATCCAGCATAGCGTTGGCCATCGCGAAAGGGAAATGCCGTCAGGTCGTGGTGCCGCAAACCAGAGATGGGACTGGACGCTGGCGGAGGAAAGGCTAAGGATCGCGCGACCGATTTACGACGAGGTGCGCCATGGACGCGCGTGCAAGCCTGACATCGCTCACCGACGCCCCCGATCGCGGCGCGGCCCATATCGCGCCTGACTGCGCGGGCCTGAATTTCTATGCAGCCGACCGCGGCCTGCGCGATCTGCTGCCGCTCTACCTCTCGACAAGCGATTTCGCAAAGCTGGAACCGCATTTCGACCGGCTCGGCGCATTGGCCGGGGGCCGGCTCGACGAACTCGCCCGCATGGCCGACAAGCACCCGCCGGTGCTCCATCCGCGCGACCGCTTCGGCCGGGACGAAGACCGGATCGACTATCATGGCGCTTATCGCGAGATGGAGAGCATCGCCTTCGGCGATTTCCAGTTTCACGCCATGAGCCATCGCGCCGGCGCGCTCGGCATGGACACCCCGTTGCCGGCAGTCGCCAAATACGCGCTGCAATATCTGTTCGTGCAGGCCGAGTTCGGCCTGATGTGCCCGATCAGCGTCACCGACACCTCGATTCATCTGATCCGCAAGTTCGCCGACAAGGCGCTGCAGGATTATCTCCTGCCGAAAATGCTCTCGGGCGACGTCGCCACGATGTGGAAGGGCACGCAGTTCATGACCGAACGCGCCGGCGGCTCCGACGTCGGCGCCATCGAAACGGTGGCGCGCTGCGAGGACGGCGAGTGGCGGCTCACCGGCGACAAATGGTTCTGCTCGCATGCGGATGCCGACGTCGCGCTGCTGCTGGCGCGGCCCGAGGGCGCGCCCTCGGGCACCAGGGGCCTTGCGCTGTTCGCGCTGCCGCGCCGGCTGAAGGACGGCCGCCGCAACAGCTACCGGATCGTGCGGCTGAAGGACAAGCTCGGCACCCGCTCGATGGCATCGGGCGAAATCCGGCTGGAGGGCGCGGTCGCCTATCTGGTCGGCGACGCCAAGGCCGGGCTGAAGCAGATGATGGAGCAGGTCAACCTGTCGCGGCTGTCGCACGGCGTGCGGGCATCCGCGATGATGCGGCGCTGCCTGAACGAAGCGATGGCCTGCGCAAACAGCCGCGTCGCGTTCGGCAAGACCATCATCGAATATCCGTTGCTGCGCCGCCAGCTTCTCAAGATCATGCTGCCGGTGGAGCAATCGCTGTCGGTGTTCCTGTTCGCGGCGCACGCGATGGATCGCGCCAATGGCGGCGACACGGAGGCTGCAAACATCCTGCGCATCCTCACGCCGCTGCTGAAATTCCGCGCCTGCCGCGACAACATTCCGGTCGCCACCGGCGCGATGGAAGTGCGCGGCGGCAACGGTTATATCGAGGAATGGGTGAATCCGCGGCTGGTCCGCGACGCTCATATCGGCGTGCTCTGGGAAGGCACCAGCAACATCAACGCGCTCGATATCGTGACGCGCGCCGTCGGCAAGAGTGGCGCGCACCGCGCGCTGGCCGCAGCGCTCGGCAAGCGGCTGGACGAGGCGGCCGCGATTCCGGCCGCATTCCGCAACCGCCTGCGCGCGACATTGCAACGTGCGCTCGATTTTGCCGACCGCGTCGCCGCCGAGCCGGCGCTGGAGGCGAATGCACGTCGAGCGGCGAGCGGCCTTTACCACATCACCAGCGCAGTGCTGATGGCATGGGAAGCCAGCCGGCCGGGCGCGGATGGGCGGCGCGCATTGCTGGCGCGGCTCGTGCTCGATCATCGGCTGAGCACGAACGATCCGCTCGCGCCCTCGCGCGAGGGTTGGGAAGACGTAGCGGCGGAAATGCTGTTCGCGGAGGGAAAGATTTCACTCGCGGAGGTGACCGGCTTGCTCGGCAGCTGATCAGCCGCTGTCGCGGAGCACCAGCTCGAAACCGAGGTTGATACAGCGTGGTCCTTCGCGGCTCAGCATCAACCGTGCCGCGGTCCTGCCGATGGCGTCGCCGTGTACGCGGATAGTCGACAGGCTGGGCGCAATCAGCCGGCCCATTTCGAGATCGCCGAGACCGATCACGGCGACCGGCTGCGCCGAGGCAGGACCGTTGCGCAGCAGACCGGCCTTTCGCAGACCCGACATGAAGCCGATCGCGTGCGCGTCGTTTGCGGCGAACACCGCATCGACATCGGGCAGATTCTGCCAGCGCCGCCACGCTGCCCGAGGCGTTGCGGTCCAGTACCAGCCTGCGCGGGGGTATCGCGTCCGCCTTGTGAAGGGTGTCGGCTGAATCCATTCCAGCGCCGTGTGGCGCGCGGATCGTCGCCGCCGATGAAGGCGAACCTCTTCCGTCCCTGTGAGAGCAGATGCTGCGCGACGGCGACGCCCGCCGCGTAATTGTCGAAACCGGCAACCGCATCGATCGGCGCGGACGGCAGCTCCCATGTCTCAACCACCGGAATGCCGGCGCGACGCAACAGCCGCGCGCCTTCTTCCGTCGCGGGCGACCCCACCATGATGATGGCCTCGGGCCGGCGCGATAGCAGCGCGGACAGCATGCGATCCTCGCGCGCGGCGTCGTAGCGCGACTGGGCCAGGATCACCGCATAACCGAGCGGCTCCAGCTCGTCGCTCAGCCCTTGCACCGTGTCGGCGAAAATGGAGTTGGCGATGGTGGGCACCAGCACCCCGACCGATTTTGTGCGTGCGCCCGCCAGCGCACCGGCGATCTGGTTCGGCACATAGCCGAGCTCGCGCATCGCCGCCTCGACCCTGGTGCGGGTTTCCGGCGCGACCAGTTCGGGCAGCCGCACCACGCGGCTGACGGTGATCGAGGAAACGCCGGCCAGCCGCGCAACGGCGGACAGGGTCGGGGAAACCTGCGGATCTGGTTCGACGGATGGCATCGCTGTCCGGTCTGGGTACACCAAAGCGCTTGCGGATACAGTATGACAGCGCTATCATCGGAATGACAGCGCTATCATTGGTCTGGGGATTACGGAGCTTAATGATGATTTCGCAAGCAGACGTCGAGACTTACCGCCGGGACGGCGTGATCGTTGTGCCGGAGGTGCTCGATGCCGCCACGCTCGGGCGTGTGCGCCAAGTGGTGGCCGAGGTCGTGGCCGGTGCGGCAGAGGTGACCGAGCATAACGACGTCTATGACCTCGAGCCCAGTCACACCCGGGAACATCCGCGCGTGCGCCGGATCAAGACCCCGCACAAGGTGCATCCGATCTTCAACGACATCGTCCGCAGCAAACCCGTCATCGACATCCTGACCAGGCTGATCGGCCCGGGGCTCCGGCTGCACGGATCGAAGCTCAATATGAAGTCAGCGCAGTACGGCTCGCCGGTCGAATGGCACCAGGACTGGGCGTTCTATCCGCACACCAACGACGACATCCTCGCGATCGGCGTGCTGCTGGATGATTGCGATCTTTCCAACGGGCCGATGCTGGTGACGCCGGGCACGCATAATCGCGAGGTCTGGAATCACCATGACGACGAGGGTTACTTCGCAGGCCTGATCGATCCCGATCTCGTCAAGGACGAGGCCGCACGCGCCATGCCGTGCATGGGCAAGGCCGGAAGCATGTCGTTCCATCACGTCCGCGCGCTGCACGGCTCGGCGACCAACACCTCCAATCGCCCGCGCAACCTGCTGCTCTACGAGGTCGCCGCCAGCGACGCCTGGCCGCTGATGGGCGTGAAGGATTTCGACGAGTTCAACAGCCGCCTGCTCACCGGCGAGGTCGTGCTGGAACCGCGCATGGCGGACGTACCGATCCGAATGCCGCTGCCGCCGGCGAAACGCCAGGGATCGATCTACGAGAACCAGTCGGCGGCGAAGAAGTCCTTCTTCACCAAGGCCGCCTGAATTTTGTGAAACGCCCGCACCAACGCGGGCGTTTCGCTTTTCCGACGACGCATCACACCAATCAAAAAACAATGACAACAAAATATCCAGGGGGAAACCATGACGGAGAGCACTGCCGATAGAGCGTCTCCAAGCATTCGCGTGATCTTTGCGGCCTGCATCGGGTCCGCGCTCGAATGGTACGACTTCTTTCTCTATGGCACCGCCGCTGCGCTGGTGTTCGGCGAATTGTTCTTTCCGAAGGGAGACCCGGTCGTCGGCACGCTGCTGGCATTCCTGACCTTCGGCGTCGGCTTCGTGGTGCGGCCTCTCGGCGGCATCCTGTTCGGCGTGCTCGGCGACCGCTATGGGCGGAAACCCGTGCTGGTCGCTACCCTCCTGATGATCGGCATCGGCACGACCTTGATCGGCGTGCTGCCGACCTTCGCCCAGATCGGCTATTGGGCGCCATTTCTGCTGGTGCTGATGCGCGTGATCCAGGGATTGGGCGCCGGCGCCGAATATGGCGGCGCGGTCATCTATCTGGTCGAGAATGCGCCTGCGCATCGGCGCGGCTTCTGGGGCAGCTTTGCGCCGCTCGGCGTATCGATCGGCAATCTGCTGGCTGCCGGCGCGTTCGCACTGGTGACGCCGCTGCCGCGTGAAGACCTGATGTCCTGGGGCTGGCGGTTGCCCTTCCTCGCGAGCGCCCTCCTGATCGCGGTCGGCATTTTCGTCCGGCTCAAGGTGGCGGAAACTCCTGTCTATACCGAGGCCGTGCTCGCGCGCGGCAAGGTCGAGAAGAATCCGGCGTTCGAGGCGCTGCGCCGCCACCCCCGCAATTTCTTCGTCGTCCTTGGCGCGCGGCTTGCGGAGAACGGCCTCGGCTATCTCTTCCCGGTGTTCGGCCTGAGCTATGTCATCACCACGCTGGGCGTTCCCAAATCGGAGGCGTTGAGTGCGCTGATGCTCGCCTTCACCGTCGAGCTGTTCGCCATCGTGGGCTTTGCGTCGCTCTCCGATCGCATCGGACGGCGGCCGGTCTACCTGTTCGGCGCGTTGTGCGGCATAGCGTTCGCCTTCCCGTTCTTCTGGCTGGTCGGCACCAAACAGTGGATCCTGATCGCGCTCGCCTTCATCATCGCGCGCGCGGTGGTGACGGCGGCGATGTTCGGCCCGCAGGCGGCCTACTTCGCCGAGCTGTTTCCGCCGCAGCGCCGTTTCGCGGGCTTTGCCTTTGCGCGCGAGACCGGCTCGCTGCTGGCCGGCGGTCCCGCACCGTTCCTCGCCGCATGGCTGGTTGCCGTCTCCGGCAGCTGGTGGCCGGTCGCCTGCTATGCGGCACTGCTTTCCGCGCTTACCGCGATTGCGATCTGGGCCGGTCCGGAGACCTTCGAGGAAAACATCGCGGCAAATACGCTGCCGGACGAAATCGCGCCTCCGGCTGCGATGCCGGCACGGGCATAGCATCCCGTGGCGCAGCAACTGCGCATCCTGCAGTCGCTCTGGGCGATGGAGCGCCGGCTCGCCAACGAGGGCGGAATTTCCGCTGCAGACCCAGCTCGAGATGATCCGTGACGCTGGCTACGATGGCGCCGGCGTCCGTTTCATCGATGCGGCCTTCGCGACTGAAGTGACGAGCTTCCTTCGCGCGCACGGCATGATCTGGCAGGCGCAATGCTATCCGACCTAGCGTCGACGATCTCAAACCGGTGCTGGAGCTGGTGGCGCGGCTCGGCGCCGACCACGTCAACCTGCAGCCGAACGTCCGGCCCTATCGTTTGCAGGACTGTATTCCCTTCATCGAAGGATGGCGCAGGCTCGCGGACGAGGCCGGCATCGCCGTGCATGTGGAGACGCATCGCGACCGCATGACGACCGACCTGTTCTTCACGCTGCAACTGCTCGACTGCTTTCCCGACCTGCGGCTGACCGCGGATGTTTCGCATTATCTGGTCGGCCGGGAATTTGCCTGGCCGGTCGACGACGTCAACCACGCGCTGATGCATCGCATCCTCGACAACAGCTGGGGCATTCACGGGAGGATCGCGAGCCGCGAGCAGGTTCAGGTTTCGCTCGGTTTTCCGCAGCATCAGGGCTGGGTCGATCTGTTCATGGGCTGGTGGGAATATGCCATCCGCTCGTGGCGGCGGCGCGCAGGACCCAACGCCGTGCTGACCTTCCTGTGCGAGCTGGGCCCGCCGCCCTACGCGATCACAGGGCCGGATGGCGCCGAGCTCTCGGACCGCTGGCAGGATGCGCTGGTCATGAAAGACATGATCCGAAATCTCTGGGATCGTATCGCTATCGAGGACTCGCGCAGCGCGGCATGACGACTAAGCAAGCTCGCTGGTCAGCGTTTCCGTCTCCGGCGTGGTCGCGTGAAATTCCGGCGTCGCCTCCAGCCGTCCGGCGAGGGCGTCGAGCTTTGTGCAGCCGAGACCTGCAAAGAAGTTCGGCCGTTTGCCGCGCGCAAACAGCCAGAACACCGCGACCGTAACGTCCGCCTGCGTCATCTCCGCGCCCATAAACCAGGGACCTGCAAATTCCGCATCGAGCCAGCGAAAGCCGTCGCGCACCTGCGTGTCGCACGCGTCCAGCCACGGCCGATGCCATTTTTCGCGCGGCCGAAAATGGCGCTCGTACAGGCTCACGACGAGCTTCTCGTTGGCGCCATGCGCGACCGCGAGCAAGGTCAGCACGCGCCGCCGCGCCTTGCCTTCGGGCGGGATCAGTGCGCGCTCCGGGCCAGCCAGTCCGTCGAGGTAGTCGAGGATCGCGGCGCTGTCGACCAGCATCTCGCCGTCGGGGAGTTGCAGGGCTGGCACGCGCGCGATCGGATTGAGTTTTGCCAATTCCGCCTTGTCCGGACCGAACGGCATCATCGGCATGTGCCGGTATTCGAGACCGTAAAGCTGCAGCGTCACTGCAACGCGTCGCACAAAGGGCGATGCATAGCGGCCATAAAGGACTGGACAATCTTCGGGCATGACTGGCGTTGCCGACTTGGCTAGATTGCCCGTCAGGATACAACAAGAACGTCCAGGGGAGGACAGCGTGCACAGAGGGCGTGTCGTTTTCGGCGCCATGGACGAGGTCGTGTTCGGCAAGCCCGCGGCCGAGGCTGATCGTCGAGCAGATGGACCGCCTGCGCGCGCAACGCGCGTTCCTGATGGTGTCGGGCACGCTTCGGCGCGAGACCGATGTCGTCGAGAATATCAGCCGCGCACTCGGCAGCCGCTGCGCCGCGATCTTCGATGCGATGCCTGCGCATACGCCGCGCGAGGCCGTGATCGCCGCCAGCGAGATGGCGCGCAACGCCAATGCCGACCTGATCGTCACCATCGGCGGCGGCTCGATCACTGACGGCGCAAAGGCCGTGCAGCTTTGTCTCGCCAACGATATCCGAAGCGTGGAGGCGATCGACGGCATCCGCGCGGTGAAGGGCGCGCCACCGCCGATGACCGCGCCGAAGGTGCGCCAGATCAGCGTGCCCACGACGATCGCCGGCGGCGAGTTCTCCGCCAATGCGGGCGTCACCAACACCGCGACCAAGGTCAAGGAAAGCGTACGTCATCCGCTTGCGATCCCCCGCGCGGTGATCCTCGATCCCGCAATCACCCTGCACACGCCGGACTGGCTGTTTCTCTCGACCGGCATCCGCGCCGTCGATCATTGCGTCGAGGGGCTGTGCTCGAACGAAGCGCATCCTTATGCCGACGCACAGTTGCTGAAGGGGCTGTCGATGCTGGCGCAGGGCTTGCCGCGCGTGAAGGCCGATCGAAACGATCTGGACGCACGAATGGATTGCCAGATCGGCACCTGGCTTTCGACGGGAGGGCTGACCTCGGGCGTGCCGATGGGCGCCAGCCACGGCATCGGCTATGTGCTCGGCGCCGCGCACGGCGTGCCGCACGGCTACACCTCCTGCGTGATGCTGCCGTCAGTGATGCGCTGGAATAAACCGGTCAACGCCGAGCGCCAGAAGCTGGTGGCGGGGGCGATGGGACACGCGGGCAAGGATGCCGGCGACGTGCTCGATGATTTCATTCGCAATCTCGGCATGCCCCGCAGCCTGCGCGAGGTCAAGGTTGCGTCCGCGCATTTCGACTCCATCGCGAAAGCCGCGATGGCGACGCCATGGGTGCCGCGCAACCCGCGCAAGATCGATGGCCCGGCGGATGTCCGCGAGATTCTGGAGCTAGCTGCTTAAGGAGAGAGGAAGAACATGTACACCGGCAAGCACGCTCAGTTGCGTCCGTTGCAGCCCGCCTTCATCATGGCGTCGACCGGCGAGGTCGTGACCTACCGGGAGCTGGAGGCCCGCAACAACCGGCTGGCGCATCTGTTCCGCAAGCACGGCATGAAGCGGCTCGACCACTACGCCATCTTCATGGAGAACAACAGCCGCTACCTCGAGGCGTGCGGCGCCGGTGAGCGTTCGGGACTCTATTTCACCTGCGTCAATTCCTATCTCACCGCGGGCGAGCTCGCCTACATCCTCACCAACAGCCAGTCGCGCATCCTCATCACCTCGCTCGCCAAGCTCGACTGCGCGCGCGAGGCGATCAAGGAGTGTCCTGGTATCGAACTCTGCATCGTCGCCGACGGACCGGGCGAGAGCGATCGCATCGTCGGCCTCGAAGCTGCGACCGCCGGCCTGCCGTCAACGCCGATCGCAGATGAGGCCGTCGGCACCGCGATGCTCTATTCCTCCGGCACCACGGGGCGGCCGAAGGGCATCTTGCGGCCGCTGCCGGAGCAGCCACCGTCACAGCAACTGCCGTTGTTCGATTTCCTGCAAAAACTCTGGCAGTACCGCGAGGGCATGATCTACCTCTCGCCGGCGCCACTCTATCACTCCGCACCGCAGGCCGCGGTGAACCTGACGATCCGCGTCGGCGGCACCGCCGTCATCATGGAACGGTTCGATCCCGAGCAATATCTTGCGCTGGTCGAAAAATGGGGCATTACCCATACGCAACTGGTGCCGACCATGTTCTCGCGGCTGTTGAAGCTTCCTGAGGAAGCGCGCACCCGCCACGACCTGTCGTCGCTCGAGATTGCGATCCATGCCGCCGCACCCTGCCCGGCCCTGGTCAAGGACGACATCATCAAATGGTGGGGCCCCATCGTCCACGAATACTATGGCGCCACCGAAGGGCTTGGCTTCACCGCCTGCAATA
This sequence comes from uncultured Alphaproteobacteria bacterium, assembly GCA_963795365.1. Lineage (GTDB taxonomy): Bacteria > Pseudomonadota > Alphaproteobacteria > Rhizobiales > Xanthobacteraceae > Bradyrhizobium. Next base: position 421,104 of record CAWCHW010000037.1, read on the forward strand.
GCGAGGAATGGCTCGCCCATCGCGGCACGGTCGGCAAGGTGCTGCTCGGCGAGCTGCACATTCTCGACGAGAACATGCAGGAATGCCCGACCGGCACGCCCGGCACGGTGTGGTTCAAGTCGGCAACGCAGTTCGAATATTTCGGCGATCCCGAGCGCACCAGGGAGGCGCGCTCGCCCGACGGCAGCATGAGCACGGTCGGCGACGTCGGTTATGTCGACGCCGACGGCTATCTGCATCTCACCGACCGCGCGACCTTCATGATCATCTCGGGCGGGGTGAACATCTATCCGCAGGAGTGCGAGAACCTGCTCATCACCCATCCCAAGATCGCGGATGCCGCGGTGTTCGGCGTACCCAATGCCGATCTCGGCGAGGAAGTGAAGGCGGTGGTGCAGCCGATGCCCGGCGTCGAGCCGTGCCAGGCGCTCGCCGAGGAATTGATCGCGTTCTGCGGCCAGTCGCTGTCACGCCAGAAAGTGCCGCGCTCGGTCGATTTCGAGGAGCAATTGCCGCGGCTGCCGACCGGCAAGCTCTACAAGCGCCTGCTGCGCGACCGCTATTGGGGCAACAAATCCTCGCGCATTGTGTGATACCGGCAACAGTCTCCGCGCGAAGCCAAAAGCTGAATTGAATCAAGTATTTCATTTCCGGCTTCGGCGTCGCGCACGGCGTGCCTGAAGATTTTCGTAAGAAAAAGATAAGGCGTCCCGAAGCCGCCGGAGGTGGTTCGCGCTAACGAAAGCGGGCATCGTCGCTGCATTGCTTCGCAGAACGAACCGACCATGAATCATCGCGCAAAAAATTTCGCAGGCGTGCTTGCCGCTGTCACGGGACCGTTGATCCTCGCGGGCGGACCGGCTGCAGGCCAGACGCTGAACCAGTTCATCGGCTTCGGCGACAGCACGATCGACAGCGGCTACTACCGCGCGCTGCCGTCCCCGCAATCCGGCAGCGCACTCTATAACAGCCTCTGGCCTGCCGCCGTCGCGGCCGGCGCCGGAAAGCCGACCTCGAGCCCCGGCCTGATGAGCAGCGAAGCGTTGGCGAGCGACTTTGGCCTGAACGGCGCACCTTCCAATCAGGGCGGCTCGAACTTCGCCACCTCGGGCGCCAAGAACGTCACGGTCAACGATGCGTTGACCGGCGACTTCCGGGCGGCAATTCCGACAACTGTCCAGATCAGCAACTATCTGGCGTCGAATGGCGGCAGGGCCAATCCGAATGGACTCTATCTGATCAGCTCTGGCGGCAACGACGTCGCCTATGCGCTTGGCAACACCGGAATGGCTCCGTTCCCGACCGACCCGCAGGGCTACATCGTCTCGGCCGCCAACAGCCTGGCAAGCTCCGTTGCCACGCTGCAAGCCGCCGGGGCGCGATATATTGTGGTGCCTGATCTGCCCTATTCGTTTCCGGGGGGAGCCGGCAACGCAACTGAGCGGGCCGACCGCCTCCTTTACAGCCAAACCCTGTGGACAAGCCTGCATGCCGATGGCGTGAACTTCATTCCGGCCGACTACAACGCCATGCGGCTCGCGATCGCCTCCAACCCGGCGCTGTTCGGCTTCCAGTTCATCGGCAACGGTGCAGGTCAAACGGCGTGCACCCAGCCTGCCGGCATCACCACCGCGTGGGCGCTCCTGTGCTCGTCCAATCCGGCCGCGCCATCACACCTGGTCAGCCCCAATGCCGACCAGACCCACTTGTTCGCAGACGACGAGCATTTGAGCACCGCGGGTCAGAAGATCCTCGCCGACTACGAATACAGCCTGCTGGTCGCACCGATGGAGATTTCGTTTCTTGCCGAAACCGCGGTGAAGACCCGCGCGGCCATCGTCGATTCCATCTTCAACCAGATCGCTATCTCGCAGCGTCAGCGCAAGGCGAATACCTTCAACGTCTGGGTCACCGGCGAGGCCGCTTCGCTGGCGATCAATTCGGGCTCGCCCGGTTTCCCGAACGATCCCGGCGTGCCCGCGTCGGTCACCGCCGGTATCGACTACGCGATTGCGAGCAACATGATCGTCGGCGCCGCCTTCTCCTGGGGGCAGACCACGCAAAGCTTCAGCCTCGGCGGCGACTTCAAGCAGACCGAAGTCGCCGGCAGTCTGTATGGCGCCTGGACGACTGGTCCGTGGTGGGGCCGCGCGATCGGCTCCTATGGCGGATTGAATTATGACGTGAACCGGATCGTGCCCATCGGTATCACCCAGCAATCCAACACCGGCTCGACGCGTGGACACAACACGTCGTTCGCCGCCGAGTTCGGATACGACTTCACGATCCCGCTCGGCGCAGCGCCGGCGGGCATCCCGCTAAAGGCGCCCGCTGCGCCGGCACTCTGGCCTGTGATCACACATGGACCGCTGGTCGGCATCGTCGCGCAGCACATCCGTGTCGACGGTTACACCGAGACCGATCAGTTTGCGGCGATCGGCGGATTCACGGCCCTGTCGTTCGCCGACCAGACCCGTGATTCCGCGGTGACCGAGCTCGGCTATCAGGCCAGCATCGATCTCGGCAGATGGCGTCCGTTCGCAAAGCTGGTCTGGGACCATGAGCTCGTGCCGGCCGACCGCAACGTAACGGCATCGCTGACCAGCGTGGTTGCGCCGTCCTACTTCATGCCGGCCGTCGTGCTCGGCAAGGACTGGGGCACGGCGACGATCGGCACAACCGCAACCTTCGCACCGGGCGTTACCGGCTATGCCACGGTGTTCAGCCAGATCGCGCAACACAACGTCGTCACCTATGGTGGGCAAGTCGGCCTGAACGTCGCGTTCCGCTGACAATTCCATTCACGCGCCAAAACAAAACGGCCGGACCAAAGGCCCGGCCGCCGCGACACAGATCAGTCGAAAATCAGTTCGGCCAGCAACGGTTGCCTTCGGGCCCGATGTGATAGCCGGGAGGGCACATCCGGTTGACCACCATCGGATGGCAACGGCCACCCGGACCGCGCCAGAATCCGCGGCCGCAGCCTTCCGCAACCTTGATCGTCAGCTCGAAGCCCGGTCCGGTCGGCACCGGCAGGATGGCCGCGCTGGACGCCGTCGCGAAACTGAATGCCAATACAACACCGAGAGCAATTGTTCGTATCATCGATTGCTTCCTTGTCCTTGAGGTTTAGCTCGCCCCACTTCGCCGATTCGCAAATCGGCGCGCGGGAACCTAGCATCGGTTGCAACAAAGACAATGACGATGTGATTGCGTGCAGCCGTTCATCTTGCTGAACGGCAGCGCTGCTGCGCCGCAAAAGTTTTCGATTTCTCGATCAGTCGAGCAGGCAAAGGAAATCGGGACGCGGATTATCCCGCGCCCCGGCATTTCCGCTTGCGATGACTCAGTGGCAGATCATTTCCATTATCTTGCCGCCGACCATGTTGGGTCGCGCAGGTGCAAAGTCGACGCCGGCTTTTCCGAAAAGCCTCATGCGCTGGGCAAGGATCTGGAGCGTGGTGACGATTCCATCCGTATCGCGCTTCAGATGAGACAATTTGGCGCGATCCGGCTGCCGCAGGAATCCGCGCCGGCGGTGTTGATGCGGCGGAAATCACCGTTTCCATCATCCCAATTGCCAATGCAGCAGGAGGCGCCGGGCGTTGCCTCCCCTCCCCACCCCCGATATCGTCCGCCGCCAATCGGCCTGGGTAGCTGTGGCGGCCCGAGGACAAGGCCGCAAAATAGTTGAGGGAGGAAGAGCATGCGGAGCGTGCGCGCGTTTGCCGCCGCGATTTTGTGTTTGCCGGCGATTTGCGGCGCGGCACTTGCGGCCGATCAGCCGAAATCCGGCGGCATCTTGCGGATGTATCATCGTGACAGCCCCGGCAGCGCCTCGATCCATGAGGGCGCGACCTACTCCCTCAACGTCCCCTTCATGCCGATCTTCAACAACCTGGTGATCTACGACCAGCACATCGCGCAGAACAGCCTGGATGACATCAGGCCCGAGCTCGCCGAGAGCTGGGCCTGGAGCGCCGACGGGAAGAAGCTGACCTTCAAGCTCCGTCAGGGCGTCAAATGGCACGACGGCAAGCCGTTCACGTCAGCCGACGTGAAGTGCACCTTCGACATGCTGATGGGCAAGTCGCAGCAGAAGTTCCGCCAGAACCCGCGCAAGTCCTGGTATGACCAGGTCGAGGACGTCACCGTCAACGGCGACTTCGAGGCCTCGTTCAACATGAAGCGGCCGGAGCCGTCGTTGCTGGCGCTGCTCGCGTCCGGCTACACCCCGATCTATCCCTGCCACGTCTCGCCGGCCGAGATGCGCACCCATCCGATCGGCACCGGTCCGTTCAAGTTCGTGGAATTCAAGGCCAACGAGTCGATCAAGCTGACCAAGAACACCGACTACTGGAAGAAGGGCCTGCCCTATCTCGACGGCATCGAATACACCATCATCACCAACCGCTCGACCGCGATCCTGGCTTTCGTCGCCGGCAAGTTCGACGTCACCTTCCCGACCGAGGTGTCGATTCCGTTGCTCAAGGACGTCAAATCGCAGGCGCCGAATGCGGTCTGCGTGATCGAGCCGATCAACGTCTCCACCAACATCATCGTCAACTCGAGCGCGCCGCCGTTCGACAATATCGACATCCGCCGCGCGCTGGCGCTCGCCCTCGACCGCAAGGCCTTCATCCAGATCATGTTCGAGGGCCAGGGCGATATCGGCGGCACCATGCAGCCGGGTCCGCAGGGGCTGTGGGCAATGCCCAAGGAGATGCTGGAGCAGATCCCGGGCTATGGCCCCGACATCAACGCCAACCGCGAAGAAGCGAAGAAGCTGATGCAGAAGGCAGGTTACGGCCCCGACAAGCATCTTGCGGTCAAGGTCTCGACCCGCAACATCCCGGTCTACCGCGATCCCGCGGTGATCCTGATCGACCAGCTGAAGAGCATCTATATCGACGGCGAGCTCGACGTGGTCGACACCGCGCAATGGTTTCCGAAGGTCGCGCGCAAGGACTATGCGCTGGGCCTCAACCTGACCGGCAACGCCGTCGACGATCCCGACCAGTCGTTTTATGAGAACTACGCCTGCGGCTCAGAACGCAACTACACCAACTATTGCAACAAGGAGATCGAGAAGCTGTTCGACCAGCAATCGGCGGAGCCTGATCTGAACAAGCGCAAGAAGCTGGTCTGGGAGATCGACAAGAAGCTTCAGGAGGACGTCGCCCGTCCGATCATCTTCCATGGCCGCCAGGCCACCTGCTGGCAGCCCTATGTCAAGGGCATTACGGTGATGTCCAATAGCTCGTATAACGGCTATCGTTACGAGGACGTGTGGATGGACAAATAGTCCGGCCACCACACGACGCAACGCCGCCGGTTCGACAGGAGTAGGCCCACGTGTTTGGCTATATCGTGCGCCGCCTCGGCCTGATGCTGGTGACCCTGTTCGGGATATCGGTCGTCATCTTCGTCCTGCTGCGGATCGTGCCCGGCAACATCGTCGACATCCTGTTCGACGCCGCCGGCTTCGTCGATCCCGCCGACAAGGCCAATCTGGAGCGCGAGCTCGGCATCGACCAGCCGCTGGTGTTCCAGTATCTGCACTGGATCAACGGGCTGCTGCATGGCGACCTCGGATATTCCTACGTCTCGGAGAAGCCGGCGCTGCAGGAAATCCTGCCGCGGATTCCGATCACGGCGCGGCTCGCCGCATTCGCCTTGCTGTTCTCCGCTTCCATCGGCATTCCCCTGGGCGTGCTCAGCGCGGTCAACCAGGGCTCGAAGCTCGACTACGCCCTGCGCGTGGTCAGCCTCAGCGGGCTGTCGCTGCCCTCGTTCTGGCTCGGCCTTCTGATCCTGATGGCGGGAGTCGCCATGTTCGGCAGCATCCCGATCTTCAATCCGAACCCGCAGACGCTGGGCGAGATGTTCTCGACATACTGCCTGCCGTCGCTTGCGGTCGCTTTCCGCAGTTCCGCGCTGACCATGCGCATCACCCGCTCATCGATGCTGGAAGTGCTGCGGCAGGACTATATCCGCACCGCGCGCGCCAAGGGCGCCTCCGAACGGTCGGTGAATTTTCATCACGCGCTGAAGAACGCCATCCTGCCCGTCATCACCGTGATCGGCATCGAGGCCGCATTCCTGATCGGCGGCCTGATCGTCACCGAGACCGTGTTCAACGTTCCCGGCGTCGCCCGTTACCTGGTCGAGGCGATCCGCTGGCGCGACTACCCGATCGTGCAGAATCTGGTGATGCTGATCGCGCTCGTGGTGGTGACCACGAATTTCATCGTCGACATGCTCTACGCCGTGTTCGACCCGCGCATCCGCTATACGGATTAGGGGCGGGACATGGTCACCATCAACTTCGACAACGAGCTGAGGCGGGCGGGCGCAACGTCGACGCACGGGTGGCGCCGCTACACCTTCCTCGCGCGGCGTCATGTGCTCGGCACCGTCGGCCTCGTGATCATGACGGCCTTCGTGTTGACCGCGCTGTTTGCCGACCTGATCTGCCGCTACGATCCGCTCACCGTCGATTCCGCGCATGCGCTGTTGCGTCCCGACGCGCGGCACTGGATGGGGACGGACTCCTTCGGCCGCGACGTCTGGGCGCGCATCGTCCATGGCGCGCGGATTTCGCTCGCGGTCGGCATCGGCTCGACCACGCTCGGCGCCACCATCGGCGTCATCGTCGGCCTCACCTCCGGTTATCTCTCCGGCTGGGTTGACCTCGTGTTCCAGCGCGTCACCGATATCCTGCAGGCGCTGCCGCTGCTGGTTCTGGCGCTGGTGATGACCGCGGCGCTCGGCCCGTCGCTGCCGAACGTGATCATCGCCATCGCCATTCCGCTGATCCCGGTGGTGTCGCGCGTGATCCGCGCCAACACGCTGGCGCTGCGCGAGCAGCCCTTTGTCGAGGCCGCCAAATCGATCGGCATGAGCGAGACGCGGATTGCGCTGCGGCACGTGCTGCCCAATACGCTGGCGCCGCTGATCGTGCTCGCGACCGCGCAGCTTGGCTCGACCATCCTCACCGAGGCCTCGCTCTCGTTCCTCGGTCTCGGCATTCCCGAGCCTTACCCATCATGGGGACGCATGCTGTCGGAATCGGCGGCTGAATATGTCCGCACCGCGCCATGGCTGGTGATCTTCCCGGGCATTGCGATCAGCCTTGCGGTGTTCGGCACCAATCTGTTCGGGGACGCGCTTCGCGACATTCTCGACCCGAGGCAGCGCGGCTGATGGGCGCAGCGTCAGTCGAATCGAACGTCCTCGAGGTGAAGGGCCTGCAAACGGTGTTCTTCACCAATTCCGGCCTGTTCCGGGCGGTCGATGACGTCTCCTTCCACGTCAAACGCGGCGAGACGCTGGCGATCGTCGGCGAGTCCGGCTGCGGCAAGAGCGTCAGCGCGCTCTCGATCATGCGGCTGGTGCCGAACCCGCCCGGCAAGCATCGTCGGCGGCAGCGATCATGCTCGAGGGCACGGATATCCTCGCACTCGATGAAGCGGAGATGCGGCAGATCAGGGGCAACCGCATGTCCATGATCTTCCAGGAGCCGATGACCTCGCTCAATCCGGTGATCCGGATCGGCGACCAGATCAGCGAAGCGGTGCGGCTGCATCGCGCGATGTCGTCGAAGGAAGCCTGGGCCAAGGCGATCGAAATGCTGCGGCTGGTGCGCATTCCCGAGCCTGCGCGGCGCGCGCAGGAATATCCGCATCAACTCTCCGGCGGCATGCGGCAGCGCGCGATGATTGCGATGGCGATGGCGTGCCGGCCGGCACTCCTGATCGCGGACGAGCCGACCACTGCGCTCGACGTCACGATCCAGGCGCAGATCCTCGCGCTGGTGCTCGACCTGCAGAAAGAGCTCGGCATGGGAATGATCCTGATCACTCACGATCTCGGCGTGGTCGCGCAAACCGCGCAGCGCGTCATCGTGATGTATGCCGGCAAGAAGGTCGAGGAGGCCGACGTCGATACGCTGTTCGCGAATCCGCTGCATCCCTATACGCGCGGACTGATGGCCTCGATCCCGGGGGTCCCGGCGCTGCAGGAGAAAACGGAAGCGCGGCTGACTGAAATTCCCGGCATGGTGCCGTCGCTGACCAACCTGCCGCCGGGTTGCGCGTTTGCGCCGCGCTGCAAGCTCGCGATCGACAAGTGCCGCGCCGAATATCCGCCGCTAACGGATTACGGTGCCAACCATCTTGCGGCGTGCTGGCGCGCCGACGAAATGGTGGCGCTGTCATGAGCGAGACCCGCCCGCTGCTGGAGGTCACCGACCTCGTCAAACATTATCCGGTGCGCGCCGGCCTGCTGCGCCGCAGGGTCGGCACCGTGCATGCGGTCGACGGCGTGAGCTTCGAAGTCGGCGTCGGCGAGACACTCGGACTGGTCGGCGAATCCGGCTGCGGCAAGTCGACGGTCGCCCGCAGCGTGCTGCGGCTGGTCGAGCCGACCTCGGGCGAGATCCGGATCGACGGCCAGGAGATCACCCATCTCAGCAAGGCCGAGCTGCGTCCGGTGCGCCGCTCGATGCAGATCGTATTCCAGGACCCGTTCGCATCGCTGAACCCGCGCATGACCGCGGGCGACATCGTCGGCGAACCGCTCACCGTGCATGGCCTCGCCTCGGGCGCGGAGAAACGGGATCGCGTCGCGACGCTGTTCCGGCAGGTGGGCTTGCGGCCGGACCAGATGCGCAACTATCCGCATCAATTCTCCGGCGGCCAGCGCCAGCGCATCTGCATTGCCCGCGCGCTCGCGCTCGGGCCGCGGCTGATCGTCTGCGACGAGCCGGTCTCGGCGCTCGACGTCTCGATCCAGGCGCAGGTGATCAATCTGTTGATCGACCTGCAGCGCGAGCACGGCTTCTCCTATCTGTTCATCGCGCACGACCTCGCAGTGGTCGCCCATATCAGCCACCGCGTCGCCGTGATGTATCTCGGCCGCATCGTCGAGATCGCCGACAAGATCGAGCTGTTCAGGAACCCGCGCCATCCCTACACCCAGGCGCTGCTCGCCTCGGTGCCGGTCGCCGATCCCCGTTTGAAACGACTGAAACCGCTGGTCGACGGCGACGTGCCGAGCCCGGTCAATCCGCCGTCCGGCTGCGCCTTCCACACCCGCTGCCGTTATGCCATCGACCGCTGCAAGGTGGAGCGGCCGGCGCTGAAGGACGCGGGTCCCGGACATCAGGTGGCGTGTCTCTTGAATGACGGGACGGGCCGGGAGGCGTAGCGTTTTTCGTCATTGCGAGCGAAGCGAAGCAATCCAGACTATTTCCGCGGATGCGGTCTGGATTGCTTCGTCGCTACGCTCCTCGCAATGACAAGGTCTGACCTGGCCTCGATCTCCACCACGACCTTGCCCATCGCGACCTGCTCGCCTTCGGCGACATCGATGGCCGTGACCGTGCCGGCGATGCCGGCGCGATGCACATGCTCCATCTTCATGGCTTCCAGGGTCATGACGGCTTGACCCGCGGTGACACGCTCGCCCTGTTTCACCAGCACCGCGACGACGCGGCCGTTCATGGCGGCGCGGACCTTGCCGTCGCCGCCACTGGCGGCAGCGGCTTCGGGCGCGGCCAGCGTGCGATCGCGAACCACATGCGTGACCCCGCGGTGCAGGAACCAGAGCCGATCGCCGTCGCGCCAATATTCGGCACGCTCGATGACGACGCCATTGCGGAAGCGAACCGCCTCCGCCTCGATCTCCTCGATCTCGAAGCGATAGTCGCGTCCGCCGTCGTTGACGCGATAGCCGCCTTCCCGCTCGCGCAGCAGCTCCAGATCATGCATGGACCGGCCGATTTCGACCAGAAGCGGAACCGCAAAGGTCGCGGCCAGCGTCCGCCCATTGTGTTGGTTCCGCGCATGCGGATGAGTGGCATGGAGCAGCAAGCCGGCAAGCGCGGCCTCGGAGGCGACGCCCTCCACTGGGGCTTCTTCGCGATGGCTCGCCGTTCACGAGTTCGTCCCGGTGGCTGCCGATGAAACCGGTGGTCGCTTCGCCCCTGCGCAAAGGCCGGATGCCGCAGGCATGCCATCAGGAATGACTGGTTGGTGGTCACACCGAAAGCGACCGTCTGTTCCAGGCCGCAGATCAGGCGGCTGCGCGCCTCTTCGCGGTTCGATCCGGAGCCAATCAGCTTGGCGATCATGGAATCATAGAACGGCGGAATCTCGGAGCCCGATTGCAGCGCGTGCTCGACGCGAACACCTTCGGGCATTTGCCAGCGCGCCATCGTGCCTGACTGAGGCATGAAATCGGCTTCCGCGTCTTCCGAGCACAACCGTACCTCGATGGCATGCCCGGAGAATTTGATGTCCTCCTGCACGAGGCCCAGCGGCTCGCCGCCGGCGACGCGCAGCTGCAACTCGACCAGATCGAGCCCGGTGATCGCCTCGGTGACGGGATGCTCGACCTGCAGGCGGGTATTCATCTCCATGAAATAGAACTCGCCGCGCTCGTCGAGCAGGAATTCCAGCGTGCCGGCACCCTCGTAGCGCAGCGAGCGGACGGCGGCGACCGCGACCTCGCCCATCCGTTGCCGCAGTTTTGGCGACACCGCCGGCGACGGCGCCTCCTCGATCAGCTTCTGGTGCCGCCGCTGCACCGAGCAGTCGCGCTCGCCGAGATGGATGGCGTTGCCATAGCGGTCGCCGAACACCTGGATTTCGATGTGGCGCGGATTTGGGATCGCGCGCTCGAGGATCACGGTGCCGTCGCCGAACGCCGCGTTCGCTTCCGACCGCGCGCTGCGCAGCGCGCCGGCAAATTCCGATTCGTCGGCGACCAGGCGCATGCCGCGGCCGCCGCCGCCGGCCACCGCCTTGATCATCACGGGGAAGCCGATTGTCCTGGCTTCCGCCAGCATCACCGCGTCGCTCTGGTCCGCGCCCTGATAGCCGGGCACCACGGGCACGCCGGCCTTTTGCATGATCTCCTTGGCGCCGGCCTTGTTGCCCATCGCCTTGATCAACTCCGGCGACGGGCCGATGAAAACAAGACCGGCGTCGCGGCAGGCTTGCGCAAAATCCTCGTTCTCGGCGAGGAAGCCATAGCCGGGATGCACGGCGCCGGCGCCGCTGGCCTTCGCTGCCGCGATGATTGCCGCGATGTTCAGATAGGACTGCGCCGGCAGCGCCTCGCCGATCCGTACCGCCTGGTCGGCCTCGCGTACATGCAAGCTCTCGCGGTCGGCGTCGGAATAAACGGCGACCACGCCATAACCGAGCCGGCGGCAGGTAGCCATGATGCGCAGCGCGATCTCGCCGCGGTTGGCGATCAGGATCTTGAAGAACGGCGTCCGCTTCAGCCCGCCGGTCATGGGCGCGCCACCGAGAACTGCATGCGTTGGGGCTGGCGCGCCTCGGCCTCGCGGCAGATCGCCAGCACCTCCGACAATACGGCGCGGGTGTCGCGCGGATCGATCACGCCGTCGTCGAGCACGCGCGCCGAGGTCGAGAACACGTCCATCTGGCCGTCGAAGACGCCCGTGATTTGCGCCTTCATGGCATCGAGCTTTTCTCTCTCGATCGGCTTGCCGCGGCGCGCAGCTGCAGCCTCGGTCACGATCGCCATGGTCTCGGCGGCCTGCTCGCCGCCCATCACTGCGGTCTTGGCATTCGGCCAGGAGAAGCAGAAGCGCGGATGGAAGCCGCGGCCGCACATGCCGTAATTGCCGGCGCCGAAAGATGCGCCGCAGTAGAGCGTGATCTGCGGCACCGTCGCCGACGTCACCGCCTGGATCATCTTGGAGCCGTGCTTGATCATGCCGGCTTCCTCATACGCCTTGCCGACCATGTAGCCGGTGGTGTTGTTCATGTAGAGCAGCGGCGTGCGGGTCTGGCAGCAGGCCTGGATGAAATGCGTCGCCTTGTTGGCGCCGGGCACGTCGAGGGGACCGTTATTGGTGATGATGCCGATGGCGTGGCCCTCGATGCGGGCGTGGCCGCAGATCGTGGCGGGGCCGTAATTCGGCGAGAACTCGGTGAAATCGGAATCGTCGACAAAGCGCGCGATGGCCTGACGCATGTCGACGGGGCGCTTGTGATCCATTGGCATGACACCGAGCAGTTCCTCGGCGTCGTAGCGCGGCGGCTTGAACGATGTCGTCCCCGTGCCCGGTCGATCCCATTCCAGCTTCGCCATGATCTCGCGCGCAATGCGCAACGCGTCGCGGTCGTCCTCGGCGAGATAGTCGCCAAGGCCGGAGATCGACGTGTGCATCTCGGCGCCGCCGAGCTCTTCCTCGGTCGCGATCTCGCCGGTTGCGGCTTTGAGCAGCGGCGGACCGGCGAGAAAGGCACGGGTGCGGCCGCGCACCATGACGATGTAGTCCGACAACCCTGTCTGATAGGCGCCGCCCGCGGTGGACGAGCCATGCGTGACCGTGACGACCGGAAGTCCCGCCGCCGAGAGCCGCGCCAGGTTGCGAAAGATGTTGCCGCCGCGAACGAAATCCTCGACGCGGTAGCGCAACAGATTGGCGCCGGCGCTTTCGACCAGCTGCACGTAAGGAAGCTTGTTCTCCAGCGCGAGTTCCTGCACCCGCAGCGTCTTGTCGAGCCCGTAGGGCTGCAGCGCGCCGGCATCGATGCCGGAATCATTGGCGCTGACCATGCAGCGGATGCCCGAGACGAAGCCGATGCCGGCGACCACGCCGCCGCCCGGCACGCTCTTGTCGGGATCCGGCACGTCGAACATGTAGCCGGCCAAGCGTCGACAGCTCGATGAACGGACTTCCGGGGTCGAGCACCAGTGCAACGCGCTCGCGCGGCAAGAGCTGCCCGCGCTTGTGGAAACGGTCTTTCGCCGCTGATGACGCCGTGCGCGTACGCTCTTCCAGCGCGCGCATGCGCGCGATCAGCGCCAGCATGCCGTCGCGGTTGGCCTTGAAGGCGTCGCCGGAGGTCGCAATGGTGTTTTCGATGACGGCCATGAATTAGCGTCTGATCCCGAAAATCTTGCGCGCTTCCGAAGGCGACGCGATCTCGCGGCCGGCGCGGCGGGCGCAGGCCGCCAGCGCCTCGACCAACTGGCCGTTCGAGGTCACCTTGGTGCCGTCGCCGAGATAGAAGGTGTCTTCCAGACCACTGCGTAAATGCCCACCAAGGTCGGCGCAACGCTGGTGCAGCGGCCATATTTCCGCGCGGCCGATTGCCGTGACCTGCCAATGCGCCTCGGCTGTCTTCAGCTTCAACAGGATCGGCAGCAAGTCCGGATCAGCCGGCATGCCCGAGGCGACGCCCATCACGAAATTATATTCGAGCGGACCGGAATACATGCCGGTTTGCCTGTACATGCCGACGCAACGCACGATGCCGACGTCGAAGCATTCGAACTCCGGAATCGTGTCGGCCGCTTTCATGACGTCGAGATAATCCTGCACCTTCTCGACCGCGTTATCGAACAGCATCGGCGGCCAGGCCCAGCTGTTGTCGGCCTTCACCTTCAGATAGTTCAGCGAGCCGGCGTTGCAGGCGGCGATCTCGGGTTTGGTCTCGCGCACGCAATCGAGCGCGCCCTGATAATGCGGCCCCGAGGTGCCCGTGGTGTGGTTGATGATGACACCGGGACAGGCTTCGCGGATTGCCTGCTGGATCTCCTTGCTGACGCTGACATCCCACGACGGCAGATGGCCCTTGTTCGGCTCCTGCTGACGCAGGTGGATATGCATGATGCTGGCGCCGGCATCGAACGCGGCTTTCGCCTCGCGCGCCATCTGCTCGGGCGTGACCGGCACATTGTGCTGCTTCGGATCGGTCAGCACGCCGTTCAGCGCGCAGGTGATGACGGCCTTGTCGCTCATGGCATGCTTTCGGTCAGTACGGGGCGGCCGCGATCATCCGGCGCGGGTCAGCCCGCTTCTTGCGTCAACCCGCTACCCGCGCGCCCGCTGGAGTAGATCGCAAGATCGCGCGAGCCGGAGAAGATGGCGCGCGGCTTCAGGCCGTAGAACCGGCGGATCGAGTGGCTGAAATGCGTGGAGTCGGGATAGCCGATATCCTGCGCGAGATGCGCGAGATTGAGGTGCTGGTTGGCGAAGTGCAAGAGATGCCGCGCGCGCTTCCAGGCCCGGAACGAACGGAAAGAGATGCCGGTCTCCTGCTTGAACAGATGCAGGAAGCGCGAGGCGGAGAGGCTGGCCTCAGCCGCACAGCTCGCCGCGGTGACCGGCTCGCCGGAGAATTTGCCGATGGTCGCCATCGCCCGCACCACGCGCGGATCGAGCGCGCGCCGCGGCAAAGCCTCGCCAAAACACATCTCGTCGAAGGCGGCGCTGTCGATGTCGTCGCGGCGGGATCGCGTCAGCAGGGTCTCGTAGGCTGTGCGAATGCGATGCGCGAAATAATCGCGCTCGATGCCCTGCAGCCGCTTCTCCCAGGTCTCGAAGGTGCCGTCGGGCACGCTCTCCGGCTCGATCGTGATGCAGATCGCCGAGCGATAGTCGCTGGCGATGGTGTGGCGCATGTTCGGGGCGACAGCGACCAGCTCGCCATAGGCCTCGCGGCCGTCGGCGGTGGTCAGCCACAGGCCGCCGCGTAGCGCGACATAAATATGGAACGCACCGGGACAGCGTTCGCGCGGACGACCGAGCAGGCCGGCGTAAAACACCCGTTCCGGCGTGATCAGCATCAGATGGCCTGAATTGTGGGCCCTGTCGTCCATGGCGGTCCTCCGCGCGCGGCTCTTTGGGCCGCTGCGATGGGTCCGACATTAGCGCAAAGAGTTCGTCATTGCGAGGAGCGAAAGCGGCGAAGCAATCCATACCGCCGCCGTTGCACTATGGATTGCTTCGCTTCGCTCGACAATGACGAGATTGCTACGCCCGTACCCGCGGCGCGACATTCTGCTCGCGCCCGGCGCGCTGTTCCGCCGCAAGCGCGCGCTTGTAGCCGTCGCGCTCTCGCAGCCGGCCCCAATATGCCCTGACATTCGGGCCAAAGTCCTTGGCGAGACCGATGCTCGAGGCGAGCCGCAGGGCATAGCCGATCACGATATCGGCGGCGGTGAAGCGGCCCGCGCACAGCGTTTCACTATTGGCGGTCGCGGCCTCGACCGCGCGCAGGCGGCCGTGGAACCATTTGGCGTAGTCGGTCGCGACCTGCGGATTCCGGCGTTCCTCCGGCTCGAGCTGGGTGTAGCGGAGCACCAGCGTCTGCGGAAAGGTCAGCGTCGCGTCGGAAAAATACATCCAGTTCAGGAACGCGCCATAGGCGGGATCGTCCTCGGCCACAACAAGCGGCGTCGGGCCGTGCTTCTTGCCGAGGTAGTAACAGATGCCGGATGATTCCGTCATCTTCGTCTCGCCGTCGATCATGAAGGGGATGGTGCCAAGCGGATTGATCGCGAGATAGTCCTTGGCGAACACGCGCGGCGGGAACGGCAGCATCTTGAGCTCGTAAGGAAGCCCCATCTCCTCCAGCATCCACAAGGGCCGGAACGAGCGCGCGCCGTCGCAATGATAGAGCGTGATCATCCGCTTCGTCCTTTCGGTCTTCGTCATGGCCGGGCTTGTCCCGGCCATCCACGTCTTCCTAGCCCAAGTGTAGCAAAGACGTGGATGCCCGGCACAAGGCCGGGCATGACGAGTTTGACTATGAAGACCTGATCCTGGGCAAAATACCCATCATCTTGCACAATACCATCAGCATCACCTCGTCGGCGCCGCCGCCGATCGAGGTCAGGCGAAAGTCGCGATAGGCGCGGCTGACATGCGTCTCGTTCATGAAGCCCATGCCGCCCCAGAACTGCAGGCAGGCATCCGTGACCTCGCGCCCCAACCGGCCGGCCTTGAGCTTCGCCATGCTGGCGAGCTTGGTGACATCCTCGCCTGCGACCAGCGCTTCGCCGGCGCGATAGATCAGCGAGCGCAGCAGTTCGACTTCGGTCTGCAGCTCCGCGAGCTTGAAGTGCACGACCTGGTTGTCGAGGATGGTGCCGCCAAAAGCCTTGCGGTTGCGGGTGTAGTCGATGGTCTCGTCGATGATCGCCTCCAGCGCCTTGAGGCACGAGGCCGCGCCCCACAGCCGCTCTTCCTGGAACTGGATCATCTGATAGGTGAAACCCTGGCCCTCCTCGCCGATGCGGTTGCGTTTGGGCACGCGGACATTGTCGAAGAAGATCTGCGCGGTGTCTGAGGAGCGCATGCCCATCTTGTCGAGTTTTCGCGCGACTTGGACACCCTTGCCTTCATGGGCACGCAGATCAACGACTTGTTGCGATGGACCGGGCCGTCGCTGGTATTGGCGAGCAGGCAAATCCAGTCGGCCTGCACGCCGTTGGTGATCCACATCTTGCCGCCGTTGATGACATAGTCGTCGCCGTCGGCGCGCGCATGGGTCTTGATCGAAGCGACGTCGGAGCCGGCACCCGGCTCGGAGACGCCGATGCAGGCGACCGCATCGCCCGATATCGCCGGCGCGAGAAATTCGCGGCGCACCTCGTCGGAGCCGAACCGCGCCAGCGCGGGCGTCGCCATATCGGTCTGCACGCCGATCGCCATCGGCACGCCGCCGCACGTGATGGCGCCGAGCTCCTCGGCCATCATCAACGCATAGGAATAGTCGAGGCCCTGGCCGCCGAATGCTTCCGGCTTGTTCAGGCCGAGGAAGCCGAGATTGCCGAGCTTCTTGAACAGCTCGTGCGCGGGGAAGATGTCGGCCTTTTCCCACTCATCGACGTAAGGGTTGATCTCGCTTGCGATGAATTTCTGCAAGGTGCGGCGGACGTCGTCGTGGTCGGCAGTGAAGAGCATTGTCTCGGTCAATCCTCGTCGTTCCAATCTTTCGTCTCGTCATGGCCGGGCTTGTCCCGGCCATCCACGTCTTTCTTATGTGCGGCACCAAAGACGTGGATGCCCGGCTCAAGGCCGGGCATGACGACGAGTGTCACAACCCCATCTGCCGCGACGCGAGATCCTTCATGATCTCCTCGGTGCCGCCGCCGATCGCATTGACCTTCACCTCGCGGTAGATGCGCTCGACCTTGATGCCGCGCATAAATCCGGCGCCGCCGAAAATCTGCACCGCTTCGGAGGCGCAATAGGCCATGGTCTGCGTCGCCTGGTTCTTCATCATGCAGATTTCCGCAACGGGGCTTTCGCCCTGCCCAAGCCGCCACGCCAGCATTTCCAGCATCGCCTGAGAGGCAGCGACACGCTGCGCCATGTCGACCAGCTTGTGACGGATCACCTGATGCTGCGCGATCGGCTTGCCAAAGGTCTTGCGCTCCTTGGCGTAGGCGATGGCGTCCTCGACGCAGACGCGGGCATAGGCAGTGCAGCTTGCCGCCATGCCCATGCGCTCGCTGTTGAAGTTGTGCATGATCAGCTTGAAGCCCTGGCCTTCCTCGCCGATCAGGTTGGTGACCGGCACGCGGCAATCGTCGAAATGCAGGCTCGCGGTGTCCGAGGCCCACCAGCCCATCTTCTTGAGCTTGGTGCGCGATGAGACCCGGCGTGTCGCCCTCGATCAGCAGCAGGCTGACGCCGCTGGCGCCCTCCCCGCCGGTGCGCACGGCAACCGTGAGATAGTCGGCGCGCACGCCCGAGGTGATGAAGGTCTTCTCGCCATTGACGATGTAATGGTCGCCTTCGCGGCGCGCCTTGGTGCGCAGATTGGCGACATCGGAGCCGCCGCCGGGCTCGGTGATCGCAAGCGCGGAAATCTTCTTGCCCGACAGCACCTCGGGCAGCACCCGCGCCCGCACCTCGGGCCGCGCGGCGCGCGCGATCGGCGGCGCGCCGATGGTGTGGCTCATCAGGCTGGCATTGACCCCGCCGGCACCGGCGCGCGCCAGTTCCTGCGAGGTCACGATCTTCATGAACTGGTCGGCGGGCGTGCCGCCATATTCCTCGGGGAAGCCGAGGCCGAGCAGGCCGATCGCCGCCGCCTTTTCGTAGAGCTCCCGCGGGGTCTCGCCGGCCTCGTCCCATTCATGGGCAAACGGCTCGATCTCGTTCTCGACAAAGCGGCGCACCACCGCGCGCCAGGCCTCGTGCTCGGCCGTGTAGAACGGGCTCTTCATGCGATTCCCCGGAATAGCCATCACCATGGCGGTAGCGCGAGGGGTCAACTTGCGTCCAGTGGCTAGGTCGCCTTATTCCGCATAGCGGCAGGGCTATTTGCCCAAAAGTCCGACTGGCGGCAGCCGCCCGGTTTGGGCATGGTGCCCACCGAAACAGGCGGCAAAGACCGCCGACCGGGAGAACGCCTTGGCTGTCCGTTACTACGACTGGATCGCGCATTTCGGCCGGCGTACGCCGGACAAGATCGCGGCGATCGATCTCGCCAGCCAACGCCGCTTCACCTACGCCGAGTTCGATGCGCGGATCACGCGGCTTGCCGCGCACCTGCGCGAGAATCTCAAAGTTGCGCGCGGCGAGCGGGTCGCGGTGCTGGCGCTGAACACGACAGATACGCTGGAGGTGCAGTTCGCCTGCGCGCGGCTCGGCGCCGTGCTGGTGCCGCTGAACACACGGCTCACCGTGCCGGAGCTGCACTTCATCGTCGGTGACGCCGCACCAAGAGTGATGATCCACGACAGCGATCTCGCCGAGACCGCGCTTGCGGTCGCAAAACTCTGCAACATCGAGCACGCCATGCTGCTCGGCTCCGGCGGCACCTACGAGACCGCCATCGCCGCTGCCAAGCCGCTGGCGCACGCGGAGCACGTCACGCACGACGACATCTCCACCATCATGTACACCTCGGGCACGACCGGCCAGCCCAAGGGCGCGATCATCACCCATGGCATGACGTTCTGGAATTGCGTCAATCTCGGCGGCCCCGCCTATGTCTCGCCGTCGTCGGTACTGCTCACCGTGCTGCCGCTGTTCCACACCGGCGGGCTCAATTGCTACACCAATCCCGTGTTGCATGCCGGCGGCACCGTGCTGATCATGCGCGCCTTCGATCCCGGCGCGGCGTTGAAGCTGATCAGCGATCCCGCGCAGGGCATCAATTGCTTCTTCGGCGTGCCCGCGATCTACCAGTTCATGGCGCAGCATCCGGACTTCGACAAATCGGACTTCAGCCGGCTGATCGTCTGCGGTGTCGGCGGCGCGCCGATGCCGGTGCCGCTGCTGCAAGTGTGGGAGGCGCGCGGCGTCGCCCTGCAGCAGGGTTACGGCATGACCGAGACCTCGCCGTCGGTGCTGGTGCTCGATCGCGAGGATGCCGCGCGCAAGGCGGGCTCGGCGGGAAAACCGGTGCTGCACACCGAAGTGCGGATCGTGCGGCCCGACGGCACCGATGCCGATGTCGGCGAACTCGGCGAGCTCTGGACCAAGGGACCAAACATCACGCCCGGCTACTGGAACAGGCCGGACGCCAACGAATCGTCCTTCACCGACGGCTGGTTGCACACCGGCGACGCCGCGCGCGTCGACGCCGATGGTTTCTACTACATCGTCGACCGCTGGAAGGACATGTACATTTCCGGCGGCGAAAACGTTTACCCGGCCGAGGTCGAGAACGTGCTGCACCAGATCGCCGCGATCGCGGAAGCCGCGGTGATCGGCGTGCCCGACGCTCAATGGGGCGAGGTCGGCATGGCCATCGTCGCCATCAAGCCGGGCCAATCGATCACCGAAGCCGACATCCACGCGCATTGCGCGAAAAATCTCGCGCGCTTCAAATGCCCGCGCCTGATCCGCTTTGTCGACGCGTTGCCGCGCAACGCCACCGGCAAGATTCACAAGCCCACTCTGCGCAAGGATTTTTCAGTACCCGCGGCCGCTGACGTGGCCCGGGCCAAAGCGTCGTAACTCCAACCACGAAAAAACGAAGGAATTTCCATGAACAACAAGAAAATGACACTGCTTGTCGCGGCAGCTGCGTTCTCGCTGTTGGCGACACAAGCTGCTTTCGCGCAAAAGAAATACGATACCGGCGCCTCCGACACCGAAATCAAGATCGGCAATGTCGAGGCCTATAGCGGGCCGGTTTCCGCCTACGGCGTCATCGGCAAGACCGAGGACGCCTATTTCAAGATGGTCAACGACCAGGGCGGCATCAACGGCCGCAAGATCAACTTCATTTCCTACGACGACGGCTACAGTCCGCCGAAGACGGTAGAGCAGATCCGCAAGCTGATCGAGAGCGACGAGGTGTTTTTGGTGTTCAACGCGCTGGGCACGCCGACCCAGACCGCGGTGCAGAAATATCATAACACCAAGAAGGTGCCGCAGCTGTTCATCGCCAGCGGCGCCAGCAAGTGGAACGATCCGAAGGAGTTTCCCTGGACCATGGGCTTCCAGCCGAGTTACCGGGTCGAAGCGAGGATCTTCGCCAAATACATCCTGAAGAGCAAGCCCGACGCCAAGGTCGCGGTGTTCTATCAGAACGACGATTTCGGCAAGGACTACGTGGCCGGCCTTAAGGAAGTATTCGGCGACAAGACTTCCTCGATCCTGATCGCGGAAGAGAGCTATGAGACCACCGAGCCGTCGATCGATTCCCATATCGTCAAGCTGAAGGGCACCGGCGCCGACGTGCTGGTCAATATCTCGACGCCTAAATTCGCGGCGCAAGCCATCAAGAAGATGGCCGAGATGGAATGGAAGCCGATGCACGTCATGACCGACGTCTCGATCTCGATCGGCGCGGTGATGAAGCCCGCGGGCTTTGAGAATTGCGAGGGCATCCTTTCGGCCCTATACATCAAGGACGCTTCCGATCCGCAGTGGAAGGACGATGTAGGCATGAAGAAGTTCATGACCTTCATCGACAAGTACATGCCCGGCGCGAACGTCGCCGACGCCAACCTGGTCTACGGCTACGCCGCGGCGCAGACCATGGTGCAGGTCTTGAAGCAGGCCGGCGACGACCTGACCCGGGAAAACGTCATGAAGCAGGCCGCCAGCCTGAAGGATTTTGTCCCGGATACGCTGTTGCCCGGCATCAAGATCAATACCTCGCCGACCGACTTCGGCCCGATCGAGCAGCTCCAGATGATGCAGTTCAAGAACGGCCAATGGGTACTGTTCGGCGACATCATCAGCGCCGAAACGGGGGGCTAGAGCACTACAACAAGCAACATGTCGTCCCGGGCAAGCGAGCTCCTTGCGGCGCGTAAGCGCCGTCAAGTTGCGAGCGCGACCCGGGACCCATAACCACAGGCGGCCGTTTTGCGAAGGCTGGGTGTCGACCTGTTCTAACGACAACTTCCTGGGGTTATGGGTCCCCGCTCCCCGCGCGCAATTGCGCGCTAGGCGGGGACGACAGTTGTGCTTGTTGCAGCAATCACCCCTGGACAAACAGCGCGAACGGTTCCTCGACGGTGCGGCGCAGATGCTGCCTGTAGAGTCCGTAGTTCGCATCGCCTGGTGCAATCCGTCCCACGCTCGGATTGGGAACGTTCTTGATCGGTAGCAGCGCGATCGGCGCCGCGATCGGCGTCAACTGCGAGCCGCGCCCGGCCAAGAGCGTGGTGATGATGCCGTACATATCGCCCGTGATCGTCGGCCTGGAGATCGTGATCACACGATGCTGGCCGTGGCGGTTGGTCACCAGATAGATGAAGCCGAACTCATTGGGGACGGCGACCTCGCCGTATTGACTGAAATCGACATCGAGCCGCTCGCCTTCCTTGAATAGCAGGCCTGGCACTGCCGCATCCCAGGCAATCACCGTGTGATAGGCATAGATCGCATCCTTGACGCCAAAGGAGGGGCGCACCGTCAGATAAGTGCCTTCGAGGCGTGCAACGGCGCGCCGCGAATAGGACCCGAGACCGTCCGGTGAGACATCGCCGTTGACCGGGATCGCCGCGGGTGCCGGAGCCGCCTTGCGCAGGGACACGCCGAGCGCGTGCTCCAGCCGCACCGTGGTCGCCAGCGTGAACGGCCGGCGGCCGCCCAGCACCTTTTCCAATGTCGACAGGCTGAGCTTGGCCTGTTCGGCCAGCAATTGCCGGGAGATCCGGCGCCGCGCGATTTCCTCGCGGATGGTCTCGGAAATCTGGCGGCTTTGCTCGGCGGAAAGCTGCTTGTCCGGCGTCGACATCAATTCTCCCGTGCGGCGGGTCCTTACCTTACCAGACCGCACGGGCCCGCACAAAACCGCACAAGGTCACACAACCTGCGGCGGGTCGCGCCGGGGGCCGGCCAAACAATGCCGATCAATATTCTCGCGCCACGTGTCCGCTTCCCCGAGATTTCACGGTGTTCGAAACCGTCCTCGGGAGCAGGAAAATGACGACGATTGAGAATCGTCACCAAGGCCAAAACGGCTGTCGCGCAGGACGCGAATAGCCCTGTTCTTTCTGGTTGAAACCGTTGCCGCATTCCTGATCGGGTTTGCGGCCTTATTTTTGAACTTCTCGCCGGCCTGGTCGGCGGAAAGCGCGCCGGCCACCCTGACCAAGGCGAGCGACGCGCGTTCCGGCTCGCTGCTGTTCAAGACCGAGGACGGCTATGCCGACGCGACGCGGCTCGGCATCGATGTCGATCTCGATGTGTCGGGCCCGACCGTCCGCGCCCGCGTCACCCAGATCTTCCGCAACACCAGCAAGGACTGGATGGAAGCGACTTACGTCTACCCGCTGCCGCCGGGCGGCGCGGTCGATACGCTGAAGATGGTGATCGGCGACCGCGTCGTGGTCGGCGATATCAAGGAACGCCAGCAGGCGCGCATCGTCTATGAACGCGCCAAGGCCAACGGCCAGAAGGCGGCGCTGACCGAGCAGCAGCGACCGAACATCTTCACCAACTCGATCGCCAATATCGGCCCCGGCGAGACCGTGCTGGTGCAGATCGAATATCAGGAGCCGGTGCAGCAGAACGGCAACGAGTTCTCGCTGCGTCTGCCGCTGGTGATCGGCCCACGCTATAATCCCGCGCCCGTCATCCAGAGCGTCGACATGCGCGCCGACGGCGGCGGCTGGGGCGCCACCGCATCCGATCCCGTCCCTGATCGCGACCGCATCACGCCACCAGTGCTCGATCCCGCGTTCAACCCGAAGGTCAATCCGACCAGCATCACCGTGCATCTGAAGGCCGGCTTTGCGCTCGGCGAGGTCAAGAGCCCCCATCACCCGGTCAAGATCTCGAGCCCGGACGCGACCACGCGCGTCATCACGCTGGCGGAAGAGTTGGAGCCCGCAGACCGCGATTTCGAGCTGACCTGGAAGCCCGCGGCCGAGAAGACACCGTCGGTCGGACTCTTTCGCGAGCATGTCGGAGGCGCCGATTATCTGCTTGCCTTCGTCACGCCGCCTTCGGTCGAACAGGCCGAGAAGAAACCGCTGCCCCGCGAAGTCGTGTTCGTGATCGACAATTCGGGCTCGATGGGCGGCACCTCGATCGCGCAGGCCAAGGCGAGCCTGCTCTACGCGTTGCGCCGCCTGCAGCCGGACGATCGCTTCAACGTGATCCGCTTCGACGACACCATGGACGTGGTGTTCCCTGCGTCCGTGCCGGCCGACGCCGAGCACATCGGCACGGCGACCGCCTTTGTCGATGCGCTGCAGGCGCGCGGCGGCACCGAGATGGTGCCGGCGATGCGTGCTGCCTTGACGGACAGCAACAGCGGCGACGGCACTTTCGTCCGCCAGGTGGTGTTCCTCACCGACGGGGCGATCGGCAATGAGCAGCAATTGTTCGAGACGATTGCCGCGATGCGCGGCCGCTCTCGGGTCTTCATGGTCGGCATTGGATCTGCGCCCAACACCTTCCTGATGACGCGCGCCGCCGAGATCGGCCGCGGCGCCTTCACCCATATCGGCTCGGTCGACCAGGTCGAGGAACGCATGCGCGGCCTGTTCGCCAAGCTGGAGAATCCCGCGGTGACCGGTCTCGTCGCGAAGTTCTCGGATGCCAAGGCCGACGTCACGCCGGCCGTGCTGCCCGATATCTATCGCGGCGAGCCGCTGGTGCTGGCGGCCAAGCTCGACAAGCTCGCGGGCTCGTTCGAGATCAAGGGCCGCATCGGTGACCGTCCATGGGTCGTGACCTTGCCGATCGCGAGCGCTGCAGAAGGCAAGGGCCTGTCGAAACTCTGGGCACGGCGCAAGATCGACGACGCCGAGGTCGCGCGCACCTTGCGGCAGGCAAGTCCCGAGGACGCCGACAAGACCATTCTCGCGCTGGCGCTGGAGCACCAGCTCGTCACACGGTTGACCAGTCTCGTCGCAGTCGACAAGACGCCAAGCCGTCCTGACGGTACGCCGCTGAAGCTGACCGAACTGCCGCTCAACCTGCCGGCCGGTTGGGATTTCGCGAAGGTATTCGGCGAACGGGCGAAGCCGATCGCGCCGCCGGCGGAACGCCGTGCGGAACTCGGCAATGCCCATGCGCAGCTTGCCTCGCTGAAGCGTCCGGTGGTCACACCGTCACCGAACACGGTCACGCTGCCGAAGACGGCGACCGATGCCGAGCTCAGCATGCTCGCCGGCTCGATCCTGCTGGCCCTGAGCCTGATCATGTTGGTCTTCAACCGGCGCCGACAGTTTGCGCGTTGACGCCGGATGAAAGGAGGAGGCACCCCAACCTCCCCCAGCGCGCGCGGCCTTCCGTCCCCCCGAGGCCGCGCGCGCAACTCTTTCAACATCGTCATTGCGAGCGAAGCGAAGCAATCCATTCCTCCCAGCAAAGAAAGAATGGATTGCTTCGTCGCTTCGCTCCTCGCAATGACGAAGGATAGATGAATGCCCCGCTTCTTCGCACCACTCGCCCTCGCACTCGCCGGCCTCGCGCTGTTCGGCCACGGCGGCTACATCCACGCCAAAGCGCTGCTCGCGCAGGTCCTGCTCGATCACGCATTCAGCGAATCGATCGCGACCCATCATCCGGTCAAGCCATGGTCATGGGCCGACACCTGGCCGGTGGCGCGGATCGAGGTGAAGCGGCTGAACGCGAGCGCGATCGCGCTGGCCGGCAGCAGCGGCCAGGCGCTGGCGTTCGGTCCCGGCCATGTCGAGCTGACGCCCGATGCCGGCGAGCGCGGCGTCGCCGTCTACTCCGCGCATCGCGACACGCATTTTCGCTTCCTGCGCAATGTCGTCGTCGGCGACGAGATCGATGTCACGCGAGGCGACGGCAAGACCTTCCACTACCGCGCCGACGCGACCGCGGTCGTGCGCTACGACCAGTCGGGCATCGATCCACAGACAGGTGGATATGAGCTGGTGCTGACCACCTGCTGGCCGTTCGATGCGCTGACGCCGGGGCCGGAGCGCTACATCCTGCACGCCACCATGATGGAGCCGGATTCTTGAATTCACGCAGGGCAAACGCCAAGTTATTGCCCGATGATGAACTCCCAGGTCCATTATCTGCCGCTGACGCCAGGACTGTTCTCGGTCCTGGTGCTGCTGTTCGCCGGGCTGATCATCCTGATCCAGCTCCGCATCCTCCGTTACGCCTATATGAAGCTCGGCGTCGGACCCGGCATGGCGCTGGCGCTGCTGTTCGGCTCGCTGATCGGCAGCTACTTCAACATCCCGATCACCATACTTCCCGGAAAGACCATCCAGACCGGCGAGGTCGTCGACTTCTACGGCATGCGCTATGTCGTGCCGCTGGTCAGCTCCTGGCCCGGCACGGTGCTGGCGGTCAATGTCGGCGGCGCCGTGATCCCGACCTTGATGTCGACCTATCTGGTGCTGCGTTATCAGCTTTGGCTGAAGGCCGCGATCGCGACGGTGGTGATCGCGATCGTGATCCATGCCAGCGCAACCCCGGTGCATGGCGTCGGCATTGCCGTGCCGGTGTTCGCGCCCGTGATCGTGACCGCAATCCTCGCCTTCATCCTGTCGCGGGAGTATGCCGCTCCCCTTGCCTATATCGGCGGCTCGATGGGCACGCTGATCGGGGCCGACCTGATGAACCTCGACAAGATCGGCGGATTGGGCGCGCCTGTTGCCTCGATTGGCGGCGCGGGAACATTCGACGGCATTTTCCTGACGGGTATCCTTGCCGTCCTGCTCGCCGGCCTCGCCGCGCCACCGCGGCCGCGCGAGGTCTGGTAGGCCGATAACGCGGGTCACCATTCGGCCGCGTCGGTTGCCACCTCGGCGAACTCCCCATAATAAGGACCAAAAGACGCGACTGCGGTTCATCCGTGGCGCGGAAAAGATCAGGGGTTACGCCGATGGAAGCTCAGGTTCGTGCCGCGTCTGTTCCCTTCAAGCAAATGGGAGCCTGCTCCTGACGCCAGCCATATCGTCAAACGCATTCACGCGATGCTGCATCCGCGCAACATCGTGCTGGTCGGCGCCACCGACAAGCCCGGCAATTACGCCGAGCGCATCTGGGTCAACCTGATCAAGTACCAATACGCAGGCGGCCTGTTCCCGATCAACGCCAAGCGCGAGCAGATCTGGGGCGTGCCCTGCTACAAGGATTTCGCCAGCCTCCCGGAAAAGCCCGATCACGTGCTGGTGCTGGTGCCGGCGCGCTTTGCGGTGCAGGTGATCCGCGACGCGGCCGCGGCCGGCGCACGCTCGGCGACCATCGTCACCTCGGGCTTCTCCGAACTGCAGGACGAGGACAGCCAGCGGCTTGCCGGCGAGCTGCAGCAGGCGGTGCGCGAGACCGGCATGGCCGTGACCGGCCCGAACTGCCTCGGCAATCTCAGCGCCGGCGAGAACTTGTTCACCAATATCGACGACCGCATCGTCACCATGGAGGCAGGCGCGGTTGCGATCGCCGGACAATCCGGCGCGATCGTGATGGCGATCCGCCAGGCGCTGGAGGATCGCGGCGTCGGCGTCGGCTATATGGTCACGACCGGCAACGAGGCCGGCCTCGAGACGCCGGACCTGATGGCCTATTTCGCCGCTGATCCCTCGATCCGCGTGATCGTGGTCTACCTCGAGGGCGTGCGAAACACCAAGGCGTTCCGCGACGCCTGCAAGGCCGCACGCGCCGCCGGCAAGCCTGTGATCGCGCTGAAGCTCGGCGCCTCCGAAGGCGGCCGCGCGGCCGCGATGGCGCATACCGGCGCGCTCGCGGGCTCGATCGAGACGTTCGACGCGATCTCGACCCGCGAAGGCGTGATCCGCGTGCGCGGCCTCGACGAGCTGATCGAGACCACCGAATGTTTCGTCCATGCGGCTTCGCCCAAGGGCGACCGGCTTGCCGCGGTAACTCTCTCCGGCGGCAAGCGCGGATTGCTGCTTGATGCCTTCTACTCGGCCGGATTGAATTTCGCGCCGCTGAAAAAGGACGCGAGCGACAAGCTGGCGAAAATGCTGGGTCCCGGCTCGATCGTCGGCAATCCGCTGGATGCCGGATTTGCCGCCGTGGTCGATCCGTCCGTCTACATGCAGTCGATCAAGATCATGATCGACGACCCCGACACCGACATCGTCATCATCGATGCCGAATTGCCCAAGGCGCCACACGAATTGCGCGAGCGCAATTTGCGCATCGTCAACGAGATGGCCGGCCGCGGCGGCAAACCCGTGATCTACATCAGCGCGATGTCGATCGGCTTCACCGATTTCATGAAGGTGCTGCGCAAGTCGCTGCCCAACATCGCGGTGATGCAGGGCATGGACCGCGCGGTCACCGCGATCAAATCGCTGATCGAGTACGCCAACCTTCGCAAGGAAGTGCCCGACATCCTCTCCAGCTCGAAGACCGCTGCGCGAAAGGTGCTGGAGAAGGCGCTCAAGGAGGCCAGGGGCGCGGCGCTCGACGAGGTCGCCTCGAAGGCGCTGCTGAAAGCCTATGGCATTCCGGTCTCGCAAGAAGCGATCGCACAGACCGCGGCGGACGCCGTCAAGATCGCGAAAAACATCGGTTTTCCAGTGGTCGCCAAGGTCGTCAGCGCCGACATCCTGCACAAGTCGGATATCGGCGGCGTGGTGCTGAACCTCAACAGCGCGGCCGAGGTGAAGAAGGCTTTCAATGACATCACCGCGCGGGTCAAGAAGCTCAAGAACAAGCCGAAGCTCGAAGGCATCCTGATCGCGCAACAGGTCAAGGCCGATCTGGAGCTCGTGGTCGGCGCCTCCCTCGATGCCGAGATGGGACCGGTGGTGCTGTTCGGCACCGGCGGCGTCGACATCGAGCTGTTGAAAGACGTGGCGCTTGCCGGCGCGCCGCTCGATGCGGCGGAAGCCAAGCAGCTGATCGCCCGCACCAAGGCCGGGGTCAAGATCAAGGGCTATCGCGGCAAGCCGGCGCTGCACGAGCCTTCCGTGGTGAAGGCGCTGGTCGGCCTCTCCAACCTGATCGCGGATGCCGGCAATCGCATCGCCTCGATCGACGTCAATCCATTCCTGATCAACCCGAAGACCGGCGTCGCCGTCGATGCCCTGATCGTGCTCAACAACGAGGCAGCCAGAGCCGCGGCCCGTCACTAGCTGACCCGGACGCGAGTCCATGACGGGTTTGTGAGGCGACCATCCTCCAAAGGTCGCAAGGACCTCTATTGGCAAAGGCAATCGAGTAAGGCTACGCTGCGCCCCGCAAGGCGTCGGAGAATGCCGTCAAAACAGACATAATCACCTTCCGGGAGGACTGCATGGCTTTTTCAAAACGGCCCTGGTCGATCAATCGTCGTACAATCCTGAAATCAGGCGCTGCCATTGCCGCGGCGCAATTCTCATCCCCCTTCATCATCACGGCCCGGGGCGAAACGCCCGATCAAGATCGGCATGGTCAATCCGCTCACCGGCGTCCTCTCGGCACTGGCGCAGAGCGAGGTCGATGGCGCGAGATACGCCGAGGCCGAAATCAACAAGAAGGGCGGCATTCTGGGCCGCCAGGTCCAGCTGCTGGTCGAGGACTCGGCCAACGACGTCGGCACCGGCGTGCAGAAGACGCGAAAGCTGATCGACCGCGACAACGTCGACGTCATCTTCGGCGACGTCAACTCCGGCATCGCCTATGCGATGTCGCAAGTGACCAGCGAGAAGAAAGTCCTGCACATCGTGCCGGGCGGCCATACCGACCCGATCACCGGCACCAACTGCAAATGGAATGTGTTCCGGATTTGCAACACGACGACGATGGATGCCAGCGCCATCACGCCGGAACTGGTGAAGAAATTCGGCAAGAAATGGTTCTTCATCACGCCCGATTATGCCTACGGCCACACCCTCCAGGATGGCTTCATCAAGTCGCTGAAGAAATCCGGCGGCACCTTCGAGGGCGACATGCTGCCGATCAACAATACCGACTTCTCCGCCACCTTGATCAAGGCCAAAGCCTTCAAGCCGAACGTGCTGCTCAACAACATGGGCGGGCTGACCCAGATCAACTGCATGAAGCAATTCACCCAGTTCGGCATGCAGAAGGAAATGGCGCTCGGCGGCGCGCTGTTCGAATTGGAGAGCATCAAGGGGTGTCCGCCGGACGCACAGGCCGGCTGGTGGGACATGGAGTGGTGGTGGAACCAGCCCAACGTGCCCGAAGTGGTGAAGTTCGTCGCCGACTACCGCGCCGCGACCAAGAAGACGCCCTCGGCGCGCGACTGGTTCGGCTATGTGTCGATGCACTCGGTGCGGCTGGCGGCGGAGAAGGCGAAGTCGATGGAGGGCCCGAAAATGGCGAAGGCGCTGGAGGATCTCGAACTGCCGCCGGATGTCGCCTTGCAGCCGGGCAAGGTGCGTTACCGCGCCGGCGATCACGAGTTGATGCCGAACATTTTCATCGGCGAAGCCCATCCGCCCAAGTCCGGTCCCGACGACGTCTTCACCGTCTCCGCACTGGTCCCGGGTGACGAGGCCGCGGGTTCGGTCGCCGATACCGGATGCAAGATGGTAGAGCCGTCCTGACTCTCCGCAAGTCTGGCAGGTCTTGCGAGGAGGGGGGATGACGCAGGTCATATTGTTCAACGTCACGAACGGGCTGATCATCGGCGCGTTCTACGTGTTGATGGCGCTCGGCCTGTCGCTGATCCTCAACCTCAGCAATGTCATCAACTTCGCGCACGGCAATTTCCTGGCGCTCGGCGGCTATCTCGCCTACACGCTGACACCGGCGCTGGGTTATTGGGGTGCGCTGCTGGTCTCGCCGCTGCTGACCGCGGTGATCGGGCTTGCGGTCGAACGGCTGATGATCCGCCGCGTCTACAACCGCGATCCGGTCTACAGCCTGCTGCTCACATTCGGCTTCGCGTTCGTGATGCAGGATGCCGCGCGCTACATATGGGGCCCCAACGGTCTGCCGCTGGGATTGCCCGACTTCCTGTCGCAGCCGATCAGCTCCGAGTTGTTCTTCATCACCTGGTATCGCGTGTTCATGGTGGCGGTCGTCATCACCACGGTGCTCGGGCTGTTCGCGTTCCTGCGCTACACAAAGGTCGGCGTCCGCATCCGCGCGGGCACCCTCGACCTTGAAACGGTGGCCTCGCTGGGCGTCAATATCAGCTTCCTGCGGACGTTCAATTTCGCCCTCGGCTGCCTGTTGGCCGGCTTGAGCGGGGTGCTCGCGGCCGGGCAGATCGGCCTCAATCCCAACATGGGCGACGACCTGTTGATGCCGAGTTTCATCGCCATCATCGTCGGTGGCGTCGGAAGCCTGATCGGCACGCTGTTCGGCGGACTCCTGATCGGGATGGCGGCGGCCCTGACCACCGTGTTCTACCCCACCGCCAGCGAGGCCGTGATCTATGCCATCATGATGATCGTGCTGTTGCTTCGGCCGCGCGGCCTGATGGGCGAGGAAGGAATGATGTCATGAGCACCGACGTCGCCGCCCCATCCGCGTCTGCGATGCGTCGTCCGGCCGTTCCGCAATGGGCCAGGCTCGTCGTCATCTGGGGACTTCTGATCGCGGCGCCCTACTGGCTTCCGCTGCTCGGCGGCTATACGGCGCTTGCCGGGCGCGTGCTGGTGTTCGGGCTTGCCGCGATGGGACTGAACCTCCTGCTGGGGTTCACCGGCGTGCTGAGCTTCGGCCATGCCGCCTATTTCGGCCTTGGCGCCTACGGCGCCGGCCTGACGCTGCGCTATCTCGTGCACAGCACGCCGCTCGCCATGATCGCAGGCACGCTGCTCGGCGGATTGGCCGGCACCCTGTTCGGGCTTCTGATCGTGCGCCGTCGCGGCGTCTACTTCGCGATGTGCACGATCGCCTTCGGCCAGCTCTGGTACTATCTCGCCTATAGCTGGAACGACTTCACCGGCGGCTTCGACGGGCTTCGCGATTTCCATCGCGAGCCGATCGGGTTCGGGCCGCTGACGCTCGATATCACCGCGGGGCCTCAGTTCTACTATTTCCTGCTTGCCGTCTTCGCGATTGCCGTGAGCCTGCTCGGGCTGCTGGTCCGCTCGCCGTTCGGGCATACCTTGCGGGCGATCCGCGAAAATGAGCGCCGCGCGCGATTTCTGGCCATTCCGGTCGAACGCCAGATCTGGCTGTCGTTCTCGATCTCCTGCTTCTTCACCGCGCTTGCCGGCACGCTCTACGCGCTGCTCAACAACTTCGCCGATCCGCTGGCATTGCATTACTCGCTGTCCGGCTATTTCGTCGTGATGTGCGTGATGGGCGGGATGCGGACCTTCTGGGGACCGCTGCTGGGCGCAACGGTATTCGTCGTGCTGCAGGACTACATTTCGTCGATGACCGTGAACTGGATGTCGTTCGTCGGCGCGATCTTCGTGCTGGTCGTGTTGTTCTTTCCGCGCGGCCTGCTCGGCATGCGCCGCCTGCGCGGGTCGTCCTGACCATGCTGGAAGTTCGCAACGTCACCAAGCGGTTCGGCAACCTGGTTGCCGTGAAGAACGTGTCGATGTCGGTCAAGCGTGGCGAACTGCGGGCCATCATCGGCCCCAACGGGGCCGGCAAGACCACTTTCTTCAACATGATCAGCGGCTATTTCGCTCCGACCACGGGCTCGATCCTGTTCGACGGACAGGACGTGACCCAGGTCCCCGCGCACCGGCGGGTCGGGCTCGGCATGGGACGCACCTTCCAGATCACCGAGATCTTTCCCGAGCTGACGGTCCACGAAAATGTGCTGACGGCCGCCGAGGTCGCGGCAGGGCAGACGATGAATATGGTGCCGAGCCGGGCGGCAACGAAGCTCGCCAGCGACGTCGCAGCCGAAATGCTGTCGCTGGTGGGACTTACGGGCAAGGCCGATCGGCTGGTCGGCGAACTCGCCCATGGCGACCAGCGCACGACGGAGATCGCCATGGCGCTCGCGCAATCGCCGCGGCTGTTGCTGCTCGACGAGCCGACCGCCGGCATGGGCGACCAGGAAACCTACGAGATCACCGCCCTGATCCGCCGCCTGCATCGCGACAGCAATTACACGATCGTCCTGATCGAGCACGACATGCGCGTGGTCTTTCACCTGGCCGACTACATCACGGTGCTCGACCAGGGCAACCTGCTCGCCGAAGGGACGCCCAAGCAGATCGCGGATTCGGAGGCGGTGCAGGCAGCGTACCTTGGGGAAGCCGGATGACACCGCTCGAGGCCACGGGGCTGCACACCTATTACGGCAAGAGCCACATTCTGCACGATGTGGGCCTGACGGTGAACGAGGGCGAGATCGTCACGCTGCTCGGCCGCAACGGCGCGGGCAAGACGACGACGCTGCGCAGCATCATGGGACTGACCCCTCCTCGCGACGGCAGCGTCAGAATCTTCGGGACCGAGGCCAGCAGAATGCCCACCTACCAGGTCGCGGGGCTCGGCGTCGGCTATGTACCCGAAGGGCGCAAGATCTTCGCCAACCTCACGGTCAGCGACAATCTGCGGGTGCCGATGACCCGTCCCGGCCCGTGGACCGTGAAACGCGTGTTCGAAACCTTTCCACGACTGGCGGAACGGCGGGAGAACCTCGGCCGCCAACTGTCCGGCGGCGAGCAGGAGATGCTTTCCATCGCCAGGGCGCTGCTGCTCAATCCCAAGCTGCTGCTGCTCGACGAACCGAGCCAGGGCCTGGCGCCGCTTCTGGTGAAGGAGGTGTTTCAGATCATCGAGAAGATGCGCAAGGAGGGGATCGCGGTATTGCTGGTCGAACAGAATGTGCGCGTCAGCCTGGCGATCGCCGATCGCGCTTATGTGCTGGACGATGGAGCCGTCATCTATAGCGGCCCGGCAGATGAACTCGCAAAGGACGAAGAGCGCGTCCGCTCGATGGCCGGGGCCAGCGAAAAGGAGTGGAGCGGCGGCGCCGACTCTGACCCAGCGCCGGAAAGCCGCATCCCGACCTGAAGGACAGGCGCAAGTGTCCCGAATCGAAGTTCGCCTCATATGTGCCGCGCCTTCCTGGCGAACTTCGATTCGAAGGACACTAGCAAACTATTGATTCTAGTGTGGCTTGATTCAGAAGTCCGCATGAAGAATTCGCGGTAGAGATGATGCGGACTTCTGAACCGCCACACTAGGTTTGCGCGCTCAAGCGCGATACGCGGTCTTGCCGGTGCCGCGATAGAGCACGCGGACCTGCTCTTCCGAAACCATCCGATGGAATTCCAGCGCTTCCGGCGCGAGGTCGCGCTTCGGCACATAGGCCGGCTCGAAATTGTGGTGGGTGTCCTTGCCGCGCACCAGGGTTGCCCAGTCGCGCGAACCGACGGCTTGCTTGAGATGCGTCGGGATATAGCGGATCGCGAGCCCGATGCGCCGCTGGTCGGAGCGGTTCGGCTCCGAACCATGAAACAGCAGCACGTGATGCAACGAGGCCTGTCCCGGCTTCAGCTCGACGTGAACCGCCTGCGCTTCATCGACCTCGACCGCGATCTCTTGCCCGCGCGTGAGGAGATTGTTCTTGTCGAAAGTGTCCTCGTGCTCGACCTGTTTCAGATGCGTGCCTGCGACGAACTTCATGCAGCCGGACACCTTGTTGGCCGGCGACATCGCCACCCACGCGGTCGCAACGTCGGACGATGACAGGCCCCAATAGGTCGCGTCCTGATGCCAGGACACGAAGCCGGGATCGCGGGCTTCCTTGATGAAGAAGCTGGTGTTCCAGCACAGGATATCAGGACCGAGCAGGTCCTCGACCGCATCGAGGATTTTCGGGTGCCGGATCATCTCGTCGATCCAGGAAAACAGCACGTGGCTGCGATGGCGCATCTCGCCCTGGATCGGGCCGCCGCTTGCGGTCTCGTAATCCTCGAGCTTGCGGCGAAAGCCCGCGACCTCGTCGGCGCTCAGGGCGTCGACCGGAAAGTGGTAGCCGTTGCGGCGATAGGCGTCGACCTCGGCCCCGCTCAGCACTTTTGGCACATTGGCCTCCCTTTTTGCTCTTGTTTCAGCTTTGGAACGAGCGTGGCCGTGGCGTTAACCGCTGTCAAGCAGCCCCAAAGAGCCATGCGACGACCCGCTATTGACCTTTTGTTCACCGGCCTTTGCCCGTAAAATAAAGGCCATGCGCGCGACCAATCTGGTGATCGGCACGACGACGCTTGCGATGCTTGCCGCGGGCTTTGTCGGCATGCTCGTCGTTCAAAAGGTGCGCGCGGTGCGGAACCAGAGCGCGATCCGCATCGTCTTCGACGGTTCCGCTTCGGGCCTGCGCAAGGGTGGCCCGGTCAATTTCGACGGCGTTCCCGCCGGCGAAATCCTCTCCATCAAGCTCGAGAACCCGCGCAAGATCGTGGTGCTCGCCTTGCTCGACAACAGCGCGCCCATCCGCAAGGACACCGTGGTCGGGATCGAGTTCCAGGGCCTGACCGGCGTCGCGGCGATCTCGCTGGTCGGCGGCGCGCCTGCGGCTCCGCCGGTGCCGCTCGACGCCGACGGCGTTCCGGTGTTGAACGCGGATTTGCGCGAGCAGCAGGAATCGGTCGTCGATACGCTGCACCGGGTCGACAACTTTCTGATCGAGAACCGCGAGTCGATCAAGGACACGATGCTGTCGGCCGAGACCTATACGGCCTCGCTGAAGAGCAAGGCCGATGCGATCGACAGCATCCTGGGCAAGGCCGATACCGCGTTTGCCGGCTTTGACAACGGCATGGACAGGATCACGAACGCACTGCCGGGCTTTGCCGATGGCAAGGCCGAAGAGCTTTTCGAGAAGATGAAGTCGCTGCGTGAGCTGGCCGACACCTACAAGAAAAAGGCGGACACCTTCATGGACGACGGCCGCAAGATGCTGAGCGATCTCAGCGAAAGCGCCAACAACATGACGCGCAAGATCGATCCGTCAGCGCTGCCGCGCCCGGCGCCGGCGCCGCCGCGCCGGCCGCAGCAGAAGCGGCAGTAGAATTCGGTCTTACCCTCTCCCCTTCTTGTGGGAGAGGGTGGCAGCGTGCATGCGGGACAAGGCACGGCAGGCGCTAGCTATACACGAACGCCTTGTCGTCGAGATCGATGCCCGGGAACTGGCGCTGCTCGGTCCAGTATTCCTGGCTGTGCTGCCATTCGGCCTTGTCGCCGCGCCTGGGCAGGCGATGCAAGTCGCGCATCAAATAGTTCGGATTGAAATTCTCCGGATCAATCCACGACAACAGCGGCATGTTGTGGTCCTCGGGACGCAGCGCCGGCACCACCTTGCGCACGCCCTTGTCCTTCATGTGAGTCAAAAGCCGGCACACGAACTCCGCCACCAGATCGGTCCGCAGCGTCCAGCTGGCGCGGAAATAGCCGAACACCCAGGCCATGTTCGGAATTCCCGTGAACATCATGCCGCGGTAGGTCACGGTCTCGGCGAAATCGAGCGGCTTGCCGTCGACGGCAAAGTCGATGTCGCCGAGCACACAGAGATTGAAGCCGGTCGCCGTGACCACGATGTCGGCGGGCAGCGTCTTGCCCGATTTCAGCAGGATACCGCTCTCGACGAAGCGCTCGATCTCGTCGGTGACGACGGAGGCCTTGCCGTCCTTGACGCTGTGGAAAAAATCCGCGTCCGGCACAAAGGCGATGCGCTGCTTCCACGGCCGGTAGCGCGGCGTGAAATGCGTGTTGACATCGTAGTCCGGGCCCAGCACCGCGCTGATCTGGCCGATCAACTCGATCTTGACCTGCTCGGGTTCGGCGATGCAGCGCCTCGTGAACGCGTCCTGCTCGTAAACGATCTTGCGCCGCACGATCTCGTGGATCCATTCATCCTTGACCTGCAGCCGCCGCAACTCCTCGACGATGTCGATCGCATTGCGGCCGAGACGGAAGAACGTCGGCGAGCGCTGCAGCATGACCACATGCGCGCACTGATCCGCGATGTTCGGGATCAGCGTCGCCGCGGTCGCGCCGGAACCGATCACCACCACCTGCTTGCCGTCGAGCACGACATCGTCCGGCCAGGTCTGCGGATGCACGATGCGGCCCTTGAAATCGCTCATGCCTTCCCATTCCGGCGTATAGCCTTCGGAATGGCGATAGTAACCCTGGCACATCCAGAGGAAGTTCGCGGAAATGACCACCTTCTCGCCGCTGTCGGTCTTCTCGGCTTCGATGGTCCAGAGATTCTCCTCGCTCGACCAGCTCGCACGGAGAATCCGGTGCTTGTAACGAATGTGTTTTGCGAGATCGTTGTCCTCGATCACCTCGCCCATATAGGCACGGATTTCGCCGGCGCTCGCGATCGGCGGCCCCACCCATGGCTTGAAGCTGTAGCCGAAAGTATGGAGATCGCTGTCGGAGCGGATGCCTGGATATTTATGCGTCCACCACGTGCCGCCGAAAGTTTCCTGCATCTCGAGGATGACGAAGCTCGTGCCGGGCATCTTCGTCCGCAGATGCCAGGCGCTGCCAATGCCGGAAATGCCGGCGCCGACGACGAGCACGTCGAAATGTTCAGTTGCTTGCGATGCGGACGCGAACGTCCTGCGGGCGGCTTCCACGTTCATTTGCGTCTTCCCTGGGATTTAGCTGAAGTGACCTCAACTGTCCGGATCGGTCAAGCGCCTGTTCGTGCAAGGCTGCAAATCAAACAGTGTTTGATTTACAACATGAAGCCCCATTGCCGCGCCGTCTGCAAAATCCAATCGCGATAAAGCGTTAGCGGCGTCACTCCGGTGATACCACCGCAGCCGCCGCTGCCGTTCGCACCCGTCGACCAGCTCACCACGCCGACGATCGCGGCGCCGCTTTGCTGATCCTCGAACACCGGCGAGCCGGAATCTCCCGTGCATGCGCCGAGTCCTTCGCGCGCACCCATCGTCGCCGGATCGACCAGGCGGATTTGCAGCGTACCGGGCTTGCCGGTCGCGACCAGCGCTGCGCTGCGGATCGCGCCGGCGCTCTTGCCATCGCCCCGCACGGTGACGCCGACGCCGGCGATGGTGAATTTTCCGCCGGCGGCGATCGGCAATTGCGGCACCCCAAGTGGCGCCGGCGTTTTTCCTTTTGCGGGCGCATCGAGCCTCAGCAGTGCGACATCCGCTGTGGCGCGGTGGGCGAGCATCGCCTCCATCCGGAAGCCCGGGTGGATCGCAACGCCCTTCACGTCCTGCAATTGGGGCGTCTTGTCGGCGC
Source organism: uncultured Alphaproteobacteria bacterium (assembly GCA_963795365.1). Taxonomy (GTDB): domain Bacteria; phylum Pseudomonadota; class Alphaproteobacteria; order Rhizobiales; family Xanthobacteraceae; genus Bradyrhizobium. The sequence goes on from CAWCHW010000037.1 coordinate 458,419, forward strand.
CATACTGCACGATCTTGTAGTCGGCACCGGGCTGCACGCAATGCGCGACTGTCAGCACCAGCGACGGCGCGATCACGCTGCCGGTGCAGAAATTGCCGCGCGAGCCGACAATGGTGACGACCGAACGGCCGATCGCATCTGGCGCAGGTGCCGCGCCGCCGACAATGGCGTGAGCGGGCGACGCGAAAACCATCGCGGCCAGGACAATTGCGGAAGCGAATTTCATCGCGACTAGCAATAGCCCGGGGCGCAAACGCCGCCAAGCCTCCGGTCAGGCTGGCATCGTCCGGCGCATCATGCTAGCCGCTTGCGACAAATGACGTGCATGCGAGGGCTGGAATGATCGAGGCTGTCATCTGGGATTTCGGCGGGGTGTTGACGACATCGCCGTTCGAGGCGTTTGCGCGGTTCGAGCGCGAGCGCGGCTTACCCGTCGACATCATCCGCCGTACCAATGCCGCCAATCATCTCGAGAACGCCTGGGCGAAATTCGAGCGCGCCGAGGTCGATATTCATGCCTTCGACGCGCTGTTCGCGACCGAATCCCGCGCGCTCGGCGCAGAGGTGCGCGGCAAGGACGTGCTGCCCCTGCTGCAGGGCGATTTGCGTCCCGAAATGGTCGAGGCGCTCAAGCGCATCAAGGCGAAATTCAAGACCGGTTGCATCACCAACAACCTGCCGGCCAATGCGATGGGCTCGACCAGCGGACGCACGCTCTATATCGCCGAAGTGATGGTGCTGTTCGATCATGTCATCGAATCCGCCAAGATCGGGCTGCGCAAGCCCGATCCGCGCATCTATGCGATGATGGTGGAGGCGCTGAAGGTTGATCCGAAAAAATGCGTCTATCTCGACGATCTCGGTGTCAACCTGAAGCCGGCGCGCGCGATGGGCATGACCACGATCAAGGTGGTCAGCGCTGCGCAGGCGATCGGCGAGCTGGAAGCGGCGACGGGGTTGAATTACGTTAACTTGTTCTCGTCATGCGAGGAGCGAAGCGACGAAGCATCCATACCCGCAGCGGATAGGTGGATTGCTTCGCTGCGCTCGCAATGACGAATTATTCCGCCGCGGTCGCGATCCGTTCTGGGAACGCGGCGGCCAGCGCCGCACGATCCGCCTTCAGCACGCCGCGCTCGGTGATCAATCCCGTCACCAGCCGCGCCGGCGTGACATCGAAGGCGTAATTCGCAACGGGCGAGCCCTCCGGCACGATCCGCACCGTCTCGATGCGGCCATCGCGGGTGCGGCCGGTCATATGCGTCACTTCGTCCCCACTGCGCTGCTCGATCGGGATCTGCGTGATGCCGTCGGCCACGCTGAAATCGATGGTCGGCGACGGCAGCGCCACATAGAACGGCACGCCATTGTCATGCGCGGCGAGCGCCTTCAGATAGGTGCCGATCTTGTTGCAGACATCGCCATTGGCGGCGACGCGGTCGGTGCCGACGATGGCGAGATCGACCATGCCGTGCTGCATCAGGTGACCGCCGGTGTTGTCGGGGATCACGGTGTGCTTGACGCCGTGATGGCCGAGCTCCCAAGCCGTCAGCGAGGCGCCCTGGTTTCGCGGCCGGGTCTCGTCGACCCAGACATGAATGGGGATGCCGCTGTTGTGCGCGAGGTAGATCGGCGCGGTCGCCGTGCCCCAATCCACCGTCGCAAGCCAGCCGGCGTTGCAATGGGTCAGCACATTGACCGGCTCGCCCGGCTTCTTTTTCGCGGCGATCGCCTCGATCAGCGCCAGACCGTTTTTCGCAATGCCCTGGTTGATGACGACGTCTTCCTCGGCAATGTCATCGGCCCGCGCGTAGGCCGCGTCGACGCGCGCCGACGGCGGCAGCGGCCGCAGCACGCGCCGCATCTCCTCCAGCGCCCATTTCAGGTTGATCGCGGTCGGCCGCGTCGCAATCAGCATGTCATAGGCGCGGCCGATTGCGGCATCGGAGCCGTCGTCGCGCATCGCCAGCGCCATGCCGTAGGCCGCAGTTGCCCCGATCAGCGGCGCGCCGCGCACCAGCATGGTGCGGATGGCGTCTGCGGCCTCAGTGCAATTGGTCAGGCGTGACACCACGAACTCATGCGGCAACCGGCGCTGGTCGATGGCGCTGACCGACCAGCCGTCGGTCTCGCGCCAGATGCTGCGAAAATGCTTGCCGTCGACCTTCATGACTACAGTTTATGTGCGCAACACGCGGCCCGCAACCGCGTCGAGCTTCCTGAGAAGCTCGGGATCGCGCGCCTCCGGCGCGGTGATCAGCGCGGTATCCAGCGCGCGGTCCGAGCCGACCGGGCACGGCTCGTGCTCTCGCGGGAAATCCCGCGCCAGCCGCGCCACCAGCGCCTTCGCCTTGTCGGCGTTCGCGGTCAGAACCCGAATGATGTCCTGCACGGTCACCGCGTCATGATCGGGATGCCAGCAATCGAAATCGGTGACCATCGCCGCAGTGGCATAGCAAATCTCGGCTTCGCGGGCGAGCTTGGCCTCGGGCATGTTGGTCATGCCGATCACGGCATAGCCGAGCTCCTTGTAGGTCATGCTCTCGGCATAGCTGGAGAATTGCGGACCCTCCATGCAGACATAGGTGCCCGCGCGTGCGATCGGAATGCCTTCGGCTTCGGCCGCCGCGGTCAGATGAAAGCGCAGGCGCGGCGAGACCGGATGCGCCATCGACACATGCGCGACACAGCCTTTGCCGAAGAAGGAGGATTCCCGCCTGGTGGTGCGGTCGACGAACTGATCGACCATCACGAAGGTGCCGGGCGGCAGGTCTTCCCTAAACGAGCCGCAGGCCGACAGGGAAACGAGATCGGTGACCCCGGCGCGTTTCAGCACGTCGATATTGGCGCGGTAATTGATGTCGGATGGAGAGAGTCTGTGTCCTGCGCCATGCCGCGGCATGAACGCGATCGGGAAGTCCGGCGATGGTGCCGCGGCGGAGCGGCGCTGACGGTTCGCCCCAAGGGCTTGTGATCGCCTCCTCGCGAACGTTCTCAAGGCCCGGCAGATCGTAGATGCCGGAGCCGCCGATGATGCCGAGGACTGCCTGCGTCATTGCTCACCCCACGAAAGTGGAAGAGCTATGCCAGTTTTACAAGGGATTTGGAAGAACCGTTCCTCGTCATTGCGAGCGAAGCGAAGCAATCCATCGCGCAACCAAGGAAGTGTGGATTGCTTCGTCGCTGCGCTCCTCGCAATGACGAGTGTACTTACGCCGCCTGCGCGGCGCGAAGCTCGCCGGCGACCATGCGCTCGAGCGTCGCGACCGACTGGAAATTCTCCGGCGTGATCTTGTCCTGCGGAATGGTGAAATCGAACTCGGCTTCGACGCCGAGCATCAGATTGACCATGTCCATCGAGGTGAGCCCGACATCGACCAGCGGCGCATCCGCAGTCAGCTCGGCGGAAACCGAATTCTGCTCGAGGATTCCCATCACCAGGACCACGATCCGGTTACGAATGTCGGCATCAAAGCTTGGCATCGCTGACCTCATCTCACTCACGCTCGAAACGGCACTTATAGCCGCTCAATTGCTGAAAAACTGTGTTCCCGCTTTAGCGTAAATACTGGTTTTTATTTTAACGCTAACGCGACCACGCAAAAACGGGATCGCTAAAATACGAAGGGTTAACCGTCGATTTTGAAAGGGACGCGTTTACCCTGAATTTCATCGACGCATTTGAATTAAATCCATAGCCTTGGGGTCAAATCGCAAATTGAGGGAACATCTGTCGCGGCATCCGATGCCGGGAACAGGCGTCCATAACAACAAAAAAGTCGGAGCGCGTCAGACCATGAACGTCCAGGAAGCCGGCCTTCGCACCATCGACGAACGCAGCGAGCAGCTGCTCAATCGCGGCCCCTCCTTCCAGGAGCGGACGGCGACAGTCGCCGCGGCAGCTGCAGCAGAGGCCGAAGAGGTCGACGCGAAGGCGCGCTTCCCAAAGGCCGCGATCGACGCAGCGCGCGAGCGCAAGCTGCTCGGCGCGCAAATCCCGGTCGAGTTCGGCGGCTTCGGCGCTTCGATCTTCGACATCACCGAGATGTGCTACACGCTCGGTCGCTCCTGCTCTTCGGCCGCGATGATCTTCGCCATGCATCAGACCAAGGTCGCCTGCCTGGTGCGGCACGGCACCGGCAGCAAATATCACGAGGCGCTGATGCGCCGCGTGGCGTCAGAGCAGTTGTTGCTGGCGTCCTCGACCACCGAAGGCAACAATGGCGGCAATATCCGCTCCAGCGCCGCGGCGGTCGAGACCGACGAGGCCGAAATTTCGCTCAGCCGCAACGCCACCGTGATCTCCTATGGCGCCGAGGCCGACGGCATCGTCACCATCGCCCGCCGCAACAACGATGCGGCCTCCTCCGATCAGGTGCTGGTTGCCTTCACAAAAGAGAATTACACGCTGCAACGCAGCCTTGCCTGGGAGACGCTGGGCATGCGCGGGACCTGCAGCGCGGGCTTCGAGCTGAAAGCCAGGGCCCCGGCCGAGCAGGTTTTCCCCGAAGCCTACGAAAAGATCCACGCCCAGACCATGACGCCGGTCGCGCATCTCTGCTGGTCCTCGGTCTGGGCCGGCATTGCCGCAGCCGCAGTCGATCGCGCCCAGCGCTTCATCCGCAAGGCCGCCCGCGGCGCCGGCGGCCAGATGCCGCCTGGAGCGGCGCATTTCACCGCGGCCAAGATGTCGCTTGCCAAGCTCCGCGCCATCATCACCGCCAATCTCGACAATTATGGCGCGCGTGAGCATGACGAGCGCGCGTTGTCCTCGCTCGACTTCCAGTCCTCGATCAACCTGCTCAAGGTCGAGGCCTCCGAGCTCGCGGTGCAGACCGTGATGAGCGCGATGCGCGCCTGCGGCCTGTCCGGCTATCGCAATGACGGCGAGTTCACCGTCGGCCGGCTGCTGCGCGACGTGCTTTCGTCGCCGCTGATGATCAACAACGAACGCATTCTGAGCAATATCGCCACATCGAGCCTGATGAGCGGTGTGCCGACCTCCTTGCGCGACTAACAACAACAATAACAGGGAAGACCAGCGATGAACGCCCCCGCCCCGATCCGAACCGAATCGCCCGAGCTCGCGCCACAGTCGGCCGATCCCCTCGATCATCTCGCCGACGTGCTATTCCACAAGATGGGCACCGACGGCGTCTATGCCCGCACCGCGCTCTATGAGGACGTGGTCGAGCGCCTCACCGCGCTGATCACGCGTAACCGCGAGCCCGGCACCGAGGTGATGCGCTTCCCGCCGGTGATGAACCGCGCGCAGCTGGAGAAATCCGGCTATCTCAAGAGCTTCCCGAACCTGCTCGGCTGCGTCTGCGGCCTGCATGGCACCGAACGCGAGATCAATGACGCCGTCGGCCGTTTCGACAAGGGCGGCGACTGGACCACGTCACTGTCGCCGGCCGACCTCGTGCTGTCGCCGGCCGCTTGCTATCCGGTCTATCCGATCGCGGCGAGCCGTGGTCAGCTGCCTGCGGGCGGCCTGCGCTTCGATGTCGCCGCCGATTGCTTCCGCCGCGAGCCCTCGCGTCATCTCGACCGGCTGCAGTCGTTCCGGATGCGCGAATATGTCTGCATCGGTACGCCCGACGACGTCGCCGCCTTCCGCGAGCGCTGGATGGTGCGCGCGCAGGGCATCGCGCGCGACCTGGGCCTTTCCTTTCGCGTCGACTATGCCAGCGATCCTTTCTTCGGCCGCGTCGGCCAGATCAAGGCCGTGAGCCAGAAGCAGCAGTCGCTGAAATTCGAGCTGCTGGTGCCGCTGCGCTCGGAGGACAAGCCGACCGCTTGCATGAGCTTCAACTATCACCAGGCGCATTTCGGCACGACCTGGGACATCAAGGATGCCAATGGCGACCCGGCGCATACCGGCTGCGTCGCCTTCGGCATGGATCGTCTCGCGGTCGCGATGTTCCACATCCACGGCACTGACCTTGCCGCCTGGCCGATCAAGGTGCGCGAGCTGCTCGGCCTGACGACGCGTGTCGCCGTCGATAGCCACGGCGAGGGCTGGCGCTGAGACGCTCATGAGCGGACTTCGCCAGTGAACGCGCTCAGGCCACAGATCCGGTGCCGGGAAATCGGCGAAGCCGATCTCGACGGCGTCGCTGACCTGCTGGCGCGCGGCTTTTACGGCCGTTCGCGCGATTACTGGCTGCAGGGCCTGCGGCGGCAGGCGGCACGCGAGGTGCCGCAGGACTACCCGCGGTTCGGCTACATGCTCGATCACGAGGGCGTGCCGGTGGGCGTGCTGCTCCTGATCTATTCAATGCGTGATGCCGGCGGCGAGAGCGCGGTCCACTGCAATCTCTCGAGCTGGTATGTCGAGCCGGCGTTTCGCAACTATGCGCCAATGCTGACCAGCCTTGCGCAACGCCGCAAGGAAGTCAGCTATTTCAACATCAGCCCGGCGCACTGGACCTGGCCTATCATCGAGGCTCAGGGTTTTCGTGCCTACTGCAAGGGGCTGTTCCTCTCGTTTCCCGCGCTGTCGCGCAATGGTCGTGACGCGACGGTCGAAATTGTTTCAGCCGACGCGACGTCGATCGACGGCCTGCCTGTTGCCGACGCCGAACTGCTGATGCGGCACGCGGCTTACGGCTGTACAAGTCTGGTATGCCGCATCGCGGATCAGGCTTTCCCGTTCGTATTCGTGCCGATGCGGATCCGGCGCGGCTGGATTTCGCCGCCGGCCATGCAAATGGTCTATTGCCGCGACATCGCCGAATACGTCGCCTGCGCCGGCGCGATCGGCCGTACGCTGTTGTGGCAAGGCAAGATTGCGGCGTTGCTCGATGCCAATGGCGATGTGCCGGGATTGACCGGCTTCTATACCGAGAAGCGCGGCCGCAAATATTGCAAAGGCCCGCACCGCCCGCGGCTGACCGATCTTTCCGATACCGAGCTGGTGTTGTACGGACCGTAAAAGGAACACTCGTCATTGCGAGCGAAGCGAAGCAATCCATTCCTCCGCTTGCGGCACTATGGATTGCTTCGTCGCTATCGCTCCTCGCAATGACGAAGGGTAACCTACGCGGCCATCCGTCGCGCGTGCGCGAAATCCCAATAGAGCTTTCGCGCCCGCGTATAGAAGCGGCCCGGCGACAGCTGGCGGTCGTCGATCCGAATGACCGGCGCGACCTTGGCAAAATTGCCGGTCGAGAAAATCTCGTCGGCGTTCGTAAAATCCTCGTAGCGCAAGGTCTTCTCGATCACCGTCACGCCGTCCCCTCGCAAGAGATCAATCACGCGCTGGCGGGTGATGCCGTTGAGGAAGGTGCCGTTCGGCGCCGGCGTATAGACCACGCCATCCTTGGCCATGAATACATTGGCGTTGCCGAACTCGGCGACATTGCCGAGCATGTCGAGCATCAGGCAGTTCTGGAAGCCGCGTGAGGCTGCCTCGATCAGGGCGCGCGAATTGTTGGGATAGAGACAGGCCGCCTTGGCGTCGACCGGCGCGGTCTCCATGGTCGGACGACGGAACGGCGACAGCGTGATCGCGCTGCCCGAGGCCGCCGGCATCGGCGCTTCGTAAATGCACAGGCACCAGTTGGTGGTGTCGGGGTCGAACAGCACGCCACCGCCGCTGCCATGCTGTGCCCAATACATCGGGCGGACATAGAGTTCGGCACCGGCCGCAAAGCGCGCGATGCCTTCGCGCGCGAGACCGATCCAGGTCTCGGTCTCGACCACGGGCTTCAGCCGGAAATTCGTCGCCGACCAGTTGACCCGTGCGCAATGGCGGTCGAGGTCGGGCGCGACGCCTTCGAAGGCGCGCGCGCCGTCGAACACGGTCGAGCCGAGCCAGGCCGCATGCGTGCGCGGTCCCATGATCGGCGCGTTGCCCTCGTGCCATTGCCCTTCGAAAAACGTCCAGGTCTGCGAATAGCTGACGGGTTTGATGATATTGGCCATTTGTCCGATCCGCTGCGCGGCTTCCGATATCGCGCATCCTTGTCCGGATTATTTAAGGAATCCACATTAGGCGAAGACAGGGGCGGATTCACGGCGGATCGACCGCCATGGTAAGCTCTCGTGGTTAACCGGACCCGACATGCCGCTCGATCCCCTCGCCAAACGCCTGCTCGCCATGATGGCTGCCGCCACGCCCGCGGAGCGGCGAAGGCCGACCGCAAGCGAGCGCCGGGCATCGCTGGCCAAGCTGATGCAGTTCGCTCGCGCCGATGCGATGAACGTAAGCGCGACCGACGGCACACTACCTGGACCGGGCGGCGACATCGCCTATCGCCTCTACGCACCTGAAAACGACGGTGCGTCCGCGCCCGGATTCATCTTCTTCCATGGCGGCGGCATGGTGGCCGGCAGCATCGAGACGCATGACCGCGTCGCCGCGGCGTTAACGGAAGCCACCGGCTGCCGGTTGATCTCGATCGACTATCGTCTGGCGCCGGAGCACAAATTTCCGGCGGCCATCGAGGACGCCATCGCCGCGACCGCATTCGTCGCGCACAATGCGGCCAGCCTTGGCATCGACGCGGCAAGGCTCGTGGTGGGCGGGGATTCCGCAGGCGCCACGCTCGCCGCCGTGGTCTGTCAGCACGCGCTGCGGCACGGACCGGCCATTGTCGCACAATGCCTGATCTGCCCAGTGCTCGACTTCGAGGAGACGTCTCCTTCGCGCGAAACCTTCGCCGAAAACCATCTGATCGATCGACGCAACGCTGGAAGCCGATCTCGCCGACTATTTGCCGGATGGAACCGACCCGGCCGATGTCAGGATTTCGCCGTTGCGCGCGCTGCATGTCGCAGGCCTGCCGCCTGCGATCATTCACACCGCCGAATTCGATCCGATGCGGGACGAGGGCAATGCCTATGCGCACAAGCTGCTCGCGGCCGGCGTCACCGTGGAACATGTCTGCCACGACGGCATGATCCACAATTTCCACGCCATGGGCGCCGTGCTGCCGCAGGCGCGCTTGATCCTCTCACAGATCGGTGAGCAGGTACGCCGCGCGGTTGGCTAACGCACCGTAAAAACTTGATTCAAGTTTTACTTAACTCGCGGCATTTCATTAGGGTTATTTCATCAATCTTGCCGCGAATTATTGCTCGTTTCACCCCCCGCCTCTAATCAATACGGCAGCGCAAAAGCACCGGAAAAACAGTGTGCTGCGCTGGACGCGGAGGCCGACGATGCGCAACGAGACGATCGCTATTCACGCGGGCTACGAGCCCGATCCCACCACCAAATCCGTCGCCGTCCCGATCTACCAGACCGTCGCCTACGCCTTCGACAGCGCCGATCACGGCGCCGCCTTGTTCAATCTGGAGAGCGAAGGCTTCCGCTACAGCCGCATTGCCAATCCAACCACCGCGGTGCTCGAGAAACGAGTTACCGAGCTCGAAGGCGGCGTCGGCGCGCTCGCGGTCGCCAGCGGCCAGGCCGCGCTGCATTTCGCTTTCGTCAATGTCGCCGATGACGGCGGCAACATCGTTTCCGTTCCCCAGCTTTATGGCACGACGCACACCTTGCTCGGCCACGTGCTGCCGCGCCAGGGCATCAAGGGACGCTTTGCCGACAGCGATCAGCCCGATGCGATCGAGCGGCTGATCGACGAGAACACCAAGGCGGTGTTCGCCGAGACCATCGGCAATCCCGCCGGCAATGTCTGCGACATCGAAGCGCTGGCCAGGGTCGCGCATCGCAATGGCGTGCCGCTGATCGTCGACAACACCGTGGCGACGCCGATCCTGCTGAAGCCGTTCGACTACGGCGCCGACATTTCAGTGCATTCGCTGACGAAATTTTTGGGTGGCCACGGCACTACGATGGGCGGCGCAATCGTCGACAGCGGCCGCTTCCCCTGGAAGAACCACGCCGATCGCTTCCCGTCCTTCAACAAGCCGGACGCCTCCTATCACGGCCTCGTCTATGCCGAGCGCTTCGGGCCGACGGCCTATATCGAGCGCGCGCGCAGCATCTACCAACGCACCATGGGTTCGGTGCTGTCGCCGTTCAACGCCTTCCTGCTGCTGCAGGGCATCGAGACCGTGGCGCTGCGCGTCGAGCGCCATGTCGAGAATGCGCGCAAGGTCGCCGAATTCCTCCGCAAGGATTCGCGCGTCGCCTGGGTCAATTACGCCGGCTTCTCCGACAGCCCCTACTACCCGCTGGTGCAGAAATATCTCGACGGCAACGGCTCCTCGCTGTTCACCTTCGGCATCAAGGGCGGCATGGAAGCGGGCAAGGCATTCTACGACGCACTGAAGCTGATCACCCGTCTCGTCAATATCGGCGACGCCAAATCGCTGGCCTGCCATCCGGCGTCGACCACGCATCGCCAGATGTCCGCAGAGCAGCAGCGCATGGCCGGCGTGTTGCCGGAGACCATCCGCCTCTCGATCGGCATCGAGCACATCGACGACATCATCGAGGACATCGACCAGGCGCTGGCGGGCGCCTCCGTCGGATCATCGCGGCTCGAGGCCGCGGAGTAGGCTGGCGGTCCGGCCATGGCACTTCTGTTCGACAAGGATCGACCGATCAAGAGCCCGGCGCTCGCGCCCGCGCAAGACGAGTTCGCGCGCGCAGGTGCGGCCGAGTTGACCATCGGGCTCGTCAACAACATGCCTGACAGCGCGTTGAAGGCAACCGAGCGGCAGTTCATGCGGCTGATACAGGCCGCGGCCGGTAACTCCCGGGTCACTTTCCATTGCTTCTCGCTGCCGGCGGTCGCACGATCGAAGCAGGCCAGCGAGCATATCGCGCACGACTACGCGGACATCGCCGATCTCGATCGGCTCGGGATCGACGGGCTGATCGTGACCGGCGCTGAGCCGATCGCAACACGCTTGCCGGACGAACCGTTCTGGAATCAGCTGACCGAGATCATCGACTGGGCCAGCACCAATACGCGCTCGACCATCTGGTCGTGCCTGGCGGCGCATGCGGCCGTCAAGCATCTCGATGGCGTCGAGCGGCATCGGCTGAGCGAGAAGTGCTCGGGTGTCTATGATTGCAGCAAGGCCGGCGACGACTGGCTCACGCGCAACCTGCCCGCAACGCTGAAGGTGTCACACTCGCGCTACAACGAGCTCCGGGAGAACGAGCTTGCCGCGCGCGGCTACGAGGTCCTGACGCGCTCCGACGTCGCCGGCGTCGACATTTTCGCACGGCAGCTGGAGAGCCGCTTCATTTTCTTCCAGGGTCACCCCGAATACGACGCCTCATCGCTGCAGCGGGAATATATGCGCGACCTCGCGCGCTTCCTCTCCGGTGAGCGCGACAGCTATCCCAACATCCCCGCCGGCTATTTCGACGCGGCGACGGTCGCGCAGCTCGAAAGCTTCGAGCAACGGGCACGCGCCAACCGCGATCCCGTATTGGCAGCCGAGCTGCCCGGCCTGACGCTACGCGCCGACATCGCCGCGGGTGCGGCAGCAAATACCATTTTCCGGAACTGGCTCGGCTTCCTTCGCCAGGAAGCGCGCGAGCCCGCGTCGTCGCGGAAATGATCATGGTTGCCCTGTCGAACCTCAGAGCACGTCTCTCCAATCGTCTCGCCCGGCATCTGTTCGCTGCGCCGCTGCAGCTCAAGAGCCGGCAGCCGATGGTGAGCTTCACCTTCGACGACATCCCGGTCAGCGCCGCCACCGTCGGCGCACCGATGCTGGAGGCGTTCGGCGGGCGCGGCACCTTCTATGTCGCGGGCGGACTGGTCAATCGACGCACCGATCAAGGCGACGGCGTCGATCCAGACGGCATCGTCAAGCTACGCCGCAGCGGCCATGAGATCGCCTGTCACACCTTCTCGCACCAGCGCGCCATCGATCTCGACGCAAGGGCGATGGCGGCAGAGCTGGAGCAGAACCGGCGTTTTCTCGAAGGACTCGATGCCTCGATCAAGCTGGAGAATTTCGCTTACCCCTTTGGCCTCGCGACGGTCGCTCGCAAGCGCCAGCTGACCAGGAACTTCCGCTCGGCCCGCGGCATCCTGCCGGGCGTCAACAGCGGCACGATCGATTTGCAGTTCCTGCGCTCGTCGCCGCTGATCGACAAGGATATCGACCGCGCCGGCATCGACCGCGTCTTCGACGAGGCGGTTGCGACCAACGGCTGGCTGATCTTCTACACGCACGACGTGGCTGATACCCCAAGCCCGTGGGGCTGCACACCCGGCCTGCTGCGCCATGCGTTGGAGTCCGCACAGCGGCGAAACATGCCGATGGTCAGCGTCGCGGAAGCGCTGCGGCGCGCCGAAGCCTAGGATATTTTCGGCGGCGCGCCGACATATCCCATGAACAGGATCAAGCCGGTCTTGCGGTCGCGCAATGCGAACACGAACGGCTTGTCGACGATCATCTTGACGTGGTCGTCGGGCGCGAGCGAACGCGTCGTCACCACGGCGGTCGCGGCAGCGGCCTCGGTGCCCTCCTCCGACAGCCGCAGCTCCAGCTTCTGCACCACGCGGCTGATGATGAGATCCTCGTCGGAGAATTGCTCCAGCGCGTCCTTGCGCTGACGCGCGGCCCCCAAACCCATGGCATCCAGTGGCCGTAACAGCTCTTCCACCGACGACAGCGACAACTTCGGCATGCCGATTTCGCCGTTCCGCGTCTCAAAGCCCTGGCCACCGAGCCAGCTCGCGACCGGCGCAAAGTCCGCCGGGTTCGCCGGCGCGGACTTGGTCGTCACCACGACCAGCTTGAAATCATCATGGGCGTAACCGAGCTCGCTGGCGATGAAGCGCTCGTCCTGGCGGAATGCAAACTTCGCGACCGGCGAATGCATCATCGCCACGTCGACATTGCCGGACAACGATTGAAATTTTTCGGTCTGCGTCTTCGCCGGATTGAACTGAACCTGCCACTTGTCCTTGAAGTAAAGCGCGTTGACGGCCACGAGACCGAGCGTTTCCGGCGCTTCCTCCAGAATCGACGGAATCAGATCGCGGGTCTTCTCCTTGACCCAGCGGTTGACGCGATCGACGATCTCGGGATTGCTGAGGCTGTCGACCAGTACGTCGGCGCCGGCGCCGGATAATCCAAGCAGCGCAAGTTGCTTCGGCCTCATCGCGCGATCGAAGGCCAGCAGATTGGCCAGCGCCAGCGGGCTGTCACCTGCGCTCTTTGCGATGATCGCGGACACGCTGTTGCGCAGCGCGCGTAGATCCTCATCAGCCTTCTGCCGCCGCGCAGCAGGCTTGAAGCCGAGCGTGCGATGAATGGCCGTGCGCATCATGTTGCTGGCGCCGAGATCGACGAAGGACAGGATCGAGGCGATGCTCGCAGGCGAAACCACGAAGTTGCCGGCGGCATCGGCCTTGCCGCGGCCTGCGAGATAACGGATCAGGTTCTCGCCAAGCTGCGCCTGCGCGGCGAGAAGATCGTCGCTGCCGATCGCTTTATTGCCGGGGTTGGTGGCACTGGCGGCATCGAGGATGGCCGCATAGGCATAGCTGTTGGCGAGACCGGCGAGGCCGACAAGGCCCGCCTTGAGCAACAGTCTCCGTTCGACCGATACAGGTTTCATATCCCGCCTCATGAGAGCCGCCGCGCCCACGCGCCTAGAAGTGCTAGCACGTTATCGCAGCGTTGTTACCTGGCGGATGTGACCGGGATCACTCAGCTCTTGCCTCAGGCCGTATGCCGGCACCATCGGTCGCGCCGACGGCCGCGGCGGTTCAAGGCTGACGGCGACATCCCTTCAGGAACAGCGCGGTACAGGCCTTGGCACGCTGCTCAATTTCGCTGCGGGTTGGTGGCGGCCGATGCCCGAACATGGCCGCGCGTAGCGGCTGGAGCGCGAGCATGCCGAGCAGCATGCCGGCGGCAACGTCGGCATCGTCGAGCGCGATCGTGCCGCGCTTGACTTGCACGCGCAGCCAATCGGCCAGCGCACCCTGGGTTCGCATGATTGCCCTGGTGAAGAAGGCCTCGGCGATATCGGGGAATTTGTCGCTCTCGCCGGCGATCACGCGCTGAAGCGCGATCACCTCACCGTCCAGCATCAGCTCGCCGCACATCAGCAGGGCCTCCCCAAGCGCGAGCTCGACGTCGCCGCCGTCACACGCGCGCAGTTTCACAGTCGAGACCAGCGTATCGGTGCGCTCGGTCACCATTCCCTCGAACAGCGCCACCTTGTTGGGGAAGAGCCGATAGAGCGTCTTGGTCGAGACGCCAGCCGCGCGTGCGACGCTTTCCATGCTCGTGCCGGCAAAGCCGCTGCCGGCGAATTGCTTGCGCGCGGCATTGACGATGACGGCGCTTGTTTCCTCGTCGCATCGGATCTGCGGCCGGCCGCGGCCACGCTGCGGCTCCGCCGGGCCGTTGTCCTCGCTGCCTCTCATCTTTGTGACTGCCATGCTTTTAGATGATGCCTGTCATTCTATTGACAGTCCCAACCTAGGTGCTATTTTGGAAAATGTCAAGTTTCCTAATTATCCCTCGCCGAGCACTCAGAAATTCTCTTTTCTTGGCAACGGGATAGACCCATCAGGAGGGCATCATGAGCCGCCATTCCACTTCCTTCGAAGCCGAGCGCGAGGTCTCCACCGAGTCCGCACAGGAGTTGCTTGAAGGCCCGAATCCCCAGCCAAATCCGTCGGTTAGTGCCGTCCCGGTGACCGTGCCCGCGGCCAAGCCGACCGGCCGCTTGCGCCGGCTGCTGTTGGCGGGCGCCGCCGTCGCCGCACTGGCCGGCGCGTCCTGGTACGGCTTCGACTATTGGACGGTGGGCCGCTTCCTGGTCTCGACCGATGACGCCTATGTGCGCGCCGATAACACCACCATCGCGCCGAAGGTGTCCGGCTATCTGCACGAGGTGCAGGTCGGCGACAATGAGCATGTGAAGGCCGGCGAAGTGCTGGCGCGAATCGACGAGCGCGACTTCAAGGTCGCGCTCGACCAGGCCCGGGCCGACGTCGCCGCGGCGCAGGCCACCGTCACCAGCAAGCAGGCCCAACTCGAGGTGCAGCAGTCGGTCATTGCCGCGGCGAAGGCGACCATCGAGGTCGACATCGCAAACAAGACTTTCGCGGGCCAGGAGAACAAGCGCTACACCGACCTTGCCGCCACCGGTTACGGCAGCCAGCAGAATGCACAGGCCGCGCAATCCAAGAATGCGAGCGCGGACGCGGCGATCCTGCGCGACCAGGCCAATCTTGTGTCCGCGCTGAAGCAGGTCGACCTGCTCAAGGCGGAGATCACGCAGGCGGAAGCCGCCGCGGCCCGCGCCTCCGCGCTGCAGGCCCAGGCCGAGCTCAATCTCGGCTACACCACCATCACCGCGCCGATCGACGGCGTCGTCGGCAACCGCACGCTCCGTGTCGGACAATACGTGCAGGCCGGCACGCAATTGATGTCGCTGGTGCCGGCCACCGGCGCCTATGTGATCGCGAATTACAAGGAGACGCAGCTGACACACGTGCATGAAGGCCAGCCGGTCGACGTCTCCGTCGACATGTTCCCCGGCCAGGTCGTGCACGGCCACGTCGACTCGCTCGCTCCCGCCAGCGGCCAGGAATTCGCGCTGCTGCCGCCCGACAACGCCACCGGCAACTTCACCAAGATCGTGCAGCGCATCCCCGTGAAGATCGTGCTCGAGAACGGCGCGCCGATCGCATTGCGGCCGGGCATGTCGGTCGTTCCCCACATCTCGACGAAACTGCACAGCAACGACTCCACGAAGATCGCGTCGATTGCGAGGTGATGTCATGAGCGCCCTCACCCTTTCAGCCTCGAGCCAGATCCCGAAGAGCGCGGCGCCCGCCGCGCCCGCCAACCCCGATCGCGCCAGCCCGACGGTGTGGATCGCCATCCTCGCCGCGATGATCGGCGCCTTCATGGCGATTCTGAACATCCAGATCACCAACGCCTCGCTGCTCGATATCGAAGGCGGCATCGGCACCGGCGTCGACAACGGCTCCTGGATCTCGACCTCCTACCTGATCGGCGAGATCGTGGTGATTCCGCTGACCGACTATCTCAGCCGCGTGTTCTCCTTCCGCAAGGTCATGCTCACGAACGCAACGCTTTTTGCGGTCTTCTCGGTGCTGTGCGCCTTCACCACCGACCTGCCCTCGATGATCGCGATGCGCGGCTTCCAGGGCTTTTTCGGTGGCGTGCTGATCCCGATGGCCTTCACACTGGTCTTCACAAAATTGCCGAAGCAACAGCAACCGATTGGCCTGGCGATGTTCGCGCTGGCAGTGACATTTGCGCCGGCGATCGGCCCGACCATCGGCGGCTATCTCACCGAGAATTACGGCTGGCAGACCATCTTCTTCGTCAACGTCGTGCCGACCGCGGTCATGGTCGCCATGCTCTCTTTCACGCTCGAGCGTCAGCCGATGAATCTCAGCCTGTTGCGCGAGGGCGACTGGCTCGGCATCGCCACCATGGCGATCGGCCTGTCGGCGCTGCAGTCCGTGCTCGAGGAAGGCAACAAGGACGACTGGTTCGGCTCGCCCTTCATCGTGCGCCTCGCGATCATCGCTGCGGTCAGCCTTGTCCTGTTCGTCTGGATCGAGCTCACCGTGGAGAAGCCGTTGCTCAAGTTGCGGCTGTTGACCCAACGAAATTTCGGCTTCGGCACCGTGGCCGCCGTGTTCCTCGGCTTCGCTCTGTTCGGCTCGGTCTATCTGCTGCCGGCCTATCTCGGCCAGGTGCAGCGCTACAATGCCGAGCAGATCGGCAACGTGTTGGCATGGACCGGCCTGCCACAGCTGCTGCTGATCCCGCTGGTGCCGAAGTTGATGCAGCGCTTCGATCCCCGCTACATCGCCGTCACGGGTCTGCTGCTGTTCGCGGCCAGTTCCTTCATGAACATCTGGATGTCGCTCGATTACTCCGGCGACCAGTTCTGGCTGCCCAACATCGTGCGCGCCGTCGGCCAGGCGCTGACGCTTGCGCCCTTGAGCGCCGTCACGCTCGGCAGCGTCGCGCCGCAGGATGCGCCTGCCGCCTCCGGCATCTCCAACATGATGCGCAATCTCGGCGGCGCGATCGGCACCGCGGTGCTCGCCACCATCGTCACCAAGCGCGAGCAGTTCCATTCCAACATCATCGGCCAGTCGGTCGATCTCGGCCGCGAGGAAGTGCGCACCCGGATCGCCCAGCTGACCAACTATTTCATCGCGCACGGCGTGCCCGATCCGGCCAATGCGCGCCATCAGGCGATCGTCGCGCTCGGCAATATCGTCAAGCGTCAGGCGCTGGT
>CAWCHW010000038.1:0-65867 GCA_963795365.1 uncultured Alphaproteobacteria bacterium
TCGAACAGATTGATCAGCGGCGGCCCATGATAATGCGCCGGCAAATCGCGCGGATGGATGAACTCGTCGCGGAACCAGGGGAAGACCTTGGGATCGAACTGCTCGATGATCCAGTCGATCATCCGCCGCACCCGCGGCACGCGCGCCGAGTCGGGATGGTAGGTCAGCCAGACGTCGAACGGGAAGATCAGGTCGAGATCGAGCGCGACCATCTTCGGGCCCATCGCATGCATGTAGGTCGGCGACCAGCCGATGCCCGCGCCCTTGATGATCGCCCACAACAGCGCGCTGGAATTATTGGTCGAGAACTTGACGCATTTGCGCAGTTCGGCCTCGGGGAACATCCCGGTGAGCAGTTCCTGGCTCTTGGTCTGGTCGGCGAATTGCATCGCAAGACGATGTTTGCGCAGATCCTCGATCGTCTTCGGCGTGCCGTACAACGCGAGATAGGAGGGCGCGGCCGCCGCCATCGAATGGATGCGCCCGAGCCGGACCACCTTGACGTCGGGGCTGGTCGGACGATCGAGCTGGATCGCGACTTCCGCCTCGAGCCGCAGCACGTCCGCAGATCGCATCGCGCACATCAGGTCGACCGCGAGTTGCGGATAGGCGCGCTGGAATTCGACCAGCCGCGGGCCCAGCCAGAAGGTGCCGAACGCCTCGGTGACGGCGATTCGCACCTCGCCGCTCATGGCGGCGGGCACCGCGTTGTTGCGCGCCCGCATCAGGCCGAAGGCGGCCTCTTCCATGCGTTTGGCCGCGAGCAGGATTTCGGCGCCCTCAGGCGTGGGGCGGATGCCGTCGACATGGCGGGTGACCAGCACGGTCCCGAGCGTTCGCTCCAGATCGTCGATCTTGCGGCGGAGCGCATTAGGCGAAAGTCCCATGCGATCGGCAGCCGAGCGGATGCTGCCGCAACGCGCCAGCTCGAGGAACGTGCGAACCGACTCCCAGTCCGGCCCGCCGGGCAACGAACTTAAGTCAATGTGTTCGTTTTCCGAACCGCCCCGGTTCAAAATTATCGGCATACGGTGCCCCTGCGATCTGAATAATCTAGTCGCAGATCGCTGTCCTTGGCAACCGGAGCGCCCCATGACCGTCCACGACCGGTATACCACGCGCAGTGCGCGAGTGCTGCTTTCTGAGCCAAAACAAGCCAAATTCCGGCTTGGAACACCCCGTGCCACCGATATCTCCCAGCGGATGGTTGTATTTAACGCGACTTATGAGGATATCGAGACGCTGTTGCCGAAGGCCCGGCAGGCGATGGGCGGCGGCGCGACCAACGAGGTGATTCACCGTGTCGCGCAATATAATCCCGACTGCTTCTGGGGCCTCGCCCGGCGCGAGCGTTATGCTGCCGGCGATACAGCGGCGGAGGGATATCTCGCCTTCCTGATGCTGAACGCTGAGGGCGCCGACCTGTTGATGGACGGCAAATTCCCCGCGACCAATCCGCCGCTGCATCTGTTGACGCGTCAGCACGAGAAGCCGGCCGCGGTCTATTGCTGGGGCGTCTACGCGCCGGGCGCGATTGCCGCCGGCGTGCCGCTCGCGGTCGAAAAGGTCTCGACGCCGCTGTATCGCGATGCGCCGATCCTGGGGCGAACCATCACGCTCGGCGGCTTCCGTATCGCGGAGAGCCTGGGCTTCCGTCAGGGCGCCAGTTTCCGGGGCAAGATCGCGGCGAACATCTGCATCTTTCCGCGCGGCGAGTCGATCAAGGAGACGCGTCCGATCTACGACGACTATCTCGGCATCGAGGGCAACAGGCAGGTCTCGATCACCGTGGTGCGCTCGATCGAGGATTTCATGCGGGTGGTTTCGGTGCGCAGCGCCACCTTCATCGCCGAGCAGGATTGTCCCTATGAGGAGGAATTCGACGGCAACGATTTCTCCGCGAGCCATCTGCTCGCCTATGTCGGAAGAGAGCCGGTCGGCTGCCTGCGTATCCGTTACTTCGCCGGTTTCGCCAAGCTCGAGCGGCTCGCGGTTCGCCACGAGTTCCGCAACCGTCACATCGGCACGCGGCTGATGAGCGCCGGCGTCGAGTTTTGCCGCATGAAGGGTTACCGGCGGATCTACGGCCGCGCGCAAAAGGATCTGCTGGACTATTACGTCGGCATGGGCTGGCGGAAGCTTGAAGGTTCCTCGGAGTTCTATTTCTCCGATCACGCCTATATCGAAATCGTCATCGACACCGATCCGAATCCGAACGCGATCAGGCTCGGCGTCGATCCCTATGTCTTGATGCGTCCCGAGGGCCGATGGGACGAGCCGGGAATCCTGGATCAGTCGGCCAAGCGGAGCTCCCAACGCGCAGTCGCAGGCAAGAAGAAATGAGAAACGTCGTCAACCTTCGATCCTACTCCAACATCTCCCGCATTCCGACGCTGGTGCTGCTCGACCTGCAGCAGGAGTACATCGCTTCGCCTCGGCTGTATGCGATTCCGAAAGCCGAGGCCGCGCTCGAGAACTGCCGTGGGGCGTTGGCGCATGCGCGCGAGATGGGATTCCCGGTCGCCTTCCTGCGCATGGTCGGGCGCTCGCCGTTCTTCAATCCGATGCTGTCCTATTCGCACTGGATTCCCGGATTCGAGCCGCTGACGTCGGAAATGGTGTTCGAGCGCAGCATGCCGTCCTGTTACGCCAATCGCGAGTTCGGTCATGTCATGACCGAGAGCGGCGGCCATTTCGTGCTGGCGGGATTCTCGGGCGAGGCGGGTTGCCTTGCGACCGCGGTCGAAGCGTTTCATCGCGGCCACAGCGTGACGTATCTGGCCGATGCGTCCGCAAGCCTCGGTCTCAATCAGATTCCAGCGGCTTCGGTCCATGAGACCGTCGTCGAATTGATCGGCCTCTATGCAGAGGTCACCACGACCCGGGAATGGATCTCGGAACAGCGTGCAAGCGTTTTCGTCAGGGGGTAACATGAAGAGCAGTACAATCGACCGCAAGCTCGACCTGATGGCGCGATCGCTTCAGGAGCATATCGACCTCGCACGCGAGCTGAAGCTCGATTTCGTGGCGCAGCTGCTGACCATGACGGCCATGGAGATCAAGCTCAGATTGCACGGCATCTCGGAGCAGGAGGTCGATGCGATCTGCGCCCGCGCCGAACGCGGACCTGCGCCGGAGCAGCGCGAGTCCGCGCTGGTGATCGATTTCCCGACCCGCACCCAGTCCTGAGACGTAAATTCCGGGGCATGCAAGGGGTTGCTCCTGAGCCTCTTTCTGCTTTGGGGAAGCGGATTCGGGGCGAGAATCGCGCGCGCTGTGACGCGCTCCCGATCGCCCCCATTGCGCAAACCGCGCGATTGGCGGGTGTAATCTTTTGAAGCAAATCGTGTCCGGGACTCGTTTGAGGCATTCGCCACATATGTGGCGCCGTGCTAGACAGCGTCGGGGTCGATTGATTTGCGTTATGGGGTCGATGAGATGAGTTCAAAGGGGGCGGGCGGAAAGGCCGAGCCGCATCGTGCGCTTCGCGTCGGTGTGGTGGGCGCCGGCGTGATGGGCAGCAATCACGCGCGCGTGCTCGCCGGGCTTCCCGGCATCAGCCTCGCCGGCGTGGTCGATCCGCTGGAGGCGCATCGCAACCGCGTCACCGATTTCGCCAACTGCCCGACCTTCGACACGCTGGAGCAATTGCTCGCCGAGGGCGTCGACGCCGTCACGATCGCCGCACCCACCCATCTGCATCACGAGATCGCGCTCGCCTGCATCGCGCGCAAGATCCATGTGATGGTGGAAAAGCCGATCGCATCGTCCGTGGAAGAAGGGCGCGCCATCGTCGATGCTGCGCGGCGCGCCGGCGTCACCTTGATGGTCGGTCATGTCGAGCGCTTCAATCCGGCCGTCGCCGCCATCAAGCAGGCGCTGACGGGCGAGGACATCCTGTCGATCGCCATCACCCGCGTCGGTCCGTTCCCGCCGCGCATGTCGAATGTCGGCGTGGTGATCGATCTCGCCGTGCACGACATCGATCTGATTCGCTGGTTCACCGAATCCGACATCGTCGAGGTGCAGCCGCAGCTCTCCAGCGCGGTCGCCGAGCGCGAGGACATCGCGCTTCTGCAGTTCCGCACCGCCTCGGGCGTGCTCGCCCACATCAACACCAACTGGCTGACGCCGTTCAAGGCGCGCAACGTCACGGTCGCGACCCGCGGCAAATATGTGATGGGCGATCTGCTGACGCGCCAGGTCACCGAGTGCTTCGGCTTCAAGCCCGACGGCAGCTATTCGATGCGTCATCTGCCGGTCGGTCACGACGAGCCGCTGCGGGCCGAATTGATCGCGTTCCTGCACGCGGTGCGTTCCGGCGAAGTGCCGGCGGTCACCGGCGACGAAGGCGTCGCCAGCCTCGAGATCGCCACGCGATGCCTCGAAACCTCGGCGAGGCCCGCCGCGTCCTCCGCCCGCAAGGGGCCGCGCCGCGTCGTCGGCTAACGCGCATGGTCCGGAACCGTCCGATGCTCCATCACAACCGTCGCAAGGCGTCATGAACCAGCACTCGCGTCCACAAGCCATTGCCTTCATCGACCTCGTTTCGCAGCGTCAGCGGCTGGGCAAGGCCATCGACGATGCGGTGGCGCGCGTGATGGGGCATTGCCAGTTCATCAACGGCCCCGAAGTGACGCAGCTCGAGGCCGCGCTCGCGGCCTTCAGCGGGGCGAAGCATGTCGTGGCCTGCGCCAGCGGTACCGATGCGTTGCTGATGGTGCTGATGGCCAAGGGCGTCGGCCGCGGCGACGCCGTGCTGTGCCCGTCCTTCACATTTTCCGCCACCGGCGAGGCCGTGGCGCTGACCGGCGCGACGCCGGTGTTCGTCGACGTCGATGAGCAGACCTTCAACATGGATGCGGCGTCGCTGAAGCGCGGCATTGCGACGGCGCGGAAGGCCGGCCTCAAGCCGGTCGGCGTGATCCCGGTCGACCTGTTCGGGCAGAGCGCCGACCACGATGCGATTGCCGCCGTGGCCGAAGCCGAAGGCCTGTTCGTGTTCGACGATGCCGCGCAGGGATTTGGCGCGAGCTACAAGGGCCGCAAGCTCGGCACGTTCGGCATTGCGACCGCGACCAGCTTCTTTCCGGCCAAACCGCTCGGCTGCTTCGGCGACGGCGGCGCGATCTTCACCGACGATGCTGATCTCGCCGAAACGCTGCGCAGCATCCGCGTGCACGGGCAGGGCGCCGACAAATACGACAATGTCCGCCTCGGCCTCACCGGCCGCCTCGACACCATGCAGGCCGCGATCCTGATCGAGAAGCTGAAGATCTTCGAGGACGAGATCGCCGCGCGCAACAAGGTCGCCGACCGCTATGCGCGCGGGCTCGGCAACCTCGTCGACCGTGCCGCGCCTCGCCGCCGGCTGCACCTCGGTCTGGGCGCAGTACACCATCCGCCTGCCCGAGGGGACCGATCGCGATGGCTTTGCCGCGGCGCTGAAGGCGCAGGGCATTCCGACCGCGATCTATTATCCGAAGTCGATGCACCAGCAGACCGCCTATCGGGGCTTTCCGGTCGCCGACGGCGGCCTGCCGGTCAGCGAGCGGCTGTCCGACGACGTCATCAGCCTGCCGATGCACGCCTATCTGGACGAGGCGACCCAGGACCGCATCATCGCCGCTGTGCGTGGCGCGATTTCAACCTGATTTCGCCGTTTTGAAGCGCGCCTCGATACTGCTAGAAGCGGCCCATGCTCGGGCGCATCTTCACCGTCGGCGCCTATACGCTGCTGTCGCGGCTGACGGGCTTTGCCCGCGACATCATGCTCGCGGCGATCCTGGGCGCGGGCCCGGTGGCCGACGCCTTCTTCGTCGCGTTCCGCCTGCCCAACCATTTCCGCGCGATCTTCGCCGAGGGCGCCTTCAACGCCGCCTTCGTGCCGGCCTACGCCCACGTCCACGGCGAGAAGGGCGAGGTGTCGGCAAAACTGTTCGCCGACCGCATCTTCACGCTGCTGTTCCTGTCGCAGGTGGTGCTGCTGGTGGTCGCCTGGCTGTTCATGCCGCAGGCGATGAGCGTGCTGGCGCCGGGCTTCTCCGAGGATGCCGAGCAGCGCCGGCTCGCGATCGAGCTGACGCGGATCACCTTTCCCTATCTGCTGCTGATCACGCTGGTGACGCTCTATGGCGGCATGCTCAATGTGATGCATCGCTTCGCCAGCGCCGCCGCCGCCTCGATCTTCCTCAACATCGCGATGATGGCGACGCTTGCGGTCGCGGCGTTGTTTCCGACGCGCCGGCCATGCCGCGGCCTGGGGCGTGCTGATCTCCGGCTTCCTGCAATATTTCCTGCTGGCCGGCGATCTCGCCACCCATGGCGGCCTGCCGCGCTTTGCGCCGCTCAGGCTCGACGAGGACATCCGCGCCTTCTTCCGCGCGCTGGGGCCGGCGACCATCGGCTCGATGGGCACGCAGGTCGCGATGTTCGCCGACACCATCATCGCGACCTTCCTGCCGGCGGGCGCGCTGTCGGCGCTCTATTATGCCGACCGTCTCAACCAGCTGCCGATCGGCGTGATCGGCATTGCGGTCGGCACCGTGCTGCTGCCGGAAATGGCGCGGCGGATCACCGCGGGCGACAATGCCGGCGCGATGGCCGCGCAGCGCCGCGCCTTCGATTTCACGCTGCTGCTGTCGGTGCCGTTCGTCGCGGCCTTCCTCGCGGTGCCCGAAGTCGATCACGCGCGCGATGTTCGCGCGCGGCGCCTTCTCCAAGGCCGACGCCGCCGCGGCCGGCGCGACGCTCGCCGCCTACGCCGTCGGGCTCGTTCCCTTCGTGCTGATCCGCAGCGCGGTCGCGACCTTCTACGCCCGCAAGGATACGGCGACGCCGGTCAAGGCCTCGCTCACGGGGCTGACGGTCAACATGGGACTGAAGCTGCTGTTGATGGGGGCGTTCGCGCAGGTCGGCCTTGCGCTCGCCACCGCCGTCGGCGCCTGGGTCAATCTGCTGCTGGTGCTCGGCTTTGCGGTGCGCGCCGGCTACCTCGAACTCAACCGGGCGCTCTGGCAATCGCTGCTGCGATTCGCCGCCAGCGGCGTGGTGCTGGCGGCGGCGCTCTGGTTCGCCGCCCGCTTTGCGGCATCGCATTTCGAGGCGATCAGGTTTCGCGACGAGACGACGCTGCTGCTCCTGATCGGCGTCGGCGCCGTGGTCTATGCGGCTTGCGTGCTGCTGCTGTTCGGCCCGCGCTGGCTTGAAGGGTTTAGTCAAGGGCTAAAGCGTTTGCGCGGGCCCCCGATCCGCTGCAATATGGCGGATATCACGATCAGAGAAATCGGAGACAAGATGGCTGCTCCCATCAAATTCGGCGTCGGTCAAAGCGTCCTTCGCAAGGAGGACGACGCGCTCATCCGCGGCAAGGGCCGCTATACCGACGACGTCGCGCCGCAGCCGGCGCTGCACGCGCTGATGCTGCGCTCGCCGCATGCGCATGCGAAATTCACCATCGACGTCGCGCGCGCGACGGGCTTGCCCGGCGTCGCGCTGATCCTGACCGCCGCCGATATCGGCGATCTCGGCGATCTGCCGTGCCTGTTCAATTTCGAGGTCGATCCCTTCACCGGCACGCCCTATCCGATCCTCGCCAAGGGCGAGGTGCGCCATGTCGGCGACGCCGTCGCCTTCGTGGTCGCCGACACCATCGATCACGCGCGCGATGCGATCGAGGCGATCGAGGTCAAGTGGTCGCCGCTGCCGGCCGTGACCGGCGTCGTCAACGCGGTGAAGCCCGGCGCGCCGCAGGTCTGGCCGGACAAGCCCGGCAACATCCTGTTCGACGTGCCGATCGGCGACAAGAAGGCGACCGACGCCGTCTTTGCCAAGGCGCATGCGGTCGCCGAAATCTCCATCGTCAATCCGCGCGTGGTCGCAAGCTTCATGGAGACGCGCGCGGCGGTCTGCGAGTACGACGCCAAGAACGACCATCTCACGCTGACCGTCGGCAGCCAGGGCAGCCATCGGCTGCGCGACATCCTCTGCCAGAACGTGCTGAAGATTCCGACCGAGAAGATGCGGGTGATCTGCCCCGACGTCGGCGGCGGCTTCGGCACCAAGCTGTTTCCCTATCGCGAATATGCGCTGATGGCGGTCGCCGCGCGCAAGCTGAAGAAGACGGTGCGCTGGGCCGCCGATCGCACCGAGCATTTCATGGGCGACGCGCAGGGCCGCGACAACGTCACCACCGCGCGGATGGCGCTCGCCGAGGACGGCAAGTTCCTCGCCATGGATGTCGACCTGATGGGCGACATGGGCGCGTATCTCTCGACCTTCGGGCCCTACATCCCGCATGGCGGCGCCGGCATGCTGCCCGGCCTCTACGACATCCAGGCCTTCCACTGCCGCGTCCGCACCGTGTTCACCCACACCGTGCCGGTCGATGCCTATCGCGGCGCCGGACGTCCCGAGGCGGCCTATGTGATCGAGCGTCTGGTCGATGCCTGCGCGCGAAAACTCGGCATGACGCCGGATGCGATCCGCCGCAAGAATTTCATTCCGCCGCGCGCGCTGCCCTACAAGACCGCAACCGGCAAGGTCTACGATTCCGGCGACTTCGCCGCGCATATGAAGCGCGCGATGGAGGTCGCGAACTGGAAGGAATTTCCCAAGCGCGCCAAGGCTCGCGAAGAAGCAGGGCCTCGTGCGCGGCATCGGCATGGCGAGCTATGTCGAGGTCTGCGGCACCATGGGCGAGGAGACCGCCAATGTGCGGCTCGATCCCAATGGCGACGTCACGATCCTGATCGGCACGCAGTCGAGCGGGCAGGGGCATCAGACCGCCTATGCGCAGATCGTCGCCGAGCAGTTCGGCCTGCCGCCGGAGCGCGTGCACATCCATCAGGGCGACACCGACGAGATCGCGACCGGGCTCGGCACCGGCGGCTCGGCCTCGATTCCGACCGGCGGCGTCAGCGTGCAGCGCGCCACGCACGACGCTCGGCGGCAAGCTGAAGGAGCTCGCCGCCGAAGCGCTGGAGACCAGCGCCGGCGATCTCGAGATCGGCGACGGCACGGTGCGCATCGCCGGCACCGACCGCTCGATCAGCTTCGCCGATCTCGCCAAGCGCGCCGGCGGCGATACCGTCGAAGCTCAAGGGCAGCGCAACCTTCAACAGCGCCGACGGCACCTATCCGAACGGCACGCATGTCGCCGAAGTCGAGATCGATCCGGCGACCGGCATCATCAAGATCGTCAACTATGTCATCGTCGACGATTTCGGCGTGACGCTCAATCCGCTGCTGCTCGCGGGCCAGGTCCATGGCGGCGCGATGCAGGGCATCGGCCAGGCGCTGATGGAGCAGGTGGTCTACAGCCCGAGCGACGGCCAGCTCGTCACCGCGCACCTATCATGGACTACGCGCTGCCGCGCGCGGCCGACGGCGCCGTCGTTCCATTTCGAGACCCACAACGTGCCCTGCAAGACCAATCCGATGGGCGTCAAGGGCGCGGGCGAGGCGGGCGCGATCGGCTCGTGCCCGGCGGTGGTCAACGCGATCGTCGAGGGCCTGTGGCGCGAGTACAAGATCGACCATATCGACATGCCCGCGACCGCCGAGCGGGTCTGGATCGCCATCCGCGAGCACCAGCGCCGGCACAGCCTGTGACGCGAAGTGTCGGCCATGGAATGAAAGCCTGGCCGGGTTACTGGCAATGAGCCGCGTCCCGCCTGAAAGCGGTATCGCAGCTGTTTGGAAACGCTTGCGCAACGGAGAGTTCGCCAATGATAGAACTGGTTATTGCGGTCGGGACCTTGTTGCTCGGTGCAGGCGCCGTCATGGCCGATCAGGAACTTGCCGTCGAGCAGGACAATCTGATGCGGGCGCAGGGCAAGAGCGTCTACGTCGCCATTCTGAAGATGGTCAAGGGCGAGCTGCCCTATGACCAGGCCGCGGTCGACGCGGCGCTCGCCCAGCTCGAAACCAGCGTCCCGACGATCCCGAAGGTATTCGAGGAAAATCCAAAGGAGGACGTCGTCAACGCAACCTACGGCTCTCGCAGAAGATCTGGCAGAACAAGGCGGATTTCGATTCCAAGGTGCCGCCGGTCATTAAGGCCGTTGCCGACCTGAAGGGCAAGATCAAGGACCAGGCCAGTGCGAAGATGGCGTTCGACACGCTCAATGAAAAATGCACGGCCTGCCACGAGACCTATCGGCTCAGGCTGAAATAGGCATCACGCGAGGTCGTAGGCGCTCAGCTTTCGATTCCGCGGCGGCCTCGTCGGCCTGCGCATCGAGCAGGCTGCCAAGTATGGTCGCGTCAACCACCGTTCGAACCGTCATGGGCTGGTCGCGACCGCGGATCGGCACGTCGATCCGGTCGAGCCGCTCATGCGGGACACCGGCGTTCTTGCAGATTTCCTCCGAGATCACGACCGTGCAGTTCAGTGTCTTGGTCAGGTCCTGAAGCCGCGCCGCGACGTTGACGGCGTCGCCGAGTGCGGTGAACACCGTGTGATCGCGAAAGCCGATGTCGCCGATGATGACTTCGCCGCCGTGAATGCCGATGCCGAACTGCACCGGGTCGCTGCAGTTCGGTCGCGAATTCGTGGTTCATGTATTCGACATTGGAGGCCACCAGCGCGGCTGCGCGCAGGGCCTGCCGCGATGCCGTGGCCGGATCGGCGTCGAGTCCGAACAGCGCGAGCAGCCCGTCGCCCACGAACTGGTTGGGCTGGCCGCCGGCGTCGATCACGGCCTGCGAGGCCGCCTCCAGGAAGCGGTTGACCAGGAACACAGTGTCGAACGGCAGCCGCGATTCGGCGAGCTTGGTCGATCCGCGCATGTCGACGAACATGCTGACGATGTAGCGCTCTTCGCCGATATTGACGCGATTGCGGTTGCGCACGAAGTCGGCGCCGACATTGGCTGGCAGCACCGGAATGACGGCGACGTCGGTCTGCGGCCGAAGCTGGCAGGCAAGCCGGATCGCCGGATTGGCGCCGGCGCCGACGCGCGACAGCACGAAAGCCTCGCGGCCCGAGGGGCGCGGCAACGCGCTGCGGTCGCTGACGACCCGCACCCGGCAGGTCGAGCAGCGCGCCCTGCCGCCGCAGACGCTGGCATGCGGCACCTTGAAGCGCAGGCTGGTTTCCAGAATGCTCAGTCCCTTGGGCACGCGCACCTTGCGGCTCGGATAGGACACCGTGATCGATCCGCGCCGGCGCTCGATCAGCGGCGCGCACGCCGCGCGCGGCGAACACCAGCAGGATGGCCACGCCGTAAATCGATCGGGAAATAATAGAGCGTGATCTCCTCGATCGCCGCGCGCTGCGCGCGGCGGTGTCGGCTTGATGTGAGCGGCGCGCCATTGCGGCTGAGCGGCCAGTTCGACTCACTTCATGCCCGCCGCGATGGGTGCCGGTCATCGCGAGCGGCGGCAGCAGCACCGCGATGGCAAGCAGGAACGGACGCGCCCAGCGGAAAAACGGTTTCAGCCGCAGCCAGAAATAGAGGCCGATGCAGGCATGGGTCCAGGCCACCGTCATCAGGACGAACTGCACCGCGATCATGTAGGGGCGCGGCGACCAGTAGGCCACCAGGGCGCCGGCATAGGTCGGCGGAGCGCGGTCGAACATCAGCGCCGCCCAGTCGCACGATGCCGAAATGCGACGCGATCAGCAACGGAATGCTCAAGCCCGAACACCAATTGGGTAATCTCGATCGCCGTATAGCGAAAATGCACGCCGCTGGTAGAGCGCCCACAGGCCAAGCATGAAGTGCGATAGTGGCCGCGGCGTAGAGCGTGAAATTGACGATCCGGATCCGCCAGCACCAGATATGAAAGCGGAGCCAGGTCTCCATGGTCGCGTAGGAGATATTGCCGAGCGCGTGATTGAAGAAATGCGAAAAGACGTAGGCGAACATGACGAGGCCGCAGGCGAGCCGCACCTGGCGGACGCCGATGCCGCGCAGCCACTTCGTGGCGCGGCCGGCTTCTCCGGCTTCCGCCGGACGCACATCGAGGATCGCTTGGGCCTGCGCGGTCATGGTCTTTGAGATCCGGAAAAACGACGCCAGCGGTCAGAAAATCAATGGCGGCGGACGCGGGCGCGGCCGCCGGAAGTGACCTTCAGGCTAGCTTAATCAACCGGCATTGGCGAGGGGGAGGCCAGACGCCGCTGGCCTTAGCGGGCGGCCTGTCGCAAAATAGCGGAAGGGTGGACGCCCGGGGACGTCCACCCTTCCTTGATTGCGCAAATGCCGGCGGCGGAAAATGACGATATTTACGCGGCCGCCGCGACTGAGCTCAGCGGCACATCCAACGAGTAGATAAACCCGTCGGGTTCGTAAGTGAGCTGCACTTGGCCGTTCAATTGTTGGCCGAGAGACTCCATCATGCGGGTGCCGAAGCTTCGCCGCGTCGGCGGCGCGACCTCCGGACCTCCTCTTTCAGTCCAGACAAGGTGAAGTCGCTGCTTCACCTCGTCGATCGTCCATGCGATTTCCACGCGTCCCATCGGGACGGACAGGGCGCCAAATTTGGTCGTATTGGTGCAGAGTTCATTGAACGACATCGCCAGCGCGACGACGGCTCCGGAGGTGATCCGGATATCCGGCCCGTTGAAATGAAAGCGTCTGGCCCCCCGACGATCATAGGGCTCGGTCGCACTGCTTAGCGTGTGAGTGAGACTTGCGTTTGCCCAGCTGACCTGCATCAGCAGGTCGTGCGCCCGGCCGAGCGCGATCAGCCGGCCCTCCATTGCCTTCTGGCCTTGCTCGATGCTGGGCGCGGCGCGGAAGCTCTGGGAGGCGATCGCGCTGACGGTCGCCAGGGTATTCTTGATGCGATGGTGAAGCTCCCCAAGGATCAGCTTCTGCAACTTTTCGGCGGCCTCCCGCTCCCGGGCGTCGATCCCGGCCTGGACGAGCAGGGTCTTGGCGTCGATCCCGGCTTGTTCGAGCAGCAGGCGAAGGCTGTCGTTCTCCGCCGTTAGCGCCACCTCCTGCGCGGACCGGGGCGACGGACTAATCGGCGCCGTGGTTTGCAGCGCCTGATCCGCCGGCCATGCGGTTGCGTTCGGAACGATCGTCAGCGCGCCAGCGCCCACCATCGCCTGCAATTCGGTGGTCATTTGCTCGACCCCCAGCGGTTTGCCAAAGAACCGGCTGTTCGCCGGCCTTTCTGCATCGGATGGCTGCACCTGACCGGAAACCAGGATGATCTTGATGGAAGGCCAACGATCGTGCACCGCGTGGGCGAGCTTCAGCCCGTCCATGCTGCCGGGCATTTGAATATCGGTGAATAGCAGCGAGATATCCGATCGCAACTCGAGAATCGAGATGGCCTCGTCGGCGTTGACGGCCTCGACGGAGCAGAACCCGGCATCCTCCACGATGTCGACCGCGCGCATGCGCAAAATCATCTCGTCTTCGACGACAAGAACGTTCGGTACCGCAGGTAAATCTGTCGACACGGATAGCCTCACTCTCCCACCGGCGAGCCGATTGCGAATCGGCCTTGGCGGAGTTGCCCGAATTTGTCTGCAAATGTTGATCCGGCAATTGCCAGGGGCGTTCGGCGGCTGCCGTGCGTTACGGCAGGACCATTGCTGCGCCTTTCGAGCGGGGATAGCGAGCTAAATCGCGTTGCCCGCCGGGCCCGTCACCTCGACGCCGGATGACCGGCGTCATGATCGGTCAAGCGGGGCGGGGAAGATGTCAAGAAGGTCGTTGGAGGGCTGATCGCGCCATTGTCTCATCAGCATCGCCAAATGCGGCGGCATTCCAGCCGGCTTCCGATCCAGACTGATGCCGAGCCGTTCGCTGATTTCCTTGCGAAGCGCCGCGTTATGGGCGGGGCCGATTTGCGCGGGATGGGTCATGAAAAATCCAATGGACCAGTCAGACAAATGAAAGAAATTGGAACTTGCTATCGGCGGGCGGTCACAAGGCGGGCTTCCACGACGGTCGTGTGCGAAGCCGGGTTGCGCAGGCAGGATGCGGCGTAATCCGGCCAGACCTGTGTTGAGCAATTCGAGGCCGTCGCGCGGACCTCAAGCCGGTCTCCCTTGGCCAGTGCCGTGACTTCGCCCGCTGCCGCTTTGGGGGCAAACGCCGGCAAGGCGATCACCGCCGCTCCGAGGAGCAGGAAGATCGACAGGGCTGACAGCGATTTGATCATTTTGGGCTGCTGACTTTTAAACTTCGATCCCTCTGCTTCCGGGGATCGGCATGACAACAACCATAATGAGAAAGAGTTCCAAAGGGACAACCTGTATTTGTTCTCCATGGTTGCCCTTGTTTGCGAGGTTCTGCGGATCAGAGCCTGGTTTGCCGATTTGCTCGATCGAGAACCAACATCGGAAGGCCGGGCCATAGGCCGCCGAATAGCGGAAGGGTGGACGCCCAGGGCGACGTCCACCCTTCCTTTTTATGCACGAGCGGGCTCAGCGCTCGTGCAATATCTCCTGCCGGTAGCGGCGCAGGGGCGACAGGAGATAATCCAGGATCGTGCGCTGGCCGGTCTTGATCTCGACGGTGACGGCCATGCCGGGGGCGAGACTGACCATGCGGTCCTCGACCTGCATCTGCGTGCGATCGAGAGAGACGCGCGCGCTGTAATTCAATTCCTGGCCGTTCGGCTCGCTGGTGTCGTGCTGTGCGCCGAGCGCGTCGCTCGCTGGCGCGCTCCGGCGGCCGGTCGCGGATAATGGCGTCCTGCGAGACGCTCACGACCTCGCCATGCAGCAGGCCGTAGCGGGTGAAGTTGAAAGTGTCGATCTTGATCTCGGCGGCTTGCCCTGCCTGGACGAAGCCGATGTCGCGGTTCGACACCATGGCCTCGATCTCGAGCGCGCTGTCGTCAGGCACGATCACGAGCAGTGACTGCGCCGGCGTCACCACGCCGCCGACGGTATGCACCGCAAGCTGCTGCACCACGCCGTCGACCGGCGAAGTGAGCTGCTGCAGCCGCGTCCTCTGTTGTGCCTTGATCAGATCCTGCGCCAGGCCATTGGCCTTCTGCTCGCTCTTGGCGAGATCGTCGAAGAGGCCTTTGCCGTATTCGGCGATGGCTTGCGCGCGCGGTCTCGCGGATCGCGGCGACCGCGGCTTCGGCCTCGTGCAAATGGCTCATCTGCACCTTCAGCTCTTCCTGTTGTTCGACGAGGAGCTGCTGGATCTCGTAGTAGGTCAGCTTGGAGCCGATCTCCTTCTCCATCAGCGTTTTGCGGATGTCGACGCGCTGCTGGATGACGGGGATCAGTGCATCCAGCTTGTGGATCGTGGCCGAGATCGTCTCGTGCTCGGCCTCCTTCTGCGCCTGCTGTCGCGCAAGTGCGGCGATCTTGGCGCGATGCTCGCTCACCTGGTTGGCAAGAAGCTGGCGCTGGGTCGCGACCAGCGCGGGATCGGCATCGACGGGCGCCACGAGATCCGTGGCGCGCTCATCGCGGCCGTCAAGTGCCGCGCGCAGCCGCGCGATGTTGAGCCGCTCGGCCACGAGATCGTCGTGCAGATGATCGCGCTCGGCGGCATTGACGGTCGGATCGAGCTCGATCAGCACGTCGCCGGCCTTGACGCTCTGTCCGTCCTGCACCCGGATCGCGCGCACCACGCCGGTCTCGAACGGCTGCACCACCTTGCTGCGTCCGCCCGAGACCACCTTGCCGGGCGCGGACGCGACGATGTCGATCGTGCCCCAGGCCGACCACGCGAGAGCAGCGCAGAACAGCGCGATCAGCACCGCGCCGATGGTGCGACCGATCGGCGAGGGCGGCGTCTCGACGATCTCCAGCGCCGCCGGCAGGAAGGCCAGTTCGTCGGCGCTTCGCGCCTTCACGCTGCGGAAGGGAATGACGACCTGCGCCTGCCGGGCAGGGAGGGCGGCGTTAGACGACTTCATGGAGACCTCCCTGCAGGCGATGCAGCGCGGCATAGCGCCCACCGGTCTTGATCAGCGCGTCATGGGTGCCGTCCTCGATCAGGCGCCCGCGCTCGAGGGTGAAGATGCGGTCGGCGTTACGCACGGTGGAAAGCCGGTGCGCGATGATGAGCACGGTGCGGCCCTTGGCGATCTCCTGCATGTTCTGCTGGATGATCCGCTCGCTCTCATAGTCGAGCGCGCTGGTGGCCTCGTCGAAGATCAGGATACGCGGATCGCTCACCAGTGCGCGTGCGATCGCGATGCGCTGGCGCTGGCCGCCCGACAGTGTCGAGCCGCGCTCGCCGACGAGGGTGTCGTAACCCTCGGCGAGCTCGAGGATGAAGTCGTGCGCGCCGGCAAGTTTCGCGGCTGATATCACGCGCTCCATCGGCATCGCGGGATCGGCCAGCGCGATATTGTCGCGCACCGAGCGGTTGAACAGCATGTTCTCCTGCAGCACCACGCCGATCTGCCGCCGCAGCCAGGCCGGATCGGCCATCGCTACGTCCATGCCGTCGATCAGCACGCGCCCGCCCTGCGGCAGATAGAGCCGCTGCACCAGCTTGGCGAAGGTGCTCTTGCCCGAGCCCGACGGCCCGACGATGCCGACCGTCTGTCCGGCGGGTACATCGAAGGATACGTCGTGCAGGATCTCCGGACCGTCGACGCGGTAGCGGAACGAGACGTGCTCGAAAGAGATATTGCCGCGGATCGCGGGTAAAGCGGCGCGCGCCGCGGCGTAGGTCGGTTCAGCCGTGGTGTTGAGGATGTCGCCGAGGCGGGCGATCGACAGCCGAGCCTGATGGAAATCCTGCCATACCTGCGCCAGCCGCAGCACCGGCGGTCGAGACGCGACCCGCGAGGATGTTGAACGCGACGAGTTCGCCGACCGACAACGTGCCGCCGATCACGAGCTTGGCGCCGAAATAGAGGATGCTCGCGGTCACGACCTTGCTGATGAATTGCACGAGCTGGCTTGCGGTATTGCCGAGGCTGGTGACGCGGAAGCTTGCGGCCACGTAGCCGGCCAGCTGCTCTTCCCAGCGGCGCTGCATCTGCGGCTCGACCGCCATCGCCTTCAGCGTCTCGATGCCGGTGACGCTTTCGACCAGGAAGGCCTGGTTCTCGGCGCCGCGGCGGAATTTCTCATCGAGCCTTGAGCGGAACAGCGGCGTCGCGAGAGCCGAGATTGCGATGTAAAGCGGCAGCGAGCCGAGCACGATGAAGCTCAAGAGCGGCGAATAGACGAACATCACCGCGAGGAAGACCGAGGTGAAGAACAGGTCGATCACCAGCGTCAGCGACGAGCTGGTGATGAAATTGCGGATGTTCTCGAGCTCCCGCACCCGCGCCACGGAATCGCCGACGCGGCGCGCCTGGAAATAGGCCATCGGCAGCGCCAGGAGATGATGGAACAGCCGCGCGCCGAGCTCGACGTCGATGCGGTTGGTGGTATGCGCGAACAGATAGGTGCGCAGGATGCCGAGCACGGTCTCGAACAGGGAGATCGCGATCAGTCCGATCGCCAGTACGTCGAGGGTGGACAGCGAACGATGGACCAGTACCTTGTCGATCACCACCTGGAAGAACAGCGGCGAGACCAGCGCGAACAGCTGCAGGAAGAACGAGGCGACGAGCACTTCGCCGAGCAGCCGCTTGTATTTCCGGATCGCGCCGAGGAACCAGGAGATGTCGAACTGGCGGGTGAGGTCGGTCAGCCCCGCGCGCCGCGTCATCAGGATCAGTCCGCCGTCCCAGACCGCGCATAGTTCTTCGCGCGACATCAGTAAGGGCCGCAGCGTGCCAGGCGACTGCACCAGCGCCTTCTCGCCGGAAACCTTAGCGATCACCATGAAGCTGCCGTCACGCAGCAGCGCGATCGCGGGCAACGGCGTTTTGGCGAGGCGCGCCCAACTGGTGCGATAGACGCGCGCCTTCAATCCCAGATCCTTGGCGCAGCGGAGCATCTCCGCTGCGCCAATGGTCGTTGTGCCGAGCCGATGCTTGATCTGCTCGCGATCCGCAGCAACACCCTGGAGATGCAGCAACGTCAGGAGAGAATCGAGCCCCGTGTCGGCTGCTCGCATGTCCGGTTCCGTCGTCATCTGCATGCTCCAGGGTGCGGCTTACGCGTGCTGCGGGGGTGCCAGCACGGGCTGGGTCGTGTGCGGGTCAGGCGTCGGCATCCCGCCGAGACCGCCGCCTGCCGGCACGAGGGTCGACGCCATCGCCTGACTGAGCAATGCCGCGCCCGAGAAGCCTCCGATGCCTCCGATCGGTGGGACCGGCGCCGGCGTGGGAGTCGGGTCCGGAGCAGGGGTCGGAGTGGGAGTCGGGTCCGGAGCAGGAGTCGGGGTGGGAGTCGGGTCCGGAGTGGGAGTCGGGTTCGGCGGCGGAGCCGCTCCACCGTTAAGCACGACGTTGTCACCGGGGCCGCCGTCGAGGATGTCCTGTCCGCCACCGCCGATCAGGATGTCGTCGCCGTTGCCGCCGTGGAGTTCGTCATTGCCGGGGCTGCCGATCAGCACGTCGTTGCCGTCGCCGCCATTGGCGACGAGCGTGATCCCGCCGCGAAGCCCCGAGGCCTGGATGACATCGTCGCCGCCGAGGCCGTTGATGACGAGCTTGTCGCCGGTGCCGGCATCGGTGATGTTCACCACTTCCGACAGGCCCGTGACCGTGATCATGCCGTTATTCTCGGTCACAATGATGACGTCGTTGCCGGCGGTCGCGTTGAGGGTCACCGTATCCGCGGCGCCATCATTGGCGCCGAGGTCGAGATTGACCTGCTGCACGTTGGTCCCGGTCAGGTCGCCGACGGTGATGTTGTCGGCGCCGCCGAGAGCGTTGAAGTTGATATTCTCAACGCCATTGACGTCCATCGTGATGTTGGCGACGTCGCGGAAGAACCGCACCCGGCTGCCATTGGCCGAGATGTCGACGTTCTCGTTGACGTTGGCGCCGTTGAACTGGAGCGTGTCGATACCCGCCTGGCCCTCGACGGTGTCGCTGCCATCGCCCGGGATTCCAGACGAAGGTGTCGTTGCCGGCTCCCATCAATGCCGATGTCGTTGCCGCGGCCGCCGATCACGGTGTCGTTGCCGGCGCTGCCGATGATGGTGTCGTTGCCGTCGCCGCCGTTGATGGTGAGGTTGGCAAGCTGACCCGCCTTGATCGCCGACGCATCGATGGTGTCGTTGCCGGCACCGCCGTTGATGGTCAGCGAATCGCCGGATTCGGCATGCGCGATCGTCACCTGCGCCGCGAGGCCATTGACCACGATCGATCCGCCGCTGTTGACGACTTTGATATTGTCGTCGCCGGCAGTGCCGTTGACCGTGACCGTGTCGGCTGCGCCGTCGCCGGTCTTGCTGCCCGGACCCGCGCTCAGGTCGATCGCGACCTGGGTGACGCCGGTCCCGGTGAGATCGTTCACCGTGATGTTGTCGGCGCCGCCAGCGGCATTGAGCTGAATGTGCTCGACGCCGTTGAGGTCCATGGTCACGTTGCCGACGTCGCGGGTCAGTATGGCATCGGCGCCATTGGCCGAAATCGCCATGTTCTCCGGCGCGTTGGAGCCGTTGAACACCAGCGTGTCGGTGCCGGTGCCGCCGAGCACGGTGTCGCTGCCGTCGCCGGGGTTCCAGGTGAAGGTGTCGTCGCCGGCGCCGAGGTCGGCGACGTCGTTGCCCGCTCCGCCGATCACCGTGTCGTTGCCGTCACCGGCAAGGATGTGGTCGGCACCGGCGCTGCCGGTGATGGTGTCGTTGCCGGCGCCGGCATCGATCGTCAAAGCCATGGCTCCCGCAACGAGGCCGGAGGCGTCGATGGTGTCGTTGCCGGCCCCACTCTGGATGGTCAGAGCGTCGCCGGTGTCCGTGTTGAGGATGTTCACGGTCTCGGCAAGCCCGGTCACGGTGACGTTGGTTGCGTTCGAGGTCACCTTGATCTTGTCGGCCTTGGCGGTGCCATTGAGGATCACCGTATCGGCCGCGCCATCGCCACCGCCGCCACTGCCGCCGAGGTCGAGGTTGACCTGCTTCACGCCGGTGCCGGAGAGGTCGCCCACGGTGATGGTGTCGGCACCCCCGAGAGCTTTGAAGTTGATGTTCTCGACGCCATTGACATCCATCACGATGTTGGCGACGTCGCGGGTGAACCGCACCCGGCTGCCATTGGCCTCGATGTCGATCTTCTCGTTGACGTTGGCGCCGTTGAACAGCATCGTGTCGTTGCCGGCGCCGCCCTCGATGGTGTCGCTGCCGTCACCGGGATTCCAGATAAAGGTGTCGTCGCCGTCTCCGCCGGAGAGCTGGTCGTTGCCGCGACCGCCGGTGATGATGTCATTGCCCGCATCGCCAAACAGGATGTCGTTGCCGTCACCGCCGGTGATGGTGTCGTTGCCGTCGCCGCCGTGGACGGTCACGTTGATCAGGTTGGCGAGGCCGTTGGTGGCGGTGAAGGTGTCGTCGCCGCCGTTCATGTTGAGCACGAAGTTCTCGGTGGTGCCGATGTCGAGCGAGAACGGCGCGGGATTGATGCGATCGAACCGCACGCGGGTGCCGTTGGCAGTGAGGGTGAAGACTTCGCTGCCGTTGCCGCCGTTCACTTGCGCGGTATCGACGCCGTCGCCGCCTTCGAACAGGTCGGTGCCGTCGCCGGGATTCCAGATCATCAAGTCGTTGCCGGCCTCGCCGAACACCTGGTCGTCGCCGGCACCGCCGGTGAGCGTGTCGTTGCCGTCGCCGCCGAACAGGAAGTCGTTGCCGCCTTTGCCAAGCAGGATGTCGTTGCCGGCCTGCCCGAACAGCATGTCATTGCCCGAGCCGCCGGTGATCGTGTCGTTGCCGTCGCCGCCGAAAAGGTTCGCGGCAGGCAACGCGCCGTTGGCTTCGTCGAGGCTGATCGTATCGTTACCGGCCTGGCCGAAAACCTCGATAAGGCTGGTGTTGGCGACGGTGGGCGTGCCGCCGACTGTCTGCACGGCGCCGCCATTAACCAAAATGCGGCCGGCCGCATCACGGCTGGTCACGATAGTGTTACCCTGGGCGTCGCCGAACTCGGTGAGCTGTCCGGTAATGGGAGAGAAAGTCGAGGTAGTAGCCATCCTTGGTCATCCTTCAATCGAATCGAGCCCCTTGCACCGATGCTTAGGGGCAAGGCGGATGACAGGCTTGAAGCAGTCCTTGAGACAGCCATGATTGTTCTGATGGTGCGCTCCAGATTTCCTGACGGCGGCATCACGTCGCCCGTGAGCAAGCGCACATTGAAATTTCGGCTCGCCTGATTAGTTGCTGTAGTTCGACCCGGGGCTTTTGATTTGAAGTTTGTCTTTGACGGCTACGTGCTCGATATCAACACGCGCGAGCTGCGGCGCGGCGATGAGCGTATTGCCGTCGAACCGCAGGTGCTCGACCTCCTCATCTATCTCGTCGACAATCGCGACCGCGTCGTCACCAAGGACGACATGATCGCTTCGATCTGGGGCGGCCGCGCGGTGTCCGATACCGCGCTGACCAGCCGCATCTACGCCGCGCGCAAGGCGATCGGCGACACCGGACGCGATCAGAAGCTGATCCGCACCATCGCCCGCAAGGGATTGCGTTTCATCGGCACGCTGGATGCGTCCGTCGTCGGCACCTCCTTGCCCGCAGTGGTGCCGCCGCCGGCCGCAGCACTTGCGGAGCTGCGCCGCGCCGCGCCGGCTCCCGATCGCCCGGTGATCGCCGTGCTGCCCTTCAACAACATGAGCGACGATCCCGAGCAGGAGTATTTCTCGGACGGGATCAGCGAGGATCTGATCACCGCGCTGTCCAAGCTGCGCTGGTTCTTCGTGATCGCGCGCAACTCCTCCTTCATCTACAAGAACAAGGCCGTGCATGTGCGGCAGGTCGGGGAAGAACTCGGCGCGGGCTATGTGGTCGAGGGCAGCGTTCGCAGGAGCGGCGATCGCGTGCGCATCACCGCGCAGCTCAACGATGTTTCGAGCGGAAGTCACCTCTGGGCGGAGCGTTACGACCGTGATGCCACCGACGTGTTCGCGGTGCAGGACGAGATCACGGAGGCTATTGTCGCGGCGATCGAGCCGCAGCTCTATGCCGCGGAGAATATCCGCGTGCGCTCCAAGCATCCGAGCAGCCTCGACGCCTGGGGACTGGTGATGCGCGCGCTGTCGCACTGGGCGCAGGTGTCGCCGCAGGACCATGCGACCGCGCAGGGGCTGCTGCAGAAGGCGATCGCGATCGACCCCGACTATTGTCAGGCGCTCGGCGTGCTCAGCGCGACCTACACCTTCGGTGCGCATATGGGGTGGGGAGATGCGGCTGTCGTGGTGCCGCTCGCCGAGCGCGCGGCGCAGGCCGCCGTTCGTATCGACGGCGAGGATCCTTGGGCGCATTATGCACTCGGCGGTGTCCACCTGATTCTGCGTCGATTCGACGACGCGCTGGCCGCGCTCGAACTGGCGCTCGATCTCAATCCCAGCTTTTCGCATGCCCAGAACTATTATGCCTCCGCACTCGCATTTTCCGGGCGGTGGGAGGAGGCCACCGAGGCCGCCAAGCGCGCACTGCGGTTGAGCCCACGCGATCCGTTCGTCGCGCTGATCTACGGCTCGGCATCGCTGGCCTACTATATCGGCGGCGAATACGAGGAGGCGATCCGCACGGCGCAGACCGCGGTCCGGCTTCGCCCGGATTTCTCGAGCGCCTACCGCGTGCTGGTCGCAGCCGCGGGCATGACCGGGCGGAAAGAGCTGGCGACAGCGGCGCTCCAGCAGCTGCGCCGCATCCACCCCAACATCTCACGCGCCTGGATCATGAGCCACGTTCCGCTCAAGCTCGACACCGATCTGGTCCATTATCTCGATGGCTTCCGCCGCGCCGGGCTGGCGTGATTGCGCGCTCAAACGAAAGGGACGGATGCTTTCGCATCCGCCCCTTCGCGATCAGCTAAAGCGAGTGGTTACTTCATGACCTGGCCGCGGATTTCGCCGCCCGGATTGGCCGCGGTGTGGACGTTGACATAGAGCTTGCCGTCCATCAGGTCCTTGGCCTGCGCCTCGGTCAGGGTCGCGCTGCCCTCGACCGGGCTGGTGCCGGCATTGGCGATCGGCACGGCGACGCCGGCGTTCTTGCCGGCTTCGGCGGGACCATGGAAATGCGCGGCAGTCGCAGGCCCGGACAGGCCGGAATAGGTGAGCTTGTATGTCATCTTCTTGGAGGCAGCGTCATAGTCGATGTCGGCGGTGCCGGTGCCGGTGCCGGTGTTGGCGGGAACTTCGGACTTGCCGTCCAGCGTCGCCTTGAATTTCTCGGCGAAGGCCGGACCTGAGAAGGCAACGGCGGCTGCGAATGCCAGCGTGGCATACATGGTCCTGGTCATGGTTTTGTTTCTCCCTGTTGACGTCAAGTGATGGTGCCAAACTCACAACAAAGGGAATTGGGCTTTATTCCCAAATGGGCCTTTGCACTGCAGCATTTTCCCGTATCCTGTGGCTGGAGCACCGGGGCTGCTAGCCATAAGGTACGGCGCATCATGACGGTTGGTTGAATGCTACGACGAATTTTTCTCGTGCTACTTTTGGCGGGGGCTGCCGGTTTTGGCGTGTATTGGTGGCTCACTGCGCCTCCAGTCCGCTGGTCTGCGACGGCCATGCCTTACACGGCTGATCCGGCGAACGGCGAGACCATCTTCAACATCGGTGGCTGTTCCTCCTGCCATGCCGTGCCGAACCAGCCCGATCGGCTGAAGCTCGGCGGCGGCCTGCCGATCACCTCGCCTTTCGGCACCTTCTATGCGCCGAACATCTCGCCCGACCCCAATGACGGTATCGGACGCTGGAGCGAGGCCGATTTCGTCAATGCGGTGATGAAAGGTGTTTCGCCTGCCGGAACGCATTATTTTCCGGCACTCCCCTACACGTCCTATGCCCATGCGACAGTGAAGGATGTCCGCGACCTCTTTGCCTATCTCAAAACGCTGGCGCCGGTGTCCGGCAGGGTGCGCGACCACGACCTGCCGTTCCCGTTCAACATCCGCCGCAATGTCGGCATCTGGAAACTGCTGTTCTTCGACGGTGGGCTGTTCATCCCGGATCAGTCGCGCACGCCGCAATGGAATCGCGGCGCCTATCTCGTCAACAGTTTCGGCCATTGCGCCGAATGCCACAGCCCGCGCAATGTCCTCGGCGGTATTGTCGCAAGCCAGCGCTTCGCCGGCGGTCCCGATCCGGAAGGGCAGGGCTTTGTGCCCAACATCACCCAGAAGGGTCTTTCCGACTGGAGCGCGAAGGACATCAGTTATTTCCTGGAGAGCGGGCTGACGCCGGACGGCGACAGCGCGGGTGGCGCGATGGCGCGCGTGATCAAGAACACCTCGCAGCTCACGGGCGCCGATCGCGATGCGATCGCCGACTATGTGAAATCGCTGCCGCCGGTCGAAGGACCGCCGAAGCCGAAGAAGAAAGAGAAGAGCGGGTAGCGACCGTCAGCTCTTGCGTTTGCGGGAAACAAGCTTCCGGGTGGTTGATGGACAATGACAACGGGTCGTTACAGGCTGATCGGGTCGACCGCTTCTCCCTATGCCATCAAGCTGCGTGCGTTGATGCGCTATCGGAGAATTCCGTTCGACTGGGTCATCATGACCAAGGAACTTCGGAAAGCGACCGAGCATCTGCGTCCGAATCTGATCCCGGTCCTGCAATATCCTGACGGCACCTTCCACGGCGAAACCACGACGCTCGCCTATGACCTCGAGATGCGCCATTCGGGGCGATCGGTGATCCCCGAGGACAAGGCAATCGCGTTCGTGTGCGATCTGCTCGAAGACCTCGCCGACGAATGGGCGGTCAAGCCGCTGTTCCTCTATCGCTGGTGGGATGCGGAAGATCAGGCTTACGTCTCGCGCTGGGCGGGCGAGGAGTGGTCGACCTCGCAGGCCGCAACGGGAAGCGCGGAAGAGATCGACGAATTTCGCCGCCGGCAGATTTCGCGGATGCCGATCCTCGGCGCGACCGAGGAAAACAGGCCGTTGCTGGAAGAGAGCTATCGGAAAATGCTCGCGGCGTTCGAGCCGCATGTCGGGACGACGAATTATTTGTTCGGCAGCCGGCCATCGCTCGCGGACTTCGCCTGGTTCGGGCAGCTCAGCGAGATGGCGACCGATCCGACGCCGATGCGGATCTTGCGCGAACGCGCGCCCTTCACCGACCATTGGGTGCGGCGGCTGGACGACGCCTCGGGCGTCGACGGCGAGTGGTATGTGCGCGACCGCGCACTGGGCGGATGGGTCGAGGCGCTGCTGACGATCGCAGGCGAATTGTATCTGCCGTTCCTCGTCGCCAATGCGGATGCGTTTGCGCGCGGACTCGAACGGCTGGAAATGAAGGCGTGGGGCCTGCCTTACACGCTGGCGCCGTTCAAATACCAGGTGAAATGCCTGCAGCAATTGCGAAGCAAGTTCGCCGCGCTCGCTGCTGCGGATCGTGCGGCGCTACAGCCGATCCTTGCGCGCACCGGCTGCTGGCCAATGCTGACGGCCGGGTAGGAAAGCCACCTATATTTCGTCATGCCCGCGCTTGTCGCGGGCATCCACGTCTTTGGTGCCATTTGCAAGGAAGACGTGGATGGCCGGGCCTTCGCCTCGCCGAAGCGGCTTCGGCCGCGCAGGCGGGTCAAGCCCGGCCATGACGAAGAATAGAGATCAGCCTTGCTTGCGGTGACGGCTGCCGAGGGCGGCGGCAGCGCTTGCCGGATTCCTGATGCGCTCGATCAGCATGTCGATGCGGTCGCCGCCCCAGAACAGCTCGCCGTTGAACACCATGGTGGGGACGCCGAACACGCCGAGCGCTTCGGCCTCTTCGATGATCCGGTCATGTTCCGCGCGTGCCGGTCCCGCGACGTAAGCCTCGAAATCCTCAGGCGAGCCGCCGACCGAGGCGATCACCTCTGCGATGGCCGCGAGGTCGTCGATCTCGAGATCGTGGCTCCAGAACCGCCGGAAGACCGTGTCGTGATAGGGCCGGAAGAAGCCATGACGCTGCGCAAACAACATGCCGACGCTGGCGTAGAAGGCGTCGTAGATCCGCCGCGGGCCTTTCATGGTGAGCCCTTGCGCGTTGGCGTAGCGCCGCGCGTCCATATAGGCGTAGCGGACCTTGCGCCAGAAATGCGGGGTACGCTCCTCGACGGTGCCCATGAACTCCGCAACGCGCAGCGTATAGGGCAGCCACTCCAGTTCGACGCCGTATTTGTCCTCGAGATCGAACAGCCGCCTGTTGGCGACAAAGGCGTAGGGGCTCTTGTAATCCGTGTAGATTTGCACGCGCGGCTTTTCCATCGCGTTCCCTTCCTCAGAGTTTTTCCCGCCGGATCGTAAGCCCCGCGCGCTCGCGATCCCAGGTGTCTGATGTGACGCCCTCGGCGCGCAGCACGTGTTTCTCCACTTTCGCGGTCGGCGTCTTCGGCAATTCCTCGATGATGCGGATGTAGCGCGGGATCATATGGTGGGCCACGCGCGGCCCGAGATGCCGGATGATCTCTTCAGGCTCGATGCTAGCGCCGGCCGCAGCTGCGAGGACGACCATTACCTCGTCCTCGGAGTGCTCGCTCGGCACCGGGATCGCGGCTGCCTCGCGCACGGCGGGATGGCTGAGCAGCTCGACCTCGATCTCATAGGACGAGATGTTTTCGCCGCGGCGGCGGATTGCGTCCTTCAGGCGGTCGACGAAATGGTAGTCGCCGTCGGCG
Source organism: uncultured Alphaproteobacteria bacterium (assembly GCA_963795365.1). Taxonomy (GTDB): domain Bacteria; phylum Pseudomonadota; class Alphaproteobacteria; order Rhizobiales; family Xanthobacteraceae; genus Bradyrhizobium. The sequence continues at coordinate 26,622 of CAWCHW010000038.1, forward strand.
TCGCGATAGAACGCGTCACCGGTGTGAAACCAGCCGTTGCGCCACGCTTCGCTGGTGGCCTGCGGATTGGCGTTGTAGCCGTGGTTCAAGGCCCACGGCGCCTCGGTGCGCAAAATCAGCTGGCCGACTGTACCGTCCTTCACAAGGCAGTCGTGCTCGTCGACCAGACGCACCTCGACGCCGGCGCGCGGCCGTCCGCAGATATTGTCCTTCTGCGGGTTGGCGCGGGAGATCAGCGGCGTGCAAATCTCGGTCATGTTGAACAGCGTGAAAAACGCGACGCCGAAACGCTCGCGAAACGCCTTGCCGCTCTGGCCGAGCGGCACGATGAAGACCATGCGCAGCCCGTGATCACGATCACGCGGGCTCGGCGGCTGCTTCAAAAGGAAGGTCGCCATTGCGCCGAGCAGGAACGCGGAGGTGATCTCGAGCTCGCGGACCTGGTCCCAGAAGGCCTCGGTGCGGAAATGGCTGACGACGCCGATCGAGCTGCCAAAGCACAGCGAGACGGTAGCGATGAAGGCGCCGCCGATGTGGAAGATCGGCATATGCACCATCTGCCGATCGTCGGGCTTGAGGCAATTCCAGGCGTCAGGGCCGACACAGGAAAAAGCGTGCATGTAGGAGGACAACACGCCCTTGGAACGCCCGGTGGTCCCTGAGGTGTAGATGATGGACTGCGTATCCCAGGGCTGGATCGGTTTTGGCGGGGCAGGCGGAGGAGCGGCAGGCTTCGTCAGTGCCGAGACGCCGTGGAGCGTGACGCCACCACGACGCGCGACAGGCCCATCCGATGTGCGGATCACCGTCTTGAGCGATTCCGGTGCGGCCTCCAGGACGCGCTCGAGCACGCTGTCGTGCACGACGGCAATTTTGGCGCCGGCATTGTGCAGCACGTGCTGCAGCGATGATCCCTTCAGCGCGGGATTGACCGGCACGTAAACCGCGCCGAGATAATTGGCTGATAACATCACCCGCAGCGCCAGCGGACAGGTCGGCAACACAAGCACGACGTGGTCGTGCTGGCGGACGCCGAGCTCATGCAGATTGCCCGCGAGGTTTTCGACCTGCTGCAGGGTTTGCGCGAAGGTCCAGCGTTCGCCGCCTTCGAACACCGCAAAGGTCTCGTCCGGCTTGGCGCGCGCGTGCCGTTCCAGCGCATAGCGCAGCACGCAAACATCGGCGGGATAGGTGCCGCCGGGTACATACTCCTTCGACGGCGGAATTTGTTCGTCGTGGCCGTTCCGCATTTCAGGCTTCCGTCAGATGGTAGCGGCCGAGATCGGCCTCATGCGTCATTGCCCAGTAGTCGACGAAGCGCCACGGCATCGCGGAAAACACCCGGCCGCTCTTGTTGCGGTAATAGGTCGTCATGCCCGGATGGGTCCAGATCATCGTCTCGTGTTCGGCATCGACCTTGCGGACGTAATCGTCGAGGACGCCATATTTCAACGCGCATCGATCTGGCGTGCGCCGTGCATGGAAACCGATGAAGCTGGAGAGATTGATCACGTCGCGCCCTACATTGCGAGATAGCGCCGGCGGATGTCCTCGTTCCGGGAAAGGCCAACCGTGTCCTGGCGATGCACCACCTTGCCCTTGTCGATGACGAGCGCCTCCTCGGCGATCCGCAGGCAGAAATGCATGTTCTGTTCGGCCAGCAGGATGGTGGCGCCGCCGGCGCCCAGTTCCCGCAACACCTTGCCGATGGTGGCGACGATAATGGGCGCCAGACCCTCGCTGGGTTCGTCGAGCAGCAGCACCAGGGGATTGCCCATCAGCGCGCGTGCGATCACCAGCAGTTGTTGCTCGCCGCCGGACAGGCGGCCCGCTGCCCGCGATCGCAGCTTCGTCAGCAGCGGGAACGTTTCCCAGACCCGCGGCAGGGTCCAGTCCCGCCGCCCGTCGGGACCGGTCTTGGCCGCGATCAAGAGATTGTCCTCGACGCTGTGCTCGGGAAACACCTGCCGGTCTTCCGGCACATAGGCGAGGCCGAGCTGCGCGCGCGCATGCGGTGGCGCATGCGTGATGTCGCGGCCGGCAAAGAAGATGCGGCCGCTGCGCGCCGGGACGATTCCTGCAAGCATCTTCAGGGTCGTGCTCTTGCCGGCGCCGTTGCGCCCGAGCAGCGCCAGGGTGCAGCTTTCCTGCAGCGCGACATCGATATCGAACAGGATCTGGCTCGCGCCGTAAAAAGCGCTCACGCCTTCGGCGCGCAAGAGGTCGGTCATGCCGCGTGCTCCTCCGTGCCGAGATAGGCGTCGATGACGGCCTGGTTGTTGCGGATCTCGTCCGGCGTGCCTTCCGCCAGCACCTTGCCGTAGCACAGCACGCGGATGCTGCTCGCAACCTTGAAGACGATGTCCATGTCGTGCTCGATGAAGATCAGCGTCAGGCTGCGCTTCTCCCACAGGCCGCGCACCCGCTCGATCATGCGCCAGCGTTCATCCGGACCCATGCCGGCGGTGGGCTCGTCGAGCAGCAGCACTTTCGGTTCGAGCGCGAGCGCGATCGCGATATCGAGCAGCTTCTGGTCGCCATGGGAGAGGATCGCGGCCTCGACATCGGGCACATGCGTGAGCCCGACCAGCTCCATCACCTCGTCGGCGCGCTCACGCATGCCCGGCGAGGGAAAGCGATGCGCGAGATTGCCCCAACGGCCCGCATGCGCGGTGACGGCCGCCATCAGGTTCTCCCGAACGGTCATGGTCGGAAAGCAGCTTGCCACCTGGAAGGCCCGCCCGATGCCGCGATGCATCCGCTCGGCCTTTGAGATTTGAAGGATGTCCCGGCCATCGAGCAGCACCTCACCGGAACTGGCCGCAAACGCACCGCTGATCAGGTTGAAGAAGGTGGTCTTGCCGGCGCCATTCGGTCCGATCACGGCCGACAGGGAGCCCGACGGAAACGCCAGCGACACGTCGTCGATGGCGCGCACGCCGCCAAACGCTTTGGTCAGATGTTTGATCTCGAGTTTCATCGCGCTTGCCTGCTCCAGGCCAGCCGAATGAAATCGAGCACGCCGCGGCGCAAACCCAGCGCGAAGCCGAGGATCACGAGGCCCAACACCAGTCCATGATATTCCGTGAAACGCTGTACCACGTCGTTCAACGCCAGCAGGATCATCGCGCCGAGCACCGGCCCGAGGAACGTGTTGATGCCCCCCAGCATGACCGCGAAGATCGCCTGTCCGGAATTCGGCCAGTCCGCGAGTTCGGGATAGGCGCCGGAGACGAACAGCGCCGCCAGCACGCCGCCGACGCCCGCGAAGCCGCCGGCGATCGTGAAAGCCCAGAGCCGGGCGCGCCACAAAACGATACCGAGGAAGCTCGCGCGGTCCTCGTTGTCGCGGATCATGCGCAGGGTCTGGCCAAACGGGCTCATCGTGATATGGCGCAGCGCCAGCAGGCCCAGCACCGCCACGATGGCGCAAAGCCAGTAAAGATGAAGTTGCGAGCCGAGCTCGAAGCCGAAAATCTCGCGGCGCGGGATGCCGCCGCGCAAGCCCTGGTCGCCGCCGGTCAGGCTCTGCCATGAGATAATGACGCTGAAGAACAGCATCTGCACCGCGAGCGTGATGAAGGCGAAATAGTCCGTGCCCAGCCGTACGCAGATCGCGCCGACAACCAGCGCGGCAAAAGTCGTCAACGCCACCGCGAACAACGCTGCTGTTGGAACCGACAGCTGCGTCAACTGCATCGTCAGGCCGAATGCATAGGCGGCGAAGCCGTAGAACATGCCATGGCCGAACGAGACCATGCCGGTGTTGCCGACCAGGAGGTTGAGCGAGGTCGCAAACAGCGCCATGGCGCTGAGGCGGATGATGAAGTCCTCGAAGGCGGGGCTGCGATGAAACAGCGGGATCGCCAGCACCACGATCAGGGCAATCGCGGCGAAGGCAGCATCGCGCAAGGCGGATTGGCGCTTCATAGCTGGCGACCGAACAGGCCCTGCGGACGCAGCAGCAGGATGCCGATCATCACGATGTAGATCAGTCCGTCGGTGAAGCTCGGAAAGCCGATGGTGCCGAAGCCGCGGACCAGACCGATCAGCAGCGCCGCGACCAGCGCGCCCGCGATCGAGCCCATGCCGCCGATCACGGTGACGATGAAGCTCTCGATCAGGATCGAGAAGCCCATGCCGGGCGACAGCGAACGCACGGGGGCGGCGAGCGCGCCCGCGAGTTCGGCGAGGCCGCCGCCGACCGCGAAGACGATCGCAAACAGCAGCGTCGTATTGACGCCCAGCGCCGACACCATTTGCGGATTGATCGCAGCGGCGCGCACCGTCTTGCCGATCCGCGTCATCGACAGCCCGAGGCTGAGCACGATCGCGATCAACGCGGCGATGCCGATCAGCACCGCATAGAACGGCGGCACCACGCCGCCGGCAATGAACCACGGCGGCACCTGGAAGGCCGAGCCGGCATCCCCATGGCGTGGAACTCGGGTCCCCAGACGATCTTGACGACGTCGTCGAAGATCAAGACCACGGCGTAGCAGACCAGGAGCTGCATCAGCACGTTGGAGCCGTAGACACGGCTCATCAACGCGCGTTCGAAGATCACGCCGAACAGCGCCATCGCCATCGCGCCCGACAGCACCGCAAGCGTATAGCTATCGGTTACGGCGTAGGCGCTATAGGCGACGTAGCCGCCCAGCATGTAGAAGGTGCCGTGGGCGAAGTTGACGATCTTCAGCACGCCGAAGATCAGCGTCACGCCCGCGGCCACAAGAAACAGCAGCATGCCGATGATCAGCCCGCTGGTGGCCTGAGTGACCACGCAGGCTGATGTCGTGAGGCAGTTGCCGAGCGCGTCGAGGTCCATCGCAGCGCTAGCGCACTAGATGTAGTTCTGCTGTTTTTTCCACTCCGTCTCGAGCTCGACGATCTTGCCCCAGTCGGCGGCCTTGATGTCGGTAATGAACGGCTCCTTCGGAATGGTCTGGCCCCAGCCGATGGCATAACCGATCGTGGTGTGGTCATCGCGCATGGTGATGGTACCATCGGCGCCGAACGGCGTATTGATCTTCATGCCGGTGAGGGCAGCGGCGATCGCCTTGCCGTCGAGCGAATTGGCCTTCTTGATGGCCTCCTGATAGAATTGCATCGCCACCGAACACTGCCACGACCAATTGGTCGGCCGCTCGTTCCACCGCTTCAAATAGGCCTGCCCCCATTCCTTGTTGGCTGGTGTGTCCGGGAACGTCTCGAGGTAACGCGTCGCCGACTGAATGCCGGGCGGCAGGTTCTTGATGGCCGCCAGCACGGGATAGTCGACGTTGGGCGTCGCCACCGTCATCTGTCCGAACAGCGCATAGACATTGCCCTGGTTCACGAAGGCCGAGAGGTCGCCGGCATAGAGCAAGGTGAACAGCGCCTGCGGCTTGGCCTGGATCAGCTTGGTGATGACTTCGGTGAAGTCGGGCTGGCCGAGCTTGGGCCAGGCATCCGTGATGACCTCGACATCCGGTTTGAACTTCTTGAAGAACTGCAGGTACTGCGCCGTGGTGTCGCGGCCGTAGGCGTAATCAGGCGAGCAGGTCGCCCATTTGTTGAGCTTCTTGGCGCTGGCGAACTCGGCAAGATAGATGCTGCCGGCGATGGCATCGTGGACGCCCTGGCGCGCGACGCGGAAGGCGGTCGGCACGCGGATCTTCGGGATCGGCGGTCAGCGACGACGTCTCGCTGTTGGTGTGGATGCAGGGTACCCCCAAATCGCGCACGACCTCCTGCACCGCGAACGACGCGGACGAAGCTTCGGAGTCGACCAGCAGCTCGCAGCCTGCGGTATTCACCAGCTCGCGCGCGATGCGCGCAGCTTCCTGCGGCTGGCCCTTGGAATCGCGGAAGACGAATTCGATCTGCCGGCCGAGGAAACCGCCGGCGGCGTTGATCCGATCCTGCTCGATCATCAGCGAATTGCGCGACGATGTACCGAGGAGAGCAATCGGCCCGGACAGGATGCTTTGCATCCCGATTTTCAAGGTGTTGCCTTCCGCCCTGGCCACCCAGGGAGCAGCCAATAGGCTGGCGGCACCACCGGCCAGGACTGTACGACGCGTGACGGATCCGCTCATTGAACTGCACCTCCCTGTGATCCGGTTTTTTTGAGGTAACCGGCTGTTCTTGTCGGACGACTGTAGATCGGCGATAGCGGCCGGATCAAGCCGCCATTCGTCGGCTTGCCGATGGGATGCTGTGGGGCCGGGGCAGGCATTTCGAACGCGGACAGGTTGTCCTCGGACATCGCTAGTCCAGCAGCACGATCTTCAATTCCCGCGCGAGATCGTCGAGCGAGCGCATCAACGCCGGCGCGATCGGAATGCCGTCGCGGCCGCGCAGAGCCCGCGTCTCCTCGCTACGCTCGCCGGGCATGGCGATGCGCTCCACGCCCGGCATACGCTGGCTGCCTCTGATATCTCGCGCGAGCGTATCGACCGCGGCCTTGAAGGTCGCGACGTCGCCGAAGGCCGCGACGTTGATCGCGCAGATCGCCTGTCCGGTATTGGTGACGCTGTCGTCGTCATGGTTGAAGTCGATCACGTCCTTGCCCATCGCCGCACCACCGAGGGTGCCCGCGAGCAGGCCGATGATCATGGCGAGCCCGTAGCCCTTGTAGCCTGCTTCCATGCCGCCGAGCGGCAGCAGCATGCCTTCTTCGGCGCGCTTGGGATCGGTGAGAGGATTGCCCTGGCGATCGATCATCCATCCGACCGGCATGCTCTCGCCGCGCAGGGCCTTGGTCTTGACCTTGCCGTAGGCCGCAACGGTCGTCGCCATATCGAGCACGATCGGCTGCTCCGCACCCGCCGGGATCGCCGCCGCGATCGGATTGGTCGACAGCAGCATGTCGAGGCCGCCCCAGGGCGGCAGATGGTTGGCGTTGCCGACCGCGAAATAGAGCCCGATCATGTCGTGGGCGAGCGGCATGCGCGCATACAGCGAGGCGGGGCCGGCATGGTTGGAGAACTGCGCGTTGACCCAGCCGATGCCGGTCGCGCGCGCCTTCTCGATCGCGATCTCGCGCGGCGCGGCTCATCACCAGATGGCCCATGCCGTTGTCGCCATTGACGAGCGCAGTCGAGGCCTGCTCGCGCACCACGCGAATGTTTGGTTTGGTATTGAAACCGCCAGCCTTGATGCGGCGCGCATATTGCGGCAGCCGGCTGACGCCGTGGCCGTCGGAGCCCTGCAGATCGGCCTGCGCCATCAACGCGGCGACGACAGCAGCATCAGCGATCGGGCAGGCCGAGCCTGACCATCGCCTCGTGGATAAAAGCCTTCAGTCTTTCGAAGCCGACGTTCGCCACTACCGGCCGCCGAACGCCTTGAAGGTGATGATGGTCAGCGTGTCCTGGATGCCCGGGATCACCTGCACCTTCTCATTCACGAAATGGCCGATGTCGGTGTCCTTGTCGACATAGAACTTCACCAGCAGGTCGTATTGGCCGGCGGTGGAGTAGATTTCGGAGGCGATCTCGGCCTCGGCCAGCGCATTGGCGACCACATAGGACTGGCCGAGCTTGCATTTGATCTGGACGAAGAAGGGCACCATCGCGGTTGTCTCCGGAAGTCACTCTTGCTGAGATAGGCCAGATTTGGGGGCGTTAGCAAGCTTGCTGCCGCCCATACGCCGCGTTACGACAGGGCAAGGAGTTGTGTCTCAGTTTGAATGCCGATTGTGTGGTGATCGAACCTGGTGTTCCGCCATGGCGGCAGGATGAGGACAGCATGCCCACACGTCGGATCGCGGCCGCCCAGACCCCGGAATTCCGTGGAAACGTCGAACGGGCATTGCGTCATTTGGCGGACGTGGCAGGACAAGCGCTCGCCGCCGGCGCCTTACTCGTGTGCTTCCCCGAAGGATTCCTGCAAGGCTATCTGACCGATGAGCAACCCGCTCGGGAGGCCGCGATCGACCTCGCCTCATCCGCCTTCAAGGGCTTGTTGGCCAGATTGCCAGAGAGCGGTCCAATGATGGTCTTTGGCCTCATCGAGGTTGACGACGGACGCCTCTTCAACACGGCCGTCGTGGTACATCGGAGCGCACTGATCGGGCGTTACCGGAAAGCTCATCTGCTGAGCCGCGAATGGTGTTTCGACGCAGGACGCACGGCTGAAATCTTCCAGGTGAACGACCTGCGGTTCGGCATCAACATCTGCTACGACACGAACTTTCCCGCGGCTGCACAGGACGTAGCCTCCCTTGGGGCGTCGCTGATCGTCTGTCCGGCCAACAACATGCTGCCGCGGAAAGCAGCGGAGAGATGGAAAGATCTCCACAACGCGATCCGGGCGGAGAGGTGCCGGGAAACCGGACTGTGGTTGGTTTCGGCGGATGTAACGGGTGAGCGGGACGGCTGCGTGTCCTGGGGGCCCACGGCCGTGCTCACTCCTGAAGGTGAGGTTGCGGCCCAATTGCCTCTGGACCGACCCGGACTGCTTGTGTTCGACCTTCCGCTGGGCTGACAGCCGAGAGAGGCGGGTCGGGACTCGAAATTCAAATTGAGACACTGCCAAGGACATCTCATGACCACGCCCGTCGCGCTCACCATCGCAGGCTCGGATTCCTCAGGCGGCGCCGGCATCCAGGCCGACCTGAAGACCTTCGCCGCGCTCGGCGTCTATGGCGCCTCCGCGATCACCGCGCTGACCGCGCAGAACACGCAAGGCGTGACCGGCATCCATCCGGTGCCGCCGGAATTCGTGGTGGAACAAATCGATGCGGTGTTCGGCGATCTCGCGGTCGGCGCGGTCAAGATCGGCATGGTGGCGCAGCTTGCCGTGATCGAAGCCATCGTGGCGTCGCTGAAACGCTGGTCGCCGAAGCACATCGTGCTCGATCCCGTGATGGTGGCGACCTCCGGCGACCGGCTTCTCAATATCGGCGCGGTCGAGACCCTGCGCAGCGAGCTCATTCCGATCGCCTCCATCATCACGCCGAACCTGCCGGAAGCTGCCGCGCTGCTGGATGAGGCCGTCGCGAGCGATGCGACCGCGATCCAGCGCCAGGGCCAACGCCTGCTGGCGCTCGGCTGCCCTGCCGTGCTGATCAAGGGCGGGCATGGCGAGGGCAGCGAGAGCATCGACTATCTCGTGCGTGCCGACGGCGTGATCGCGCTGCCGGCGCCGCGCGTCGCCACAAATAACACCCACGGCACAGGCTGCTCGCTGTCATCGGCAATCGCAGCGGGGCTGACGAAAGGCGAGCCGCTGGAGACGGCGGTGCGCAACGCCAAGAGCTTTGTCAGTGCGGCGATCGCGAACGCGGACCGCTTCGCCGTCGGCCATGGCCACGGTCCGATCCACCATTTCCACCGGTTCTATTGAGACGCTGCCGCGGCGCTGCTACGCTGGCGGCGATTGCGTTTCATTGATTTGAAGGAGAATACCGTGGGAGCATCGCGTCTCGCCTTGGCCGTAACGGCACTCTTGCTCGCCTCATCTTCGATTTCTGCGCGTGCGCAGGACTCGGTCTTTCCGATGTGGTGCAGGGGAGGGACCGGCTTGGCCGTGTCGTCCGGTCAGATGGTCCAGGTCACTTTCCTGCCGTGGCCCCGCCCTGCGACGCAAACCATGACGATTGGACACTGTTCGTGGCTGGACCGCCCGCTGCGGCCGCGCGAGCCAACCCGCATTCGCTATCAGGTGCCGGCGGGCACGAACGCGCGGGACGTCGCCAAGGCAATCAATGCCAACGGGGTGATCTCGACATTCTGGGTCTACAATGCCGGGCGCTACATGCAGGCCACCGCGATCGCCCAAGGCGCCTTGACCCAAAAGCCATAATCGCGAACCGATATACGAGCCGCATGACGACGTCCCGCAGAGCTGTTCTGGCCGGCGCGGCCGCCATGTTGGTCGGTGCGGCGAGAGCAGAGACCTATCCCTCGCATCCGGTCAAGATCGTGGTGCCGTTTCCGGCCGGTGGCTCCAACGACATCATCGCGCGCGTCCTCGCACAGAAGCTTTCGGAACGCACGGGAGCGCAGTTCTTCGTGGAGAATCGCGGCGGGGCCGGCGGCAATATCGGTGCCGAGGCCGTCGCAAGTTCGAATCCCGACGGCTACACGCTTCTGATCACCGCGCCTCCGCCTTTGACGACGAACGCTGCGCTCTACAAGGACATGCCGTTCGATCCTGCCAAGGCGTTTGCGCCGGTGGCGCTGCTTGCAACCGTGCAGATCGTGCTGATGGTGCACCCCTCGCTGCCGGTCAACAATGTCCGCGAGCTGGTCGCGCTCGCCAAGGCCAAGCCCGGCACCCTCAATTTCGGCTCGTCCGGCATTGGTTCGACCAATCATCTTGCGGGTGAGCTTTTGAAGCGAATGACCGGCATCGATATCGTTCACGTGCCCTACAAGGGCGCGGCGCCGGCGATGAACGATCTGATCGCAGGCCACATTCCCATGATGTTCGACAACATGCCGGCCGTGTTGCCGCAGGTTCAGGGCAAGAGCGTGCGCGCCATCGCGGTGGCCGGCGCCCAACGCGCCGCGGCATTGTCCGACGTGCCGACCGTGGCGGAGTCGGGCGTTCCCGGTTTCGAGGCATTTTCCTGGTTCGGCATGGTCGCGCCCGCCAGGACTCCTGCAGCCACGCTTGAGACGTTGAAGAACCATGTCGAGGCGATCCTGGAGATGCCCGACGTGCAGAAACGTCTTGCCGAGCTTGGCGCCGAGCCCGGCACGGTCACGGGTGCGGAGTTCGGCAAGTTCCTGGCCGAGGACTCCGCGAAGTGGACCGAGATCATCAAGGCGTCAGGCGCAACGGCGGATTGATGTGGCTCCGGATAATGCGCGCCGACGGCGTCGGCGCCGCTACTTCGCCGGTGCCGATTGCACCTTCTGCTTCCACAGGTTCCAAACGCGGTCGAGCACCGCGAAGTTGACCTGATCGGCTTTCGCGCCTTCCTCGGCGCTGAGATAGGTGATTTCGCTGCCGAGCCCGATCGCCTGCGCCTGCAGGCGCGCATTGACGTCGGTGTAATAGGCGCGAAACACCGCGATCCTGACGTTCGGCCCGACCGTGACGTCGCCATGGCCGCGCATCAGCACCACGGATTTGTCACCGAGCGTCTCGGCCAGCGACTTTCCTTTTGCGTTGTCGGCGACCAGCATGTTGGTCACGCCGAAATCCTTTGCGATGTCCCAGACCGGCACGCCGGCGGCGAGGAACGCGGTGTTGTGAAACAGCGGTCGCAACGGCGTCTTGCTCACGCTGAAGGGCACGACACCCGGCGAGTGCGCGTGCACGACCGCCATCACGTCGGGTCTCGCGCGATAGATCTCGGCATGGATGAAGCGCTCGAGGAATACCGCGCGGTCGCGCGCGTCCACCGCATTGCCGTCCTGATCGAACTCCATGATGTCATCGGCAGTGACCAGCGCCGGCGCCAGTGAACGCGACATCAGGAAGTGCGCGGGTTCGCCGGGCTGCGCGCGCTGACATGGCCGAAGGCGTCGACAACGCCGAATTCCGCAAGGATGCGGCTGCCGAGCACGAGGTCTTCGATCAACTCGGGCGGAACGCCGGCGATCGGGGAAGGGGCCTGCGCACGGACTGTCGCCGCCGGTAACGAAAGCAGGAGAGCGATGACAGCGAGCACGAAGCGACCGCGCATAGCGTCCTCTCCCTCGGCTATTTCAGCGTCTTCAGGTAGGCGACGACGTCGTCAACGTCCTTCGGATCGCTCATGCCGCCGAAGGGCATGCGGTTGCCTTTCACCTTGCCCTGCGGGTCCTTGATGTAAGCGCGCAGATTGTCCTCGTCCCATAGGAGGTTGGCGCGCTTCATCGCATTGGAGTAACGGAAGTCTTCGAGCGCCGCCGATCTGCGTCCGAACACGCCTCTGAGACTGGGACCAAGCGAGTCGGCGCGCTCGCCATGACAGGCCACGCAGGGCGCAAACAGCGTCTTGCCGTGTTCGGCATCGGCAGCGCCGGCAACACCGCTCGCGAGCGCGAGCCAAACGATGCCGGCGGCGCAAGTCGCCAATGTTCGCACCATCATCGCCCTCACGCGTTCACCAGCGGGCCGGGGCTCTTCAGATATTTCTCGGTGATGGCCTTGGCCGACCAATAGGCCAGCGCGCCCAGCGTGCCCGTTGGATTGTAGCCGTGCTGCTGCGGGAATACCGAGGCGCCCTGGACGAACAGATTATGCGCGCCCCAGGCCTGCAGATAGCGGTTCACGGCGCTCGACTTCGGGTCCGAGCCCATGATGGTGCCGCCGGTATTATGGGTCGACTGATACGGCACGATGGTGAAATTCTTCGGCCGGTTGTGCACCTCGTAATGCGTGGGATTCATCGCCTTGATCACGCCTTCCATCTTCTCGACCAGGTAGCGCGACATCTTGTGGTCGTTTTCGGTGGCGTTGTAGGTGAGCCGCAGCAACGGCCGGCCGAGCGCGTCCTTGTAGGTCGGATCGAGGTCCATGAAATTATCGCGGTGGGCGTAGACCGAGCCCTGCGTGTTGAAGCGCGTGTTGGCGCGATACCATTTCGCTTCCGCCTGCTTCCACCCCACGCCCCAGCGCGGCTCGCCCTTCGGCAGCGCGCGGCCGCCGATCGGCGGCGCGCCGCCATTGCCGCAGTTGATGTAGCCGCCGCCGAAGAAGCCGAGACCGGCATGGTCGAAGTTTTCGCCGTTGAAATCGTCGATCGCCGTGCCCATGCCCGGCGCGCCCATGAAGGGATTGAACTCGCGGCCCTCGAAGAACGCTTCGCCGCCGGCCTCGAACTGGTAGCAGTAGTTTTTGCCCACCACGCCTTTTCCAGTGCCGGGATCGTAGGGTTCGCCGATGCCGGCGAGCAGCATCTGCTGCACATTGCCGAACACGTAGGACGACAGCACGACCATGCCGGCCGGCTGCTCGTATTCTTCGCCGGTCTTCATGTCGGTGTAGAGCACGCCGGTGACGCGCTTGGCGTCCTTGTCGTAGAGCAGCTTCGTCACGAAGGCGCGCGTGCGCAGCTCGAATTTCGGCTCCGTGCGCAGCACCGGCATGATGTTGACGTTCGGTGACGCCTTGGAATTGGACTCGCAGGCGGTGCGATTGCAATGGCCGCAATATTCGCAACTTCCCAGCGTGATACCTTCCGGGTTCACATAAGCCGCGCTCGATGTTGCCACCGGTACCGGGAAGGGGTGATAGCCGAGGTTTTTGGCGGCATCGCTGAAAATCTGCGGACCGACGCCGGTCTTGATCGGCTTGTTCGGATAATCGTTGCCGCGCGCGCCTTCGAAGGGATTGCCGCCCGCCACGATCTTGCCGCGCAGATTGCCGGCCTGTCCGGAGACGCCGCACAGTCTGTCGAAGCGGTCGTAATGCGGCTCCAGCTCGTCATAGCTGACCGGCCAGTCCTGGATGGTCATGCTGTCGGCAATCGCCTTGGCGCCATATTTCTCCGTCAGCGCGCTTCTGATGCGGAAGTCGGTCGGCAAAAAGCGCCAGTGCAGCGCGCCCCAATGGATGCCGGTGCCGCCGACGCCCTCGCCGGGCAGAAAGGCGCCGAAGCGGCGGATCGGCAGCGCGCGCTCGTCGGGCGCGTTGCGAAAGGTGATGGTGTCGGTCGAATTGTCCTGCATCAATTCGAGCCGCACCACATAGCGCAGCTCGTCGCGCAGCCGCGTCAGCGTGAACTCGTCCGCCGGGTTGCGGTCCGCGCCGCGCTCCAGTCCGACCACGTTGAGCCCGGCTTTCGTCAGTTCGCGCGACAGGATCGCGCCGGAAAATCCCATGCCGATCACGACGGCGTCGATTTCCTTCAATCGTGTTGCCATTGCTGCCTCCCGCTCACGAGAAGTCGACGATCGATTGCGGGTCCGCGACATAGCGCTTGTCGCGGTAGGCATCGATCTTGTCGGCATAGGTGGCGGGCAGGCCGGGGAAGCCGAGAACCTTCCAGCCGATCTTGTCGCGATTGCCGCCATAGATCGGATCGGAGAAGAAGCCGGCCATGGCGATGCCGTGCAGTTGGACGAAAAATGCGCGCGACGCAAAATTCTCGAACTCGGCCTTGCCTTCCTCCATCGCCTTCAGCGCGACAACGCGATCGGCCGGTGCGAGGCGGTCGAAATCCTTGAGGTAGGTCTTGCGCGTCCAGGCATTGGCCGCGGCGATTCCGGCGGCGAAGAATTCGCGTGGCGTCAGCGCCAACTGATAGCCTTGCTCGGGCTTGCCCTTCAGGTAAGGACCCGCGCGATACATTTTCGCGCCGCCGCCCCAGGCGCTGCCGAGCTGGCGGTCGATGAAGACGGCGACGCCGCAATCGCTGCCCGATGGTGACAACTCGTCGGCGGGGATCAGTGTGTCGACGGCCGCAACGATGAAAGCCGCTTCCGAAGCTGTCAGGTTCACGTAAGGTTCGGTGTCCGCCGTCGATGGAGCAGGCGCTGCCGTGGCGGGAGCTGGCTGCTGTGCTTCGGCGGCCTCAGTGAGGCCCGCCGCGAGCGCAGTCCCGGCAAGGCCGGCGCCGAGCAGGAATTTGCGGCGCGGAACGCTGTCGTCCGACATGAAAGCCTCCCATTGGCCCGCCGTCGGCTCAGGCGCTGCGTATTATGAGACTGAGGTTCGGCATCCTCGATTGCAGCTTCATCGGCACGTTACCCTAAGGTCGTAGCCGCGCGAAGAGGCGTGCAACGCAACGCTGATCCAAGCCTTTTGTCGGTCGCCAATGGGCTAATTGACCTCTACGGATGCGCCGCGTTCAATGCATCAGCCCACAGCCGGGCAAGACGAACACACGACACGTCGGAAGTGGGTAGAATCGATGGCCTCTGCGTGGGGTTGGCTTGGCGGTGCGTTCGCGGCCCTGTTGGCCGTGCCGCCTGCGGTGGCGACAACTTTCACGGGTGACCCGGCCGCGACCTGCAGCGGTCTTGCGGGAGCCGCGTGGGAGGCGGTGCGGATAGACAGCGCCACAATGCTGTCACCTTCGCATCTCGCGTTGTCCGAACATGCGCCGACGCCGGCGTCCCGCGTCGCGCCCGCCAATCCCGCCTTCTGCAAGGTGCTCGGCCACATCGAGCCATCGGACCCGAAGGCTCCGCCGATCAGGTTCCAGGTGAATCTTCCCGCAGAATGGAATAACCGCTCGCTGCAATATGGCGGCGGCGGCTTCAACGGCGTGCTGATCACCGGCCTCGGTCTGCCGCCGGCCTATCCCTATGACAAGCCGTCTCCGCTGGCGCGCGGCTTCGTCACCTATGGCACCGACTCCGGCCACGCGACGAAATCCGGCGAGCCGCCGCAACTGTTCGCGCTCAACGACGAGGCCTTCGAGAATTTCGCGCACGTTTCATACAAAAAAGTGCGCGATGCCGCGGTCGCGCTGATGAATCGCGCCTACGGCAAGAAGCCCGACAAGATGTATTTCATGGGCTCGTCCGAGGGCGGCCGCGAAGGCCTGACCATGGCGCAGCGCTACCCCGAGGATTTCGACGGCATCTTCGCGCGTGTGCCCGTCATCAACTGGGTCGGATTGCAGCATGCGGGAACGCGTGCAGGGATGGCGACCATGGGCGAGGGCTGGATCAAGCCCGCCCAGGTCAAGCTCGTGGCGGACGCGGTGCTGAAAGCCTGCGACAAGGCCGACGGCTCCGAGGACCTGCTGATCGAGGATCCCGTCGGCTGCAAGGCGAGCTTCAAGGCCGAAACGCTGCATTGCATCGAGGGCCAGAAGCCGGACCAGTGTTTGAACGAGGCGCAGATCATCCGCGATCAACACGCTGCACGCCACTTACAAATTCTCCTTCGCGCTCGCCAACGGCCTCGACGACTATCCGGGCTGGGGCATCTCGGGCGAGGACAATCCATCGTTCGGACCGACCGGCGGCTGGATTGCGTGGTGGCTCGGCAAGGCTGCGCCCGCGCTGCCGCCCGCGTCGAACAACGGCATCGCCTGGATCTATGGCGCCGGCGGCATACAATTTGTCTTCGCGCGCGATCCCGATCTCGACGTGACCAAATACAAGCCTGAGGATCACAAGGCGCGGCTGGAGCAGGTCTCGCAGTTGATGGACTCCACCAATCCCGATCTCGGCCGCTTCCGCGAGCATGGCGGCAAGCTCGTGATCCTCGAGCACATGGCCGACTATGCGCAAAGTCCCTATGCCGGCATCCGCTATTTCGAGACTGTCGAGAAGAAGCTCGGCAAGACCGAGACGTCGGAGTTCGCGCGGCTGTACACCGCGCCGGGCGTCGATCATGTCGGCTCCGGCGGCGCCGGCCAATGTCGACATGCTGAGCGTGCTGGTCGACTGGGTCGAGAAGGGCAAGACGCCCGGCGATCTGGAGGTCACCGAGCAAAAGGTCGAGGTGCCGCAGTTCGCCACCGTGCGCGCGCTGCCGCTGTGCCAGTGGCCGGCCTGGCCGCATTACAAGGCGGGGCCTGCCAACGCTGCGTCAAGCTTCGTCTGCGCGAGGTAAATCCCGGGTTTGTGCGTTGGCTTCTCAATCCCTATCATGAGCGGTCATTGATGGCCGCAAGGCTCATTGCGTAAGTCGATTTTCACGGGAGCCCGATCCCATGAGCGCCAATTACACGCCGAGTGGTGGTCCTCGGATGACCGAGTTTCTGGACCGCATCCCGGTGGAGAGCCAGTGGGTCGCCGGCCACCACATCACCTGGACCACAGGTCAGCAGGATCGCGCGGACGGGGTTGCTCCCGAGATGGCCAGTCACTGCAGCGCCTTCGTGGCGGCGGTGGCGCTTGCCCTCGATCTGTATGTTCTGCGTCCGCCGAACGCCAGTCAGGAATTGCTGACCAACAAACAATATGACTGGCTGAATGGGAAGCAATTTCCCCCGGCCCCGGATGCGCAGGCGTCAAATTGGCAAGCGCTGGGGTTGAGCGGCGGGGCCGGCGTCCTGGCGCAGGCCGTCTCTCGCGCGAATGCGGGACAGCTCGTTCTTGCCGCCTTCGCGTCGGCCGATCGGCACAAGCCGGGCCACATCTGCATCGTGCGACCCCAGGACTGGTCGGAGGACAGCGGTTCGCCGCCGCTCGTCATGTCTGCAGGCACCAAAAACTACTGCAAGATCGACATGAAGATAGCGTTCGCGCAGCACGCCGGCGCGTGGCCGTCCGCGGTTGCGTTGTTCGCTTGCAAATCGGGTCTCGAGGAGGACTCCCGCGGCGGGCACGTTCTGATGGGGTAGGATCGGGAAGAAACCGGGCGACCCGATTTCTTCCCGCTTCGCAAAATCAGTTCTGCCTGACGTTGCCGTTCGCATCCATGTCCTTTTTAGCATCATACCCGGCGTCACGCAAATTCTTGGCGCGCGCGGAGTGAGGATCCATCGTGTCGGCGGGAGCCGCTCCGGAAGCCGCCGCCATCGGCGCAGCATGATGGTGGTGCTTGGCGAACGACGCGCTGGTCGTCGCACCGGCAATGGCGAGAATGGCGGTAGTCGTCAAAATCAAATGTCGCATAACATGATCCTTTTCTTGTTTTTGGCACCCGGCCCACCCGAGTCCTGCGCATGACTATGCAGAAGCCGAGAGCGCGGCCTTGTAAACTCTGGCTCGCGGTTCGGTGAACGACTTGTGATCGACGAGCCGCGCAGTGTGTTCGCCGTGCGACGACTAAAGCTTTTTTTAAAGCGTTTGATGCGGTCGTGAGAGGAAAATCCTCGATCACGAAATTGTTCATGGTCCTCCAAAACGCGGAGCGGCTATGTTATTTTGTCAGAATTGCAATAGCCATGATGTCGCACTGCTCTCGGTGCTTGAGCGTCAGGGAAACAAAAGACGAAAGATCGGGAGGACCATAATGCCGCTCCGTTCAAACGGATTCTTCACGGCGTTCCTCATCTGCCTGCTCGGCCTGATCGCAACGGCGGTACCCGCGTCCGCGGAGGTGACGCGGCTCGAGTTCACGTCAAGGCAGCCATACGGGACGTTTCGTGCTGGCGACTACGTGATCTGGCAGGGCAAGGTCCACGGCGACCTGTCGCCGCAGGAGTCCATTCCGGGCATCGACAAGGCCGCGCCCAACGAGCGTGGCCGTATCCCTTACTCGGCGAAACTCGTTCTCATCATGCCGGCGGCCCCACTCACAGGCAACGGCGCGTTGCTGGTGGACGTGCCCAACCGCGGCCGTGCCTATGCCGAAGCGCTCTATAATTCGCCGCGCGAAGCGCCGTTCATGTCCGGCACTTTCGAACAGGGCACCGGCTTTCTCCAGGACAACGGCTTTTCGGTTGCCGAAGTATATTGGGAACTGGGGCAGGGCGCCGATCTTCCCACCTTCGCCGATGCCGATGGCAAGACGCGGTATGTCGAGGGCGTGGGATTTGCGATCGTGCGCGATGCCGCCGACTTTTTTGCGCATGCCGCCGCCGACGCTGTGGGAACGCCAAATCCGCTCAAGGGCGCGATCAACCGCATCCTGGCGAGCGGCAAATCCCAGGACGGACGATTTCTGAAGACATTCCTGTTGAACGGCTTCAACATGGCGGGCCATCGCCGCGTCTTCGATGGCATGCACGTCTTCGTGTCCGGCGCGGGCCTGCTTCCGATCCTGCAGACCGGCCTTGGGCCGAAATCGAGCGGCGATGAGGCTCCCAACTTCGCCAATCCGGATTTTCCCGGCGTCAATGACGGGCCGCTCACCATCGGCGAGATCACGGCAAAGGTCGAGGCGCGCGGCGAGGTGCCGCCGAAGATGCTGCTGGTCTCTTCCACCACGGACTATTACTCGCTGCGGGCATCGCTCGGCCGCACTGGCGCGTCCGGACCTGCGGATCAACAGCTCCCCGCGAACGTCCGGATGTACGATATCGCCGGCGGGTCGCATGTGGTTGTCCCCAAGGCGCCGGCATGCACAATGCTGCCCGGCCGGCTCGATTGGGCGCCGGTGTCGCGGGCGTTGCTGGCGCGTCTCGACGCCTGGGTGAGCCGCAACGCCGCGCCGCCCGCGAGTGAGCTGATGCCGCTCGAGCCTGCAAGCGCCGAACCGCCTGCACTGCGTGCACCATCGAGGCTTCCGGCCGCCGTGATCCAGGTGCCGAAGCGCGATTCCGATGGCAACGCGCTTGGCGGCGTCCGGGTGCCTGACGTGGCGGTGCCGCTCGGCACCAATGGCGGACAGAACGCGCCGCAGACATTCACCTGCTCGCTGGTCGGCTCTTTCGCGCCGTTCGCCGCAACGAAAGCGGAGCGGGAGCGCGCCGGCGACGCCCGCTTGTCGATCGAGGAGCGCTATCATGGCCGCGATGACTACGTGAACCGCGTTCGCGTTGCGGCGCAAGACCTCGTCACACGCGGCTTCCTGCTGCCGGACGATGCGGCCGTGATCGTTCAGCAGGCCGCGGCCAGTAATCTGTTCGCGCCCGCACCTGTCAACGACGCGCCGCGGTGAGTCCGGGAGATCGAGGCCGTAAGTGGCACAGCACAAGACGTTCGGAACCTGCTGCAAGGATATGAGGGATGCGCTCACCTTGCCCGAGCAGAGATTCCTGTTCACTCAAGACGGCACCGGTGTCCTGTATCTGACAATCGGGAGCGTCAATACCGATCAAGGGATCGGCTATTTCGATCAGGCGGTTCTCTTCTGCCCATTTTGCGGAACCCAGCTTCAAACGCGCGACGAGATCAAGCTTGCAGCGGCGCAGCCGCCGGAGGGGCACAAAGAGAACTAGTCGAGGCCCTCACTCCGACTTGTCGACGTTCCAGAACACCGGCGTCGCCGGGCCTGCGAGCACGCCATGCAGCGATGTCCGCCATGACGCCGCCACGCGATATTGCCCGACCGGAATGTAGATCACCTGCTCGTAGGCCTCGGTCTGGATCTCGGTTGCGATCTTTTTCTGCTCATCCGGGTTTGACGAACGCGCGAACGCGTCGCGCAAGGCTTCGATCTTCGCATCGTCGGGCCAGCCGAACCAGCCGCCTTTCCTGCCCTTGCCGTTGACCTGCAGATTGACGATCGGATTCATCAGGTCCGCCGCGATCACGTTGGTGAAGAACAAGTTCCAGCCGCCCTCCTGCGGCGGCTTCTGGCTGCCGCGGCGGCTCACCACGCTCTGCCAGTCCATCGCCTGCACGTTCACGGTGAAGCCGGCCTGGCGCAACAATTGCGCCGCGACGATCGGCTGCGTCTTCAAGGTCACCACGTCGGTCGGCGCCATCAGCACCACCGGCGTGCCGTCATAGCCGGACTCTTTCAGCAGCTTCTTTGCCTCCGCCACGCCGTTGCCTTTGACCAAGACGTCGGAGCCGACAGCGGTCTCGAGCGGCGTGCCGCAGACGAACAGCGCGCCGCACAGCACGAAATACTTGTCGTTGCCGACCATCGCATCCATGAAGTCCTTCTGGTTGATCGCCATGAAGGCGGCGCGGCGGACCTTGGGATTATCGAACGGCGGGTACAGGAAATTCATGCGGCCGATGGCGTGATAGCCGAGCTCGTTCAGCACTTCGACCTTGATCTCCTTGTTGGCCGAGAGCATCGGCATCAGATCCCAGGGTGTGATCTCCAGGAAGTCGATGTCGCCGGATTGCAGCGCGTTCACCGCGGTCTGGGCGTCCGGCATGGTGATCCATTCGACGCGGTCGACCTTGGCGATCTTGCCGCCGGCGGTCCAGCTCGCCGGCTCTTTCCGCGGGATGTAATCCCTGTTCTTCTCGTAGACCGCCTTCACGCCGGGCTGGAATTCGCCGGCCACGAACTTGAACGGGCCCGAGCCGATCTGCTCGGGAATTGGCTTGTCGGGCGGCGTCTCGGCGAGGCGCTTCGGCATCATGAAGGGGACATAGGACGACATCTTCGCGATCGATTCGAGCACGAGGCCGTATGGCTCCTTCAGCTTCAGCGTGATCGTCTTCGGGTCTGATGCCTCCAGGCTCGCGGTGAAGTCCATGAGCTTCTGGCCCATGCTGTCGACCTTGCCCCAGCGCTTCAGCGAGGCGACGCAATCTTCCGCGGTGACCGCCGTGCCGTCATGCCACTTGAGGCCGTCGCGCAAGGTGAAGGTGTAGGTCAGCTTGTCGTCGGAGATTTTCCAGTCCGCCATTTGCGGCTGGACCTTGAAGTCGGCATCGGTCGCGAGCAGCGTGTCGTAGACCATGTAGCCATGGTCGCGGGTGATATAGGCGGTGGTGAAGCCGGGATCGATCACCCGCAGATCGGAATGCATCACCGCGCGGATGGTGTTGGTCGCCTGCGCCGGCATGGCGAGCGCGAGAGCAGCGAGAACGACGGGAAGGTGTATCCTGCGCGCGAAGAGAGACATGCAAAACGCTCCTGCCAATAAATTCAGCAATAATCTCGGCAGGAGAGGCTATTGCAAATCCCGGACCACGGGAAAGGCAGCACAAGGTCGCATGCGGAGCTGCGCATTCCTTCACCTCTCCCGAGCGGGAGAGGCCGGCGCCAAACGGCTCGCGCCAAAGGCGCGCCCGATGACAGGCTCCGCGCCGCGTGAGGGGCTCGAGGGTTCGTTGTTCGACGCTACCGCCCTTCACTCCCTGATGAACGCCAGCAGGTCGGCGTTGATGGTGGCCGCTTCCGTGGTCGGCATGCCGTGCGGGAAGCCCTTGTAGGTCTTGAGCCGGCCGTGCTTCAGGAGCTTTGCCGACAGCGGTGCGGAATCCGCATAGGGCACGATCTGGTCGTCGTCGCCGTGCATCACCAGCACCGGCACGTTGATCTTTTTCAGGTCCTCGGTGAAGTCGGTCTGCGAGAAGGCGACGATGCCGTCATAATGCGCCTTTGCGCCGCCCATCATGCCCTGCCGCCACCAGTTCGCGATCACGGCTTCCGATGGTTTTGCGCCAGGCCGGTTGTAGCCGTAGAACGGACCAGAAGGGACATCGCGATAGAATTGCGTGCGATTGGCGGCAAGCGCCGCCTGAAGATCGTCGAAGGCCTTCTTGGGCAAGCCACCCGGATTGGCGGGCGTCTGCACCATCAAGGGCGGAATGGCCGAGAGGATCGCGGCTTTCGCGACCCGGCTTTCGCCGTGGCGGGCGATGTAATGCACCACCTCGCCGCCGCCGGTGGAATGGCCGACGTGAACGGCGTTCTTCAGATCGAGATGCGCGGTGACGGCCGCGAGATCGTCGGCGTAATGATCCATATCGTGGCCGTCGCCGGGCTGGCTGGAGCGGCCATGGCCGCGGCGGTCATGGGCGATGACGCGAAAGCCCTGGTTGAGGAAGAACAGCATCTGCGTGTCCCAGTCGTCCGCCGACAACGGCCAGCCATGGCTGAACACGATCGGCTGTCCCGATCCCCAATCCTTGTAGAAGATGTCGACGCCGTCTTTGGTCCTGATCATGGGCATTGGCGGTCTCGCTCGCGAATTTGAGGAAATCGGTTTCGTCGGCGGGAATTTGACCGGAGCCGTCGCGCGGCGTCTTGCGATTGCGCGGTCGCGCTGTCGGATTCGCACGGCATGAGCGGCGTGCAATTCTTGGAACGCGGGCGCGAATCCGAAAGATCGCCGCGTGGCCGCGGTGCAGGATGCAGTCTGCCGAAGAGGGAGATCGCACCATGCGACGATTGCTTGAGGAACTGTACTGGCAAAATCTGCGCGCCAGCGCCAAGGGCATGAGCGCGACGTCCTACGCGCTGCTGGCGGGCATGGTCGTGTTGTTGATCGTCGTTGCGGTGATGGCGACACTCGGCTGGGAATCTGCCGCAGGCACCGACGTGCCGCCGATCGGATATGCCGCGATGGCGGCAGGCATCCTGTTCTCGCTTCTGGTGGGCGTCGGGTTGATGGCGCTGGTGTTCTACTCGAGCCGCGCAGGATATGACGAGCCGGCGAGGTTGATCGTGGTCGATCGCGATGACGATTCCAGACCAGGAGCGTCGTCGTGATGATGACCAGGCGCACATTCGCTGCGACAGTTGCTGCCGGCGCGGCAGTTTCGTTGATGTCGATGCGCACCCCTGCGACCGCCGTCACTCCCGTGAAGGCGCGCAACGTCGTGATGGTGCACGGCCTGTTCGCGGACGGCTCGTGCTGGCTGGAGGTGATCCCGCGTCTGCAGGCGGCCGGCCTCAACGTCACCGCGGTGCAGAATCCGCTGACCACGCTGCCCGAGGCGGTGGCATCCGCCGAGCGCGTGCTGGCGCGGCAGGACGGCCCGACGGTGCTGGTCGGTCATTCCTTCTCCGGCATGATCGTGACGGAAGCCGGCGTGCATCCGAACGTATCCGCGCTGGTCTATGTCGCGGCGCGCGCGCCGGATGCGGGCGAGGACTACACGGCACTCGCCAAGACCTTTCCGACGCCGCCGGCGAGCGCGGGCATCGTGTTCGACGGCGACGAAGGTCGCCTGACGGAAGAAGCCTTCCTGCGCGATTTCGCCGGCGACCTGCCGGTGGCGAAAGCCAAAGTGCTTTATGCGGTGCAGGAGCCGTTCCACAAGGCGCTGCTCACGGGCAAGACCACCAACGCGGCCTGGCGATCGAAGCCGAGCTTCTATGCGGTGTCGACCGAGGACCGCACCATCAATCCCGACCTCGAGCGCTTCATGGCCAAGCGCATGGGCGCCAAGACCATCGAGGTGAAGGCAAGCCATCTCGCGCTGATCTCGCACCCGGAAGAAATCGCGGGGCTCATCCTGGAGGCGGCGCAGGTCGGGACGTGACCGTCGCCGTGCGTTTCTGACAACCCCACCGTGCTCCTGAATCCGGAATTGGCCGATCCGTCGCCCGATGGTATGCTGCCTGCAACTCTGAAGGAGGGCACGATGGCTGAAGCGAAACTCGCTCCGAACCTGCCGGGCTGGATGCTGGAGCACGCGAACCGCTATCTGGCCAGCGGTGGAACCGACGGTCACATGTACAAGGTCAACGTGCCAGGGCGAGGTGAGATCACGGCGCCGGCGCTGATGTTGACCACGACCGGCCGCAAGTCCGGCGATAAGTTCATATTCCCGCTGTTTTACGGAACCGAGGGCGGCAGCTACTTCGTCGTCGCTTCAAAGGGAGGCGCGCCCGAACACCCCGGTTGGTATCGCAACATTCTCGCCAACCCCGATGTCGAAGTCCAGGTCGGGACCAAAAAGATGAACGCGCGGGCCAGGACAACGGCGGGTGAGGAGCGCCTTCGACTCTGGAAAAAGGCGCTCGAGTTTTGGCCGCCCTACGCCGATTATCAACTCAAGACCGAGCGTGAGATACCGGTGGTCGTGCTGGATCCCGTCCACTAGGGCGGCTGAGCAGGCGGCCGCAGCGCCGGCCCGGCGCCGAATGCAAATCGCGCCGCGGGAAATGTTACTTGATGTCTTCGTCATTGCGAGGAGCGCAGCGACGAAGCAATCCATTCCTCCGCGGAAAGAAAGGCTGATTGCTTCGCTTCGCTCGCAATGACGAGGCAGGCTGTTCGGGGCGCTCTGCTGTCGCCTCATTGTCGCAACGCCCTGCTATCGCGGATTCAAAAAATCAACGGCGTGATTCGTGCCGAAAGCTGCCCAAAGACGGCCATTCGGAAGGGTCATCGCACTGTCATGCGAATCTGTTAGGGGCGCCCATATGGGAAGTGACTCTGTAAGCGAAGACAGCCCGGATCGGCGCTTTCGCACCCTGTTTATCTCCGACGTGCATCTTGGCGCCCGCGGCTCGCAAGCCGACCGATTGCTCGACTTCCTCCGCATCCATGACGCCGACACCATCTACCTGGTCGGCGACATCGTCGACGGTTGGGCGCTGAGCTCAAACTGGTACTGGCCGCAATCCCACAACGACTTCGTGCAGAAGATGCTGCGCAAGGCGCGCAAGGGCGCCAAGATCGTCTACGTCCCCGGCAATCACGACGAGTTCCTGCGCAAATATTACGGCACGCATTTCGGCGGCATCGACGTCGTCGAGAACACCGTCCATACCGGCGCCGACGGCAAGCGCTATCTGGTGATCCACGGCGATATCTTCGACCTCGTGGTGCAGAACGCACGCTGGCTCGCGCATCTCGGCGACAAGGCCTACGACTTCGCGATCCAGATGAACCGCTTCGTCAACTTCTTCCGCCGCCTGTTCGGCGTGCCCTATTGGTCGTTGTCGCAATGGGCCAAGCTGAAGGTGAAGAAGGCGGTCAACTATATCGGCGCGTTCGAGGCGACGCTGGCGGGCGAGGCGCGCCGTCACCGCTGCGACGGCGTGATCTGCGGCCACATCCACTATGCGACCATTCATGACGAGCACGGCATCACTTACATGAATTGCGGCGACTGGGTCGAGAGCTGCACCGCGTTGGCCGAGCACGAGGACGGCACGTTCGAGATCATCACCTGGACCGATCCGGAGCGGCGCGTCGCGCCGGTGCCGCAGGTTGCCGCCCGCGCCGCGTGATTGGTGGCTTGCCCGGCCGTGACCGAGCGCGCTAAAAGCCCGTTCATGACAGACATGACAAAACTGCCGGTCACTGCGGTCGATATCGATCGGGCCGCGACCGTGATCGCGCCATACGCCGTGCGTACGCCGTTGCTCGCCAATCCGGCGCTCGATGCGCGCGTCGGCACGCGGGTGTTCCTGAAGCCGGAATTGCTGCAGCGGACCGGCTCGTTCAAGTTCCGCGGCGCCTTCAACAAGCTGTCGTCGATCCCGCAGGATCGTCGCGCCAACGGCGTGGTCGCGTTCTCCTCCGGCAATCACGCCCAGGGCGTGGCGGCCGCCGCCGAGATCCTCAAGATGAAGGCCACGATCGTGATGCCGTCCGATGCGCCGGTCGCCAAGCGCGAGCGCACCAAAGCCTATGGCGCCGAGGTCGTGCTCTACGATCGCGACAAGGAAGACCGCGAGGCGATCGCGGGCGAAATTGCGGACAAGCGCGGCGCCACCCTGGTGCGCCCCTATGACGATCCTTTCGTGATCGCGGGCCAGGGCACGGCGGGCCGCGAGATCGCCGAGGACATGGCGGCGCTCGGGCTGACGCCGGATATCGTGGTCGCGCCGGCCTCCGGCGGCGGCTTGATTGCGGGGGTTGCGACCGCTGTGAGGGCACGTTTTCCGCAGACCCAAATGATCGTGGCGGAGCCCGAAGGATTTGACGATCACACCCGATCGCTGCGCGCCGGCAAACGCGAGCCGCACGCCTCGGAAGGCCGCACCATTTGCGACGCGCTGATGGCGTTGATCCCCGGCGAGCTGACCTTCGCGATCAACGGCAAGCTGCTGTCGCACGGCGTCACTGCGTCCGACGCGGAAGTCGGCCAGGCAATGGCGTTCGCGTTCCGGGAATTGAAACTGGTGGTGGAACCGGGCGGAGCGGTGGGATTGGCCGCGCTGTTATCCGGCAAGATCGAGGCGCGCGGCAAGACGATCGTGATCGTGCTGTCCGGCGGCAATGTCGATGCGGATTTGTACGCGAAGCTGATTGCGTGAGCGAAATTGAAAGTGCGGAGCCGCGGTGGGCCGTGCTCACGAAAAGAACGCGATCTTCTCGGCCTGGGTCATGCGCCGGATCGGCGCCAGCGGATCGTTCGCCGGAGTCTTCGGCCGCGTCACGAGACCGCTGGCCAGGATGGTCGCGCCGAGCGACGGCGCGGGCTCAGGTGTAACCGGCGGCGAGGGCAGCACAGGCTCCTGCGCCGCGATTGGCTCCTGCGCAATCGCGGCCGGCAACGAGTCCACCTGAGATGGCTCGACAGCCTGAGCTTGCTGGCGGCTCGGCAATCGGCACTTGCGGCGGGTCGGCGACCTGAAGCCGCGCCGGCTCGGCGACCTGGGCCTGCGGTGGTTCGTCGAGATGCGCCTCAGGCGCGGTGATGGCAAACTCGGTCTCGGCGTCGTCGAAATCGGGCGCGGACATTTCCATCGCCACCAGCTCGAGCATGGCTTCGTCGTAGGCCTCGGCGTCATCGGGCGGAGCCTCGACAGATTCGGCCATCGCCACGGGCTCGTCGACCGCCGCTGCGATGTCCGGCTTAGCCGCAGCTTCAGCGGTCACGTCCTCGACAACAGCAGGCGTCGCTTCGGCGATGTCGGACAAGGCCGAGATGCTCGCTCTGATCGTGTCGAAGGCCTCGCGCAGCGCGACGCGCGGATCGACACCAGCGATGTCATCGCAACCGGCTTCGATGGCGCCGACCTGGGAGTCCAGGAGGTCGCAGATGCGGCCATCGGCGCCGATCTCGCGCCAGCGCCAGGAAATCTCCTTGATGATCCGCGCGCCCTTGCGGATGGGAGCGAGGCTCTCCTCGAGCCCGAGGCCATCAAGCGCGGTAGATGCCGTCTGCTCGGCTTCGCTTACCGCGGCAGAGATCGCGGCCAACATCTCCGGCCGCTTATCCACGGGCGGTGGAGCGGGCGGCTGGCGCTGCGCGGCCAGCGTCTCTTCGACCCGCGACACCGCGTCCAGCACCATGTGCGTATCGGCGTTGCGGTTGCGCCGCGCATATTCGTCGAGGAACCAGCGGCCGCGCGCGGTCTCCATGAACGCCTCGCGGATCGCCTCATAGTCCTCCTCGCCCGGCAGGCTTGCGCGAGCCGAGATCGGCGACAGGGCAAAGGCTTGGTTGGCCATGGCAAACTCAATTGCCGCGCAAATCACCGCGCGTTGCCTGTACGATCAGCAGAAACCAGACCGAATCGCAATTGAATTGATGTCGGGCAAATCACAAATCCCCACCGCTTCCGCGGCCAAGCGATTCGCGAGCCGGCTTGCGCTGGTCTACGGCACCGGCTTCGGGCTGGTCGGCACCCATCTGCCGTACTTCCCTGTGTGGCTGAAGGCGGTCGGCGTCGACGCCGGCTGGATCGGCCTCATCACCGCCGTGCCCGCGGTGACGCGCTTCACCGTGCTGCCGTTCGTCACCGGCTTCGCCGAGCGGCGTCACGCGTTGCGCGGCGCCATCACGGTGACGGCATTCGCGACCGCGCTCGGGCTTGCCGTCGTCGGCACGCAGCATCTGCCGCTCCTGATCCTGATCGCTTATGCCGCGACCTGCTGCCTGTGGACGCCGATGGTGCCGCTGATCGACGCCTATGCGCTGCGCGGCGTCGCCCAATACGGCCTCAGCTATGGACCGCTGCGGCTGTGGGGTTCGGCGGCCTTCATCGCCGCCGCGCTGGCCTGTGGTCAGTTGCTCGACGTCATCTCGGCGAAGCACCTGATCTGGCTTATCGTCGGCATGGCCTCGCTCGGCGCCCTGATGAGCCTCGGGTTGCAGCCGCTCGGCATCGTCAAGTCGGCGCCCGCCGCACAGCATGGCGCGGGCGCGCTGCTGCGCGATGGCGGGTTCCTCGCCATCATCCTCACCTCGGCGCTGATCCAGAGCAGCCATCAGGCCTATTACATCTTCGCCTCCATCGCCTGGCAGCAGGAGGGTTTTAGCGGGTTGACCATCGCAAGCCTGTGGGTGCTCGGCGTGCTCGCCGAGATCGTGGTGTTCGCGCTGTCGCCGCGATTCACACTGCAGCCTGCGACCCTGGTCGTGATCGCTGCACTCAGCGCAGTCGCGCGCTGGGTGATCACGGCCCAGTCGCCGCCGTTCCCGATCCTCGCGGCGGTCCAATTGATGCACGGCCTGACCTTCGGGCTGACGCAGGTCGGCACCATGGGGTTGATGGTGCATCACGTGCCGCCTCACATCATGGCGCGCGGGCAGGGCTTCCTCGCGGCCTGCGCCGGCATCGTCGCGAGCAGCGTCTCCATCCTCACGGGCGTGGTCTACGCGCGCTACGGGCAGGGCGTCTATTATGTGATGGCCGCGCTCGCAGGCACCGGCGCGATTGTGATGTGGTCGGCACGGAAGCGTCTCGCCGCGCATCAGCCCCAGAGCGAGGGCTCCGGCGGATGAACCAGACTGCCGTCATAGCGCAGGCCATCGTCGCGATCGCGCGCCAGCAGCAGCGGTCCGTCGAGATCGACGACGCGCGCCATCGGCGCGAGCAGCATCGCCGGCGCCATCGCCAGCGAGCTCGCGACCATCGAGCCCACCATGATGTCGAAACCGAGCGCTTTGGCCGCATCGGCCATCGCCAGCGCCTCGGTCAGGCCGCCGGTCTTGTCGAGCTTGATGTTGACGGCGTCGTAGCGCCCGCGCAGGCCCTCGAGCGATCTGCGGTCGTGCACGCTCTCGTCCGCGCAGACCTTCACCGGCCGGCGGATACGCCCGAGCATGTCGTCCCACCCTGCGGGCAGCGGTTGCTCCACCAGCGTCACGCCGGCCTCGGCACAGGCCGCGAGGTTGCGCTCGAGGCCGGACGGCGTCCACCCTTCGTTGGCATCGACGATCAATTCGCAATTGGGGGCGGCCTTGCGGACCGCGGCGATGCACTCGCCATCGCTATCGCTGCCGAGCTTGATCTTGAGCAGCGGCCGATGCGCGGCCTTCGCACTCGCCTCGGCCATCGCCGCGGGCGAACCCAGCGAGATCGTATAGGCCGTGATGCAGGGCGTCGGCGTGGGGCGGCCGAGCAGATCCCAGGCGCGAACGCCGGCGCGCCTGGCTTCGAGATCGATCAACGCGCAGTCCAGCGCATTGCGAGCTGCGCCCGCAGGGAGCGCCGCCTGCAGCGCCTGCCGGTCGAGCCCGCCGGCCACGGCGTCGCCGAGCTCCCGCAGCGCCTTCAGCGCCGCCTCCGGCGTCTCGTTGTAGCGCGGGTAGGGCACGCATTCGCCGCGCCCGCGATGGGTCCCGTCGCTGACCTCGGCCACCACGACCACGGCCTCGGTCTTGGCCCCCCGACTAATGGTGAAGGAACCGGCGATGGGGAAGCGCTCAATTCGTGCCGCAAGCGTTGGAGATTTGGCGGAAGTCATTTTAATATCAGGCGATTTTTGAACCCCAAGCTTGCCCGCTGCAACCAACTATGGCTGGTTAGGAGGATGGTTTCTAGCGTGGGACATTTGTTTTCCGCTAACGCGGGGCTGCGGACGTGAACGGCGACCCGACTTTGGAGCAGATTGCGCACGGCAACGGGCTCGCGCTCTGTGCCGCGGGGCCGTGGATTGCGCGCTTTGCCTCCACACTGGAGGCGATGGTGGCCGAGGCGGAGAAGCTCGCCGGCAGCCGCCCGAATATCTTCATCGATGTCTCGCAGATTTCACGGCTCGACACTTTCGGCGCATGGCTGATCGAGCGGCTGCGCCGCAGCCTGACACAAGGCGGCATCGAAGCGAAGATCGCAGGCCTCTCGGCGAACTATGCCACGCTGGTCGACGAGGTCCGCCGCGTGAAAGCCGCGCCGGTCGTCGAAAGCTCGTCGGTGACCATCACCGGCATGCTCGACCAGGTCGGCCGTACCGTTGCCGGCATCGGCGGCACTTTCGTCGAACTGATCGACATGCTGGGTGCGGTGCTGGCCGCCGGCGGCCGCGTGCTGATCCATCCGCGCAGTTTCCGCCTGACCTCGACCGTGCATCATCTGGAGCAGGTGTGCTGGCGCGCGGTGCCGATCATCGTGCTGATCACCTTCCTGATCGGCTGCATCATCTCGCAACAGGGCATTTTCCATTTCCGCAAGTTCGGCGCCGACATTTTCGTGGTCGACATGCTCGGCGTGCTTGTCTTGCGCGAGATCGGCGTGCTGCTGGTGGCGATCATGGTCGCGGGACGCTCGGGCAGCGCCTATACCGCCGAACTCGGCTCGATGAAGATGCGCGAGGAGATCGACGCGCTGCGCACCATGGGCTTCGATCCGATCGAGGTGCTGATCCTGCCGCGAATGCTGGCGCTGATCATCGCGCTGCCGATCCTCGCCTTCCTCGGCGCGATGGCCGCACTCTATGGCGGCGGCCTCGTCGCCTGGCTCTATGGCGGCGTCGATCCCGAGGCATTTCTGCTGCGCCTGCGCGATGCGATCTCGATCGACCATTTCACGGTCGGCATCATCAAGGCGCCGGTGATGGCGGCGGTGATCGGCATCGTCGCCTGCGTCGAGGGTCTTGCCGTGCAGGGCAGCGCCGAATCGCTCGGCCAGCACACCACCGCGTCGGTCGTGAAGGGCATCTTCTTCGTCATCGTGATGGATGGCGTGTTCGCCATCTTCTTCGCCGCGATCGGGATGTGACCATGGCGCTGCAGCCGCAAGCCACCTCCGACGCCATCATCCGGGTGCGCGACATCACCGTGCAGTTCGGCAGTACGCGCGTGCTCGACGGGCTCAATCTCGACGTCCGGCGCGGCGAGATCCTCGGCTTCGTCGGGCCTTCCGGCGCCGGCAAGTCGGTGCTGACGCGTACCATCATCGGCCTTGTGCCGAAGCTCGCCGGGCGCATCGAGGTATTCGGCGTCGATCTCGATGCCGCCGACACGGCGGCGCGGCGCGCGGTCGAGCGGCGCTGGGGCATCCTGTTCCAGCAGGGCGCGCTGTTTTCCTCACTCACCGTGCGCCAGAACATTCAGTTTCCGGTGCGCGAATATCTCAAGGTCTCGCAGCGCCTGCTCGACGAGATCACGGTGGCGAAGCTTGTGATGGTGGGCTTGCGGCCGGAGGTCGCCGACCGCTTTCCGTCGGAACTGTCGGGCGGCATGGTCAAGCGCGTGGCGCTGGCGCGCGCGCTCGCGCTCGATCCGGAACTGGTGTTCCTCGACGAACCGACCTCCGGGCTCGATCCGATCGGCGCGGGCGACTTCGACGAACTGGTCAGGACGCTCCAGCGCACTTTGGGCCTGACCGTTTTCATGGTAACGCACGATCTCGATAGTCTTTATACCGCTTGCGACCGCATCGCCGTTCTGGGGAACGGCAAGATCATTGCCGCAGGATCGATCGCCGACATGAAGGCATCGCAGCATCCCTGGCTCAAGCAGTATTTCAACGGCAAGCGCGCCCGCGCTGTCGTGAGCCAGTAACCGGAGCAGTTGATGGAGACCCGGGCGAATTATGTGCTGATCGGCGCCTTCACCCTGGCGGTGATCGCGGCGGCGTTCGGCTTCGTGCTGTGGTTCCAGAGTCTGCACACCACCAAGGCGCGCGGACCCTTGCGCGTGATCTTCGAAGGCCCGGCGTCGGGTTTGCGCAATGGCGGCAGCGTGAATTTCAACGGTATCCGGATAGGGGAAGTCATCTCGGTGAAGCTCGACAATCCGCGTCGCGTTGTCGCGCTCGCCATGGTCGAGAACACCGCGCCGCTGCGCAAGGACACCCTCGTCGGCCTGGAGTTTCAGGGCCTCACCGGCGTTGCCGCGATCTCGCTGAAGGGCGGCGAGGAGGCAGCACCCCCGGTGCCGCTCGACGAGGACGGCATCCCCGTGCTCACCGCCGATCCGAACAAGCTGCAGGACGTCACCGAGGCGATCCGCGCGACCTTGCAGAACGTCAACAAGGTCGTCGCCGACAATCAGGAGTCGGTGAAGAACTCGCTGCATAACCTCGAAACCTTCACCACGTCGCTGGCGCGCAATTCCGAGCGTATCGACGCCATCATGGCGCGCGTCGACGGTGTGATGGGCAAGGCCGATAATCTGATGGTGGGACTGAACTCGCTGGCCGGCGGCAAGGACGGTGGCGAGCTGTTCCTTACCGTGAAGTCGATCCGCGAGCTTGCCGAAGACTTCGACAAGCGCTCCGGCGCGCTGATGTCCGACGGCCGCAAGACGCTCGGCGACATCAGCCGCGCCGTGAACAATTTCGACCGCAACCCGACCCGGGTGATCTTCGGCGCCAGCAACGGCGCGCAACAGCCCACGGCCGAGCAGCCACAGCCGCCAGCAGGCGCAGCCGCCAAGGCGCCGGCGCCGGCGGCGAGCGGCCAGAAGCGGCAGTGAGTGAGCGAATAGGGAATGGCGAATAGCGAGTAGTGCTCTTACGCTGCTGGCGCCGCAGCCCAAAACAAAACGGAGGCCGCGAGGCCTCCGTTTTCCATTCGCTACTCGCTATTCGCCAATCACCCCAGCCGGCCCGCCGCATGCGCGAGCAGGGTGTAGACCAGACCGGTTTCCGAGGTCAGGTGGTTGCGCAGCGCCTGCGGCCCGCGGTCCTCGCGCGCCACCTCGTCGAGCAGCCGCTCGAACTCGGTGATGTAGCGGTCGACCGTCTGCTTGAAGCCGCGGTCGGCGCGGTACTTGCGCGCGACCTCGTCGAAGGCCTTCTGGCCGGCCGGCGTGTACAGGCGCTTGGTGAACGCCTTGCTCTCGCCGCGCTGATAGCGGTCCCACATCTCGGCCGCGAGGTTGCGGTCCATCAGCCGGCCGATGTCGAGCGACAGCAACTCCAGCGGATTGCCGCCGCCCTGCTGGGGCGGACGGCCGCCGCGCTGCGGAGGCGGATTGCCGCCGGCATCGGTGCGGCTCAACAGGTCGGACAACCAGCCATCGGAGTTGGCGGGGCTGACCGGCGGCGCCTCGGTGCGGCGCGACGTCGGCATGCCGAGATCGGGCGGCGGCAGGTTGGACGCGCTGCCGTTGTCGCGCATGCGCACGTCGCCGCGGCCACCGGCGGTTGCCATCACGGGCTCCTCCTGGCGCTGCACGCTGGTGCGGTTGGTTGCGACCACATCCAGCCCGCGGCCATGATGGGCCACGATCCGGTTGAGCTCGGCGAGCGCCTCGATCTGGTCGACGATCACCTTGCGCATCTGCGCGGTGCTCTCGGCGGCCTCCTGCGGCATTTCGAGCACGCCACGGCGCAGCTCGTTGCGGGTCGCCTCGAGCTCCTGATGCATCTCGCCCGCCATCTGCTTCATGCTCTGCACCAGATTGGCGAACTTCTCGGCGGACTGCTTGAACATCGCATCCGCTTCTTCGGTGGTCTGCTGGTAGATCTCGTGCATGGCGTGGACGGTCTGCTGATGCTCCTCCTCGGAGGCCGTACGCACCGCCTCGAACTGGCGGCTGATTGCCGCCGAGCCCGCACCCGCGGTCTCCGCCACGACGCGCGCGATGTCGCGCGCACGCTCCTCGGCGGCGCCGAGCAATTCATCGAGCAGGCTGGTGAAGCGCGACAGCCGCTGATCGAGATCGGCGGTGCGCAGGTCGATGGTGGTGACCAGCAATTCCAGCGTAGCCTTGCGCTCGTTGACCGACGTCGTGGTGGAGCGATTGGCCTGCTCGACCATGCCGGCGGCATCGACCAGCGTCTTGCCATGCGCCTCGAAGTGCGTCGACAGCGCGTTGAGGTCCTCCAGCGCCTTCGACGTCTTGTCGTTGAAGATACCGAGCTGGTCCTCCAGCGTCTGCGTCGCCGTGCCGTTGCGGGTGGTGACGTCGTTCATCGCCGAGACGAAGTCGGCGACACGCGTCACCAGCGCACGCTCCAGCGAGTTGAGGTTGTCGTGGGCTCCGGTGAGCACCTCCTGCAACAGGATGTTGCCCTCGCGCAGCCGCTCGAACAGTGCAACCGTATCGGTCCGCAGGATCTTGCTGGTCTCCTGCATCTCCGTCACGGCCTGGATCGAGACCTGGCGCGACTGCTCGATGGCGCTCTTCGAGGACTGTTCGAGATC
This sequence comes from uncultured Alphaproteobacteria bacterium, assembly GCA_963795365.1. GTDB lineage: Bacteria > Pseudomonadota > Alphaproteobacteria > Rhizobiales > Xanthobacteraceae > Bradyrhizobium. The sequence continues at coordinate 60,976 of CAWCHW010000038.1, forward strand.
CTTCAGCGACTTGTTGATGGCGCCGGTCGCAAGCTCGCCCGCCGAGGTGATGGTACGCGCCACGTCGGAGCCGTTGCCCATCAGGGTGTGCGAGAATGCCTGGCCGCGGGTCTCGATCGACTTCAGCGCATCTGATGTGACGCGGTCGATGTCGACGGTGAGCTGGTTGGTCTTGGCGCCGATCGCCTCGACCAGCGAGCCGCGCTTGCCGTCGATCATCTGCGACAGGCGGTCGGTCTGCTGCTGCACGAAGCCGACCATCTCGTTGGTCTTGCCGCTCATCGCCGAATTGAAGCTCTGTCCGGCGGCAAGCACCGAGCGCTCGATATCGGTCGAGGTCGACTTCACCTTCGCCGTGACCTCGTTGGAGGCGTTGATCAGGGCGTTCTGCGCATTCGTCGCGCTGATCTGGATATTGTCGGTGGTGTTGCCGGTGACGGCAGCGAGCGAGCGCTCGATGTCGGTCGAGATCGCCTTGATCTTGCTCGCGGCATCGCCGGCGGTGGAGGCAAACGAGCTTTGTGCCTCCCGCGCACTGTTGAGGATCGCAGACGCAGTGTCCGCGCCCGCAGCCGACAGCGTGCGTTCGACGTCGGAGGCGAGAGTTTTGACATGGCCGGCAGCGTCGGACGACGCCGTGACCAGCGTGGTCTGGGTTTCCCGCGCGCTGTTGAGGATCGACGCGGCCGCGTCGGCACCCGCGGCCGACAGGGTACGTTCGACATCGGCGGCGAGCGCCTTGACGTGGCTGGCGGCATCGGAGGACGCCGTGACCAACGTGTTCTGGGTTTCGCGTGCGCTGCTGAGAATTGCAGCAGCGGTATCCGCACCAACGGCCGTCAGCGTGCGTTCGACCTCGGCGGCAAGCGATTTGACCTGGCCGGCGGCATCGGACGATGCCGTCACCAGCGTAGTTTGGGCCTCGCGAGCACCGGTCAGGATGGACTCGGCGGTCGCCGTGCCGGCGATGGAGAGCGAGCGCTCGATGTCGGTCGCCAGCGTCTTGACCTGGGTCGCGACCTCGGTCGAGGCGTTGAGCAACGTGCTCTGGGCCTCGCGGGCGCCGGCCGTGATGGCTTCGGCGGTCGCGGTTCCGGAGATCGACAGCGAACGCTGCACGTCGGCGGTCAACGTCTTGACGTGGGCAGCGGCCTCCGAGGAGGTGTTCACCAGCGTGTTCTGGGCGTCGCGGGCGCCGGCCGTGACGGCTTCCGCGGTCGCGGTTCCCGCCAGCGTCAGCGAGCGCTGCACCTCGGCGGTGAGCGTCTTGACGTGGGTGGCGGCTTCGGTGGAGGCATTGACCAGGATGGTCTGCACCTCGCGAGCGCCGGCCAGCACCGTGGACGAGGTCGACGATCCCGCGGCGGTAAGCGTCCGCTCGATCTCGCCCGACAGCGTCTTGATCTGGTCGGCCGCATCGGTCGATGCCGTCACCAGGGTGGCCTGTGCGTCGCGCGCGCTGGTCAGGATGGTGTTGGCCGCACCGGTTCCGACCGCGGTGAGGGCGCGTTCGACTTCCGAGGAGGTCAGCTTCAGCTGCGCGCCGACATCCGAGGAGACCCCGAGCAGGGCCTGCTGGGCGGCGCGGGCGCCGGTCTGAATGGTCTCGCTGGTGTTGACCACGAGATTGGTGAGCGAGCGCTCGGCATCCTCGACATGCGACTTGATGCCTGCGGAGAGCAACTCCGCGCGCGCCATCAGGTCGTCACTGGCCTGGCGGCCGCTGCTCTCGATGCGGCCGGCCACGGCTTCGACGCGAGAGCCGAGCAGGTCCTCGAACTGGGTGACGCGGGTGTCGATATCGTTGCCGATGGCGCCGACCCTGCTCTCGATGCCCTGGTGGATTTCCTGGAATCGCGCCGTGATGGTGTCGGTGAGGTGCTCGCTGCGGCCGTCGATGGTCTCGGTGACGGCGGTGATGCGGCGGTCGACCGCCTCGACCGCCTGCGCGGTGCCCTCGGTCAGCGAGGAGTTGAGGCGGCCCAATCGCTGATCGAGCGACTGGATCACCTGCGCGGCGTGGTCGGTCATGACCGATGACAGCGCGCTGATGCGGGTATCGATGGTTTCGGTGACCGCCTTGGAGCGGGTATCGAAGGTCTGCTCGATGGCCTTCGAGCGGCTGTCGAGGGCCTGCTCGATCGCCTTGGTTCGTGTACCCAGCGTCTCGTCGATGGAGGTCACGCGCGTCTTGAGCGTCTCGTCGATCGAGGCCACGCGCGTCTGCAGAGTTTCGTCGATGGACGTCACGCCGGTCCGCAGCGTGTCATCGATCGATTTCAGCTTGCCGTCGAGCGAGGTGTCGAGATGCTCGACCCGGCCGCGAAGCGTGGTCTCGAACTGCGCCAGCCGCTGGTCGAGCGCACCGGTGAGCTGGCCGCCATTGGAAGTCAAACGGGTATCGAAATTATCGACATAGTCCTTCAGCGACTCGGAAATGTCGTGCGTGCGCTGGCCGAGGCGTTCGACGATCTCGCCGCCGAACGTCTTCACCGTGCGGTCGAATTCGGAGATGTGGCGCGTGATCAGCGCGCCGAGCGTGCCGAAGTCGCGGGCGAATTTTTCCGCAAGCTCGGCGCCCTGGTTCTTCACCAACTCGTCGAAGGCGCTCATCTGCAGCGACAGCGAGTCGTGCGCGGTCTCGGTCTGACCGACCACCTTGGCCACCAGCGAGTTGACGGTGACGTCGAGCGCGTCGCTCGCCTTGTCGCCGGAAGTGAGGATCTGGGTGGCAAGGCGGTTGCCGGCATCGTCGATCTTGGTGACGAGGTCGGTGCTGCGCAGCTCGAGTTCGAGCAAGAGCGAGTCGGAGGAGTTCTTGAGGGAGTCGTGGACCTGCTCGGTGCGGTCGGAGATGCCGTCGACGATGGTGGCGGAACGGGTCTCGAACTCGCCGGTGATGCGGTCGATGCGGTCGTTCAACATCTCATGGACGCGATCGGCGAGGTCGACGAACTCGTCGTGGACGTGGCCGGTCTTGAAGTTGAGGCTGGTGGTCAGCCGCTCGGAGGCGTCGAGCACGGCGCGCGTGGTTTCTGCGCTGGCTTCCTCGAGGCGATCGAGCAGGTCGCCGCCGCGCTCGCCGAGCGCGAGGATCATGTTGTCGCCGGCATTGGAGAGCGCCGAAGTGATGTGGGCGCCGCGCTCTTCCAGCGCGCTGGTGATGCTCTTGGCGACCTCGTCGACGCGCGAGGCGATCGCATCCGAGATCAGCGCGATGTCGTGGCGCAGGTCGATCTGCACGCCGGAAATGGCGCTGCGCACCTGCTCGGCCTGGCCGACCAGGTTGTCGCGCTGGTGGGCGATATCCTGCAACAGCGCGCGGATGCGCACTTCGTTGTCGGTATAGGCGCGTTCGAGCGCCGAGACTTCGTTGGCGACCAGCGTTTCCAGCTCGCCGGCGCGCGCGATCGCGCGCTCGATGCCGTCGCCCATCGCCGCGACCTCACGGCGGATGGCCTGGCCGACCGTGACCATGGAATCGCTTGCGGAGGTCTCCGGATCGGAGAAGCGCATTGCGACCTGAGCCATCGACTGCGCGATCATGCGCAGTTCCTGACCGCGCCAGGCGAGGCTTGCGAGGAAATAGAACAACAGCACCGGCGCGAAGAACAGCGCCGCAAGGCCGGCGATGACGAGCACGCCGCCCGCTCCCTGGCCGATCGCGGCCTGCAGCGAGGGCCAGAAGCTGACGGTCAGAAGCGCGCAGCCGATCAGCCAGACGCCGCCGAACAGCGTTGCCAAGGTGTAGACACTACGCGCGGGGCGGCCCTTCTGGATCGCCTGCAGCATCTGGCCGATGGTCTCGCGGTCGTCGTTGGCGGCACGACGCGATGACGCGCGCGGCTCCTCGATCGGCTCGAACGCCGGCCGTTCGGGCGTGCTCGAACGCATGTCGAAAGTCGGTTCGTCGAATGCGGGGGGAGCAGGCGGAGGCGGCGCGACTTCGTTGCGGGCCGATCCGCGTGCGATGTCCACGTTGTTGTCGCCGCTGATGTTCAGGGCTTCCTGAATGGCAGAAAGCGCTACCTCGGTCGGGTCTTTGACCTTTTTGGGATTGTTCGCCATGTCAGCCTGAGCCCTCTTACTTTTACGCATCCCCAACGGGCTTTGTGCGAGCGCCACCCGCGCAAAACACCAGCCGGCATCATGCAATGCAGCCCAAGCGCAGCCTTTCGCTGCCTTGTCCGCGATGCCGGAAAAACATCCTATTGGTTGAGCGATACGAATGAAATGGCGCGATTAAGACAATCTTAATCATCGTTAATAAGAGGCCGCGTTAAGGTATTAAGCGTGCACAGGTTTCTTGCGGGAACCGGTAAATTGGGGCGAGTCTTGGCCGAAAACAAGGCGAAGAGGAGGCGGGTACGACAAACGTTCCGTTAACCATCCTTGTGTTTGGCTGGTCCACCCGCGCGGTCGGCGACGGGACAGCAGGACACCAACCACACCCGCATGCCGCTTCACGCTCAACGGATCGAATGGATGCCATCTCCGCCGCTCGCCCCCGATGACGGTCCGATCGATCTTGCGCATCTGGCGCGGATGACACTGGGCGATGCCGCTCTCGAACGGCAAGTGCTCGGCATGTTCGCAAGCCAGTCCGCTCATCTGATCGAACAGCTTGCGGCGCTGCCGGCCGAAGCAGGCGCGTTGGCGCACACGCTCAAGGGTTCGGCGCGCGCCATCGGCGCGTTTCGCGTCGCCGAATGTGCCGAGGCGTTGGAAGCTGCGATCAGGCATGGCGAGAATTGCGCGAAATGCCAGGTCGAGCTCAAGGCGGCGGTGGCTGACGCGCGCGCCGCCATCGATACGCTGCTGCAGCGGTCGTAGCGGCCATTTGGTCTTCCGAAGCGCATTGCCGGAATCCACGTTTCCGGGCGCCGCCATCC
>CAWCHW010000039.1:0-128295 GCA_963795365.1 uncultured Alphaproteobacteria bacterium
CTTTCAAGCCGGCGCGAGTGTTGGCGATGGCGACGACATCGCTTTCATCGAAGCGATGAAGATGGAAATCCCCGTGGCCGCCCCGGCTGCGGGCAAATTGAAGTCGCTGCTGGTTGCAATCGACGATGTCGTTGCCGAAGGCCAGGCCGTCGCCATCATCGAGACCTGAAAAGCAAGCCGAATTTAACAGCTACTGCCGCTCATGTCGTGAGCCGGTTGCGTACATCGTACTGGCGCGGCACAACTGCAGACCATGAAAGTGGACTCTCCCGTTCCTTCGGCCTGGGCCAACTCGAAGCCGCCATTGCAGCGGTTCCTCGATCGCTGCCATAGTGATTTCCTGACCGAGACCAGCGGCGACGTCGCAAGCTACATCCCCGAGCTGTCCAAGGCGAACGGCGATCATTTCGGCATCAGCCTCGCCACGCTTGACGGCCACGTCTACGAAGTCGGCGACACAAGGGCGCCCTTCACCATCCAGTCGATGTCGAAGCCGTTCGTGTTCGCGCTGGCGCTCGACAGCCTCGGCGCGTCGCGGGTGGAGAGCGTGATCGGTGTCGAGCCCTCCGGCGATCCCTTCAACTCGATCCGGCTCAACGCCGAGAACCATCCATTCAACCCGATGGTCAATGCCGGCGCCATCGCCTGCTCCGGTTTGATCCATGAAGCCAAGGGCGCGAGCGCCTTCGAGCATATCCGGCGAGAGCTGTCGCGTTTTGCCGGACGCGACCTCGATGTCGACGAAGCCGTCTATGCGTCCGAGAGCACGACCGGCGACCGCAATCGCGCGATCGGCTATCTGCTGCGCACCAATGCCGTCATCACCGACAATGTCGCCGAGGTGCTCGACGTCTATTTCCGGCAATGCTCCATTCTGGTGACCGCCCGCGACATCGCGATCATGGCGGCAACGCTGGCCAATCGCGGCGTCAATCCGGTGACCGGTGAGCAGGTGGCGACGCCTTACGCGATTGCGCGCACGCTGTCGGTGATGACGTCGTCCGGCATGTACGACTACGCGGGCGAATGGATCTACCGGATCGGCATCCCCGCCAAGAGCGGCGTCGGCGGCGGCATCCTTGCGGCGCTGCCGGCGCGGCTCGGGCTCGGCAGCTATTCGCCGCGGCTGGACAAGCACGGCAACAGCGTGCGTGGCATCAAGGTCTGCGAGGCGATCTCGGCGCATTACGACCTGCATATGCTCAACCGCAGTGACGACGCGCGCAACTCGATCATTGCCGACTACACCATCGGCAAAAGTCCGTCGCGGCGCAGCCGCAGGCCGAACGAGCGCGACATTCTCGGCGAACACCACGACGATGTCCGCGTCATCGAGCTGGTGGGCACGCTGTCGCTCGCCAGCGTCGACTACATTTCCCGCAGACTCGTTGCGCGGCCGCGGCCGCAATTCGTGATCTTCGACCTGCGCCGGGTGTCGTCGGTAACGCGGGCCGGAGCACGATTGATCGCGGAGGAGCTGCGCGAGCTCGCGAACTTCCACGTCACCGTGATCCTGTCCGGCATCAAGCGCACGTCGGCCGAGTGGAAGATGGTGCGGGAATGGACGGAGGGGCTAACCAACCTCCGCGATTTTTACTTGCTCGATGCCGCCATTGAATGGGCCGAGGATCAGGTGGTCTACCGCTACGGCGGCGCGATCGATTTTCACGACACCACCGAGCTCGCCGAGCAGCCGCTGCTCGCGGGATTGTCGACCGATCAACTTGCCGAGTTGACCAAGCTCGGCGCGACCAGGACCTATCGCCGGGGCGAGAAGATCGTCGGCGCCGGCGAGCCGGCGGCCTCGCTGTTCTTTCTCAGGAGCGGTGTGGTTCACGTCACCCTGCCCGACGGTATCAGGCTGGCAACGCTGACGGCCGGGATGGCCTTCGGCGAGATGGCGCTGCTGGAGCCGGTTCGCTCCGCCGATGTGCTGGCCGATGCGTCGGCGACCGCGGTCGAGATCTCCACCGCCGATTTTGAGGCGCTTTCGCGACCGCCATCCCAGGGCGGGCGAGCGCATCATGCGAAACCTTGCTCAAATCCTCGCCGACCGCCTGATTGTTGCAAACACGAAAGTGAACTTGCTGACGGCGAACTAACACTACTTTGGCAGATCTTGAGCGGGACGGAAGCGCGGTCGTCCTCGTCAACGGCACGTCCCGGACATTCTGTCGATCCCGGCCGAAGACATGCTGGCCAATGCCCAATGGCATACCATCAGTTGGCGAGCAGCGGCGTGAGTAAATCTGCCAAAATAGTGCTAGTTCTTCGTAGCTACAATTTCGATCTCTACCAGCATCGCCGGGTGCACCAAATCGCAAATGACGAGCGTGGACGCTGGGCGTACCTCGCCCATCACTTCCAGGAAAACGGCGCGATACGCGGAAACGTAATTTCGATCGACAACATAACCGGTGACCTTAACCACGTCGGTCAACGTCATTCCGGCCTCATTGAGCAGGACCTCGATTTGCGTCCAGGCCTTCCGCGCCTGGATTTCGAAGTCTCCGGTCACGTCGCCCTGACCGGCGACGTAGAGTGTGGGACCGGGAACCTCAACCAAGACCGCTTGACTGAAGTGTGCGAAGCGCGTGGCACCCTCCGGATCGAGCTTTCGTACCGTCACTGCACGCTCCTGTTTGCACACAAAAGGGCGCCCGCCGGCCATGTTTGGCTGATCGCATCCTCGCAGACTAACGAATTACCGTAGGCTCAGTAGACAAGTCGAGACATTCTTGAACCCGCACTTGACATTTTTCATCGTCCCATTCGTTCGTCTGAGAGACCGGGGACATGCGCTATTCCAGATTGACCGTCGACGGGTCATGTTCTTACAGAATCAAGCCGCCGTTTTCGACCTCCCTGCACGTTGGTCCGGGAAAATTCGGAGTGCTACGTCGTCAAGGACACCGACGTGCGTAACCTTGGCGTGGCTTTATTGCCGCGACGACGCGCAGCGCTGACTCGCGACCGTTCCGCAGGCTGGCGCTTATGGTACGCCATCGATGGCTGGTCGTCTGAAACCCATAGCCACCCACGCACGGAGTAACTTCAGCATGAATTTTCCGGAGTGGCCCGGGTAGTTGGCCATATCGTCCGGCAAATTCACACCTTCGGGTCGTTCCGCAGTCATCATCCGCATGGTTGCCGGCGGGACATCGCTGGGCAGGCGCCCGCGATAGACCGTGAGCCAGTGCCCCTTGGTGAAGTCGAGGAACATGGCCGTGTTGCAACAGCGCGCGTACATTCGCCTCGTCGGCGAACCCGACTTCAGCCGTCGCTCCTCAAGGAGGTCTCCGCCCTGGACGCAACGTACGCGATCCTTGCGATAGAGAACGTAGTCGGTGCCGCCATCCTCGGCCAAAACAGAATCGGCACTGGGCACCGCCTGATGCCGGCGACCTGCCTCCTGGCAACTCGCGCAGTAACAGATGCCTCGCAAAATGGGAGCCCCGACGATCTGGAGTTCTACCTTGCCGCAGCGACAAGGTGCCGAGGTGCGCTCATTCGTCATTTCACATTGCCTTCAATTTGTGCTGGACCGGTGCGGCCTAGCTTGGCCGCTGCCACTCCATGACCACGAACCAGGGCACGCGACGCGCGCGCTCCTGATGGTTCGCGTCGCCGGAGACCGGCGCGGGCTCGGAGAAGAATTTCAGAATGAGACCGGCCTCGAGGAAGGCCTTCATGTACGCGTCGAGCGGCCGATGCCAGTTGACGATCCTGATGCCGCTCCATTCGAGCCAAAGCGGAAATTCCTCGAGATAATTGTCGACCGGAAAATGCAGATACTCGCCTCTGTCGTCCTTCACCCAGCCGCGGTCGCAACAGGCCGAGATGTAGCCGGTGAGATTGGCCATCAGCAGCACGCCGCCGGGCCGGAGCACCCGCGCCATCTCGCCGATCGCCGCGCGAAAATCCGGGATATCGACCAGCGTGATGTAACTGACGACGAGATCGAAGCTGGCATCGGCAAACTCGAGTGCTTCGGCGTTGCCCAGCCGATAGTCGCCGTCCGGATCGCGCTGTCGTGCCACGTCGATGAACTGTCGCATCGGGTCGATGCCCGTTGCCTTCACGCCGGTCGCCCTGAGCATCCGGCAAAAGCGGCCCTCGCCGCAGCCGACATCCAGAGCGTTGCCGAATTTTCCGTTCGCCACGCGCGCCATCATCACGGGGTCGAGCACATGCTGGCGTCCCCAATCGCCGCGGTCGCCGCGCTCGCCCATGGAGTCGATCCAGGCCTGCGCCGAATTTTCCCAACCATTGTCCATTGAAGGCTCGCTCGCGGTCAGATTTCCCGCCGATCAAACCACCTCGCTGACCGGCTGCATGTCGATCGCAAAGGTTTCGAGAAATTTCGAGGTCATGATGTAGAAACCGATGGAAAGCTGCAGCTCGACCAGCGCGCCCGGCGTCAGCTTCGCCTTGATTGCGTTGAAGGTCGCATCCGTCGGCTTCTTCAGCTTGACCACCTCGTCGGCGAAAGCGAGCGCGGCGCGCTGCACCTCGTTGAAGCAGGTCGCAGCCTGCCAGTTCTCCAGCGCCGCGTTCTGCTCGTCGGTGACGCCGACGCCCTTGCCGATCCGCTTGTGCGCGACGATCTCGTAAGGCGCTTCGCACAGGATGCCGGTGCGGGTGATCGCGAGTTCGCGCACGATGGGATCAAGCTCGCCGCGGTTGCGGATGGCGCCGCCGAGCCGGCAGTATTGCGAGAGGTAGCTCGGCGAGTGCGCCATCATACGAAAGATATTGGCGTTGCGGTTCTTGCCGAGCAGTTCGCGCGTGCGGTCGTTGTGTTTTTCGGGATCGCTGTAGTCGATGCGGGCCATGATTTTCCTTGGATTTCCTGCCGTTGCTAATTCTTCAACGTGACGTTTTTTGCCAAAACAGTATCCGTCCGCCGACACGCCTGAGTCAAATTGCCGCCTCAATACCGTTCGAGACTGGCACAGTCGATATTCGCCTTGTGGGGACCACAAAAACAGGGCGGAGACTCGTCGCGGGGTGTTCCGAGTAAAAATTCTGACGGTCGTTGCGCGTCTTCGCGCCACGAAAAGTCACGCCCAGGTTTAGGGAGAAAACCGGCATGAAGGAAGCCACCAAGAGGGCGACCTCGGAAGCGTTCGCACATATGCTGGCGGTGACGGCGATGCTCGTCATCGCCAGCATCTTGTTCTATTGGAAGTAGCTTCGTCATTTCTCGAAATACGGCACCAGCCGTCCGGCGAATTGGGTGTAGCGCGCGGTGACGGAATCGCCGATCCGCAGATCGTTGGCGCCATGCGCCATCATGCGAAAGCCTTCGGCCGTATCGACCAGCACGATATTGTAGGGCACATGCGCGCGGGTCTCGGGCGTCGCCGCGCGCGTCACGACCGATGTGGCGTAAACCGTGCCCTTCCCGCTCGCGCGGTTCTCGGCGAGATCGGACGAGCCGCAGGCCGCGCAGAAGCCACGGCGGAAATACTGTGCCTTTCCACACGCGCGCGCAGGATTGATAGAGGATGGCTTCGTGTCCGCCAGTCCAGTCGGCAAGTTTGGTCATCGTGTCAGCTCCAGGAACATGCTGACATGGGACGACAGCACGCCGCCGTCACCGTGCAAGAGTGCCAGCGAGGCGTCGCGGACCTGACGGTTGCCGGCACGGCCCGTCATCTGCAACTGGGTCTCGACCAGATGCGCCATGGCGCCGCCGACGCCGCAATGGCCGTAGCTCAGGAGCCCGCCATGGGTGTTGAGCGGCATGGCGCCATCGCGGTCGAAATGACCGGAGCGAACGCGGGCCGCCGCCTCGCCGCGTTTGGCGAGGCCGAGGTCTTCCAGCAGCATTGCGAGCGTAATGGTGAAGCTGTCGTAGACCGCGGCGTAGCGCACGTCGGAGATCGCGACGCCCGCGTTGGCCTTCGCCTTGGCGATTGCGATCTCGGCGCCAAGCTCGCTCAAGGCCGGTGCGGCGGTGACGTGCTGGTGAGTATGCGCCTGCGCACAGCCACGGATTCGCACCCGCGCGTCATTGGTCGGCTCGCGGCTGATGATGAAGGCGGCGCCGCCGTCGGACACCGGACAGCAATCGAGTAGTTTCAAGGGCGACGCCACCGGCTTGGACGCCATCACGTCGGCGACGCTGATCGGCTCGTGGAACTGGGCGCCGGGATGGGTCAGCGCAGCTTTACGCATCAGCACGGCGAACTCGGCGAGGTCCTGTTCGGTCACGCCATATTCGTGCATGTAGCGGGAGGCGACGAGGCCGTAATAGGCGGGGATGGTCGGACCCAGCGGCACCTCGTAGTCGGGATGACCGACCTGCGCCAGCGCCACGATCGCGGCATCGCGGCTCTGGCCGGTCAGGCGGTTCTCGCCGGCGACGCACAGGACGTGCTTGACCACGCCAGCGTCGACGAGGGTGTGCGCAAGCATGGTCATGGCAAGGCCGGTGGCGCCGCCGACCTGCACGGCGTGGGCGTAAGCCGGCTCGATCCCGAAATGCTCGGCGAACACGGTGGCGAGCATGATGTGCGGCGACACCGTGGAATAGCCACAGAGCACGCCGTCGACCTCGGTGCGCTTGAGGCCGGCGTCGGCAATCGCCAACTCGGCTGCCTTGCTCATCAGGTCGAGCGAGGTGAGGCCTTCGTGCTTGCCGTAGGAAGTGAGGCCGACGCCGGTGATGTAGCTCATCGTCTTCACCGCGATCGCTGCCGGGCTCCCCTCCCCCTTGCGGGGAGGGGTTGGGGGTGGGGGCGATCACACGACGAGCTTTTGCTGGGTACCCCCCACCCTGACCTCGAGAGCGAGCTTCGCTCGCCTCGGACCCCGCAAGGGGGGAGGGAACGGAAGCATCGCGCGTTCCTGTATTCACAGCACTCATCTCAATACGACTTCGGTAAACCCAGCGCCTTCTCGGCGATGAAACTCAGGATCAGCTCGCGGCTGACCGGCGCGATGCGAGGGATCAGCGACTCCCGGAAGTAACGCTCGACATGAAACTCCTTGGCGTAGCCGAAGCCGCCGTGCGTCATCACCGCCTGCTCGCAGGCATGGAAACCGGCTTCGGCGGCGAGATATTTCGCCGCGTTCGCCGCCGGCCCGCACGGCTGGCCTTGGTCGTATTGCCACGCCGCCTGCAGCGTCATCAGCCAGGCGGCCTCGAGCTCCATCCAGTTCTTCGCAAGGGGATGCTGGATCGCCTGGTTCATGCCGATCGGGCGATTGAACACCACACGGCCCTTGGCGTAGGCGGACGCGCGCGATACCGCGCAATGGCCGAGGCCGACGGCTTCGGCGGCGATCAGGATACGCTCGGGATTCATGCCGTGGAGGATGTATTCGAAACCCCTGCCCTCCTCGCCCAGGCGATCCTCGACCGGAATCTCGAAATCCGCAAAGAACAGCTCGTTGGAGTCGACGGGCTTGCGGCCCATCTTCTCGATCTCGTGCACCGCGATCTTGTTGCGATCGAAATCGCTGTAGAACAGGCTCAGGCCATGGGTCGGGCTGCGCACCTCTTCCAGCGGCGTGGTGCGCGCCAGCAGCAGAATCTTTTCCGCGACCTGCGCCGTGGAAATCCAGACTTTCTGGCCATTGACGATGTATCTGTCGCCCTTGCGCACCGCTCTTGTCTTGAGCTGGGTGGTGTTGAGGCCGGTGTTTGGCTCGGTGACGGCGAAGCATGACTTTTCCGTGCCCTCGACGATGCCGGGCAGCATGCGCCGGCACTGTTCCTTGGTGCCGAACACCACCACAGGATTGAGCCCGAACACATTCATGTGGATCGCGGATGCACCTGACATGCCGGCGCCGGACTCCGCGATGGTCCGCATCATGATCGCGGCATCCATAATGCCGAGGCCGGAGCCGCCATACTCCTCGGGAATGCAGATGCCGAGCCAGCCGGCATCCGCCAGCGCCTTGTGGAAGTCGGCGGGAAAACCACCCTCCTTGTCTTTCTTCAGCCAATAGGCGTCGTCGAAGCGTGCGCAGATTTTCGCGACATGGTCGCGGATCGATTCCTGGTTGGCTGTGAGAGCAAAGTCCATCGACCTAATCCTGTGCTGCCTTGGTCACGCCATCGCGCACCATCGCCGCGATCTCGTCCGCGGAGAATCCGGCCTCGCGAAGAATCTCCTCGCCATGCTGGTTGAGCCGCGGCGCGAGCCGCGGCGTCTCGGCCGCGGTCTCCGACCACTTTGCGGAGACCTTCATGCTGCGGATGGGACCTTCGCTGGGATGCTGAACAACCGGGAAATAGCCGGTGGCGACCAGATGCGGGTCGGCCAGCATGCTTTCGAGATCGTGCATCGGCATCACGGGAATGTCTGCCTTGGTCAAAAGCTCCGTCCACTCGGCGGTCGATCGCGTCTCGAAGATGCATGCGAGTTCGCCGTACACGACGTCGATATTGGTGGCGCGGCCGGCGAAGGTCGCGAATTTCGGATCCTTGCGCAGGTCGTCACGGCCCGTGGCCTTGAAGAAATTTTCCCACTGCTTGTCGTTATAGACGATCACGCTGAGATAGCCGTCGCTCGTCTTGTACGGCCGGCGATCGCGCGAGAGGTGCCGTGCATAGCCGCCTTTATCCAGCGGCGGCTCGTAGGTGAGGCCGCCCATGTGATCGCCCATGACAAAGCCCGCCATGGTCTCGAACATGGGGATGTCGACGCGCTGGCCGCGCCCACTGCGCTCGCGATGCACCAGAGAGGCGCAGACCGCGCCGACCGCGGTCAGGCCGACGATGCGATCAACCAGCGCGTTCGGCACATAGCGCGGCACCCCGTCGGAGGTCTGCGCCATCAGCGAAGGCAACGCAGTCGCGCCCTGGATCAGATCGTCATAGGCGGGTTTTGCGGCATAGGGTCCGTCCTGGCCGAAGCCGAACACGCCGGCATAGATCAGGCGCGGGTTGCGCTTGCTCACTACATCGTAGCCGAGATCGAGCCGCGCCATCGCCTGCGGGCGGACGTTGTAGATCAGCACGTCCGAGATCTCGACCAGCCGCAGCACCGCGTCGCGGCCGGCGGGCTTCTTCAGATCGAGGCAGATCGAGCGCTTGCTGCGATTGGTGTTGAGGAACACCGGCCCCATGCCGGGATGGCGGGTCGGGCCGATCAGCCGCGTGACGTCGCCATCCAGCGACTCCACCTTGATGACGTCGGCGCCATAGTCGCCGAGCATCTGGGTCGCATACGGGCCCATCAGCACGGTCGTCATGTCGATGACCTTGATGCCTTGCAGTGGACCCATGGCGTCGTTTGCTCCCGGATGTTGTTGCAGTCACGTAAGAGCAGGCGGCGATGGAGATCAAGGGCACGTGGAGTATGGGGGTATGCGCCGTTCCACGAATGCCGCGTCGGACGGACTATTCATACGCCTCCACGCCCTTGCGCAAGCGCTCCCATTGCGGAGCGTCGTGGCCGCAGATCACCTGGTAACCGGCGCGCTCCAGCCGCCTGATCTCGTCGAAGGAGCGCGCGCAGTGCTCCGCATTCCAGGTATTGCGCGGGATGATGTCACGATCGAGATTTTCGCGCACGCTCACCGCATCCGACGCCAGCAGAAAACGTCCGCTTTGGTCGAGCTCGACCAGCGCGCCCATCGAGCCCGGGGTGTGGCCGGGCAGCGGCACCAGCACGATGCGGCCGTCGCCCATGACATCGAGCTGGTCCGAGATCAGGCGCATCCTGCTTCCGCAGTCCCAATCCGCATCGAAGTAGCCGCGCCGCGCGGCATCCGCGCTCTTCGCCCTCTCGATCTCCTGCGCATGCACGATCACGGTCGCCTTGCCGAAGAAGGCGTTGCAGCCGCAATGGTCGGTGTGGAGATGCGAGCAGATCACGACGTCGATGTCATCGGGCGCAAATCCGATGGCCTTCAGCCCGCTCAGCACGTTGTCCTCGCGCGACATGATCGGGATCAGGAGTTTTGCCAGCGAGCCCCAGCGCGCTTCGGCATCATCAGCGACCTGTGGATGGCAGCCGGTATCGAACAGGACGTTGCCTTGCGCGTGCCGGAGCAGCGCGCAGGACACGGGCAGCTCGATGGTCTCGCCTTCGGCCGCGTCCGGAATGTAGGTGCTCCGCCGCGTCCGCAGTCGTCCGCCGGACAGCATGTGCATTTTCATCGGAAACTCGGGTTGCGATGGGCAGAATTGGCGGCTGGAGCATGAGGGCTGACCTATTAAGATTACATCTTAACTAAATATTAAACATGCGTTTGCGGGCGCGAAATGGCGCGCCTAGCGTGCGGTCAAGGGTGTCAAACAACAAAGAATTGGTGCGTGCCATGACCTACAGGAAGCTTGGAGCGCTGGTCGCCGTCGGCGCCATCGCGTTTGCGTTTGCGACGAGTGAAACGATGGCGCGGTCGGGCGGCGTTGGCGTCGCGGCAGCGCCGCACGCGGGTGTTGGCACGGTGCGGCCGGTACCGCACGCGTTCAATGGATTCCGTCATCGCGGCAGGAACGTCGGCGGCTATTACTGGCCCGGTTATGGCGACGATGCGTATGGCGCCTATGGCGCGGCCAGCGCACCGATCACCTCTCCGCTCGCCGGACCGAACGAGGTCCATTACACCTATACGCAAGACGTGCCCTGGGACTGGGCGCATCGCTTCCCGCCGAATGTGACGCCGTCCGACCGGCCCTATGTGCCCGGCTGCGGTTCGGAGACCGTCGATGTCGGCGGCGGCAAGACAGTCAACGTCATCCGCTGCTACTGAAACTTCGACGATCCGATAAACCAAAGGCCGTCCGCGAGGACGGCCTTTTGCTTTGCATGCCATCCGGCTGTCGAATATTGTCCGCCGCACCCAAGAAGAAACCAGGCTCAGGGAGAAGAGAATGTCATTTTACCGAGGCATGACCTGCGAGAACGTCACGATCAAGGGCGACAAGGGCACGCCGATCACGGCCTACACCGCGAAACCATCCGGGGCGGGTCCGTTTCCGGGCGTGGTGCTGGTCCACCATCTGCCCGGCTGGAGCGAGCTCTACATCGAGACGACGCGGCGCTTCGCGCATCATGGCTACATGGCGATCTGCGCCAACCTTTATGAGCGCGCTGGAGAAGGCAATCCGGACGACGTCGCCGCCAAGGTGCGCGCCGACGGCGGCATCGCCAATTCCCAGATGGTCGGGGACACCGAGGCAGCGGTGAAATGGATGCGCGCGCAGCCGAACCACAACGGCAAGGTCGGCATTTTCGGCTCCTGTTCCGGCGGCCGGCATGCCTTCATCTATTCCTGCCAGAAGAAGGACGTCGACGCCTGCGTCGAGCTCTGGGGCGGGCGCGTGGTGATGGGCAAGGAAGAGCTCAACGACAAGACGCCGACAGCGCCGATCGACATGACCAAGGACTTGTGCTGCCCGCTGCTCGGCCTGTTCGGCAATGACGACCGCGCGCCGAGCCCCGAGCAGGTCAACCAGCACGAGGCCGAGCTGAAGAAGCACGGCAAGAATTACGAGTTCCACCGCTACGACGGCGCCGGCCACGGCTTCTTCTATTGGCACCGGCCGCTGTACCGGCCCGAGCAGGCCATGGACGGCTGGGGCAAGGTGTTCGCTTTCTTCGGCAAGCATCTGGCGAAGTAGGAGTCCCCTCATGTGCACGTCGATCATCGAAGTCGTCAGCGCCGAGGGCATGGCCAAGCGTGGCGATGAATGGTTTCCGCTCTCGCAAGCGGTGGTCGCCTACGACCACGCGCGCCATGCTCATCTCGGCGATGTCATTACGCTGGATTTCATGAATGCCGCGCTCGAGCCCGGCGCGCGCGCCGGGATCGAGCTCACTCTGGAAACAGCGAAGGAGCTGCGCGCCGCGCTGGACCGCGCGATCGCCGCCGCCGAGTTCGAGGAGGCGGAAGTCAGGGGCAAAGGTGCCGTGGCGGCTGTGGCGCGAGCGGCTTGAGATGAAATTGTAGGGTGGGTTAGGCGAAGCCGTAACCCACCACTTCTCCATCCGCAGCAACAGAAGAGGTGGGTTACGCCCTTCGGGCTAACCCACCCTACGCGATTACGTCTATTACTTCGCCGCCTCCAGGATCGAGACGTAGTTGGCGACGGCAGCACCGCCCATGTTGAAGATGCCCCCAAGCTGCGGGTTTTTCAGCTGCATGCCCTCGGGCGCCTGACCCGCAAGCTGCATCGCCGTCATGACATGCATGGACACGCCGGTGGCGCCGATCGGATGGCCCTTGGCCTTCAGCCCGCCGGAGGCATTGACCGGCAGCTTGCCGTCCTTCTGGGTCCAGCCTTCCAGAATCGCGCGCGCGCCCTGCCCCTTCGGCGTCAGTCCCATCGCCTCGTACTCGATCAGCTCGGCGACCGTGAAGCAGTCATGGGTCTCGACAAAGGAGAGATCGGACAATTTCACGCCCGCCTTCTCCAGTGCGCGCTGCCAGGCCACCGTGCAGCCCTCGAACTGCAGGATGTCGCGTTTGGACATCGGCAGGAAATCCTGGGCGTGGGCGGTGGCGCGGAAGTTGATCGCCTTCGTCATGCCCTTGGCGAACTCGGAATCCATCAGCACCAGCGCAGCGGCGCCGTCGGAGACCAGCGAGCAGTCGGTGCGCTTCAGGGGACCGGCGACATAGGGATTCTTCTCGCTCTCGGAGCGGCAGAAGTCGAAGCCGAAATCCTTGCGCATCTGCGCATAGGGATTGGCGACGCCGTTCTTGTGGTTCTTGGCCGCGATCATCGCCAGCGCATCGGACTGGTCGCCGTATTTCTGGAAATAGCCCTGCGCGATCTTGCCGAACACGCCGGCAAAGCCGCCGACCACGTCGCCGTCCTCGGGCAGGTACGATGCTTTCAGCAAATTCTTGCCGATCTCGGCGGACGGCGTGCGCGTCATCTGCTCGACGCCGACGACCAGCACGGTCTTCGCATTGCCTGACGCGATCGCGCGGATGCCCTGATGCACGGCGGCCGAACCCGTAGCGCAGGCGTTCTCGACCCGCGTCGCCGGCTTGAAGCGCAGGTTGGGATCGGCCTGCAGCACCAGCGAGGCCGTGAAATCCTGCGGCGAGAAGCCGGCATTGAAATGACCCAGCACGATCTCGTCGACATCGGACGCGGCGATGCCGGCGTCCGCGAGAGCTTCATTGGCGACCTTGACGACGAGACTCTCGACGGTCTCCGTATCGAACTTTCCGAACGGCGTATGCGCCCATCCGACGATGCTGGCGGTCATGGCTGATCTCCCTGGGGACTGTTGGGTGCGTTGTAGCCTATCTGGGAACTGGTTTCAGCGATTTCATGCTGCGCTCGCAGATGGCAGTTATGCCGGCCCAATTTCCGGACCTGATCTCGGCGGGCGGACACAAGCCAGGAACCGCCGACCGCGACCACATTCGGCTCGGCAAGCCAGGCGGACGCGTTGGCCTCGCCGATGCCGCCGGTCGGGCAGAATTTGGCTTGCGGAAACGGACCCGCCAGCGCGCGAAGTGCCTTGATACCGCCGGCCTGACTCGGCCGGGAAAAACTTCACCAGATCGAAGCCGTGCGCGAGCGCGGCCATCAGCTCGGATGCGGTGGCGATGCCCGGCGCGAACGGCAGGCTGCTTGCGGCCGCAGCTTTCAGCAGTTCCGGCGTGGCACCGGGGCTGATCCCGAATTTCGCACCAAGCCTTTCGGCGCGGGCGAGGTCGTCGGCGTTGAGGATGGTGCCGATGCCGACAATAGCGTCCGGCACCTCGGCGATGATCGCCTTGGCCGACTCGACCGCGGCGGGCGTACGCAAGGTCACTTCGAGCGTGCGCACCCCGCCCTTCACCAGCGCGCGCGCCAGCGGCACCGCGTCCTCGACGCGCTCGATGGTCAGCACCGGCACCACGCGCGCCGCCTTGAACAATGCGAGCAGCTTGTCTTGTTTCGCCGTCATCGCGACACCTTGCGGGAAGTTACGCTCGCCTCATCCGGCATCGCCGTGCGCGGGATGATCGCGCCGGGATGGCAGACCACGATGCCGGCAAGACGATGACCGGCGCGTGCCGCTTCGATCGGATCGGCACCCGCGAGCCGTGCGGCAATATAGGCGGCGGCAAAACTGTCACCGGCTGCCGTGGTGTCGACCACGGGCGCGGCGATCGGTTCGGCTCTCAGAATCTGGCTCGCGCCAGCGGCGCGGACGATGCTGACCGGCTCGGCCATCCGCAGCACCACCTCATTGGTGGGAATGCGCGCGAGCAGCGCTTCGGCGTCGTCATCGGGATAGAGCAACTGCAAATCCTCCGACGAGGCGAGCACGATATCGGCGCTCTCGAAGACCTGGGCGTAAACAGCCCGCGCGACATCGAGATCAGGCCAGAGACGAATGCGAAAATTCGTGTCGAACACGATGCGGGCGCCACGCTCGCGCGCACCGCGCAGTGCCGCCAGCAGCCGCGCCCGGCCCTCGTCGCGGAAAATCGCGAGCGTGATCGCCGAGAGATAAATCAGGTCGTAGTCGCCGAGCGATTGCAGCAGCGCTTCCGTCTCCGGCAAATCGAGCAGGCTCCGCACCGCCGCCTGTTCGCGCCAGTGGAAGAAGCGGCGTTCGCCCTTGTCGTCAGTGCCGATCAGATAGATGCCGGGCAGTTTGCCGGGGAGACGCATCACCCTGCCGGTGCCGACGCCTTCGGCCACCCAGCCCGCAACCATCTCCGCGCTCAGGGGGTCGTCGCCGAGCGCGGTGATGTAGTCGACGGCGACGCCGAGGCGCGCGAGATAGACTGCCGTGTTGAGGGTGTCGCCGCCGAACCCGCGCGAATACAGGCCGCCGCCCGCCTGCTTCAGCTCGATCATGCATTCGCCGATGCTGGCAACGCGGGTCATGGCCGGCCGACGCGTTCCTTAAGCGGCGAACTTGCCGCCGAGCTCGTCCTCGATGTGGATCTTGATGATATCGTCAAAAGTCGCCTCGGCAGTGGTGAAGCCGAGCGCGCGGGCGCGCTTCGCCTGGAAATTGCGCGGCCAGCCGTCGACGATGCCCATGATGAAGGCGTCCGGCTCGCGCTTGATGCGCGCGGCGACCTTGTCGCCGGCCACGCGCTTCAAGGCCGCGATCTGCTCACCGACGGTCGCAGTCAGGCCCGGCATGGTGAGCCCACGGCGCGGACCGACGGTCGCAAGGTCCATCGTGCCCGCATGGAGGAGGAAGCCGACGGCGGAGCGCGGCGTCGCATGCCAGTGCCGCACGTCTTCCGACACCGGCAACACGGCCTCCTTGCCGGCCAGCGGCTCGCGCAGGATGTTGGAGAAGAAGCCGGACGCCGCCTTGTTCGGCGCGCCGGGCCGGATGCAGATGGTCGGCAGCCGAATGCTGATGCCGTCGAGAAAGCCCTTGCGCGAGTAATCGGAGATCAGCAACTCGCCGATCGCCTTCTGGGTGCCGTAGCTGAGCAGCGGGGTGTGGAAGAACTCGTCGCCGATGGCGTCGGGGAACGGCGCGCCGAACACCGCAATCGAGGAGGTGAACACCAGCCGCGGCTTGTAACCGCCGCCGGCGAGGCGGATGGCGTCGATCAGCATCCGCGTGCCGTCGAGATTGATGCGATAGCCCTTGTCGAAATCGAGCTCCGCCTCGCCCGAGACGATGGCAGCGAGATGAAAGATCACGTCGGGACGCCCCGCGATCAGCTTCTCGGCGGCGCCTGCGACGGCGAAATCGCCGGCATGGACGTCGACGGGGAAACCCGGTTTCTCCGGCTTGGCCGGCGCCACCACGTCATGCAGCGTCATCTTGGTGATGTCGGCCTTGCCGAGACGGCCATCGCGCAACAGGCGTTCGACCAGCTTGCGGCCGACCATGCCGGCCGCGCCCAGAACCAGAATGTGCAAGTTGAACTCCTGACGTTTCTTGATTCTCTGTGCGCGCCGGCGCGCTTATTCCTTCACGGCGCCGGTCATTGCCGACACATAGTGCTCGACGAAGAAGGCGTAGAGAATGACCAGCGGCAGCGAGCCGGCCAGCGCACCGGCCATCAGCGAGCCCCAACGATAGACGTCGCCGTCGACGAACTCGTTGACGATCGCGACCGGCACGGTCTTGTTCGGCATCGATTGCAGGAAGGTCAGCGCGTAGATGAACTCGTTCCAGCACAAGGTGAAGCAGAAGATGAAGGCGGATATGAGCCCCGGAATGGCCAGCGGCAGCACGATCTTGGTCAGGATCTGCCAGCGGCTTGCGCCGTCGATCAGCGCGCATTCCTCCAGCTCGAACGGAATGGTCTTGAAGTAGCCCATCAACAGCCAGGTCGAGAACGGAATCAGGATGGTCGGATAGGTCAGGATCAGCGCAAGCGGCGAGTTGAACAGGCCATACTGAAACACGACGGTCGCCAGCGGAATGAACAGGATCGACGGCGGCACCAGGTAGGCGAGGAAGATCAGGCCGCCGACCAGATGCGCACCCCTGTAGCGCAGCCGGACGATGGCATAGGCCGCCAGCACGCTCGCAATGATCGACAGGATGGTGGCGCAGATCGCGACATACATCGTGTTCCACAACCAGTGCGGATAATAGCTCTCGAACAGGAGCTTGTGGAAATGCTTCAGCGTCGGATGCCAGACCCAGAACGGGCTGTAGGTCTCCATGTCGAGCAGCTGGTTGTCCGGCTTCACCGACGTCAGCGCCATCCAGTAGAACGGAAACAGGAGGATGATGACGATGATCGAGAGCGGCAGATAGAGCGTCACCAGCCGGCGCGGCACCGACTGCAGATAGCTCATGCCCTCGCTGTGATCGACGCGCGCCGGCGTCGCCAGGATGGCCTTGAGGTCGACCTTGGTGGCGGGGAGATCAGTCATTGGCTTCTCCCATGTCGTCCCGGGCAAGCGAGCAGAGCGAGCGCGACCCGGGACCCATAACCACAGGATTTCGTGGTTGCTAAGGTCGTCGACCACCGCAAATCCAATGAAAGATTCCGCGGTATGGGTCCTCGCGTTCGCGAGGACGACGGCGGAGCAAGACGATCAGTCATTGCTCTCTCCCTGCTGCCATTTGCGACGCTGCAATCCGAACCAGGACACCATGATCGCGGCGAGCAGGAACGGAATCATCGCGCTGGAGATCGCGGCACCCTCGCCCAATTGCCCGGCGATGATCGCGCGCTGATACGACAACGTCGCCATCAGGTGCGTGGCGTTGACCGGGCCGCCGCGGGTCATCGCCCAGATCAGCTGGAAGTCGGTGAAGGTGAACAGCACCGAGAAGGTCATCACGACCGCGATGATCGGGGTCAGCAAGGGATAGGTGATGTGGCGGAACATCTGCCAGCGGGTGGCGCCGTCCAGCGTCGCCGCCTCGTAGAGCGAGGGCTGCACCGTCTGCAGACCGGCGAGCAGCGTGATGGCGACGAACGGCACGCCGCGCCAGATGTTGGCGAAGATCACGCAAATCCGCGCCCAGGTGGTGTCGCCGAGGAAGTTGATGTTCGTGGTGATCAGCCCGAGATGTTTCAGCGACCACGAGATGATCGAGAACTGCGAGTCGAAGATCCACCAGAAGGCGAGAGCCGACAGCACCGTCGGCACGATGAAGGGAATCAGGATTGCCGCGCGCAACAGCGCCTTGAACGGCATGTTCTCGTTGAGCAGCAGCGCGAGATAGAGACCGATCGCGAATTTGAAGGCCGAAGCGACGAAGGTGTAGAGCAGCGTGTTGCTGACCGACAGCCAGAAGATCGCGTCGTCCCACAGCCACTCGTAGTTTTCGACGCCGACGAACTCGCCGACGCGGCCGATCTTTGTATCCGTGAAGGAAAGCCAGATGCCGAGCCCGAGCGGATAGGCCAGGAACAGGACCAGGAATCCCATGGCCGGCAGCATGAACCAGAAGCCGAGCCAGTTCTTGTTGTGCTTGAGCTGATCCCACGCGGTCGCCTCGCGGATTTCCGTCTTGGCGCGTTGGGGTGCGAGAGCAATATCAGCCATGGCGATATCCCGTTTTCGGTGGTGGGGCGGACGGCCTCGATGCCGTCCGCCCCATTATTGTCAGCGATAGATGCGCTTCAACTGCCGTTCGGCTTCCGCCATCGCGGTCTTGGCATCCTTCGCGCCGGTGCAGTAATTGGCGAACATGTCGACGACGATGAAGTCGGCAATCGCGGTCGCGGCCTTTTCGCCGGGCGTACCGATGCCCGCCGCGGTCAGCGAGCGCTTGGAGGCCTGCGAGAACGGACCGTTCTTCGGATCCGCCGTCCAGATCGGCGAGGACTCGTAAGCGCCCAGCGTCTGGGTCAGGTAACCGCGCGAGGCTACCAGCCACTTGTCGAACTGCTCCTTCTCCAGCATGAAGTCGATGAAGGCCTTGCATGCGTTCGGGTACTTGGTGAAGTTGAAGGCCAACATCGGCACCGCGAGCTGAAGCTCGGTCGGCTTGCCGATCGGGCCGACCGGCCAGAGCGCGTGATAGGTGTCCTCGGCAAGATCCTTCTTGGCCGGATCGTCCTTGGCAGCGATGTAGATCGAGATGCCGTTCGAGGTCAGGTACAATTCACCCGCGAGGAACGCCTTGTTGTTCGAGGAGTCGTTCCAGGAGGCCACGCCGGGGATGAACGTATCGGAGAGCTGCTTGGCGTAGTCGAGTGCCTTTGCCGTTTCCGGCGAGTTGATGACGACCTTGTCGTCCTTGTCGACGGTCCAGCCGTTGAAGCCCCACAGGATGTTGTGCACCCAGGCGTTGGCGTCGCCGGTGGCGTGGCCGAGCGCAAAGCCGGCCGGTGTATTGTTGGCCTTCAGCGCCTTGCAGAGTTCGAGATAGGCCGGGAAGTCGGAGGGAACGCCCTTCGAGAATCCGGCTTTGTCGACCGCGGACTTGCGATAGGTCAAATACCCGCCGACGGTGGCGATGGGAATGCCGAGCCAATCATTTCCCAATTTGCAGGTTCTGGTCGCGGCATCGCTCCAGCCGCCGTACTTCTTGCCGAGATAATCGGCAACATCGTTCATCTTGATGACCTTGGTCGGAAACAACTGCGGAAGCGTATGCGTGCCCCACACCAAATCGAGACCCGCGCCGGTGTTGGCGGCGACGGAGGCCTTCGGCTGCAGATCCTCGAAGGATTCCGAGAATACGTTCATCTCGGTGCCGGTCGCCGACTTGAACGCCGCAACGATCGCGTTGAACGCATCGTCCTCCGCCGGCACGAAGCGCTTCCAGCGCATCACAGTCAGCTTGGCGCCGGCTTCCGCCTTCCACGGCGCGTCCTCGGCCCAGGCCTTGGCCCAATCGAACAGCGCCTCGCCGGACAGCGCAGCGCCGGCCGCGAGCGCGGTGCCGCCCTGAAGCAGCTTGCGGCGGGTGAAATCATGCATGGTCATCTCTCCCTCTGATATTTTGTTTTGGTTTGCTGTTAGGCGTTCAGCCGCTTGCCCGTGGTCTCATCGAACAGATGGACAAGCGACGGATCGGGTTTCAGGCGGATCTTGTCGCCCGGATTGAATTGATGGCGCTCGCGGAACACGGCGACGACCTGTTCGCCACCGAGACTGGCGAACACCTGCGTCTCCGAACCGGTGGGCTCGACCACGATGATCTCGGCTTCGGCGCCGTCGTCGGCAATGGTGAAGTGCTCCGGCCGGACGCCGTAGACCGCGGGCTTGCCGTCCGAATTGGCAGGCACCGATGTCAACGGCAGCTTGACGCCGTTCGGACCCTCGAAGCCGATCGATCCGTTGGCCTTGACCTTGCCTTTGAGGAAATTCATCGCGGGCGAGCCGATGAAGCCGGCGACGAACTGGTTATCCGGCTTGTCGTAGAGCTCGAGCGGCGTGCCAATCTGCTCGACGATGCCGTCATGCATCACCACGATCTTGTCGGCCATGGTCATGGCCTCGATCTGGTCGTGGGTGACGTAGACCGTGGTGGTCTTCAGCCGCTGATGCAATTCCTTGATCTCGGTGCGCATGGCGACCCGCAGTTTGGCGTCGAGGTTCGAGAGCGGCTCATCGAACAGGAACACCTGGGGATCGCGGACGATGGCGCGGCCCATTGCCACACGCTGGCGCTGGCCGCCGGAGAGCTGGCGCGGATAGCGTTCGAGCAGCGGCGTCAGCGCCAGGATTTCGGCGGCGCGCGCCACGCCCTTCTTGATCTCGTCTTGCTTGGCGCCGCGCAGCTTCAGCGAGAAGCCCATATTGTCGGCGACCGTCATGTGCGGATAGAGCGCATAGTTCTGGAACACCATCGCAATGTCCCGCTCCTTGGGCTGGACATTGTTGACGACGCGGTCGCCGATCGAGATGGTTCCCGAGGTGATGTTCTCCAGCCCCGCGAGCATCCGCAGCAGGGTCGACTTGCCGCAGCCGGAGGGACCGACCAGCACGACGAATTCGCCGTCCTCGATCGGAACGGTCACGCCGTGCAGGACTTCAAAGGCACCGAATGATTTGCGCACGTCGCGAATCTGGACCGACGACATCCACTTCCCTCCCTCAAGTTTCCCGGCGACGTTCGACGAGTGCCGTGACCGCTTCTGTTCTTGTTCTGACTTCGCTTCGGAAGCCCGATCGGACGGCGCATTGTCCGCAGTTTATACGGTTTTGGCAATTGTTCGATTAGCAACCGGATGATAGCGCTGTCAATATCGCTTGTCCCCGACGAAGGTTGTGATATCAGCGGCGCAATGGGACGCAAACGCGCCAGAACCGGCAAGATCAGGCTCACCGAAGTCGCCAAGCTCGCCGGTGTCAGCCCGATCACGGCCTCGCGCTTCTTTCGGAATCCGGAAGCGCTTTCGGCGGGAAAGCGCGTGCGGGTGGAGAGCGCGGCAAACGAACTCGGCTACGTGCCGAACCTTGCGGCGCGCGCGCTGGCCTCGCAACGCACCGAGGTGATCGGCGTCCTGATCCCCTCCCTGACCAACAACGTGTTTTCCGACGTGCTGCGCGGCATCTATGACGCGCTCGACGGCAGCCGTTACTCGATCCAGCTCGCCAACACGCGCTACAGCATCCTGCAGGAGGAGCGCCTGCTGCGGCTGTTCCTGGCGCAAAAGCCCGCAGGCCTGATCGTCACCGGCATCAACCAGACGCCGGACTCCCGCGCCATCATGGAATCGGTGGATTGCCCGATCGTGCAGATCATGGAGATCGGTCCGGCGCCGGTCGATATGATGATCGGATTCTCGCATTTTGAAGCGTCGAAAGCCGCGATTTCTCACCTTCTCGATCAAGGATATCGCAGAATAGGCTTTCTTGGCGCGCGCATGGATCCGCGGGTGCAGCGGCGCCTCGAAGGCTATCGCGCCGCGATGAACGGGGCCGGCTTGTTCGAGGAGCGGCTGATCGTGACCACGGCGGTGCCGACCTCGATGACGCTCGGCGGAACGCTGTTCGCCGATCTCTTGGCCAAGGCCCCGGAAATCGACGCCGTCTTTTGCGTCAACGACGACCTCGCGCTCGGCGCCTTGTTCGAATGCAGGCGACGGCACATGTCGGTGCCCGAGCAGATGGCGATCGTCGGTTTCAACGATCTCGAATTCGTGGCGTCAAGCGTGCCGACGCTGACGAGCGTGCGGACCAACCGCTACGAGATGGGCAAGAATGCCGCCACGATGGTGATCGAAACATTGGAAGGACGACGGCCCGATCAGCCTGTGGTCGACCTCGGCTTCAGTGTCGTGCAGCGGGAAAGCTCGACGCGGCCGTAAGGGATTCCTTTGGCGGCCGGAAGCGGCCGAAAAGACAAAATGGTAGCGCAACCAAACCTCTTCTACTAATGTCCAATCGGGAAGCGGATTTGTCATGTGCGCCGATTTGCGCTGGGTATAAACAGAGTAGAAGTCAGAGCCCATGAACGGGCCACGCCGGGAGAAACCAATGAAAAAACCCCAGTCGAACGGGCATGATGCCGCAAGAAGTGGAAAAACCCGCAAACTTCGCTCCAGCGAATGGTTCAACGACCCGACCAATCCGGGCATGACCGCGCTCTATCTGGAGCGCTACCTCAATTACGGCCTGACCCGGCACGAGCTGCAATCGGGCAAGCCGATCATCGGCATCGCGCAGACCGGCAATGATCTTTCGCCGTGCAACCGCCATCACCTCGAGCTGGCGCACCGGGTCCGCGAGGGCATTCGCGAGGCCGGCGGCATCGCGATGGAGTTTCCGACCCATCCGATCCAGGAAACCGGCAAGCGCCCGACTGCGGCGCTCGACCGCAACCTCGCTTATCTCGGCCTGGTCGAAATACTCTTCGGCTATCCCCTCGACGGCGTGGTTCTGACCACCGGCTGCGACAAGACCACGCCGGCCTGCATGATGGCGGCAGCGACCGTGAACATGCCGGCGATCGTGCTGTCCGGCGGACCGATGCTCAACGGCTGGCATGAGGGCCAGCGCACCGGCTCCGGCACCGTGGTCTGGAAAGCGCGCGAGCGGCTCGCGGCCGGCGAGATCGACTACGAGCAATTCCTGGAGATCGTGGCGTCTTCGGCGCCCTCGGTCGGCCACTGCAACACCATGGGCACGGCCTCGACGATGAACTCGCTGGCCGAGGCGCTCGGCATGTCCCTGCCCGGCTGCGCGGCGATCCCCGCGCCCTATCGCGAGCGCGGCCAGATCGCCTATGAGACGGGCAAGCGGATCGTCGAGATGGTGTGGGAGGATCTGAAGCCCTCCGACATCCTGACGCGCAAGGCGTTCGAGAACTGCATCGTTGTCAATTCCGCGATCGGCGGCTCGACCAATGCGCCGATCCACATCAACGCGCTGGCCCGTCACATCGGCGTCGAGCTTTCGATCGACGACTGGCAGAAGCACGGCCACGACGTTCCGCTGCTCGTCAACATGCAGCCGGCGGGTTTCTATCTCGGCGAGGAATATCACCGCGCCGGCGGCGTGCCGGCCGTGGTGCGCGAACTGATGGCGCACAAGCGCATCCATGAGGATGCGATGACCGTCAACGGCAAGACCATGGGCGACAATTGCCGCGAAGCGCCAAAGCCCGACGGCGACGTGATCTGGAGCTACGGCAAGCCGCTGGTGAAGGACGCGGGCTTCCTGGTGCTGCGCGGCAACCTGTTCAATTCCGCGATCATGAAGACCAGCGTGATCTCCAAGGAATTCCGCGACCGCTATCTCAACAATCCGAAGGACCTGAACGCCTTCGAGGGCCGCGCCATCGTGTTCGAGGGTCCGGAGGATTATCACGACCGCATCGACGATCCCGAGCTCAAGATCGACGAGCATTGCATGCTGTTCGTGCGCGGCACCGGTCCGATCGGTTATCCCGGCGGCGCCGAGGTCGTGAACATGCAGCCGCCGGCCGCCCTGATCAAACGCGGCATCCTCGCGCTGCCCTGCATCGGCGACGGACGGCAGTCGGGCACCTCAGGCTCGCCCTCGATCCTCAATGCCTCGCCGGAAGCCGCCGCCGACGGCGGCCTTGCGATCCTCAAGACCGGCGACAAGGTGCGCATCGACCTCAACAAAGGCTCGGCCAACATCTTGATTTCGGATGCCGAGATCAAGACGCGGCACGCCGAGTTGAAAGCCAAGGGCGGCTTTCCCTACCCGGCCAACCAGACGCCGTGGCAGGAGCTGTACCGCTCCACCGTGGGCCAGCAGTCCACTGGCGCCTGCATGGAGCTTGCGACGCGCTATCACGACATCGCCGGCAAGGTCGGCGTGGCGAGGGATAATCACTAATCAACATCGTCATTCCGGGATGCGTGCGAAGCACGCAGGCCCGGAATCCATAACCACCATCGTGAGTATGGATTCCGGGCTCGCGACTGCGTCGCGCCCCGGAATGACGACGGTGAAATAAGGAGGACAGAAAATGTCAGACCGCCTCAAGGGCAAGCGCGCCTTCGTGACCGCGGCAGCCGCCGGCATCGGCCGCGCCTGCGCCATCACATTTGCGCGCGAGGGCGCGAGTGTCATCGCCACCGATCTCGACGAGAAAGGCCTCGCTTCGCTCAAGGGCGAGGGCGTTGCCGAAACGGCACGGCTTGACGTTCGCAACACCGCCGACGTCAACGCCTTCGCCAAGCGCGTCGGCAAGATCGACATCCTGCTCAATGCGGCCGGCTTCGTCCATCACGGCACCATCATGGACTGTTCGGAGGAAGACTGGGACTTTTCCTTCGACCTCAACGTCAAGTCGATGCACCGGACCATCAAGGCATTCCTGCCGGCGATGATCGCGGGCGGAGGCGGCAGCATCGTCAACATCTCGTCATGCGCGGCGCTGCGTCCGCCGGCCAACCGCTATGTCTACAGTGCATCCAAGGCCGCGGTCTCGTTGCTGTCGCGCGCGGTCGCGCTGGACTTCATCAACCAGGGCATCCGCTGCAACAGCATCTGCCCCGGCACGGTGGAAACGCCCTCGATGCTCCAGCGCGCCGCCGCGGCCGGCCCGGACGGCCGTGAAAAATTCGTCTCGCGCCAGAAGATGGGCCGGCTCGGCACCGCCCAGGAGATCGCCGACATGGCCGTCTATCTCGCCAGCGATGAGGCCGCATTCACCACCGGCGTCGACCTCGTCGTCGACGGCGGCTACATGCTCTGACTTCTTCACCTCTCCCCGCCGCAGAGGTGCGGGAGAGAGGGAGTAAACCAACAGCGGCGCAAGGCTTCGAAAAAGGACTGTCGTATGAACAAGATCGATCTCAATGGCCGCACCGCCGTCGTCACCGGCGGCGCGCAGGGCTTTGGCCGCGCCATCACCGAACGCTTCGTCGCTTCCGGCGCCAAGGTCGCGATCTGGGATCACGACAAGGCGCTCGCCGACAAGACCGCGCAAACCATCGGCAACGCGGTGTCCGCCTTCAAGGTCGACGTCACCGACAGCGCCGCCGTGGAGAAGACCCGCGACGACACGCTGAAGGCATTCGGCAAGATCGACATCCTCGTCAACAATGCCGGCATCGCCGGCATCAACAAGACCGTGTGGGAGACCGATCTCGACGAATGGCGCAAGGTGCTGCGCATCAATCTCGACGGTCCCTTCATCTGCTGCAAGGCGATCGTGCCCACGATGCTCCAGCAGAGCTACGGCCGCATCATCAACATCGCCTCCATCGCCGGCAAGGAAGGCAATCCCAACGCCGCGCATTATTCGGCGTCGAAGGCCGGGGTGATCGCACTGACGAAATCGCTCGGCAAGGAGCTCGCCGCGCACAACATCCTGGTCAACGCGGTGACACCGGCCGCGGCCAAGACCGCGATCTTCGACCAGATGACGCAGCAGCATATCGACTTCATGCTGTCGAAGATCCCGAAGAACCGCTTCGTGCTGGTGGAGGAGCTCGCGGCGATGGTGGCATGGCTGGCGTCGGAGGACTGCGCGTTCTCGACCGGCGCGGTGTTTGATATCTCGGGTGGGCGCGCGACGTATTGAGACGGCCTCGGGCCGCGCAACCGATGGCACTGGCGATCAACATTCGAGCCGACAATGACTCCGCAAGCGGGATCGAACGGCTGTGGGACCAGGTTGCGGCTTTCGAAGCCGCGCCGTCGATGCGCGGGCTCGGCTATCCGCCCCATGTTACGTTTGCGATCTACGAGTCCGGCATCGACGAGACAACCGCATACGACGCCATGCAGCGCGCGGCGATGCATCAAACGCAATTGCGGATCGCGTTCAGGCGTATCCGCTGGTTCGAGGGCCCGCCTCTCGTGCTCTGGGCGGAGCCGGCGGCCGATCAAGCCCTCGCCCGGATGCACGCCTCGATCAGCGCCGCCATCGACCCGGCCCATTGCCGGCCCCATTACCGGCCGGGCGCCTGGACGCCGCATTGCACGCTTGGCATGCGCATCACCGATAACAGGCGCAACGACGCTATCGCCTTTGCGCGATCGTTCGATCGGAGTATCGAAATGCTGTTCGACGTCATGGACTGCGTCGCCTTCCCGCCGGTGCGGGTGGTCGCGGAGCGGAAGCTGCCGCCGGGCGCTCCGTAGGAAAGGCAGGTGAGCTGTGGCGATGACCAGAGAAGGCGGATGCCTGTGCGGCGCGGTGCGGTTCAAGGCGGAAGGCGAGCCGATCAACGTCCGCCTCTGCCATTGCCGCAACTGCCAGAAGGCGATGGGCTCGCCGTTCTTCGCCCGCGCGCTGTTTCCGCAAACCGCGCTGACGGTTCAGGGCGAGACTGACCGCTATCCGACCTCCGTCCGGCTCGACCGGGTGTTCTGCAAAAAGTGCGGCACGCGCCTGTTCACCTGGCGCAAGGACGGCAGCGCGGCCGGCGTGGCGCTCGCCGTGTTCGACGACCGCCATGCCTTTGCGCCGACCGAGCACATCTGGGTCTCCGCGAAGATGAACTGGGTCAGGCTCGACGACGGCTTGCCGCAATATCAGGAAGGGCCGCCGCCCTCGTGACGCACTGTCTTGTGTCAGGGCGTGACTGCGGTGCTACTGCTCTGCCGGAAGGCCTGCGTCCGGACAGTTCGTCAAGCGTGCCGGCACGCCGACGACGGTACAGCCGGCAGGCACATTCTCCGTAACGACGGCGCCAGCGCCGATTTTGGCGAAGTCGCCGATGCTGACGTCGCCCAGGATCTTTGCGCCGGTCGACAGGTATACGCCGCGGCCGACCCGCGGCGCGGGGCCGCCATCCCTTCGTCCTACCGTCACGTTTTGCATGATCGTCACCTCGTCGCCGATCTCCGCAAAGGCACCGATGACGATCCCGGTCGCATGGTCGAGGAAAACCGACGTTCCGATCCTGGCGGATGGATGGATACTGACCTGGAGCAGGTCGGAGGATTCGCTCTGCAGCAATAGCGCAAGATCGATCCGATCGTTGCTCCAGAGCCAGTGCGACACGCGAAAAGCCTGCAACGCAACGTATCCCTTGAAGTTCAGGAGCGGCGGCAGCAACGCGGTCGTTGCGGGATCATGCTCGGCGATGCTCTTGAGATCACGCCTCGCGGCTTCGACCAGAGCGGGTGCTTCGCGAAATGCGTCCCGGGCGATTTGCGCAAACTGCCGACATTCCGCGGCGCGCGTGCCGAGCCGCTCGCCGATCTGAAAGGCGACCGCACTGCCAAGATCGGCATGATCGAGGATCGCGGCCGACAAGGCGGCGCCAAAGATCGGGTCGCGCGCCTTGGCGATTTCGGCTTCGCCCCGGATTGCGCGCCAGAATTCGTTCGATGCAAATTCGCCCGACGTCATGATCGCCAGTCTACCTGCCGGCCCGCGGTCGTCGCAACCCAGATGCCGGCAAACACCGCGACAATACCGCCTGCGAGATTCCAGCTCAGCGGCTCGTTCAGCAGGATCGCGCCGACCAGCGAGGCGGTGACGGGATTCACCGTCACCGAGATCGCGACGCGCGTCGGCGTGGTCCGCTGCAGGGCGAACGCCCAGAGGTAAAAGGTGAGCGCGGCGCCAAAGGCGCCGAGATAAACCGCCGCGCCCCATTGCGGCACACCGAATGCCGCAACCGGTGCAAAGCTGCCGCGCCAGGCTGAGACCAGGATCAGGCAGAGCGCGCCAACGCCCATCGACATCGCCGTGAAGGGAATCGGACCGGAGCGGCGGATGAACGGTCGCGACCAGATGCTGTAGAACGCCATGCAGAGCGCGGCGGCGACCATCAGGAGATCGCCACGCCAGGCGCCCGCCGGGGCGCCGGACAATCCGGACAGCAAGGCCAGCGCAACGCCGCCCATTGCGATCAGCACGCCGACGAATTTGCGCGGCGTCAGGGCCTCGCTGCCGAGCGCGGCGCCGACAAGCATGGTCAACAATGGCAGCGTCGACAGCGCGAGCGAACCGCGGGCCGCCGTCGTGAAGATCAACGACGCGTTGAACAGGATCGGAAACAGGGCGAAATACAGCACGCCAAGTCCGGCGGTCCCCGGCCAGTCGCAACGGCGCGGCCACGCATCGCTCTTCCACCAGGCGAGCGGCAACAGACACAGAAAGCCGATCCCGAAGCGGAACGAGCCGATGGCGAGCGGATCGAGCGCATTCACGAGGTAGCGTGTGGCGCCGATCGAGGTGCCGCCGAGGCCGCTCGAAAGCAGGGCCGCCAGAACACCCCAGGTCTCACCCATCCAGCCCTGCCCGTTTCACTGCGCCCGCAAGCGCATTTGCGACGACCATAGGAAGGTGGTAGTCATCAGGAAATGGAATTTTCCTGATATCAGGAATAACGATCCGTGATGGACCTTCCCGCCCTCGATCCGGAGTTGCTGAAAGCCTTTGTCGCGGTGGCCGACCAGCGCTCCTTCACGCGCGCGGCCGCCCGGCTCAATCGCACGCAGTCGGCGGTCAGCATGCAGATCAAGCGGCTGGAGGACCGGCTCGGCGTCACCTTGTTTTACCGCACCAGGGCCAATGTCGAGTTGAGCCCGACCGGCGAAGGCCTGATCGGCTATGCCCGCCGCATTCTCTCGCTCAACGACGAAGCCGTGGCGCGGCTACGCGAGCACAAGATCGAAGGCATCGTGAGGCTCGGCGTGATGGACGACTATGGCACGTCGATCGTGCCGCCCGTGCTCGCGAACTTCCTGACGAGCTATCCCTTGATCCAGGTCCAGATGGAAACCGGCCTGACGTCGACGATGCCGGCCCGGCTCGGCAAGGCCTACGATCTCGTCATCGCGATGCATCCGGCCGGTCACGGCGAGGGAGAATTCTTGCGGCGCGAGCAGGCCGTGTGGGCGAGCGGTCCCCATCATCGTGTCGAGGAGCAGGATCCGCTGCCGGTCGCCCTCTATCCGCAGGGCTGTCTGTTCCGGAAGTGGGCGATGGAAGCATTGGACAAGGCCAGGCGGCGCTGGCGCCTCGCTTTTGTCAGCCACGGCCTGGGAGCGGTGGAATCGATCGCAGCACAAGGACTTGCCGTCACCGTGGTGAAGGCCGGCACCTTTCCACCGCGGTTGCGTGCGCTGTCAGAACGCGACGGCATGCCGCCACTGCCGGCCGGCGACATTCGCCTGCACAGGGCCGCCCGCTTGTCGCGCGCCGCCGCATTGCTGGGCGATCACCTCCGCGCGACGATCGCAGACGAGACGCCGACGACACGTCGAATGCCGGCGCGCGGCTCGAAAACCAACGAGATGGCCGGTCACACATGAACATTTCCGCCTACCAGCTCTCGGTCTGGGTGCTGCCGCTGATCATCGCCATCACTTTCCACGAGGCCGCGCACGGCTTCGTCGCGCATCGGCTCGGCGACGACACCGCCTTCAAACTCGGCCGGGTGTCGTTCAATCCGATCCGGCACATCGATCCCTTTGGAACCATCCTGCTGCCCGGCATGCTGCTGCTCTCGCACTCGCCATTCCTGTTCGGCTACGCCAAGCCGGTTCCGGTCAGGTTTGGCGCGCTACGCAATCCCCGCATCGGCATGGTGTTGGTGGCGCTGGCAGGCCCCGCCACCAACATCGTCCTCGCCATCGTCGCCGCTGTCGCCTTCCATGTGCTGCCATGGGTACCCGCGGACTACGCCCCATGGGTCGCCGACAACCTCAAAAACATGCTCCTGATCAATGTCGTGCTGGCGATCTTCAACATGCTGCCGATCCCGCCGCTGGACGGCGGCCGGGTCGCGGTCGGACTGCTTCCCCGCCCGCTCGCGATACCGCTGGCTCGGCTGGAGCCGTACGGCATGCTGATCCTGATTGGAATTTTGATCCTGCTGCCGCTTGCGGGTTCGCAGTTTGGTCTCAATCTTGATGTGATCTCGGCAATACTGAGGGCATCGACTGATTTCATCATTCGGTTCATTCTGCTCATCACCGGATACTCCTGAGCCGAGGGGCGGGAGAAAGAGGACTGAGGCTTGGTCAAAGCTGCGGATATGCTGATTGCGCGACGAGCCGACACGAGGGCCCGCGCCGACTTTGCGACCTGGAAGATGATGGCCAAGCTCAACGGCGCCTCGTCGCTGACGGCAGAAGCGCAGACATTCCTGGCGAGCTACCGCTCCGTGCTCGGCAAGATGAGCGAGGCGGATGCGACCGAAGCCACCATCCAGCTGATGTACAAGACCTACTATGCGGAGATGGGCGGCGTCGGTACGCCGCCCGCCGTGCGTGCGACGCCGGCCGAGCCGGTCGCGGACAATGTGACCGCGTTCCGCAAGCTACCGCCGCGCCCGAAACCGGCAGCCGTGGCGCGGCCGTCCGACACCAAGCCGAAGCTGCCGGTGACGTTGATCTTTATCTGCCTTTGCGTGGTCTATGTCGGCATCCGCTATTTCTGGCGGTAGCGCATGATCCGGAAAAGTGTGCAGCGGTTTTCCCTCGCGACAAACGCTTCGCGTTTGCGCGGAGATCATGCGCAAACAAGAAATTGCACTTAGCGATATCGCTTCAAGCGGTCCCACAGCTTCTCCAACGACAGCCGCGAGTTGCGGCAGATGAAGATCGGCCGGCCATTCTCATAGGGCATGGCAAACGGGCTGTCGGTCTTGTCGACGATCTCGATCGAGCCGCAGCCGCGCCGCCAGCGCTCGGGATCGCCACCAACATGGATGATCAGCGAGCCGTCATAACCGCGCGGTCCCCACAGCCAATATTGGTTGTGGCCGCTGAGCGCCGGCGGCAGGCCGTCGGCCTTGCCATAGACGTCGATCGCCGCCGCCTGCCCGTAATGCGCGACCAGGATCGCGGCGCGCGTCTGATCCTCCGGCGACAGGCCGTGGTAAACAGCGGCAACCTTCTGCTCCAGCTCACGCCAACCGAATTCGTCGGACAGACTTTGCGTCAAGGGCGCGCCGACGCCGGCCGCTTCGATCGGCGCCGGCCGGATGCCGAGCGCATTCATGTAGCTCTGCAGCGTTGCCGGCGCGAGGATCGGCAACGCGACCGGCGCGTAGACGGCACTGACCGCAATCGCCGCTGCGACCCAGCCCCGCGTGGTCCAGACGCCGAGCCGCTCGGCAAAGACCGCGCCGACCACGAACATGGTCGGGTAAACCGGAAACAGATAGTAGTTGGTGCCGCGCTGCAGGAAGTAGAACGCGGTCGTCAGCACAAAGCCGATGGCGAGAAAACGCGCAGGCGCGAGCCTGTTATCGACGAACGGTCCGATCGCACCGGCCAGGACCAACGGCGCCAGCGCGATGTTCATCGACATCGCCTGCCGCCATTCGAACAGCCAGAACGGACCCGTAAAATCCTTCTGGCTTTCGAGATGCGGCAGGATCACCGCGAAGAACGGCCAGTCATGTTGCCATTGCCAGATCAGGTTCGGCGCGAACAGCGCAGCGGCAATCGCGACGCCAAGCCAGAGCTGCCACCACGACAGCATCCGCCGCGCGGATGTCGCGAGCACGCCGACGCCGAGCGCGACCAGAAAGATCGCGATGCCCCATTTCGCCTCCATCGCGAGACCCGCGAGGATGCCAATCCAGATCACATCGTTGCGGCGCTCCTGCAGATGCGCACGCGTCAACAGAAACGCCGCGCCGGTCCAGGCGATCGGCTCGAAGGTCGAGGTGGTCAGGTGCGAGGCGAGCCCGGCCAGCCCCGGCGCGATGCTGACCGCAATCGCAGCGAAGGCCGCGGCGCGGTTGTCGCCACCGAGCAGGCGCGCAAAGCTCGCGGCAAGGAACACCATCGCGACGGCCGCAATCGTTGCCGGCAGGCGCAGCATCCAGACGTTGACGCCGAAGATCTGTGTCGCGGCCCCGATCAGCGGCACCAGCGGCGGCTGATCGACATAGCCGAAATCCGGATGCCAGCCACAGGCGAGGAAGTAGAGCTCGTTGCGCTGCGCGTCGTAACGGCCGGCCGTCGCGGCATGCACCAGCGTGACGAGCGCCGCCGTGATCCATACTGCCGGCCGGCGCGCCATGTCGGCCTTGAGGGCTTCGAGCCCCCACGGTCGCGGCGCGGCCGCTATCGAATGCGTCACGGTCATGCGAGAGCCCTGCCTCACCCGAATCATAGCGGCAGCCCGTGCCCGGCCTAGTGAATTCGTCGCAAGGTGAGCAGCTAGGCGAGGTCGCTAATGACAGGCATAATACCCCTTCATACCAACAAGAAATTCCATTGGAGGGGATATGAAAACATCGATTGCAGTGCTGACGGCAGCGGCAAGCCTGGTGCTTGCGGCGGGCGCATCGGCGCAAACGCTCGACAAGGTGGTCAAGGTCGGCGCGCTCGGCGATCAGTCCGGCGTCTATCAGGATATCGGCGGGCCCGGCTCGACGGTTGCCGCACAAATGGCGATCGAGGATTCCGGCCTGCTGGCGAAAGGCTGGAAGATCGACGTGATCTCCGCCGATCACCTGAACAAGCCGGACGTCGGCGTCACCATCGGCAAGCAATGGATCGATGTCGAGAAGGTGGACGTGTTCGTCGATCTTGCAAGCTCGGGCGTCGGGCTGGCGATCGCCAACCTCGCCAAGGAGAAAAACGTCGTCAACCTCAACTCCGGCTCGGCGTCTTCCGACCTGACGGGTTCACAGTGCTCGCCCAACACGGTGCACTGGGTTTACGACACCTACATGCTTGCCAACGGCACCGGCAAGGCGCTGGTCAAGTCCGGCGGCGACACCTGGTTCTTCCTGACCGCCGACTACGCGTTCGGACAGGCGCTGGAGCGCGACACCTCCAACGTCGTCACCGCCAATGGCGGCAAGGTGCTCGGCGGCGTCAAGCATCCGCTCAACAATGCCGACTTCTCCTCCTTCCTGCTGCAGGCGCAGTCGTCGAAGGCCAAGATCATCGGGCTGGCCAATGCCGGCGGCGACACCACCAACTCGATCAAGCAGGCGGCCGAGTTCGGCATCGTCAAGGGCGGCCAGAAGCTCGCGGGCATGCTGATGTTCCTGACCGACATCAAGGCGCTCGGGCTGGAGACCGCGCAGGGCCTCAACTTCACCGAGACCTTCTACTGGGACATGAACGACCAGACCCGCGCCTTCTCCAAACGCTTCATGGAACGCTTCAAGAAGAACCCGCCGACCATGGTGCAGGCCGGCGTCTATTCCTCGCTGATCCATTACTTCAAGGCGCTGGAAGCGCTGGGCGGCAATCCGCATGACGGGCGCGCCGTGGTCGCCAAGATGAAGGAGATGCCGACCGACGATCCCCTGTTCGGGAAGGGCTCGATCCGCGCCGACGGCCGCAAGATCCACCCGGCCTATCTGTTCGAGGTGAAGAAGCCGTCGGAATCGAAATATCCGTGGGACTTCTACAAGCTGGTCGCCACGATTCCCGCGGACGAAGCCTGGCTGCCGATCGAGAAAAGCGTCTGCCCGCTCTTGAAGAAGAGCTGAACCCGATGACGAAGGCGCCTCTCCCCGCACGGGAGAGGCGCTTTTTCATTGCGTATGAACCTGTCGAGGTAGTTTGCGCTAACCCTTGCCCTTGACCTTGAAGATCACAGGCAGAGTGAAGCTGAGGCCCTCGTCGGCCACCAGCGGCGGCGGTTGCGGCACCGGATCGGAGCGGTGGAGCATCGACAGCGCGGCCGCGTCGAAGGCGGCGTCGCCCGAGCCCCGGACGATGCTGGCCGACAGCACGTGGCCCATGCGGTCGAGAACGAAGCCGACCGTGATCTCCGCACCCTGTGTCAGGCGATCGGTAGGATAGCGCTTGTGCCGGTCGAGATGCGCCATCAATTCCTTCTGCCAGGTGACGCGGGCGCGCCGTGCCGCCGCGCCGGTGCCCATCGCCGGCGCGACCGACCGCTCGGCCTTTGGTGCATTGTCGATGGTCGGCGCCGCGGTGGCTTCGGCGGCGACCAACTCCTGCGACGCCTGGGTCTCGACCTTTGCGACCTTGGCGTCCTCCTCGACCGGCTTCTTGACGTCATTCGGCGTCACGAGCCGGTCGGCCTCCGCTTCCTCGTTCGGCGTATCCTTGGGCAGGTCCGTTTCCTTGACCTCCGCCTTCTGCTCGGGAAGGGCGGGCGAGGCGACAGACGCGTCGGAATCCGGACCGGGTGGCAGGTCGGTCTGCTCCGACTTGGTCGTGGCCAGTTCCAGGCCGATCTCGATCGCGGGCGCGCCGAGGTCCTCGTCGTCGACATCTTTCAGATGCGCAACCGCGAGCGCCGCGCCGCCAAGATGCAACGCAAGCGCTGCGACGCCGGCAAACAGCCACAGCGGGCGCGAAGGCTTTTGCTCGAGATCGATGTCGCCCATCGCGACCTCAGGGTTTTGGCGCCGCCGCGGGCGCGGCTGCTTCAGCCACGCCTTCGAGCGCAACCAGCTTGATCTTCGAATAGCCCCCTGCCCGCAAAATCTCCAGCACGTCCATCAGCTCGCCATAGGGCACCGCGCGATCCGAACGCAGGAAGATGTACTTGTCCTTGCCGCTGTCGGGCATGGCATCGAGCGTGCTGACCAGGTCGACGCGCTTGACCTGCGTCTCCCCGACCGCGACCGCGAGATCAGGCTTGATGCTGACATAGGTCGGCTTGTCCGGTTTCTTCTGCGGCGTCGCGGTCGAGGTCGGCAGATCGACCGGCAGGTCGACGGTGGCAAGCGGGGCCGCCACCATGAAGATGATGAGCAGCACCAGCATGACGTCGATGAACGGCGTGACGTTGATGTCATGCGCTTCGGCGAAATCTTCGTCGTCGTCGAAGCCGCCTTCAACGAGTGAAGTGCCCATGGCCTACTCCGCCGCTCGCACGTGCGCGCCGCCGTGGCTGCGATCCA
Source organism: uncultured Alphaproteobacteria bacterium (assembly GCA_963795365.1). Taxonomy (GTDB): domain Bacteria; phylum Pseudomonadota; class Alphaproteobacteria; order Rhizobiales; family Xanthobacteraceae; genus Bradyrhizobium. The sequence goes on from CAWCHW010000039.1 coordinate 34,561, forward strand.
GATCGCGCGACAACAGCCGCGCCGCCGCGCCGGAGGCACGGCTGACCTGCTCGAGATAGGTCTTCGTCACGCGGGCGAAGTGATTGTAAATGATCACGGCCGGGATCGCGGCGACGAGGCCGATCGCGGTCGCGAGCAGGGCTTCGGCGATGCCGGGCGCGACCACCGCGAGATTGGTCGTCTGCGCCTTCGAGATGCCGATAAAACTGTTCATGATGCCCCAGACCGTGCCGAACAGGCCGACAAAGGGCGACGTGGCCCCGATCGTGGCGAGAAGCCCCATGCCGAGCCGGATACGTCGCGCCTCGGCGCGCGCGATTTCGGCAAAGCTCGAGGCCGCGCGCTCCTTGATGCCGGCGTCAGACGAGATGCCGGCCGACAGCCGCGCCTCTCGCATCGCCGCGGACAGGAAAGCCGACAGCACGCCGGTCTTCGATCCCAGCGCGAACTGCGCCTCGGCCAGCGAGCGGGCATCGGTAATTGTCTTGAGCGCTCGGCGCAGCTTGCCCTTCACCACCGACAGCTCGATCATCTTGGCGATGAAGATGGTCCAGGTTATCAGCGAGGCGAAGGCAAGCCCGATCATGACCGCTTTGACGATGATGTCGGCGGAGAGGAACATCGACCACGGCGACAAGATCGTGCGGCACGGGCACGGTCGCCTTCAGCGATCTTGCGTCGCCGCCGGCGTCGGGCGTTGCTGCGGCAGTCGCTGGCGCCGATGGCGACGCCGTTGCAGGCGATGGCGCCGCGGACGGTGGTGCAGCGGTCTGCGAAGACGTCGCCGGAGACGAGGATTGTGCCGGAGACTGCGAAGCGGCAGGCGCGGATGGAGGCGCGGCCTGGGCGTTCAAATAGGGGACCGGTTGGGGCGCAGGCGCGGCATTCTGTTGCGCGAAGCCGGCGGATGCCGTCGCGCCGAGCGCTAGCGCCATCAGCAACTTAAGAATGGTTCTAAACATTACCGCACAGTCTCCGGCCGCCGCACTTTCGTTATGCCGGTTAGCTTGGCCAATTCAAGGACAATTCCCCGGCACGATCGGACAAAAGGAGTTGATGCACCAGTGCGGTGAATTCGTCATTCGCTACAGTTTGATACGAACGTCAAAATCGGGACACTGGTCGGGAAGAATTCCCGAAGCGCACGCCAAGCCTTGTGCCTCTCAGATACAGGGATGGTTTAGAGCGGAATTGGTTCCGATTGAACCAGAACCGCTCTAAGTTCGCGCTGGGGTATTGCTAGAACTTGTAGATCGCCTTCAGGCGCACGGTGCGTCCCTGTCCCGGCGAGATGTTGTTATCGCCGTCGGCCGACGCCCAGTAGCCCTTGTTGAAGATGTTCTCGACCGTGAGCTGCGCCTTCCAGTTCTCGTCGATTTTGGCATAGATGCCGGCATCGAAGCGCCAGAAGGACGGCAGCCTGACGGTATCGTCGCTGGTGGCGAAGGAATCGTCGAAGAAGATCACGCCAAGACCGGCGCTCCACATGTCCGTGAACTGATACTTGTTCCACCAGGCGAGCTGGTTGTAGGGCACCAGCTGCACGCGATTGCCGGCCAGGATCGGCAGCGCGACGGTGGGTTGAGTGAGGTCGGCAACGATGCGCGCGTCGGTATAGGCGTATCCGAGCTGCGACTGCCAGCGATCGGTCACCCAACCCTGCAGGCTGACCTCGACGCCACGGACCCTGGTCTGGCCGTTCGGAAACGCGAGGCCGGAGCCGGTCGGCGCGTTCGGTACCGGGATCGGCTGATTGATGCGGTCAAGCTGGAACACCGCGGCCGAGAACAACAGCTTCGGATTGATGTTCCACTTGATGCCGCCTTCCTTGTTCTCGAACCGCTGCGGCACGAGGATCAGGGTGCCCGGGTTGAGCGCGCTGAACTGGTCGCCCGCCGACGGCAGGTAGGAAATGCTGTAGGCGCCGTAGATCGAGACAAAGTCGCGCGGCTTGACGATCACAGCGGCTGCCGGCGAGACCAGATTGTCGAGGCGAGCGCGGTTGATGTTGGTGTTCATGTCCAGCGCCGCCATGTCGAAGCGGTCGTAGCGCACCGCGCCGATGAACTGCAGGCCCTTCGAGATATCGACGGTGTCGCGGAAATAGGCAGACTGAACGTCCAATCTGTAACTGCTATTGGAATCCGCCGACGTGACACCGTCGCCGATGTTGGTGTTGGTGTAATGATGGACGAAAGTCACCGGTCCGAAATAGGTCGGCGCAAAGGGATTCATTGTGATCGTGTTGATCAGGCCCTGGGGGTTAGTCGCGCTAACTGCGGTCGGGAAATCACCGGTGTTGCGGATGTCGACGCCGGTCTGGCGTCCGACCTCGGTGCCGAAACCAAGGGTGTGGAAGAAGCCGCCGAACGGCGTCTTGTAGGTGAAGTCGGTCTGGTTGAAGACGTTGTCGCGGTTGGTCCAGTGCTGGTAGGCGCCGAGATTGTAGAAGGGGCCGTTGACGGGATCGACACCGACGCCCCCGGCGTACTGACCATTGGCGGGATAGACGTTCTGATAGAACTTCTTGTAGTCGGCGGCGATGGTGCCGTTGCGCACTGTCAGCCCATTGCCGAAATCATGGTCGATGATCGCCATGCCGGTCTGTACGGTGGCGATGGCCTTGTTCAACGATGGGCTGCCGAAAAAGGCGGAAAAATCACCATTCGGAGCAAAGGGCGTCGTGGGGTTGAAGCGTGATCCGGTCGCCGGACCGGTCGCCGGCAGCAACGCCACCGAGGGATTGCCGCGATCGGACGTGCGGTCGTCGTGGAAATATTCGTAGGACAGTTTCACGCTGGTGGAATCATCCGGCTTCAGCGTCACCGTCGGATTGATGCCGTAGCGCTCGAGATGGTTGAAATCGCGGAAGGCGTCGCTGCCTTCGTAGAACACGTTCAGACGCGCGGCGACGTTCTCGTTGATTGCCTGTCCGGCATCGAGGGTCACGCGGCGGCCGCCCCAGTTACTGGTCTGCGCCGTCGCCTCGTAGATGCGGTTGCCGTCGGCCTCCTTGAGCGTGCGGTTGAGCAGGCCGCCGCCCGCACCGCGCCCGAACGTGATCGCGGCCGGCCCTTTCAGGATCTCGACGCTCTGCGCGTTGTAGAAATCGCGGAAATACTGCACGTCGTCGCGGAAGCCGTTGACGAAGAAGTTGGCGCTGGAGTCGACGCCGCGGATCACGAGTTCGTCGCGGTTGCCTTCGCCCTGATGCACGGCGACGCCGGGCGAATAGCGGGCAATATCGGTCAGGTTCTGGTAACTCTGATCGCTGATGAACTCCTTCGTGACGACGGTCAGCGATTGCGGGATGTTGACCAGCGGCGTGTTGGTCTTGGTCGCAACCGACGTGCTGTTGGTGTAGTAGCCGACCGTACCGGTGCGCGCATCCTGCGACGGCAGGAACGGCTTCGGCTCGACGGGTTGCACTTGCCGGACCGGTTGCGGCCGGCGCTTCGCGGCGCCCGCACCGGCGGTCCGTGCCGGCGCGCCGCCCGCGCGCTTGGCTTCGGGCGCGGTGACGTTGATCGGTGGCAAATCCTGCTTTTTCTCTCCGCCGGCCGATTGGGCCATCGCGGACACAACTCCCGTGAGTGTGGCCGCCACCGCAACCATCGCGAGCGCGCTCGCCGCCGACAGATACCGATACTTTGTCCCACTCATCACGCCGCCCCTTAAAACCGTTCTAAATTCGTCCGCATCTTCACGAGCGCCTCAAGCGGACTCATTCCCCATTCACTGCGCTCACCTTGCGTGATTGAACACAGTGGGACCGCGGTCATTCCTGACTTCAATCTTTGAATAGTTCGAAGATTTTTCCGCGCTATTGAACGCGGGCAACACCGCACTGGAATTCGTCAGTTTGGAATTGGAATAGATATAAGTTCGCCCGGTCTGACGCGGCGAACTACACCTCGGCCCACTTGCGGATGAGATTGTGATAGATGCCGGTCAGCTTGACCGTTTCAGGGTCATCGCGCCCGAGCCGCTCGACCAGCGCCTGGATTGCGGTGTCGAGATCGTAGATCAGGCTGCGTGCGTGGTCATCGCGGATCATGCTCTGCAGCCAGAAAAACGACGCAACCCGCACGCCGCGTGTCACCGATGTGACGAGATGCAGGCTCGATGCCGGATAGAGGACGAGATCGCCGGCCGGCAACTTGATCTCGTGCGATCCATAGGTGTCCTCGATGACGAGTTCGCCACCGTCGTATTCCTCCGGCTCCGACAGGAACAGCGTCACCGAAAGATCGGTGCGGATGCGCAAGCCGGTCAGCCGGTCGCCGCGCACGGCGTTGTCGACGTGGACGCCGAAATGATGGCCGTCGGAGGCCGTGTAGCGATTGAACAACGGCGGGAAGATGTGCAGCGGAATCGCCGCAGCCAGAAAGCGCGGGTTGGCCGTCAGTGCCGAGACGATGCGATTGCCGAGCCTGCGGGCAACCTCACTGTCGGGCGGAAGCTGCTCGTTGCGCTTGACCAGCGCCGATTGCGCACCGGCCGTCGAGCGGCCGTCCTCCCACACGTTCGCATCGATGATGCGGCGGAACTCCGCCACATCATCCTTGCCAAGCACTTCCGGTACGCAGATCAGCACGTCGTGTCAGTACCTCGCCGAGAGCACGAGATAGGCGGCACGGCCGGGTGCTTCCAGCACGAACGGCGTCGCGCTCTGATACAGCGCATCGTAGTAACGCTTATCGAAGATGTTGTTGACGAACAGCTTGACGGTCCAGTTCTTGTTGACCTTCGCCTCGGCAAAGGCGTCGAAGCGCCAGTAGCTCGGGATCGAGGTGCCCTGGTTCGCCGCCAGCAACGTGCCACCATAAATCTTCGAGCGATACACCGCCTGCCCGCCCAACTCCCAGACGTCGGTGAGCTGGTACTTCGTGAGCATGCTGAAGGACTGATGCGCGACGTTGGCAAGCGGCAGCCCGACATTGCTCGAGTACAGCAGGGGTTGCGGGAGGAATTTTTGCGGGACGTTCGATTGGGTCACCTGCGATTGCATCAGCACCAATCCGCCGAACACGCTCCATTTGTCGGTGATCTTGCCGCCGACGCCGAGATCGATGCCGCGGACATAGTAGGCTGCACCGGCGATGATGCAGGAGACGTTGCCCGTGGTCCCGGGCGGGTAAGGGCATGCAGCCGTGTTGTTCGTCGCAGTCACGTTGAACGCTTCGCGCGCATTCTCCTTGGTGGTCTGGAATAGCGCCGCCGTGAGCAACAGATGGCGATTGAACAACTCCCATTTGGTGCCGAGTTCGATCGCCGTGTTCTTTTCCGGCCCGAAGATCTGGTTAGAGGCACCGTTAGCGACCGGCGAGATGCCGCCGTAAGCCGTGCTGGTGCCATCGAACTCGGCGCCGACAGGGTTGGCAGACGTCGCATAGGCCGCATAAACACTGCCGTTCGGCAACGGCTTCAGGGTCAGCCCCAGGTTGAAGTTGGGCAGCCCGAACTCGGCCTGCTGCGATCCATAGACGGTTTTGCCGTTCTGCGTACCGAAACCCGCAACCTTGACGTTGTAGTCGTCGTAGCGGACGCCAGCATTGAAGATCAGGAGATCGTGGTAGTTGGCGCTGTCGATGAGATAGCCGCTGTTGGTGTCGAGCCTGATCTTGGTCGGCATTCCCGCAAGGGCCGGTATGCCGAACGGCTGGAGCGCCAGTTGCGGAGCGAATATCGAAACGTTGCTGAAGGATCCGGTGCCGTTGCTAATGGTGCCGGTGGCGGCTTCCGAGCTGAGCCCGGTATATTTGTCGATCGACGAACGTTCGCGGTCGAATTCGACGCCGGCGAGCGTCGTGTGCTTGAAGCCGAGACCATCGATCGACTTGTAGGTCGCTTCCGTCTGGTTGGCGACAACGTCGGTGATCTGAAAACGGCTCTGCGGATTGGCGGTGAGCGTGTAAGGCAGCAAGGGAGGCGTAGGATTGGCAACGGTGATCGGCGATTCCGGCAGCGTCCCGATGTAGTTCTGGGTCGAGTTCGAAGCCCTGAACTTGTTGGTCACCAGCAGGTCTGGCGTGATCTGCACTTCGGCGTTGAGGGTGCCGATGTCCTGCCCGGTGCGGAAGAAGTCGCGATTGAGGAAACCATACCAGTTGCGCCGATCGGCGCCGAAATCCGGGAAAGGGCCGCCCGCGGTGCTGGTGAACTGCTGGCTGCCCGTTCCCGTTGCTCCAGGCCTGTAATACGGCACGCCGAAATCGGGCATGCCGTACAGCTCGGTGTGGATGTAGTCGGTGGTGATCTTGATGGCATCCGTGGGCTTCCACGTCGTCGCAATGAATCCACCGTCACGATTGTCGGTCACGTAGTTGCGCCCGGCGACGCCGGCATCCTGGAACAGGCCGCCGACACGCACCGCGAAGGTCGGACTGACCACCTGGTTGACGTCAATCGTCACGCGCTTGGTGCGGTCCGTGCCGAAGGTGGTGTCCTCGTTGTAGAAGCTCTTCTCGGTCGTCGCCTGCTTGGTGACGATGTTGATGGCGCCGCCGGCGGTGCCGCGGCCCGCGAAGGACGAGGCGGGCCCGCGCAGGATTTCGACCTGCTCGGTGAAGAAGTTCTCGCGGACGCTGACGCCGGGATCGCGCACGCCGTCGATGAAGATGTCGTTGCGGACATCGAAGCCACGGATGAAGAACCGGTCACCGAAGGCGTTGCCGCCCTCTCCGGTGCCGAGCGTGACGCCAGCCGTCGAAAGAATGGCCGATTTCAGCGAGGTCGCGTTCTTGTCTTCCAGGATGTCCTTGGTGAGGACAGTCACCGACCGCGGAGTGTCCACCAACTTCTCGGGAAACTTGCCCGACGCTTGCAGGCGGTCGCCCTTGTAGGGCGCGGCCGGGTCCGCGTAGGGGTCACGGTCAGCACGCAACTGGCCGGCATTTGGAAACGGCACGGGCGCGGCCGTGCTCGGCGCGCGCTGCGCCGCGCGGCGAAGCGCATTTCGCGCGCGCACCTGGTCCGGCGTGGGTTTGGACGCAACTGGACGCGGGCGCGCAGTCGGGGCATCGACCGTCACCGGCGGGAGGGTGGATTGCTGCGCTTCGGCGCTGGAGATCGACGCAATGGCGATCAGTCCCGCAACTGCCGTGGCCTTCCTGCCGGAGTAACTCTCTTCGACCGGTTGAACTGCTGCGAACGACCGCAGCGACCGCGGTGCTTTTGCCTGCCCCATGACACGCCCCATTGACTCGAATTTATCTTCGATCGCTCATCCCCAAGCAGCGAGCGACTTCGAGTGTGGTAGCGAGCGCCAAATGCGATGGCTACACCAAACGGGCTTGAATATTTCCAGACCAAAGCGATTCCAGAATTGCACGTATTGATTGGTGAAGATTGAATTTGAAAAATTCTAAAGCACGCCGCGCTGCAGCGCTTTCTTGCATCTGAGTTCCGCGCGCTTCAATCCGTGCTGGGCGGCTTCATCAGCGAGAACAACTCGTCGACGGTCTGCTGCGCGACCAGCCGCACGCGATCGGTGTTGTCCATCCCCGCGATGTTGACGCCCTTCACGACGGCACGGATCTCGTCGCGGAAATCGGTGAGGAAGCGCAGCGGATCGCGCTGTTCATTGGCGACGCGCGCAATCAGGCCCGTCACCAGGATCTGGCACGCGATCATCTTTCCGTTCAGTTCGTCCATGGCGCAGCTCCCCGCAACATTGCTGCCCGTATGAACGGGCCCCACGCGCGTGACAACGCCATCGCTATGCCGAGAATTTAGAAACGTTCGCAAAATGCTTGAGGATCAATCGCGGGATCACTTCGCCGCGACGTGCCCGCTGTGGTCGGACAGCGCCTTGATGCGCTCCTTGGCCTCGCGCAAGGTCTCGAGGGTGGTCTGCACCGCGTTGTTCGACACGTCGTGGAACACGTCCGTTGCGATGGCATCGCGCAGGCTGTCGAGATCGTCGACGAGCTTCCTGCCCTTCGCGGTCAGGAACAGGCGATTGGCGCGGCGATCCTTCGGATCGTGCCGCCGCTCCAGCAGGCCATGCTCGACCAGGCGGTCGAGCAGCCGCACCAGCGAGATCGGCTGCAGCTCGAGCACGTCGGCAAGGTCGACCTGGGACAGGCCCTCGTTCTGGCGCAGCCGAAACAGCACGATCCATTGCGCGCGAGTCGTCCCCCGCTCCTTGGAACGGTGGTCGATATAGTTGCGCAGCAGCCTCGAACTCTCTACGAGCTGCGCCACGAGTTGCCGTTTCAGGTCGAGTGACATCGGTCTAAACTGTCCCCAAACCTTTCAAAGAGTTTAGGATTCTTACGCGAACCTCAAGCTATAGTGTGTTTACATATAAATTGCATGCATATTATATGCTGCCCGACTGGGAACCGTGTAAAAACCCCGTTATTGTTTCTCTTTCAGCGAACGAGCCCATGAAGAAGTCGCGGACCATCGGGTGGATTGTGTTGATCGCCGTGCTCGGCGGCGCGGGCTATTTCGGCTGGAAGCGCCACGAGGACAACGTCCAGCAGGCCGAAAATGCCCAAAAGGCTGCCGCCCGGCGGCCCGCCATTCCCGTCAGCATCTCGCCGGTCGAGAAGACGGACTTCCCGGTCTACCTGACCGGGCTTGGCACAGTTCAGGCCTTTAATACCGTGGTGGTCCGCACCCGGGTCGACGGCCAGATCGACAAGATCGCCTTCCAGGAAGGCCAGATGGTCAAACAGGGCGACCTGCTTGCCGAGATCGATCCGCGGCCGTTCCAGGCTTCCCTCGACCAGGCCAAGGCCAAGAAGGTCCAGGACGAGGCCAATCTCGCCAATGCCAATCTCGACCTGCAGCGCTATACCAAGCTCGGCGAATTCGCCACGCGCCAGCAGACCGACACCCAGCGCTCGACGGTCGCACAGCTCACCGCCCTGCTCGCCGCCGATGACGCCGCCATCTACAACGCACAGACCCAGCTGGATTACACCCAGGTGAAATCGCCGATCACAGGCGTGGCTGGCCTGCGCCAGGTCGACATCGGCAATATCGTCAACGCCTCCACCCAAACCGGCATCGTCACGGTCACCCAGATCGAGCCGATCACCGTGATTTTCACGGCGCCCGAGGATCAGCTGCCGTATATCAGTGAGGGCCAGAAGGTATCGCCGTTGAAGGTGATTGCGATCACCACCGACGGGAAGAAGCCGCTGGCCGAGGGAAAGCTCGAGGTGATCAACAACCAGGTCGACACCACCAGCGGGACTATCCGGCTCAAGGCGGTGTTCGACAACAAGGACCACGCGTTGTGGCCGGGCCAGTCGGTGTCGACGCGGCTTCTGGTGCGGACATTGAAGGATGCGACCGTGGCGCCCGACGATGCGATCCAGCACGGGACCACCGGTCTCTATGCCTATGCCGTCGGCCAGGACAACAAGGCGGAATTGCGCAAGGTGACGGTCAGCTATTCCATTGACGGACGCTCGGTGGTCGATGAGGGGCTAAAGGCCGGCGAGCGCGTCATCAGCGGCGGTCAGTTCAAGGTGCAGCCTGGCTCGGTCGTCTCCAGCGCGGTTGCGAGTTCTGATCCGCAGGCCAAGGTCAAGCAGGAATGAGCAGCCACGCGGGATCGACTGGCGCGGGAATTTCCGCGCCGTTCATTAACTACCCGATCGGCACCTCATTGCTGATGGCGGGCATCCTGTTCGTCGGTCTCGTCGCCTATCCCCTGCTTCCCGTCGCGCCTCTCCCGCAAGTCGACTTCCCAACCATCCAGATTACGGCGACGCTGCCTGGCGCGAGCCCGGAGACGATGGCCTCTTCGGTGGCGCAGCCGCTGGAGCGGCAGTTCGCGCAGATTCCCGGCATCGCCCAGATGACGTCGACGAGCTACCTCGGCACCGCGGCCGTCACCATCCAGTTCGATCTCAATCGCAACATCGACGGCGCCGCCAACGACGTGCAGGGCGCCATCAACGCCGCCAGCGGCCAGTTGCCCAAGAACCTCCCCTCGCCGCCGACCTATCGCAAGGTCAACCCGGCGGACTCGCCGATCCTTCTGTTGTCGGCAACCTCGGATACGCTGCCGCTGACCACCGTGAGCGACGCGGTCGACGCCCAGCTCGCCCAGCAGATCAGCCAGATTTCCGGCGTGGCCCAGGTCGTGATCGGCGGCCAGCAGAAGCCGTCGATCCGCGTGCAAATCGACCCGGCAAAACTCGTCGCCAAGGGCCTGTCGCTGGAAGACGTGCGCGCGCAAATCGCGCTGACGACCGTCGACAGTCCGAAAGGCAATATCGACGGCGAAAAGCGTGCGTTCACCATCTACGCCAACGACCAGTTGCTCGACGCCGACAAATGGAACGACGTCATCGTCGCCTATCGCAACGGCGGACCGTTGCGAATTCGTGATATCGGCAAGGCGGTGACGGGTCCGGAAGACGCCAAGCAGGCGGCCTGGGCCAACGGCAAGCGCGGCGTGTTCCTGGTGGTCTACAAGCAGCCCGGCGCCAACGTCATCGAGACCGTCGACAAGATCAAGTCGCTGCTGCCGCGGCTGGTGGCCGCGATCCCGCCGGCGGTCAAGATCGGCATCATCAGCGACCGCACCACGACCATCCGCGCCGCCGTCGAGGACGTGCAGTACACGCTGCTGTTGACCATTTTCCTCGTGGTCATGGTGATCTTCGTCTTCCTGCGCAGTTTCTGGGCGACCGTGATTCCGACAGTGACGGTGCCGCTCGCGCTGCTCGGCGCCTGCGCGCTGATGTGGGTGTTCGGCTACACGCTCGACAATCTGTCGCTGATGGCCTTGACGATCGCCGTCGGCTTCGTGGTCGACGACGCCATCGTGATGCTGGAGAACATCTCCCGTTACATCGAGGAAGGCGAACGACCAATGGCCGCCGCCTTCAAGGGCGCCAAGGAAATCGGCTTCACCATCGTCTCGATCAGCATCTCGCTGGTCGCCGTTCTGATCCCGCTCTTGCTGATGGGCGGCATCATCGGCCGCCTGTTCCGCGAATTCGCGGTGGTGCTGGCCATGACCATCTTCGTGTCGATGGTGGTGTCGCTGACGCTGACCCCGATGATGGCCTCGCGCTTCCTGCGGTCGCATCACGACGCCCATCACGGCCGGCTTTATCAGTGGAGCGAGCGCGGCTTCGACGCCATGCTGCGCGGCTACGAACGCGGCCTCGACCTCGCCTTGAGCTGGAAGCGCGCCACACTGCTGATCTTCTTCGTGACCCTCGCGCTGTCGGTCTATCTGTTCGTGATCATCCCCAAAGGATTCTTCCCGCAACAGGATAACGGCCTTATCACCTCGACCTCGGAAGCCTCGCAGGACATCTCATTCGAGGCGATGAAGAGCCGGCAGGAAGCGCTTGCGAAGATCGTGCTGGAAGATCCTGCCGTCGACACCGCCGCGATGGCGATCGGCGGCAGCGGCCGCGCCGGCAACAACGGCAACATGTTCATCACGTTGAAGCCGTTGAAAGATCGTGACGCCTCCGCCCAGCAGGTGATCGCGCGGCTGCGTCCCAAACTCGAGAAGGTCGAGGGCGCCCGCCTCTATATGCAGGCCGCGCAGGACGTTCGCCTCGGCGGCAGACCGACCCGCACCCAGTTCGAATTCACGTTGCAGGACGCCAACCTTGCCGAGCTGAACGAGTGGGCGCCGAAGATTCTCTCCAAGATGCAGACGCTGCCGCAACTGCGCGACGTCGCCACCGACCAGCAGACCCAGGGCACGACGCTGGAGCTGAAGATCAATCGCGACACCGCCTCACGCTATGGCATCACCCCGCAGCTGATCGACGACACGCTCTATGACGCGTTTGGCCAGCGCCAGGTCACGCAATACTTCACGCAACTCAACAGCTATCACGTCGTGATGGAGATCCTGCCTGACTTGCAGGGCAATCTCGACTCGCTGAACAAGCTCTATCTCAAATCGCCGGCGACCGGCGATCAGGTGCCGCTATCGACCTTTGCGACCTGGACCAGCGTGCCGGTGCGGCCGCTGTCGATCAGCCACCAGGGTCAGTTCCCGGCGATCACCATCAGCTTCAACCTCGGCCAGGGCGTTGCGCTGGGACAAGCAACTGAAGCCGTGCAGAAGGCGATGGCCGACCTCGGTGCGCCGGCCACGCTCAATTCGAGCTTCCAGGGCACCGCGCAGGCCTTCCAGCAATCGCTCGGCACCGTGCCGCTCTTGATCCTCGCCGCGCTGGTCGTGGTCTATCTGATCCTCGGCATCCTCTATGAGAGCTACATCCACCCGATCACGATCCTGTCCACGCTGCCTTCGGCAGGCGTCGGCGCGCTCGCGATCCTGATGGCGTTCGGCTACGACTTCAGCCTCATTGCCTTGATCGGCATCATCCTTCTGATCGGCATCGTGAAGAAGAACGGCATCATGATGGTCGACTTCGCGATCGCGGCCGAGCGCGACCAGCATCTCACCTCCGAACAATCGATCCGCCAGGCGGCGCTGCTGCGCTTCCGCCCGATCATGATGACGACGATGGCGGCAATGCTCGGCGGCGTGCCGCTGATGCTCGGCACCGGCACCGGCTCGGAAATCCGCCAGCCGCTCGGCTATGCCATGGTCGGCGGCCTGATCGTCAGCCAGGCACTGACACTGTTCACCACGCCGGTGATCTATCTCTACCTCGACAAGCTCTCCAACGCCTTCTCGGGCTGGGGCCGCACCGATCAGGACGAGGACGAGCACACCACTGAGCCCGCCTCCGTCAAGGAAGCCGCCGAATAGCTTGACTTTGAGCCATCCCCGGCACATCGGGAACCAAAACCCGGGAGCCGGACCAATGATATCCCTCAGGAAAGCCGCCGCCGTCCTCGCGCTTGCCGCGCTCGCTTGCGTGTCGCCTCTGTCGGCGCAAGCGCCGAAGAAAGCCGCGCCAGCGCCCGCGACACCCGCCCCCGCACATTCTCCGACGCCGCAGGCCTCGCCTGCTCCGGAACAGCAGGCCGCGCAGCCACCCGCGCCGGGCTGGATCTCGCGCTGCAACTCCGCCACTCGCGATGCGCCGCTGGAATGCGCCGTCGAGGAGACGGCGGTGCTGACCAAGACCGGGCAGTTGATCGTGCTGGTGAATATCCGCGTCGCCAGCGACACGCGCCAGCCGGTCGCGCTGGTGCAGTTGCCGCTCGGCCTCAATCTGCCGGCCGGCGCCAAGCTGCAGGTCGACGACGGCAAGGTGATCGACCTGCAGATCCAGACCTGCGAGAATCGCGGCTGCTATGCCAACGCGCCGGTCTCGCCGGAGCTTCTGGCGGCGCTGAAATCCGGCAAGCAGCTCAAGGTCGCCTTCCAGAACCTGAACAAGGAAGTCATCACCATCCCGATGCCGCTGGCCGATTTCGCAGCGGCGTACGAGAAGATCAAGTAATCACTGCCGCGCCATCTGCGCGTTGCCGACACCCTCGCCGTCGAGCGTCTGATCGTTGTGCATCTTCACGGTGACCTTGAGCAATCTGCCCGTGAACGCGAACGGCGCGTCGTAGTGCGACACCGGGCTGCCGCGGTCGCGACCGATATCGAGCCCCGACCATGAGATCAGCGTGTGGAAGCCGAGCTGCGTCTGCAGGCTGCCGGCCGGCTCGCCGTCGATCAAGAGCGTGTATTCGCTGATGCCGGTGCGCGCGCCCTTGGCCGGCGGCTCCTTGCGCACCAGGCGCTCGATGTGAACGCCGAGCCGGTGCGCGCCCGGCGGCACCTTGCGCGTCGAACGCACGATCTCATGCCCGCCGCCGATATTGAGGTCATGCACGAGCACGCCGTCCTTGATGTAGAGGCTATAGCCTGACGTGGCGTCGCCATGCGCGATGAGCACGCCCTCGGCGTGGCCGTCGATCTCGACATGAGCCTCGATGGTGTAGCTGCGGCTGCGCACATCGGGCGCGACGTCGGTCGGCACATGGCCCATGCCGGCATGGAACGTAAAGTGATGGCGCGCGCCGTGAAAACGCGCGGCGTTCTCGGCAAAGCGCGGCCCGAACCGGTCGTCGAGCGGCAGCACATTGTGCTTCTCCGCCTCGCGCCACCACAGCTTGATCATTTCTTCCAAACGCTGCGGCTCCTTTCCGGCGAGGTCATCGACCTCACTGAAATCGCGATCGAGATGAAACAGCTCCCATTTGTCGCTTTCGAACGGCGTACCGGAGGGATGAAACGAGACGGCCTTCCATCCGAGATGCCAGAGGCCGCGATGGCCGAACATCTCGAAATATTGCGGTGACGATTTCGACGGCGCCGATGCGTTGGCGATCGAAGCGGCAAAGCTCTCGCCTTCGAGCGGCATTTGCGATGTGCCGGCGATCGCGCCCGGCGCGCCGATGCCGATCAGCTCCAACAAGGTCGGCACGAGGTCGCAGGCATGCATGAACTGATGCCGCAGTTCGCCTTTCGCCTTGATCCGCTTCGGCCACGACATCACGAAGGGATCGCGGATGCCGCCACCATGGGTGTTCTGCTTGTAGCGGCGCAGCGGCGTGTTCGACGCCATCGCCCAGCCATGCGGAAAATTGCTGTGGGTGTCGGGTCCGCCGATATCGTCGATGCGGCGGACTTTTTCCGGAATCGGCTCCGGACGGAAATTGAACGGCCCCATCGCGTTGATGAAGCCGAGCGGGCCGCCCTCCTGGCTCGCGCCATTGTCGGACATCACGATGACGAGCGTGTCGTCGCGTACGCCTGCCGTTTCGAGGAACGCAATCAGCCGCGCCAGATGCCGGTCGGCATGATCGAGCATGCCGGCGAAGGCCGCCTGCAGGCGGGTGAAGACGCGCCTCTCGTCGACGCTGTGTTCGTCCCACGGCTTCACGCCGTCATTGCGTGCCGGCAGCTTGGTGTCATCACGGCACCAACCCCATCGCTTTCTGACGCGCCAGCCGCTGCTCACGCTCGACGTCCCAACCATGCGCGAAAGCCGCGTCGTAGCTCATGATGATATCCGATGGCGCCTGATGCGGCGCATGGCAGGCGCCGAGCGCCACCCAGGTCAGCCACGGCAGGTCGGGCCGGTCGGCGGTGTGATCGCCGATGAAGCGGATCGCCTGATCGACAAGATCGGCGGTCAGGTGGTAGCCCTCGGCGTAGGTCCCGGGAGGGTCAATATGTGCGTTGTCGGAAACGAGCTCCGGCGCATATTGATCGGTCTCGGCGTCGAGGAAGCCGTAGAAGCGGTCGAAGCCGCGCCCGAGCGGCCAGCCGTCGAACGGACCGGTGGCGCCGCTCTCGGTCAGCGGCGTCACATGCCACTTGCCGATCATGTAGTTGCGATAGGCATGCGCGTGCAGCATCTCGGCGATGGTGCCGGCCTCCCGCGCGATCTTGCCGCGGTAGCCGGGATAGCCGGAATCGAAATTAGCCAGACAGCCGACGCCGACCGAATGATGGTTGCGTCCGGTAAGCAGCGCCGCACGCGTGGTCGAGCACATCGCGGTGGTGTGAAAGCCGGAATAGCGCAGGCCTTCGGATGCCAGGCGATCGATGGTCGGCGTCCTGATCGATGATCCATAGCAGCCGAAATCGGAGAAGCCGACGTCGTCGAAGAGGATAACCAGGATGTTGGGGGCGCCGGGCGGCGGCTTCGTCGCGTCCGGCCACCACGGCTTCAACTCCTTGACCGTCTTGCCGATGCTGCCGCCAAACGGCTTGTCGTGGCCCGCGCTCATGATTCCCTCCCCCGACACCTGCGACGGCGGTTGCTTCGCCGTTCGTTGTCTCACATCATACCTTGTAAGATGGGTTGAGCTCTTGCGAAACCCATCGTTCGCGGCAAAGCCGCGAGTACGGGGGGAGTGTATGAGTCAACTTCACGTCAAACGGGATGACCTGAGCACAGCTCGCGTGGTCGCCAGCCCGCGTTTGCCTCTGGCCGAGGGCGCCGCCCGGTTGCAACTCGATCTCTTCGGGCTTTCCGCAAACAACGTCACCTACGCAGCGATGGGCGCAGGGGTCGCCGGATATTGGGACTTCTTCCCTGCACCACCGGACTGGGGGTGTCCGCCATGCTGGGGCTTCGCGAGGGTAACGGAATCTCGCGTACCCGGTGTCGTGGCAGGCTCGCGGTACTACGGCTATTTTCCGATCGCCGAAACACTCGACGTGTTACCGATCAAGGTAAGCGGAAGCGGGTTCACCGACGGTGTGGCGCATCGCGCAAACAAGGCGGCCGTGTACAATCGATACCTCATCACGAGCGCCGACCCGCTTTACGACCCGGATTTCGAACCCGAGCAGGTTCTTCTTCGACCGACATTCGCCTCAGGCTGGTGGCTCGCCGATCTTATCCATCGCGATAACCCCCATACCGTGGTGATGTCGAGCGCGTCGTCGAAGTCGGCGCTCGCTACGGCTCACCAGTTGCGAAGACTCGGCAATCATCGCCTCATTGGCCTTACTTCCAACAGGAACCTCCCGTTCGTGCGCGACACCGCGCTTTATGATGGCGTGCTCGACTACGAGGACGTCGCGTCGTTATCGACCAGCGCTCCAACGATCTATGCCGATTTCCTTGGGCGCGAGAGCCTGACAACAAAGGTTCACGACCTCGTCGGGGAAAGCCTGATACGGAGTGTGCTATTCGGCGCGACTGATTGGTCGGACAAGCCGGGCGGAGTTCAGCCGATCAAGTCGGCGGTTCGGGGCCCTGCGCCCGAAATATTCTTCACGCCCGGCTATCGCGATGCCCGCCATCGAGAAGATCCCGGGCTCAGCGCGGCGGTGCCGCAAGACATGCGGGCATTCTATCCGGCGTCGCGCAGATTTCTGACCATTCAGGATGTCCGCGGAGCAGGGCAGATACTTGCGTGCTGGAAACGGCTTGTTTCCGGTGACGTCAGCCCGAAAGAAGGTCTGGTGCTGCGCTTTTGAGCATAGCTTGGCGCCTCAAGCCCTGCCGAGATGGGCGTGTTGCACCTGCGGATCCTGCGCCAGCGCCGCCTATGGACGTGCTACGGTGATCCTGCATATTTGGCACGATACGACCTGTACCATCTCAGGACTCCCAAAATGGACCATTTGGGCCTGGCCTTGATTGTCGGCGGTGCCGCCTTCGTCGTCAGCGGCCTGATCTTCCTGTTGCCGCATCCGCGCAAGCGCTTAAGCGCTGCCGAGGTAGGCGTGTTGCACCTGCGGGTCCTGTGCCAGCGCGGCCGCGGTGCCGGACAGCACGCTTTTTCCGACCTGCAGCACAGTCGCGAAATCGGCCACTTCGAGCGCGAGCTCGATCGATTGCTCGGCAAGCAGGATGGTGAGCCCTGCGCTGTGCAGCCGGCCAAACGTTTCGTACATCGATTCCACCACGGCGGGCGCCAGCCCAAGTGACGGCTCATCCAGCATCAGGAGTTTCGGGTCGCTCATCAGCGCGCGGCCGACCGCAAGCATCTGCCGCTCGCCGCCCGACATGGTGCCGGCGCGCTGAGCGCGCCGCTCTTTCAAGCGCGGGAAAATTTCATACACGCGGTCGAGCAGCTCCGACCTGCGCGACTTGTCCTTCAGCGGCGTGGCGCCGAGCAACAGGTTGTTCTCGACGCTCTGCTGCACGAACAGCCGCCAGCCTTCCGGCGACAGCGCCAGCCCCTTGCGCACGATGGCGTATGCATTGTCGCCGCCGATTTCTTCACCGCGAAATTGGATCGAGCCGGAATGGCTGGGGATCAGGCCAGCGATCGCATTCAAGGTCGTGGTCTTGCCGCCGCCATTGGAGCCGAGCAGCGCCACCACGCTGCCTTCGGGCACTTCCAGCGAGACGTCGGAGACGCCGATCAGGTCGCCGTAGCGCACCTCCAGATGTTCGATCTTCAACAAAGGCGTATTCATGTGATGGGTCCGCCCATCAATTCGATCGGCGTGTGACCGGCCGCCGCCTTGGCGGCGCGGGTGCCGAGATAGGCCGCGATCACATCGGGATTGCTGGTCACCTCGCGCGGGCTGCCGCGGGCGATCTCGCGGCCCTGATGAAACACCATGACGCGGCTCGCCAGCGACATGATGACTTCCATGATGTGCTCGACGATCACGAGCGTGATGCCCGAACGATGGATGTCGCGCACCAGTTCGATCGCCAGTTGCACCTCGCGCTGGGTAAGGCCGGCCATCGCCTCGTCCAGCAGCAGCACCTTCGGCTCGGTGGCGAGCGCACGGGCGATTTCGAGCCGCTTGCGGCCGGGCGTGCCGAGCGAACGAGCCGGCGCGTCCGCAAGCCTGATCATGCCGACACGCTCCAGCACCGCGCGCGCCTTGGTTTCGGCTTCCGAGCGATGCGGGGCGCGCAGGAACGCGCCGATCATCACGTTCTCAAGCACCGTCATGCCCTCGAAGGTTTGCGGCACCTGGAAGGTGCGCGCGAGCCCAAGCCCCGCGCGGGCTTCCGGCGGCAGCGCAGTGATATCTTGGCCTTCGAAAAACACCTTCCCCGACGTCGAGGCGAGATCGCCGGTCAGGCAGTTGAAGAAAGTGGATTTGCCGGCGCCATTCGGTCCGATCAGGCCGAGGATGTCACCTTGCTCCAGCGTGACGGAGGCTGCGTCCACCGCGCGAAAACTGCCGAACGCCTTGGTGATCTCGCGCGCTTCAAGCAGCATGGTCGGCCCCTGCGGCAGCAGCCGTCTCACGCGCCTTTGCCCGCCGCTCCATGATCCGATTGGCGAGCGTCAACAGGCCGCCGGGCTGGAAGCGCGCAATCAGCAGGATGATCGCGCCGTAAACCACGAAGGTGAGCCCCGCGCCCTCCCCGCCGAACTTGCTGTTGGAGATCTCTTCCAGCGGCACCAGGATGGCCGCACCGACCAGAGGCCCGAACAACAGGCCGGCGCCGCCGAGCGCGGCCATGATCAGGATTTTCACCGAGATCAGGATGCCGAGCCCGGATTCCGGATCGACAAAGCCGAACATCATGGCATAGAGCGCGCCGGCAACCGCGGTGAGCCCGGCGCTCAGCATGAAAGCATAGAGCTTGGTGCGGGCCGCGGGTGCGCCCAGCGAACGCGCGGCGCGCTCGGAATCCCTGATCGCGCGCAGGTAAAATCCCATCCGGCTGTTCGTCATCCACCAGGTGATGGCCAACGTGATCGCGAGGACGACCAGGAAGAGATAGTAGTAAGGCAGCGCCGAGGTGAAGGAGAGATCGAAGACGTTGCGCGGCACCGTCGGGCCCGAGAGTCCGACGGCCGCGCCGAGATATTCGGTGTTGGTGACGACAAGCCGCACCAGCTCCGCGACCGCGATGGTGGCCATGCTGAAGTAATGGCCGGACAGCCGCAGCGTCGGCGTGCCGATGATGGCGGCGATCGCCACCGCGACCACGATCCCCAGGGGAATGCCGACCAGCGGTGGCAGTCCGAAGTGCGTATAGGCGCCCATCGCGGCATAGGCACCGCACCCGAAGAACACGACATGACCGACCGAGACCTGGCCGGCGTAGCCGCCGACGATGTTCCAGGCCGAGGCCGCAATGGCATAGAGCAGCACCAGCGCGCCGAGCCGCTGCTGGAACGGCGTCACGAGAAGCGGATAGGCGATCACCAGCGCGAGCGCCACCGATGGCCAGAGCAGGCGGCGCATCATGTCTTGCCCATCAGGCCCTGCGGCCGGAACCAGAGGAATGAGACGAACAGCGCGTAGACCACGATGTCCTTGTAGACCGCACCGATCAGATAGCCCGACAGCAACTCGATGACGCCGATCAGAAGGCCCGCCACCAGCGCACCGGGTACGCTGCCGAAGCCGCCGAGCGACACCGTGACGAAGGCGACGATGGCGAGCGTCTCGCCGACCGTCGGCACGATGTAGAAGAAGGTCGCGATCAACGCGCCGGCCAGGCCCGTGGCGCCGGCCGCAATCGCCCAGGCGATGGCCTGCATGGTGTCGGGCCGGATGCCCATCAGCTGCGCCGCGGTGGAATCCTCGGCAACCGCGAGCATCTTCGAGCCGAGCGAGGTGCGGGTCAGAAGCAGATGCAGGCCGAAGGTTACCGCCAGCGCGACAATGCCCGCGAGCAGACGCGAAGCGGGGATGCGGATGCCGCCGAGATCGAGCGTGCCGCCGACCACATTTTCCGGCAGCGTGAGGAAGTTGGCGCCGAACCACCAGAACACGGAATAGCGCAGCAGCAGCGCCAGCCCGAACGTGCCGAGGATCTGCGCCAGCATCGGCCCCTTCATCACCTCACGGATCAGGGCGAAATAAACGATAACGCCGACGGTGGCGAGGACCAGCATCGCCATCGGCGCGCCGATCAGCGGCCCTGCCCCGAGCAGCGTGTAGACGAGATAGGCGACGTACATGCCGAGCATGACGAAGTCGCCATGCGCGAAGTTGACGACGTTCATCATGCCCCAGACCAGCGTCAGCCCTGAGGAGAACAAGGCATAGACCGCGCCCAGCAGGAGTCCGCCGACGATCACCTGGAGGATGACAAAGGACATGGGCCGCGCGTCGTTGCGAGGAGGTTACGCCTGATGACGATGAGGGCAGGATTTTGTCCTGCCCTTCTCCATATTACCAGCCCTTGTAAGGCATCACTGGCGGTTTCTCGGCGTTCGCCTTCGGCCAGACCGCGACGTAGTTCTCGCCGTCCTGCAGCTGGATGATCACGCCGGAGGCCAGGATGTTCTGGCCCTTGTCGTCGAACTTGACGCCCTTGTAACCGATCATCAGCTGATCGGGCTTGAGGTCGGTCGCCTTCAGCGCCGCCTGGATCTTGGCCGGATCGGTCGAGCCGGCGCGATCGATGGCGTCGACCAGCACGAACAGGCCGGTCATCTGCCGCGCGACGGTGTCGTCCATCTCGTCGCCGCTCTTCTCCTTGTACATCTTGGCGATCAGCGCGGTCGCCGAACCGGCCGGCCCGACGCTCCAGGACGAGCGGTTGAAGGCGCCTTGCGAAATCTTGCCGACCGCCTTGATGAAGGACGGATCGGAATAGCCGGCATCGTCGGCGATCAGCATCGCCGGCTTGTAGTCCTGCGCCTGGAAGGTCTTGGCGAACAGGATGGCATCCGACGTGTAGGAGATCATGATCACGACGTCGGGCTTTTTCTCCTTGAGCTGCAGCACCTGGCTCTGCACGTCGGTCGCATTCGAGGCGTAGGCGACGTCGAGCGCAATGGCGACGCCCTTCTCCTTGAAGGCGGCGGTGATGACGTCGGCGACCGACTTGCCGTATTCGGTGTTGTCATGCACCAGCGCGACGCTGTCGGTCTTGGCGCCTGATGCCTTCATGTCGGTCAGGAAATCGTAATAGACTTTCGCGAAGTCGGTCGCGATCGGCGTGGTCCGGAAAAACCATTTGAAGCCGCGCTCGGTGAGGTTGGCGGCCACCGACTCGCCGTTGACGTAGGGAATGCCGTACTTCTCGGCGATCGCGCTGGTCGTCAGCGTGATGCCGGACTGGTAGGCGCCGGTCAGCGCGGCCACCTTCTCTTCGGTGATCAGGCGCAGCGCCTGATTCTGTCCGGTCGCCGGGCTGCCCTGGTTGTCGGCGAACATCAGCTCGACCTTGGCGCCGCCGAGACCGGCAAGGCCGGCGTTCTTGGCGAGCGGGAAATTACCGAGCTCGGGATGCGCGTTGTTGATGATGTCGAGCGCGACTTCGAGCCCGGCCTTGCCGTGAATGCCGGCACTGGCGGCGTTGCCCGTCATCGGAAAAATGACGCCGATCTTGACCTTGTCCTCGGCGGACGCGTGGCTCACGAGCGCGAACGAGATCGCGGCGGCGCAAGACAGCGCGAGCATAGTCCTGAAATTCATAATGATGGTTCTCCGAAAGCCCCTGCCTGATGCCGAATGATCAGAGGAGCACACGCGAAAACCCGCGTTCTTCGCCCCCTGTTTTTGGCGAGACCAAGCATCGCATGGCGGCCTGAGAGGGGCAAGGCAGCGCGGGAACCTGCACGTGCCTGCCGGCTAAGCAGTTGGTCGATGGCGCGAGCGACGTTGCTGCGGCGATGGGCAATGCGGACATTGGAGTGGCTGCAATCACGACACGAACTGAAGCAAGCTTGTCACCTCTGCTGATCGGGGCAGCGCGATAGACAGCGTCGACTTCGTCTGGACCTTACGGACTTGCCAAACGCTGCGGCGAGCGAGTAGAACGGCGACCAGCCGCAGGAGGCGACTTGCCCGTGCCGCGCGATTGCCGAGCAGTTCCATAACCTATTGAACTTGCTTAACAATCAATTGGGGAATGGTGTAACGGTAGCACAACAGACTCTGACTCTGTTTGTCTAGGTTCGAATCCTAGTTCCCCAGCCAACCCAAAGCGACAAACCCCCGATCTTTTTGATGATCCGAGGCGCCACTCGGCAACGGTCGAAACGGCGCGATGCCGCCGACGGTCGAGGCGACGCCGGAGCGATGTTTGTTTGAGCAGCGAACGCTCCCTGCGCAGGCTCCTCGCCTCCATCCTGAGATCGCGATCTGTTCGGACTGTTCGTGCGTCGCTTGCGCGCGGCACTCGAGCGGATCATCGACGAGGCTTCTTTCGCAAACCGCGGAAATCCTCCCGACATCTCTCGCACGCCGCGTTGCGTCACTTCGCCACCAGCGTGCGAGAAACACGTCGTTCGGCTTGTTGTCCGCGCGGAATGGTTCCGTTATCGCGATGAAGCTGTCTCCTTCGAGGCCTACGGCGAATATGCGGACGCGCCGACCGGCACGAGCGCAGTCCGCGAACTGCTCATGACGCTGGCATGGCTCGGTCCCCGCGCACGGGAGGTTCTACCCGAACTCGAATCGCTGCGCACCCAGGGCAGCGGACTTCCGCGGAAGCTGCGGATCGATCTCGATCGCGCATTGCATGCGATCCGCGGTCCCGCTTCCAGCGAGCAGCCCGCCGCGCCTTCGTGCTGCGGAACCGTGCCGGAAGGCATGCGAAGCATGTCATCCTGGTCTTCGGATCTTCGCCGCAGCACCGCACCGATCGCATCGGTGACGCTTCAGGATCACGCTGGCGCGCTGATGACCTTCAAGGACTTCTTTCACGGCCGGCCATCCATTGTCGTCTTCTTCTACACCCGCTGCGACAATCCCTTGAAATGCTCGCTGACGGTTGCGAAGCTTGCGCGCGTCCAGGCGATGCTGGACGCAGGAGGACTGGCCGACCGGATACGCACCGCCGCGATCACCTACGATCCGGCATTCGATCTCCCCGAACGCCTTCGCGTCTATGGACAAGACAGGAATGTCCGCATGGATGCCGGCCATCGCATGCTGCGGGCGACCGAAGGCCACGACGTGCTTTGCCGGCAATTCGAACTCGGCGTGAACTTCGTGGGGTCGCTCGTGAACCGGCATCGCATCGAGGTCTACGTTCTCGATGCGCAGGGTCGGATTGCGACCTCCTTCGAACGCGTCCGCTGGGACGAGGCCGAGGTTGTCGCCCGCGCGGTCGAGGTGTTGAACGAAGAGGAGTGCGGCAGCATCCAGGCGCAGGCGGCCGATTGATCGCAGCGGGTACCCGCACTGCCCGCTTTGCCGGCGCCCCGTCACTTCCGAGGCTTGCTGCGCCATTCAATTTCGAGGCCAATTGTGCTTTGCTGTCGGCTTAGGTTTTCCGGCTGCGAATTTTCATGCCAATGATGTTGATGCCGACCCATATTGCAGCCGCCTTCCCGCCGGCGTACCGGTACCCCCATGGCGTTTGAAGATTCAAAAGAAAAAAGAGAAATGCTTCCCGCCGACTGGGAACAGCTGCTCAAGTCGTGCGACGACGCGACCGGCCATGTTGTCCTGTTCGGCGCGGATTTCATCAACCGATGGAAGGATCGCACGGTCGTCTTGAATGAAGACGACCGGTCAGCCGCCGCAAAGCTTCACACCCAGCTTGGGTCACGCATTGCCACGCAGCGCCTCCCCTATGTGGACGGCGAAGAGGCGGCGGCGCTTGCGAGCATCTACCGGCTGTTCGACCAGGCGCGGGATATCTTCACCGAGCACCCCAGAAGCAGCGTGACCGATGCGGTGGTCTGGCACGTCATGAACACGCGTGTCCGGCCATTCACCGCGAAATGGCACCGGGCGAGCGAGCGCGGCGCGCTGGCTGCTCTCGATGCCACCGACATCTTCCGGCACGAGCTTGCAATTCTGCAGAAACACCTCGTTCGCTTCGACGCGCTGCTGGTGGCCATTCGCGACGGGACAAAGCCGGAGATCGTCGAGATCGACAGTACCGCCCGCGAGGCCGCTGTCGCGGCGGAAATGGCCGAGGAGCTGCGATGGCGCATTCATGAGCGGCTGGGCGGGCTCGATGCGACGACGGCGCAGAACATCAACGACGCGGAGCGGGAAGCGGTGCTGGCGCGGCGCAGGCATTATGCTGCGCGAGGCGACCTCATCGCTCCGGAGCAAGACAAGACGTGGACGGAGCGGCCGCATGCGACGGCACTTGCCATCTCCGGCGGCGGCATCCGCTCGGCCACCTTTGCGCTTGGCGTACTGGCCGCCCTCGCCCGCCGCAATCTGCTCTATCAGTTCGACTATCTTTCGACAGTGTCGGGCGGTGGCTATCTCGGCGCGTTCCTGACGACGTTCCTGAGTGCACCCGATCAGCCGGCCGGCGGCCCGAAGATTGGCCTCGGGCGGGACGACTTGCCGTTCAAGCGTGATGAGGGCGAAGCCGCGGCGTTGCGCCATGTTCGGCACCACAGCAAATATCTCGCGACGGGCCGGCTCTGGGAGCGGCTGCAAATGGCCGGCGCGCAGGTCTACGGCCTTGCCATGAACGGCCTCGCCTTCGCCTGGGTCGCGCTTGTCGCGGCGCTCGCCGAGCACTTCGTTCGCGCGCTGCTGCCGGGCGCGTCGTTCTGGCAATTGCTGACCGTCCTGTCCGGCATCGCAGTGGTGCTGATCGCGTTGCTGATCCCGCTGTTCCGCCGCCTGCCCGCGTTGAAGCCACGAACGGACGCGATCTTCGCATGGTCGCTTGCGGTGTTACTGGCGCTGCTGGCCTGGCAAGCGCTCTATTGCGCCCATGACTGGCTTGCCCGGCACCGCACGCACGAGGCCTGGCTGATCCTGCTGGCTGCCATCCCGCTTGTTGCATCGGCCGCGCTGGCGCTGGCCGGCAATCTCCTGGCACCGGTCAGAACGATGCTGCTGGCAATCGCCGCCATCGCAGCACCGCTGCTGTTTCTCGGCATCGAGCTTGCAGCCTTCGACTGGATTGCGGGAGGCTCGCGCGCGACCTTCGCCGCAATTGCGGTGGCCTTGATCGGCTATGTCGTCTTCTGGCGCCTGTTCGACATCAACTTCACGGCTCCTCACCGCTTCTACAAGCAGAAGCTGGCCGAGGCCTATCTGGTCCAACCCGATGCCGCGAGCCAAACCGGAGCCCTGCAGGAAAACGTCCCGCTCGGGCTCTCCGACTGCAATCCCCGTGATCGCGCGCCCTATCACCTCGTCAACTGCGCGCTCAACGTCCCCGCCTCCGAAGATTCGAAAATGCAGGGACGCCTCACCGATTTCTTCCTGTTCAGCCGCCACTTCTGCGGTAGTCCGCTGACCGGTTACCGCCCGACCGGCGAATGGCAGGGCTGCAATCCCGATCTCGATCTCGGCACCGCGATGGCGATCTCGGGCGCTGCGGCCGCACCGCAAATGGGCCTTGGCACCGTCAGGAATCTCAGCTTCGGGCTCGCGCTATTCAATATCCGGCTCGACTACTGGCTCGCAAATCCATTCAAATCGCCGAAGCCTTGGAAGAAGCCGCCCGGGTTGAGCTATCTGCTGCAGGAGATGTTCGGCTGGGCGAACGAGAACCGCCCCTATATCAACGTCTCCGACGGCGGCCATATCGAAAATCTCGGCGTCTACGAGCTGCTGCGCCGGCGCTGCAAATATATCGTGGCCATCGACGGCGAGCAGGACGGCACGATGACCTTCCACGGGCTGACCACACTGCTGCGGCTCGCCTATATCGATCTCGGCATCACCATCGACGTCGGACTCGACGCGCTGCGGCTCGCCGAAGGCGGCCTCAGCCACTCGCATTTCGCGTTTTGCCGGATCCGGTATCCCCAGAACGAACGAAACGGCGCGGAGAGTTACGGCTATCTGCTTTATCTGAAACTGTCGCTGACCGGCAATGAGGGCGAGTTCATCAAGCGCTACAAACTGGACGAGCCGGCCTTTCCACATACCTCGACCGCAAACCAGTTCTTCAGCGAGGCCCAGTTCGAGGCCTATCGCAGCCTGGGCGAGCATGTCGGCGACAAGATGTTCCTGCCGGCCATCGTGGGCGGGACGATGGCCGAGCCCAAGGCCGACGTCGTGATCGAGGACTGGTTTGCCGAGATCGGCAAGAACATGCTCGAGCCGCTTCCGGGCACGGAAGCTCCGCGGCCCACCCCCGAACATGGTTAACGCCATTTTAACGGCTGTTGCGACATAGTGACTCAGGGGCGAGCATTGCGAGGGTGAGGCGGCAGTGTTCGATACGATCATTCTGTTGACGGGACCGGTCGAGCAAGCCGTGCTGGCCTCGGCGCTGCTCGGGCACAATCCGAACCTTGCCGTTCACTGGGCGGCGTCGCCAGGCGATCTGGCCCGCTTCGACGCCAACGCGCTCGCGCGCAGCCGTCTCGTTGCCTTTGCGACGCCGGTGATCGTACCGAGCGACGTGCTCGATGCGCTCGGCCATGGCGCCTACAATTTTCATCCGGGTTCACCGGCCTATCCCGGCTGGGCGCCGGCGCACTTCGCGCTCTACGAAGGTGCAACCGAGTTCGGCGCTACCGTGCATGCGATGGCTGCGCGCGTCGACTCCGGGCCGATCGTCGAGGCCGTGCGCTTTCCGATTCCCGCCGGCATTGGCGTGCAGGGTCTCGAGGGCCTCGCCTACGCGCATCTTGCGCAATTATTCTGGCGTCTTGCGAAATATCTGGCGACGGAGTCCGATCCGCTGCCGCTCTGCGCGCTGCAATGGGGAAACAGGACCTACTCGCGCCGTTCCTATCGGGCGATTTGCGACATCCCGCTCGATATCAGCAAGGAAGAACTCGACCGCCGCCTTCGCGTATTCGGCGGCAATGATTGGGGCATGTCGCCGGCGATCAGCCTGCACGGCATCGAGTTCCGCGCGGTGACCGCTAATTCGCCGTCACCGGCAATCTGACGATCGAACGCAGTCCGGGTCGCCGCTGATAGTGGATTTGCGAGGGCGCAATCCCGAGCGCAAGCTTCGGCCACCGCGTGAACAGCGCCTCCAGCGCGGCCATCGCTTCGATTCGCGCGAGCTGATGGCCGAGACAAAAATGGATGCCGGTGCCGAACGACAAATGCCGGTTCGGCTTGCGCGCGAGATCGAGCTTCTCGGGATGCGGGCTCGCCTGCGCGTCCATGTTCGCCGCGACGATCATCGCCATGACCTGCGTGCCCTTCTTTACGTGAACACCCTCGATGTCGACATCCTCTCGCACATGGCGTGGCTTGGAGAATTGCACCGGCGCGACGAAGCGCAGGAATTCCTCGACGGCGAGAGAGGCGCGACTCCAGTCCGCCATCAGCCAGTCGCGCCGCGCGGGATCCTTGAGCAGTTCGAACACGGCGCCGCTGATCAGATGTGTTGTCGTGATCGAGCCCGCATTCAACAGCAGGAAGAGCATCGACAGCATTTCGTCATGACTGATGCGGCCACCTTCCCTCTCGACCTGCACCAGTTCGGCGATCAGCCCCTCGCCACCGTGCTCGCGGACCGCGCGCAAACGTCCATCCATGTAGCGCCGCATCTTCTGGAAAGCGGGGAGCACGCTGAGAAAGCCGATCGCACTGTTGACCCGCGACAGCGAATTGGCCCAGCCGATGAACATCGGCCGGTCGGCCCGGGGAAGCCCGAGCAATTCGGAGATGACCGCGAGCGGCAGGATCTGCGCGTAGCGTGCGACCAGATCCGCCGGGCTTCCTTCCGCGAACAGCGCGCCAGCCAGTTCGTCGGCGATGGCACGGATGCGCGGCTCCATGGCAACGACGGCGCGGCGGCGGAACGCTTCATCGACGATGCCGCGCAGCCGCGCATGATCGGGCTCGTCGGTGGTCAGCATATTGCTGGCGAGCGTCTGCACCAGCTTCGGCATCCACCAGCGCAAGCCCGCGACGTCGCCGCCCTCCTTGCGCAAGGAAAACGTCGCGCTGTCCTTCAGGACGCGCGCAGCCGCCTCATAGGTGGTGGTGACCCAGACTCGGCCGACAATGGGGAAATGGGTTTCGACCACGGGACCGGCCGCGCGCAGGGCAGCGACACCCGCCGTGGGGTCGCGAAGGAAAGCCTCGCTTCTGAAATCGATCCGCGGTGTCATTGGGGTTCCCCGACGGCTGATCATCCCGTTCGGCACATGGTGCAAACCAGCGCCGATGCAAGAGCCCTTCAGGTCACAACCGGCGGGGTGCCATGGGTATGGAAGGACTCGATCGTCTTCAGGCCCCAGGCCTGGCCCTTCTTGCGCTCCTCCTCGGTCCAGACGATCGGCTTCCAGTCAGGCGCCAGGATCAGCCGCGCGCCGGCATTGGCCACCTCGACGCGGTTGCCGCCGGGCTCCCAGACATACAGGAAGAACGTCTGCTGGATCGCATGCTTGTGCGGCCCGGTCTCGATATGGACGCCGTGCTCGAGAAAGACGTCTGCCGCGCGCAAGATCTCCTCGCGGCTGTCGAGCGCATAGGTGACGTGGTGGAAGCGGCCCATCTTGCCGTAATGGTCGCGGGTGTAGGCGAAGTCGTAGCTCTTGTTGCACATCGTCATCCACATCGCGGCCTCCGTGCCGTCATTGAGGATGATCTGCTCGGTGGTGCGGCAGCCCAGATAGTTCTCGAAGAACAGCCGGTTCGCCTTGATGTCGACTGCGAGGCAGTTGAGATGGTCGATCCGGCGGACGTTGACGCCGCGCGCGGGGAAACGCTGCGCCTGGTTTTTCAACGCGGGCTTCAGCTCGGGCGGCGCCTGGTACCATTCGGTCTCGTAATAGAGCTCGATGATGTGACCGTCGGGATCCCGGCAGCGGAACGCCGGCCCCTGCCCCATGTCACCGTCGACCCAGCCGATCGCGAACTCCGACCCCTTCAGCGCCGCGACGCGCCGTTCCAGCGCCTGCGGGCTGCGCGCGCGCAAGGCCATGTGCTCCATACCCGAGGTCTTCGAGCCCGTCAGCTTCAGCGAATAGCGCTCGTAGTCGTCCCAGCCGCGCAAATAAACGGATTCGCCCTTCTCGCCGCTGACGGTCATGCCCATTACGTCGACGAAAAATTTCAGGCTTTCGTCCGGCTTCGGCGTCAGCAATTCCATATGGCCGAGATGGGCGAGATCGTAGACCGGCTCGGGGGTCATCTGGCTCTCCATCAGATCAGGGCGCGCGTCACGTCATCGAACAGCTCGTCGACGGAAAATTCGTGCGGGATCAACTTTTGTTGCGCGACGTAGCGCGTGATCGTTCTGCAGCGAGCGGCGCATCTCGTCGACGGTGAAGCGCGGCGCGCTCGCTGCGGCGGCAGCGGATTCGGCGAGCAGCCGATGCACCTCGCGCACGATATCGGGATGGTGGCGCGACAAATCCGCGCCGACCACCACCATATGATTGATCGGCGAGACGCCGTGTTTGGCCGACCAGGCCTTCTCTTCCGCCGCCACGTCGGCAAACAGCGGCTTCAGGTCGGGATGCTCGACCTTTTCCCCGAGGATCGCATCCAATTCGCCGTCGAGCAGCATCTGGACGATCTGCTTGCCCGCCGGCGCGCGCTTGGTGGTGTCGACGAATTCGGCGACGTGCGCGTCCTCGAAGGTCACCCAGTCGATCGAATCGAGGTCGACGCCATGGTCGTTGGCGAGGATGCCGCGCAGCCAGGCGCCGGTCGTGGTGGTGAAGGAGCGGATGCCGACGCGCTTGCCGTTGAGATCGGCGGGCTTCAGCTTGCCGCGCTTCGCGTTAGTGAGCGCATAGCCATGCTGGCCGCGCGCCACGACGACATCGGGCAGCAACACCATCGGCTTGCTCAAAACTTTTCGCCATCAGATAGGTGACGATCGCCAACTCCGAGACATCGAACGCCCCTTCGCGCACCATCGGCTTGAAGCCTTTATGGGTCGGCGAGTAGTCGGCAAATTCGAATTCGACCAGATCGGACTTGATCACACCATTCTTCAGCGCGGCCGTGCCGGGATGATCGCCGAGCAACGTGCGAAGCCGCATGACCATCTCAATCTTCCGGCTGCTCGTCGACGTAAACGAGACCGGCCTTCTGCAAGGGCTCGCGCATACCATACATATCGAGCCCGAGCTCGCCGGAAGCGAGCCGCTTGCGCTTGCCCTCCTCGTCGGCATGGCGCTTCTCGCCTTTGGCGACGACGTCGGCGGCATCGCTCCGCCTCACGACCACGACGCCGTCATCGTCGGCGATGATGGCATCGCCCGGGTTGACGTTGATGCCGGCGCACACCACGGGAACGTTCACCGCGCCGAGCGAGGCCTTCACCGTGCCCTTGGCCGAGATCGCCTTGGACCACACCGGAAATCCCATCTCCCGCAGCGATTTCGCATCGCGCACGCCGGCATCGATCACCAGCGCTCTGACGCCGCGCGCCATCAGCGAGGTCGCAAGCAGATCGCCGAACATACCGTCGGTGTTGTCGGCGGAACAGCCGACGACCAGGATGTCGCCTTCCTTGCACTGCTCGACCGCGACATGGATCATCCAGTTGTCGCCGGGATGGCTCAACACGGTCACCGCGGTGCCGGCGGCTTCGCCGCCCTGCCAGACCGGACGCATATACGGCTTCATCAGCCCGTGGCGACCATAGGCTTCGTGCGCGGTGGCGACACCGAGCACGCCGAGTCGCTTCACCAGTCCGGCATCGGTGCGCTTGATGTTTCTGACAACCACATTCTTCATGCCAATTCCTCCACCGCCATCGGGAACAGCCGCTGATAGGCCTCGCCATAGGTCATCGCGCGCCCCGAATTGCGCCCGCCCTGCACGCCGCGGTTCAACGCGACGCGCTCGTAATAGGCCCAGAGATGCTTTTGCGCCGCAAGGATCTCGAAGGTCTTGCGCTTGATCTCCCAGACGTCGTCGATGTTGAGGATCACCTGCGGCTTGAAATTGCACTGCTCCGGCTGATGCGGCTCGAACAGGAACACCGGCGGCGCGGAATATTGATATTTCGCATCGGGCTTGTGGCCCATGGCCTGCGCGACGACGCGCGTCTGCTGCGCGAAATGCGCGGCATCCGGATGATCGAAATTATAGGGGTCTTCCAGCGCATGCGTCAGCACGAAGCTCGGATTGAGCTCGCGATAGATGTCGACCATGCGGTCGAAATGCGCCTCGTTCAGCTTGAGCGGATAGTCGCCGCAATCGAAGAACTCGATCTCGGCGCCCAGCATCTTCGCGGCGCGCTCCGCCTCGTCCTTGCGGCCGGCCTTGACGGAGGCCATGGTCGCGCCCGCCTCCTTCCATGCAAACTGGCTCTCGCCGCGCTCGCCATAGGACAGGCAGACGATCTTCATGCGATAGCCGCGCTTCGCATGAAGCGCGATCGCGCCGCCCGCGCGCCAGACGAAGTCGCCGGGATGGGCTGAGACGACCAGACCGGTTTTTGCCATGGCATTTCCTCTTGCTTGGCTTTTGTTCTTGCGGCCCAAGCGTAAGGCCCTTCGTGGCCAAAGGCAAAGCCCTCAGGTTGGAACGGTGACAACCGCGATCAGGTATCGAGCATGGCACGCACCTTGGAGGCCAGCTCCTCGACGGTAAAAGGCTTCGTCAAAAGGTTCGTCCCAGGATCGAGCACGCCGTTGTGGACGATCGCGTTACGCGTATAACCCGTGGTGTAAAGAATCTTCAGGTCGGCGATGTAGCTCCGCGCCCGGTCGGCGAGTTCGCGGCCCGACATATCAGGCATGACCACATCGGTGAAGAGCAGGTGGACCTCCTGTCCCCGTTCCAGGAGACGCAATGCTTCGAGCGGATTCGAGACCTCGACCACGGCGTAGCCCAATTCCCTGAGCGCCTCGACCGACACGGCGCGCACGCGATCTTCGTCCTCGACCACCATGACGATCTCGCGGGCGCTGCCTCTCACGACGACAGGACCGGGCTTCGTCGTCTCGGCGCCGTTTTCGCCGCGGTGCCGCGGCAGATAGATTTTCACCGTCGTGCCAACATCGACCTCGGAGTAGATTTTGACATGCCCGCCGGACTGGCGGACGAAACCGTAGACCTGGCTCAGGCCGAGCCCGGTGCCGCGGCCGACTTCCTTGGTCGTGTAGAAGGGATCGAAGGCCTTGGCGA
Organism: uncultured Alphaproteobacteria bacterium; assembly: GCA_963795365.1. GTDB lineage: Bacteria > Pseudomonadota > Alphaproteobacteria > Rhizobiales > Xanthobacteraceae > Bradyrhizobium. The sequence goes on from CAWCHW010000039.1 coordinate 66,812, forward strand.
GAACATCCGGCGTCATGCCAACGCCGCTATCGGCGACCGCAATCAGGACGTATTGGCCGGGCGTGATCGCGAATTCCTTTGCGAAGGTATCGTCGACATAGGCGTTCGAGGTCTCGATCGTCAGCTTGCCGCCCTCCGGCATCGCATCGCGCGCGTTGACCGAGAGATTGATGATGGCGTTCTCGAGCTGCACGCGATCGGCGAGGATTTGCCAGAGCCCTGCCGCAAGCACGGTCTCGACCTTGACCGGTTCGCCCAGCGTCCGGCTCAGGAGTTCGCTCATGCCCGACACCAGATTGTTGGCGCTGAGCGGCTCGGGCGCAAGCGGTTGCTGACGCGAGAACGCCAGTAGACGCTGGGTCAATGCGGCGGCACGTTGTGCGCCCTCGATGGCGCCGTCGGCAAAGCGCTCGACATCGGTCTCACCCTTGGCGAGCTTTCGTTTCATCAACGTCAGTCCGCCCAGGATGACGGCGAGCATGTTGTTGAAGTCGTGCGCGATGCCGCCGGTCAACTGGCCGACGGCTTCCATCTTCTGGATTTGCCGCAACTGCTCCTCGGCACGCGAGCGCTGGAACACTTCCTCGATCACACGCTGCTCGAGTGTTGCATTGAGTGTTTGCAGCGCCGCTTCCGCACGGCGGCGTTCGGCGACCTCGCGCTCCCTGGCCTGAAACAGCCGGGCGTTGTCGATCGCCGTGGCGGCCTGACCGGAAATGCCGATCAGCAGCTCTTCATGTTCGGCGACGAATCTTGCCGGCTGCGCATGACCGAAGAACAGCCCACCGATCACTTCACCGGTGCGCGAGGTCACGGGAACGGCGAGATAGCTGCGCACCGGAAGGTGGCCCTCCGGCATGCCCTTGCGAGGGCTGTTCTTGCCGTAACGGGGATCGAGCAGGATGTCGTCGGAGCGCACGACTGCCGTCCCCGAGAAGGTCGGCTCGAACACGGCCGTGTTGCGCGGCATTGGAAACTTGGAAAAAGCCTCGCGCGGCACGCCCGACAGCGCGTAGAGCATGTAGCTCTCGCCCTTGTCGTCGATGATATTGTAGAAGAAGGCACCGAACTGCGCGCCGACCAACTCGGTGCAGGCATCGGTGACGATCTGCACGATCCTGTCGACGTCGAGTTCGGCGGCAATCGCGGCCGCCGAGTGATTGAGGACCTGGAGCTTGCGCGACTCCTTCCGTATCGCAATTTCCGTGAGTCGCGTCTCCGTGACATCGTGCCCCTGGATGAAGACGCCGATGGCCTCGCCGTCCGTGAGGATCGGCTGATAGACGAAATCAAGATAGCGTTCGTCCGTTCCGGAATCGGGAGAATGCCGCAGATCGACTTTGGCGCCGCGCCCCACAAACGGCTTGCCGGAGCGATAGACCTGGTCGAGCAGATCGATAAATCCCTGTTCGGCGACTTCGGGCAGCACTTCGCGAACGGTGTGTCCGACGACCTCGCGACGGCCGACGAGATTGAGGTACGCGTCGTTCGCCATGGTGAATTTGTGTTCGGGTCCGCTGACGACAGCGATGAAGCCGGGCGCCTCCTTGAACATCCGCTGCAGGCTTTCGCGCTCGCCGTCGAGTGCGCGTTGAACACGGATCCGCTCGGTGATCTCGACCACGATGGCCATGACGCCGGCCGGCGTCCCGCTCTCATCCAGCAGCGGAGAATAGTCGAGATCGAGCCAGACCTGCTCGGGCCTGCCATGCCGCGACAGCACCAGCATCTGGTCGCGGTAGGCCAAGGTGCCACCGGACAGTCCAACCTTCATGACGTTGTCGTTGAAGTCGGCGACCTCGGGCCAACCTTCGCGAACCCTGGAGCCGAACAACGCGGGGTGCCGCTTGCCGGCGAACTCGGAATAGGCATCGTTGTAGATCATGATGCCGTCCTCGCCCCACAACGTCACGATCGGGACGGGCGAGCGAAGAATCAGGGCGAGACTGGCTTTGAGACTTGACGGCCAGGTCTCGATGGGACCAAGAGGCGTGGCGCGCCAATCGAAATTCGCAATAATTCGGGAAGCTTCACCACCACCAGTCAGGAATGGTTGGGAAGTGGAAATTTGATCGTTCAAGTCAAGAACCCCTGCCAAGGTCCCGGATATACCGCGCAATAACCCGGAAGCAACACTTTGGTTCCGGCCGGATCGGCAGGGGTCACCCGGCGTTCGCCGGCGCATGCACCGGCCAGAGATCGGCGCGCCAGTGCAGCGCAATCGCCGCCATCGCGATCAGGCCGGAGATCGCGTACAGCGATCCGGTGGCGCCGTAGCCGATCAGGTCGATCAGGCTGCCGGCGGCGAGCAGCCCGATCGGCAGGCCGTAGATCACCATCATGCGCACGCCCATGACGCGGCCGCGATATCGGGCGCTCGCCGTGCGCATCAGGATCACCGCAGCCGAAATCATCGACAGGCTCTGCGACATGCCGGCAAGCATCAGGCACAGCATCCCCACCGGCATGGATTTGAGCGCGACGAACACCAGCAACATGGCGTACCAGGACAATGTCGCGCCAATCATCAGGCGCGCAATGCGCACACCGGACGTCAGGCTGAGCGTGATCGAACCGATCAGCGAACCGAAGGCGAAGCTCGCAGAGAGATAGCCGAGGCCGGTCTGGTTGGTATGAAAGATCTCGCTGGCGACGTAAGGCAGCAATCCGTTGGTGAACGGAAACGCGGACAGATTGACCAGGAAAGCCACGCAGAGCGCCGCGCGCATCCCCGGACCGCTCCAGGCATAGACGATGCCTTCCTTGAGGTCGCGCAGCAACGACGAGCCCGGCAACTCATCGGCGGGATGATCCATATCGCCCATGCTGTGATGCGTCGGCGGCCGGCTCATGCAAACCATCAGCACGGCTGCAGTGAGATAGAGGCAGGCAATCGCCACATAGGCGTAGCCGATGCCGAGCACGGCAAACAAGCCGGTGCCGGTCAACGCGCCGATGATGCGCGCAGTGTCCTGCGTCGTGCGCGATACGCTGATCGCGCCGACCAGCTGCTCCGCCGGCATGATGTCGGCAAGCAGCGCACCGCGAACGCCGAGGTCGGAGGGGCGGATCAGCCCCATGATCGAGACGACGATCATGACGTTGAGTGGCGCCAGATGGCCGGTCAGCGCCAGGATCATGATGGTCGAGGCAAGCACCGTATAGGCGAACCGCATCATGGCCAGCAGGTCGCGATGCCCGATGCGATCGCCGATCATGCCGAACACGGGCGCAATCAGCGTCCCCGCATAGTTCAGCGACGCGAGCAGGGTCAAGAGCAGCACCGAGCCGGTCTCGGTCAAGATGTACCAGCCGAGCACGAGGTTCTCGACCTCGAACGCCCATGAGGTGAGCAGATCGGACGGCCACTGGAAGCGATAGTTGCGGATGTGAAAGACCGCGAACGCCCGCGTAGACCCGCTCAAGACGCGATGACGCGTTTCACGGCGTTCCACCCTGCCCTATTCTTGTTGTATTGGACGCAAGCGTAGCGCCGACCGGGGCGCTGTCAACCGCAGCGGCGCAACGCAACCCTGCAAAACTATTCCACCCCATCACATCAGGCGGTGGGTTGGCAGGGGCGGCCTCGGTGCGCCGGGCTCGCCCTGCGACGCTCAACAATTCCGGCAAACATTCCTGACGATCCGGTCAATTCTGGCATCCTCTTCACTCACGTCCTGCTGAACAGGGGACGTGGGAATATCCCCAAGACGCGGCTGGTGGTGACCCCGCGGCGCCGACCAGGGAAGCGTCGACATTTCGCTTCCCGACGTCCACGGGCCGACCGACGACACGAGCGCCGACACAGGCTGATACTGCGTTCTCTCAACGAGGGCGGGGGCGCCGCATGCCGGCGATACCGCCGCAACAAACAACCTCGTTGCCAAGCCCAGATACATGAGGCTCTTCATCGAACGTCTCCCTTGAAGCTACCCAGCGCGATCTGCGCCTGGCAACCAGACTGCCGTCGGCAGGCACCTATTTCAGGAAACGGCGATGTTCAGAGCCTTTTGATCGGCGCGTGATGAGGCCTGTCGCGCGCTTCGGAATCAGCTCCGTTGGCAGCTCTCGCGCAGTTGAATGCGCGTGATGAAATATCAACCGGGAGCGCGCACCTATCCGGTCACATGCCGCACGGCCGCACGCGTCAGGAATCGGAGCTTCTCGTTCAGGGGGAATCGACCGAAATTGGTCTTGACCGCGCCGAGCGTGAACGCGGTCTTCTTCGAATAATCGATGCGGATGGCGACGATCACGGGCCGGCCGCCGGCCGCAATTTCGTTAGCCTTGCCGATGACGCCGGCAATTGCCGCGTTATCGTTCATCGGCAGATAGGCCGCGCCGGTGGCCATCGCGACGCCTTCGATGTTGAGCTTGCCGATGGTCGTGCCGGGCTTGCGGCCATAGGGGATCGACTGGGCCTGCGCGATCTGCGCGAGTTCGCCGTCGTTGAAGACGTAATAGACGATGCCGAGATTGTTGCTGGTGGCCGTGAGGATCTCCATGCAGGTCATCATAAAGGCGCCGTCGCCGACGATGGTCTGCACGGTGCGGTCGGGGCACGCCAGTTTGGCGCCGATCGCCGCCGGCACCGCATAACCCATGCAGTTGAAGTCGGTCGGCAGGATCACGCTTTTCGACGCATGGATCGGCATCAGCTCGGCGGTCAGGAAGGTGTGATTGCCGTCGTCGATGGAGATGATGCCATTGTCGGGCATCTGCCGTCGCAGTTCGTCGAAGAAGCGCGCGGGGTTGACGACATCGGCCGCATCGTGCCGGTACCAGCTCTCGCGATAGGCGGCCTTGTCGTTCCTGATCTGCTCGCGCAAGCCCCCTTGTGCCGTGCGGCGCGGCCCCTTTGCTTCCAGCTCCTTCTGCAGCTGCCTGAGCACCGCGCCGGCATCGCCTGATATCGCGACCTTGGCCGGGAAGTTGGCATTGAAGACATCGGGATTGATGTCGATGTGAATCAAATTCTCGGGCACCTCGGCGCCGTAGCTGCCGGTCGCAATCTCCGAGAAGCGTGTGCCGATCGCGATCATGCAGTCGCAGGCCTTGAACGCATTCTGCGCCGCCGGCACCGCCGAGGCGCCGAAGCCGAAGCCGACATGCAGCGGATGATTGGCGGGAAACACGGACAATCCCTGCAAGGTGGTGGCGACCGGCGCCTCCAGCCATTCGGCCAGGCGGACGAGTTCGTTGGGCGCATCGCGCGCGCCCCAGCCGGCGAAGACGCAGGGATGCCTGGCGGATCGCCAGCATCTCGGCTGCGCGCGCAATCTCGGTCACGGCTTCGACACGCGGCGCCGGCGCCGGCTTGAACTGCGGCAAATCGCCGGCCTCATCCGTCAGCAAGAGGATATTGACCGGCAGTTCCACAAATACCGGCCCGGGCTCGCCCGAGGTTGCGATCTCGTAGGCCTTGAACAGGGTCGGCACCACCTCGTCATGCCGGGTGACCTTGAACGTCGCCTTGGTCAGGCCACTCATGAACTTGTGGGTGTCCATCTGATGCAGCTGATAGCGGTGTCCGGTGTCGGTGCGCGGACCGCCGGACAGTACCAGCATCGGCACGCCGTCGAGGAAAGCTTCGCCGATGCCGCTGGCCGCGTGTGTCAATCCCGCAGCGGGAACCACCGTGAGCACGCCGATCGAATCGGAAACCCGGCCGACCGCGTCAGCCATGAACGAACCGCCCCCCTCATGGGTGACCAGGATCTGGGTGATGCGATTGGAGCTGTTGAGCGCGTCATACAGTTCGGTGGTGTGCACCCCGGGAATGCCGAAAGTGAAACGCGCGCCGATCTGCTCCAGCGCATATACCGTGAGCCAGGCTCCCGTTCTCTTCATGATGTGTCAGCCTTTCAGGAATGACGTTCGCCCGTCGATCGACGCAGCCGCGATGCGCGCGGAGAGAATGCAGCCGCCCAGGAATGTGCCTTCCAGCGCGCGCAGGCCGTGCATGCCACCGCCGCCAAATCCCGCGGCCTCGCCGACCGCATAGAGACCCTCGATCGGCTCGCCCGCCGCGTCCAGCACCCTGCTCTCCAGATCGGTCTGGATACCGCCAAGACTCTTGCGGCTGATGATGAATTCACGAACCGCGATCAGCGGCAATGCCTTGGGGTCGCCAATCGGCTGGAATTTGCACAAGCGCACGCGGTCGCCGCTGTATTTGCGCATCGACGCGATGCGGCGAAGCTGCTCGTCGTTCATCAGCTTCTCGCCGCGGGCGATGGTGGCGTCGTAATGCGCGACTTCCTCCTGCACCGTGTTGAGATCGACCGATCGGTCGCCCTGCAGCGCGTTCATCTTCTCGACCAGCTCCGGCAGGGAATTCGCGGTGACGAAATCCCGGCAGTGATCGATCATCTCGCGCACCAGCCAGCGATTGCCGAACAGGATATCGCGCAGGAAGCCGAGACGCTTCTTCTCGCGGATGGAAGGATTGTGCTCGGCGCCCGAGATCGCCAGCTCCTTCAGCGCGATCCGCATGTTCATCAGCTGCCAGGAATACTGCTTCTCCTGCGCGCAGATATCGGTGACCAGCCGTCGCGTATCGAAGCCGGACACCAGCGGTTGCGGCCCGATGCGCTCTCCCCGCCAGTTCAGCCATAGCGCCGAGCGCGGCGGCACCAGCGACAACCCGTGCATCGGCTTGCGCGGCATCGGGTGGTGCACGCCGGCGGCATAGTTCCACATGTTGTCGAGATGGGTGAGCACGCCGCCGGCCCTGGCCGCGGCATCATGCAGCTTGCCATCGGCGAAGCGGTGCGAGCCGCTGAGGATCGTTTCCGGCGGCGTCTTCCAGTCGGCGTGCCAGTTTGCCCGCACGCGTGAGAGATCGCCGCCATTGATGCCGCCGGCCGCGACCACGACCTGTTCGGCCGCCACCTCGAACGGTGCGCCGGTCTTCTCGTCGTGACCTGTGGCACCGACTGCCCTGCCGCCCTGAAGCGTGAGCGCCTCGACGCGTGCGTTGAAGCGCAAGGTCAGGCGGCCCACGTTTCTGTGACCGCGCAAGGCCGCGATCAGCGCTTCCGCCAATCCCTTGCCGGTGCCCCAGCTGACATGAAAGCGCGGCACCGAATTGCCGGGCACGAATTCGCCGCGCTCCACCCAGTTGACCACGGGCAGAAACGTCACGCCGTGGCCGCGCACGAACTTGTAGACGTCCTCGGTGCAGCGGGACACATAGGCTTCAGCCCAGGCCCTGGGCCAACGATCCTCGTTGCCGAACTCCGCGAAGCTGCACCAGTCACGAAACGCCAGATCGACGCTGTCGCGAATCCCCTGACGGCGTTGTTCCGGCGAGTTGACGAAGAACATGCCGCCAAAACTCTCGCGCGCGAGGCCGCCGAACACGGCCTCCTCGTCGCGATCGAGCAGTGCGACCTGACTTGCCGCCATCGAGCAGCTCGAGCGCCGTGGTGATGCCGGCGATGCCGCCTCCGATGATCAAGACGTCGCTGCGATCCATGCCCCCGGTCCCCCCACAGACCCTGTTGTGACGCGAGTATCACGGTTTCTCAGCCTGTGGACTGACATCAATTGAGCCGGCGGCGCGCGCTCGAGGGAGACCGCGGCGCGATGCAGCGCCGTTCTCGAAATTGGTAAATCAAAAGTAAAGCTTAACTCGAACGCTGGCAGTAAAAAGCCTCGATTTTCCAAGAGGAAATTACGATTGCATTCCGCAGGGTCGCCCGGCTAACTGCGCCAAATTGCTTCGGATTTGAGCGGTCCCGGTTCCCTGCGGCTTAACAGTTTGTGCAGCCGGCGTAAGCATAGTGAGGGCCAACCCACCATGTGAAGTGCAGGTAGAATACCCGTGACATCATTCGGACGCGTGATTTCGGTACGAGGCGCCCTCGCCCGGGTCGGACTGCTGGCTGACGGCCAGATGCCACTTTCTGAGGTGCGAGGCACCGTCGGCAAATTCGTCAGCATCCGCTGCGCCACCTCGACCATCGTCGCAATGATCACGGACGTGACGTCCGAGAACATGACGACCTCCGACACCTACATCGCCTCGGCCGGTGTCGACCTGCTCGGCGAAATCCTCGGCGGCGACCGGCCGAAATTCCAGCGCGGCGTCACCCACTATCCGACCATCGGCGACACCGTCGAATTGATCACCAGCCAGGAGCTTCGCACGGTCTATGCGCCCTCCGGCGCCGACCAGATCAATGTCGGCACGCTGCAGCAGGACCGTTCGGTCATCGCCTATGTCGACGTCGAGGAAATGCTGTCCAAGCATTTTGCCGTGCTCGGCTCGACCGGCGTCGGCAAGTCAACCGGCGTGTCGCTGCTGCTGAACGAAATCCTCAAAGCGCGGCCGAACCTGCGCGTCTTCCTGCTCGACGTCCATAACGAATATGGCCGCTGCTTCGGCGAGCGGGCGCAGGTGCTCAACCCGCGCAACCTGAAACTGCCGTTCTGGCTGTTCAACTTCGAGGAAATCGTCGACGTGCTGTTCGCCGGCCGCCCCGGCGTGCCCGAGGAGCTCGACATTCTCGCTGAAGTGATCCCGATGGCGAAGGGCATCTACACGCAGTACCAGAACGCGGATCGCATCGGCCTGAAGCGGATCGATCCCAAGCAGATCGGCTATACCGTCGACACGCCGGTGCCGTACCGGCTGCAGGATCTGGTCTCGCTGATCGACGAGCGCATGGGCAAGCTGGAGAACCGCTCGTCGCGCATCATCTATCACAAGCTGATCTCGCGCGTTGAAACCGTGAAAAACGATCCGCGCTACGCCTTCATGTTCGACAACGCGAATGTCGGCGGCGACACCATGGCGGAAGTGATCAGCCATCTGTTCCGCCTGCCCGCCAACGGCCGGCCGATGACCATCATGCAGCTCGCCGGCTTCCCCGCGGAAGTCGTCGATTCCGTGGTGTCGGTGCTGTGCCGCATGGCGTTCGATTTCGGCCTGTGGAGCGACGGCGTCTCGCCCTTGCTGTTCGTTTGCGAAGAGGCGCATCGCTACGCCTCCGCCGATCGCAATGTCGGGTTCGGGCCGACGCGCAAGGCGGTGTCGCGCATCGCCAAGGAAGGCCGCAAATACGGCGTCTATCTCGGCCTCGTGACGCAGCGTCCGGCCGAACTCGACGCCACCATCATCTCCCAGTGCAACACGCTGTTCTCGATGCGCCTTGCCAACGAACGCGACCAGGCGCTGCTGCGCTCGGCGGTGTCGGATGCGGCCGCCAACCTGCTCTCTTTCATTCCCTCGCTCGGCACCCGCGAGGTGCTGGCGTTCGGCGAAGGCGTGGCGCTGCCGACGCGCTTGCGCTTCAAGGAAGTGCCGCCGCATCAATTGCCGCGCAGCGAGGCCGCGATCAAGACCGTGCCGTCGGTGGCCGCCGGCCACGATATGCATTTCGTCAGCGCGGTGCTGGAACGCTGGCGCGGCGCCACCTCGCAGCGCGACGTGCCCAACGACCCCGTGTTCAACGATCGGCCGGCTTTGGCCCCGCGCACGCTGTCACCGGTCGATGCGCCGATGCTGCAGCCCTCGCAGGGCCTCGATCCCGACCGCTTCTCGCTGCTGAAGAAGCCGCTGCGCTGAGTCGGCTTTGCGGCCGTCGCGCCTGATGGATTAAGGTCCCGGCCGGCCACATCGTGTGGCCGCACAGCCGGGACTTCTCCATGACACAGGCGACCACGCGCTACACCGCGCCACCCATCGACAAGCTTCCTGACGACATCCGCACGCGGCTCATTGCCGTGCAGGAAAAGTCGGGCTTCATCCCGAACGTGTTCGTCAAGCTCGCCTATCGGCCCGACGAGTTCCGCGCCTTCTTCGCCTATCATGACGCGCTGATGGAAAAGGACAGCGGGCTCACCAAGGCCGAGCGCGAGATGATCGTGGTCGCCACCTCGAGCTTCAACAATTGCGAATATTGCGTGATCGCCCACGGCGCGATCCTGCGCATTCGCGCCAAAAACCCGCTGATCGCGGACCAGATCGCGGTCAACTATCTCAAGGCCGACATCACGCCGCGCCAGCGCGCCATGCTCGATTTCGGCATGAAGGTCTGCCGCGAGGCGCACCTGATCGCGGAAGACGATTTCACTGACCCTTGCGGGTCATGGCTTCTCCGACGACGACATCTGGGACATCGCGGCGATCGCCTCATTCTTCGCGCTGTCGAACCGGATGGCGCATTTCACCGGAATGCGCGCCAATCCGGAATTCTACCTGATGGGCCGCGTGCCGAAGACGTGAGCCCGATCAAAACACGGCATCGAGCAGAAGCCGCTTGATGTCGGTCGCGGCAATGCGCTCCGATTTGAGCAAGTCACGGCGGTCCGTGATCACCAACGGGCCATCCTCGGCGTTGTCGGTCAGCCTGCCATGCGAACCGCCGACCAGCGACGCGTCGAGCGGGATGACGTCCATCAGCGAACGAAATCCCAGTTTGCGAAGCAGCAGCCGTTTGCCGATCGCAGCCTTCGGCGAAGTCATCGCAGGATCGAGGAACAGCTCGACCGGGTCGTAGCCGGGCTTGCGATGGATCTCGACGGTGCGGGCGAAGTCCGGCGCGCGCCGGTCGTCCTTCCAATAGTAATAGGTGAACCAGGAGCGCGCATCCGCCATCGCGATCAGTTCGCCCGAGCGAGCATGATCGAGGCCGACCGCCTTCCGCTCGTCGCCGCCATAGACATGTTCGACGCCGGGCAGTCCTTCGACCAGACTTCGGACCTTTGGCAGCAATGCCGGATCGGCGACATAGATATGCGCGATCTGGTGATCCGACAGCGCGAAAGCGCGCGACGCCATCGGATCGAGCAGCTCGCCACCGTCTTCTTCGCGGACCACCAGCAAGCCCGCGTCGCGCAAGGCCCGGTTGATGTGAACGGGACGATCGACCGGGGTGATGCCGTATTCGGAGAGGATCACGACGGACCGGCCGGACGCGCGCGCCGTGTCGGCAAGATCGCCCGCAACCGCGTCGATATCGATCAGCGATTGCCGAACCGAAGGATGATCCCCGTTCGGACCGAAGCGCTGCAAGTCATAGTCAAGATGCGGAAGATAGGCGAGCGTCAGCGTCGGATCGTGCTCGGCCATGACCAGCTTGGTGGCTTCCGCAATCCAGCGCGTCGAGGCGATCGTGGTGGCCGGCCCCCAGAACTGGAACAGGGGAAACGGACCGAGACGTTCGGTCAACCGCTCCCGCAGTTCTCCCGGCACGGTGTAGCAATCGGGAAGCTTGCGGCCATCGGCCTTGTAGATCGGTCGCGGCGTCGCGCCCCAATCGTGGCTGGACGCCATATTGTACCACCAGAACATATTGGCGCAGGTGAAGCCGCCGTCGCGCGTCTTGCCGGCCTCCCAGATTTTCTCGCCGCCGACCAGCCGGTTGGACTGACGCCAGAGCAGGACTTCCATCTGGTCGCGGAACAGCCATCCATTTCCGACAATGCCGTGATCCCGCGGCGGCGTTCCCGTCATGAACGTCGCCTGGACGCTGCAAGTGACGGCGGGGGTCACCGTCTCAAGCTTCGCCATGCTGCCTTCGCGTGCAAGTGCCGAAAGCCGCGGCGTGAGCGGCCCCAGATGCCGGGGCGTCAATCCGACCACGATCATGGCCAGCACTGGTTTCAAAATTCCTCTCCTCGGCGACAAAAAACAACCTGCGGTTATCCGCCGGGCTCGCGACAACAAGGCGACTTGTCAAAGTGGCAATCAAAGTGGCACCCTGTCCAGTGAAATTGGCGCAGTCGCATTTCGCCGGCGGGAGCCTCGTGAGATGAATGTTGTTGCGGTCGGAGTTCCCAGCACGCAGACGCTGTTGAAGCTCGGCCGCGTGTCCAATCTGCCGACCGTGTGGACCAATGTCATCGCGGGCGCCGCGATCACCAACGCGGTTGCGCCCGTCGCCGATGTCGCGACCATCGCTCTCGCGATGACGGCGTTCTATGTCGGCGGCATGTATCTCAACGACTTCTTCGACCGGGAGATCGACGCACGGGAACGCCCGGGCCGGCCCATTCATGCCGGAGATATCGGCGCGAACACGGTGTCGGCGATCGGATTTGCGCTGCTCGCGGTCGGTGTGGCGCTGTTGGCGCCGTTCGGTCTTTCGGCCACGATCTGGGGTCTCGCCTTGGTTGCCGCGATCGTGCTCTACGACACCTGGCACAAGGGCAATGTTTTTGCGCCCGTCATCATGGGCCTCTGCAGGGCCCTGGTTTATCTGGCCACGGGTGCGGTGGTGGCCGGCCAGATCCGCGCCGCATTGATTGCGGGCGCCATCGCGATGGCCGCTCACGTCATCGGACTGACCTACGCCGCAAAACAGGAGAACCTCAATCGGGTCGGCCGGCTCTGGCCGCTTGCAATTCTGGCCGCTCCCGTGGTGTTGGCGCTATCCGGGATCGCCAACGGATGGATCGTCCTGCTCGCCATCCTGCTGCTGTGCACGGCCGACATCGCGGCCGTGCGGTTATTGGCAAGACGGGCGACACCGGACGCGGTGCCGCGCGCCGTCTCGATGCTGATCGCCGCGATTTGTCTGGTCGATGCGCTGGCCGTGGCGCTCTATGGCGGCAACCTCCTGCTCGCCGGTCTCTGCGCCTGCGGCTATCTGCTGACACGATTTTTCCAGTCGGTCATTCCGGGGACGTGATGCAGATCGCGAGCTCATCCAGTCTCAATGGAAAAGGTCGGGCCGCAACGCTCGTGTGCGACGGATTCATTGCCCTGGCGGACGATTGGATCGCCAGAGCAACGAATGCAGACGCCACATCCTGGTTTCGTGAAACCATCGATCGCATCAGGCGACAGCCTCGCGGCGATGCGCTCGCCACGGCCATCGGTCTTGCGCCGCGCCGTCTTGGCAAGGCCGATTTGGCGCTGACCTCGGATGATCGGGCGCGGGCGACGGAATTACGAAAGGATATTGATCCCAGCGAATGGAGCGTCGATCAGACGGCGCGGATCGCATTCATGGCAGCGAGCTATGCCGGAGACGATACCGTCTTCGCTGCTTCGTTTGATGAATTCTGCGCGACCGCCGGGATCAACGAGCTGATCGCGCTTTGCCGGGGATTGCCGGTTTATCCGGCCGCGGCGCTGCTGGAGCCGCGGGCAAGGGAGGCGGTGCGCTCGGGCATGAAGCCGGTGTTCGAGGCTGTCGCACACCGCAATCCCTATCCGGTCGAATGCTTTGGCGAAGACGCCTGGAATCAGATGGTGGTGAAGGCCTTCTTCATCGGCTCGCAGCTGTGGCCAATTCAGCAACTGGACCGCCGCGGCAATTCGCGCCTCGCCCGCATGTTGGTCGACCTTGCCCAGGAGAGATGGGCAGCCGGGCGGCCGGTGAGCGGAGAGGTGTGGCGTTGCGTGGCGCCGCACGCCGATGCCGAGGGATGCGCCGCCCTGATCCGCGCCTTCGCGACCGGCGCCGAGAAGGAACGTCTCGCGGTCGCGCTGGCCCTGCAACAGGCCGGGCCGCAACAGGCTGACACCGTGTTCGAGCAGCCGGCCTTGCGGCAGCAAGTCAGTGACTTGCAAGCGCGTCTGGCCGTCGAGAAGCTCGGTTGGGACGCGCTCGCGTGAGAACAATATTGACGTCGCATACATAAGGACACTGGACAAATGACGGGATCTCCTCCGCTTGGACCGTTTGCCTGCGATGCAGGCACATTGCAGGAATTGATGGCCGGCAAGACGCTCGCCTGTCCCTGCTGCGACGGTCCGCTGACCGCCGAAAAGCTGGCGCGCCTGTTAAGCGACGTGCAGCGCCTGGCCGCCGCTGCGAGCGACCAACCGGTCCGCACTTCCAATGGCGCCGGCGGGCCGACCGGGATGATCATCGATCCCCACGCCCACATGATCTCGCGAACCACCGACGACTACGAGGCGATGGCGAAGGCCGGCGTGGTCGCGGTGATCGAGCCCGCCTTCTGGCTCGGGCAGCCCCGCACCAATGTCGGCAGCTACATCGATTATTTTGCGATGATCTCGGGCTTCGAGCGCTTCCGGGCCGGGCAGTTCGGCATCCGGCACTACTGCACGATCGGTCTCAATCCGAAGGAAGCCAACAACGAGGCGGTGGCGGAGGCCGTGATCGACGCCCTGCCCCGCTTCCTCGTCAAGGAAGGCGTGGTCGCGATGGGCGAACTCGGCTACGACGAGCAGACCCCGCTCGAGGACAAGGCCCTGCGCGCCCAGATCGAGTTGGCAAAGGAATACGGCCTGCCGATCATGATTCACACGCCGCACCGCGACAAGCGCGCCGGCACGCTGCGCACGATGGACGTCTTGAAGGAACACAAATTCGATCCGGCGCGCTGCGTGATCGATCACAACAACGAGGAAACCATCCGCGAGGTCCTCGACCGCGGCTACTGGGTTGCTTTCTCGATCTATCCGCAGACCAAGATGGGCAGCGAACGCATGGCGGTGCTGGTCGAGAATTACGGTCCCGAGCGGCTGATCGTCGATTCCGCCTGCGACTGGGGCGTCTCCGATCCGCTTGCGGTCGCCAAGACCGCGCGCCTGATGGCGCAGCGTGGCGTCAGCGCGGATGCGATCCACAAGGTGGTCTACAGCAATGCGCTGGCCGTGTACGGACTGAACGGCGAGATGGACGAGCAGCACTGGCTTGCGCCGGCGGCGATCGACCAGAGGACGCTGTACGAGGGCAATTCGGTGCTGCGCGGCGGCCAGACGCCGCGCATCGAGCAGCCCGGACGTCCCGCGGACGAGTTGCGGATCGTTTAGCGAAAGCTTGCCGATCGGCGAACTAGTCGTCCGACGCCGGCCCGCACCAGCCCGGCAGATAGATCGCGTCGTGGCTTTTGGCGAGCGCGAGCGCCTTCTCCAACGCCTTGGAGAAATGATCCTCGACCACCTTGCGCTCGATCCGGCGGCGCAGGAAATCGGCCCACAGGAATTCGCTGAACGGCGTGGTGTCCTTGGCGAAGCCGCCGGCGCGGCGCAATTCGCCCGCGAGGCTGCGATAGGGGTCGTCCTTCAGATCCTTGATCGACTTCGGCAGATCCTTGAAATGCCGCCGCTCGCCCTTGACGTCGTAAGGATAGACCCAGCGCTTGTTGTCCATCACGCCCCAGAATGCGTCGCGCTCGACCATCGTGAGATCGCCGATCACGGTGACCAGGATATTCTTGACACCTTCGTCATGCAGCGCGCGCGCCAGATGATGATGATCGACCACGTAGTAGCGCTTGTCCGGGCCGCGCACGACCGGGATCATGTGCTTGCCGATCATCTCGCCCTGCTTCTCGCCTTTCTCGCGGAAGCGCTTGCGTTTCTCCTTCACCTCGCGCATGCCGACGGTCATCTGGGTAGGGCGCAAATCCAGGATCGGAATCGGGTGGACGGTCGGCTCGCGCGGATTGGACATCGCTTGAAACTCCGGGGTCAGCCTGCCAAATAATTCCCTGAAAAACTGTGCGATTATGGCACGGGCGCGGGCGAAGAAAAGCCTTTCCGCTACCTTGAAGGGACAACTAAATGATCGGGGGCCAAAACGACCGGACGGCGAAGCCGCGGGTGGTCCGCCTCGGCCGCCGCGAGATCATCACCGAGGGCCTGCAGCTCTCCTTCTGGGCCGACATCAGCCACCGCTGCATGACGGCGTCCTGGCCGGCCTTCATCGCCGGCGCCGGCCTGGTGTTCGTGCTGTTCAACGCGGTCTTCGCGGTGCTCTACTGGATCGGCGACAATCCGATCTCCAACGTGCCGCACGGCGCCTATATCGACTATCTCTATTTCAGCATCGAGACGCTCTCCACCGCGGGCTATGGCGACATGCACCCGCAAACCCATTACGGCCATTTCATCGCCACCATCGAGCTCTTCACCGGCATCTTCTCGATGTCGCTGATGACCGGGCTGATCTTCGCCCGTTTTTCGCGGCCGAGTTCGCGGGTGCTGTTCGCCAATAAAGCGGTCATCTCGAATCATGAAGGCGAGCCGACGCTGATGGTGCGTTTCGCCAACGAGCGCCACAACGTCATCAGCAACGCCACGGCGAAGCTGTGGATGCTGAAGAACATCGTCACCGCGGAAGGACATCCGACGCGGCGGTTCTATGAGTTGTCGCTGTTGCGCAACGAGAGCCCGGCCTTCGCGCTGAGCTGGACGCTGTTTCACGTCATCGACGAGCGCAGTCCGCTTTACGGACTGACGGAGCAGGACATGGCGGCCGCCGATGTCGGACTGATCGTCGTCGTCACCGGCTACGACGTTGTTGCGGCGCAAACCGTGCACGCCCGCAAGAGCTACGAGCATGACGACATCCTGTTCGGCCAGCGCTTCGTCGATGTCGTGCAGCCCTCGGTCGACGGCCGGGTCAGGATTGACTACGGCAGGTTCCACGACACATTCGAAGGTTAGTTCATTCGCACGATAGTCTTTAGAAGCATTGGTGCCGTGCCAGTTTTTCCTCCCTCGCACGCCCTGCGCGTGCTACAAAGAATCCCGATTTCGGAGACCGTTACGCCGTGAAGAACCAGCGGCCCATTGCGACGGAAGAAGAGCACCGTGTGCTGCAATTCCGGCCGCGCAATGTCGCAAGCTCCGCCCATCCGCTGCTGCGCGGCAACGCCGTGGTGCAGCCCCTGCACAAGGACATCCCGCAGGACGCCCCCGACCTCTCCCGCTATGAGCAGCCGCGCGAGGAGCCCGACGATTTTCGTCACCGCATGCTGGCCAACATCGCCGCCGCCGCGTTCACGATCGCGCTGACCGCGATCGGTATCTGGCTTGCCATGAGCATCGCCGACCTGCGCCGGACCCAGGACTGCGTGCTGATGGGCCGGCGGGACTGCGTGCGCATTTCGGTCCCATAATTGGGCCGCAAACCCCCGTCAGGGGGCGTCCCAAATCAGGTCTTTCCCGCCGACCGGCCTCCATTGAACTAACGGCGGCGCTCCGATATACGGGCACTCGACTCCCGTGGGGCGGGAACAGGGGTTTACCGGGCCACACCCTTGGCTGTCGCGCCATTTCGGACAATATATCCAATAAATCAAAGGCTTAGTGATGTCCTCCACATTCGATCAGGTCGCCCAGATCATCGCTGAAACTTGCGACATCCCGCGCGACACGATCACGCCGGACAGCCATGCCATCGATGACCTCGGCATCGACAGTCTCGACTTCCTCGACATCGCCTTTGCCATCGACAAGGCGTTCGGCATCAAGCTGCCGCTGGAAAAGTGGACGCAGGAAGTCAACGATGGCAAGGCGACCACGGAACAGTATTTCGTGCTGAAGAACCTTTGCGCGCGCATCGACGAGCTGGTCGCCGCCAAAGGCGCGGGTGCTGCGTAATCGCAGACCATGCAGCTTGAATATTTCCAGATGATCGATCGGATTCTCGACCTCAACATGGTCGAGAAGACGATCACGGTCGAAGCACAGGTCCCGATGACGAGTTCCGTCTTCGAGGGGCATTTTCCGGGCTATCCGATCATGCCCGGCGTGCTGCTGATTGAATCCATGGCGCAGACCTCGGGATGGCTGCTCGTCGCGTTGATGAAGTTCGAGCGGATGCCTTTTCTGGCCGCGGTCAAGGAAGCCAAAATGCGCGGCTTCGTCGCGCCCGGCGAGCTGCTCACCGTCGAAGCCAGCGTCGTGCATGAGGGCTCCGGCTACGCGATCACCGAGGCGAAGGTGAAGGTCGGCGGCAAGCTGCGCAGCAACGCCAGCCTCACCTTCAGCCACGTCCCCTTCCCCAATCCGGACCTGCGCGGACACATGGATGCCGTTGCCAAGCGCATCGGCTTCCCGTCGCAGGCGATTGCGTGAGCACCATGCCGGAGCCGGCAGAGGTCTGGATCACGGGCATCGGCCTTGCCTCCTCGCTCGGCGAGGGGCTCGACGCCAATTGGGAGGCGCTGCAGGCGGGCCGCATCAACGCCGACGAAAAGACCTTTGCGCCCTACGTCGTGCATCCGCTGGCGCAGATCAATTTCGATGCGCAGATCCCGAAGAAGGGCGACCAGCGCCAGATGGAGGCGTGGCAGCGCATCGGCACCTATGCCGCGGGGCTTGCGCTGGAATCGGCCGGCGTCAAGAACGACAAGGAAATCCTGGGCCGCATGGACATGGTGATCGCCGCCGGCGGCGGCGAGCGCGACATTGGGGTCGACCTCGCGATCCTGAACGCCAAGGCCAAGGGCAATGCCCCGCCCAGCTTCCTCAATGAGCGGCTGATGAGCGATCTGCGCCCGACCCTGTTCCTGGCGCAGCTCTCCAACCTGTTGGCCGGCAACATCGCGATCGTGCACGGCGTTTGCGGCACCTCTCGCACCTTCATGGGCGAGGAAGCCGCCGGCTTCGACGCCGCGCGGATCGCGCTGGCGCGCATCGCCGCCGGCCAGAGCGATATCGCGCTGATCGGCGGTGCGCATAACGGCGAGCGCAAGGACCTGATCCTGCTCTACGAGTTCGGCAACTACAACCTGCGCGACAAGTTCGCGCCGGTCTGGGAGCGAACAGACAACAAGGGTTTCGCGATCGGCTCGACCGGAGCGTTCCTGGTGCTCGAATCCAGGGCGCATGCGACCGCACGCGGCGCCAAGCCGTTCGCGCGCCTCTCCCGCGTGGTGTCCGATCGCAGCCATCGCCGGGCAGCCCGGTGAAATCACGGAGTCGCTGCGGAAATTGTGGTCCTCGCTCGGCGAGATCAGGGAAGGCAGCGCCATCCTCACGGGCGCAACCGGCAGTGAGCCAGTGACGTCGGAGGAGCGGGTTTTCCTTGGCGAGCATCCGTACATTGCCGGTGCGCGCCACCGGCACCCGGTTCGGGCACAGTGTGGACGCCCAGTTCGCGCTCGGCCTCGGCGTTGCCGCGCTTTCGATCTCGCGCGGTGCGCTGTTTCCGCCCGGCGATTCCTCCGGTGTCGAGATTGAAATGAAGGGGTCGCCGACCCAGATCGTGGTGATCGGAACCGGCCATTGGCGGGGCGAAGGCATGGCCTTGGTCGAGGCCGTCAGCTAATCTTTCGGCGCTACCTCCATCGCGCCACACTGCACGGGTGGGAACATGAGAGCACCGCGGGACAAGTTCGGCAGGCCGGTTGTCGTCGTCACCGGCATGGGCGTAGTGACCTCGCTCGGCACAGGCAAAACCGAGAATTGGGCGAAGCTCACCGCCGGCGAATCCGGCATCCGCACGCTGACGCGCTTTCCGATCGAGGGGCTGAAGACCACGATGGCCGGAACCATCGACTTCATTCCGGTCGAGCCGTTCACCTCCGTGGGACTTTCCGAGCGCCTCGCCCATCTTGCGATCGAAGAGGCCATTGCCCAGGCCGGCATCGGCAGCAAGGGCGATTTTCCCGGCCCGCTGTTCCTCGCCGTGCCGCCGGTCGAGACCGAATGGCCGCAGCGCGAGGAACTGGCACGCGCGGCCGGCACCGCCGAGTTCAGCTATGACGATCTCCTCAAGGCGTCCGGGGGCGGCAAGTTCGTGGGCTATCACCATCGTTTCCAGATGGGATCGGTCGCCAACTACGTCGCGGAAACCTTCGGCACCAAGGGCTCGCCAATTTCGCTGTCGACGGCATGCGCCTCGGGCGCCACCGCGATCCAGCTCGGCGTCGAGGCGATCCGCCGCGGCGAAACCGACGCGGCGCTGTGCGCCGGCACGGAGGCCTCGGTCAACCAGGAAGGCCTGGTGCGCTTCTCGCTGTTGTCGGCGCTGTCGACCCAGAACGCGCCGCCGCAGGCGGCCTCAAAGCCGTTCTCCAAGAACCGCGACGGCTTCGTCATGGCCGAGGGCGCCGGCGCGCTCGTGCTGGAGAGCTATGAGGCGGCGATCGCGCGCGGCGCGTCGATCCTCGGTGTCATCGCCGGCTGCGGCGAGCTGACCGACTCCTTCCACCGCACCCGCTCCAGTCCGGACGGCAAGCCGATCATCGGCTGCATGCTGAAGACGCTGGTGGACGCCGGCATGACGCCTGACCAGATCGACCACATCAACGCCCACGGCACCGCGACGCCGGAAAACGACAAGATGGAGTATCAGACCGCCTCGATCGTGTTCGGCGAGCGCGCCAAGCAGATTCCGGTGACGTCGAACAAGTCGATGGTGGGCCACACCATCTCGGCGGCCGGCGCGGTCGAAGCGGTGATTTCGCTGCTCACGCTCGAGCATCAGCGCATTCCGCCGACCATCAATTACGAAATTCCCGGATCCCACGATCCAGTTCAACGTGGTCGGCAACAAGGCGCGCGACGCCAAGGTGACGGCCGTGATGTCGAATTCATTCGGCTTCGGCGGCCAGAACGCCTCGCTGATCCTGACGCGCGAACCGGCCTGACCGGCTAAGTGACGATCAAGAAACGCATCCGCGACACTGCCAAGTCGCTCGGAGAGTCCGCGGTCGGCGCGCTGACCGTGAGCATGCTGCGCACCACGCGCTATTTCGATCCCGACAAGACCGCCGAACGCGTTCGGCCGCATCGCGCGCACCATCGGGCCGCGCTTGCGCGAGCACAGAATAGGCCGCGCCAATCTCACCGCCGCATTCCCCGAGAAATCACCGGCGGAGATTGAGGCGATCCTGGCAGGCGTCTGGGACAATCTCGGCCGCGTCGGGGCCGAGTTCGCGCACATCGATCACGTCTGGGACCACATCGAAGCCCAACCGGAGCTCGGCCACATCGACGTTCCCAGGCGCACCAACCAGCTGTTTCACCAGCTGCGGCTCGACGGCAAGCCGGCGCTGGTCTTCACCGCTCATCTCGGCAACTGGGAGATGCCGGCGCTCGCCGCGGTCTCCCACGGCCTCGACGCCGCGCTGTTGTATCGCCGGCCCAATATCGCGTCCGCTGACCGCATCATCCAGGAAATGCGCCAGGTGAAGATGGGAACGCTGATCCCGGCCGGGCGCGACGCGCCGCTCCGCCTCGCCGAAGCGCTGCGCAACGGCCAGCATGTCGGCATGCTGGTGGACCAGTATCTGACCAATGGCGTCGAGGTGACGTTTTTCGGCCGCAAGACCAGGGCCAACCCGATGTTGGCGCGGTTGCTCCGGCAGGTCGAATGCCCGGTTCACGGGGTGCGCATCATCCGCCTGCCGAACCATCGCTTCCGCATCGAACTGACCGAGGAAATTCCGCCGGTGCGCAACGCCGACGGCAAGATCGACGTTCAGGGCACGACGCAGGCGATCACCAACGTGATCGAAGGCTGGATTCGCGAATATCCGGAGCAGTGGCTCTGGCTGCATCGCCGCTGGCGGTAAGGTCCCGCTCGCGTATAGTTTCACGGCGTTTCGGGAAGGCTTCCCGGCGCATTGCAAGGAAGAGCTATTATGTTCGTCTCCTTTTTCCCGCGGCCAAAACTGTTCTTCTGGTCGGCCGTCGCCTGGACGGCGCTCGCGATGGCAGTCTGGTACGGCTTTGCCAACCAGCTCTTCGTGGGGCCCGAGCCACCGCCCGGCCTGGCAACCTTCGTGACTTCAGCGGCGCTCTGGTTCGACTTCTACTTCGCCATTTGCGTCACGATTTTCGGAGCGTTCTGGATGTGGTTCGCTCCGCATCCCTGGGCAGGTTGGTCCATCTTCGGCTCCGCTCTGATCCTTTTCACCTCCTATTTCGACGTGCAAGTCAGCGTCGCCCTCAACGTTTGGCGCGGACCGTTCTACAATCTCATTCAGGACGTGCTGTCGAAACCGGGATCGGTCACTGCCGAGCAATTGTACGGAGGGGTGTTGACGTTCTTCAGCATTGCCACCGTCGCCATCGTCGTGGCCGCGCTGACGGCCTTTTTCGTCAGTCATTACATCTTCCGCTGGCGCACTGCGATGAACGACTACTATGTCGCGAACTGGCCGAGGCTGCGAACCATCGAGGGCGCTTCGCAGCGCGTGCAGGAAGACACCATGCGGTTTTCGAGCACGATGGAGGATCTTGGCCTCAATTTCATCAAGGCTGTGCTCACTCTGATCGCCTTCCTGCCGGTATTGGTCACTCTGTCGAAGAGTGTCACCGAGCTGCCCCTGATCGGCTCGATTCCCTATTCGCTGGTTTTTGCTGCCGTGATCTGGTCGGTGTTGGGTACCGGGCTGCTTGCCCTGATCGGCATTCGCCTGCCCCGGATCGAGTTCTTCAACCAGCGGGTCGAAGCCGCGTATCGCAAAGAGCTGGTGCTTGGCGAAGACGATCCGGCGCGCGCCGATCCGCAGACATTGAGAGAGCTGTTTGCCAACGTCAGGGCGAACTATTTTCGGCTTTACCTGAACTTCATGTACTTCGACGTCGGCCGCTACGTCTATCTGCAGTCTGACGTCATGTTCCCCTACATCCTGCTGATCCCGACCCTTGTCGCCGGCAAGATAACGCTCGGTATCATGCAACAAATCCTGAGCGCGTTCGCGCAAGTTCGCCACTCGTTTCAGTATCTCGTCACGTCCTGGCGCACCATCGTCGAGCTGATCTCGATCTACCAGCGCCTGCGCGGCTTCGAGGCGAGGATCCACGACGAACAGCTGCCGTCGATCGAGACCCAGCCTGCGTCGGCGGCGTAGCCGTCGCCGCCGGCTTTCAGTCCTGGAATACCAGGCATGTCGTCGTACCGTGGGCGAGCAGCCGTCCCTCGGCGTCCGTCACGCGTCCTTCGGCGATGCCGATGCGGCGGCCGCGATTGAGGACGATGCCTTCTGCCCTGATCGGGCCGGTCTCGGGTGTGATTGGCCGCACCAGTGAAACCTTGAACTCGAGCGTCGTCGAGGCAAAGGACTTCTCCAACGTCGTCTGAACCGCCAGCCCCATGCAACTGTCGAGCAGCGTCGCGGTGAGGCCGCCATGCACCGTCCCGGCCGGGTTGAGATGAGCGCCGGTCGGCGTCAAGGCGACCACAACCCGTCCGCGCTCCGCCTCGACAACATCATAGCCAAGCGTTTCCGCGATGGTGTTGAGCGGCAGCGTGCCATCAACAAGGCCCTGCACGAATTCCAATCCGGTCATTTCCTTTCGCCGTTCAGGACTGACCGTTCCGTAGTCCTTCCCCGTTGTCACCCCGCCTTGCATTCGCTTTCTCCAACTGGATTGGCTGATTGTTTCCGTCGTCCTCTGGCGCGAAAGGCCAGCGGCGATTGGCCGTAAAGCCGAACAAAGGCATCGCGCATTCGTCTCGCACTCGGGAATCCCGCGCGGCTTGCGACGATGCCGATCTCAAGATCGCTGTCATCGAGCAGGCGCTTGGCGCGCTGCACACGAAGCGTGTGCGCCACTTGCAGCGGAGACGCGTCGAGATGCTCGGCAAACAGCCGCGACAGATGTCGAGATCCGATCCCTAATTGCTCGGCCAACGCCGGAATGTCGTCGCGATCCAGCGCTCCATTCCTGATCAGGGCGAGGGCGCGCTCGACCGTCGTTTGAGTCCCCTTCCATGCCGGACAGAACGGGGCCGTCTCCGGGCGGCATCGCAGGCAAGGACGAAAGCCGGCGGTCTCGGCGGCTGCGGCGCTGACAAAAAATCGGACGTTACGCGCCAGAGGGGTGCGAGCCGGGCAGATCGGGCGGCAGTAGACGCCCGTCGTCCTGACGGCGACAAATACCAACCCATCGAAGCTGGGATCGCGTCGTCGAAATGCGTCGTACTGGGTCGCAAAATCAAGCATATGCGATGCTATAGAGCTTCAGCCTTCGCGGCGCGAGCGCCAGCCGTTGACCGAGTCCGAAAATGACCGCCGCCAGACCGAGCTACCGCCCCGTCTTCACCCGGGTCCAGAGCCGGTTGATGACGCGCTGGGTCGCCGGATCGCGCGCGGTGATCACGAACAGCTTCGAAAGCGTGGCCGCGTCCGGATAGATGTTCTTGTCGTCGAGAATTTTGGGGTCGACCAGCTTCTGGCTCGCCAGATTGCCGTTGGCATAGGAGAGAAAGTCGGAGTTCTTCGCCGCAACCTCCGGCCGGTAGAGATAGTTGATCAGCTCATAGGCTTCCGCGACGTGCTGGGCGTCGGCAGGGATCGCGAGATTGTCGAAGAACATCTGCGCGCCCTCTTTCGGGATGGTGTAGCCGATCTCGACGCCGCTCTTTGCTTCCGCCGCGCGGCTGCGCGCCTGCATCACGTCGCCTGACCAGCCCACCACAAGGCAGATTTCGCCGGTCGCGAGCGCGCTCAGGTATTCCGAGGAATGAAACTTGCGCACATAGGGGCGGACCTTGCTGACGAGATCCGCGGCTTTCTCGAGATCGGCCTGCCTGGTCGAGTTGGGATCGAGGCCGAGATAGCTCAGCGCCGCCGGGAAAATATCATCGGCGGAATCCAGCATGTGCACGCCGCAGTCTTTGAACTTTGCGAGGTTCTCCGGCTTGAAGACGATGTCCCAGCTGTCGATTTTCGCATCGCTTCCCAGGATTTTCGCCACCGCTTTGACGTTGTAGCCGATGCCGGTCGTTCCCCACATGTAGTTGGCGGCGTAGAGATTGCCGGGATCATACGTCGCCAGGCGCTGCGTGACGGTCGACCAGGCATTGGCGAGGTTCGGCAGCTTCGCCTTGTCGAGCTTCTGGAACACATGCGCGGTGATCTGGCGCTGCAGGAAATAGGCGGTCGGCACCACCACATCATAGCCGGATTTTCCGGCGAGCAGCCGCGTCTCCAGCGTCTCGTTGGCGTCGAAGGTGTCGTAGACCACCTTGATGCCGGTCTCCCTGGTGAAGGCCTCGAGGACGTCCGGCGCCATATAGTTCGACCAGTTGTAGAAATTGACGACCCGCTCCTGTGCGCCGGCCTGTGCCGAGAACAAAAGCGCCGCGCCAAGCGCAATGACAAAGCCGGTCGGCCTCACCATGCTCAACCCGCCTTTCTCCGGCCATGCACCGCGTCCGACAAACGCTCCAATGCGGTATCGATCGTCGAATCCCTCTTGGAAAAACAAAACCGCACCACTGAGGTGACGGGATCCTGCTCATAGAAGGCCGACACCGGGATCGCCGCCACCTTGTAGTCGTTGACGATGCGCTTGCAAAAAGCTTCGTCCGTTTCGTTCAGCCCGAGCGGCGACAGGTCGACCGTGAGGAAGTAAGTCCCCTGCGAGCGCAGCACCGGAAAACCGATGCTTTCGAGACCTGCGGTCAGACGATCTCTGCTCTTCGCGAGCTGCTTGCGCATGTCGAAGAAATAATCGTCCGGTTTGCCGAGGCCGTAAGCCACGGCGGCCTGCAAATTGGGCGCGGTGGTGAAGGTCAGGAACTGATGCACCTTGGCGGCGACGCGCAACAGCGGCGGCGCGGCGCAGACGAAGCCGATCTTCCAGCCCGTCAGCGAGAAGATCTTTCCGGCAGAGCCGACCTTGATGGTGCGGTCGCGCATGCCGGGAATGGTGATCAGGGGAATATGCTCGTGGCCGTCGAAGGTCACGTGCTCCCAGACTTCGTCGCAGATCGCAACGGAATCGAACTCCTGGCAGAAACGCGCCAGAAGTTCGAGGTCTTCGCGGGGATAGACCACGGCAGCCGGATTGAGCGGATTGTTGAACAGCACCGCCTTGGTCTTGGGATTGAAGGCGCTGCGCAGCATCTCCTCGGTCAGCCGCCAATGCGGCGGCTCGAGCCGCAGCAGCCGGGGAATCCCGCCGGCCTGGCGGATGATCGGCAGATAGGAATCGTAGACCGGCTGGAAGCAGATCACCTCGTCGCCGGGCTCGACCACCGCAAGGATGGCCGAGGTCAGCGCCTCGGTGCCGCCGGAGGTCACCATGACTTCCGTCATGGGGTCGAGCTTGAGCTTGTGCCAGTGACCGTAATGCGCCGCGATCGCCTGGCGCAGTTCCGGGATGCCCATCATCGACGGATACTGGTTGTAGCCGTTCAACGAGGCGTCGGCCGCGGCGCGGCGGATGTCCTCGGGGCCGGGATCGTCAGGAAAACCCTGGCCGAGATTGATGGCGTTGTTGTCGCGCGCAAGCTGCGACATCGCCTCGAAGATCGTGACGGGAAGATCGCCGAAAACCTTGTTGGTGGACACCATGGGACGTTTTCAGCCGCCCGCTTTGGTCGGCAGACCAGCCGCTTTCCACCCGATGATGCCGCCTTCGAGATGCTTGTCATAGGCCAGGCCCGCGGCCTGTGCCGCCAGCGACGCCGTCACCGAGCGTTTTCCCGAGCGGCAGGCGAACACCACCTGCTTGCCTTTCGGGTCCGGGATCGCCTTGGGATCGAAGGTCGAGAGCGGCACGACCGCGCCGCTCGGATAGGCTTCGACGGCGACCTCATTAGGCTCACGGACGTCGACCAGGAGATAGCGGCCCTCCTCGATCCCCTTCGACACCTCTTCCGGCGTCAAATCATGCACTTTATGGTCAGCCACGAAACTCTCCCGACAATCATTGCGCTCACCGAAGCAGCGCCAAACTCGCGCCTGTGGCGGCAAAAATCAAGCGTCGAAAAGTGCTTAGCTCCGGGAGCGAAGCCAAATCGTCACTTGACCGACGGCATTCCAATCGGCCGGCGGCTCTCATCGACGAACCGCGGCCGGCTCAGAAATCGGGTGAGCCGTCCCTCGCTTCCCCAGCGCCTTTGCGCAATCGGAGCGACGACGCGCAGGAGCAAGCCGAGAGCAAGCACGACGGGCCCGGCGTACCGGCCAAGGCCTATGAGCCCATCGATCGCCAATTCCAGCAAGCCGAGGAGCGCCAGAATTAACGCTATGACGAAAACCGTACGCCCTGGCCGACTGTTCAACATCCGAAGGCACCCTACATCAGCGGATCAGATAGTGCCTTTCGCCGCGCAGGACCGGTGCCTGCATGGTTACCGCGAGATCAAAAGTCGATGATTAAAATCCTCAAGATCGTGGTGTGGGTCGTGTGGGCCGTATCCATGATCGGTCTCGGCACCCTTATCGGCGCGGCTTACGGATGGGACCATCACGGATGGCCGGGAGCCATTGCGCTCGGGACTGTCGGATTTGGTGTCGGAGCCTTGCTTGCAACCTCGCCCGCGATCGCTCTCGAATTTCTGAGCGCCGCGATCTGATGAATGCCGACTAGATCGTGACCTGCGTTCCGACCTCGACCACCCGCCCGCTCGGGATCTGGAAATAGTCGGTGGCATCGTTGGCGGTCCGGGTCAGCGCGATGAACAGATGATCCTGCCAGCGCGGCATGCCGGAATGGGCCGCCGGTTTCAGGGCTCTGCGAGATAAGAAAAACGAGGTCGACATGATGTCGAAATGCCAGCCGAGTTTCCGCGCGATCGCGAGCGCGCGGGGGACGTTGGGCAATTCCATGAAGCCGAATTTCAGCGTGACCTTGGTGAAGGTCGACGAGATCTCCTCCAGTCTCACCCGCTCGGCCGGATCGATCCGCGGCGTGGCTGCGGATTCGATGGTGAGGATGACGTTCTTCTCGTGCAGCACCTTGTAGTGCTTCAGGCTGTGCATCAGCGCAGTCGGCGCGCTCGCGGGATCGCTGGTGAGGAACACCGCGGTTCCCGGCACCCTCGCCGGCGGACGCTTCTCGAGCATGGCGACGAGATCGGCGAGCGGGAATTCCAGCTTGCGCGATTTCTCCCACAACAGCCGGCTGCCGCGCCGCCAGGTGTACATCAACAGCATCACCCAGCCGCCGAGCGCGAGCGGCACCCAGCCACCCTCCCAGACCTTCAAGAGATTTGCCGACAGGAAGGTCAGGTCGAGGAACAGGAATGGCGCGATCAGCGCCGCCGCCCACAGCGGCGACCAGCGCCAGACCTTCCAGATCACCACGAAGCCCATCATCGCCGTGACCACCATGGTGCCGGTCACCGAGATGCCATAGGCGGACGCGAGCGCGCTCGAGGACTTGAACATCAGCACCAGCAGCATCACCGCGATCAGCAGCATGCGGTTGATGCGGGGGATGTAGATCTGCCCCGAATGCGCTTCCGAGGTGTGGCGGATTTCGAAGCGCGGCATCAGGCCGAGCTGGATCGCCTGTCGCGTCAGCGAATAGGCGCCGGTGATCACGGCCTGGCTTGCGATGACGGTCGCCACCGTGGCGAGCGTCACCATCGGGATCAGCGCCCAGTCCGGAAACATCAGGAAGAACGGGTTTTCGACCGTCCTGGGATCATCGAGCACGATCGCGCCCTGCCCGAGGTAATTCAACGTCAGCGCAGGCAGCACGATGAAGAGCCATGCGGTCTGGATCGGCTTCTTGCCGAAATGGCCGAGGTCGGCATAGAGCGCTTCGGCGCCGGTCACGGCGAGGAACACGGCGCCGAGCGTCACGAAGGCGATGACGCCGTGGCTGAGCATGAAGGAGACGGCGAGAAACGGATTGAGCGCGAACAATATCTCGGAATGGCGCAGGATCGGCGGCACGGCCGCAACCCCGATGATCAGGAACCAGATCAGCATGATCGGGCCGAAGAACGCGGCGACACGCGCAGTGCCGCGCGACTGCACGGCGAACAGCGCGAGCAGGATCAGGACGGTGAGCGGCACGACATAGGGGTCGAGCAAGACGGTGGCGAGCTTGATGCCTTCGATCGCCGACAGGACCGACAGCGCGGGCGTGATGACGGCGTCGCCATAGAACAGCGCGCCGCTGATGATCCCGAGCAGCACGATGGTGCCGGCCCACCGGCTCGACACCGCGCGGTGTGCCAGCGCCATCAGCGCCAGCGTCCCGCCTTCGCCGTTGTTATCCGCGCGCAGCAGGATCACCACATATTTCAGGGTCACCACGATGATCAGCGCCCACAGGATCAGCGAGATCACGCCGAGCACCGCATGCGAGGTCGTCTCGCCGCCTGCGCTGGCGGCAGCGACGGCCTCGCGAAAGGCGTAGAGCGGGCTGGTGCCGATGTCGCCATAGACCACGCCGATGCTGCCGATCATCAGCGCGGCAAAGCCGGCGGTGGAATGGCTTTCGCCACGCCCATTGGCCGCCGCGGTTTCCCCGGCGGGAGCAACAACTTCAGTCGTCATGGAATTAAAGGCCCTAATGCCCTAACAGCACCATTTGCGGCAGCTTGGCGGCATATAGTCCCCGCCAGAGCCGATACCTAGCCCGGTTTCGGGACCGCGGTATGTAAAAAAGTTATATAGATTTCATAGGAGCGGCCGTACCGGGATATAGGAATTCGGCCGTTTGTTTGGGCAACGTCTTCGCGCAGACGCCCCGCGTTTGACATGCCTAGATCGTCACCTGCGTGCCGACCTCGACCACCCGCCCGGTGGGGATCTGGAAGTAGTCGATCGCGTCGTTGGCCGACCGGCTCAGCATGATGAACAGGCGATCCTGCCAGCGCGGCATGCCCGACTGCGCCGCCGGCTTGAGCGAACGTCGGGAGACGAAGAACGACGTCGACATGATGTCGAACTGCCAGCCGAGCTTGCGGGCAATCGCCAGCGCCTTCGGCACGTTCGGCGATTCCATGAATCCGAAGCGCAGCCGCACCTTGGCGAACTTGTCGCTGACCTTTTCCATCTTGACCCGATCGGCAAGCGAGACGCGCGGCGTATGCGCGGTCTCGATGGTCAGCACGACGTTATGCTCGTGCAGCACCTTGTTGTGCTTGAGGTTGTGCAACAGGGCCGTCGGCGCGAAATTGGGATCGCTGGTGAGGAAGACCGCCGTGCCTTTCACGATGTGCGGCGGGCGCTTTTCCAGGCTCGAGATCAGGCTGTCGAGCGGCACCTCGGTGCGGCGGTTCTTGTCGGCGAGAATCGCCGAGCCGCGGCGCCAGCTCCAGATCGTGACCGCCATCGCGGCTCCGAACAACAACGGCACCCAGGCGCCCTCGAGCAGCTTCAAGAGGTTGGCGGCGAAGAAGGCGACGTCGACGGTGACCAGCGGCAGGATCAACGCCGCCGCCGTCGCCACGCGCCAGTTCCACAATTTCCAGATCACCACAAATCCCATGATGCCGTCCGCGACCATGGTGGTGGAGACCGCGATGCCGTAGGCGGACGCGAGATTGTCCGACGTGCGGAACATCAGCACCAGGAACATCACGCCGATCAGCAGCAGCGTGTTGACCCGCGGCAGATAGATTTGACCGGCATGGCTTTCCGACGTGTAGCGGACCTCGAAACGCGGCAACAGGCCGAGCTGGATCGCCTGCCGGGTCAGCGAATAGGCGCCGGTGATGACGGCCTGGCTCGCGATGACGGTCGCGGCAGTGGCCAGCACCACCATCGGCAGCAGCATCGCGTCCGGGACCATGCGATAGAAGGAGTTCTCGATCGCCGCCGGATTGGACAGCACCAGCGCGCCCTGGCCGAAATAGTTGAGCAGCAGCGACGGCAGAACGAAATAGAGCCACGCCGACTGGATCGGCTTGCGGCCGAAATGGCCGAGATCGGCATAGAGCGCCTCGCCGCCGGTGACGGCGAGGAAGACCGCGCCCAGCGTCACCAGCCCGATCGTGCCGTGTCCAAGCAGGAAGTGCACCGCATAGTACGGGTTGATCGCGATCAGCACCGAGGGATCGTCGGCGATGTGGATGAGGCCGAGAACGCCCAGCGTTGTGAACCACACCACCATGACGGGACCGAAATAGGTGGCGACGCGCGCGGTGCCGCGCGACTGCACCGCGAACAGCACAACCAGGATGGAGACGGTCAGCGGCACCACGTAGTGTTCCAGCGCGGGCGCGGCGAGCTTGAGGCCTTCGACCGCCGACAGCACCGAGATCGCCGGCGTGATCATGGAATCGCCGATGAACATCGAGGCGCCGACCACGCCGAGCGAGAGCAGGAACAGGCTGCGGCGGCCGAGCGCGCGCTGGCCGAGCGCCATCAGCGACAGCGTGCC
The DNA here is from genome assembly GCA_963795365.1 of uncultured Alphaproteobacteria bacterium. Classification (GTDB taxonomy): domain Bacteria; phylum Pseudomonadota; class Alphaproteobacteria; order Rhizobiales; family Xanthobacteraceae; genus Bradyrhizobium. The sequence continues at coordinate 97,563 of CAWCHW010000039.1, forward strand.
GCCCTCGCCATTGTTATCGGCGCGCAGCAGCAGCAACACGTATTTGGCCGTGACGACAATGAAGAGCGCCCACAGGATCATCGAGAGCACGCCCAGCACCATGATGCGGCTGACCGCCTCGCCATGGGCGGCGTCGCTCACCGCCGCGCGGAAGGCGTACAACGGCGAGGTTCCGATATCGCCGAACACAACGCCGATGCTGCCGAGCGACAGCGCCCAAAAGCCCGACGTTGGTGCGCCCTCGTGGGTCTCGGATGAGGCAGTTACGGCCATGATGAAAAGAGAACGCTCGCCCCGGCGGGATTGATCCAGGCGCGCCGTTTGAGAGACTTCGGGCGCGCCTGTCAATCCGACAAGCTTAGCAGTGTGCAGTTCTTTCGCGCGACGGCGCGGACGCCACACTCGCCAGGAACTTGACGTGGGTTTCAGGTATTATGGTATTGCTTCGCCTAGGGCTTGAGGTCGGGCGGCAGCGGCGGATCCTCGCGCATCAAGGTGATGGTGACGCGCCGGTTGGCGGCCAGCGACGGATCGTCGGGAAACAGCGGCTGGGTGTCGGCCTTGCCCGACACGGCGAAGATGTGGCCGGCCGGCAACCCTTCCCGGTCCAGAATCTGGCGCACCGCATTGGCGCGGTCGGCCGAGAGATCGAAGGCGCCGTAATCGCCTCGCGTCGGCACGAAACCGGCCGCAGTGTGGCCGGTGATGGAGACGCGCAAGGGCGTCTGCTTCAAGGGGATCGCGAGCTTCTCGATCAGACGGCGCGTGCGCTCATAGGGCTGCCTGGAGCCGTCGGCGAACATCGAGCGGCCGTCCTGATCGACGATCTCGAGGTTGAGGCCCTGTTTGGTCTCCTCGAACATGATGTGCTTGGAGATCTCGGTCAGCTCCGGCATGTCCTGCAGCGCCTGGCGCAACGAAGCCGAGGCAAGCGCGAATTCGCGGTCGATCTTGAGTTTGGCGCCGGCCTCGCGGCTGCGCTCCTGCTGGTCCGGGGTCGGCGTGTTGGAGGCTTCCTCGGGCGGAACGTGGTCGACGTTCTTCAGCTTGGGCCGCGTCGGCACGCCGTCGGACTCGATGATACCGGAGTAGCGCGACTGCTGCACGCCGAAGGCGTCGCGCATCGAGCCTGCCACGATCTTGAGCTTCTGCTGGTCCTGCGTGGAGAAGGCGACGAGCATCACGAAGAAGCTCATCATCAGTCCCATCAGGTCGGCGAAGGTGACGAACCAGCCGTGACCGCCGCCATGACCCTCGCCGCGTTTTTTCTTGGCCATTGCCTAACCCTGCATCAGGCCGGAACCGGCTCGCCTTCTTCATGGCGGTGTTTTTCCGGCAGGTATGCCAGCAACATTTCCCGGACCAGCGTCGGACTCTTGGAATCCCGGATCATCAGGATGCCGTCGATGATCAGGGTGCGGTTGGTCTCCTCGTCGAGCAGCTTTCCGTGCAGCTTGTCGGCGAGCGGCAGGCAGAACAGGTTGGCGACCAGCGCGCCGTACAGCGTCGCCAGCAGCGCGGTCGCCATGAACGGGCCGAGTTTCGAGGGGTCGGTCATATTGGCGAACATCTGCACCATGCCGATCAGCGTTCCAATCATGCCGAAGGCCGGCGCGCAATCGCCGATGGCGCGGTAGATCTTGCCGCCCTCGTCGAGATGCATCAGGAAATTGTCGCGGTCGCGCTCCAGATTGTCGCGAATGAATTCGAGGTCGTAGCCGTCGGCGACGTAGCGGATTCCCTTGGCCAGGAACGGCTCGTCGGTCTCGACCTTTTCCAGGCCGACCGGTCCCTGCTTGCGCGCGATTTCGGCGATGCGGGCGAGTTCGTCGACGAGGTCGCGGGCCGACAGGCGGCTCATGGTGAACGCGAATTTGGCGCCGAGCGGCAGGCCATGCAGGATCGCGCTGAGTGGAAACCGGATCATGGTGGCGGCGATCGAGCCGCCGAAGATGATGATGATGGCGTGTTCGCTCCAGAACATTTCCAAGCTGCCGCCCATCAGCATGATCAGGGTGATGACGGCGAAACCGCACGCCAACCCGATGCCCGTCATGATATCCATGGGAAGCTCCACGCATACGCGAACAAGCCGGCCATCCTGGACGGCGCGCGGCTCATTCTGACCCGCGGTCCAAAGACCCTACGGAGCGGCCATTAAAGACGCGTAAAGGTTAAGCAGCTTCGGCTGCTGCGCACGTGCATCAACGCAAGCAGAACGGCTATCCTGACACGATCTCAACGATCTGCTAACCATAGCCGAGACGCTTGGCCTTTCAGACCTGCCGCATGACACGTTCCGCCACATACGCGCTGCTGCTTTCGACCGCTCTGCTTGCCGGCTGCTGGAGCAATGACCGCACGGCGGTCCAGACCGCAGCCACGCCGAGCGGACCGGTCGCGGCACCGCCGCCGGTCAATCTCGCGGGCAAGTGGACACTCTCGGCAACCGGTGCGACCTCGTGCGCGATGACATTCGGCGCGCAGCCGGAAGCGGTCGAGGGCACGATCGCGCCGGCCGGCGGCTGCCCCTACAACTTCTTCACCAGCCGCAAATGGAGCTACACCTCGGCGGGCCTGATGATCCGGGATCACAACGCGCAGACGCTGGCGCAGCTGCAGCCGGTCGGCGACAGCCGCTTCGAAGGCAAGACCAATGCCGGCCAGGATATCGCCTTATCCCGGTAAATTCGTGAGCCGCAGGCTCAGCTCGCGCAGCTTCTTGCGCGCCGAGGCGTCATAGGCCTGGGCGTTGGCCTTCATCTCGCTCATGCCGTTGAAGAACAGCCCGCTCTTTTTGGCGACGTCGTCGCCCTGCACCAGATGCAGGATCGCCGCCCCGCCCTGCTCGACCGTCGACATCGGTGTGATGCCGCCGGCGCGCACCATGGTCGTGTTCATATAGGTCGCCGGGTGCAGTGAGTTGACGGTAACGCCGCTGCCCTTCAATTCCTCGGCGAGATCGATGGTGAACATGATCTGCGACAGCTTGCTCTGCGCATAGGCACGCGAGCCGGAGTAGTTCTTCGTGATCATGACGTCGTCGAAGTCGATCGGATGCTGGCCGAGGGAAGCGACATTGACGATGCGCGAGGGGGCTGCCGCCTTGATCAGCGGCAGCAGGCGGTAGGCGAGCAGGAAGCCCGCGAGATAATTCACGGCAAAGCGCAGCTCGTGGCCGTCGGCGCTTTCCTGCCGCTGTGGGCCGTTGTTCTGCGAGCCGATGCCGGCATTGCTGACGAACACGTCGATCCGCTTGTGATCGGCGGCAACCTTGTCGGCAAGCGACGCGCACCGCGGACAAGCGACGACAGATCGGCCTGATAGAAAGTCGCCTTGCCGCCGTCAGCCTTGATCGCGTCGATGACGGCCTTCGCACGGCCGGCGTCGCGGCCATGGATCAGCACATGGGCGCCCTGCTTCGCCAGCTCGCTGGCGACATAGCGGCCGACGCCATCGGTCGAGCCGGTGATGAGGACCGTCTTGCCCTTCATGTCCATGACAGAAATCCTCTAGTGAATCTCTGCCGACTTCTTCAGCGCTTCCTTCAGCTTCTCCAGCGAGAAATCCTTCGAGCGCGCGATTTCCAGGATCGGCGTCTCGCGGCGGGCGCAGAGATCGCAGGCGTCAGGCAGTTTTGCCGCGAGTTCATAGGGGATCACGATCGCGCCGTGAAGGTCGGCATGGATCAAGTCGTCGGACTTCACCGTCATGCCGGCAACGCGCACCTCGCCACCAAAACTTTCGGCATGCGTCCAGGCATGCGACGGACCGATTGAGCCGGCCAGCGCCTGAAAGCCCGGCGCCCATTGCGGAATGTCGCGGATCGAGCCGTCGGTGATGACGCCGAGATTGCCGAGCGCCTTGTGCACATTGCTCTGCACTTCGCCCCAGAACGCGCCATAGCCGACATCGGCGCCGTCGATGTCCTGGACCACAGTAATGCGCGGACCAAAGCCCGTGCCGACATATTCGTAATATTCGATGCGCCGCTTCGCCAGCTCTGCGGGAGACCGTCCGGATCTGGAGACCGCGCGGGCGGTGACCGTGCGGGCATAACCGACGATCGGCGGCAGGTCGGGAAACGGGCAGACCAGCGGCTTGACGGTATAGCCGATCAATCGCCGCTCCGGCGCGATCACTTCCATCGCGTTGCAGATGGTCGGCGTGTCGTAGCGCGCCAGCGCTTCGAGGACGGATGCAGGCACGGGCGCAGCGGTGTTGGTCACGGGCGTTTCTCCAGATTTTTGCGATTTGATTGCAAGCCCTATAGCCGAGTTCAGGGCTGAACCCAACTCATACCGGCCCCTCATCCTGAGGAGCATTGCGAAGCAATGCGTCTCGAAGGATGAGGCCGCATCGGGGCCTCATGGTTCGAGACGCGCGAAGACGCGCTCCTCACCATGAGGGTTAGAAGTTCAGTGCAGCCGCTCGGGCCGGTCGTCGTCTTCGGGCTCGGCGACCGGCGCGATGAAGCCCGGTGCAGGCGTTGGCGCTGTGGCCGGCGCCGCAGGCGCGTTAGCCGCATCATAGACGCGCTTGTGATCGCGATAGGATTTCCACCCGAGCGGCAGGCTCAGGAGATAGAGAATCGATCCAGCCGACAGGATATGCCAGGGATAGCCGATCAGCAGCGCGATGAAGAAGATCACGCAGACGAACACCGGCAGTACCATCTCCGGCGGCACCCGCATGCGCACGGTCTTGCCTGAAAATACCGGCAGCCGCGACACCATCAGGAACGCGATCAGCAGAATGTAGAACGCGGTCAGCATCGCCGGCATCTTCCAGACGTCGAGGAAGGCGAGATAGACCGGCAACAGCGCAGTCACCGCGCCCGCAGGCGCCGGCACGCCGGTGAAGTAATTCGCCGCAAACGGCGGCTTGGCGGGATCGTCGATCGTGGCGTTGAAGCGCGCGAGCCTTAGGCCGCCCGAGATCGCAAACACCATGGCCGCGATCCAGCCGCCGTCATGCAGCTCGTGCAGCTGCCAGAAATACAGGATCAGTCCGGGCGCGACGCCGAAATTGACGAAGTCGGCGAGGCTGTCGAGCTCGGCGCCGAATTTCGACTGGCCCTTGATCATGCGCGCGACGCGGCCGTCGATGCCGTCGAGGATTGCCGCGAACACGATGGCGCCAACCGCGAGCCCCATCCGCCCTTCCGTGGAGAGCCGGATTGCGGTCAGGCCGGCGCAGATCGCCAGCAGCGTGATGACATTGGGCACCAGCATGCGCACCGGGATCGGGCGAAACCGGCGGCGGCGTTCGGTAGAGACGGGGTCGAAGGGCATCCGCTCAATATAGCAAGGGCGGCGCGGCCGCGCCATTGCGGCGGCGTGCCGCAAATCGCGCGTTACGGATGGTTAATTCGAGCGGAAAGTGCGCCCCGCATCCGAGAGGCTGAGATCGGCCAGGATGGTCTCGCCGGCGACCGCGGTCTGGCCTTCCGAGACCAGCGGCTGGGTGCCATCCGGCAGATAAACATCGAGCCGCGAGCCGAAACGAATGAGCCCGAAGCGTTCGCCGGCGCCGATCGACTGGCCTTCCCGCACGAAGCAGACGATGCGCCGCGCCACCAGCCCTGCGATCTGGATTACGCCGATGCGCCCCTGCGCCGAAGCGATCACCAGCGAGTTGCGCTCATTGTCCTCGCTGGCCTTGTCGAGCTCGGCGTTGATGAAGACCCCGGGCCGGTAGGCGATGCGCTCGATCCGACCCGTTGCGGGCGCGCGGTTCACATGACAGTTGAACACGCTCATGAAGATCGAGACGCGCGGCAGCGGGCGATCGCCCAGGCCCAGTTCGGCCGGCGGCATCGCCTGCGTGATCATGGAGATGCGGCCGTCGGCCGGCGCCACCACGATGCCGTCGCGCACCGGCGTGACGCGCGCGGGATCGCGGAAGAACAGCGCGCACCAGATCGTCAGCACGGTGCCGATCCAGCCCAGCGGGGTCCAGACCCAGAACAGGATCAGGCTGGCCAGCGCAAAGCCGCCGATGAAGGGATAGCCCTCGGGATGGATCGGCGGGATCTGCGCGCGAATGGAATTGGCGATGGACATAGGCGGCTAGTTACTCTGTACAGGCGCGAAATACCAGAGGCTGCGCTCGGTTGGCGTCTATTCCGCCGCGGTCGGAATCACGTCGCTGCCCTCGTCCGTCTTCTCCGTCGGCGCAGCATCATCCACCGGCGGGGGAGAGCGGTTCGGCGCCTCATTGTCGTCATCGACCTGCGCCAGCCGCTCGCGCGCTTCCTGCGCCTCGCGCTGCCGGTTCCACATGCTGGCATAGAGCCCGCCGCTGGCGAGCAGCTGCGCATGCGTGCCGCGCTCGGCGATGCGTCCCTGGTCGAGCACGATGATCTCGTCGGCGCCGACGATGGTGGAAAGGCGATGCGCAATGACGAGCGAGGTGCGGTTGCGTGAGACGCGCTCGAGCGCCTCCTGGATCTCGTGCTCGGTGTGGCTGTCGAGCGCCGAGGTCGCCTCATCCAGCACCAGGATCGGCGGCGCCTTCAGCACCGTGCGCGCGATCGCCACGCGCTGCTTTTCGCCGCCAGACAGTTTCAATCCGCGTTCCCCGACCTGGGTTTCGTAACCCGCGGGCGACATCCGGATGAAACCGTCGATCTGCGCCAGCCGCGCCGCCTCCTCGACTTCCGCATCATCAGCGTTCCAGCGGCCGTAGCGGATGTTGTAGCGGATGGTGTCGTTGAACAGCACGGTGTCCTGCGGCACCATGCCGATTGCCGCGCGGAGCGAGGTCTGGGTGACGTCGCGGATGTCCTGACCGTCGATGGTGATGCGGCCACCCGAGATATCGTAGAGGCGGAACAGCAGCCGCGAGATCGTCGACTTGCCGGCCCCCGAAGGACCGACGATCGCGACCGTCTTGCCCGCTGGCACCTCGAAGCTCAGACCTTTCAGGATCTGACGTTCGGGGTCATAGGCAAAGCGCACGTCATCGAAGCGCACGGCGCCGGCGGTGATGACCAGCGGCTTGGCGTCCGGCGCATCCTCGATCTCCGCCGGGCGCGACAGCACCTCGAACATCTTCTCGATGTCGATCACCGCCTGCTTGATCTCGCGATAGACCATGCCCATGAAATTCAGGGGCTGATAGAGCTGGATCATCATGGCGTTGATCAGCACGAAATCGCCGACGGTGTGGCGGCCGCTTCGGACGCCCGCCACGCACATCAGCATGACGGCAGTCAGCCCAAACGTGAAGATCACCGCCTGCCCGGTGTTGAGCACCGCGAGCGAGGTGTAGGTCTTCACGCTGGCCTGCTCATAGCGTTCCATCGAGCGGTCGTAGCGATTGGCCTCGCGGGTCTCGGCGCCGAAATATTTCACGGTCTCGTAGTTCAAGAGCGAGTCGATCGCCTTGGTGTTCGCCTCGGTGTCGGACTCGTTCATCCTGCGGCGGATGGTGATCCGCCACTCGGTTGCATAGTAGGTGAACGACATGAAGGCCACGACCATTGTCAGCGTCGCGATCACGTAACGCCAGTCGAACTGCCAGAGCAGCACGCCCAAGAGCAGCGCGACCTCGACGATGGTCGGAATCAGCTGCAGGATCACCATGCGCACGATGGTCTCGATGCCGTTGCGGCCGCGCTCGAGCACACGCGTCAATCCGCCGGTCTTGCGCTCGAGATGGAAGCGCAGCGACAATTCGTGCATGTGCACGAAAGTGATGTACGCCAGCCGGCGCACCGCATGCATGGCGACGCCTGCGAAGATGCCGTCGCGCCATTGCGTCAGCACCGCCATCAGGATGCGCAAGCCGCCGTAGCTGATCGTCATGATCAGCGGCGAGGCGATGATCCAGAATGTCCAGTTGTCGGGCGCGACCGGCGCGCTGCCGTGACCGGACAGCGCGTCCGTCGCCCATTTGAAGGTGAAGGGAACCGCGAGCGTCGCGACCTTCGCGATCAGCAGCAGCACCACCGACCACACCACGCGCATCTTCAGATCGGCGCGGTCGCCCGGCCAGATATAGGGCCAGAGATGAACGAGGGTTCCGAGCAGGGTCGCCTGATCTGCGGCGTGGCGTTCGCCGGCCGCAGCGTCGCCCGTTTGCGGCGTATCGGAGTGAGCCATCATCTTGTCGTCATATAAGGCGTTTGTCCGCGGCGTACAGCTTAAAGCGTCGCAATTGTTACGCGATTGGGTGCCATTTGCGGCTAAATTCCCGCCTAATGCCGAATCAGCCGGGCGCTTGACGCCCCCATGTTGCAGGGCCACATAACTCTAAATGAACAAGATTGATTTGAACAAGATCCGGACGGTCTGCGTCTATTGCGGCTCCGGTCCGGGCACTAATCCCCACTTCATGGAATCCGCCAAAGCGCTCGGCAAGATTTTCGCCGAGAACGGAATCCGCCTGGTCTATGGCGGCGGCTCGCTCGGCCTGATGGGCGCGATCGCGACCTCTGTGCTCGATCATGGCGGCATGGTCACCGGCATCATTCCGGATTTCCTCACCGCGCGCGAGAACGCGCTCTCCCGCGTCCAGGAGATGGTCGTCACCCCCGACATGCACGAGCGCAAGCGGCTGATGTTCGAACGCTCCGATGCGTTCGTGGCGCTGCCCGGCGGCATCGGCACCCTGGAGGAGCTGGTGGAGCAACTCACCTGGCAACAGCTCGGCCGGCACTCCAAGCCGGTCCTGCTCGCCAATATCGATAGCTTCTGGGAGCCATTCTTCGATCTGCTGTCGCACATGCGCTCGACGCAGTTCATTCGCGCCGGCCTGACGGTCGATATCCTGAAAGCCGATCGCGTCGAGGATGTGCTGCCGCGCCTGCGCGCGGCCGCCGCGCGCGTGCCCGAAGAAGCCAAGAAAATGGCGCCGGACGTGGCGCGACGGATGTAGCCGTCGCACTCCGTTGTCGTCCCCGCGAAAGCGGAGACCCATAACCACAGGGCGTTGTGATCAGGATGGCTGCCGCCCCAACCTTCGCATAACACCGTTCTGTGGTTATGGGTCCCGGGTCGCGCTCGCTTTGCTCGCTTGCCCGGGACGACAGGGAATTACTCTTGCGGAAACGTCACCGCCTCGATCCGATTTCCATCGGGATCGAGCACGAAGGCTGCATAATATTTGACGCGGTCGTGCGGTCGCAGGCCGGGCGGTCCATCGGACGTGCCGCCGTTGTCCAGCGCGGCCGCATGGAACGCATCGACCTCGCCGGTAGTCCTGGCGCGAAGACAGACATGCGTGCCGCTTTCATGCGGCACCTTGCGCATGTCCTTGCGCAGATTGATCCAGAATTCCGGATAGTTTTTGCCGAAGCCGACCGTGGCCGGCCGCGTCACCAGTCGCGTCAGCCCGAGTGTGGCCAGCGCGGCCGCATAGAAGCGTGCGGCACGCTCGAGATCGGCGACGCCGACGGAGACATGATCGATCATGAGGGCATGATCCGGAAACGTGTGAAGCGGTTTTCCGACAAGATCATGCCCAAGACAAGGCGTTAGCGGCGAACGCCCTGCGTAAACGGATTGGCGCCGGGCGGCAGCGCGTTCTCGCTGCCGACCGCTCCTGAATTGCCCATATAGCCCATGCCGAACGACAAGCTGGTATTCGCGGTGGGGCGGAATTCGATGCCGGCCTGGGCCTTGTAAACCGGAAGATTGCCGGACTGCGGCGTCGAACGCCGCAAACGGCGAACCGGAGCCGAAACCGTTGTTGTATTTCAGGGCCTCGAAACCGGCCGAGATCGAGACGGGCAAGCCGTTCGCGCCCTTGAAGCTGTAGCCGAACTGCGAACCTTCGCTATAGACCGAGCCGAAATTGCCGAACGCCGCATTCGTCGTGACGCCGCTCATGCCCAATATCTCGGTGCGTGAGTTGCCGACAAAAAAGCCGTTGCCGAAATTGTATCGCGTGGCGCCAAAACCCCTGCTGTCGCGCGTGTCAAAACCCGGAAAATTGCCGTAGGCGCTGGTGCTCGCGTCGCCTGTGAAGCCCACCGGCCAGCCGGGGGTCCAATAGGTCAGCGGATTGACCGCTTGCGCATGCGCGTGCGTGCCCGCACAGAGCATCGCCACCGCGACGAAGAAACCGAATCTGGAAACGGACATCTGCTCCACCACCAAATCAGCCGGAATTATAGCGCGTGGCATTGGAAATTCCAGTGCGGAGGGTTGGGCCGGTACATTACGGCGGTGAGAGGAACTTGCCGTGCCCCGGATCTGCGTCGCATCATTTCATGCCGCGCCGCGTCCGGGACACGAGGATGTGCCGATCACGCCGGCGCGCCTGATTTCACCAGCTTGTAGGTCACCGAATCCATCAGCGCCTGGAACGAGGCGTCGATGATGTTCGGCGACACGCCAACCGTGGTCCAGTGCTCGCCGGTCTCGTCCTCGCTTTCGATCAACACGCGCGTGACCGCTTCGGTGCCGCCGTTGAGGATACGCACGCGATAATCGATCAGCTTCAGGCCCTCGATGTATTTCTGGTACTTGCCGAGGTCTTTGCGCAGCGCGACGTCGAGCGCGTTGACCGGGCCGTTGCCTTCCGCGGCCGAGATCAGGTGCTCGCCGGCGACGTCGACCTTGACCACCGCGAGCGCGACGGTGACGCGCTGGCCGTTGGCGTTGTAGCGCTGCTCGACATTGACGTCGAACTGCTCGACCCGGAAATACTCCGGCACGCGGCCGAGCGTGCGCCGCGCCAGCAGGTCGAACGAGGCATTCGCCAACTCATATGCAAAGCCCTGCGCCTCGCGCTCCTTCAATTCCTCGACCAGGCGCGCCAGCTTGGGATCGCTCTTGTCATAGGGAATGCCGGCGCGATCGAGCTCGGCGATGACGTTGGAGCGGCCGGCCTGGTCGGACACCAGCACCTTGCGACGGTTGCCGACAGCGTCGGGCAAAACGTGTTCGTAGGACTGCGGATCCTTCATCATCGCCGAGGCGTGAATGCCGGCCTTGGTGACAAACGCGCTTTCGCCGACATAGGGCGCATGACGATGGGGCGCGCGGTTGAGCATGTCGTCGAGCGTGCGCGACACCTTCATCAGGCTCGCGAGCTTGGCATCGGAGACGCCGACCTCGAAAGCGTCGGCGAACTCGCGCTTCAGCTTCAGGGTTGGTATCAGCGAGCAGAGATTGGCGTTGCCGCAGCGCTCGCCCAATCCATTGAGCGTGCCCTGGATCTGTCGCGCCCCGGCAAGCACCGCCGCGAGCGAATTGGCGACCGCCTGCTCGGTGTCGTTATGGGCGTGGATGCCGACATGGCTGCCGGGGATGTGCCTGGTCACTTCGGTGACGATCTCCGTCACTTCATGCGGCATGGTGCCGCCATTGGTATCGCACAGCACCACCCAGCGCGCGCCGGACTCGTAAGCCGCTTTGGCGCAGGCCAGCGCGAATTGCGGATCCTCCTTGTAGCCGTCGAAGAAATGCTCGCAGTCGAGCATCACCTCGCGCCCCGCGCTCTTCGCGGCGGCGACGCTGTCGCGGATCGAGGCCAAATTCTCCTCGTTGGTGGTCTCGAGCGCGACGCGGACCTGATAGGCCGAGGATTTCGCGACAAAGCAGATCGCGTCTGCTTTCGCCTCGAGCAGGCCGGCGACGCCGGGATCGTTGGAAACCGAGCGCCCTGCCCGCCGCGTCATGCCGAACGCGGTGAAGCGGGCGTGGTCGAGCTTCGGCTTCGTGGCGAAGAACTCGGTATCGGTTGGATTGGCGCCGGGATAGCCGCCCTCGACATAGTCGATGCCGAGATCGTCGAGCATGTGCGCGATCGCCTGCTTGTCGCTCAGCGTGAAGTCGACGCCGTTGGTCTGCGCGCCGTCGCGCAGCGTGGTGTCGAACAGGTAGAGGCGTTCGCGGCTCATGGTTTGCCTCCCAGCGTTTTCTGCATCGTGGTATTGGCGAGCCACTCGCCATTGACGGTGATGCTGTTGCGCTGCATGGCGACGTAGCCGCGCTTGCGGAAGAAATCCGCGGCGTTGTCGCTGGCATCGACGGTGAGCTTGGCCGCGCCGCGGCCGCCGGCGAGCTTCTCCAGCGCGTCGAGCAGCATGGAGGCGACGCCCTGCCCGGCCACGCCTGGATGCACATAGAGCATATCGATGGTGTCCTTGCCCTTGAGCGAGGCAAAGCCGACCGGCGCGTTCTGCAAGGTCGCGATCAGCGTCAGTTCGCCCGCAAGCTTCTTGCCGAAGGCGTCCTCGTCTTCGGCAACCGCGGCCCAGGCTTGCTGCTGCTCCTCGTTGTAGTCGTCGCCGGTCAGTTCCTCGATGGCGGCAGCGAAGATCGCCGCGAGCACGGCGTATCGGCGGGCAGGAACGGCCGCAGTGCGGGGGCCTCACTCATCGCGCGACCTCCCAGGTGGTGCCGTCCTTGGAGTCCTTTATGGCGATGCCCATGGCGGCAAGCTCATCGCGGATGCGATCGGATTCCTTGAAGTCTTTTCGCGCGCGCGCAGCCGTACGGTCCACGATCAAGGCATTGACGCGATCGGCATCGATGCCACCAGCACTGCGCCTGCGGCCTTCCCATTGCGATGCGCTCTCGGACAGGAACCCGAGCAAGCGCAACGAGGCCGCGAACGTCGTGCGGTCGGCCTCGTTGCCGCGCAAGCCGTGCAGCGCCGTGATCATCTGGGCCGTGTTGAGGTCGTCGGCGAGCGCTTCGAGCACGGCATCGCTGGGCTTGCCGCCGTCGACATCGGCCGCAACGCGATACCAGTCGTCGAGCGTCCTGGCACTTTCCTCCATGCCTTTCAGCGTCCAGTCGATCGGCGAGCGATAATGCGTCTTCAGCATATTGAGGCGCAGCACCTCGCCCGGCCAGTCCGCGAGCAGTTCGCGGATGGTGATGAAGTTGCCGAGGCTCTTCGACATCTTCTCGCTCTCGACCTGCAGGAAGCCGTTGTGCATCCAGATGTCAGCCATCCTGCTCGCATGGAATGCGCAGCAGGTCTGCGCCAGCTCGTTCTCATGATGCGGAAACTTCAGGTCGATGCCGCCGCCATGAATGTCGAACGCCTCGCCGAGATGCTTCCAGGCCATCGCCGAGCATTCGATGTGCCAGCCCGGACGGCCCGGCGCCTTGATGCCCGCAGGCGACGGCCATGACGGCTCGCCGGGCTTCGACGGCTTCCACAGCACGAAGTCGGTGTTGCCCCGCTTGTAGGGCGCGACGTCGACGCGGGCGCCGGCGATCATCTCGTCGAGCGAGCGGTTGGACAGTGCGCCGTAACGCGGCAGCACCTTGTTCGCCGCGTTCATCGCCTCCGGCGAGAACAGCACGTGATCCTCGGCGACATAGGCGAAGCCGCCGGCGACGAGCTTGTCGATCAGCGTGCGCATCTCGGGAATGTGCTCGGTGGCGCGCGGCTCGACCGTTGGCCGCAAGGCACCGAGCGCGTCGACGTCTTCGTGGAACTGCTTCTCGGTGATGTCAGTAACCTTGCGGATCGCCTCGTTCAGCGGCAGGCCCGGAAAATCCCGCGCGGCGCGATCGTTGATCTTGTCGTCGACGTCGGTGATGTTGCGGACATAGGTGACGTGATCGGCGCCATAGAGATGACGCAGCAGACGGAACAACACGTCGAACACGATCACCGGGCGCGCATTGCCGATGTGCGCGAAATCGTAGACCGTGGGGCCGCAGACATACATGCGCACGCGTGTGGGATCGATCGGCTTGAAAAGCCGTTTCTCCCCGGTCAGCGTATCGTAAAGGCGCAATTCCATAGGACACCCTACCTCCCGGCCGGGCGTCCAGTGATCTCAGTTTTTGAGAAAAGACGGCCTCAGCCAGCGGTTAGCTAGCGAATAATCCCGCAAATGCGGCAAATGGCGAGGAAGCCGTTCATGGGAACACCAATGCCCCGGCCGCGGCGTTCCGTCAAGGGCCGCCAAAAAGCCTCTTTCCGCCGTCAGACGGCCCCCGCCATGGTTAATCATTCTTAATCATTTGAGATTATCGATTGGACGCGCTCCTCTCATTTTCCGGTGCATCATGCGGTTCATTCCAGCGCTCCTGGCCTGTGCGTTGTTCATCTCCACAGCGCCGGCATCGGCCGAGACCCGAATTTTCATCGTCGCCAACCATTCCGACGGCTATGGCGTCGACCAGTGCCTGGCGAAGGGCGAGAAGTGCGGCGCCCATGCCGCAGCGTCCTATTGCCGCTCACGCGATTTTGCGGAGGCCTCGTCCTATCGCCGTGTCGATCCCGATGAAATCACGGGATCGGTGCCGAAAGAGGCCAGCCATTGCGCGCACGGCCATTGCGACGATTACGTCGCCATCACCTGCCAGCGTTAAACGTAAGGTTCCGGTCACAAGGCTGCCGCCGAAACGACGTGACGGTGCCCACGGAAGCGGCTATGGGAGGCGCTTCTCGGCTTTCGCACGCACCCGGCAATCTCTAGATTGGCCTTTATGCCTGAACTTGCGACCGTTTCCCTGATCCGCCGGGCCATTGCCTGCGCCCTCCTCGTGGGCGGCGTAACATTGAGCAACGGAGCGTTCGCGCAGGTGAGCCCTGGCGCGCCGCCACCACCTCCCCCGCCCCCGCCCGCCGGCGCTGCGGGACCGCCGGGTGCGCCCACGGTCAATCCGGTCTGTCCGCGGCTGGAAGCGCAGCTTGCGACGATCGACCGCGGCGGCAGCGGCGATGCCGGGAAAGACGAGCAGATCCGTCGCTATCAGGATGCGTCCGCGCGCCAGCAGAGCGAGCTCGACCGCGTCACCGCACAGGCCAGGCGCATGGGTTGCGACTCCTCCGGTTTCTTCTCGCTGTTCAACAATCGCTCGGCGCAATGCGGTCCGGTGAACAACCAGATCCAGCAGATGCGCGCCAACCTCGATCAGATCACCGGCAATCTCGAACGGCTGCGCGGCGGCGGTCTCGGCGGCGACGATCGCGAGAATCAGCGCCGCTCGGTCTTGACCGCGCTCGCGCAGAATAATTGCGGACCGCAATACGCCGCCGCGGCACCGCCGCCGGCGCAAGGCGGCGGCTTCCTGAACAATATCTTCGGCGGAGGCAATGCGACGACGCAGCCGCCGCTCGGCGATCTCGGCCCGCCATCGGGCACCTATCGCACGGTGTGCGTGCGGACCTGCGATGGCGGCTATTTCCCGATCTCGTTTGCGACCGTGCCCGCGCGCTTCCCCGACGACGAGAAGACCTGCAAGTCGCTGTGTCCTGCGACGGACGCAGCACTCTACGCCTATCGCAATCCCGGCGAGGACATCAACCAGGCGGTCTCGGTCAACGGCCAGCTTTACACGGCGCTGCCGAATGCATTCCACTTCCGCACCGAGTTCAATCCGTCCTGCGCCTGCAGGGCGCCGGGCCAGACCTGGTCGGATGCGCTGAAGACGATCGACGACACCGCGGCTGCGCAGCAGCAAGGCGACATCATCGTCACCGAAGAGAGCGCAAAGAAGATGCAGCAGCGCGCTCAGCAGCCGCCTGCAAAGGGCCCGGCCTCGAAGAAAGGTGCGCCACCGCCCGCGACCGCTGCGACCGCGCCGGCACCGGCTGCGCCGCAGCCTGCCGACGCAACGGCGTCGTCGGGCGACAAGCAGATTCGCTCGGTCGGTCCGACCTTCCTGCCGAATAATCCAGCCAACCCGACGCGCTAACCTTCGAACGCCTCGATTGAGGCGCGCGTGCCGCGCGTCACCAGCGTCTCGTCGGGCGCGGGCAACGCCTTGCCGTTATCGCGAAAACGGTTGGTGATGGGATAACGGCGATCCCGGCCGAAATTGCGCGTCGTCACCTTGACGCCGGGCGCCGCCTGACGGCGCTTGTATTCGGCGATGTTGAGCAGGCGGTCGACCCGCGTCACCACGTCCCTGTCGAAGCCGGCGGCGATGATGGAGGCCAGCGGCTCCTCGCGCTCGACCAGCCGCTCGAGGATCGCATCCAGCACGTCGTAGGGCGGCAGCAAATCCTGGTCGGTCTGGTTCTCGCGCAGCTCCGCCGTCGGCGGCCGCGTGATGATGTTGACCGGGATCACCTCGCCCGAGGGGCCAAGCGCGCCCTCCGGCTTCCAGGAGTTGCGCAAGGCCGAGAGGCGGAACACCTCGGTCTTGTAGATATCCTTGATCGGATTGTAACCGCCGTTCATGTCGCCATAGAGCGTGGCATAGCCGACGGACATTTCCGACTTGTTGCCGGTCGTGACCACCATGGCGCCGGTCTTGTTGGAGATCGCCATCAACAGCGTGCCGCGCGCGCGCGCCTGCAGATTTTCCTCGGTGATGTCGCGCTCCAGGCCCTTGAACGGAACCGACAGGATTTTCTCAAAGCCTTCGACGGCGTCCGCAATCGGCAGCACCTCGTAGCGGATGCCGAGCCTCTCGGCGAGCTTTGCGGCATCGTCGAGCGAAACCTGCGCGGTGAAACGATAAGGCAGCATCACGCCGCGCACCTTGTCGGCGCCGAGTGCATCGACCGCGATCGCCGCGCACAGCGCGGAATCGATGCCGCCGGAAATGCCGAGCAGCACGCCGGGAAAGCCGTTCTTGCCAACGTAGTCGCGCAAGCCGAGCACGCAGGCGGCGTAGTCGGCCTTGTCGCCTTCCAGCGCCTTTGCGACCGGCCCGGTGCAGCGCCAGCCGTCATTACTCCTGGTCCAGCGCAGCGTGGCGATGTCCTCGACGAAAGCGGGCAGTTGCGCCGCGACCGAGAGATCGGCATTCAACACCAACGATGCACCGTCGAACACCAGCTCGTCCTGGCCGCCGACCTGGTTGAGATAGACCAGCGGCAACCCGCTTTCGGTCACGCGCGCGACCGCGATCGACAGCCGGACGTCGGTCTTGTCGCGCGCATAGGGCGAGCCGTTCGGCACCAACAGGATCTCGGCGCCCGTTTCGGCAAGACACTCGACCACATTCTCGTAGTCCTCGGATTCCTCGAGCCAGATGTCCTCGCAAATGGGGACGCCGACGCGGACGCCCTTCACCGTGACCGGACCCGCGGCCGGGCCACGCGCGAACAGCCGCTTCTCGTCGAACACACCGTAGTTCGGCAAATTGGCCTTGAAGCGCAGCGCCGCGATCCGTCCGCCGTCGAGCAGTGCAACGGCATTATAGAGCTTGCCCTCCTCGAGCCACGGGCTGCCGATCAGCATGGCCGGGCCGCCATCGGCGGTCTCGCGCGCGAGCGCCTCGACCGCGGCACGGCAAGCCGACTGGAACGCCGGCTTCAGCACGAGGTCTTCCGGCGGATAGCCGCTCATGAACAGTTCGGGCAGCATCACCAGGTCGGCACCGTCGGCGGCGGCGCGCGCGCGGGCGGCGCGCGCTTTCGCGGCGTTGCCTTCGATATCGCCCATGGTCGGGTTGAGCTGGGCGAGCGTGATTTTCAGTTCTGTGGCGCGTCCATTCATCACATATGCTCACATTGGGCATAAGTAGAATGCCCGCTGCCAATCGGGATTGCAATCGCTAGGTTTAGATCGCTCCCATGCGCTCGGCGATGGCAAACAGCCAGAACACCGCGGACATCACCAGCATGATGCCGACCGCGGCCGAACTCACGTCCTTGACCCGCCCGATCTGCGGATCGTGATCGGTGGTCAAGCGGTCGGACAGCTTCTCGATCGCGGTATTGAGCAGCTCCACCACCAGGACCAGCACCACCGCGCCGAACAGTTCGATACGGCGCATGACCGAAATGCCGACCAGCCAGGCCAGGGGAATGGCGAGCACCAGCGCGATCAGTTCCTGGCGAATGGCCGCCTCGGAACGGGCAGCGAAGATCAGGCCGTTGCGCGAATTGATCGTGGCCCGCCAAAGTCGCAGCAAGTCCGGTGCCCCCTCAAATCGGCGGCACTAGAAGCCCGCCGCAGCCGAGACCGGCTTCACCTTGCCGGCGCGCTCGTGCTTCAACAATTCGGCGATCAGGAACGCCATGTCGATGGACTGCTCGGCATTGAGACGGGGATCGCAGACCGTGTGGTAGCGGTCGTTGAGATCCTCGTCCGTGATCGCGCGCGCGCCGCCGAGGCACTCGGTGACATCGTTACCGGTCATCTCCAGATGCACGCCGCCGGGATGGGTCCCCTCCGCCGCGTGGACGGCGAAGAACGTCCTCACCTCGGAGAGAATGCGGTCGAACGGCCGGGTCTTGTAGCCCGAGGTCGAGGTGATGGTGTTGCCGTGCATGGGATCGCAGGACCACACCACGACCCTGCCTTCGCGCTTCACCGCGCGCACCAGCGCCGGCAGATGATCGGCGGCCTTGTCGGCGCCGAAGCGGCCGATCAGCGTCAGCCGTCCCGGCTCGTTGTCGGGATTGAGCACGTCGATCAGCTTGATCAATTCGTCGGCCTTCAGCGACGGACCGCATTTCAGGCCGATCGGATTCTTGATGCCGCGGAAATATTCGACATGGGCGTGATCGAGCTGCCGCGTGCGGTCGCCGATCCAGATCATGTGGCCGGAGGTCGCATACCAGTCGCCGGTCGTCGAATCCACCCGCGTCATCGCCTGCTCGTAGCCGAGCAGCAGCGCCTCGTGGCTGGTGTAGAAATCGGTCGCGCGCAGCTCGGGATGGGATTCGAGATCGAGGCCGCAGGCGCGCATGAAGTCCAGCGCTTCCGAGATGCGGTCGGCCAGTTCCTTGTAGCGGCGCGACTGCGGGGAGTCCTTGAGGAAGCCGAGCATCCACTGATGCACGCTGGCGAGATTGGCGTAGCCGCCGGTCGCGAAGGCGCGGAGCAGATTCAGCGTCGCCGCCGACTGGCGATAGGCCATCAGCTGGCGCTGCGGATCGGGCTTGCGCGCTTCGGCGGTGAAAGCGATGTCGTTGACGATGTCGCCGCGATAGCTCGGCAGTTCGACGCCATTCGCTTTCTCGGTCGGCGAGGAGCGCGGCTTGGCGAACTGTCCGGCGATGCGGCCGATTTTGACCACCGGCACCGCGCCGGCATAGGTCAGCACCACGGCCATCTGCAGGAACACGCGGAAGAAGTCGCGGATGTTGTTGGCGCCATGCTCGGCGAAACTCTCGGCGCAGTCGCCGCCCTGCAGCAAGAAGGCGTCGCCGGCCGCCACCCGCGAGAGCTGCTTCTTCAAGTTGCGCGCCTCGCCGGCAAACACCAAAGGCGGGAAGGTCGCAAGCTGCGCCTCGACATCGGCCAAGGCCTTGGCATCGGGATAGTCCGGCACTTGCAGCACCGGCTTGGACCGCCAGCTCTCGGGTGTCCAGCGCTCGGACATGACGTTAACTCCTGAGCAAAAACCGCTACTTATCGGGGAAACGCGAAGTGTCGCGTTATACACAGGCTGACTGGCCCCCGCCACCGGATTTCGGCTGACTTGCGCTCTCCAACTCAACCCCTTGCGGCAAAAGCTGAATTCGCATTTGCTTGGGGTTGCATGGGAAGCTTGGGGGAATGGCGTTGACCGAGACCGGGCTGGACGATGTTTTTACGGACGACATCACCGTGCCTGCGGCCGACGGATACAGGCTGGCTGCCACGCTGTTCCTGCCGCGCGCGACCCGGCGCCGTGCGGTGCTGATCTCGTCGGCGACCGCGGTGCCGCGCAAGATTTATCGTGGCTTCGCCGGCTATCTGGCGCGGCGCGGTTTTGCGGTCCTCACCTTTGACTATCGCGGCATCGGCGACAGCCGGGGAATGGCGGTCGAGGGTTACAACAAACCGAAATCGCTGGTGGGCTTCAAGGCATCGATGACGGATTGGGCAATGCTCGATACGACCGCCGCGGTGCGCTGGATGCGCGAGCGCTACAACAATTTGCCCCTGACCTATGTCGGCCACTCCTTCGGCGGCCAGGCGCTCGGACTGCTTCCCAACAACACCGAGGTGTCGCGCGCGCTCCTGATCGCCGCACAACTGGGCTACTGGAAGCTGATGGCATCGCCCGAACGCTACCGCGTCTATGCGATGATGAATTTCGTCGGCCCTGCCCTGACCCGCGTGTTCGGCTATGCGCCTGGATGGACCGGCATCGGCGAGGACCTGCCCAAGGGCGTGTTCCTGCAATGGGCGCATTGGGTCAACAGCCCGCGCTATGTGCTTGACGATCCGAGCGTGACGGGGCTCGCGAACTTCGCGAAATACACCGGCGCGATGCGCGCGATGTGCATGACCGACGATCCCTGGGCGACGCGGACGGCGGTGGAGCGTCTTTGCGCAGCATACACATCGATCACGCCGGACGTGCTCGCGGTCACTCCGGGCGAGCTCGGCGTGTCCAGGATCGGGCATTTCGGCTTCTTCCGCTCCGAACATCGTGACGCGCTTTGGCGGGGGGCGGCCGAGTGGCTTGAGGGCTAAATAGGTCCGACTCGGACTCAATTTCCTCGATTGTTGCCACAATTGTCCGGCAGTCAGGGTACTCTGTGTTTGCCGATGCGTGACAGTTGCGAATCGTGAGTGAGGTTTGACCGGATGGGGCGCATGAGCGTGCGTGCTCGTCGCGCCGGTCGGCTCAGAGGGGACCACGGAATGCATCGACTGCTGCGGCCGTTGCCGTGCCTGTTCGCCCTGGCGGCGCTCGCGGGCACCTCCCACGACGCGCTTGCCGCGCGTCCCAAGCAGGTTCAGCAAGAGAAGAAACCGCCGGCCGCAAGTCCGGCACGGCTTGAACGCGGCACCGCGGTCAAGAAAGAAGAAAAATCCGTCAAGAAAGACGACAAGGCCGCCAAGCAGGACGCGAAGCCGAAGCGCACCGAACATGCCGCAGTCAAGCACCACAAGAAGAAGCACGACGACGAGCTCGCCGAGAAGAAAACCGAACTGACCGGCGACCAGGCGGCCGTGAAGGACGTGATGGATCTCGCGCGTCGCGGCAAGACCAGCGACGCCATCGACGCGGAAAAGAAGATCACCGATCCGGCGGCGCAGAAGCTCGCCGAATGGTTCATCCTGCGTCATTCGGAGTCGTCCGCGCTCTTCAGCCGTTATCTGACGTTCATCACCGACAATCCCGAATGGCCCGGCACCACGCTGCTGCGCCGGCGCGCGGAATCGCGGCTGTGGCAGGAGCAGAGCGATGCCGCCACCGTGCACGCTTTCACCGGCGATCGGCCGCTGACCGCGCGCGGCCGCTTCGCGCTCGCCCGCGTGCTGATGACGGAAGGCAACCGCGACGGCGCCCAGCGGCTGGTGCGCGAGGCCTATCGATCGGGAGAGCTGACCGAACGCACCGAGTCCGACGTAACAGACGCGTTCCGCGACCTGCTCGGCCGCGAAGATCACATGGCCCGAATGGACCAGCGCCTCGGCGCCAAGGACTTTTCCGGAGCGATGCGCGCCGCCAAGCGCGTCGGCGACGACGCGGTTGCCATCGTCAAGGCCTGCAGCGCGGTGAAAGGCGACGACAGCAAGGCCACCGACAAGCTTGACGCAGTCTCCGCCGACGCCAGCCGGGATCTCGGCTATGTGCTGTGCCGCGTCCAATACCTGATGCGCAAGGAGAGGTTCGTCGATGCGGCGAACCTTGTGCGGATCGCGCCGAAGGAGACCATGGCGCAGCAGGACACCGACGAATGGTGGCGCGTCCGCCGCCTGCTCGCTCGCAAGCTGCTCGACCTGCGCGATTACCAGACCGCCTATGATGTGGTTTACGACGCCGCGACGCCGGTGAGCGATGCCTATCGCGCCGACTACCAGTTCATGCCGGGCTGGATCGCGCTGCGCTATCTCGACGACCCCAAGACGGCGCGCGCCTATTTCGCAAGGATCGACGAGGGCGCGACCAATCCGATCACGCTGGCACGGGCCAGTTACTGGCGCGGCCGCGCCGCCGAAGCGCTCGGCGACAGGGTGGCCACGCGCAAATACTACGAAATGTCGGCGCGCTACCCCACCGCTTATTATGGGCAATTATCGCGCGCCAAGCTCGGGATCGATCGCATGGAGCTGCGCACGGAGCCGCAACTCGCCAGCAGCTCCACCGTAGCAGACGAGATCGTTCGCGCCGCCGACCTGCTCTATGCGATCGGCGAACGCGACATGGTGGTTGCCTTCGGCGCCGATCTCGCCGAGCAGAGCACCGACGTGGCGGCCATGTCGGCGCTCGCCGAAGCGATGGGCCGCCACAACGATGCCCACGCGATGCTGGAACTCGGCAGGACCGCGCTGGGCCGCGGCCTGCCGCTCGATGCCTACGCGTTCCCGACCATCGGCATCCCCGAGCACACGCAGTACGGTCAGGCCATCGATCGAAGCGTGATCTATTCGGTGGCGCGCACCGAGAGCGCGTTCGACCAGCGCGACCGCTCATCGGCGATGGCGGTCGGACTGATGCAGGTCACCCCCGAAGCCGGGAAGGACACCGCCAAACAATTCAACGTCAAGTATGACTGGGACAAGATGGTCTCGGATCCCGTCTACAATACGCAGATGGGCGCCGCCGAGATCAGCGCGCTGCTGGCCGAATACAAGGGCAACTTCATCATGACGTTCGCCGGCTACAATGCCGGCCGCGGCCGCGTACGCGACTGGATCAAGGCCTATGGCGATCCGCGCGACCCCAACGTCGACCCGATCGATTGGGCCGAGCGCATCCCCTTCTCCGAGACGCGCAACTACGTGCAGCGTGTCATGGAGAATTTGCTGGTCTATCAGCACCGGTTCGGGAGCAACTCGCCCGAGGTCGCAAAGTCGGGGCAGTCTCCCGCGGTCACGCAAGAGATCACGAACGCGGCGCCCGACCGCTGATCGACACCCTATTCCGCCGCTTGCCGGATGTGGCGCGCCGTCGGCGTGCGCATGGTGACGAGTTCCTCGGCCGCGGTCGGATGCAACGCGATGGTGGCATCGAAGTCGGCCTTGGTCGCTTTCATCTTGATCGCGATGGCGACGGCCTGAATGATCTCGGCGGCATTGTCGCCGACGATATGGCAACCGAGCACGCGGTCGCTCGCGCCGTCGACCAGCAGCTTCATCAGGACACGGGTGTCGCGGCCGGACATGGTCGCCTTGATCGGCCGGAACGTCGCCTTGTAGACGTCGACATGCCCAAACTGGGCGCGCGCTTCCGTCTCGGTCAGGCCGACGGTGCCGACCTCGGGCTGCGAAAACACGGCCGTCGGAATCGTCGCGTGATCGACCTGTACCGGCCGCTTGCCGAACACGGTATCGGCGAAGGCGTGGCCTTCGCGGATCGCAACCGGCGTCAGATTGAAGCGATGCGTGACATCGCCGATGGCGTAGATGTTCGGCACCGAGCTCTTCGACCAGCCGTCGACCGCGACGCCGCCGTTGTTGGGATTGATGGCAACGCCGGCCTTGTCGAGCCCGAGATTGGCGACGTTGGGATGCCGTCCGATCGCGAACATCACCTGGTCGGAGGCGACGCTCGACCCGTTTGACAGATGCGACGTGTAGTCCTTGCCGCGCTTCTCGACCGATTTGACGGTGCAGCCGGTGAGGATGGTGATGCCTTCCTTCTCCATCTCGCTGCGGAGGTGAGCACGCACGTCGTCATCGAAGCCGCGCAGGATGTTGTCGCCGCGATAGACCACCGTCACGTCCGAGCCGTAGCCGGCGAAGATGCAGGCGAATTCGAGCGCGATGTAGCCGCCGCCCTGGATCAGGATGCGCTTCGGCAGTTCAGGCAGATGAAACGCCTCGTTCGAGGAGATCACATGCTCGATGCCGGGAATGGCGGGGCCGTGATTGGGCGCGCCGCCGGTGGCGATCAGGATGGTGCGGGCCTTCACGGTTTTGCCGTTGGCGAGGCGCAGCGTGTTGGCGTCGGCGAGCACGGCGCGCGTCTTCACGACTTCCGCGCCGGATTTTTCGACGTTGGTGGTATAGGCCGCCTCGAGCCGCGCGATTTCCTTGTCCTTGTTGGCAACCAGCGTCCGCCAGTCGAAGCTCGCGCTCGGTACCGTCCAGCCGAATCCGGCGGCATCCTCCATCTCCTGGCGGAAATGCGAGCCCATCACGAACAGCTTCTTCGGCACGCAGCCGCGGATCACGCAGGTACCGCCCATCCGGTACTCTTCCGCGACCATGACGCGGGCGCCGTGGTTGGCCGCGATCCGGGCGGCGCGCACGCCACCCGATCCCCCTCCGATGACAAACAGGTCGACGTCGAACTCAGCCATGGCTACCTCGACCGCAGTGCTGCAGGTCAGATTTGCTTGCCGCGCTTGCGCATCTCGGCGCGGAACTGGGCGTTGACCGTCTCGGCGAAATTCTGCGCCCAGTTGTTCATATAGGCCATGCTGAACTGGATTGCGCGGGGCTCGGACACCAGCAGTTTCTGGCCGAGCGGCGACTTGTAGAAGGTCACGAGGTCCTTCAATTCCTGCTCGTTGAACTCGTTGCAGAAGACCTGCGCCATGCCCTCGCCGACCTCCTTCTCGCGGCCTTGCAAGTTCTGGTTCACGATCGTGGCGACCTCCGTCAGGTCTTTCTGGTAGTTGAGGTTCGCCGACAGCAACGCTTCCTTGGTCTGCAGGACGAGGTTCGGAATGATGTTGGCGTAGAGCGCGCTCGCGCCCTTGAACTTCAGGATCTCGTAGGCGGCATCCTTTGCGGCCGGCGTACATTGCTTGAGCGCCGGCGCAGGCGCCGCGGGCGCGGCCTGTTTCTGCTGCGCGCCGGCGGGCATGCCCAGTGCCAACACGAGCCCGGCCGCCGTCAGGATTTTCAAAACGCTCTTCATTCCGCTTCTCCCTCGATGTGCAGCACGGGTGGAGCGGATTTGACGTTCGCTACCCATTGCCGCGATTTCCTCATGCGACTAGCGCCGCTCGACAACGCGAATTCCGTTTGCACCGGCCAACACGGCGGTGTCAGCCAGACCAATGAACAACCCGTGCTCGACAACGCCCGGAATCGCACTCAACAGACCCGCGAGACGCGGGGGATCCCCGATGCGGCCGAGATGGGCGTCGACAATCCAGTGGCCGCCATCGGTGACAAAAACGTGGCCATTCCTGGCCTTGCGGACCGCCATTTCGCCGGAAACGCCGGCCTGAGCGAAGGCCTTGGCAAGGGCGTGCCGGGTTGCCGCCATGCCAAACGGGATCACCTCGACCGGCAGCGGATACTTGCCGAGCGTTTCGACCCATTTGCTGTCGTCGGCGATGACGATCATGCGATCGGAGGCCGCGGCGACGATCTTCTCGCGCAGCAGCGCGCCGCCGCCGCCCTTGATCAGGTTGAGCGACGTGATCGCATTCGTCGGCGCCGTCGACGGTGAGATCGAGCCGGTCGACCTCGTCGAGCGTGGTCAGCGCGATGCCGCAGCGCTCGGCATTGACGCGGGTCGCCTCCGAGGTCGGCACGCCGATCACCTTCAGGCCGGCGCGCACGCGTTCCCCCAACAGTTCGACGAAATGCTTGGCGGTCGACCCGGTGCCGAGCCCGAGCTTCATGCCGTTACGCACCTCTTCCAGCGCGCGCGCCGCCGCCTGCCGTTTCAGTTCGTCCATGGTCACGAAAACGCCCGCACCCTTTAGTTTTGGGCATGATCTTTTCGGAAAACCGCTTCACACTTTTCCGGATCATGCCCCGCGAAGGATTTGGCCCGCCTTCTAGCCTCGATTGGACGCCGGGAACAGCCGGAAAGCGGGTCCAATCCCGCGAGTTTTCATGAATTCAAGGTCATACCCGGTCCATCGCGGCCTGGATCGCGGCGAAGCGCCCGTCCACTGCGGAACGCATGTTCGGATGGGTGAAGATGTAGAACTCCTCGTTCCGGATCGCAGCAACCACGCGCGCGGCGACCTCCGCCGGATCGATCCCGGCTTCCAGCCGCCTTGCGATTTCCGCCACCACCTGCGCGGCCGGGCTCGCCGGATCGAGCCGCGGGGCCTCGCCATAGCGTGCGGGGCGATTGCGTCCGCTGTCGCCGATCCCGGTGCGCACATACTCCGGACAGAGCACGCTGACGCCGATGCCATGCGGCTGCAGCTGCGCGGCGAGCCCCTCCGACATCGCGACAACCGCGAACTTGGTCGCGGCGTAGGGGCTGAATCCCATTCCATTGTTCATGCCGGCCATCGAGGCGGTGTTGACGATGTGGCCGCCTTCGCGATGCTTCATCATGTGTGGCAGGAAGCTTCTAATGCCGTACACCACGCCCATCAGGTTGACGTCGACAACCCAGCGCCAATTGTCGATCGAGATGTTGTCGATGCCGCCGCCGGCGGCGACGCCGGCATTGTTGCAGACCACATGCACGTTGCCGAAGGCCTCGAATGCCGCCTGTGCCGCGCGCTCGACGCTTTCGGGGTCGCCGACGTCGCAACGAATGCCATGCACCCTATTGCCGTAGTTGCTCAGGCCCTGCAGAGCTTTTTCAAGCGCCGCCGTTTCGACATCGGCGAGCATCACCTTCATGCCAGCATCGGCAAAGGCCCGGCCCAGCGCCAGGCCAATGCCGGACGCGCCGCCGGTGACGAATGCCGCCTTGCCTTCGAAATCGCGCATCTACTCTCTCCCGTCATCCCCCTGATTTTCGCAAGGCCGGATTACACGCATCTTGCATCATCGCGCGCAGACCGATAGCGCTTCACGATGATTTCCGCATCCACCATCGTCTTCGATCTCGACGGCACGCTGGTCGACACCGCACCAGATCTGATCGATGCACTCAATTTCGTGCTCCATCGCGAGGGTTTGCCGCCAGTGCCTCTGCATTCGGCGCGCAATCTGATCGGCGCCGGCGCCCGCAAGCTGATCGAGCGCGGGCTCGAGGTCGAAGGCCGCGCAGCCACCGTCGGCGACATCGATCGGATGACCAGGGATTTCATCGACTACTATGCCGACCACATCGCCGAGGGATCGCGGCCGTTCGAAGGCCTGGAAAGCGCACTCGACGATTTGTCGGCGCGCGGTTGCCGCCTGGCGGTCTGCACCAACAAGCTGGAATGGCTGTCGAAGCGGCTTCTCGACCAGTTGGGCCTCAGCCCGCGGTTTTCTGCGATCTGCGGCGCCGACACGTTCGGTGTGGCCAAGCCCGACCCGGCCATCCTGCAGCAAACGGTGGCGCGCGCCGGTGGCGCCTTGTCCTCGACCATCATGGTGGGCGACGCCGGAACCGACATTGGTGTGGCACGCAGGGCCGGCGTTCCCGTGATCGGCGTCAGTTTCGGCTATACCGACGTGCCGATGACCGAACTCCGGCCTGATCGGCTGATCCATCACATGCGCGACCTGCCGGGCGCGGTGGCGGCGCTCGCCGATAGTCTAAGATCGTCCTAACACTCTGAAATCGTTCGGCCTTGTGGGAGCCCGCGCGGCCCGCATTAACCATCAATTAACGATGGGGGTCCGGCCCGTTGCGTGGGCGTCGCGACGCTCCTATGGTCCAATTGTGGCAGTTCGCCGCAGGGTGGGTATGGGTCGAACATGCGTCGGGTGATCGCGATTGCTGTTGCGGGGGCGAGCCTCGGCGGCTGCTCGTCATTCTCGGTTGGCGACTATTTCAAATCGACGCCGCCCGCAATCCAGGTCCAGCTCGAATCCCAGCCATCGGGCGCCGATGCCAAGACATCGCTCGGACCGGGCTGCAAGACGCCCTGCTCTGTTTCCATACCGGCCCCCGACACCGGCTTCACCGTGACCTACTTGCTGCCGCGCTTCGAGCCGGCGACCGTGCAGGTGAATGTCATCCGGAACCCCGACGGTCCGGCGATAACCGATCCCAATCCGGTGTTCGCGGAACTGCGGCCCGCGGGCCCGCCGCCGCGAGCGAAGGGAATGAAGCCGAAGACGGTCAAGAAGAAGCCGAAACCGGCTGCTGCACCGGCCGAGTCGCCGTTCCCCGATCCGAACGCGCCACCGCCGCCCACGGCTGCGCCCACCCGCTAAGTGTCTTTGCGGCGCATCAAAAGAGCCGACATCGCAACGCTTTGCGGATTGTGGGGGCCCACCTTCATGCTTAGATTGTTTCCAAAGGTCACGGCACCGCCGCGGCCGCCGAAAGCTCCTGCATGAACGGACCTACCAACATCCCATCGCCGTCCCGCCCGATGATCGACCCGTTCGGACGCAGCATCAGCTATCTGCGGGTGTCGGTGACCGACCGCTGCGACCTGCGCTGTTTCTATTGCATGTCGGAAGACATGACATTCCTGCCGAAAGCGGACCTGTTGTCGCTGGAGGAACTCGACCGGCTGTGCTCGGCCTTCATCGCCAAGGGCGTGCGCAAGCTGCGGCTGACCGGCGGCGAGCCGCTGGTCCGGCGCAACGTGATGTCGCTGGTGCGCTCGCTGTCGCGCCATCTCGTGAGCGGCGCGCTGCATGAATTGACCATGACGACCAACGCCACCCAGCTGGCGCGCTTTGCGCATGAGCTGGCGGACTGCGGCATCCGCCGCATCAACGTCTCGCTGGATACGCTCGATGCCGCGAAATTCCACGCCATCACCCGCTGGGGCGAGCTCGACAAGGTGCTGGCCGGCATCGAGGCCGCGCGCGCCGCGGGCCTCGCGGTCAAGATCAACACGGTGGCGCTCAAGAACCTGAACGAGGACGAAATCCCCTCGCTCGTGCGCTGGGCGCATGGCAGCGGCATGGCGCTGACGCTGATCGAGGTGATGCCGATGGGCGAGATCGGCGCCGGACGTATTGATCAATACGTCCCTCTCTCGCTGGTCCGGGCGCGGCTCGGACAGCAATTCACCCTCACCGACATCGACGATGATACCGGCGGGCCTGCACGCTACGTCCGCGTCGGCGAGACCGGCGGCAAGCTCGGCTTCATCACGCCGATGACCCACAATTTCTGCGAGTCATGCAACCGGGTGAGGATCACCTGCACCGGCACGCTGCACACCTGCCTCGGCCAGGAAGATGCCTCCGATTTGCGCAGACCGCTGCGCGCCTCGGCGGAGGACGAACTGCTGTCGGCGGCGATCGACCGTGCCATCGGGCTGAAGCCGAAGGGCCACGACTTCATCATCGACCGCCGCCACAACCGGCCGAGCGTCAGCCGCCACATGAGCGTGACCGGCGGTTAGACCAACCAAAAATCTCGCTGATTTACCAAAGCGGACCAACGGTTTGGGCCAGCGTCAATTTGCCCATTTTCCGATTGACGGCGCGATAGCGCGCTGAAATGGTGCCCGGGCTTTCATGCCTGCTCGGCCGGATGGGCCGCCGCGCGATTTTCGTGCGACCAAGACAGCAAGAAGCGCCACGTGGGGAGGGGAATTCTTGCAATCGCTTTTGCAGACAGGCTCGGCTTGTTCTGACTTCGCGCGGCCGGCGCGGGGAGCGATTGCTGTTGGGAAATTCGGCGCACCGTTCGCAAACGTGCGGCCGCGGAGAACATGATGCGTCCATTGCTGACGTTAAGTACGGCGATCGATCAGCTCAACGAGAAGATCGGCTACGTCTGCAACCTGTTGGTCCTGCTGGCGTGCGTGGTCAGCGCGGCCAACGCGATGATCCGCTACGCCTTCAGCTACTCGTCGAACGGCTGGCTCGAACTGCAGTGGTACATGTTCGCGATCCTGGTGATGTTCGGCGCCTCCTACACTTTCAAGCGCAACGAGCATGTGCGCGTCGAGATCTTCTACCTGTTCCTGACCGAGCGCGGCCAGCTCTGGCTCGACATGATCGGCACGCTGTTCTTCCTGATCCCGGCCTGCCTGCTGCTCGCCTATCTGTCCTGGCCGTTCTTCATGCAGGCCTACGCGGTCGGCGAGATGTCGGGTAACGCAGGAGGGCTGGTCCGCTGGCCGATCAAGTTCGTGATCCCGGCGGGCTTCGTGCTGCTGGCGTTGCAAGGCGTATCGGAAGTCATCAAGCGCGCCGCGGCGCTCAAGGGCTACGTCACGATCGACGCCAAATACGAGAGGCCGACGCAATGATCACGCTGGAGATGATGCCGCCGCTGATGTTCGGCGGCCTGGTTCTGGCGATGCTGATCGGTTTCCCGGTGGCGTTCACGCTGGCCGCCGTCGGCCTGTCCTTCGGATTCTTGTCCATCCATCTCGGCTTCTTCGACCTGAACTTCCTGCAGGCGATCCCGGGCCGCGTATTCGGCAGCGTGCTCTCCAACGAGCTCTTGCTCGCGATCCCCTTCTTCACCTTCATGGGCGCGGTGCTGGAACGCTGCGGCCTTGCCGAGGACATGCTGGATTCGATGGGCCAATTGTTCGGTCCGATCCGGGGCGGCCTCGGCTATTCGGTGATCATCGTCGGTTTCATCCTCGGCGCCATCACCGGCACGGTGGCGGCGCAGGTGATCGCGATGGCGCTGATCTCGATGCCGGTGATGATCCGCTACGGCTACAACATACGCTACATCACCGGCGTGCTGGCGGCCTCGGGCACCATCACCCAGCTGGTGCCGCCATCGCTGGTCCTGATCGTGCTCGCCGACCAGCTCGGCAAGTCGGTCGGCGACATGTATCTCGGCGCCTGGGGACCGTCGGTGTTCCAGATCATGCTGTTCGCCGGCTACACCTTCATTCTCGGCCTGATCAAACCGGACCACGTGCCGCCGGTGCCGAAGGAAGCGCGCACGCTGACCGGTTGGGCGCTGTGGAAGAAGTGCCTGATGGGCATCATCCCCTCGGCCGTGCTGATTTTCGTCGTGCTCGGCACCATGATGATGGGCCTCGCCACGCCGACCGAGGCCGGCGCCATGGGTGCGATCGGCGCCATCGTGCTCGCCGCAATCCACCACAAGGATTTCAGCACCACTGGCCGCAAGGTGCTGATCGTCGGCATCGTCGCCGCCGGCATCGGCGTGATCGTCGCCATGCTCTACAGCGAGAACCTCGTCTTCAAGCTGGCCTT
>CAWCHW010000040.1:0-20384 GCA_963795365.1 uncultured Alphaproteobacteria bacterium
CGAACAAGGCCGCGCCGGCGTTGCCCTTCTCGTAGGGCGGGCAATTCAAGCCGCCAACGACCCTGACGCTGACGCCTTCGCTGCGCGATTTCAGGCCGAGGATCTTCGGAACGAGTTCGTCGGCATCGGCAATTGTCGGCATGCGGAGGTCGACTTGCGCATAGGCTTCCTCGGGAATGACGTTCGGTCGCGTTCCGCCCCTGACCACGCCCACCGTCACGGTGATTCCGCGCGCGAGGTCGTTCATCGCCTCGAGCGCCTGGATCACGTTGGCGAGCTCGCGGATGGCGCTGCGGCCGTCCTGCGGCCGGGTGCCGGCATGTGCCGGCCGTCCCTTGATGAACACTTCGAAGCGGCCGACGCCCTTGCGTCCCGTCACGATCTTGCCGCCGTCGCGCGCCGGCTCGGTCACCAGCACATATTTCGCCTTGTGTCCCTCGGCTTCGATCAGCGCGCGCGAGGTGGGGCTGCCGATCTCCTCGTCCGAGACGAAGAGTTGCGTGACGCCGAGCGGCGCGCCGCCATCGGCGCAAAGTTGCCGGAACGCGTGATAGGCGAGATAGGCGCCGCCCTTCATGTCGTAGATGCCGGGGCCGAAGGCGACGCCGCCTTGAATCGAAAACGGCAGGCGCTCGATGAAGCCGAGCGGATGCACGGTGTCGATGTGGCTCAGCACGAGAATGCCCGGCGCATCCTGTCCCCAGGATGAGCGAGCGACCAGATGATCGCCGCAGCCGTCCTTGCCGGCGATGCGTTCGACCGTGGCCGGCAGGCCGCGATAGCCGTCCGCCACCATGTCGGCGAGCTTGTTGACCTGTGCGGGTACGTCGGACGGGGTTTCGATCTCGACCCAGCGCCGGATGCCGTCGAGGATGATGTTGCAATCGAAAGGATTGGTCATGCCACGGCTTAGCGCATGACGCGGAAAAATGTGAAGCTGTTTTCCGAAAAGATCGGGAGTGGCGATATCAGCTTTTCGCCGGGGCCTCGCGCGCGGCGATCTGCTCGACCAGGTCGACGATGCTGCGCCGAAGCTTGGCGTCGGCGATACGCGTGAAGGCGCGCGTCAGCGCCAGCCCCTCGGAGGTCGCGAGGAAATCCGACACATAAGTCGGCGAGGCGGCCTCGCCGAAGCCGCCCGCTTGCGCGCTGGTCGGTCCCCCCTCGAACAGGAACGACACCGGCACCTGCAGGATTTCGGAGATCTGCTGGATGCGGCTCGCGCCGACCCGGTTGGTGCCTTTCTCGTATTTCTGGATTTGCTGGAAGGTCAGCCCGAGCGCTTCGCCGAGCTTCTCCTGGCTCATGCCAAGCATGATTCGGCGCATCCGGACCCGGCTGCCGACATATTTATCAATCGGGTTGGGAGCCTTAGTCGCCATTGCCAACTCTCCTTGCGATCGGGCCGGGAAAGAGGCGCAAGCCTCCGGCGCCAACACCGTCAAATCTTGCTCGGAGGCCGGGTAGCATTGCAGACAATTTGAGCAATGAACTGACTGGATTCTTCTGGTTCTGAACAGAATGCGAAGTGCAGTGACGGTCTGTCAACTGCCCGTCTTTCGTTGGTTAGAGCGGTTCTATCGGAATTCGAAAAAAAGGCGGGAGTTTTCGGGCGCGAAACGCGCCGTCATGATCGGCGTTTCGTGGCGCGCCGGAGGACCACGAATACCAAGGCAACAGCAATGATTACGACGGTTGGCGTGTCTCCGAGCCGGGCGTAGACGGTCGGCGGATTGGCTGTCGGCAGCGTCGAATCCAGCACGCCTTCGATGCCAAGACCCAGACGTGCGACGAATCGTCCCAAGGGGTCGATCACAGCGGAGATGCCCGTATTCGCGGCACGAACGATCGGCAATCCCTGTTCGATCGCGCGCATGCGCGCCTGCTCGAGGTGCTGATAGGGGCCGGTTGAAATTCCAAACCAGCCGTCGTTCGTCAGGTTGACGATCCAGCCCGGCCGATCGTCGCGCGAGACAATGTCAGCGGGAAAGATCGCCTCATAGCAGATCAATGGTAGCGCGCGCGGCGCGTTCGGGATGGCCATCGTGCGCCGCACTGCGCCCGGAATAAATCCGCCCTGAATCTTGGTCAGTTGCTCGAAGCCGAGCCTTTCCATCCAGTTTTGGAATGGCAGGTATTCGCCAAACGGCACCAGGTGGAGCTTGTCGTACACGTCCAGCACGTTGCCGTCGTGATCGATCACATAGATCGAGTTATAGGCGCGCGTGATCGGCAGGTTTCGCGGCTGATCGGGTGCGCGCACCGAACCGGTGATCAGCACTGTGTTCTTGGGCAGCAGGGCCGCGATCTGCGCCATCGCGTCGGCTTCGCGGGTCAGGAAAAACGGAAACGCCGATTCAGGCCAGATCAGGACGGTGGCGTCGCGAACGCCGGTGGATTGCGGTCCCGACGCGCGATCGGACAAAGTCAGATATTTCTGCATCACCGCCGCTTTGGCGGAGTAGTTGAATTTGACGTCCTGCTGCAGGTTGGGCTGCATGATGCGGATGCGGACGTTGCCGACCAGCTGCGTCGGTTCCATCGACAGGCGAATCGCGCCGAAAATTCCCATCGCGACCAGCACGACGAGTGCTGTCACGGGCGCGATCCATGGCTTGCGCCCACGCGAGGTGCCGTCGATCAGCGCGGCAGGCGAGGCAAAGATCGCGACCGTGAGGAAGGTCATGCCCCACAGCCCGATCAGCGACGCCGTCTGCGCCAGTGCCAGCGGCCGGAACAGCGCGTAGCCGTATGAATTCCAGGGAAAGCCGGTGAGCAAATGGCCGCGCAGCCACTCGGCGACGGTGAGGCTGATCGCAAGCGCCAGCACGCGCGAGGCGTCGCGGGTCCAGAGCAGGCGCGCCAGCGCGAAGCCGAAGCCGGTGAACAGCGCCAGATAGGCGGGCAGACCCAGCACCGCGAACGGCATCAGCCACGCAAAGGTCGAGGCATCGACCAGGAAGGCGTTGCCGATCCAGTACAGGCCCGGCACGAAATAACCGAGCCCGAAGCACCAGCCGGTCAGCGCCGCCGCCGGAACGCCGCGCAAGCGGCCCGCGCCTGCGCCGTCGATCTGCCAGACCGCCACCGGGAAGGTCAGAAACAGCACCGGCCAGGCGTTGAACGGCGCCATCGCCAATGTCGACAGCGCGCCGGCCGCCAGCGCGATCAGAGCGCGCTTCCAGCCCCAGGCGAGGATGATCGAAAGGCCGACGCTGCGAAGTTTGTCCGAGATGATCACTGCGGCCCGCTTCCCTCGGCCGGCGGCGGGCCCGGGCTCGCATTGTCGTTAGCCTGAGGCGGTGTCTCGGATGTGGTCTCGCGGCGCCGGCTCTCACGCTGCGTGCGCGGAACGGCGCGCTCCTTGCGCGTGGCGATCCGCAGGCGCTTCACCCGCCGCGGGTCTGCATCGAGCACTTCGACCTCGAAATTTCCGGGACCGGAGATCACCTCGCCGCGGACCGGCAAGCGGCCGACATGGCTGACCAGATAGCCGCCGAGCGTCTGCACCTCTTCGCCGGCCTCGCCGGAAACGAAGTCGTCACCGATCACGGCGCGAACGTCGTCGAGGCTCGCGCGCGCATCCGCAATGAAGGAGTTGTCGGGTTGCCGTACGATCGCCGGAGGTTCGTCGCTGTCATGCTCGTCGTCGATCTCGCCGACGATCTGCTCGACGATGTCCTCGATGGTGACCAGGCCGTCGGTGCCGCCATATTCGTCGACGACCAGCGCGAGATGGATGCGCGAGGCCTGCATCTGCGCCAGCAGATCGATCGCGCGCATCGACGGCGGCACATAGATCAGCTTGCGGATGATGTTGGCCTCCGCAAGCGGCAACGCCAGATCGACCGTGCGCAGGTCGAGTCCCGCCGGCGGCAGCTTCTTGCGTCGCGCTTTCGTATTGGTCTGCGCGCGCGCCCGCACGGTCATGAAGCCGAGCAGGTCGCGGATGTGCACCATGCCCTCGGGATCGTCGAGGGTCTCGTTGTAGACCACGAGCCGCGAGTGCGCGGCGCGCTCGAACAGGTCCATGAGCTCGCCGAGCGGAATGTCGCGCTTGACCGCGATGATGTCGGCGCGATGCACCATCACGTCGGCAAGCCGGCGCTCGTGCAGACCGAGGATATTGCGCAGCATGGTGCGCTCGACCGCGGAGAAGCCGACCTCGTCGGGTTGGGAGGCATCGAGCACGACCTGCAGGTCGTCGCGCACCGATCCCGCCTTCCAGCCGAACAGCGTACGGATCGCGCGCAGCAGCCAGTTTTCGGACGTCGGACGGCCGGCCTCGTCCTGCGGCACCACCGCGGGCAGGTTGCGCGTGTTGCGCGGATTGTCGTGGGTCGGGTCAGAATCCGGCATTTCAGTTCATTCGCTCCCGGCTCGCATAGGGATCGGGAATCCCGAGCTGCGCCAGGATCTCGATCTCCAGCGATTCCATCGCTTCGGCGTCAGCGTCGTTTTCGTGGTCGTAGCCAATCAAATGCAGGAACCCGTGCACCGCAAGATGGCTCAAATGATGATTGAACGGCTTTTGTTCGTCATCCGCCTCCCGGCGCATGGTCTGATAGGCGATCGCGATGTCGCCCAGCATGCGCGGCGCATCGCCGGGCTTGCGCGCGCCGGTCGGCTGCAGGGCGGGAAATGACAGCACGTTGGTGGCCTTGTCGATGCCGCGCCAGTTGCCGTTCAGGGTGCGAATTCCGGAATCGTCGGTGAGCATCACCGCCAGCTCGGCTTCGCCGACGTCGGCGTCCACGCTTTCGGCCGCCGCCGCGATCGCGCGCCGGATGATGGCCTCGGCATCGGGTGCGTCCTGCCAGCACTCGGCGACCACGAGAACCTCGGTGATGGGAAGGGTGAGTTGGGACAAAACCTGGCTTCGGCGCGCTGCAAAGCGCTGCCGCTCCTACTTTCCGCCGGCCGGCTTCTTCGGCGCAGCTTCATAGGCCGCGACAATTCGCGCGACCAATTCATGGCGGATCACGTCTTCGGCGGTGAATTTCACCTGTGCGATGCCTTCGACACGTTCGAGCAACCGCGTGGCCTCAGTGAGGCCCGAGGCTTGGCCGTGCGGCAGGTCGACCTGTGAGGGATCGCCGGTCACGATCATCCGGCTGTTCTCGCCCAGCCGGGTAAGGAACATCTTCATCTGCATCGGCGTGGTGTTCTGCGCCTCGTCGAGGATGATGGCCGCATTGGTCAGGGTGCGGCCGCGCATGAAGGCGAGCGGGGCGATCTCGATCTCGCCGCTCTGCATCGCGCGCTCGACGATGCGCGCATCCATCAGGTCGTACAGCGCGTCGTAGATCGGCCTCAAATACGGATCGACCTTTTCCTTGAGGTCGCCGGGCAAAAATCCGAGCCGCTCGCCGGCTTCGACTGCCGGCCGCGTCAGGATGATGCGGTCGACCTCCTTGCGCTCGAACAGCTGCGCGGCATGCGCAACCGCAAGCCAGGTCTTGCCGGTGCCGGCCGGCCCGATGCCGAATACCAGCTCGTGCCGCTTCAGCGCGCGGATGTAGGAATCCTGCGCGGCGGTGCGTGCCCGCACCGGGCGCTTGCGCAGGTTGATGGTCTCGAACGCCGACTTCGCCGTCTTGGCGTCGTATTCGAACAGCGAGCCTTGCGCGATCACGGCGCGGATCGCGCCCTCGACGTCGCCCTGGGCGAGATCGTGACCCTGGACGGCCTGAGCGTACAACGTCTCCAGCACCCGGCGCGCGGCATCGCAGCCGTCGCGCGAGCCGGCAATCGTGATGTGGTTGCCGCGGGAATCGACCACGATGCCGAGCCGCCGTTCGATCTGCGCGAGGTTCTGGCCGTAGGGCCCGACCAGCGCCGAGACTGCGCGATTGTCGTCGAAGTCGATGACGACCTGTGTCTCCGGCGGAACCTGCATGTCGCGATCAATTTTGCGGCTGGGAACGAGCGAGGGTGAATCCGATGCGCTTTTTGGCAAGGGTTCAGGCTCCAATGCTGATCTGGGTCGAGGCCGACGCAATGCCGTGCGCTGCGGCCGACGATACGAGTTCGCCCTTGAGGCTGTAACGCTCGAGGCTGTCGATTCTCACCGGCAACACCTGGCCGATGATATCGGGCGAGGCCATGACATGGGCCGGTTGCAGCCAGGCGGTCCGTCCGACGATCTGGCCGGGATTGCGCGCCGGGCGTTCAAACAGCACATCGACGGTGGTGCCAATCGCAGCCTTGTTGAAGGCCGATTGCTGGCTGTCGATCAATCCCTGGAGCCGCGCCAATCGCTCGTCCATGTCAGCTGTTGAAACCGTCTCCCGCATGTCCGCCGCAGGCGTCCCCGGCCGCGGCGAATATTTGAACGAATACGCCGCAGCGTATCCGATTTGCGTGACAAGCGCGAGTGTGGCGGAAAAATCTTCCGCGCTCTCGCCGGGAAAGCCGACGATGAAATCCGATGAAAATGCAATGTCTTGGCGGGCGCGACGAAAACGCTCGATGACCTCGAGGTAATCCTTGACGGTATGTTTGCGGTTCATCGCCGCCAGCATCCGGTCGGAACCGGACTGCACCGGCAGATGCACGAACGGCATCAGTGCCGGCAAATCGCGATGAGCCGCGATCAGCGAATCATCGACGTCGCGGGGATGGCTGGTGGAATAGCGCAGGCGCACGATGCCGGGAATCCCGGCAAGGCGGTCCAGGAGCTTGCCGAGCGGCCAGCTTTTCCCGTCCGGTCCCTCGCCATGATAGGCGTTGACGTTCTGTCCGATCAGCGTGAGCTCCCGCACGCCGTTCTCGGCGAGCCGCTTCACGTCATCGACGATTTTCTCGACCGGCCGGGAGACTTCCGCGCCGCGCGTGTACGGCACTACGCAGAAGGTGCAGAACTTGTCGCAGCCTTCCTGCACCGTGACGAAGGCCGAGATGCCGCGCGCGCGGATCGCATCGGATTTCGGCTGCGGCAGGAAGCCGAACTTGTCCTGGGACGGAAATTCGGTCTCGATCGCCTTCTCTCCGCGCGATGCGCGTTCGAGCAGTTGCGGCAGATGATGATAGCTCTGCGGGCCGACCACGACGTCGACCACGGGCGCGCGCCGGATGATCTCCCCGCCCTCCGCCTGTGCGACACAGCCGGCGACCACGATCTTCATGTCACGGCCGCCTCGCGCGGCTTCGTCCCGCGCGACACGCAGCCGTCCGAGCTCCGAATAGACCTTCTCGGAGGCCTTCTCGCGGATGTGGCAGGTGTTGAGGATGACGAGATCCGCATCCTCGGCGCTCGCCGTCTCGACAAAGCCTTCGCTGCCCAGCGTGTCCACCATGCGTTGCGCATCGTAGACGTTCATCTGGCAGCCATAGGATTTGATGTGCAGCTTGCGCGGCGGCGTCATGGAACCCGGATCAAGGATAAAGGAAACGGCGCCATCGGGGCGCAGGGCTTCAAATATAGCCTAGGGGGCTGAAAAGCCAGCGACCAAACCTTGATTCTGGGCGATCAGGGCCGGCAATTGCCGCATATCGTCGAAGGTTGCGACAGCACCGGCTTTTTGCAGCATGGCCGGGTGGCCCGGCGTGCAGTGGCTGCCGCCATGGAAGCCGAGCACCGTCATTCCGGCCGCGCGCGCGCCGGTCACGCCAGGCACGCTATCCTCGACGACAACGCAACGCTCCGGTGCCGCTCCCATCTGCTCGGCCGCGAACAGGAACAGGTCGGGCGCGGGCTTGCCGCGCTTGACCTGTACGGCGGAAAAAATATGCGGCGCGAGCCGGTCCGTACAGGCCGGCGCGAGTTAAGCCATGGCGGATCTTCTCCGGCGTGCCGCTCGAGGCCACGCATTTCGGCAAGCCGATCGCCGCGACCGTCTCGGCGACGTGCGGTATCAAATGCAGATGATCCGCATAGAGCTGCAACGCCGCCTGCTTCATCTGCATTTCGAAATCGTCGGGCAAGGCGCGCCTCATCTCCGTTTCCACGATCAGCCGCGCCTCGCGGTCGGACACGCCGAGAAATCGCTGCAAGCACCTGTTCGCGCCGTGATCGGATAGCCGTGGCGTGTCAGCGTCTCTGCATGCGCGCGGCAGGAGATGACCTCGCTGTCGACCAGCACGCCGTCGCAGTCGAAGATGACGAGATCGATCGGCACGTCAGCTCTTCGAATCGTCGTCGAGCGGCACGCAGTACAGTTCGAGCCGATGATCGACCAGCTTGTAGCCGAGCTTGCGGGCGATCTCGGCCTGCAGCTTCTCGATCTCTTCGTTGGTGAATTCGATCACCTTGCCGTCGCGCAGATTGATCAGATGGTCGTGATGGCTGTCGCGCATCTGCTCGTAGCGGGCGCGGCCCTCGCGAAAATCATGCCGTTCGATGATGCCGGCGTCCTCGAACAGCTTGACGGTGCGGTAGACGGTGGAGATCGAGATCTTGTCGTCGACGGCGACGCAGCGGCGGTACAACTCTTCGACGTCGGGATGGTCGGCCGCTTCCGCCAGCACGCGTGCGATCACGCGCCGCTGCTCGGTCATGCGCATGCCGGTCGAGGCACAGCGCGCCTCGATGGTGGAGGTCTTTGCGGCGGACGGCGATTTCAATACGGTCATCGGTTGCCCTTTTGCCACCGCCCATATCTTACGACAAGTCACGGCGCATCAGAAGCGCGTTCAATTGTTCCCCGCCGCTCTGCCGATAGTAGCTTTCGCGGCGCCCGACGGTCGAAAAACCGTTCCGCTCGTAGAGCCGGCGCGCCGGATGATTGTTCTCCTCGACCTCCAGGAAGATCGTGCGTACCCCCCGGCCTGCGAGATGGCCGAGATGGGTCAGCAGCAGATTGCGCGACCAGCCGCGGCCGCGATAGGCGGCATCGACCGCGATCGACAAAATTTCGGCTTCGTCCGCGCCCATGCGCGAGACGGCAAAGCCGACGGTCCTGCGCCCCAACTGCAGGCGATGCACCAGAGTGTTGCGCTCGCGCAGCATGGTTTCGAACTCGCCTTCGCCCCAGCCGCGGTGAAACGACGCGCCGTGCAATTGCGCAAGCCGCGCGGCATCGCGCAACTGCGCAGGCTCGACCACCGGCGTGCCGCCGCTCCAGAGCGTGGAGAGCCAGGTCATGACGATGAAGGCCGCGCGGCGCCGAAGCGATGTCCAGCGAAGGTTTGGCGTCGGGCGCGCGCAAATAGAACGGACGCGCCGGCGCCGAGGGCGGATTGACCGCAGCGCCGAGCCACGCCACCCAATTGATGTCGGGCGCGGGCAGGGAATCGACCTTGATCGGAGGCGGTGCCTCGGCCGGCCAGCGCTCGGCGAGAATTGTCGCGGCATTGCCGACGAGATGCGGCGCACCGAAGCGGGATGCTTCGAGCGCCTCTGCAATCGGCGCGACGCGCGGCCGGATCAGCGAACTGCCGTTGCCGCTGACGACCTGGAAATAGACCTGGCCGTGCCGCGCATCGATCGCCGAGATCACCGGCGCCTCACCGCCTTCGCTGACGACGGGCGCCGCATAGGCCGACAGCGTGGTGACGCCGACCGCCGGCTTGCGAGCCGCGAGCGCAATGCCGCGCGCCGCCGACAGGCCGACGCGAAGACCGGTGAAGCTGCCGGGCCCGGTGGTGACGGCAATGCGATCGAGCGCGGCAAACGGCAGCGCCGACTCCTTCATGACGCGCGCGATCAGCGGCATCAGCGCCTCGGCGTGGCCGCGCTTCATCGTTTGCGATTCCACCGCGATCAGCCTGTTGGCGCCGGTGTCGAGCACGGCGGCGGCGCAGGCGTCGAGCGCGGTATCGATGGCGAGGATCAGCATCGGCGACAGATTAGCATTGCGCGTCGGGAGAAGTGCGCAATGCTGCGGTTACGTGGATAACGTACCGCAACACCTATTCAAGTCTTTGAAAAGAATAAGATTTATGTATCCGATCACATCGGCCGGACTTCGACCACATCGGGCACGAAGTGGCGCAGCAGGTTCTGGATGCCGTGCTGCAGGGTTGCCGTCGATGACGGGCAGCCGGCGCATGATCCCTTCATGTTGAGATAGACCACGCCGTCCTTGAAGCCGCGGAAAGTGATGTCGCCGCCGTCATTGGCGACCGCGGGCCGAACCCGCGTCTCGATCAGGTCCTTGATCTGCTCGACCGTCTCCGCATCGGCCTCGTCGAAGAACTCGTCTTCCTCGTCGCTCAACTCATCGCTCGCGGCCGTGCCGTCGGCGAGCAGCGGCGCGCCGGACATGTAATGCTCCATGATGGCGCCGAGGATCGCGGGCTTCAGGTGCTGCCAGTCGCCGTCGTCCTTGGTCACGGTGATGAAGTCGGAGCCGTAGAACACGCCGGTGACGCCGGGCACCGCGAACAGCTTTTCGGCGAGCGGCGAGCGGCCGGCGGATTCGCGGCTCGCAAACTCCATGGTGCCGCCGTCGAGCACGAGCCGGCCGGGAATGAATTTTAGCGTGGCAGGATTGGGTGTCGCTTCAGTCTGGATGAACATGGTTTTCTCCGAAGTCGCTGGTTCAAGGCCGGCGATTTGGGGTGTGTCTAGCAGATGGCGTCGCCAAAGGCACGATCAAGGGCCGGAATCAGCAGTTCCGCGGCCGCATGGGGCCTATGACAGCGCGTCGATATCGGCGTCGCTGAGGTCGCCCGGCACCAGCACCACCGGAATCGGGAACGAGCCCATGGTCTTGGCCATCGCGCTGACCAGCGGTCCCGGACCCTCGGGACCGGGATTGGCCGCCAGCACCAGCATGGTGATGTCGACGTCCTCCTCGATCGCCTGCAAAATCTGCTCGGTCGGATCGCCCTCGCGGATCACGCGTTCGGGCGTGATGCCGGCAACGCCGTTGGCGCGGCCTGCGGCGCGGTCGAGCGCGGCCTCGGCGGCCTCATGCGCTTCCGCGCGCATGATGTCGGCCACGCCAAGCCATTGCTGGTTCTGGTCCTCGGTTTCGATGATGCGCAACATCACCACGCCGCCGCCGCCGCGGATCGCCCAGCGGCTGGCGTAATACACCGCGCGGTCCCATTCGGCGCTGTCATCGACGATGACCAGGCATTTCGGCTTGTGACCCGTCTCGTAGCTTCGTCGCTGGGTGCTCATGCATGTCTGCTATCGTGCCATAGCCGCTCCGGCTTTGGGAGAGGGCGACGCAGCGCTTTGCGGCGCAACAAGTTACCGCTTGCCGACGAAGCCGACGATGTCCCTGGTCGCCTGCATGGTCTCCGCGGCGATCGCCCGCGCCCGGTCGGCGCCTTCGATCAGGACCGCGTCGATATGGCCGGGGTCCGCGGTCAAACGCCGCATCTCGGCTGCGATCGGCGACAATTTCGTGACGCAAAGCTCGACCAGCGCGTTCTTGAAGCTGGAGAACTGCCCGCCGCCGAACTCACGCAGCACGTCGTCCTTGCCGCGTGCAGCGAGCGCGGCGAAGATGCCGACCAGATTGTCGGCTTCGGGCCGCTTCTCCAGCCCCTTCTCTTCCGTCGGCAACGGCTCCGGATCGGTCTTCGCCTTGCGGATCTTCTGCGCGATGGTGTCGGCATCGTCGGTCAGGTTGATGCGCGAATAATCCGACGCATCCGACTTCGACATTTTCTTGGTGCCGTCGCGCAGGCTCATCACCCGCGTCGCCGGTCCGGTGATCAGCGGCTCCGGCAGCGGGAAGAACATCCCGTCGTTGATGCCGTGACCGCGGATCGAGTTCGCCGAAGTCGTTGTTGAATTTTTGCGCGATGTCGCGCGACAGCTCCAGATGCTGTTTCTGGTCGTCGCCGACAGGCACATGGGTGGCGCGATAGACCAGGATGTCCGCCGCCATCAGCACCGGATAGTCGTAGAGACCGACCGAGGCATTCTCGCGGTCCTTGCCCGCCTTCTCCTTGAACTGGGTCATGCGGTTGAGCCAGCCCATCCTCGCCACGCAGTTGAAGATCCAGGCAAGCTCCGCATGTCCGGAGACCTGGCTCTGGTTGAACACGATATGCTTCTTCGGATCGATGCCGGCCGCGATGAAGGCCGCGGTCACCTCGCGGGTGTTGCGCGCGAGCTCGGCCGGGCCGCCCCAGACGTCCACCCCATGCGTGATCGCGTGCATGTCGACGACGCAATAGATGCAGTTGTGCGTGTCCTGCAGCTTCACGAAGTTGACGATCGCGCCGAGGTAATTGCCGAGATGCAGATTGCCGGTCGGCTGGACGCCCGAAAAGACCCGTTCAACGAATGCCATCGTCCGTTCCCGCTGTTCGATGTGGCGCCCGTTTGCCATGCAAGGCCTATCGGTGCAAGTCGCGATCTCCCCTCTCGCTGAGGGCGTGAACCACCTCGTCCCGGGTGACGGCGCGAAAGCCCAGCAGCAAAAGGCCGTAAGTCACAATCGCGCCCGCGATCAGCGCGAGCAGCAGCGCGGCCTGCGCCAGGCCATGTGTCGCCGCGGTGAGGCCCGATGCGAACCAAAGCAGGGCGCCCATCGCCAGCGCCGCCGCGACGATGCGCGGCAGCCGGCGCCGCGCATCGATGTCGAGCGAAAGCCCGAAGCCGGTCGCGCCCTGCCGGATCAGCGAGAACGCCGTGCTCCAGGCGCCGAACGCGAGACCGATGGCGATGCCGGCGACCCCGAGGAAATGACCGAGCAGCAGCGCGAGCGCGATCGCGAACACAA
The DNA here is from genome assembly GCA_963795365.1 of uncultured Alphaproteobacteria bacterium. Lineage (GTDB taxonomy): Bacteria > Pseudomonadota > Alphaproteobacteria > Rhizobiales > Xanthobacteraceae > Bradyrhizobium. Next base: position 12,630 of record CAWCHW010000040.1, read on the forward strand.
ATCCCTTCAGTGTGGCGAGCAGCGGCGTCCACGTGTCCTCGCGCGCGAAGAAGGCCGGCGACAGCGTCTTCACCAGCACATGGGCCGGCAGACCGAGCGCGAGCCAGATCAGCGCCTGCGCGGTCGAGGCCGTATCCGTCGCCGTGAACGCGCCATGCTCGAACAGCAGCCGTACGATCGGCTCGCTCAGCACGATCAGGCCGAGCATCGCCGGCAGCGCCAGCCCGGCCGCAAGCTCCAGCGCGCGGGACTCCGCATGTGCGATCGCGCCTTTGTCGTTGCCATGCAACGCACGCGTCAGTTCCGGGATCAGCACCGTGCCCATGGCGACGCCGACCATGCCGAGCGGCAATTCGATCAGGCGATTGGCGAAATAGAGCCACGACACCGCCGACGGCGAGGACGAGGCGATGATCGCGCCGGCAATGGCGAGCAGTTGCGGTCCGGCGCTCGCGACCATGCCGGGGATCGCGCGGGCCAGGAAGCCGCGCATCTCGGCGTCGAAGGAGACGCGCAATGGCGTCGCGATAGTGTCGCCGCGGCGGAACGCCAGCACGAGAAGCTGCAGCAGTCCGGCGACGCCGACGGTGGCCGCAAGTGCCAACGCGACAAAGCCCGCCTCCGCACGCGCGACGATCAGCGCGATCATGACCGCGATCAAGGCCACGTTGAACAGCAGCGGCGAGAACGCGGTGACGAAAAACCGGCCCTGCGCGCTCGCCAGCGCCAGCAGCACGGTGGCGGGCCCGGCAAAGGCGAGATAGGGCAGCATCAGCCGCGCGTCGGTGACGGCGAGCTGCAACGCGTCATGCCCGGCAAATCCCGGCGCCAGCACCGTCACGAGCAGCGGCATGACAAGACCGAGCAGCGCGGCCGTGACGATCAAGGCGGCGCTGATGGTGCCGAGCACGGCGCCCGCGAAGCTTGCCGCGGCGAGCGCGCCCGAGGTTTCACGCAGCTTCATCCATGCCGGCACCAGCGCCGCGTTCAGCGCGCCTTCCGAGAGCAGCCGCCGCACCACGTTGACGAACTGGAACGCGACCAGGAAGGCGTCGGCGATCGCACTCGCGCCGAGCAGGCTCGCGATCATGGAATCGCGCAAATAACCCAGCAGCCGCGAGGCCAGCGTGCCCGATGACACCGTGAGGAAAGAGCGGATCATGGGGCTTCTATAGCAGCTGGCGAGCCCGTGTGATAGGCCGCAGCCTTTCGCGGCGTGTCAACAGGACTTTCGATGGCTGAGGCAAAATACGACGTGCTCGGGATCGGCAATGCGATCTTCGACGTGCTGGTGCAGACGGACGAGAAATTCCTTAGCCGTCACGGCATGACCAAGGGCGGCATGGCGCTGATCGACGAGACGCGCGCCGCCGCGATCTACCGCGACATGGGGCCGGCCACGAAAATGTCGGGCGGCTCGGCCGCCAACACCATCGTCGGCCTCGCCAGCCTCGGCGCCCGCGCCGCCTATGTCGGCAAGGTCAGGGATGACGAGATCGGCAAGCTCTACAGCCACGACATCCGCGCCGCCGGCGTGGCGTTCGAGACCAGGCCTGCGGCGGGCGGGCCGGCGACCGGCTGCTCCTACATCCTGGTGACCGGCGACGGCGAGCGCACCATGAACACCTATCTCGGCGCCGCGCAGGACCTGACGCCCGCCGACATCGACGCCGCGCAGATCGCGAGCGCGAGGATCGTCTATCTCGAAGGCTATCTCTGGGACCCCAAAAGCGCCAAGGACGCCTTTGTGAAGGCCTCGACAGATCGCGCATGACGCCGGCCGCCAGGTCGCGCTGACCTTGTCGGATGCGTTCTGCGTCGATCGCTATCGCGGCGAGTTCGTCGAGCTGATGAAGAACGGCACGGTCGACCTGATCTTCGCCAATGAAAGCGAGCTGCATTCGCTGTACCAGACCTCGGATTTCGACACCGCGCTGAAGGCGCTGCGCGGCGACGTCAAGCTCGGCGTCGTCACCCGCAGCGAGAAGGGCTGCGTGGTCGCCTCATCCGACGGCGTCACCGCGGTGCCGGCATTTCCGATTTCGAAACTGGTGGACACCACCGGCGCCGGCGATCTGTTCGCCGCCGGATTCCTGTTCGGGCTGGTGCGCAATGCCGGCTACGAGAATGCCGGCCGGCTCGGCGCGCTGGCGGCGGCCGAGGTGATCCAGCATATCGGCGCGCGGCCGCAAGTGTCGCTGAAGGAGCTGGCGAAGCAGCACGGGCTGCCGGTGTAGGGCTCCGCCTTTTTGCCAAGAGGGTACAAAGCAGTGCCATTGGCAAGGATTACCAATCGCATTATGTTATGGGACCTTGATGGAAGAGCTGCGATGCCGACGCGCAACATCAACCTTACCGCAGAACAGGACGCCTTCGTCGAAGAAGTCGTTCGGGCCGGCAAGTATCAGGACGCCAGCGAAGCCGTGCGCGATGCAGTCCGCCGTCTGCAGCAGGGTCTGCAAGTCGACGAATTGAAACTCGAGTTGCTGCGTACCCACATCAAGGCCGGCCTCGACGCGCTGGAACGCGGCGCATTTACAGAGGTCGACGACGCTGACCTCGATGCAACGCTCGACGGCCTTGCGACCCCGGCGTAGCTGATGGCGCGCTATCGGCTGTCCGCTCCGGCGAAGACCGATATCGCTTCGATGCTAGGAAGAAAGAGCGCGACTTCTTCTACGGCGTCACGCCGCATTTTTGATGTTGATCTTCACCTTGAGACCGGCGCGTCCCGCCAGCGTCAGCAGCGTATCCAGCGAGAACTTGTTGATCTTGCCCTGCAGGAGGTCGTTGAGGCGGGGCTGGGTCACACCGAGGCGGCTCGCGGCCTGCGCCTGCGTGGTGTCCCAGGCCCGAACGGTGTCATGGATGGCGATCATCACATCGGAGCGAATTTTCATGGTGGCCGCTTGTTCGGGGCTGTCCGACAGCGCGTCCCATACATTCGCGAACGTCTTGGTCTTCATGATCTCAACTCTCGTTTGAGGTCTCGCAACCGCGCGGCAGCAAGCTCCAGATCGCGCCGAGCTGTCTTCTGCGATTTCTTCTGGAAGGCATGCAAGACATGGACAGCGTCGGCAAATGTCGCAACGTAGATCACCCGGAAAGCTCCGCTCGCATCACGGAGCCTGATTTCCCGAACGCCGGCTCCAATCGTCTGCATCGGTTTCCAGTCGACCGGATCGCGCCCCATTTGCACCCGATACAGTTCCTGGCCGGCCTGCTGGCGCGCGTCCGCCGGGAAATCGCGCAAACGGTCCAGCAAATCTCCATGGAATGTCACCGGCTTGAGTGGCATCGATGGATTATATCATAACGGATATAAATATCAAGTTGCCCGGTTCGGCGCAGGTTTCTGTTCAGGCTGGTGCGCAATGCCGGTTACGAGAATGCCGGCCGCCTCGGCGCGCTGGCCGGCTTCCTAGGCTCCGGCCGTGTAGTGACGGGCGCCGGCGAAAATTCCGCGACGACGCCCGCAAGCGGCGAGGCCTGCGGCCCTCAATTCACGCTACGCTCACATGTTAAAACGATAAGAAGGATTTGGGACCTGATTCTCGGAAAACTCACTCATGAGCTGGCCTACACGCTTCGCAAATGACAGAGTTATAGGATAGCGCGATACGCCCTCTGTGCTGTTCCAATTCATTTTGGTGAGCGCGAGAATTTCGATGGCCCTTTGGCGCATGTCGGTATCACCCGAAGCGCCAATCTGAATGGGGGCAGGAATATGCGGACCCGGATACTCATTCCACCAAGGCACAAAGCCGCTAGTGAATAAATAGCTTTCCGGCCCGATAGTACATAGTGTGCCTCGCCATGGCTCCTGCATTCCCTTGCGGATGAGCCGAAATGCCGTGCTGCGCATCCATATCAAGTCACAAGCGGGCACGCGATCACGCGTCGCGTCGCGGAAGCCTCTCTCTTCGTCTGGATGGTACATTGTCGTTTTATGAATCACGACTCGGCTTGGCATGAGTCCAGTGCGCGCCTGGTAATGGTCCAGCACGTCTCGAAGCAGGTTGAATGCCTGCGTTTCATTGAGATACGGTTGCTTATCCTTTCGCTGATCGTGGTCGATGGTTGCGCCTTTCAGCGTGAAAGGTTCGCCGGTCGTTGAAAACGCCTGAGCGACGCTAGCATAGGCACGGCGCGAAAGCGTCCACCTCCATCCAGTGTGACGCGGCTTGCGACAGAGTCGAGCAGTGCTCCAGGATTGTGGAACGTTAGGGAGACGCCTGGCTCTGGGCCAGCAAAGATTCCATGATCGATGGCTCTGCGCCACGGTAACCAACAACGATAAGAGGCGCGTCCGTGAGCATGGGAACAAGTCTTTCGATTAAATCGGAATCGGTTGCCGATTACACATACGATCCCAAGACTGCGACTTTGGTTCGCACCAACGACGCCTTGATGCCCAGCTCGATGCCACGCTAGCCGTTGCGCCGAAAATCTAATTTCTTCAGCCAGATCAAAGTGATTTGCCCTGTCCAGTCCCTGCCGAAAAAATATTTCTGTTTTACAGAATTAAAATCGCGCCTATATTCCCCGCCATCCCGTCCCACCAAAGGGGCGTATCATGATCGCCGCGACACGCGGGGCGGGGAGCGGTGGACGCGGCAGCGTCAGGCGCGCCAGTGATTGCAGGGCGGGTTTCCCGTGAGCGATGAGACGGCGGGCTGACGAACGGCGCTGAAGCGTACGGTGAAGTCGTGTGGTCCTGACGCCTCAATGGTTGGCGTCAAGTCTGCGGAGGCCTGTCATCCCAACCGGGCTCTGGCAGCCATATTCGCAGGCGACGGTGTCAAACAAGCCCGATCGCCGGGGAGAGCGCGATATAAGCCGTAAAGCCACTGCGCAGGGAATGTCGGATCGCCTCCGCTGCCCTGTATGCTCGTGTGCGTTTTTTTCCCTCCTGCACACGGGACCGCGGGTGCAGTGCGCATCCGGCATTCCCTGCGCCCTTTGATTTCAGGGCGTGAGACGTCTTGGCAAACCTCGGGCGGATCGCGCCGCGAGAACGAATTTCCATGCCTAACCGTCACAAAACAACCAACGCCGTCATGCCCGGGCTTGACCCGGGCATCCACGCCTTAAAAATCTTCCCGCGATCAAAGACGTGGATGGCCGGGACAAGCCCGGCCATGACGTGGAGAGTTTGCTCGCTACGCCGTCTTCGCCGCCTTCAGTCCGAGCCGCGACTCGACCGCGTCGCGCATCAGGAATTTCTGGATCTTGCCCGTCACCGTCATCGGGAATTCCTCGACGAATTCCACATAGCGCGGAATCTTGTTGTGGGCGATCTGGCCCTGGCAGAAGGCGCGGACCTCGTCGGCGGTCAGCGTCTCGCCGGCGCGAATCCGCACCCACGCGCACAGCTCCTCGCCGTAGCGGTCGTCGGCGACGCCGAACACCTGCACGTCCTGGATCTTGGGATGGCGATACAGAAACTCCTCGATCTCGCGCGGATAGAGATTCTCGCCGCCGCGGATCACCATGTCCTTGATGCGGCCGACGATGTTGCAATAGCCCTCGGCATCGATGGTGGCGAGATCGCCGGTGTGCATCCACCCCGCCGCGTCGAGCACGTCGGCGGTCTTCTCCGGCTCGTCCCAATAGCCCAGCATGACGCTGTAGCCGCGCGTGCACAATTCGCCGGATACGCCGCGTGGCACGATCCGGCCCTCGAGATCGACGATCTTGACCTCGACATGCGGATGAATGCGCCCGACCGTCGACACCCGGCGTTCGAGGGGATCGTCGACCGCGCTCTGGAACGAGGCGGGGCTGGTCTCGGTCATGCCGTAGCCGATCGTCACCTCGCGCATGTTCATCTCGTTGTTGACGCGCTTCATCACCTCGATCGGGCAGGGCGCGCCGGCCATCATGCCGGTTCGCAGCGACGACAGATCGAATTTGGCGAAGTCGGGATGATCGAGCTCGGCGATGAACATGGTCGGCACGCCGTAGAGCGCCGTGCATTTCTCCTGCTCGACGGTCTGCAGCGTCGCCAGCGGATCGAAACCTTCGCCGGGATAGACCATCGCCGCGCCCGAGGTGAGCGAAGCCATATTGCCGATCACCATGCCGAAGCAGTGATAGAGCGGCACCGGGATGCAGATGCGATCCTGTTCGGTGAAACGCATGGTGCGGCCGAGGAAATAGCCGTTGTTGAGGATGTTGTGGTGGGTCAGCGTGACGCCCTTGGGCGAGCCGGTGGTGCCGCTGGTGAACTGGATGTTGATGGCGTCGTCGAATTGCAGGATCTCAGCCAGCGCGGCGAGCTGCTCGCGATGCCGCGCGCCGCCCATCCGCGCCACCTCGTCGAACGCGATGGTGCCCGGACATTTCGGTCCGCCGATCTGGATCACGTGGCGCAGCTGCGGCAGCTTTGCCGCGTGCAGGCGGCCGGGCTCGGCGCTCGCAAGCTCCGGCACCAGCGTGTCGATCATCTCCATGTAATTCGAGGTCTTGAATGCGGTCGCGGTGACGATCGCGGCGCAGCCGACCTTGTGAAGCGCGAATTCGAGCTCGGTCAGGCGATAGGCGGGGTTGATGGTGACCAGGATCAGGCCGGCCTTGGCGGCGGCGAATTGCGTCAGCGTCCATTCGGGCCGGTTCAGCGACCAGATGCCGATGCGTTCGCCGCGCTGCAGGCCGAGCGCGAGGAAGCCCGCGGCCAGCGCGTCGACGCGTTCGGCGAATTCGCTCCAGGTCCAGCGCACATCGTGGCTCGGCGAGACCAGCGCCTCGCGATCGCCCCAGCGCTGCGCCGCCCTGTCGAGCGCATGGCCGATGGTTTCGCCCAGCAACGGCGCATCGGAAATGCCGCAAACATAACTGTCCGAAATTACGGTCAAGTCGGGTTCTCCATGCGTCTGTCTTCACCTCGCCCCGCTTGCGCGGAGAGGTCGCGCGCCCTTGCGCGCCGGGTGACGCGGAGACTCTCGCGAGTCCCGATGCCGCGAAAGCCCCTCACCCTGACCCTCTCCCCGCCGAAGAGCGGGGAGAGGGAAATGAGAGAAAGCGCGAGCGAGTGCGTCAAGCCGCCTTCTGCGCGGCGTCGAGCCCGGCATAGATGCCGCGCTCGAGGCCCGCGAAGGCTTCCAGGCTGTGGCGGTCGGCGAACGGCAACAGCTGCGTCAGGATCACGCCGCAGACGTCGCGCGACGGATCGATCCAGTAATAGGTGTTGGCGAGCCCGGCCCAGAACAGGCTGTTCGGGCTGCGGCCTTCCGGCGTCTTGCGGGTGTTGATCAGGAAGCTCAGCCCCCACTTCTTCTCCTGGTCGGGGAAGAGATCGACGTCGTTGGTGTAGACCGGCAGCGCCGACACCATCTTCGTCACATTGAGCGCGCCGATATGGTTCTGGCCCATCGCCGCGACGGTCTCGGGCTTAGCACCTGGTTGCCGTTGCCGCTGCCCTTGTTGAGGATCATCTGGCAGAACTTGATGTAATCGGCCGCGGTCGAATAGAGGCCGCCGCCGCCCATGTGGAATTCGGGGTTCTGCTCCAGCTCGAACGGCATCGGCGCCAGCTTGCCGTCTTCGCCGCGGATGTGCATGCCGACCAGCCGCTTGCGCATGTCGTCGCTGATCTTGAAGGCGGTGTCGGTCATGCCGAGCGGCGCGAACATGTGATCGCGCAGATAAGCATCGAGCTTCTTGCCGCTCGCCGCTTCCACCGCCTTGCCGACGAAGTCGATATTGGTGCCGTATTTCCAGCGTGTGCCGGGTCGCTCGCGATCGGCGTCTTCA
>CAWCHW010000041.1:0-40544 GCA_963795365.1 uncultured Alphaproteobacteria bacterium
GGTCTCGGTCAATGCCTCCCTCGTCATTGCGAGGAGCATTAGCGACGAAGCAATCCAGGCCTTTTGCGTGGCTCTGGATTGCTTCGCTTCGCTCGCAATGACGAAGAATCCTACGATCCCTTCTCGCCCGACATCAGAGGACCAAACAGCTCCCAGCTCTCGCCCTTGAAGCGCATCATCTGCAACTGCTCCAGCGGCGCGAAGTCGGTCGGGCCGGTCTTGATCTTGGTGCCCGGCAGATAGATGCCGATCTCGAAGTTGAGATTGGCGGCCTGCTTCATGACGTTCTCGCGGGTGAGATCGTCGCCGCACTGCTTCAAGACCTGTTCGAGGCCTTTGGCGACGCCATAGGCGAACACGGTGGAGGCATCGTCCTGGTCGCCTTCGGGATACCATTTGGTCATGAAAGCCCGCCATTCGTTCATGGCCGGGTCGTTCTTCCAGGTGGGATCCTTGGGGTCCTTCAAATAGGCGGTGGTGAGAATGCCCTGATCATTCTCGTAACCGGCCGGCTTCAGCACGCTGCCGATCGAACCCGAGACGTTGGTGAGGAAGTGCACGGGATGCCAGTTCAGTTCGCCGATCTTCTTGATCGCCTGCGCGGCGAATTTCGGCGTCGCGATGTTGAGGAAGATGTCGGGATTGGCGCCCTTGATCTGCACGACCTGCAAATCCACGGTGGGCGCGGAGGTCTCGTAGGACGACTCGACCAGGATCAGCTTGTTGGCCTGATCGCCGAGGCCTTCGCGCAGCCCGATCACGTAGTCCTTGCCGAAATCGTCATTCTGATAGAGCACGCCGATCGTCTTGCCCGGCAGTTCCTTGAGGATATAGGCGGCATAGATGCGCGCCTCGGTCTGGTAGTTCGGCTGCCAGCCCATGGTCCACGGAAAATTCTTCGGGTCGTTCCACTTCGCAGCGCCCGTGGAGACGAACAGCTGCGGCACCTTCTTGGCGTTCATGTATTTGTGGATCGCGCTGTTCGACGGCGTGCCCAGCGGATTGAAGATCAGCAGCACTTCGTCGGATTCGACGAGCTTGCGCGCCTGCTCGACTGCCTTCGGCGGCGAGTAGCCATCGTCATAGCTGATGAAATTGATCAAGCGGCCGTTGATGCCGCCTTCCGAGTTGATCTTGTTGAAATAGGCGGCTTCGGTCTTGCCGATGGTGGCGTAGGCGGACGCCGGCCCCGAATACGGCATGATGTTGCCGATCTTGATCTCGGTGTTGGTCGCGCCCGGATCGTATTTCTTCTGCGCGTGAGCGGTGGTTGCGAGTGCGGTTGCAATGATTGTGGCAAGCGCGATTTTCTTGGCGTCGCTGAAGACACGGTCGTGCATTATCGTCCTCCCTGATTGGCCGCGGCTCGGTTTTGATTGTTGGGCAGCTTGTCGAGCCGTCGGACCGAATGCGGGCTCAGTATGCACGATTGGAACCCCGTTGCCAGCAACAGCTCCGCCGTTATTTTCCGCAATGCGGAAGGTGAGGGCGGAAATTCCGGCCCGCGCGGGCGCAAGGACTGTCAAACGTCGACTGTCGCAGAGCGCGCATAGTGGCTTCGCTTCGAACGAAGGTCCTTGATCCATGAATCCGGCGCAAAAGGCGCTCTGGTACATCGAAAGCCATCTCGCCGAGCCGCTGACGCTCGACGAGATTTCGAACGTCGCGGGCGTCTCGCGCTTCCACCTGGTACGCGCATTTGCCGCCGCGACCGGTTTCTCGGTGATCCGCTACGTGCGTGCTCGCCGTCTGACCGAGGCCGCGCGTGCGCTTGCGGCCGGCGCGCCCGATATTCTGCACGTCGCACTGGATGCGGATTACGGCTCTCACGAAGCATTCACCCGCGCGTTCCGCGACCATTTCGGCATCACGCCCGAGGTGGTCCGCGCCACGACGTGTCTCGACAAACTCGAGCTGCAGGAGCCGATCCTCATGAACTCCACCGCATTCGATCATATCGCGTCGCCGCGTTTCGAGACCGGCAAGGCCATGCTGGTCGCCGGCCTCGGCGAACGCATCAATCACGACAACAACGGCGCCGGCATTCCCGGCCTGTGGCAGCGCTTCCACCAATACGTCCAGAGTTTTCCCGGACGGATCGGGCAGGTCGCCTATGGCGTCTGCTGCAATGGCGACGATGCCGGCAATTTCGATTACATCGCCGGCGTCGAGGTCGCCGACTTCTCCGATCTGCCGCGCGATTTCAGCCGTGTGCGCATTCCGGAGCAGCGCTACGTCGTGTTCACCCACACCGAGCACATCTCGACCATCCGCCGTACCGTCAACACGATCTGGAATCACTGGCTGCCGCAGTCCGGCCATAAGGTCGCGGACGCGCCGAATTTCGAGCGCTATGACGAGAAATTCGATCCGGCTACTGGAGACGGCGGTCTCGAAATCTGGGTGCCGATCAAAACATAGCGTTTTCAAGCGAAGTGGGTACCGGTTCGCGTGAAGAAAACGCGTCAAACCAATAAACTAACCGCAACGCAGCCATGGCGCGCGCTTGCTTGGCAAGCGCGGGCGCCTTTGCCATAACGTCAGGCAACAACTTGCCTGCGCGGGATCGCCCGCCTGTAGCTGAGAACAAGCGGGAGGATCATCATGGCCAATATTCGCGTGCTCGCCACCGGTCTGGAGTTTCCGGAAGGCCCGGTGGTGATGCCGGACGGCTCGGTCGTGCTGGTCGAAATCCGCGGGCAGCGGTTGACGCGGGTCCATCCCGACGGCCGCAAGGAGATCGTCGCGCAAATTCCGGGCGGCCCGAACGGCGCCGCGCTCGGTCCCGATGGCAAGATGTACGTCTGCAATAATGGCGGCTTCACCTGGATTCCGACCCGCAACATGATCATGCCGGGCCCGCAGCCCGAAGATTATCGCGGCGGTTCGATCCAGCGCGTCGACCTGCAAAGCGGCAAGCTCGAGACCGTGGTCGACAAATGCGGCGAGCACGGCCTGCGCGGACCGAACGATCTGGTGTTCGACAGGCAGGGGGGCCTGTGGTTCTCCGATCTCGGCAAGCGTCGCGCCCGCGAGATGGATGTCGCTGGATTCTACTACATCAAGCCGGGCATGAAGGAGGTCGTCGAGGCCGTGCATGGCGTGCTGCCGGCCAACGGCATCGGCCTCTCGCCGGACGAGAAGACCGTCTATGTCGCGGAGACGCCGACCGCGCGGCTGTGGGCCTACGAGGTCTCCGAGCCCGGCACGATCAAGCCGCGCGACGTGATCTATCGCGGCGAGCGGGGAAAGCCGATCGCGGGCCTCGGCGGCTACCAGATGTTCGACTCGCTCGCGGTGGAAGCCAGCGGCAATGTCTGCGTCGCCACATTGATCTCGGGCTGCATCTCCGTGATCGCGCCCGATGGCACACTGGTCGAGCAGGTGCCGACCGGCGATCGCGTCACTACGAATATCGCCTTCGGCGGACCGGAGCTGAAAACGGCCTACATCACGCTGTCCGGCAAGGGTGAGCTGATCGCGATGGACTGGCCGCGGCCGGGTTTGCCGCTGAATTTTTTGAACAAGTGACGTCATCGTCATTGCGAGCGAAGCGAAGCAATCCATGGCGCAAAACGCGGGAAAGATGGATTGCTTCGTCGCTTCGCTCCTCGCAATGACGAATCGAGAGGAAGAACCTGATGCCCTGGCCTGAACCCGTTACGCTCCGCGGCGCGCATGCGCGGCTGGAGCCGCTATCGCACGATCATCACGCGGGCCTGGTCGAGGCCGTGAAGGATGGCGAGCTCTACAAGCTCTGGTACACCTCCGTGCCGAAGCCGGAGGACATGACCAAGGAGATCGACCGCCGGCTCGGCCTGCAGAAGGCGGGTTCGATGACGCCGTTCACGGTCTACGATGCCGACGGCAAGATCGCCGGCATGACCACCTATATGAACGTCGATGCGGCGAACCGCCGCGTCGAGATCGGCTCGACCTGGTATGCCAGGCGCGTGCAGCGCAGCCCGCTCAACACGCAGTGCAAATTGCTGCTGTTGGCGCACGCTTTCGAGGCGATCGACTGCATCGCGGTCGAGTTCCGTACCCACTTCTTCAACCATCAGAGCCGGCGCGCGATCGAGCGGCTCGGCGCCCGGCAGGACGGAATTTTGCGCAGCCATCAGGTTGCGCCGAACGGCACGCTGCGCGACACTGTGGTCTTCAGCATCATCGCGGCGGAGTGGCCGACGGTGAAGGCGCACTTGACTTATCAACTCAATGACAAGCCGCGGGAGTAACCCGCGCCAACCAACAAGAAGCGATACGGCGATGGAAACGTTCGATTATGTGATCGTGGGCGCCGGCTCAGCCGGCAGCGTATTGGCGAACCGCCTGAGCGAGGATGCCGGCACCAGCGTCTGCGTGCTCGAGGCCGGCCCGCGCGACTGGCATCCCTACATTCATTTGCCGGCGGGCTTCATCAAGACCTTCCACATGAAGAGCGTGAACTGGGCCTACCAGCAGGAGCCCGGTCCCTACACCGGCGGCCGCAGCATCTATGCGCCGCGCGGCAAGACGCTCGGCGGCTCGTCCTCGATCAACGGCCACATCTATAACCGCGGCCAGCGCCAGGACTTCGACACCTGGGCGCAGATGGGCAATCGGGGCTGGGGCTACAGTGACGTGCTGCCCTATTTCAAGCGGATGGAGCGGCGGGTCGGCGAAGGCCACGACGATTATCGCGGCCGCGAGGGGCCGCTGACGGTCACCACGATGGAATGGCGCGATCCCTTGTGCGAGGCCTTCATGGCCGGCGCGATCAGCCTCGGCATACCGCGCAACCCCGATTACAACGGCGCGATCCAGGAAGGCGTCTCCTACGCCCAGCGCACCATCCAGAACGGACTGCGCATGAGCGCGGCAAAGGCCTTCCTGCATCCGGCGCGCAAGCGGCCGAATGTCGACGTGCGCACGCATGCGCATGTCACCAACATCATCTTCGACGGCAAGCGCGCCGTCGGCGTGCGCTATCTCCGGGGCGGCAAGGGCGGGACGCCCGTTGAAGTCCGCGCCAACAAGGAAGTGATCCTCTCGGGCGGCGCCTACAACTCGCCGCAGGTGCTGCAATTGTCCGGCGTCGGCTCGCCGGAGCTGTTGCAATCGCACGGCATCGAGGTGCGTCACGCGCTGCCCGGCGTCGGCGAGGGCTTGCAGGATCACTACGCGCCGCGCTCGGTCGCGCGCGTCAAGAACATCAGGACCATCAACGAGCTTCGCCAGGGCTGGCGCCTCTGGGTCGAAGCGATGAAATGGGCGACGACGCGGCGCGGCCTGCTGTCGTTGTCGCCGACCATGGTCTATTGCTTCTGGCATTCCGGCGAGACCACCGAGAGTTCGGACCTGCAGATCACGTTCACGCCGGCGAGCTACAAGGAGGGCGTGCAGGGCGCGCTCGAGGATCTGCCGGGGATGACGTGCACGTCATGGCAGCAGCGGCCCGAAAGCCGCGGTTATGTGCGGATTCGCTCCAGCGATCCCTTTGCGCCGCCGATCATCCAGACCAACTATCTCACGGCCGAGCTCGACCGTCGTGTCGTCGTCGCCGGCATGAAGCTGGCGCGGCGGCTGCTCAAGTCGGAGCCGCTCGCGCCATATTATGATTATGAGGATTTCCCGGGGCCCAAGGTGCAGAGCGATGAGGAATTGCTCGCCGCCGCCACCCAGCGCGGCACCACCACCTTCCATCCCGGCTGCACCTGCCGTATGGGTCCGGCGGACAGCACCTGGGCCGTGGTCGACGACCAGTTGCGGGTGCATGGCCTCTCGGGCCTGCGCGTGATCGACGCCTCGGTCATGCCGCGCATGATCTCGGCCAATCTCAATGCGTCGACCCTGATGATCGCCGACAAGGCGAGCGACCTGATCCGCGGCAAGAACGCGCCGGAAGCGGTCAGGCTGGCGAGTTAGTGTGCGACGGTGGGGCAGGTACGCTGCGGCGCCGCGCCACGTGGGGAGTGGAAGTTATATCGTAGCTATAAAATGTCTTTGATTTACGCGTAGAATGTAGCTACATTATAGATGAAAATCCTTTGGGATGAGCCGAAGCGCTTGGCCAACCTCGATAAGCACGGGTTGGATTTCGCCGATCTCAATGAGACATTTTTCGACAACGCGCTGGTCGTTCCTTCGCACAACAAGAACAAACGCTGGGTCGCGATCGGCGTCAGCATCCGGGGCATTGTCGTTGTTGTATTCGCCCGGTTAGGACGCGAGGGAGTGAGTATCATCAGTATGCGGCCCGCGAGCCATAGCGAAAGGAAACTCTATGCCGAACGCTAAACGGAAACTCGGCTACAGCAAAAAAGACCTGCGCGAGGTCAGCGATAATCCGGAATTGACAAAGGCGGATTTCGCCAAGGCTCGGCCGTTCTCTGAAGTTTTTCCCGATCTGGGCGCATCAATTCGTAAGGGCCGAGGTCCAAACAAATCACCGACAAAAAAGCTTGTCTCGTTACGGCTCAGTCGGGAGGTGATCGAGCATTTCAAATCGACTGGAGCGGGCTGGCAATCGCGGATTGATGAAACCTTACGCAAGGCGGTCAAGCGCAAGGCGTCATGAACGGAGCAGGCGTGGTGTGTGCGGACTTGTAGCGGGCGCCCTTACACCTCGCGCCGGCTCAAAAACGCCAGCCGCTCGAACAGGTGCACGTCCTGCTCGTTCTTCAGGAGCGCGCCATGCAGCGGCGGGATCAGTTTGCGCGGATCGCGCTCCCTCAGCATCTCCGGCGTGATGTCCTCGTTGAGCAGCAGCTTCAGCCAGTCGAGCAATTCCGACGTCGACGGCTTCTTCTTCAGGCCAGGCACCTCGCGCACCTCGAAGAAGATGCGCAACGCCTCTTCCACCAGCCGCTTCTTGATGCCGGGGAAATGCACGTCGACGATCTTGTTCATGGTGTCGACGTCGGGGAATTTGATGTAGTGGAAGAAGCAGCGGCGCAGGAAGGCGTCGGGCAACTCCTTCTCGTTATTGGAGGTAATCATAACGATAGGCCGCAGCTTGGCCTTGATGTTCTCGCCGGTCTCGTAGACGAAGAATTCCATGCGATCGAGCTCGAGCAGCAGGTCGTTCGGAAACTCGATGTCGGCCTTGTCGATCTCGTCGATCAGCAGCACGGGGCGCTGCTCGAGGGTGAAGGCGTCCCACAGCTTGCCGCGCTTGATGTAGTTCGAGATGTCGGACACCCGCGCATCGCCGAGCTGGCTGTCGCGCAATCGCGACACCGCGTCGTATTCGTAGAGGCCCTGCTGCGCCTTGGTGGTCGACTTGATGTGCCAGGTCAGCAGCGGCGCCTTGATCGCCTTGGCGACTTCCTCGGCCAGCACCGTCTTGCCGGTGCCGGGCTCGCCCTTGATCAGGAGCGGACGCTCCAGCACGATCGAGGCGTTGACGGCGACCTTGAGGTCCTCGGTCGCGACGTAGTCTTTGGTGCCGGTGAATTTCATCGAGCCTTTGCCTTGGAGGTTTTGAGCGCGGGATAAGTGGTCGCCTTAGCAGGAAATGGCGGCCAGTACAGCCTTTGGTGCGGGAATGGGGCGATGCGTTATTCGCGGCGGGGCCGGCGTGGGATGATGGGGATCATAGCCACGCCACGCACTCTGTTGTCCATTGAAATTGCCCCGCCTGAAATGCACTCCCGGGTATAATTTTAGATGAAAATGCAGGGCGGTCTAGGCAAAAGCGGGCCTTGACCTTGCCCCGCAGGCGCGCGATCTAAGAACGATGTTTCTGCAATTCTTCACCTCGTTGCGCGACGCGCAGGTCCCCGTGACCCTGCGCGAATATCTGACGCTGATGGAGGCGCTGGACGCCGACCTCGCCGACCAGACGGTGGAGAATTTCTACTATCTGTCGCGCACCGCGCTGGTGAAGGATGAGCGCAATCTCGACAAGTTCGACCGCGTGTTCGGCACCGTGTTCAAGGGGCTCGAGAACCTGCTCGATGCGATGGACAAGGCCGAGATTCCCGAGGAGTGGCTGAAGAAGCTCGCGGAGAAATATCTCACCGAGGAGGAGAAGAAGCAGATCGAGGCCATGGGCTGGGACAAGCTCATGGAGACCTTGCGCAAGCGCCTCGAAGAGCAGAAGGGCCGCCACCAGGGCGGCAGCAAGTGGATCGGCACCGCCGGCACCTCGCCGTTCGGCGCGCACGGCTACAATCCGGAAGGCGTGCGGATCGGCCAGGAGAAGAACCGCAACAACCGCGCGGTGAAGGTGTGGGACCGCCGCGAATACAAGGATCTCGACGGCAATGTCGAGCTCGGCATCCGCAACATCAAGATCGCGCTGCGCCGCCTGCGCAAGTTCGCGCGCACCGGCGCGCCCGACGAACTCGATCTCGACACCACGATCAAGGAGACGGCGAACCACGGCTATCTCGACGTGATCATGCGGCCCGAGCGGCGCAATGCGGTCAAGGTGCTGGTGTTCTTCGATATCGGCGGCTCGATGGACTCCCATGTCGAGCAGGTCGAGGAACTGTTCTCGGCCGCCAAGACCGAGTTCAAGCACATGGAATATTTCTACTTCCACAACTGCCTCTATGAAGGCGTGTGGAAGCAGAACAAGCGGCGCTTCACCGACCGCACCCCGACCTGGGACGTGCTGCACAAATATCCGCACGACTACAAGGTCGTGTTCGTCGGCGACGCCTCGATGTCGCCTTACGAGATCATGGTCCCGGGCGGCTCGGTCGAGCACGTCAACGAAGAGGCCGGTTCAATCTGGCTCGATCGCATCATCCGCACTTATCCGCACTCGGTCTGGCTCAACCCGGTGGCGCAGAAGCACTGGGACTATTCGGAATCGACCACCATCATCCGCCGCATCTTCGCGAACCGCATGTATCCGATCACCATCGAGGGCCTCGAAGGCGCGATGAAGGAGCTGGTGCGGTAAGCTAACTGCGCGCCGACGACGGCGTGTCAAGAAGAACAAGAGTTAAGGGAGGGGATCATGCCCCAGAAGATCCATCGCGGCATCAAGGCGATGATGGACGAAGCCAATGCCGAGATCGAAACGCTCAGCGCAGCGGAGGCGATCAAGGCCGCGCAGGGCGGCGACGTCGTGATCGTCGACGTCCGCGACCCCCGTGAGATCGAGCGCGACGGCAAGATCCCGGGTGCGTTCGCCTGCACCCGCGGCATGCTGGAGTTCTGGATCGATCCGGCCTCTCCCTATGCCAAGCCGTTCTTCCAGGAAGACAAGAAGTTCATCTTCCACTGCGCCGGCGGGTTGCGTTCGGCGCTGGCGGCCAAGACCGCGCAGGACATGGGACTGAAGCCGGTCGCCCATATCGGCGGCGGCTATGCCGCCTGGCGCGATGCCGGCGGCCCGACCGAAAAATGGGAACCGAAGAAGAAGGGCTGATTGGCAGCTATCGTCATGGCCGGGCTTGACCCGGCCATCCACGTCTTTGTTGCAGTGAAAAAGAAAGACGTGGATGCCCGGCACAAGGCCGGGCATGACGAGCGTTGAAAGGATTCGAATTCATGACAACCACCAACGATCCCCTCGTCTCCACCGAATGGCTGGCCGCGCACATCAACGACGCCAACGTGAAGGTCGTCGACGCCACCTTCAAATTGCCGGGCGTGCTGCCGCTGCCGAAGGACGATTATCTCGCAGCCCACATTCCCTCCGCGGTGTACTTCGACGTCGATGCGGTGTCGGATCATTCCAATCCGCTGCCGCATATGTATCCGAGCGCCGAGCAGTTCGGTCGCGATGTCGGCAATCTCGGCATCAGCAATGCCGATACAGTCGTGGTCTACGACTCCGGCGGTTGGGTCGCGGCCCCCCGCGCCTGGTGGATGTTTCTGTCCTTTGGCCACGACAAGATCCACGTGCTCAATGGCGGCCTGAAGAAATGGCGCGCCGAGGGGCGCGCCGTAGAGGGCGGCGAGATCAAGGCAAAGCCCGCGACGTTCAAGGCGACGTTCGATGCAGGCGCGTGCGCAGCATGCAGCAAATGATCGACAACGTCGCAAGCAAAGCCGAGCAGGTGATCGATGCGCGCGCCGCCGACCGTTTCGAGGGACGCGCGGCGGAGCCACGGCCGGGCATTCGCGCCGGCCACATCCCCGGCAGCCGCAACGTGCCTTATAACCAGCTGTTCGATGCCGCGACCGGTGCGATGAAGCCGCTCGACGATCTGCGCAAGGCGTTCACGAATGCCGGCGTCAAGCTCGATGCGCCGATCGTGACAAGCTGCGGCTCCGGCGTTTCGGCCGGTGTCTTGACGCTCGCGCTCTATCGGCTGGGCGTAGAGCAGTCTGCGCTCTACGACGGCTCCTGGTCGGAATGGGGACAGGCGAGCGGTCCGCCGATCGCGACTGGTCCCGCCTGAGCGATTCTGACTTAAGGCGTGCGCGCGGGCGCCAGCTGCTGCGTCTGGCCAAAGGGATCGGCCGTACGCTGCGCCGCGACCTGTCGTGCGGCACGGGCGCGCTGAGCAAGGCGGCGTGCCCTGGCCTTCTTCTCGGCGCGGGCTCTGGCCTTCTCGGCCGCACGCTCGGCCTTTCTTTCCTCGGCTTTGGTTGGCGACGGCTCTTCGATCTTGACCGCCGGTCTGTCGAGCTTCGCGACCTTCACTGCAGGCGCAGCGGTCTCTTGCGGAACTGGCGCATTCGCCTGCTCGGGTTTGGCGGCCTCGGTCGACGCGGCTTCGGGCTGTGCCACGTCGGACCCGGCTGGTTCCTGCCGAGGTGTCTCTGAACTGGCGACTTCGGGTTTGACGGAGTCGGGCGGCGTCGGCGCAGCGTCGGGTTTCCTGGGCGGCGTATCGCTTGCATCGCTCGCCGCCACCTTCGTGTCCTGGATCGTCGCGTCCGGCTTGCTCGGTTGATCGACCGGAGGCGGAGCCTCGCTCGCAACAGCGGCCGGCGCCGGCTCGTTCGATGGCGCGGGGAGCGGGGGCGAGGCTTCAGTCTTGATCGCTTCAGTCGAAGGCGTCGCAGGCGCTGTGGATGGAGCCACAGTCCTCTCCGGCTCGGGCGCCGGCGAAACGGCGGCCATCTGTTCGCCCGGCGGCGTTGCTGGTGTTGGCGCTGCGCCTGCCTCAGGCGCGGCGCTTGCGGGAGCATCCGAAGACGTCGCGGCGGGCGCGGGCGTCTCCACGCGCAACAATGCGAGTGTTGTTGGCGTCTCGCTCTGCTGCGCAAATCGCGTCTCGGGCGTGACCCGCCACGACGGGTTGGAGGCGAAATCCTCATGCGCCGCGCGCAGCAACGCAGCCGCGCCCAATCCAAACACGACGATCGAGACCGACAGCAGAATGGCGGCGAGCAGAAAACGGATGCCGGGAAGCATTTGCGGGGACGATTCCGCCTTCGCAGGCACGCTGCGAGGGCCCTCGAGCCAAACGGGAACGCGGTGACGTACTGGGATAGAAGGTGAGCCGCGTTCGCCGCCGCGAATCAGGCTTGGAGCGAGGATACCGCAAGCATTGATTCCCGACTCCTTAAATTGGCCGTCGCCGATGCCGCGATCGCGCGCTGATGCGCGATTTGCCGGTGGCTGCGGCATCGCTGCAACGGCGCGCCAGATCGGCGGCACTACCATCACAAAATACTGAAATTAGGCACAAATCGGCCGGAATTGTCTTGAATGCGCCGCGATCTTCGGCCAAGCCCCGTTAACGGTCCGGTGTCGCTTGGGGACTATACAAGACCAATGAAGATCAAACACATTTTGACGGCTTTCACTGCCGTGATGGCTGGCGCGGCAGCGGTTTCGTTCGCGCAGGCCCAACAGGGCTATCCGGTTCAGCAGGCCCCCGTTTATTCGCAGGCTCCGGCCCCCTATCCCTATCCGCCGAACGGCTATCCGTCCGACTACGGCCGCGGCCGGCCCAATTTCGATGCTTTGGAGGACGACGAGGCCAACGCGACCGCGCTGCCGCCGCCCGGTCCGGCGCGCGCACAGGGTCCGATCCTCTCGCCCGACGATCCCCGTTACGCCCATGCGGTTCCGAACGGTTCGGTGCCGAGCGGCCCGGTGATGTCACCGGACGATCCGCGCTATGGCCGCCTGCCGGGGCCGCCGCCGGTGATCTATGCCGATCGCCCGCCCGGCGCACCGCCGCCGCAGTCTTACTATCCGGCCGATCGCAGCTACGATCCCAACGTGCCACGCCCGCCGGAAGTGGTCGGCGCCGCACCGCCTCAAGGCGTGCCGCCCGGCGTCACCGGTTCTGTGCAGGCTGCGCCGCCGGTTGGCGCAGACGGCCGGCCGATCACCATCGCCTCGCTGCCCCCGGAAGAGCAGCCCGACGCAGCACCCGCGCAACTGTCGCCGAACCTGCGCCGCCAGGAAGTTTCGTTCGTCACCAAGGAGCCCGCGGGCACCATCGTCGTCGATACGCCGAACACGTACCTCTATTACGTGCTCGGTAATGGTCGCGCGGTCCGCTACGGCGTGCGTGTCGGCCGCGAAGGGTTCACCTGGACCGGCGTGCAGAAGATCACCAAGAAGACCGAGTGGCCGGATTGGTTTCCGCCGACCGAGATGATCGAGCGCCAGCCCTATCTGCCGCGCTTCATGGCCGGTGGCCCCGGCAATCCGCTCGGCGCCCGCGCGATGTATCTCGGCTCCACCGTCTATCGCATCCACGGCACCAACCAGCCCTCGACCATCGGCAAGTTCGTCTCGTCGGGCTGCATCGGCATGCTGAACGACGACGTCTCCGATCTGTTCGAGCGTACCAAGGTCGGCACCCGCGTGGTCGTGATGCCGGGTGGTCCGCCGCCGGGAACCGCGACGGCCTCCGCCGCGCCGGCTCAGCCGATGCCGGGACAGGTTGTTGGCCAAGCCGCGCCGCAGCAGCAGATGTCGGCTGCGCCGCAGCCGCCTATGCCGCCGGCAGTGGTTCCACCGCTGCCCGCGCCGATCACGATTCGCTAGGACAGACCGCACAGCGATTTGAAAGAGCGCGCCGCCGGCGCGCTTTTTTATTTGATATGGCGTGCGTTCCGGCTCGCCACATTCGCCGGCTTGAATTCACATTTGATCCGACTACCTGCCGCCGGTTGAACGACGGGAGATCAGACATGCGCGTTTTCGTTGCGGGGGCAACCGGCGCCGTCGGGCGCGAACTGGTTCCACAATTGATATCGGCCGGCCACACCGTCGCGGGCCTGACCCGCTCGAGTGCCAAGGCTGAAGCGATCAAGCGCGCAGGCGCGCAGCCGATCATCGCGGATGTGTTCGATGCGCCGGCGATCCGGCAGGCGTTCATGTCGTTCCGACCCGAGATCGTCATCCATCAGATGACCGGACTGACCGGAATGACGGATCTGACGCATTTCGATCGCAGCTTTGCCGCCACCAATCGGCTGCGCACGGAAGGAACTGACCTGCTGCTGTTGGCATCGCGCGAAGTCGGTGTCCGGCGGTTCATCGCGCAAAGCTATTGCGGCTGGACCTTTGCGCGCGACGGCGGCGCGATCAAATCGGAAAACGAGGCGCTCGATCCCGATCCGCCCCAGGAGATGCGGAACACGCTGGATGCGATCCAGTATCTGGAGCGCAGAGTGATCGGCTCAGCGGCGCCGGAAGGAATCGTCCTGCGCTACGGATCGTTCTACGGCGCCGGCACCGGTATGCTCGAGCGCACGATGATCGAACTGGTACGCCGGCGCCGCATGCCACTGCTCGGCGATGGCGCAGCTTGGTGGTCGTTCCTGCACGTGGTGGACGCGGCTTCGGCGGCTGTGGCGGCGATCGATCGCGGCAAAGCCGGCCAGATCTACAATATCGTCGACGACGAGCCGGCCCCGGTGAAGGAATGGCTGCCGGCGTTCGCCACGATGCTCGGCGCGCGGCCGCCATTGCATATCCCGGCGTGGATCGGGCGGCTGGTCGCCGGCGAGCACATGGTTTCCATGATGACCCAGGTACGTGCAGCTTCGAACGCCAAGGCCAAGCGCGAGCTCGGCTGGCGGCCGACGCATCCGACCTGGCGCGCCGGATTCGCCGAGATCGTCCGGCAGGTCCAGGCGCGCCAATCGGCGGCGTAAGCTAGGCGAGCTTTCGCACCGGTTCGCCCTTGAACCAGGCGTCGATGCCCTCGACCATCTGGACGTAGTGGCCGCGGAACACCTCCTCGGTGGCGTAACCGAGATGCGGCGTGAGCACCATGTTGTCGAGCTTGCGGAAGGGATGATCGACCGGCAGCGGCTCGACCGAGAACACGTCGATGCCGGCGCCCGCGATCTTCTTCTGCTGCAGCACCTCCAGGAGCGCCATCTCGTCGATGATCGGCCCGCGCGCGGTGTTGACGATGTAGGCGGTCGGCTTCATGCGCAGCAGGTCTTCGCGCCCGACGAGGCCGCGCGAGCGTGGGCCGAGTACGACATGGATGGTGATGACGTCGGCGTTCCGAAACAGCTCCTCCTTCGAGGCGTAGGTCACGCCGGCCTCCTTGCATTTCTCCGGCGTCAGGTTCGGGCTCCAGGCGATCACGTTCATGCCGAACGCCTGCGCGAGCTTCGCCACCTTGGTGCCGAGCTTGCCGAGCCCGATGACGCCGAGCGTGCGGCCCTCGATCTCGATGCCGAGATGCGCCTGCCATGGTGCGCCCGCATGCATGCGCGCGCTCTCGCGGCCGATGTTGCGCGTCAATTCCAGGATCAGGCCCATCGCCAGCGGCGCGGTCGGATCGCGGGCGAAATTGGTGCCGCACAGCACGACGTTGTGGGCCTTGGCCGCCTCGAAATCGATCGCGGCATTGCGCATGCCGGAGGTGATCATCAGCTTCAGGTTCGGAAGCGCCGCGAACATCGACTTGGGAAACGCGGTGCGCTCCCGCATCGCCAGGATGATCGGGAAATCCTTCAGTGCCGCGGCCGCCTCCGCCTCGGACTTGAAGGGCTTTTCGAACACGGTGAGATCGACCCGGTCCGTCACTTTGGACCAGTCGGCGGAGGTCAGCGAAAGCTTGAAATAGTCGTCGAGAATTGCACAGCGCAGCCGCGTCATCGGAAGGTCCGTTCATGGCGAGAAGGACGGCAGCGAGGGTGCCGTCGGGAAGGTCGCCATGGTCGCGCGCAAAAGGAATTCGCGCAAGCGGTCTGCGGCTTCAAAAACGCGTCTGTGGCGCCCTAGATGTCGGCCTTCAGGCGGAAGGTGGCCTGATCGCCGTACTTGGCGCGCCAGGCAGGTCCGGGGCCGCGCATGTAGTGCAGTTCGGGCCGATAGGGGTGGAAGGCGGTCGCGAAGAAACTCCGCCAGAACGCCTTGAAACCGGGCAAGCCGGACTGTCCGGCGCGGCCGGCGGCCGGGGAGGACAGGGAGGTTGAAACCATCGTCGCCATGACGCGAGCCTCTGTTTTCGATCGCGGCCTTCGCCGCGTTTGGACGCACTTTGGTGCGCCGAAAACGAGTTTTGGCGTGATTTATTAAAAGATGGTTTCAATTGTCGTGATCTGCCGCACACATGGTGAGGGACCCGTATTCATCCGTGGTGAACGGATGGAAAACGTTGCGATTTGGGAGTGATGCAGCTACATGAGCCGCAGCAAAATTTGCTTAAATTCTCACGTTTTCAGGGGCCTCGATGGCACGTCAGTTCGTCTATTTCATGCAGGGTCTGACCAAGAGCTATCCGACCCGGAAGGTCCTCGATAACATCCATTTGTCGTTCTACCCCGACGCCAAGATCGGCGTGCTCGGCGTCAACGGCTCTGGCAAGTCGACCCTGCTCAAGATCATGGCCGGGCTCGACAAGGAGTACAACGGCGAGGCCTGGGTCGCCGAGGGCGCCCGCGTCGGCTACCTCGAGCAGGAGCCGCACCTCGATCCCAAGCTCAACGTGCGTGACAACGTCATGCTGGGCGTCGCCAAGCAGAAGGCGATTCTCGACCGCTACAACGAGATCGCCGCCAATTATTCCGACGAGACCGCGGACGAGATGACCAAGCTGCAGGACGAGATCGAGGCACAGGGCCTTTGGGATCTCGACAGCAAGGTCGACCAGGCCATGGACGCGCTGCGCTGTCCGCCCGACGATGCCGACGTGACCAAACTCTCCGGCGGCGAACGCCGCCGCGTCGCGCTCTGCAAATTGCTGCTCGACCAGCCCGAGCTTCTGCTGCTGGACGAGCCGACCAACCATCTCGACGCCGAGTTGGTGTCGTGGCTGGAAAACCATTTGCGCAACTACCCCGGCGCGATCCTGATCGTCACCCACGACCGTTACTTCCTCGACAATGTCACGGGCTGGATCCTCGAGCTCGATCGCGGCCGCGGCATTCCCTATGAGGGCAATTACTCTGCGTGGCTGGTGCAGAAGCAGAAGCGGCTGGAGCAGGAAGGCCGCGAGGATGCCGCGCATCAGCGCACCCTGGCGCGCGAGCAGGAATGGATCGCGTCCTCGCCGCGGGCGCGCCAGGCCAAGTCCAAGGCGCGCTATCAGCGTTACGAGGATCTGCTGAAGCAGGCCAACGACAAGCAGACCACCACCGCGCAGATCACCATTCCCGTCGCCGAGCGGTTGGGCGAGAATGTGGTGGACTTCGAGGGCCTCAACAAAGGCTACGGCGATCGGCTGTTGATCGACGATCTCACCTTCAACCTGCCGCCCGGCGGCATCGTCGGCGTGATCGGTGCGAACGGCGCCGGCAAGACCACGCTGTTCCGGATGATCACCGGGCAGGAGAAGCCCGACAAGGGCAGCATCACCGTCGGCGAGACCGTGCATCTCGGCTATGTCGACCAGTCGCGCGACGATCTCGACGGCAAGAAGACGGTGTGGGAGGAGATTTCGGGCGGCAACGAGCAGATCCTGCTCGGCAAGCGGGAGGTGAACTCGCGCGGCTATTGCTCTTCCTTCAACTTCAAGGGCGCCGACCAGCAGAAGAAGGTCGGCGCGCTCTCTGGCGGCGAGCGCAACCGCGTGCATCTTGCCAAGATGCTGAAATCCGGCGCCAACGTCCTGCTGCTCGACGAACCCACCAACGATCTCGATGTCGACACGCTACGTGCGCTGGAAGAGGCGCTGGAGGATTTCGCCGGCTGCGCCGTCATCATCAGCCACGACCGCTGGTTCCTCGACCGCATCGCCACCCACATCCTCGCCTTCGAGGGCGACAGCCATGTCGAATGGTTCGAGGGCAATTTCCAGGATTATGAGAAGGACAAGATGCGCCGGCTCGGTCAGGACTCGATCATCCCGCACCGGGTAAAGTACAAGAAGCTGACGAGGTAGGGCACGATCGGCAAATGGCGGACTGGAGCGCGCAGCAATATCTCAAATTCGAGGACGAGCGCACGCGTCCGCCGCGCGATCTCCTGGCGCAGGTCCCGCTCACCGATGCCCGGAAGATCGTCGACATCGGCTGCGGTCCGGGCAACTCGACCGAGCTTTTGGTCAAGCGCTGGCCGAATGCCACCGTGATCGGCATCGATACCTCGGCCGACATGTTGCGACAGGCGCGCGAACGGCTGCCGAAGCAGACCTTCATCGAGGCCAATGTCGCGCATTGGGTGCCCCCCGACGGCACCGATCTGCTGTTCGCCAACGCGATCTTCCAATGGGTGCCGGGCCATCTCAAACAATTGCAGCGGCTGATCGGCAGGCTGCCCGAGGGCGGCGTGCTTGCGGCGCAGATTCCGGACAGCCTCGATGAGCCCGCGCATCTGTTGATGCGCGAGGTGGCGCGCGAGGGACCGTGGAGCAAGCAGCTGTTCGAGAAGGCGCGCTTGCGCGACGAGGTCCCGGAGCCGGGCGGCTACTATGATGCGCTGAGCCCGTTGTGCCGGCGGCTGGACATCTGGCACACGATCTACAATCACCCGCTCGCCGATGCCACCGGGATCGTGGAGTGGGTCAAGGGGACCGGCTTGCGGCCGTTCATGGAGCTGCTCGAGACGGCGGAGCGCAAACAATACCTCGCCGAATACACCGCGCGCGTTGCCGCCGCCTATCCACCGCAGGCCGACGGCAAGGTACTGTTCCGTTTTCCGCGGGTCTTCATCGTGGCGGTGAAGTGAGGATGAGGCGCGCCGTTGTGAAACGATTGACCCGCGTGGCGTTTGCTTCAGCAATGACGCTGTTCGCATCGATATTTTCCGCCGCCCATGCCGCCGATACCGCCTTCACGCAGTTCATCGCCTCGCTGTGGCCGGAGGCGCAGGCCGCCGGCGTCTCGCGCGCGGCCTTCGATCGCGAGACCGCAGGCCTCGAGCCCGACTACAAATTGCCCGACCTGATCCTGCCCGGGCGGCCGGCGACCGGTAACCCGTCGCAGGCCGAGTTCGTGCAGGTGCCGGCCGACTACATCAAGGAAGCCTCGATCGCGCGGTTAGCCGGCGAGGGCGCGAGGCTGCTCGCGCAATACCGGCCGGCGCTGGACAAGATCGAATCCCGCTTCGGCGTGCCCGCCACCATCGTGCTTGCGATCTGGGGCCGCGAGAGCGATTACGGTCGCTCGCCGGAGCCCTTTGACGCCGTGCGCGTGCTGGCCACGCAAGCCTATGTCGGCCGCCGCAAGGACAGCTATCGCAACGAATTCATCATGGCGCTGAAGATGCTCGGCGACGGCGCGGTGTCGCGCAAGGACTTCCGCGCGTCCTGGGGCGGCGCGGTCGGGCTGACGCAATTCCTGCCGTCGGAGTACTACAAGCACGGCGTCGATCTCGACGGCGACGGCAAGGTCGATCTCTTCCACTCGGTGCCGGATGCGCTGGCGTCCGCCGCCTCGCAGCTCCTCGACAAGGGTTGGCAGCGCGGCCTGCGCTGGGCCTATGAGGTGAAGGCGCCCGCCGACGTCGATTGCACCATGGGCGTGCCCGAGGTGACGCGGCCGATCGGCGAGTGGCTACGTGCGGGATTTGTGCCGGTGCGCGGTGCGAAGCTCAGCGCGGCCGAGCAGGCCGAACCCGCTTCGCTGTTGCAGCCCGAAGGCATCTACGGCCCGGCCTTCCTGACCACGAAGAACTATTTCGTCATCAAGGAATATAACTTCTCCGATCTCTACGTCCTTTATGTCGGCCATCTCAGCGACCGCATGACGAGCCCGCTGCCGTTCGCCACGCCATGGTCCGCCTCGAAGCAATTGCGCACGGCCGATGTCGAGGCGATGCAACGTGGGTTGACGCGGATCGGACTCTACAAGGACAAGGTCGACGGCAAGGCCGGCATGCTGACCCGTTCGGCACTCGGCGCTTACCAGAAGAAAGCCGACCTGAAGGTGGATTGCTGGCCCAGCGATACGGTGCTGCGCTCGATCAATGCGAGCAGAAATAAAAAGCCCGGCCGAAGCCGGGCTTTCTGACACGCGATACGCCGATTTCCTAATTGCAGACCTGGACCGGACGAACGTTCCAGGCATAGCCGTCCCAATAGCGTTGCTGCTGCCAATAGCAGCCCGGACCGACAGGACCTGCGACATAGGCCGGGGGCGGACCATAGTAATAGGGATAGGGGCGGCTTGCGGCGATCGCGCCGCCGACAATGGCGCCGCCGATCAGGCCGGCGGCAACGCCGGCACCCCAGCCGCGCTGCGCCTGCGCGGGTGTCACGCTCAGCGAACCGGCGACGGTCGCAACCGCAAGCAATGCGGTCATCGTTGTCTTCATTTCAATCTCCTGTCGGATGGCGCGCCTTTCGGCTGCGCCGGGTTTGGAATCGCGAACTGGACTTGGCCGTGCGCATTAAGAAAGCGCTAAACAGTCAATCCGCGGTAAACGCGCGCGGCATCACGTCCTGAAAATCAGGACGTGATGACGGATTTAATGAAGCTGAACGGTGAACGGATCAGCCGCAGACGCGGACGTTGCGCACCTGCCAGCCATAGCCGTCCCAGAAGCGCTGGCGCTGCCAGTAGCAGGGGCCATAGGGGCCGCCGGCATAGCCGGGACCGTAATAGCCGTTGCCCGGCCCGTAATAGCCGTAGGGGCCGTAGTAGGAGTTCGCGATCGCGCCGCCGACAATGGCGCCGCCGAGCAATCCAAGGCCGATACCCGGGCCCCAGCCCCCGCGCCACCAGGCATTGGCCGGTGTCGCCGTCGAAACGGCCAGAGCGGCGACCGCAACAAGCGCCATCAACGTCTTCTTCATGGCAGTCCCTTTCTCACGATCCCAAGAGGGGAACTCAGGCAGCGATAAATCCACATTGCCCTTGAATGTTCCATGAACGGGCGAGCCACATTTGGCGACCAATTATGGCGAAACCGGTGGTTTGTGCCCCGCACAATCGATGATCTCGGTTCGGAAGGAGCCGCCGTGATGGACACGATCTATTTTCTGCTGGCGGTCGCCGCGACCTCGGCCGTCATTTTCGCGCTGATGATGCGCGCCGACCGCATCAGCCGGCGCCGCGGGTCATCCGATGGCGGCTCGTCCGACCCCTCAATCAACGATAGCTCGGTTGCAAGCTGGTTCGGGCCCTACGGCGGGGGCAGGAGCGACCGGTGACGGCGTAGACTCCACGAAGCGGGTTGAGTGCGGAAGCGAGATCAAGCCCCGATTTGCAGGGCTTTCTTGATTTCCCGCAATGGCGGACGATCGATCTTTTGCAGGATGCCCGGGAATATCCGGGGTTAATTTGGAATCACTTAAAAACGCGGCTTTTCCCTTTGCATCGCCGCGCCCGGTCCAATATTTGATTGGAACGCTTCACGGAAGGTTTGCTGCCCTAATGATTGTCTGTTCCTGCAACGTGCTGACCGATCACGACGTCCGCGACGCCGTGAACTCGGCCGACATCCTTCCGCGCAGCGCCAAGCAGCTCTATGGCTGCCTCGGCTGCAGCGCCGAATGCGGCCGCTGCGCCCGCACCCTCATGGGCATCATCGACGAGGCA
Organism: uncultured Alphaproteobacteria bacterium; assembly: GCA_963795365.1. GTDB lineage: Bacteria > Pseudomonadota > Alphaproteobacteria > Rhizobiales > Xanthobacteraceae > Bradyrhizobium. The sequence goes on from CAWCHW010000041.1 coordinate 20,803, forward strand.
CTCGGCACCTGCACGCGTGCGTGTCAGGCCGGATGCCCCCACAACCACGTAGAAGCCGACAGCGACTTCGCCCTCGCGGCCTCCTGAAACTCCCCTGAATTGACCAGGTTGGTGCCCCCCTGTGGTTTGCCGCCGCAGAGGGCTTGCTTGCCCCTGTCATCTTCCTTAGAAACATTCTAAATTGTGGAGATGGGGCCGGTTCGGCCAAACTCGCGGAGTGCACCATGCAGGGCGACGCCAAAGTCATCGATTACCTCAACAAGGGCCTGCGGAGCGAACTCACCGCCATCAACCAGTACTGGCTGCACTACCGGGTCCTGAACAATTGGGGCCTGCTGGAGATGGCCAAGGTCTGGCGCAAGGAATCCATCGAAGAGATGGAGCACGCCGACAAATTCACCGACCGCATCCTGTTCCTCGACGGCTTCCCCAACATGCAGGTGCTCGATCCCCTTCGCATCGGCCAGAACGTCAAGGAGATCATCGAGTGCGATCTGGCTTCCGAGATCGCTGCCCGCACGCTTTACCAGGAGGCGGCAACCTACTGTCACGGCGTCAAGGACTATGTCTCACGGGATCTGTTCGAGAAGCTGATGAAGGACGAGGAAGAGCATATCGACTTCCTCGAGACTCAGCTCGATCTGATCAAGCGCATCGGACTCGAACTGTACACGCAAAAGCACGTCGGCGGCCTGGAGAAAGAGGATTGAGCTCTTCCTGTAGGGCTCGCGCTCGCGCAACTCGATTCGGTGTCGTCGCCTCGAACGCGGAGGACCTCATACCACGGGCAGATGTCGTTCGACTGCACTGGTGATCCAGCTGTTGACACGCCCTGCGTCCTGGGGAAATTGGTCTTCCGGGTCGGCTCGCTCTCGCTCGCTTGGCCGGGACGACAGTCTATTCGTTCTCCTAGAGCTGGGTCTTGTAACGGGCTTCGACCGCGGCCTGCGGCTCAGGCTCGCCGAGCGAGGTCTGGTCATGGATGACCTCGGCGATGCTCGGGAAATTCTTGCGTTCGACCTGCGCCGCCGACCACAGCTTCGAGCGCATCAATGCCTTGCCGCAGTGGAAATAGGCTTCGTTCACCTCGATTTTCAGGACCGCGCGGGGCAGCTTGCCGAACTCTTCCATGCTGGCGAGCAGCGCCGGATCGGCCGACAGCGTACCCTTGCCGCCAACGCGCAGGGTCTCGTCGATTCCCGGCACGAAGAAGATCAACTGCACGAAGCCGCTGCCTTCGACGATGTTCCGAAAACTGTCGATGCGGTTGTTGCCGGAGCGGTCGGGCATCAGCAGCTGATTCGGTCCTTCGACATGGACGAAGCCGGGATTGCCGCCGCGTGGCGAGGCGTCGACGGCGCCGTCGGAGCCCGAGGTCGCCAGCACGCAGAACGGCGACATCGCGATGAATTTCCTGGCATGCGCGTCGATCGAGGGCCGCGCCTTGGCGATCACGCGGGGCGTCGGTTGCGGATAGATGGTGGCGAGGTCGCCTGCGGCAATGTCGGTCACGGCGGTTCTCCTGAAGCGATAGGATCAAAATATCATCCCAGGACGCCGGCGGCCACCCTCATCGCGTCCGCCGCCACGGCCAATCGATCACGCGCGCGCTGTAGAGCGCCCACCAGACGATGACGGGCTGCAACGCCAGCCGGGGCCCGTGATACCACCAGCTGTTGGCGATGTAGGGCAGCTCGATGCCGTCGACTGCGTGCTTGAAATTCGCCGGCCAGACGCAGATCGCATAGGCCGCCAGCGCCACGCCGGCCCACCAGCGCAGCGGCCGCGTGACGAGCGCGACCGCGCCGGCCAGCTCGCAAAGGCCGGTGACAAGGATCGACCTGGGAAGCAAAGGGCACCCATGATGGCGTGATCGCCAGCAGCTTGTCGGGCACGAGCAGGTGCGCGACGCCGGCGGCCGCGAAAAACGCGGCCAGCATCCAGCGCATGACAGCGCGTATGGTGGCATCGTTCATGACAAGCGCGCTTTGCTGCGTCCTTCCAGCAAACTTTGCGCCACCTACATCGTCTTCTGCGGCGCGGTTGCGAGAAGCTCCTTGACCTGCTCGGCATAGAACTTCGCATCGCCGGTCGTGGAATGTCCGCGCGTCTCGTTACTCGCCGGGATCAGATAGATCTTGCCATTCTTGATCCGCTTGACCGCCGCCTCGGTGACGCCGGTCTCCGGCGGATTGCGCTCGTCGTCGGCGGCGTTGATCGCGAGCACGGTTGCCTCGATCTTCTCCATGCCGGCGGAGGGGTCGTAGTCGTGCGAGGAGCCCCATTGATAGATGAAGTCGTTGGCATCCGCCGTGACCGGCAGCGCGAGTTGGTCGTCGACCATCTTGTCGGCCTTGGCCGCGGTCGGCGCCAGCGTCTGGTAGCCGAGCGTGCCGCCGGCGCTGGCGAAGCGATAGGCAGCGATGGCGTATTTCATCATCCGCGGCTGGCTGGTGTAGTTGCCATCGTTGTAATCGGGATCGTTGCGGATGGTCTCGATCATGCTCCGCCGCAGCATCCAGTTGCGCGCGGCCATCGCCGTCGGCTGCGAGGCCATCGGCACCAGCGCGTCCATCATCTGCGGATAGCGCGCGCCCCAGATCCAGCTGTGCATGCCGCCCATCGAGTTGCCGATCACCAGCCGCAGATGCTTGATGCCGAGCCCTTCGGTAACGAGCCGATACTGCGCGTCGACCATGTCGTTGTAGTCGTATTTCGGAAACGCAGTCTTCAGCCCGTCCGAGGGTTTCAGCGATTTGCCGTGGCCGATGCCGTCGGGAATGATGATGTAGTATTTGCCCGCGTCGAGCGGCTGACCGGGTCCGAACATCTCGCCGGCGAAGCCCGGCGTCAGCATCGAAGCCGCCGAGCCGCCGGAGCCGTGCAGCACCAGCACCGGCTGGCCGGTCGGCGCGCCCACCGTGGTGTAGTGCAGTTTCAGCTCCGGCATGGTCTCGCCGGTGTGGAATTTGAAATCCTTCGCGACCCAGTCGCCCTCCCTGGGCGCGGGGTAGTCCGCCGCCATCGCCGTGACCGAGACGAGAGCAAAAGCGGCCGCCAGCGCCGCGCCAAGAGCCTTCATGTTTTTCTCCCCGGGGTGCGGCCTCCGCCGCGTTGAGGCAAGCCTAGCACAACCCGGGAGGACGCCGCACGGCACGCGCGGCATGGCGGCTTATTCTTATTGATGACGCCTCGCCGCAGCACGCGGGATTCCGCCAAACGCAGTCGACGTCAAGACGCTAAGGGTTGTCTTCCACGCCGGTCTCGGGGCGGTCGCTGCCGGAGGCAGTCTCGGTGTGCCACTTGCCGTCCGAGGTCTCGTACATGATGACCTCGGTTCGCCCCGGCGTGCGCTGCTCGGCCGCGGCGCGCCGCGCGGCGGCGAGCGCGGTGGAATGGGTGATGTAGGTTTCCGAAAACACCCCGTCGAACGTATAGGCCCAGCCGCCATCGTGCTGGACGACCTTGTAGGTGACTTGTGTCATCGGGAACCTCGCATGGGATTATTGGACGGCCGGGCGAAGCAGCAGATAGTCTAGAACAAAATGCGGCTGCAATGTAGGAATTTGGCTGAGGCCAACGTCCTTGTTACAGCGGGCCCTGGAAGGAGACAGGCCATGTGCCGCAATATCAAGACGCTGTTCAATTTCGAGCCGCCGGCCACCGAGGACGAGATTCGCGCCTCCGCGCTGCAATTCGTGCGCAAGCTGTCCGGATTCGCCCGACCGTCGCAGGCCAACGAAGCCGTGTTCAACCGCGCCGTCGACGAGGTCTCGGAGGCAGCGCAACGGCTGTTCGCCTCGCTGCAGACCAGCGCGTCGCCCAGGGATCGCGAGATCGAGGCGGAGAAGGCGCGCGAGCGGTCGCGGGTGAGGTTCGGTTAACCGCCTGCCGTGACGTAGCTCACGGTGGGTTTCGGCCTGTGCGGTCATGATGGGTCGGGGTGATCAGCCTCGGGAGATTGCCATGACCCTCAGTCCCTCCACGCCGTTGAAACTCGGCGCCTGGGTCTTCGCCGTGCTCTGGACGGCTTGGATGATCTGGTGGAGCGGCTCGTTCGACCGCGTCAACGTCGTTATGCTCTCGATCTGCGGCGCCGCCGTCGGCTATTTCTGGTATCGCGGCATGCGCTGGTATTTCCGCCGCGTACGCATGATCCCGGCCGAGGGAACAGCTGGTGAACCTCTGCCACGCAGCTTCGCGTCATGGATGGTGTGGGCGGGGTTCATGATCATCACCGGTATTGCCACCGCATGGCTGGTCGGTCTGATCGATCCACTGTTTCCCGCCGGCGACTGGCACTGGCTGTTCCATGCGTCCTTCATCATCGTGATCTGGCCGTCGCTGATGTGGTCGCTGCATGCGCTGGCGGGCGGTATGTCCCGATGTGAGGCGGCGCCTCACGCCTCCCATTCGACTCCGAGATTGAGCAATCCGCGGAACGCCCAGCCGCCGATCTTTGCCGGCTGCGACGAATCCAGCCGCAAGCCCTTCAGTCGCGCGAACAGCGAGGGCAGGGCGACGTCGGCCACCATCGCGCGCGAGGCAAAGGCGCCGGCGCAATAATGCGGGCCGGCGCCGAACGCGATGCTCTTCGAGGTGTCGCGCGTGACGTCGAAAATGTCGGGATCGGCAAAGCAGGCCTCGTCGCGGTTGGCCGAGCCGAACATGAAGAACACGCGATCCTCCGGCGCGAAGTCGACGCCGCGGAAACTCCACGGCTTGGCCACCCGCCGTGGCGACATGCCGATCGGCGCGATCCAGCGCGCATATTCCTCGAACACGTCGATCCACTTCGCCTTGCCGTCGCGCACCAGCGCAAGCTGCTCGGGGTGCGTCAGCAGCGCCCACACCGCGCCCGAAATCGCGTCGCGCGGCTCGTTCTGTCCGCCCGAGATCGCGAGCTTGACGTTGGCGCGGATGCTCTCCGTCGGCTGGCCCGCGGCGAGCAGCACGCTGAGGATCGAAGCGTTCGGATGTTTCGACACCACCGGAATCATGTCGTCGATCGCGGCATCTATCCCTGATGTCGCGGCATGGCAGCGCGCTTCGACGTCCGAATTGCCGGTGTAGTTGGCGATGCCGTCGATCATCGCCTGCGACCAGGCGTCCATGTCCTCAAAGCGCATGTTGGTGAGCCCGGTGATGTCCTTCAGGCACTCCGCCGACAGCGGCAGCGCAAAGGCTTTCACCAGGTCGGCACCGCCTTGCGGCGCAAGCTCGTCGAGGATGCGGTCGGCATGGGCCTGGAATTGCGCCCGCCAGGTGGCTTTCACCACGCGCGGCGACACGGCAGGAAACATCTGCGCGCGCTCGCTCATATGCGCGTCGCCGTCCTTGCGCATCATGTTGTGGCCCATCAGGCGGTTCATCAGCCCGGCAGGCTGGTGCGAGGAGTACACGTCGATGCGTTTTTCCTGGCTGTAGATGTCGTCGCGGCGGGTGAGCACGGTCGAGCCGAGCTGCGGCACGAAGGCGATCGGCGCCTCCTTCCGCATCCGCGCCAGGTCGGGATAGGGATCGGCCCAGAACGCGCCGACGTCGATATTGTAATGCGGGGCGTTGGACATCGCGTGCCTCAGATCGTGCGATAGCCGCCGTCGGCCATCACGATGGTGCCGGTGACATAGGCGGACAGGTCGGAGGCGAGGAAGATCGCGGGGCCGACGATATCTTCCGGCTTGCCGGCGCGGCCGAGCGGCGTGTGGTCCATGAATATCTTCACCAGCTCCGGATTGTTGGCGCGCACCTGCGCGTTCAGCGGCGTCTCGATCAATCCAGGTCCAATGGCATTGACGCGCACGCCATCCTTGCCGAGCTCGGCGGCGAGCGCCCTGGTGAAGCCGAGCACGGCGTGCTTGGAGGTGGTGTAGGCCGGTGAGTTCGGCGTGCGCACATGCACAAAGGACTGGATCGAGCCGATATTGACGATGCGGCCCTTGCTGGCGCGCAGCGGCTCGAGGAAGGCGTGGGTGACGTTGAACACGCCGTTGACATTGATCGCCATGATGTCCTGCCAGTCCTTCAGCACGGCAGCGGTGTCGGCGGTGAAGGCGTTGCGGCGGTTGATGCCGGCATTGTTGACGAGGATCGAGACCTGCCCGACCTTGCCCGCGATCTCCTTTGCGATCGCAACGCAATCCTCGCGTTTGGTGACGTCGAGCGCGAAGCTGTCCGCCTTGCCGCCTCCGTCGCGGATTTCCTTGGCGGCGTCCGCGGCCGCCTTCTCGTCGATGTCGAGCAGCACCACGCGCGCGCCTTCGTGCGCATATCCGGCGGCGATGGCGCGGCCGATGCCGGAGCCGGCTCCGGTGACGACGGCGATGTGATTGGCAAGCAGTGGCATGAGTGTCCTCCCGTTTTTTGGTCTTGTCTTGCCGCCGATTGTAGCGCGTCGGGTGGGCAAAGCGAGTCCGCCGCCGATCAGCGAACCATCTCATGAATGGCGCGACAATGCCGCACGATATTGTCATGCGCGACGACGAACTGCTTCAGCGGCGTGTCGATGTCGTAGAAGTAGATGTTGGCGATGAAGCCATAGAGGCCGGCGTCGATGCTGGTCGGCTTGTCGCCATGCACGTAGCCGTGTGCAGGGATCAGGTCCGCGATCGCAGCGAGATCGGCGAGCCCGCGCGCCATCGCAGCGTCAGGATCGAAGCGCCCGATGCCCTGCATAATAATAGCGCTGGGCGTTGAACTCCTTCGCCTTCATCAGCCCTTCGTCCGAGAGCTGCGGGTGCTCGCGCTTCAGCGCGTCGCGAAACGCCGGCCAATAGCGCTCGTCCTTCCAGCGCGAATAGGACATCACCCAATAGAGGTCGTCGAGCATGCGCGTGATCAGCAGGTCCTGCGTGCGTTGCGCTTGTGTCAGCGCGGCGTCGATCGTGAGGCGGTATTTGCCGGTGAGGTAGTCGAGGATCGTGCCGCTGTCGCCGACGTCTCGCCATCGTCGACGATGTAGGGCAGTTGGCCGCGCGGCGCCTTCGAGGCGTCGAAGATGTGCTCGTGCGTGAACGGCAGGCCGCGCGAGCTTGAGGAAGGCATAGACCTTCAGTCCGTAGCCGTTGTTGTCGGCGACGCCGAACAGCGGCGGATAGGAATACAGCGTCAGCATGTGCACACCCGAAAAATGAAAAGGCCGATGAGCCTCGCCCATCGGCCTCGTCGAAGGCAAGTGCTCCGTAAGATATCAACTTACAGCTTGCAGACGCCGCGCTTCATCAGGCCGCTTTTCACGGCGAGCGCGGCATCGAAGCTCGGGACCGGCTTGCTGACGACCTTGTAGTCGGACGGGAACGGCTTGGTCGGAACGCTGTCGTCCCAGACCTGGCAGATGCCGGTGCCGCTCCACTTGATCAGATGGAAGGCGGCCTGGGCGGGGCTCGCCACGGCAAAGGCCGCGGCCGCGATGCCGGCAGCCGCGCAAAGGGCTGTCACTCAGACGCATGAAATATCTCCTGTTGGGAAAAGTCGTGCCGGCCCCCGCAGCATGAATCGTGCGGTGGCGGCGCCCGCGCTGGGATGGCGGACACCTATTGAGTGTGGCGAAACCGCGATTGGTTCAACCGGGCCGGCTTACAGCGAGCATTCGCGGGTCCAGAGCATCCCGTTCTTGACGTGGAGCGCGTCGAAGAAGGTCGGCAGCGTCGTGCTGACCACGGTGTAGTTGGGCGAGGGGGCTGGGTCGGAATGCCCTCGTCCCAGATCTGGCAGAAGCCGGTGTCCGACCAGCGGATCAGGTGAAACGGATCGGCCTTGGCGGGGGCGCTGGCGGCGATAGTGGATACGGCAATAGCGGCGACGGCGAGCGAGAACGACGCATGAAATGCCCCTGAATGCCCGGCGCCCCCTTGGAACGAACGGGGCGTGGGCTAATGGTCCCGGATATAAGTCATCGAAGGGGGTGGGAAGGTTCAGCCGTCCCGATCACGCACGCGCGATTATTCGGCCCGTAGGCCGCGGCAATTCGTTTGCCGAGCCCCAGCTCGCCACCCAGCTCTTGACCTCGTCGAGCGGAATGGCAACGCGCGTCTGCATGAAGTCATCTAGCCGGCGCCGGTCCTCCCGGATATCGGGATTATGGTCGCGCTCGTCAGCCATTTCGCGGCAGCGAGGCCACCGCCTCGATCTCGATCAGCATCTTCGGGTCGGGCAATGCCACCACCACGCAGGTGGTGCGGGCCGGATAGGGCGCGGGCCCGAAGGCGCCGGCATAGAGCGCGTTCATCGCCGCGACGTCGGAGGCGCGCGTCAGCAGCACGTTGACCTTGACCAGGTCGCGGAAGGTGCCGCCGGCCTCGTCCAGCACGCGCTTGATGTTGATGACGACGTTCCTGAACTGCGCCTCGAACGTGTCGGGCAGTTCGCGCTTCTCGTCGAAGCCGGGAATGCCGGAGATATAGAGCAGGTCGCCGGTCCGCGCGGCAAAGGACAGCGGCGGCGACTTGACGCCGGGCGGGGGGGGGAAGTGCTTGATGGGCATAGCATGCTCCAGACTGACAGATCGTGGTTGCCGAGATAATTAGTCCGCGCCCGAACAATAAGGGAGCGAAGCCCTTACCTATTTCAACGAAAGATTGCACGGCCGGATTTCTTTGACTATCCTCAATGGTACTCGCGCAACGGCAGCTGTGGCTATTTTTTATTCAAATTGTTTTTGGCCGGCGCGATTATCGCAATTTCTTGTTCGGAGTGATCACCATGTCAAACGTTGCGAAGGCGGAATTTCGAAGCGCCGAGCCAGCCGCCGTCTCCCTCGTCGGCAAGCCGTTGTCGATCTTCATCAGCTATCCCACCGAAAACCACAAGATCGCCCAGGCGATCGAGGGAGCGCTACGGCAGTTCGACCGGAGCAAATTCGATGTGTTCCTCGACCGATCGCGCATCAACGAGGGCAGCGGGTTGCGGGACACGATTGTCGAGGCGCTGCAACGGGCCGACTATTTCATCGGCATCGGCCCCGAGGCGAACCGCGGAAACTTCTCGTGGTGCGAATTCGAGCTCGGCTATTTTCTCGCGACGAACAAGGACAGGCACAAGAACGTTCTCGCCATCTACAACAATGATATTCCCGATCAGTTTCACGAGTTCAGGAACGTCCAGGTCGTTTCGCTCGAGAACAAGCACCGCTCCGAGCTCGGCTCCGAGATCTACGCCGCCAACCAGTGCGAGCTCTATCATTTCTTCAGCGGATTGAGCGAGGAGATCGGCAAGCGATTCCCGCCGGGCGAGCTCGCGCAATATTTCAAGGAGGCGCAGGCCTGGGCGGAGAAGAGCGCGAAGGACGTCACCGACGCCTATTTCAGCACGCTGCAGGAGTGGGTGAAGTCGACCTGGTTCCCGCAGAAGCGGATCGAGGTGAGGACGGGCAGTGAGCCGTTCTGGGAGAAGGAGCTGCCGAGAATTCCCGACAAGGCGACCGTGATCCTGGAGCCCACAACGTGCAGGGTGCTGGACTATGCCGTCTCACAGCAGGAAGCCAATGTCAGCATGTCGTGGCAGGAGTTCCAGAACATCGTTCGCCGCAAGACGGGCGGGCTGATTTTCACCGGCATGGTCGAGGAAGTCATCACGTCCGCCCTGCCTGACAATGCCGAGGCGTTGAACGATCATTTCTTCTCCGCGCCCGACGACAAGAGCTACCGGATCTTGCTGGTCATGCACAAGCTGTACGGCAACGGCAACCGGGAATTCGTGATCAATCTCGTCGAGACGTTGCGACCGATGGTCGGCGAAGGCGACCGCAACACCTCCATCATCGCCGCTGCCATCATGCTTGCGTCGAAGTATCGCTTCCTGTTCCTCGAACAGGAGTCCCGGTATGGCGCCGCCAGGATTGCCCAGTTGACGAGCGGTAACAGCACGTATGCCGTGAGACAGATGCTGAAGGACATGGACCGCGTGCACGCCGAGGGCACCAAGGAAGGACTGGGAGACCAGAACGCCCTGGTCAAGCTGTTCGGCCCGGCGGAGGAATTCGAGGTGCATGCGCTGTTCGAGCAGTTCTGGCCGCCGATGATCGTGATGAAGGACGCCGCCGCAGCCTATCTGGAAACACCCAACGACGCGACCCGGCAGGAATTCGTGCAAAAGCACAAGGCCTTTGTCAATTCGTCGCAGTCGGTCAATGCCCGCTTCATCTCGATGTGCCTCGGAAGGTACCAGAACCTGATCGAAACCGCGCCGCTGCGGGCGGCCTAGGCTGCGGGTCCGATCCATTCCGCGAGATCGCGCCACGGCTGCAAGGTCCAGTGACCCGAAGCCGCGCCTGATGGCGAAGACAGCACGAAGACTTCGGGAAAGCCGTTCGCCGGCGGCTGCCGGCCAAGCGCGATCGCGCGGGTCGGCCAATGGTAGAACAGGCTCGCGGCTTTCTTGCTGGTGAAGGCGATGGTCTTCGGGCGCCAGCTCTCGATCTTGGTCCGGAAGGCGATCACGTCGAAAGACTGCCGCGCGATCTGGTGATCCATCCCGGCACCGGATTTCGACAGATCGGTGAAGCCGATGCCGAGATCGAGCAAGGCGGCAAACTCGCTCGGCTGATAGCGCCGTGGCGTGATGCCTGTCTCATGTAGCGCGCGCCAGAAGCGATTGCCGGGATGTGCGTAATAGTGCCCGAGACCAGCTGAGCGCTTACTGGCAGCGGTGCCGACGAAGACGAGGCGAAGGTCGGCGCGGAGCTGGTCGGGGAGGCGGTCCTGGTCACGTGCCACTTATGCTAACCCCGGGATTTTAGCGAATTCTCGATTGATCGTGTAAGGTACAAGCTTAGCCGGACTGCGGCAGCATTTTCGGTAGAGATGATGGATGCATCATACCTTCGAATGGCCCAAGCCCAAAAACGAAGGCGATGTCGCGACTCTCCGGCACATCCGAGAACACGGCTGCTCGATCATCAGCATCCCTTGGGGCGGGACTGACAAGGAGCCGCCTTTCTCATTTTCGATCGGGCTGTTCGCCAACTACGACCATCCTGAACTCATTCTTTTCGGCATGAGCGGCCGTCTGGCGGGGGCGGTGATCAACGAAGTTCGGTACCATGTAGCGAACGGTCGGAAATTCGCTGACGGCGATATCTGTGATGACATTCTGACAAATGACTACAAAGTTTGCTTCTGGAAGGTGCCGCTGACGGCCTATCCCTTTTATCTCGGCACGGCGCTCTGGTTCTACGACAAGTGCGCAACAGTTTTTCCCTGTCTCCAGATCATCTGGCAGAACGACAACCGTCTATTTCCCTGGGATCCCGGATGTGACCTCGAGACGATCATGGATCAGCCGTTGTTGAAGAAGACGACGTCATGACGCATTAAAAAGAGCCGAGGCTAGCCCGGCTCTCTTTGTCTCGGAGGGTAGGAAATCACAACACCCTGTTGCTCTCCTTCACCTTCTCCGCATCGAGATACAGGTTCTCGCCCATCTCCTTGAACTTGGCGCTCATCTGCGCCATGCCGTCCTCGATGGTGCCGCTGATGCTCAGGCCGACAGCCGCCGGATCGTTCAGCGTCGCCGCGTAATCCCGCACGTCCTGCGTGATCTTCATCGAGCAGAACTTCGGGCCGCACATCGAGCAGAAATGCGCGACCTTGTGCGCTTCCTTCGGCAAGGTCTCGTCGTGGAAGTTCTTTGCGGTATCCGGATCGAGGCCGAGGTTGAACTGGTCCTCCCAGCGGAAGTCGAAGCGGGCGCGCGACAACGCGTCGTCGCGCAGCTGCGCCGCCGGATGGCCCTTGGCGAGATCGCTGGCATGCGCCGCGATCTTGTAGGTGATGACGCCCACCTTGACGTCGTTGCGGTCGGGCAGGCCGAGATGCTCCTTCGGCGTGACATAGCAGAGCATGGCGCAGCCGAACCAGCCGATCATCGCCGCACCGATGCCCGAGGTGATGTGGTCATAGCCCGGCGCGATGTCGGTGGTCAGCGGGCCTAACGTATAAAATGGCGCCTCGCCGCACTCCTTGAGCTGCTTGTCCATGTTGATCTTGATCTTGTGCATCGGCACATGGCCGGGGCCTTCGATCATGACCTGGCAACCCTTGTCCCACGCGATCTTGGTGAGCTCGCCGAGCGTCTCCAGCTCGGCGAACTGCGCGCGGTCGTTGGCGTCCGCGATCGAGCCCGGACGCAGGCCGTCGCCGAGCGAGAACGACACGTCATATTTGCGCATGAGGTCGCAGATCTCGTCGAAATGCGTGTAGAGGAAGCTCTCCTTGTGATGCGCCAGGCACCACTTCGCCATGATCGAGCCGCCGCGCGACACGATGCCGGTGACGCGGTTGGCGGTGAGGTGGATGTAGGGCAGCCGCACGCCGGCATGGATGGTGAAATAGTCGACGCCCTGCTCGCACTGCTCGATCAGCGTGTCCTTGTAGAGCTCCCAGGTCAGCTTGACGGGATCGCCGTCGCACTTCTCCAGCGCCTGGTAGATCGGCACGGTGCCGATCGGCACCGGCGAGTTGCGCAGAATCCATTCCCGCGTGGTGTGGATGTTGCGGCCCGTGGAGAGGTCCATCACGGTGTCGGCGCCCCAGCGGATCGCCCACACCATCTTGTCGACTTCCTCCTCGACCGACGAGGTCACGGCGGAGTTGCCGATATTGGCGTTGATCTTGGTCAGGAAGTTGCGGCCGATGATCATCGGCTCCAGTTCGGCGTGATTGATGTTGGAGGGGATGATGGCCCGTCCCCGCGCGATCTCGGAGCGGACGAATTCCGGCGTGATGAAGGCGGGCACCGCGGCGCCAAAGCTTTCGCCGTCGGCGAGCGCGGCTTCGGCGCGCTCGAGCTGCTGCTTGCGGCCGAGATTCTCGCGCTCGGCGACATAGATCATCTCCTTGGTGATGATCCCGGCGCGGGCGAATTCGAGCTGCGTGATCTTGTGGCCGTCGAGGCCGCGCAGCGGCTTGTGATGCGCGGTGAAGGCTTTCGCCGCATGCGCGGCGCCGACATTGCCGTTGTCTTCCGGCTTGATGTTGCGTCCCTCATATTCCTCGACGCCGCCGCGCTCCTTGACCCATGCGATGCGATTGCGCGGCAGGCCGGATTGACGTCGATGGTGACGGTCGGGTCGGTGTAGGGACCCGAGGTGTCGTAGACCGGCAGGTTCGGCTCGCCCGCGTTTTCGCTGAGCATGATCTCGCGCAGCGGCACGTTCAGGTCGGGCGCGGCATCCGGGTTCGCAAAGATCTTGCGCGAGGAGGGCAGCGGTCCTGTGGTGACGGCGGGAAGGGTCGTGTCGGGATTGGAGCGAATGTTCATGGGGATCCTCCTTGTGTATTCTTCTCACGCGGCCTTGCGGAATCGCCAAGCCATTGTCTGACCCGTGCATCGGGGTCGGCGTTCTGGGTGACGTCGGAAACGACAGCGATGGAATCGGCGCCGGCGGCGAAGATGGCGGCTGCTTGCTCGAACTTGATGCCGCCGATCGCGACCAGCGGAATGTCGCCGACGCGCTTCTTCCATTCGGTGATCTTGGGAATGCCCTGCGGCGCGAAGCGCATCGATTTCAGCGTGGTCGGGTAGATCGGCCCGAGCGCGACATAGTCGGGCTTTGCGGCGAGACCGATTGCCAGCTCCTCATCGTCATGGGTGGAGACGCCGAGCGTCAGCCCGGCGGCGCGGATCGCTTTCAGATCGGCATCGGCGAGGTCTTCCTGGCCGAGATGCAGATGCTGCGCCTTGGCCTCGATCGCCGCGCGCCAGTAGTCGTTGACCACGAGCTTGGCCCGCGTGCCCTTGATCGCCTCGAGCGCGTCGGTCACGAGCTGCAGCGCCTCGCGCGTCGTTCAGATTCTTGGCGCGCAGCTGAATGGTGCCGACGCCAAGCAGCGCGAGCCGCGCGACCCAGGCGACGCTGTCGACGACGGGATAGAAGCGATCAGGATACGGCATGCCAGAACGGGGTCCCTACGACAGGCGTTGAAGGAGAAGCGAAATCGCGGGCCTGCATCAGGCCGGCTTCATAAGCGGCGCGGCCGGCCTCGACGCCGAGGCGGAAGGCGTTGGCCATCGCGACGGGATCGGCGGCTTTTGCGATCGCGGTGTTGAGCAGCACGGCGTCATAGCCGAGCTCGAGCGCTTCGGCGGCGTGCGACGGCGCGCCGATGCCGGCGTCGACCACCAGCGTGATATCGGGCAGGCGGTCGCGCAACAGTTTCAGCGCATCGCGGTTGATGATGCCCTTTGCGCTGCCGATCGGCGCGGCCCAGGGCATCACCACCTTGCAGCCGGCATCGACCAGCCGCGTCGCGACCGACAGATCCTCGGTGCAATAGGGGAACACCTCGAAGCCGTCCTTGATCAGGATATCGGCGGCTTCGACCAGGCCGACGACATCGGGCTGCAGCGTGTCGTTGTCGGCGATCACTTCGAGCTTGATCCAGGGGGTGCCGAACAGTTCGCGCGCGAGCTTTGCCGTGGTCACGGCCTCGCGCACGCTGCGGCAGCCGGCGGTGTTCGGCAGCACGGTGACGTCGAGCTCGCGGATCAGCTTCCAGAACGCGTCGCCGGTCTTGCCGCCGGCGGCCTCGCGCCGCAGCGACACCGTGACGATCTGCGCGCCGCTGGCGCGGATCGCGCCCTGCATGATCGCGGGCGAGGGATACAGCGCGCTGCCGATCAGCAGGCGGGAGGAGAAGGATTTGGAGTAGAAGTTCAGCATCAGTGTCTCCGCAGATCGCGGTCGCTCCCTCTCCCCGCGTGCGGGGAGAGGGTTGGGGTGAGGGGGACTCGCCGCGAGGGTGGTGAGAGTGAAGTTCGCGGAGACTCCCCCTCACCCGGATCGCATCTGACGATGCGATCCGACCTCTCCCCGCAGGCGGGGAGAGGTGAAGGAGAGTGCGCGCGGCGTTGCTCATCCTCACCCTCCCTGCCGCGGCGTGATGATCTCGATCTCGTCGCCGGCCTTCAGCGCGTCTCGGACCAGCGGCTCTTCGGCACCACGTCGTAATTCAGCGCGATCGCGAAATGCGTGCCCTCATAGTCGAGCTCGCCGAGCAGCGCGTCGACGCTCGCCGACGAAATCTCGCGCTGCTCGCCGTTGACGGTCACGCGCATCGCATCACCTCATTGTCGATCACGCCGCGCGCGACATAGCCGAGCGTCAATTCCGCCAGCGCCGGCGCCAGCAGGAAGCCGTGGCGGTAAAGCCCGTTCACCGCGATGCGTTGCTGTTCGATGGAGATCCGCGGCAAATTGTCGGGATAGGCCGGGCGCAGGCCCGAGCCGAACTCGACGATGCGCGCCTCGGCAAAGGCCGGATGCACGGCATAGGCCGCGCCGAGCAGCTCCAGCGCCGAGCGCACGCAGACGCCGGTGTCCTCGCTTTCGATCGAGGTCGCGCCCAGCATGAAGCGGCCGTCGCCGCGCGGGATCACATAAAGCGGAAAGCGCGGATGGATCAGCCGCACCGGGCGCGCCAGTTCCACCTCAGTCGTCTCGACCACGATCATCTCGCCCTTGACGCCGCGCAGCTCGCGCTCGCGCGTCGCGCGCGGCAAGGCCGCGGCAATCGATCACGATGCCGTCGAGGTCGTCGGCATCGACATCGCTGTTGAACTCGATGTTGCCGCCGGCCTGCGTGATCCGCGCATGCAATTCGGGCAGCACGCGGCGCGGCTCGACATGGCCTTCGTCGGGATAGAACAGCGCGTCGCGGAAGCGGCCTTCCAGCGCCGGCTCGAGCTCGCGCAGCGCGCGCGCATCAAGGCGGCGATGATTGGTCGTCAGCTTCGCAAAGCGCTCGAAATCGGCGCGGTCGCGCGCATGCGCCACCACCAGCGAGCCATTGAACGGCGTGTCGCGGAAAATGCTGCCGCCACAGATCGAGCGAGCGCAGGCCGAGCCGGCCGATCACGGGCTCGGAGGATTCCGCCTCGCACCAGGGCGCCAGCATGCCGCCGGCGAAGTGGCTTGTGGATTCCGTCATGGCGGCGTCACTGCGCTCATGCACGGTGACGGCGTGGCCGGCTTGCGCGAACAACAGCGCATGCCAGCTGCCGGCAATGCCTGCGCCGATGATGGAAACGGGAGATTCCCCGCGTGGGCTTTTGGCCTGATACATCCCTGTCCCTTCGCCGGCATGACCCGGATCAGGTTCAAAGGGTCACCGCATGAGCGTGCGGTATCTCAGCTCCACCAGGAGCTCCCCTCGGAACGGGCCTAATGTAGGCCGATAAGCCGCGGTGTCAACGCGGCTTGGCGCCGTTTGCACCGCTGGGTATGGCGGCCGGCGGCCGGGGAACTTTGGCGTCGGCAAGCTTCTTCTTTGCGGCTTGGGTTTGGCGGCGTGCGCGGGCTTGGCTGTGGCGGGCAAGGGCTTCACCGGCGCTTCCGCCGGTTTCGCCGCGACTCGTCGGTTTTGGCGGCCTCTGCGAGCGGCGACATCGTCCGCAGGCGCGGCCTCCTCGGCGGCGATGCCGGCTTCTCCTCGACCTTTGCGATCTTTGGCGGTGCAGCGTTGAGGTCGGGCTTGCCCTGCTTCAAACGCTCCAGCCGCTGCTGCTTGGCGACATAATAATAGCCGCCGGCAAAGTAGCGGATGGCGCGGTCGTAATCGCCACCCGCGGCACGATAGGCGCCGGCGAGATATTTGACGCCATAAGTCAGGTTGGTTTCGGGATCGCGCAGGCCATCGGCATCGCCGGCGTAGCCGACGCCTTTCGCGGTCGCGAGCTTGATCTGCATCAGCCCGATGGTGCCGCCGTGGCCGATCAGCTCCGGGTTATATTTGCTCTCGCGCACGATCAGCCGATGCACCAGCGCTTCCGGCACCAGATTGGCCTTGGCGTGTTTGGCGATCATCTTGTCGTAGCGCGCGCGATCCTGCGCCTCGGCTTGCCACGCAAGCGACTGCATCGCCAGCAGTACGCAGGCTGATTGCAACAGTCGCTTCATCAGGATTGGCCCCCAGACCGCAGAGCCACGCCAAATCACGCGTTCATGCTTTACGAGAAGGTAATGGTGGGCGGATGTGGCCAAATCCGGGCATATCGGGGCACATCTGGAGCCTCGGGTTTACGCATAATTATGCGCCGGCGTGGTTCGATCGGGCCGAAACCGGACCCGCCGATGACCGTGACCGTCAGCCATGCCCGAGGCCGCCCCGCCTGCGCGCGCGCTGCTGCCGCTATGGGTCGGCGTCGGCACCTACGCGCTGTTCCTGCTCGCCGGCAACCGTCTGCTGATCGATCCCGATACGCTTTGGCAGATCACGGTCGGGCAGTGGATCATCGATCATCAGACGGTACCAACGACCGACGTCTATTCCTTCACCATGCGCGGCCAACCCTGGATTTCCACGCAATGGCTGGCGCAGGTGATGTTCGCGAAGAGCTACGCGCTGTTCGGCTGGAGCGGGCCGGTGGTGCTGGCATCATCCGCGATCGCGGCGACCTTTGCGCTGCTCGCAAAATTCCTCGGCCGGCGTCTGGCCGACAGCACCACGCTGGTCTTTGTCGCGGCGGCACTGGCGCTGACCGTGCCGCATCTTCTGGCGCGGCCGCATGTGCTGGCGCTGCCTGTCATGGTGGCCTGGGTCGGCGGGCTGATATCAGCCGCCGACAAACGCGCGGCGCCGTCGTTCTGGCTTTTGCCGTTGATCGCGCTGTGGGCCAATCTGCATGGCGGCTTCGTGTTCGGGATCACGATTGTCGCGCCGATCGCGCTGGATTGCGTGCTCGCCGCGGATGCATCGGCGCGCAAGACGCTGTTGCTGCGCTGGGCGGCGTTCGGCATCGCCGCGCTCGCGGCTTCCTGCTGCACGCCCTATGGCTGGGATTCGCTGCTGGCGTCGCGAAAGATCCTCGAGCTCGGCGGGGCGCTGCCGCTGATCCTGGAATGGAAGCCTGCCGATTTCGGCAGCCTCGGCCCGTTCGAGATTTGTTTGCTGCTCGGTTTCGGCCTCGTGCTGTATCGCGGCGTCACCTTGCCCCCGATGCGTATCGTGCTGTTGCTGGGCCTGCTGCACATGGCGCTGTCACAGGGCCGCGCGGCCGAAATTCTCGCATTGGTCGCGCCGATCGTAGTCGCCGCGCCGCTGGCAAGGCAGATCGGCGGCGCCGAGCCGCCACATCCGCAGGCGCTGCGCGACGCCGATGTTTGTCGGCATCGCCGTCACGCTGATTGCGGGAACGATCGCCTGGGCCAGCGTGCATCCCTTTGCGCCGCATATGCGGGGCTCGCCGGTCGCGGCCGTCGCCGAGCTGAAGAAGCTCAATGTGGCCCGCGTCTTCAACGACTACGACTTCGGCGGCTTCCTGATCGCCAACGGCGTTGCGCCCTTCATCGACGGCCGCACCGAGCTTTATGGCGAGAAATTCTTCGTCGACCACAACGCCGCCTCCGGCCTGATGCAGCCGGAGAACCTGTTCCGCCTGCTCGACGACTACAGGATCGAGGCGACCTTGATGCGAACCCAAAGTGCTGCGACCAAACTGCTCGATCACGTCGACGGCTGGCAGAAAATCTACTCCGACGACATCGCGACCATCCATCTGCGTAAGTCCGGTGCGGTGCACACACGCCAGCCCGCGGTCGACGCGAAGCCGAAAACTTGAATCGTTAGAAAATTGCATTGCCGGCAAATTGTCGCGTAGCGCGACATGCCGATTTTCGTATAAAAGACTCAAAGCGCGTGTGTCCTGTCAGTCGAGCGTTGCGGCAGCATTCCTGACTCATTCACGCAGACAGCAAGCAAGAAGTACAAGAAGCAAAGGGAGAGTGCCATGGCTCGTACCAAGTCGTATTTGCCCAAGCGAAATCCCTGCGCCCAGTGCGGCAAGCCGATCGCGATGCCGGAATGGATCGAGCCCGGCACAGGGCGCACCGCCTATCTCTGGCATTGCTGGTCCTGCGACTACCGCTTCGAGGCGATCGCGATTTGACGAGCGCGACGTGGAGCAGGAAGCGCTCGCGGCCTGATCTCGCGGTATCCACGAGCGTCCTGCGGGTTCCGGGAACCTGCCGGTTCCTGCCGCTTTGCAACAGCGAAATCGCGGCGGGGCAGCGGAACGCGCGCGTTCCGCAAAAGTTGCTCTCTCATCAATTCTGATCAGGGAGCGACTCCATGTTAGCAAAATACGTCACCGCCGGCATCGCCGGTTCCCTTCTGCTTGCGAGTGCCGCGTTTGCGGCCGAGGACAACGCGACGACCACGGCGTCACCGCCGGCTGCGACAACACTGAGCGGCGCCTCGAGCACCTCCTTCACCGGCGACTGGCGCGCCTCGAAGGTGGTCGGCCTCAACGTCTACAACGAGAAGAACGAGAACGTCGGCTCGATCAACGATCTCTTGATGGACAAGAGCGGTGGCATCAAGGCCGCCGTGATCAGCGTCGGCGGCTTCCTTGGCATGGGCGCGCGGCTGGTCGCTGTGCCCTTTGACAAGGTCAAGTTCGTAACCGAGCCGGTCGCCTATACCGGCATGGCCGGCGCCCCGAATGCGGGTGGCGCGCGTCCCCAGAACACGACCACCACCGGCTCGACCGCCCCGCCGGCGGTGAAGGCCAATCCCTGGTATCCGGATCACGCCATGATCAACGGCACCGCGGAAGAGCTGAAGGCGATGCCGGAGTTCAAATACGAGTAGCGGCACAGCTGACTGTGAATGCCAATGGCCGGGTAGCGCGAGCTGTCCGGCCATTTGCGCGTGCCGATATCCTTACCGCGCTACCCCAAGGTCACGCATCGCTTCCCCGCCTTCCATGCTAGGTTCGCAACCGGCAGGAGCATCCTGCCTGCTACAA
>CAWCHW010000042.1:0-63096 GCA_963795365.1 uncultured Alphaproteobacteria bacterium
GTCGAGACCGTGACGCTGGCGGTCACCGAAGGCACGCTCGCGATCGACGCAGGCACCAGCGGGGCGACTGTGAACAACAGCGGCACCTCTTCGGTAACGATCAACGGCACGGTCGCGCAGATCAACGCGCTGTTGAATACCGACGGCACTTCCGCCGTCGGCTACGTCGACAATACCGATACTCCGTCGGCGAGACGCCACGCTGAGGCTGACGATCGACGACAGCGGCAACACCGAAGCGGCGGAGCGCTCACCGGCCGACACCTCGACGATCAACATCACGGCGGTGAACGACGCGCCGGTCGCGACCATCACGCCGGCGAGCTATTCGGGCACCCAACACCGCGCTTGGTCGACCTCAAGAACAAGGGCATGTCGGTCAGCGATGTCGACAGCAGCGGCGGCAGCGAGACGGTGACGCTGTCGGTCACGTCGGGCACGCTGACGGTGACGCCGGGAACCAGCGGCGCGGGCGTGTCGAACAGCGGCACCAGTTCGGTGACGATCACCGGCACGATCACGGAAATCAACGCGCTGCTCAATACCGACGCCAGCTCGACGGTGAGCTTTGTCGACAGCCCGCGGCGCGAAGACGCTGACGCTTGCCATCAATGACAATGGCCACAGCGGCGGCGGCGACTCAGCGCAGGATACGGCGCAGATCTCGCTGGACCAGCCGGCCGTGGTCGACCTCAACGGCGCGGCGGCCGGCACCGATGTGACGGTCGCCTACACCGAGAACAATCGGTGACGTTGATCGCACCCGCGGGCAGGTCAGCGGACGTCGATTTCGGCGAACTTCAACGGCGGCTCGCTGACCGTCCACGTCACGTCCGGCGATATCCAGGATCAGTTTTTCTTCCTGAGGGATGGCCCCGTGACGGTTTAGACGGGCACGGTCAACGTTAACGGGCATGCCGTCGGTACCGTTTCGGGCGGCGTAGAGGGCGAAGATTTCGTCGTCAGCTTCAATACGGCCGATGCCACGCCGGCGGCGGTCACGGCGCTGATCCAGCACATCACCTATGACGAACAACTCGGACGATCCGGCTGCCTCACGCACCATCACGTTCACCGTGGACGACGGCAGCGGCTTTATCGGGCAGCGCTGTTGCGACCGTCAACATCACGGCGGTCAACGACGCGCCGGTGGCGACGATCACGTCGGCGAGCTAAGCGGCGAACGAACAGATGGACGCTTGAACCTGAAGAACAACGGCCTCTCGGTCGGCGACGTCGACGGCAACAGAAGGCTCCGAGACGGTGACTCTGTCGGTCGGCGAAGGCACACTGAACGTGACCGCCGGGACCAGCGGCGCGGTGCATGACCGGCAGCGGCACCAATTACGGTGACGATCACCGGCACGTATCTGCGCATGATCGACGCGCTGCTTAACACAGACGGTAATTCGACGCGTGAACTACATCGACAACACCGATACACCGTCGGCGAGCACGCCACTGTCGCTGACAATCCACGACAACGGCAATACCGGCGGCGGTGACCTGTCGTCCAACGCAGCCGCGACCATCGAACATCACGGCGGTGAACGACGCGCCGGTCGCGACCATCACCCCGGTGACCTTACGCGCGACCGAGCAGACCACGCTGGACCTGAAGAACACCGGACTGTCGGTGTCGCGACAGCGACGCTTGGCGGCAGCGAGACCGCGACACTGTCGGTCGCCGAGGGCACGCTGACCTGGGCGGCGGCACGAGCGGTGTGACCATTGCAGTGGCAACGGCACCGGTTCGGTGACGTTCCATGGGCACCATCGCGCAGCTCAATGAGCTGTTGAACACCAACGGCACCTCGTCGGTCAGCTACATCGACAATACCGACAATCCGTCAGCGAGTACCACCCTGACCCTCGCGATCAACGACAATGGCCAACCGGCACAGGCGGTCCTCTTGTCGGACCGCGACTTCCACCGTTGACGTCGGCGGTCAACGACGCGCCGGTCGCGATGATAGCGGCGAATGCGACGACCGCACCCGAACGTTGCGCTCGACCTCAAGAACACCGGCATGTCGGTATCCGACGTCGACGGCAACAACGGTATCGAGACCGTAACGTTGTCGGTCAGCGAGGGTACGCTGACACTTGGCGCAGGCACCAGCGGCGCGGTCATCGACGGCGGAACGGCACCGGATCGGTGACCTTCCAGGGCACGATTGCGCAGCTCGACGCGCTGTTGAATACCGACGGCAGGTCGACCGTCAGCTACGTCGATACCAACGACAATCCTCGGACAACGTCCAGCTCACGCTGTCAATCCACGAAGCGGCAATACCGGCACCGGCGGGCCTTTGAGCAGTACCGCCGATACGGTGATCATCAACATAATCGCTGAGAAGGCTCCTGGCGCCTTCGATTTCAACTTCGACAACAACGGCAACGGACACGCCGACCTCCTGCTGCAGAACAGCACAGCGGCGCCGTATCGATCTGGGAGAGCGGACAGCCCGCCGGCGCGTCCACCATCGCCACTTCGATACCCGCCAGCTGGCATCTGGCCGGCATCGGCGACTTCGACGGCAACGGCAAGAGCGACATTCTCTGGCAGAGCGACAACGGCTCGGTCGCGATCTGGGACAATGGCGTAGACCGGGCACACGATCGCCACCGGGATGCCGGCAGCTGGCATGTCGTCGGCACCGGCGACTTCGACGGCAACGGCAAGAGCGACATTCTCTGGCAGAACGACAACGGCGCGGTCGCGATCTGGGATCAACGGCCCAGACCGGGCACACCGTCGCCGGTCCCGGCTCGAGTGCCGAGCAACATGGCATGTCGTCGGCACCGGCGACTTCGACGGCAACGGCAAGACCGACATTCTCTGGCAGAACACCGAGCAACGGCGCGGTCTCGATCTGGAACAACGGGCACCCGGCGAACGCGTCCACGATCGCCACGTCGATGCCGGGCAGCTGGCATGTCGCCGGCGTCGGCGATTTCGACGGCAACGGCAAGAGCGACATTCTCTGGCAGAACGACAATGGCTCGGTCGCGATCTGGGACAACGGCCAGATCGGGCACACCATCGCCACCGGGGTGCCGAGCAGTTGGCACATTGTCGGCGTCGGCGACTTCGACGGCGACGGCAAGAGCGACATCGTCTGGCACAACGACAACGGCGCCGTCGCGATCTGGGACAATGCCCAGACCGGGCACACCGTCGCCGGCGCCGGCGCGGTGGTGCCTGACTGGCATATTATTGTCTGAGGGATTACGGAGCATGGCCCCGTTGGTGCGGGGCTGAGCCGGGACGTCGCTGAAGATGCCGTTTGACCTGATTCTGCGCGGCGGAAGGGTGATCGACCCCTCCGTGAGGCTCGACGCGGTCTGCGACGTCGGCTTTGCCGGCGGCAAGGTCGCGCAGGTCGGCAGCAACCTGAAGGCGGACGCCGGCACGGACGTGCGCGACGTTTCCGGCAAGATCGTCACGCCCGGCCTGATCGACCTGCACACCCATGTCTATTGGGGCGGCACCTCGCTCGGCATCGACGCCGAGGAGTTCTGCCGCACCTCGGGCGTCACCACCGCTGTTGACACCGGCAGCGCCGGTCCAGGTAACTTCGCCGGCTTCCGCAAGCATGTGATCGAGCCAAGCCAGGTGCGCATCCTCGCCTACCTGCATGTCTCGCATGCCGGCATCTTCGGCTTCTCCAACCGCGTCATGGTCGGTGAGAGCGAGGAGCTGCGGCTGATGGATCCCATCAGCGCGGCGGAAGTTGCGGATGCCAACCGCGACCTCATTGTCGGCATCAAGGTGCGGGTTGGCCTGCACGCCTCCGGCACGTCGGGGATCGTGCCGCTCGAGATCGGGCTCGAGGTGGCCGAGCAGGTCGGCATGCCCCTGATGTGCCATATCGACCATCCGCCGCCGAGCTATGAGGAGGTGGTGGCGCGGCTGCGGCCTGGTGACGTGCTGACGCATGCGTTCCGGCCGTTTCCCAACACCGCGGTGAGCGCGCAAGGCACGGTGAAACGGGTGGTGCAGGAGGCGCGCGAGCGCGGCGTGCTGTTCGACATCGGTCACGGCAAGGGCTCGTTCGCATTCAAGACCGCGCGTGCCATGCTCGCCAACGGCTTTTATCCTGACACGATCTCATCTGATGTGCACAAGCTCTGCATCGACGGCCCGGCCTTCGACCAGGTCACCACGATGTCCAAATTCCTGTGCATGGGAATGGCGCTGCCGGATGTGATCGCGGCCTCGACCGTCAACGCCGCGATGGCGCTGCGGCGTCCGGAACTCGGCAGCCTCAAGGTCGGAAGCGTCGGCGATGCCACCGTGATCTCGGTGCGGGAAGGCCAGTTCGATTATGTCGACGTGGTCGGCGAGCATCTCGCGGGCGACCGCAGGATTGCATCGGACGGCGTCGTCATCGCAGGACGCTGGTGGTATCCACAGTAACGTTTGGCGTCACACCGGATGCGCGCTGATATGCGCCAGCATCAGCTCGCTGACGCGCTCCGGCGCCTGGTCCGCCGCGAAGTGGCCGACGCCGGGCAGCACCTCGAACTGATAGGGCGCGGCGATGAAATCGACCGTGCCCTCGGCGGCGACACGGCCGACCGTGTCGTCGGCATCGCCCCAGATGTAGAGCGTCGGCACGCGGATCGGCCCGAGTGGACCGCGAATTGCGCCGCGCGCGCGATACCAGGCGAGCGCGCCTTCCATCGCTTGCCTGTTGCCGAGCACGGTGAGATGCCGTTCGATCGCCTCTTGCGGCATGCCGTTGGCGGCCAGCCGGTCGCGCAGCCATTTGCAATCGTTCGCCAGCACGATGTCGGCGGCGTCGGGTTCGAGAAACCACCTGTGATGTTTCGAGCGTTGCGCCTGCTCGCCGTCGGGCATGCCAAGCGCGCGGTTGAACGCGTTCGGATGCGGCCGCGACAGGATCGTCAGCGAGGCGATCCGCTGCGGATAGCGGTCGGCCAGCGCCCAGGCGATGCTGCCGCCCCAGTCATGGCCCGCGAGATGGAAGCGCCGGTCGGCGTAGCCCGAGGCCGCGACGATCGCCATCGCGTCGTCCATCAGGCGGTCGATGTGATAGCTCGGATGATCTGATGGATCGGGTCGCGCGCCCGGTGAATAGCCGCGCTGGCTCGGCGCAACTGCGCGATAGCCCATGTCGGCGAGGGAAGCTGCCTGCGCGCGCCAGCAATGCATCAACTCGGCAAAGCCGTGCAGCAACAGCACCAGCGGCGCGCCTTGCTCGCCCGCGACCAGCGCGTCGAAGGTGAGGGAGGGGGAGGTGGTGATCTGGATGAGGGGCATGGACGCGTTGCTCTCTTGAGATGAGGTTTAAGTCGCGCCTTGAAACGTGGTGCGGGCGGCGGGACTCGAACCCGCACGACGTTGCCATCGAGGGATTTTAAGTCCCTTGCGTCTACCAGTTCCGCCACGTCCGCATGCTTGATCTTCCATAGCTTCTTGCTCTTTTCGGCTCAACGTGTTTCGGAGCCGCATTGACCAAAGCCACCATCAAGCTGCTGGATAAAGCGATATATTTTCTTCATTTCCACGGTTTTGAGACCCTCGCGGACATTGAAGGCGAATGCGACGCCGTCTGTGGTCTCAACAGCACGCCCTCATTGCCGCGCAACGCAAGCGACCCGGACCATGTCGCGCCCGCCCGATCCATGAACGTGGACAGCAGGATTTCCCCGTCCTCGCCGACGGCGTCAGCAGCAATCGAAACGGGATCGCCTGCGAGATTCAGCACCACGACAACCGCAAGGCTCGCGCTGCGGCGGCGGTAGATCAGCAGATTATCTTCGGCGGCAACGGGCTCGTAAGTCCCGCTCGTCAGCTCCGGGGATGCGCGACGCAAGCGGATCAATGCCAGGTAGACGTTCAGGATCGAGGTCGCGTCGTCCTTGAGATCGAGAACGTTCTGGCGGACGAAGTCGTCCGCGATCGGCAGCCATGGCTTGCCTCGCGAAAATCCGGCATTCGCCGTCGCATCCCACTGCATCGGCGTCCGGCAGCCGTCGCGACCGACGCCGATGCCGGGGACATTCTTCTCGAAGGGATCCTGGACCTGCGCCGGCGCGATTGCGACCTGATGCATGCCGATCTCGTCGCCATAATAGAGCGTCGGAGTGCCGCGCAGGGTCAGCAGCAGCATGGCGGCGACTTTCGCCTGCTCCTTGCCGATCCGGCTCGCGACGCGCGGACGATCGTGATTGCCGAGCACCCAGTTCGGCCAGGCACCCCCGGGGAGGGCGTGCTCATATTCGGCGATGATCTTTTCGAGGGCACGGCCATTCCAGGCCGCGGACAGCAGGGCGAAGTTGAAGGGCATTTGTGCGCCCAACAGATCCTTTCCGTAGTAGGACACCAGCCGCTCGACCGGCAGGTAGATTTCCCCGATCAGCACGCGATGATCGAATTCGTCGATGACGCGCCGCATCTCTGCGACCAGCTCCTGAACCTCCGGCCGATCGGTGGTGTAAAGCGGCAATAGCCGTTCATGCGGCGGCCGGCCCGTCCGGAAATCGGGATTGGGCGGGTTATCGCGAAACTGCTCATCCTTGATCAGGTGCCAGATCACGTCGACCCGAAAACCGTCGACACCCTTGCGCAGCCAGAACCGCATCACGTCGTACATCGCGCGGCGGACATCGGGATTGCGCCAGTTCAGATCCGGCTGTTGGGCGAGGAAAGCGTGATAGTAATACTGTCCGCTGGCGTCGTCATATTGCCATGCGCTGCCGCCGAACTCGGACAGCCAGTTGGTCGGCGGCCCGCCGCGGGCGTCGCCGTCGCGCCAGATGTACCAATCGCGTTTGGGATTGCTCCGGGAGCTTCGGCTTTCGACGAACCATGGATGCCGGTCGGATGTGTGGTTGGGGACGAGATCGAGGATGAGCTTCAGCCCGACATCGTGCGCGGCGCGGATCAGCGCCTCGCAATCCGCCATCGTTCCGAAGATCGGATCGATGCCGGTGTAGTCCGAGATGTCGTAGCCGAAATCGGCCATTGGGGAGGGAAAGACCGGCGAGAGCCAGATGGCGTCGACACCGAGGTCCCTGAGATAGGGCAGTCGCGCGATGATGCCCTGGAGATCGCCGATCCCGTCGCCGTTGGAATCCTGAAAGGAGCGCGGATAGATCTGATAGAAGATGCCGCGCTGCCACCAGAAATCGTCAGTCATTGCCATATTGATGTCGTCGCCTGACCGCAGCGCGGTCGGCCGTCCTTTCCCAACGTCCCCTTCAGGGAACATCCGGATCAGGCAAAGGTTGCCCGCCTGCCGCGCCGACAAGCTGATCGCGGTCGACCCGCCGGTCCGTCACGATCATTGCCTTCGAGGCGCTGTCGCTGCTGCCGGATTTCGAGCGGGCTATCTCGGCGACATGACGCCGAATCATTGAAATATCAATGCTTTAGCGCGACATCTGCAAACCCGCTGTGAGCTGGTCAAGGCGAAGCCGTTTCCCTCCAGCCTCAATCCGGCCAAGACAGCCTGCTTTAGCCAATCTCAATTGAATGGGACTATCTGAGACTTATGACCGCGATCGCAACCGCCTTGCGAGCAGGCTCGCGCGCAGCCGCCGTGCTGGGCGCGCTTGCGCTCGGGCTGACGCTGTCCGGTTGCGCCGACGTCGGCGGCACCATGTCGAGTGCGTTCGCCGATCCCGCCAGATACGAACTCTATGACTGCAAGCAGCTCGAGCCCGAGCGCAGGCGCCTCGCCAACGCCATTGCCGAGAACCAGGGTCTGATGGCCAAAGCCGCGACCGGCGTCGCCGGCTCCGTGGTGTCGGAAATGGCCTATCGCAACGACAACATCGCGCTGCACGGCCAGTTGCATTTCGCCGATGAAGCCTGGCGCAAGAACCATTGCCGCGAGTCCGCGCCGCCGGTCGCTCCCGCCGGGCCGCCCGCGCCGATGCCGCCGCCGTCGCGTGCCGGCAGCGCGGTCTACTTAGGCCACGCCGCTTCTTTGTTTGCGCATGATCTCCGCGCAAACGCGTTCCGCGTTTGTCGCGAGGGATCATGCGCTAGATTTTCCAGTCGTGGATCCAGCGCTGCCGCGCCAGCACGTGCTTGGCGCCCAGCATGCGGATCGAGAGGTCCCGCGCCAGCGCCATCGGGCCCGCCATGTGATAGATGCGGCCCTGCTTCTCGGCGAGCCTCTGCACCCGCGCCACGCGCGCGCGGCGCAGCCGCCGATAGCGGCGCAGCGCTTTCGTGACCTGTGCCGCGGTCTCGACCGGGCCGTCCCCGAAAACCTTCGCCAGCACCGCGGCGTCCTCGATCGCCATGCCCGCGCCCTGGGCCGCGAACGGCAGCATCGCGTGCACGGCGTCGCCCAGCAACCCGATCGTTCCCTTGTACCACTGGCCGCCTTCGGCCACCGTGAACAGCGCCCACCGGTGCCAGTCGTCGACGGCGCCTAACATCATCCGCGCAGGTCCCGGCCAGCGCGAGGCGCCGAAGATCGATTTCAGCTCGAGCCCGTCGCCGGGGGCGCTCCAGCCCGGCCGGTTCCAGGTCCCCGGCACGATCGCCACCACATTGATCCGTCGCGCCCCCGAGATCGGATAGGCGACGAGATGCGCATCGGGGCCCATCCAGAGCTGTACTTTCGGCGCGGTGTATTCGCGCGGCAACTGGGTGGCATCGAGCGTGCCGCGCCAGGCGATCATTCCCGAAAATTGCGGCGCCACCTCGGGAAACAGATGATGGCGCACATTCGACCAGATGCCGTCGGCGCCGATCAGCGCCAGGCCGACTTCGGAATATCGCGAGTTGCCGCGGCGCTGGACCACGGTCAGTCCCTTGGCATGCGCGACCGCGTCCTCGAACTGGCAGCCGAGCCGCAGATCGATGTCGGGGTTGTCGTTGACCGCCGATTGCAGCGCGGCCTGCAGATCGGCGCGATGCACCACCCAATAGGGCGCACCGGCGCGCTGGGTTGCGGCTTCGCCAAGCGGAATGCGGACGATCTCGCCGCCGGCCCGCGCGCTCATGATGTTGATGGAATCCGGCACCACGGCGCGGCTGCCGAGCCGTTCCTTCAATCCGAGGGCGATCAGCACGCGCGTGGCATTGGGCGATAATTGCAGGCCGGCGCCGGTTTCCTCCAGCTTCTCGGCCTTCTCCAGCAAGACGACACGGAAGCCGCGCGCGGTCAGCGCAAGGGAGGCGGTCAAGCCTCCGATTCCGGCACCTGCAATGAAGATGGTGCGTTGTGCTGCCGCCACTAGTCCAATTCCAACATTCGCGGTTCCGCCAAGTCGCGGCAAATACTAGTGCCCACTTTCCGAAGTTCGCGCAACGCTGCGGCAACTTCATTTCGCGAACTTCGGAAAGTTATGGGCGCTAGCAAACTTATGATTCCAGCGCCGCTCTACGATTTGAAGTCCCCCGGATCGAACCCGTGGCCCGCAGTGCGGGGACTTCAAATCGGCGGCGCTAGCGTGAATGTCAAATGGAGGTCAGAGCTAGGCGACGTCCTTCAGCACGCATTCCGGCGGCCGTGCCTCGCCGGCGGCGAGGTCGGTCGCGAAGCGATACAGCGTCGAGCAATACGGGCAGATGATCTCGTTGTCGTTGCCGAGATCGAGGAACACATGCGGATGGTCGAACGGCGGGTTGGCACCCACGCACATGAATTCGTGCGAGCCGATTTCGATCACGGCCACGCCGGCATCATTGTGGAAGTGCGGAACGACGTTGTCGGCCATCGAATGTCCTTTAGCGGCAAAAAGCGGTGCAATCCTGAGCCCGGGAACAGGGCGAAATGCCGCGCACCATAGCGGCGGTTTCATCTGATTCCCAGAGACCTTAACCCGCTAGTTTGCACGTACAAATTCGACACAATCTTGTCGTCTGAGAAGCCCTTCTTTCGTCGGGGACGTTGTGTCGCAATTCCGGCACACTATGTGGGAAGCGACTTCAATCTAAGGACTTTCGATGAAACGGCGCGGGGTCTTTCCTGCTTTGGTAGGTGTGGCAGCATGTAGCATCGCGGGCTTCGCGCTGTGGCCGCAGGCGCGCGAGGCGGGCCGCACGCTGGCTGCGCAGGACGATCCGGTCGCGCTGTCGGACCTGCAAATCAATTCTGCTATGCGGAATAACCCCGCGCTGGTCGGAAACAATATCGAGTCCGCGCTGAAAAGCGGCGACGCCGATCTCGCCGACAGCTTCGTTCAACTTGCGCGCGACAACAATGTCGCCGTGGACGAGGACACGTCGCGTCGCGTGAGCGATGCGGTCACCGAGGAAAATTCCTCGTCGCATTTCGCCAGGCGTTTTGCCACCGGTCTCGTCACCGGCACCGCCGACGACGTCGGCTCGCTCTCCGGCACGATTGCCGGCGATCTCTTCGTGTTCGGCGATATCCGCGACGTGGTGCGCGAGAGCAAGCACCTGGTCATGGGCGAGGAGACCGATCGCCTGATCCTCGGGCTTGCCGCTGCGGGGCTGGCCGTGACCGCGGCGACCTATGTGACTGTCGGCGGCGCCACGCCCGTCCGCGCGGGTCTGTCGCTGGTCAAGGATGCCCGCAAGGTCGGCCGGATCGGCGAGGGGCTTGCGGAATGGGCCGGCCGCTCCGCACGCGAGGTGGTCGACGTGCCCGTGCTGCAGCAGGCGGTGGCGTCGTCCTCGGTGTTGCGGCCCGGGCAAAGCGTCAGCGCGATTTCTGCCGCCTTCCGCGCCGAGAAAGCCGGCGCACTGGTGCGTCTGGCCAAGGACGTCGGGCGCGTCACGGAAAAGGCCGGCACGCGCGGCGCGCTGGACACGCTGAAGATCTCCGAAGGTCCGAAGGATGTGGCGCGCGCGGCGCGGCTTGCGGAAACCAAGGGCGGCCAGACCCGCGCCATCATGAAGGTGCTCGGCCGCGGCGCGCTGCTGCTGACGGCCGGCGCGTTTGAGCTCGCGACATGGCTGTTCTCGGCGCTGCTGGCGCTGTTCGGCCTGCTGTCGTCGATCAAGGCCACCACCGAGCGGGCGACCCAGGCCTGGCTCGACCGCAAAAGGGCGCGACGTCTGCGTGCGCAGATGGCACCTCTCGCAACCGCAGGATAAACTCATGGCGCTTGCTTCTCTCAAAACGACGGACGGCGCGATGCCGAGCTTCCACAACGGCGCAGTCGAAATCGCCTATCTCGACGAAGGCGAGGGCGCGCCGGTCGTTCTCGTGCACGGCTTCGCCTCGACCAAGAACGTGAACTGGGTCTATCCGACCTGGGTCTCGGAATTGAAGAAGAACGGCTACCGCGTCATCGCGCTCGACAATCGTGGCCATGGCGAGTCCGCGAAGCTCTACGAGTCCGCCGACTACTCGATTCCGATCATGGCAGGCGACATCGTCGCGCTGATGGACCATCTCGGCATCGAACGCGCCGACATCATGGGCTATTCGCTGGGCGGCCGGATGACGGCCTGGCTCGCGCTGAACCGGCCCGAACGGCTGCGCTCGGCGATCCTCGGCGGCATCGGCATTGCCATGATCGAGGGCGGCGGCCCCGGCGAGACCGTGGCGCGCGCGCTCGAAGCGCCGTCGCTGGAGGATGTCACCGATCCCATGGGACGCACCTTCCGCGCCTTCGCCGATCAGACCCGTTCCGACCGCTTGGCGCTCGCGGCGTGCCTGCGCGGCTCGCGCGACCTGCTGACCAGGGAGGAGGTCGCCCGCATCGCGGTGCCCGTGCTGATTGCTGTCGGCAGCAAAGACGAGGTCGCGGGCTCCGCGCATGCGCTCGGAAAAATCATTCCGGGCTCGGAAGTGCTCGACATTCCCGATCGCGATCACATGCGCGCGGTCGGTGACAAGGTCTACAAGACCGGCGTGCTGGATTTCCTGTCACGCCGGAAGTGAGTTGTCGTCTTGCTCCGGTTCGAAATATTTGCTGATCGCCAGCAGCACCGTCAGCGTCGCCAGCCAGGCGATGCGCGCGCCATAGCGGTCGTGCGGTCCGGAGATCACGCCGCAGAGCACGGCGTTGCCAAGCAACGTGAATGACACGGTCGCCGCCAGCATGGTCAGTTCGTCGAAGCGGCGCCTGAACAGTCCGTAGCCGAACATCGCGAAGACGAGCGCGATCGATGCCAGCGCCACCGGCACGTGCAGCCAGTTCACCGCGGCGAAATTGATGTCCCAATGCTGCTGATGCGCGGCATTCATCGGTTTGGTTTGCGAGGGAATGTAGTATTTGATGATCGCGTAGGTGTGGGGCAGCCAGCCGACGGTGCCTTCGCCGGTCGCGACATGCGTCAGCTGCTGCGCGGTCGCTTTCGCCGCCGCCTCGGCCTGCCACGCCGGATAGTCCGCAAGCGCGCCGGTGACGATATGGCCCATCTCCTCGTTCAAGCCGGCGAAGCGGCCGAGCTCGTCGAACATGCTGTGGCCCCACAGGAACGCGTCGGCGGTCGCGGGCAGTTCGTTGCGATAGGGGCAAAGCTTCAGCTTTTCGCGCGGGCAATGATCCCGCAGATATTGCGTGACGATGCCGTCCTGCAGCATCCGTCCGAACGCAACGCCGACGCCGCCCGGCGTCCAGGCGAATTGTCCGGAGAAGGCGAAGTTGGCCGCGAGCAGCATCAAGGCGCCCACGGCAATGGTCAGGCTGCCCTGGACGAGGCCAACAGCGGCAATGGTCTTGCGCAGGGCCGGCCGCGCGATCCATCCGAGGCAGCACAGGCCGAACAGCACGCCGAAGGTGGCGCTATGGGTTGCGGCCGAAAAGGCCGTGAAGACGAACAGCAGACATTTCTCGATTGGCCCCGTCTTGTCGCCGTGCAGGACCAGGATGAACAGCGACAGCACCGACAGGCCGGCGAAAATGTCCGTCAGCAGCATGCTGGCGAGCCATGGCAACGCCGTGGTCAAGACCAGCGACAGGCTGATCGCCATCAGCCGGAACGGCTGCGACAGGCCGAGCACGCGAAGGGTGAGTTGCAGGATCCACAGCGTCGCCAGCGCCTGGACGACGAGATCGAGCCAGAAATCCGAACCCTCGCCGAGATGGAGGTAGAGGCCGAACACCGTGGAGCGGCTCGGCACCAGATAGCCCTCGTACCAGCGCGCCAGATAACCGCCGGTGTCCCATTGCAGCAGCGGATAGCCGTTCCACAGCGCAGGCGCGATCAGGAACAGGGGAATGAGGATGGCGGCGATCCAGACCGAGGCCGTGTCGGTCCTGCGCGCGCCAAGGATGCGCGTGTTGATGGGCGTCCCCTCCTTTTCACGCCAGAATGCCCGGAACCCGCGCGGGGCCGAAATGCACCTATAGTCGAAACGCGCCAGGGTTGATTTCCGGGCCAACCATGCGCATCCCGGCCGCGGCCGTACCCCGGTACAGGCGCCGACGATGGAGAATGATTTTCTCTCACGCGGTCCATGAAACGGGCTCATGCGATGCCGCGGCGCCGCTTGAATTTCCGCAAGCGCCGACCACGTTTAGGCGTCAAGGGCATGCACGGAGATCGAGCATTCACCGTGAGCGGCGGGCGGTTAGGACTCTGTCTCATGGCCGTGGTATAAACCGGGTTCTGAAATGCGCGGGGAGCGACACGTGGCGATGCATCAGATCAATCCGCAAGGGCGCAAAGCTGGCGGCGCTCGATCCGATCTGGGATCGGATTCGCGGCGAGGCTGAGGATATCGTGCATCGCGAGCCCGAGCTTGCGACCTTCATCTATTCGACGGTGCTGCATCACAACCGCCTGGAAGATGCGGTGGTGCATCGTCTTGCCGACCGTCTCGATCACGCCGCGCTGTCGGGCGACCTGATCCGCCAGACCTATGACGAGGCGCTGCGCGACCAGCCGGATATCGGCAACATCTTCCGCGCCGATCTCGTCGCCGTCTACGACCGCGATCCCGCGACCGCCCGCTTCATCGATCCCTTGCTCTACTTCAAGGGTTTTCACGCGCTGCAGACCCATCGTCTTGCGCATTGGCTCCATCAGAAGGGCCGCAAGGATTTCGCGTTCTACCTGCAGAGCCGCTCGTCGGCGGTGTTCCAGACCGACATCAACCCGGCCGCACGCATCGGCCGCGGCATCTTCCTCGATCACGCCACCGGTTTCGTCTGCGGCGAGACCGCCGTCATCGAGGACGACGTCTCGATCCTGCACGGCGTGACGCTCGGCGGCACCGGCAAGGAGAACGAGGACCGTCATCCCAAGATTCGCCATGGCGTGTTGATCGGCGCGGGCGCGAAAATCCTCGGTAATATCGAGGTCGGCCACTGCGCGCGCATTGCGGCCGGCTCGGTCGTGGTGAAGCCAGTCCCGCACAACGTCACGGTCGCGGGCGTTCCCGCCAGGATCGTGGGCGAGGCCGGTTGCGCCGAACCGTCGCGCACCATGGACCAGATGATCAACGCGATGGGGCTCTGATCTTCGGCGTTCGCAACATGATTTTGATCTGACACGGCCGGCTTTATGCCGGCCGTTGTTTTGTTATGCCGGAAATCTATTTGAAATCATGGAGTTGCAGGCGCCTGTCGGCATTTCGATCGCGCTGGCGATGGTGTTGCACCGGCCTGCAAAGTGAGAGCCAGACCACTAGCAGCGAACGTCAACTCGTCCTAAAACCTGCCGCAACGAAAGTGATCGCATTGGAGCCCGCCGTGGACGTTCAGGAAGTCAGGAAACTCGACGCCTACCTCAAGCGCCTGTTCGGCAATCCCAAGATCCGCGTGGTGCCGCGGCCGAAGAAGGACGACTCCGCCGAGGTCTATATCGGCGAGGAGTTCATCGGCGTGCTGTTTGTCGATGACGAGGATGACGACCGCTCGTTCCAGTTCCAGATGGCGATCCTCGAGGACGACCTGGTCGAGCAGGAGTAGCTTTTCGGTTGACGCGTTTTCTTCACGCGAACCGGTGCCCACTTCGCTCGAAAACGCCAGGTTACTTCGCGTGCAACTGCGCCGTCAGGCGGTCCATCGCGCCTGCAACGTCGCGCCACTGCGCGAACCAACCCTTCGGAAATCGAAAGGTGAGATCGGCGCCGTCGACGCGGCGCTCGCTCAGGCACATGCCGGGTGTGGCGGCATCGCGCGTGCAGCGGGCGCTGAAGGACGGCGCGTTGGCAGAGAACAGGTCCTCGCCGGAATAGGGTGAGCCGTCGCGAAAGGCGCGAACCGTCAACCCGTCATCGCCTGGCGTGGAGGTCTGCTCGAGATAGCGCGGATAGATGGTGCGCACGCGCATGTCGGGGGCGAGCGTGTCGTGGTGGGCCGCAATCGACAGGAAGATGCGGTCGATCGGCAGCGCCTTCTCATCGACCTCATCGGCGCTGAGATGTTTCTGCGGCTGCGGCGGCTCCAGCGAAGGGAAGCTGAAGTTGAGATCGATGCGCTCGGCCGGTCCGGAGTGCCGTTGGATCTTCATGCGTATCGCAGTCACCGGCACGTTGAACAGCGTGCCGCCGATGCTGACCGGCAGCCGGTCCGGCGCGCCGGTCTTCTCCGTGCTCCAGGTCGGCCACAACAGATAAGCGACGATCGTGAGCGCTCCGGCGCCGACGATGGCTGCCAGCACGATCGGCAGCACGTGACTGCTCTTGTGCCAGTCGAAGGAAGCGAGGCGGGCAGTCGAAAACACTGTCATGGTTGAAGTCGCTGGGGTGGCCGAATCACCATCGAATATGCCACGCGCAGCGGCTTTTCAGCAGCGCTTCGACGTTCGGCCGCGCATGCGCAAGCCGACATTCTGCCTTCCGCTGTTAACCTTTAATTAAGGATGATGTGGCGGCACGCGGCCGGTTCTGCGATGGAAGAGGGCGTTGCCGTCAGTTGCGGAAGAGTCCAGATGTCGCCCGATGCGTTGAATTCGTTGTTTGCCCTCTGCATCGGCTTTGCGCTCGCCGGCGCTTTCACCAGCGGCTTCCAGGCCTTCGCCGAGCGTCCCGCCGGCTTCGCGCTGTTGCAGGAAGGCATGACGCCGCATCGTTTCGCGGCCGTTCCCTTCCTCGTCTTTGCCGCGCCCTTCATCATCATGCGCAACACGCTGCGCGGCGCCAAGATCGAGCGCCGCCGCTTCGAGTTCGTGATGATGGCGACCGTCATCGCCGGCTTCTGGAGCATGATGAGCGGAACCTTCTTCCTGATGACGCTGCGCGCCGCCGGGGTGCTGGCCTAGCCGCTTGCGCTGTGCCAAGCTTGCTCTCGAAAAGGAGAGCGCATGCCGATTTACGAACTCGACGGGCAGGGGCCCGATCTTCCAGCCGACGGCAATTTTTTCATCGCCGACACCGCAGCCGTGATCGGCAAGGTGCGATTGAAGCAAGGCGCCAGTGTCTGGTTCGGCGCGGTGCTGCGCGGCGACAACGAATGGATCGAGCTCGGCGAGGGCTCCAACATCCAGGACAATTGCACCTGCCACACCGACGCCGGCTTTCCGCTCACGATCGGAAAGAACTGCACCGTCGGCCACAACGCCATCCTGCACGGTTGCACGGTCGAGGACGGCGCGCTGATCGGCATGGGCGCGATCGTGTTGAATGGCGCGCTGATCCGGCGCGGCTGCATCGTCGGCGCCGGCTCCGTGGTCACGACAGGCAAGGAGTTTCCGGAGAACTCGCTGATCATCGGTTCACCGGCGCGGGTGATCCGTACGCTCAAGCCCGAGCAGATTACGACCGTCGACGCCGAACACTATCAGGAGAGGGGCCCGCTCTACAGGAAGGGCCTGAAGAGGATCGGCTAGTGTGGCCGGTACTCAGAAATCGAGAGCCTGCTAGTTCACGTCAGCGCGTCGCAAAATCGGAATGACCTTCTCCGCGAACAACTCCACGGCGCGGACTCGGTGCTCGTCGACGGCACGGCCGAGGATGGCCAGGATATGGCCCGCGCCAACCTGACGACATTGCGCGATGATCTGCTCGGCTACCTGGGCCGGAGTACCGGCGATGAACTCGTCCGCATGCACAGAGAAGCCGCTGCCGCGCTTGGGGGCATCCAGCAGCGAAGACGACTGTTGTAACACCCGTGGATCTCCGGCCAGGACCTTGGCTGCCACCTCTCTTGCGAGCTGGGATCGTTCTTTTGCCTCCGTCTCGCTCACAGCGATCGAGACGTTGCGGCGGATGGCGAGGTGGTCCGGGCCAGCGGCAAAACCGAGCCGGTGGGCCTCCAGCCGATAGGCATCGAAGATCTCCTTGATACGAGCAACGGATTCGAACGCCGTGCATATTCGGGATCGTCGTGAGGCAGACTTGGTAGCCGAAGATGTGCTGACGACAGTTGTCCATTTCGGAGGCGAAGGTTGCTGCAATGGACGCGGGACGACGCGAAGACTGTCGAAATTATAGTATCGGCCGTGATGGGCGATCACCGGCTCGGCAAGCCATGCGTCCAGGATCTGGAGGGATTCATCGAAGCGTTCACGGTTCTCCTCAGGCCCGATACCGGTTTGTATCAATTCCTGCGGCACGCCACTGGCGCAACCGATCTCGAGCCGCCCGCCCGTGAGGTGATCAAGCATCCCGATCTCCTCCAGAACCCGCCAAGGCTGATAGAGGGGGAGCACCAGACCCATGGTGCCAAGGCGGAGCCGCTTGGTGGAACGAGCGATGCTGGCGATCAGGAGATTAGGTGACGGGCTGTAGGAAAGACCGAAATGATGCTCGCTGAAAAAGATGCCTTCAAACCCCAGTTCGTCGAGCCGCTTCCAGAGAGCAATGCCTTTATCATAAACAACGCTGGGAGCTTGCCGCGCGGTCTCCCCGCCCTGATCGGCCGGAGCGTACAAGAACTCGAAAATCCAAGGCTTGATCATGCGTTTCCTCGGCCGAGAAAGTGAGGAGCTTTCTCAAAGCTGGAGGGTTGCCTGGCAACTTTGTCAAGGTTGTCCAGCAAAGCCTTCTTGCGCAGGGATCGGTTACTTGAGACGTTGATCAAGCCAATCGCCTCGTTGTGCAGCGCGCTATTTATCAAAGCCTATCCGAACCCGCGGTCGCCCATGCTGGAAACCCTCAAGCGCCGCATAGCCGAGTTGGGACCGCATTTCGAACCGTCGCCAATCTTCTTGCGGACTTTCTCGGGAAGCGCCAAAGGAGATGAATATGCGGGTCTTTGTGATCGCGCTTGCGTTAGCTGGATGCCTGATTTCGCCGTCGCTCGCGCAGACATCGCCGGCACCGGCGTGGCCCACTCATCCGGTGCGGCTCGTCGTTGCCTTCCCTCCGGGCGGAGCAGCCGACCTGCTTGCGCGGCTCATAGGGCAATCACTCAGTGAATCCTTGGGTCAGCCGGTGGTGATCGAAAACAAAGGCGGCTCAAACGGAAATATCGGCGGAGAAGCCGTGGCCCGATCCGCACCGGATGGTTACACATTGCTGATGGCGTCAGGCAGCCTGGTCGCGATCAATCCGCACATCTACGCCAGCATGCCCTTCGATCCGGCGAAGGACATCGTCCCCGTCGCCTCCGTCGCGCGCGTTCCCTTCTATCTTGTCGTTCGGGCGGAAAATCCTGCGCAGGATTACAAGGCGTTTATCGCCGATCTCAAGAGCAATCCGGGAAAACGCAATTTCGGATCGCCCGGCATCGGAAGTTCTCCGCATCTCGCTGCGGAACTGCTCAAGAAGATGACCGGCACGGATGCTGTACATGTACCCTACCGTGGCGCAGCACCTGCGCTCAATGACCTGCTTGCGGGGCAACTCGACTTTGTGTTCGACCCCGGCATCGCCATCGAGCACGTGAAAGCGGGCAAGCTGCGCGCCATTGCAATCGGCAGCCCACAGCGCGCGCCTCAGCTTCCCGACGTACCGACCTTGGAGGAGCTCGGCCTTACCGGCTTTGACGCGGACGCCATTTTTGGCGTCTACGCGCCTGCCGCAACGCCGCGCGAGATTGTCACGCGCTTGAATGCGGAAGTTAACCGCGCCCTTGCAACCGTCGCATTGAAGGAACGCATCATGGCGATCGGTAATCTGCCGGCGCCAATGACGCCTGAGGAGTTCGGGGAAAGGGCCGGCGAGGATTCCAAACGGTTCGGCGCAATCATCAGGGAGCGCGGAATCACTGCCGGAAATTAGATCTGCCGAACGCCGTTCCTGGGTGGCGAAGCTGAGCCAAACCGTGCAGTATCGGCGCGATCGACAGTCATCGCACGGCGGACCGTCACGTGCTGTCAGACGACGAACGCAGGTTCCTGTCGACGCAACGGGTCGGGCATCTTGCCACGGCCGATAGCCGCGCCATTCCGCACGTCGTGCCGGTGTGCTTTACGATTTCGCAAAACACCCTTTACATCACCATCGACGAGAAGCCGAAGCGCGCGGCTGGACAAGCACTCAAGCGCGTCCGCAACATCGAGCGCAACCCGGCTGTCGCCATCGTGGTTGATCGATACGACGAAGACTGGACCCGGCTCGGCTGGGTGATGTTGCGCGGACGGGCCGAGATCCTGCGCGCCGGGACGGAGCACGATCGCGCGCAGGAGCTGCTGCGCTCCCGGTACCGCCAGTTGGCGGCGATGCAGATCGCCGAACGGCCCGTCATCGCGGTCCGCCTGGAGCGGGTGACGAGCTGGGGCAACCTGTCCGTCGGCGCGGACAAGGCCGACTAGTTCGCGCCGCTGATGTGTGCGACTATCATGTGCGGTCGCATGTGATGGACCTGGCCGCAACCGAGGAGCACTGAACATGCATGTCGGGCTGACGATGTTTCCGACGGACTACGCGATTCCACCGCACGAGCTTGCCGTGGAGGCGGAGGCGCGAGGTTACGAGTCATTGTGGTTGCCGGAGCACAGTCACATTCCCACCAGCCGCAAATCGCCGTGGCCCGGCGGCGCTGAGCTGCCGAAGTATTATTACGACAGCTACGATCCGTTTCTCTCGCTGGCCGCTGCCGCCGCGGTGACGAAGAAGA
Organism: uncultured Alphaproteobacteria bacterium; assembly: GCA_963795365.1. Taxonomy (GTDB): domain Bacteria; phylum Pseudomonadota; class Alphaproteobacteria; order Rhizobiales; family Xanthobacteraceae; genus Bradyrhizobium. The sequence goes on from CAWCHW010000042.1 coordinate 19,861, forward strand.
TCAAGCTTGCGACGGGGATCTGTCTTGTCGTCGAACGCGATCCCATCCACACCGCCAAGGAAGTATCGACCGTCGACCAGCTTTCCTCGGGCCGGTTCCTGTTCGGCATTGGCGCGGGTTGGAACGAGGAGGAGATGGCCAATCACGGCACGGCGTTTGCAACCCGCTTCAAGCTGATGCGTGAGCGGATCGAGGCGATGAAGCAGATCTGGACGCAGTCGACGGCGGCATACGACGGCGAATTCGTCAAGTTCGAACCCATGATGCAGTGGCCCAAGCCGGTTCAGAAACCTCACCCGCCGATCATTGTCGGCGGCGCATTCCCCCACGCGGCAAAGCGGGCGATCGCCTACGGCGACGGCTGGATTCCGATCGGCGGCCGGGCCGCCGATCCGCTCGAGGTGCTGCCGCAATTCCGTCAAATGGCAAAGGACGCCGGCCGCGATCCCGCGTCGCTCTCCTTCGACGTGTTCGGGGCGCCGCGCGACCTCGAGGTGCTGAAGCGCTACCGTGACGCCGGCGTTGATCGGGTCATCCTGATGCTTCCGCCCAAGCCTCGCGACGCGATCTTGCCCATGCTGGATGAAGGCGCGGCCCTCGTGACGGCGCTCTAGAGACTCCGCGGTCAGTAGCCGGCCTCGTCGGCCCGGCCTAACGCACGTCCGCTCTACCCCCGAGACCGGAATAGCCAGCCCTTCGCGGCGTCAGCGAGGGGCCAAAACTGGCCATGGCCGCTATCATTTTCGCTTCGCCAGTGGCTTGGCGACGTCGCGCGCGCAGTCGATGAAAAGCTTGGCGACGGGGCTGAGCGCACGGTTCTTCAGGGTGACGATTCCATTTGGCCGGCGCGCCATTGGCAGTTCAACAGGCAAGACCTTGAGCTCCGAGCGCTTAGCGAGAAATCTAAATGCGGATGCCGGGAAAATGGTGACAAAACGGCCGGTCGCCAACAGGCTAACGCGCATATGCGGGCAATCCGTGACTACGCTCACCCGAGGATAATCAAGCCCGCTGGCGCGAAAAGCGTTCGTCACGATCGATCCAATTACGCTCTCTCGCGGTGGCAGCACCCACGATTCGTTTGCCAGTTCGGCAATTTCGATCTTGCGCCGCCGCACCCATTCATTTCGCGTGCTCGCCGCGACGACATAGGAGTCATCAAAGAGAGATTCGAACTCGTATCGCGGGTCTGCGATCGGGCCGGAGCCCCGTATGATCAAGAGATCGACGTTACGCTCAGCGAGTTCCCGGTGCAGTGTCTCAGTGTATCCGGTCACGAGATGGAATACGATGCGCGGATAGCGCCGAGAGAGTCGGTCGACGAGAGCGGAAACAAAGCTTGTGGCCAGAAAGGTAGTGGTCCCAATCCGCAATTCTCCGGCCGCAGGGTCCGCCAGAAACGCGATGTTCTTCACGCCCTGACGCAAGTCATCGAATACGGCCGTCCCGCAATCCAGCAAGGCGCGGCCGTAATCGGTCGGCTCGATCCCCTGGCGATGGCGGTCGAGCAGGCGAACGCCGAGCGCATGCTCCAGTTCGCCGATTGATCTCGAAATGTTCGGCTGAGTGGTATTTAGGATTTGCGCAGCCTTCCCCATGCTGCCCGCCTTCACCACGGTCATGAGCACGTGGAGGTCCTGCAGCTTCATCCGATTTCCGATGCGATCGCTCAACTGCATGACGGCACCCATTTCAGTTTTGAGATGATATCATCAGACAATAGCGTTATGCGCTTATGGCGGCATCAACTATCGTCGCAAGTCGGGGCTAGCGCAAACCGGCAACCGAGCCGCGCGTATGCAGGCTCGGACCTGAGGAGCAAGTTTTGGAATTTTCCCGTCGCCGATTCCTGCGCCTCGCAGCCGGCGCTGCCGTACTCCCTGCCTCGTCGGGCTTGGCATGGGCGCAAACCTATCCGTTGCGGCCGGTGCGCATCATTGTCGGGTTTGCCGCCGGCGGCCCGAACGACATTCTCGCGCGTCTCATCGGTCAGTGGCTGTCGGAGCGGCTCGGCCAGCAATTCATCGTCGAGAACCGGCCCGGAGCGGGGAGCAACATTGCCACTGAAGCGGTCGTGCGTGCTCCTGCCGACGGCTACACGCTGCTGCTGGTCGGTTCTCCCAACCTTATCAATGCCACGCTCTATGAGAAGCTCGAGTTCAATTTCATCCAGGATATCACTCCGGTTGCCGGGCTCATCCGTGGCGCCCTCGTCATGGTGGTACACCCATCGGTTCCGGCTACGACGCTTCCCGAGTTCATTGCCTATGCCAAAGCCAATCCCGGAAAGCTCTCCTATGGCTCAGGCGGGGTGGGCGGGATCACCCATATAGCTGTCGAGCTCTTCAAGCAGGAGGCCGGAGGCCTCGACATTCAACACGTGCCCTATCGCGGCGTCGCGCCCGCGCTCGCCGATCTACTCGGCGGCCAGGTGCAGGTCGTATTTGTGAACGTGGCCCCGTCGATCGGCTACATTGTCAGTAGCAAGCTGCGCGCGCTCGCTGTAACCACGGCAAATCGTTCCGAAGCGTTGCCCGACGTACCAGCCATAGGCGAGTTCGTGCCGGGCTATGAGGCGAGCTCGTTGTTCGGCCTTGGCGCGCCCCAACGCACGCCGAACGAAATTATCGGCCGTCTCAACAGCGAGAGCAACGCCGCACTGGCTGATTCCAAGTTCAAAATGCGCCTTGCCAGTCTTGATGGCACGGCAATGGGCGGGTCGCCTGCCGATTTCGGCAAGATCATCGCCGCTGAAACCGAAAAGTGGCGCAGCGTGATAAAGCTCGCGAACATCAAGCTCGAGTAGGCGAGCCTGAAGGCACGTCGGCTTCACCTCCCAAAGCGGCCGCTGCGCAATCGTGATCAGGCGCCCTAGATCACCTTCTCCTGCCGCATGGTCCTGACCTCGTCAGGCGAGCAGCCCAGCCACTCGCCGTAGATCGCCTCGCAATCCGCGCCGAGGACAGGAGCGCATTTCAGCGGGACCTTGGTGTCCGACATCCGCAGCGGCCAGCCCGCGACGATGACCGGCCCGCGCACGGGATGCTCGATCGTTTGCATCATGCCGCGCTTGTGCAGGTCAGGATCGTGCATGAGCTCGAGCGTGGTCATCAGCGCGCCGCAGGGAACGCCGGCGCCGGCGATGACCCGGGTGACTTCCTGCTTGGTGCGCTTCGATGTCCATTCGGTGATGGCCGCATCGACGGCCTCACGGTTGTCGTAACGGGTGAGGCCGTCTTTCATGAGCGGATCGCTCAGCAGGTCCTCGCGGCCGATCGCTTTCACCAGGCGCCGCCAATGATCCTCGTTGCCGCGCGAGGCAAAGATGTAGCAGAGATCGTCGAGCCCGCCGGGCGCGCATTTGTAGAGCCCGCCTGGCGCGGTGCCGAACACCCCGTTGCCGCCGCGCGGCAATTGGTCCTTGCGCGCGGCCTGCCGGCTCATCGGCGTGCGGCAATAGTTCAGCATCGCATCGCGCATGGCGACCTGGATGTGCTGGCCGCGGCCGGTCGCCATGCGCTGGTAGAGCGCGGCGAGAATGCCCATGGCGCACAGCATGCCGGTGCCGGTGTCGCCGACGGTCGAGCCCGGCCGGACCGCCGGCTGGTCCGGAAAGCCGTTCACGCCCATGGTGCCGCCCATCGCCTGGGCGATCATGTCGAAGGCGAGATAGTTCGCGTGCTCGCTCTCCGGCGCAAAACCCTTGACCTGGGCGAAGATCAATCGCGGATTGATCGCGCTCAGCCGCGGATAGTCGAAGCCGAGGCGCGCGAAGGTCCCCGGCGCCATGTTCTCGATCAGCACATCGGCCTTGGCGATCATCCGCCGCAGCACCTCCTTGCCCGCGTCACTCTTGAGGTTGCAGGTCACGCTGCGCTTGTTGAGGTTGTAGTAGATGAAATAGGTCGAATCCGCGTCGGGGCGATCGCTCAATCCCCAACGCCCCGGCTCGCCGCGATTGGGCTCCTCGACCTTGACGACGTCAGCCCCAAACCACGCCAGCGCTTCGGTGCAGGAGGGTCCCGCCTCGAACTGGGTGAGGTCGAGCACCTTGATGCCCTTGAGCGCCGGCTGAACGTCGGTCGCGGTGTCCGGCTGCCTTACATGCTCCTGCATGGCGATCCTCCCAAAATGGCGCCGCGGGCCGTCGCCGCTGCGGCGCTCTGTCTCAGCTATGCCAGGCGAAGTCCTGCGCCTTGCGGGTGGAGCCTTGCGAGATCACGACATTGACCAGCGCAGGACCGTCGAACTTCATCGCCTCGTCAAGGGCGCCGCGAATATCCTTCGGGTCCTCGACGAACAATCCCTTGCCGCCGAAGGACTCCATCACCCGGTCGTAACGCGCGCCATAGATCAGCGCGTTTGGCTTCGAATTGAACATCGGATTGTCTGGAATCTTCGGTGCACCGGGGCCGATGCCGCCATTGTTCAGGACGACGATCTTGGCCGGGAGATTGTAGCGGACCAGTGTCTCCATCTCCATGCCGGAGAAGCCGATCGCGGAGTCACCCGAGAGATGGATGACCGGCCGGTCGGGATGCGCGACGCAGGCGGCGATGGCCTGGCCGAGGCCGACGCCCATCGTGCCGTAGGTGCCGGCATTGAGACAGGAGCGGGCATTGAAGCTCGGCAATTGCGTCAGCCCGATATCCATGGTGCCGGCGCCCTCGGCGCTCAGGATCGCATTGCGCGGCATCCACTCGGCGACGTCGCGCAAGGCGCGGTAGTAGCCGGCCGGCGAAGACTCGTCATGGACCTGCGGCCGGATTGCTCCCGCGTTGTCGGCGGTCTTCTTGGCAATCGCCTGCCGCCACGGCAAATCCTTGGCATGGAACCACTGCCGGTTGTCGAGCGCCTTGTTGAGCTGGCTGACGATGGCCTTGCCGTCGCCGACCAGCGCCACTTCCGTCGCCTTGTTGTGGCCGATCTCCTCGGGCGCGATGTCGAGCTGGATGACCTTGACGTCCTTTGCGAAGCGCGGCGGCAGGCCGAAATGAAAGATCCAGTTGAACCGCGCGCCCATCAGGAAGATCACGTCGGCCTGCTGCAGCGCCAGCGTGCGCGCCGCTCCGGCCGACAACGGATGGTCGTCCGGCATCACGCCCTTGCCCATCGGCGAGCGCACGAACGGAATTTGCGTGCGCTCGAGGAAGGTGCGGACTTCGTCCTCGCCGCGCGACCATGCCATGCCCTTGCCGAGCAGAACGAGCGGCCGCTCGGCGCGTTCGAGCAGGTTCAGCGCCGCCTCGACGTTCTCGGCCGGCGCCACCATGCGTGGCGGTTCGCCGACGCGCTCGACCTCGACGACCTTGTCGAGCTCGCATTTGCCGCGGATGATGTCGTCGGGCATGTCGAGATAGGTGGCGCCGGGACGGCCGTAGATCGCGTTCCGGGTTGCCATCTCGACGTAGTAGGGGATGCGGTGCACGTTCTCGATGCCGTGCGCGAACTTGCAGAACGGCGAGGCGATCAGCACCTGCCGTTCCTCCTGGAAGGCACCCATGCCGCCGCGATAGGTTTCCGAGGCGCCGCCGATCAGGATCATGGGCCAGCAATTCTGCTGGGCGTTGGCGAGGCCCGCGAGGCCGTGCACGACGCCCGGGCCGGTGACGGTGAGGCAGGCGCCGGGGCGGCCCGTCAGATAGCCGTAGGCTGCGGCTGCATAGGCGGCGCTTTGTTCGTTGCGCATGCCCAGATAGGCGACGCCTTCCTTCTGCGCCGCCACCGCGATCGCGGTCACCGGAAACCCGACGATCCCGAACAGATGATCGATGCCCTGCTGCTTGAGGCTTCGCGCGATCAGGGTCGCGCCGTCGACCTCGCTCATGATCTCCCCCTTGCAATTTATTGATCTTTTGGTCGCGAGATTATGCATAGATGGCAGGGGCGCGAAAGGGCGTTGCATTCAGCCGAGCCATGCGTCGGGGCTATGGACGGCAGCCGAGCGATGCGATCCGGCGGTCGAATGCCTGAATATTGCCGCCCGCGCGCCCTTGCTCAACGCACCCTTCGCGTTGCTTTCCTCGCTCAGTGCTTTGGGCAGCGCCACGCGTTCCCTCCGGAACCCGGGGGCCGGGCGCCCGTTGGATCATAAACGGAGATGCGCCAGTGACCAGAATATCGGCCGTTGTCTTGATCGCCGCCATGGCGCTCGCGTGCGCGCCGGCGATGTCGTCGGCGCAGAACGCGGCCTCGCCGCGCGGCACCAACAGCGCCGGCACCGCGCAGTCGTCGGGTGGCGCGCCAAACCGCGAGCCCGGCGTCACGTCAGGCACCGCGCTTGGCACCGGCAAAGCCACGCCGCCTCCCACGCCGAGCGGTGATGCCGTGATCAACCAGGAAAACGCCATCCTCGATCGCAAGCTCAAGAGCATCTGCAAGGGTTGCTGAAGCCAAAGCTCGCCAAGCCGCGTCTTGTCTGGTTACGATGCCCGTGAACCAACGGGATTCGCGAAACCATCATGTGGAAGCAGCGTAAGACCATTGCCTTCAGTGCGGCTCTTGCCCTTGGGCTGGTCCTTGCCGGTCCTCTGCGCGCGGCGCCGCCCGCGACCGCCCCAATCACGGCGCATCAGGACGCGCTCGGCGCTTACAACGCGGCGCTCGGCCGTTTCAAATCGGTTCTCGCCGACCTGCGCAACCGCATCAATGCGAAGCAGCCGCTTCCCAACCTGCCGGGACAATCGCTCTATCTCGCGCGCAACGCGCTGATCGGGTCGTACAAGGATTTGACCGACGCCAACCCGTCCAAAATCGGGCGGCCCAACAAGTACGGAATTCCGCCGGCCTATTTCGACGCCGACAACGAGCCGCTGCTCGACGAGTACCGGAAGCTGTTCGATGTCATGGAGGCGCCGCCACCAGGCGCGCAATTCTCCAACACGCCGTTCAAGGACGTGGTCGATCTCGGGATCGCGATTGCGCGGGCCAAGGGCGTCGACGCGGCCAATGCCGAAGCCGCAGGGCGCATCGCGCTCGGCATCTTCTACGCCGAGACCAACGGCAATCAGAACGTCGGCAACGGGCGCTCCAACACCTACAAGGGCAGTTTCCAGACCGGACCGCCCGAGGACCTGAACGGCCGCAGGAAGTGGGAGGCGCTCAAGCCGCAGGTCGCGGCCATCGACCCGGAGCTTGCCGCGCGCGACGCCAAGGAAGAGGCGCGGGTCGGAGGAGGGGATCACCGCTACAATCATTGGACCGCGGTGCGCGACGGGCTGATGAACGCGCATGCCGAGCTGTTCCTGCAGGTGCCGGCGATCGCGAAGGTGCTGCCGGACCCGGTCGATCAGATGAAGTTCTTCGAGCTGATCCAGATCATTCCGTCACCGACGAGATCGGCGCTCAGGTCGGGTAACCTTCTCGCCACCCGGGTCTCCGATCCCACAATCATGAAATATCTGCGCAACAACAGTGTGTTCGCCTTCGGACAAGCCGACCGCGCGAGGACGTCGGCGACCTTCCGCGAGATCATGGATGCGATGTGGCTGTTCAACGACAAGTTCGCCCGGGCGCAGGCGAAATTCGTGGAAGTCCGGCACCGCTAGGAATGGCGTGAAGACGGGAACAGATCGCGCCGTCCCGCGTTGGACAGGCGCTACCACTATTTGACTTTCAGGGCCCCGGCACGAGAGCCGGGGCCATTCTTATGAGTGGGTACGCGGGTGGAGCGCCTCAGCTCAGCACGCCATACTTCTTGAACCAGGCCTGCATCTGGTTCCAGCCGTCCTCGGCGGCGTCCTTGCGGTAACTCGCGCGGTAGTCGGCGTGGAAGCCGTGCGGGGCGCCGGGGTAGATTTTGAACTCGGCGGTCTTCTTGTTGTCCTCCAGCGCCTTTTTCAGCGCCTCGACCGTCGCGACGGGAATGCCGGTGTCCTCCGCGCCATACAGTCCCAGCACCGGAGCCTTCATCTCGGGCGCGAGCTGGGTCGGGCTCTTCGGCCAGGCCGGATTCGGAGGATCGACAGGCGGACCGTAGAAGGCGACGCCGGCCTTGAGGTCGGAATTATGCGCGGAGTATTCCCAGACCGTGCGGCCACCGCGGCAGAAGCCGATGATGCCGAGCTTCGCGGTGTCGCCGCCTTCGGCCTTCGCCCAGGCCACCGTCGCGTCCAGATCGGACAGCAACTCGGCGTCGGGCTTTGCATTCACGATCGGCAGCAATTCCTTGATGTCGGATATTTTCGTGAGGTCGACGCCCTTGCGGAAATAATAGTCGGGGGCGACCGCGAAGGCGCCGAGCTTGGCCAGGCGCCGCGTCACGTCCTTGATGTATTCGTGCAGGCCGAAAATCTCCATCGCCACCACAATCACCGGCGGATTGACCTTGCCCTTCGGGCGCGCGTAGTAGCCGGGCATCTCGCCGTCGGCGACCTTGATCCTGGTATCGCCGGCATCGAGCCCATCGGTGTCGGTCTTGATGACGTCGGCGCGCACGGGACCCGCCGCCAGCGTGTAGCCCGCCGCCACGGCTGCGGACGCGGTCATGAAACCACGGCGCGAGAACGGTGCGGCTCTTGTCAGCCCGATGACATCGGATGTCAGGATAGGTTCGGCGCTCATCTGTTTGTTCCTCCTGCTTTTTCGCTATTTGAAAGCGGCGGCATTCACCGGCAAAGCAAGAGGGAACGCAAGTCACCACCTTGCGAGCGGGCATGAATAAATGCGCAAAAAACAGGGGAATAAAAAACAAGGTCGCTGACGCAGTATACCGTCAACGACCTTGCCAGCCCCGGAAATTAAAATCGGCTTGCGCCTTCCAGGTAGACCCCATCCTGGCGCGGAATCGTGCGGACATATGTGAGCCAGTTCACAAAAGGCTCGGAAAAATTTGAGGGAGGGTGAACGGGATTCCGGCGCCCCCGGGGACAAGCCGCGGCGCCGGGATCAGCTTCGTTCAGGACAGGGGTGGATCGGTGCTGAGCGGACCCAATCGCCGGAGCAGGGCCGGACGCACGCCCTTCGAGGTCACGTCCTGGGCAAGCAGCAGCGGGATCGCCAGTCCGAGGATGGCTCCGACCAGCCCGACCGCACCGGCCATCCCTTCTCCGTTCCAGACCAGTCCGACGCAGACCAACGGGAAAACCAGCGGGTAGAGGCGGAAATGCGAGCCATGGAGCCACCGGAAATAGGTGATGGCGGTTGCCGCCAGCAATGCCGCCACGATAGACGCCCAGCTTGCCGCGGGCGCCGGATGACGCAGGAATATGATCAACGCGAAGACTGCCGCGGCGAGGTGCGCGGCGATGCGCAGGCCCCGCCATTTGCGATCGGGGTCGGCAAAGCTGAGCGCGGCCAGCCCCGCATTGCCGAGCAATGCCGCGGCCGGGGTTCCGGCCCAGGCCAGTGCGATGCCGATGATGGCGTTGACCGCCTTTCCCTTGCGGAACCAGAACTCGGTGAGCGACATGGCCGCCGCCAACGTCACCGCCGGCAAGGCCGATGACGATGCCGTCGCCATCATCGCGATCAGAACGGCGGCACAGCCCGCAAGCTGAAGCGCCGGCCGTTCGAACCGGCTGACCCTTCTCTCGCGCCCGAGATTGTCCGATATCCCGTAGGCCTGCCGCGCGAAGCGCTCGCCGAGCACTTCGTTGCGGGCATCGGTTCCGACGGCAACACGCTGGCCGAGATCGCCGCGAACGTAGAGCGCAATCTCATCCAGCGGGAATTCGAACCTCTTGCGCTCGCCCTCATCGGCCCACGTCACCACCCAGCTGGCGTCAGTCCGATCGATCTCGAGGCTTTGCGCGATGCGTCCATGCCGTTCGGCCGCGACCCGACCGCGCAACATCCAGAGATGTTTCAGCAGCAGAAAGCGGAGCGCCTGGTGCTTGTTCATGCCTGATGCCCGTCCTCTCAGGAGGCGCGCTTGATCAGCTGCTCGGGCAGGACGGCCGGATCCAGATGCTCGCCGGTACGGTCCCACAGAATCTGGGCCGCGATCTCGCGCAGTTGCTGCGCGTCGTACTTCTGCAGCACCGGAGGACGGACGTTGAAATAATGGAAGCGTTCGATCATCGCCTTCATGTAGCGGGCCGAGATCGTGATCTCGGGATAGCTGCCATACATGCAGCCGCTGCACGAGCGGGTGAACGAGTACGCATCCTCGTGAATGCGCCCGTCGCGATACCAGTCGGGGAATTCCGGGTGATAGACCGGATAGCGGCCGTTCGGCTCGTAGTCGCAACAGACCTTCAGGTTGCCGTTCGGCGCGATCGCGAAATAAAGGTTCGGCGAGTCGCAGACATTGTTGTTGCGCCTGCGCCATTGCAGCGGCTCCTTGGCGACGAAGCGATAGACGTCGTCGAGATATTCGTCGGAGTCGTAGAGATTGAGGCCGGAGCGGCGCAGCGACTTGAGATGCTCGACCGCCTTCTTGACCTCGGCGTATCGCTCCTTGGGGAAGGTCACGACCGCTTCGTCGTCGAAGGTCTGGAAGCCGCGCGGCTTGTCCGGGGTCGATACGTGAACCGGCACCACGGAAACGCCCCAGCCGATCGCGGTCGCGAAACGGATCACATCCTGGATGTCGTGAAGATTGCGCGGCATCAGCACGTTGTTGAAGAAGGCGGTGCCGTTTTCCGGGAAAATGTCGTTGATGACGGAGACCGAGTTGATGGCGCGTTCCCAGCTCTTGCGGAAACCGCCATTGATGGTGTCCTGCAGCTCCGGCCGGAGGCTGTCGAGCGAGATGCTGATGTCGTGGGCGCCGTTGCGGACGCATTCTTCGAGCGCCTGGCGCGTGGCAAGCCCGTTGGTCTGCATCCGCACATGGATGCCGTTCTCGGTAAAGGCCTTCACGATCTCGGGCAGGTCCTTGCGCACGAACGGCTCGCCGCCGATCAGCAGGATCACGCACACGCCGATCGCCGCGAGGTTCTCCGCCATCAGCCGAATCTGGTCGATCGTCATCTCCTGCGCATTGGCGTCGGCATAGATGATGTTGCACTGCTCGCAGGCGAGATTGCACCGCGCCGTGATGTAGAACTGCACATAGGCCGGGCTCGTCTTGGTGATGAGGCTGCGGGCCAGTGCGATCTTCTGCTGGAGGCTGAAGTAATCCATTCCTGCTTTCCTTCCGGACCGTCGTCCGGACCGGGACATCAGTAACTCAGCGGCAAATCATACCTTCGGGCAGCTTTTAGCAGTCCGTGGGTAGTTTTGAAAGCGAAGCAAGGTCAGCCCGCCATCGCGCACGACTTGATCGGCGGTTCGGCCTTCGAAGCTGTCGCCGGCGTCCTGTCCCTTGCGCACGACGACGACATCGAAGGGTGCACAGATGTGGCTGACCCTCGCGGCGATGTCGGCGAATGAGGTGATCTTGTAGACGACTTTCCCGGCGATGGCCGCGTACATGCTGAAGGGGACACCCTCCAGCTCCGGGGAAAACACCACGTCCGAATATTTGGTGCGCTCGTGGATCGTCAGCCACGGGACCGCATTCTCGGGCACCACGCGTCCCATCAGGTACGGCTCCTGATATGGCCATGCCGCTGTTCCCAGCCAGATCGCAAATGCCATGACGGCGAGCGAGCTGGCTGCCCTCAACGCGGTTCCACCCGGGAAGCTTCGCCGATCGATCCAGCGCTCGAGCACGCGCACCACGAGCAGCGGCAGTAATACGCCGGGAACCATCGCGAGGGGAACGACGACTTTGGCGAGCGCCCAGGGGTGTATGTAGGTGTGCTGCTTGAAGACGATCATTTGCGCATAGGCGGGAACGATCGACAGCACCAGCACCGACAGAAGCCCGAAATGAATCCTGCGCTGCTTCGGCTCGCCCCGAGAGGTCGCGAACAGGATCGCAAAAAGCGCGATGCAGGCGATGAAGCCCACAAGGATCAGAAGCGGTGCTCCATTCCAATAGAAGTTCTGATGCGACTGATAGAACGGCCCGAAGAAATCGCCAAAGGCGACCGGGTGATCGTCGGTGTCTCCGAGCCGGAACACCAGCTTCCAGATCAGCTCGCGGAAAGATGCGACCAGGCCTTCCTGCCTCGCGATCGATCCGGGGGTCACCATGCGCCAGGTGAGGAAGGTCGTGAAGGTGGCAAGCGGCAACAGCAACAGGGCGATGGTTTCCTTGCCTCCCAGCGGTCGTCCATATCCGGCGCGCGATCCGTGCCAGCGGAGCAGAAACCAGACCGCATAGACGAAGTAGAACAGCCAGTCGACGAACAGACCGCAGACGAGGATGAGAAGCTCGGCGACGTAGCACCATGTCGCTGCCGTCCTGCTCGCCGCCGCCACCTCCAGCGTCGCGACAAAGACCAGCAGTGCGTAGAACACGACGATGTGGGTGTCGAACGTGTAGACCTGGGAGAAGAAAAACACCGGCCCGCGCGGGAATAGCACGAGGCACGCCGCCAGGACCGCAAGTGCGACCCGCTCGATTGCCGGCCGGCGCAGGATGCCCGCCGCGACATAGCCCGACAGTGCCAGGAACAGGGCGATCAACCCGTGGCCGGCGACGTTGAGCCAGTTGATCATCGTGATATTGGGCTCGGTGTTCGTCAGCTTGGCGACGAGATAGAGCGAGACGACCGCGCCCGGAGGCCAGGACGCGTACATGCCGGACCGCAGGGCGGGCGTCGCCGTCTCCACCGACAACGGCGCATAGGGCATCGCGAACAGCAAGTGCCACGGCCCCTCGATCCACCATTCGCGCGCCCATCCCATGGTCACCGCGGTGATGTAGTCGAGGTCGAACACCGGGATCTGGTGAATGTAGGGGAAGCGCCAGTCGAGCACGACGATGTAGACGACGCACACTCCCAGCACCGCCGAGACCAGCGACAATGTCGCGCCGCTCAGATCCCGCCTGAATGCGGGAACTTTCCCGTCTTGCGACAAGGCCTCATCGTCGAACGACGTCATTCGGATGCCGGGCTCTCAGTGCGAGACCGCCCGCGGCAGCTCGGCGAGGACGGGGGTGGCGGGCTCGTCGCCGCGCGCCTCGGCCTTCGGGAAGCCGACGCGCTCGGCGACGATATAGACGGGGCGGCGCTTCACCTCACCATACATGCGCGCGATGTATTCGCCGATGATGCCGAGCGAAAGCAGCTGGATGCCGCTGAAGAACTGCAAGGCCAGAAACACCGACGTGTAACCCGGCATGTCCTGCGGCGCGTAACCGAAGATGCGGATCGTGAACAACCGCTGCAGCAGCAACAGCACCGCGCCGATGATCGCGCCCGCCGACGTCACGAAGCCCGCGAGCGAAATGAATCGCAGCGGCACGTCGGAAAAATTGAAGATGCCGCTTGCGGCGAGGCGGACCAGGCGCACGAAGGAATATTTCGGCTCGCCGGCGTGCCGCGCCGCCCGCTCATATTCGAAGCCATATTGGCGGAATCCCGCCCAGGCGCGCAGGCCGCGCAGGAAGCGCCCGTTCTCCGGCAGTTGGCGCAAGACGTCGGCGACCTGACGGTCCATGACGCAGAAATCGCCGCTGTCGGCCGGCACCTCGATGTCGGCCATGCGTTTCCAGATTCGATAGAACAGCCGGTAGCAGGCGCGCTTGAACAGTCCTTCCTTGCGCTTGCGGCGCACGCCGTAGACGACTTCGAATCCCTCGCGCCATTTCTCCAGCATGCCGAGCAGGACCTCCGGCGGATCCTGGAGGTCGGCGTCCATGATCGCGACCGCATCGCCGAGGGCATGGTCGATGCCCGCCGAGACCGCGGCCTGGTGACCGAAATTCCGTGAAAAGCGCACCAGGCGGATTCGATTGTCGCGTTTGCGCAACTCGCGGAGGATGGCGACCGTGCCGTCGCGGCTACCGTCGTCGACATAGACGAACTCGAAACCGAAATTCTCGGACGCGCCAAGACAACGATCCAGCTCGGCATGAGTGGTCGCGATGACCTCGCTTTCGTTATAGCAAGGGATCACAATCGACACTGTCTTGGTCAAGTCCGGTCCCCACTCACGATGCTGGCGGCAGCCACGGCGCGACGTGGCGCCATTTGCGTCGGCAGCTGTCAAGCGCCCGCTCGTTCCAGAGGCGGTCTATAACAGGCGACCACAGTTCCCGCCATAGCGGCGAACACGGGATTTTCCGTGGAAAAAGCCTGCAAATCCGGCGGGTTAGGTCCTCTGTCGCGGCCGGCCGCTAACGATTGTGCCAGGCCCAGGCCGTGGCGATGATCGTATCGAGATTCGAATGCGGGAAGCTGCAGCCGAGCCGCGCATGCGCGCGTCCAGGTGCTGCCCACAACGCCGCCGGATCGCCGGGGCGTCTGGGGCTTTCGACGACGGGAACGGTTTTGCCGGTGATCCGCTCGACGGCTGCGACGATATCGCGGACCGAATAGCCCTTGCCGGTGCCGAGGTTGAGCGTATCGGGCGCGCCGCCCTCGATCAGTTCGCGCAATGCGCGGACATGCGCGTCGGCGAGGTCGGTCACGTGGATATAGTCCCGCACCGCCGTTCCGTCGGCAGTCGGATAGTCGGTGCCCAGGATGTCCAGCTGCTGCAGTTGGCCCGCCGCCGCCATCAGCGTCCGCGGAATGAGATGCGGCTCGGGATCGTGGTCTTCGCCGGTCTCCCCGTCGGGGTCGGCCCCCGACGCGTTGAAATAGCGCAGCACGATGGAGCGCATGCCGTAACCGGTCTGATAGTCGCGAAGCATGCCTTCAACGATCACCTTGGTGCGTCCATACGGACTGATCGGGGCGAACGGCATGTCCTCGGTGACGGGCATCGAGGGAGGCAGGCCATAGACCGTACAGCTGCTCGAAAAGACCACGCAATCGATTGCGGCCGCGCGCGCCGCTTCCAGCAGGACGAGCGAGCCCGTGACATTGTTGTCGTAATAGAGTGCCGGGTCGGCAACGGACTCTCCGACATAGGCGAAGGCGGCGCAGTGCAGGATTGCCGCCGGACGGTGCGCGCGCAACACGGCGTCGAGCCGCTCGCGATCGCGAATGTCTCCGATCTCGAGGGGACCCCATTTGACCGCGTGGCGGTGGCCTCGGCTGAGATTGTCGTAGGTGACGGGAATGAAGCCTGCGGCCGCCAGCGCCTTGCAGCTGTGGCTGCCCACATAGCCTGCGCCGCCGGTGACGAGTACGGCCGTCATGGACTTCTTTCCTGGTTTAGGAGCGCCGGCGCTGATGTCACGCGTCGCGCAACAGATTGTCGAAATAGGCGATGCATTTCGTCAGTCCCTGCTCGAGCGGCACCTTCGGCTCCCAGTCGAGTACCCGCTTGGCGAGCGAAATGTCGGGACAGCGTTGCAGGGGATCGTCGACCGGAAGGGGCTTGGTGAGGAGTTTCGAGCGCGAGCCCGTCAACTCGATCACCTTGGTCGCAAGCTCGCGGATCGACATCTCGACGGGATTGCCGAGATTGACGGGTCCCGTCACCTCGTCGGGGGCGTTCATCAGGCGAACGCAGCCCTCGATCAGATCGTCGACATAGCAGAAGGCGCGGGTCTGGCTGCCGTCGCCGTAGAGGGTGATCGGCTCGTTCCTCAGCGCCTGCACGACGAAATTGGAAACGACCCGCCCGTCGTTGATGTGCATACGCGGGCCATAGGTGTTGAAGATGCGGGCGACGCGAATGCGCAGATTGTTCTGCCTGTAATAGTCGAAGAACAGGGTTTCGGCGCAACGCTTGCCTTCGTCGTAGCACGCACGCGGCCCGATCGGATTGACGTGTCCGCGATAGTCCTCGGTCTGCGGGTGGATAGTCGGATCGCCATAGACTTCGCTGGTCGAGGCCTGGAAGATCTTGGCGCCAAGACGCTTCGCAAGCCCGAGCATGTTGATCGCGCCGTGCACGCTGGTCTTGGTGGTCTGCACCGGATCGTGCTGATAGTGGATCGGCGAAGCCGGGCAGGCGAGATTGAAGATTTCGTCGACCTCGACGTAGAGCGGGAACGTCACGTCGTGACGCATCAGCTCGAACCGCTTGTGGTCGAGAAGCGGAAAGATGTTGTCGCGCGATCCGGTGAAGAAATTGTCGACGCACAGCACGTCGTGGCCGTCGGCCAGCAGGCGCTCGCAAAGATGCGAGCCCAGGAAGCCGGCGCCGCCGGTCACGAGTATTCGCTTGCGTTCAAACAAGGTCTATCCTCACCATTCCAGCTTCCCCGTCATTGCGAGCCGTCGGAAGCGGGCTCGTTCGTTCCATGCGGCGTCGTTTCCGCCTTGCCGTAGTAGAGCCGGCTCTCGCTCAATCCGAAAATGCGGCGCGCGGCCAAGATCCGCGCCGCATCCGAACGGCCGGCCGGCGTTGCCGAAAGCAAATCTCCGCGAAGCTCGCCGCGGCCGCCCTTGACCAGCGCGTCGACGCGATCGCGCATGAAGCGTTTGAAATGCACATCATGAAGCGATCGGAGGTCCATCGTGTGCGACGGGGTTCTGGCGATGAGCAGGAGCATCTGGACGGAAAGAGAGCGGTAACAGGTGCCGTAGCCATAGATCAAGATCACCGTGGCAAACCAGTACACGGCAGCATCCTGCCAATAGTCCAGTTCGCCAAGCCAGGCAGCGCCGGCCCACGTGCCTGCAAGATGAATGACGATCGCGATGCCGAGGATCATCGGAATCGCGTTCTGCGGTCGGACCAGCCGGATCGCCAGGGGGGTCACGAGGACCAGGCCCAGAAAGCTCATGCAGCCGATCAGAAACGACATCAGCGGATCGTCGCGTTCTGGAAATTGAAGTAGAGCATGGCGGCATCGAGAATGGCGGCCGGAATCCGCGATCCCCGCGCAAGCGAGACGATGGACCGATCGACCGTAGCGGCGCCGGTGCTGCACAGCAGACTGAGCCGGTCCCGAAACAGGTCGTCGACGCCGAACCCGTCGCCGTAATCGGCCAGCCAGGAGTCGACGTCGACCGGCCCCGGTTTTGCCGCCAGGCTCACCAGCAGATTGACGCTGACGCCGGTCGCCACCAGCAGCCAGACGATCAGCGTTGTCAGCATGGCCGAGAAGATGATCAGCGCGCCGGCCAGCATGTCGCCGATTGCCTTGCCGTCCAGACGCCAGACTTCGCTCCCGAGCAGGACGATGGCCAGCCACAAAGCGATCGCCAGTCCGCCTGCGAACCGGAAACGATTGCGGAAATTGCTCACACGGAACGGCCCTCGCGAGACGATGACCAGAAAGATGGGAACGCTGACGGCGGCCACGAAACTGGCTGCAATGATCTGGGATGGAACGACCATCAAAACCAAGAGTGTTCTCCTCTTCTCGCCGGTTTTAGGACGGTCGGCCGCGGTTGCCAATGGGGCGTCCCTATCCTAGCTTGCCCGCGACTTCAACCGGGCGCAGGAGATCATGGCGAGCGGACTTCGCGAGCACGAGCCGCAATTCGACGCGATGGCTGCGCCTTCCGCGCCGGCGCATGTGGAGATCCTGTCGCCGGCCGCGGAGATCGCTTTTCCCGACCAGTGGTACGACATCATGGACGCACGTCATTTCTGGATGAAGTGGCGGACGCGCGCGTTCCTGCAGCAATGCAGGTCGCTCTCGATCTCGACCGAAACGCCGTCTTCGGTTCTCGAGATCGGGTGCGGTCAAGGCACTCTCAGGCAAATGCTGGAAGCCGCGACGCATTGGAAGGTGGACGCCGTAGACCTGAATGCAGGTGCGCTGTTTCACTCTGCGCCGGGCAGGGGCCGCACGGCGCTGTACAACATTCACGATCGCGCGCCGGAGCTGGCCGCCAGATATGACGCCATCATCCTGTTCGACGTCATCGAGCACATCGACGATCCCGTGAGTTTCATGACATCGGCGCTGCATCATCTCAGGCCCGGCGGCCACGTCTTCATCAATGTGCCCGCGCTGCAGTCGCTCTACAGCAAGTTCGACGTCGCGGTCGGTCATTGCCGCAGATACAGCAAGGCGACGCTGGAGAGTGAATTGGCGAAAGCCGGCATCCGCAAGATCGACGACCGCTACTGGGGTCTCACGATGTTGCCGCTGCTGGCGCTGCGAAAGCTGTGGCTGTCGTTGCGAAGCGACAATTCCGGCACGGGCACGACGGTGGTGCAGCGCGGACTCGTTCCGCCGGGCAAGCTGGCGGATGGCGTTCTCACCGCAATGATGCGGATCGAGACGAGCGCGATTGCCAACCCGCCGCTCGGCACGTCGCTGCTGTACGCAGGACAGGCCGGCTGATTTTCGCGATGAGGTGCTGAAGCCCTTGCGGCTGCCGACGCTAGGTGCGCGACTTGCCGCGCTTGATCACAGACGCCCGTGCACGGCCCGCGCGCTTTCGCGCCGGCGACGCGGCGGGCTCAGACGGCTGGGCGCTGGCGTAGGATTGCCGCAAGCCGTCGATCGCCTCGGTCAGCGTCGAGACCTGCTCCGACAGCCGCTTGGTATCGGCCTGCTGCGAGGCAAGCAGCCGGCGCACCGTCGACAGCTGGTCCTGCACCACCTGCAACTGGTCGATCAATTCCTGCTGGGTCGCTTCCAGCCCCTTGGTCTTTTCGACCAACTGCTCGGAAGCCTGCGCGGTGCGCGCCTGCAGTGCGCGGGCGACGACGACCCGGTCGAGTTCGGGAGCGGCGCCGGTATAGGTGCGCCACAGGGCGATCGAGGCGACGCCGGCAAGCACGACGAGAAGGGTGGCTGCCGCGAGCGCAATCGGCTGGGTGCCGGCGCGGACGAGGCTGACGGGTTTGGCTGCGCGAGCGATGGGAGTCATGAGGTCCTTAAAAGCCAAAGGAAAGTGGAGCGCGCCCTTACTCGGGCAAAGTCGAACGAACGCGACAAAACGCCGGACTGCGCCGCAAATCAGCCGGCGCACCGCTCAAGCTTTTAGCAAGAAATCGGACAAAAGCGAGGCCAGTGGGCCGATTCCAGCATTTCGCGCCCCGTAAAAACCCGGCCTAAAATGGCACAATGACCGGTTTTTGGGCCTATGGGGCCCGTGCCAAGCCGGCCGCCGACATCAGCGCCGGAGCAATTTTCCGCAACACGTATTTCGAGCCGGTCGGCGTGAAATGCAACCAGTCGCTCACCATCAGATCCGACCCGACGCGAGTCTGGCAGGCGCCGCTACGGCAGATCGGCTCCCTCAGCGAGATATAGGTCAAGCCCAAGCGTTCGGCGGCGAGCCGGATCGCGTTGTCGTTGGACGGTCCCTCGACGAACAGCGACGACCATTCGGGCAGCAATTCGCCCGTGCGCCGGTAATAGACCGCGACCAGATTGGGAAGGCCGCCTTCCCAGACCGGAACACGGCCCAGGATGACGATGCGGGTCACGCCGATCGCGCGCAGGGCGTCGATCGTAGGCTTGAGCTCGTCGGCGCCGCTCCTCCAAAGCGCGTTGAGCAGAACGGCTTGCGGTTTTGTTTCGGAAAGCTGCGACAACACCGCGCGATTTCGCGCGACGCACATTGCATCCGTCTCGGCGGATACCGCCAGCAGGGGCTGGCAGCCGCTGGTGGTGAATTGCGCAATCCCGAAACGATGATCGGACTGCAAATCCCGCAGGCCCGGCATCAGCGAGGCGGCCGCCGAATCTCCCCACAGCGCGACAAGCGGCTTTTGCGGATCGGTGCACGCCGAAGCGAAATCGATCCGTTGGTCGCCGCGCATCAGGAAGCATTCGTGCTCGCGCCATTCCGGCGCGCCGACGGTCGTATCCACGAGCTGCTGGATTTCCGCGGGGAAACGCGGAGGCCGATCGAGAACGAAGGCAGCAAAGACCACGGTCGCAGCCATGCCTGTCAGCGCCGTCCTCGCCCCGAGCAGTCCGCGAAACCTGAACGATTTTTCGACGAGCTCGTAGGTGAGCCACGCCAGCACGAAGGCCGCGACTACCAGGCCTGCCGTTTCCGGCGCGGTCAGCGGCCGCAGCGGATAAAGTCTGCCGAAGACGAGCAGCGGCCAGTGCCAGAGATAGAGCGGATAGCTGATCCTGCCGACGTAGACGAGAACTGGATTCGAAAGAACGAAGCGATTGTAAAAGCTGCCTCCGCTCAGATATTCCGGCCGCGGCAACGGCAACCGGCCCGAGCGCCGCCCATCCCGGGAATGGCGTGTTGCCGTCGTACAAGAAGCAAACCATGGCTGCGATCACGCATCGCGGAGATCGGCAGCACGATCTCCCGCAACATTTCGCTTCTAACGGAGATGCCGACCAGCAGCGCGCCGGCGATCAATTCCCAGATGCGGGTGAACGGCAGATAGAACGTCGCCTCGGGATATCTGCCGATCAGCGCGATGTTCAGCGCGAAGGAGCCAATGATGGTGCCGATGATCAGAACCGTCCGCCAGCGGCGTGGCGTCAGCCACAGCGCGAGCGGCCAGGCGAAATAGAACTGCTCTTCGATGCCGAGCGACCATAGATGCAGTAGCGGCTTCAACTTCGCTTCGATGTCGAAATAGCCCGTCTCCGACCACAGCATCAGATTGGCGCCGAAGAAGGCGCTCGCCATGGTGTTCTTTGCGAGCGAGGCTAGTTTGCGACGGCAGCAAGATCCAGAAGCCGGCCGCTAGTGTTGTGATGAGCACGACGATGAGTGCCGGGAACAGACGCCGCACGCGCCGCGCATAGAAATCCGCGAAGCTGAACCCATCTCCGTCGAGATCGTCGACGATGATGGACGTGATCAGGTAGCCGGAAATCACGAAGAAGGCGTCGACGCCCACGAATCCGCCCGGCAACACCTTGGGGAAGGCGTGGAAGAGCACCACCGCGATGACGGCGATCGCACGCATCCCGTCGATGTCAGCGCGATACCGCAACTGCGCGGCGCTGTGCATGGAAACTGTCCCCGTCCCGGCAGTCATAAGAGCAGGCGGGGTACGAAAATCAATGGCGCTGCCGGCTAATTGCCCGTTGCATGCGACCAACCCGGTGAAAATGGAAGGTCGCCGTCAGACGCCCAGAAGTAGAGATTGGTTCGTTCGGAGTAGATGGTCTGGAACACCTTGACGTTCTTGAAATGAGGATAAAAGAAGCGCGCCAGATCCTCCGTCGAATTGAATTCGATCTCGTGATGAACGAACTTTTGTTTGCCGGTGCTCGCCTCGACCAACGTGTAGCCGGAGACAGTGCCGTTTGGGCGCAACCGTTTCTTGATGGCAATGACCAGATCGGTGATCTCCTGCGCCGTGAAATGTTCGATGGCTGCGTCCCAGATGATATTATCGAAGGAGCCATCCGGCATTTGCGTTCGGATGTCGGCGATCTCGTATGTGACGTTCGGCGCCTTGAAATTGCGCCGGGCGTATTTGATGGCCTTGGGGTCGAAATCCACCGCGAGGATCGATCCGGCGCGGCAGCTGTAGAAATGATGTGCGTTGAACCCGTCGCCACAGCAAAGCTCGAGCACCTTGCAGCCTTGCGCCATCGTCAGCAGTGAGAAGACGCCGCGCTCGACCCAGTAGGCCTGCCTGGTCGGGCCCCAACCCCAAAACATCCCGATCTTGTGCTCGTAGAATTCGGGGAGAGGATAGATGCCCCACTGGACGAGGAACAGGCGGTGGTAGGCGGCCGACACCCACCGCTCGGCAATGCGGGATTCCAGGGAGGCGATGGCCTCGAGCAAAGGTTTTGCAAAACCAAGGCGTGTGCGCAGAAAATCGAAACGACCCATGACCCCTCACGATAAAAGAACCTCGACCGCGCACGGCAGGAGAAACATCGACGCGCGATTGCCGACCTAACCGTACCTTTGCCCACGCTGCTCGGCTTTCTCCGCCGAGAGCCGGACCTTGCCGTCCTTCTCCTCCAGCCAGTCCCGCAAGCGGCCGGTCTTGGTGATGACGAAGCCGAACTGATTGCCCTGCTTCGGAAACAGTTTTGCGAACGCCTTGACCCCCGGCGCCATCAGCTTCAGCGCGATGCGCTTGGCCGGCGCATTGACATGCTCGAAGCGCAGCGTCGGCAGCCGCAGCGCATAGAAGAAGTCGATCTGCTCGACATGGGCCGGATCGGCCGCGCGGATGGTCTTGACCACCTCGCGCTCGGTCCAGCGGAAATTCAAATTCGGGATCGGCCCGTTGTTGAGGCCGCCGCTTTCATAGCCTTCGCCGCTGACGGCCTCGAGTTCGAAATCGCCGGTGAAGCCCAGCGCGACCGCCGTTCGCATCATCAGGCTGTCGCGCGCCTCGAACACGACGGCGGCCTTGCGGGCGACGCGGTACATTTCGAGCAGCGCGCGATGCGGCGAGGCGCAGTGATGCAGCCCGGCATGGACCATCACGACGTCGAACTCGCCGCTGCCGTAGGTAAGGTTCTCCGTGTCCTGCCGCTCCCAGACATAATCGGCGTCGTGACCGGCATAAGAGCCGTCGAGGTTGGCGAGCGTGACGGATTTGAATCCGAGCCCTTTCAACACGTCGGCATCGTAGGAGCCGCCGCAGACCACCAGAACCCTGTCGCTGGTCGCAATCGTGCCCGCGTCGATGAGCTGGCGCAGCGTCTCGTCGTAGAACATGCCTTCCTCTGACCCTTATCCGGGGCGGGGTATACAGCGGTGAAAGGCCAAGCGCGAGCGGTAAGGGAGGCCCGCCGCTCGCATTTTTTGCTGAATCAAATCGCCGCGATGGTCTGCACTTCGACCAGGAACGGCTCCTGCACCAGGCGGTCGACCATCAGCAGCGTGTTCGGCGGATATTTGCCGTTCGGAAACATTTTTGGAAACTCGCGCAGGCGGAATTCCATGAATTTCGGGATGTCCTGCGAATGCACGAGATAGGTCGTGAACTGCACGACATTGCCCCAGCCGGCGCCGGCCGATTTCAGCGCGGCCTCGATGTTCCGAAAAACCTGGGTGGTCTGCCTGTCGAAGTCGCCGGCGCCGATGATGTTGCCCTTGGAATCGCCCGACAGCATGCCGGCAATGAACAGGAACTCGCTCGCCTTGACCCGAGTCACATGGGTGTATTGCCCCATCGGCGGGCCGAGCTCTTCGGGATTGTAGATGTTGATGTCAGCCGCCATGTGCTTCCTCCTTGTTGAGCGAAGGAGATTGTCAGCGCTTCGGCGACGGATGCAATGCCTCAAAAAAGTTGCGGCCAGGCTTGGGGGAGCCTGGCCGCGCGCGATCCGGTCTGGGACGGGGAGGGGTGGGGATGTGACCGGGTCGCGTAACTCCTGCAAATGTTCCTTTAGCGATCCTTGGCGCTGGCCGTGGCCACCGCCGGGCGGTTGTCGCCGAGCGAGACCCACACATTCTGGTCGCCTTGCGACTGCCGCTTGACGAAGCGGTAGCCGGTCTCGGTCCAGGGCAGAACGTTTTCATTCTGGTTGTCGAGAATGAACTCGCCCTTGTCGGTCTTCACCGTCAGCACGGCGTGACCCTCGCCCTTCTTGTCGCGCACGACGGTGATCAGCAGCGCCTCGCGCGGCCATCCTGCATCGATCAGCATCTTGCGCTTCATCAGCACATAATCCTCGCAATCGCCGTAGCCGTCGGTCGGCAGCGACCATTTCTCGATCACGCCCCAATGATCCATGTCGGTCATCGGCTTGACGGTTTCATTGACCCAGCGGTTGACCTTGGTGAGGTCGCGCCAGGCCACCTGCGACATCACGATGTCGCGCGGTTGCGTCGCGCCGCTCCGGCATTCGCCCGGATAGTCGGCGCAGAATTCGATCCAGCCGATCGGCGCACGCGTGGTGTCGCCGAGGCTCGCGTAAAGCACGCGCTCATCGCCGGCTGCCGCCGGATGAATGTGCATCCCCAGGAGGATGGCGATGACCGCCAGCCCCTGTCCCCGTCTGAACATTGTGGCCCCCGTTTTTTTCTTCTTGGGACCATTTTTCGCACAAAGAATTTTCGCCGCCGCTAAGCGGAACAAGCCGATTTGAAGCGAATGAAGATCAAACTCGCGGAAAATTCGACGAAGAGTTGAGGCGTATTCGATTCAAATGCGAGATGACTGCAATTGATTCAAATTTTATCGATTAAGCGTTTTTGGCCCGCCACAGCGAGGCTTGTGCGCGCGCCAAGGGCTGGCGTTAACTCTGTTTCGGGCGCGCAGATTTGCTCATTTCGAACAATGCGGTTCGTTGTTTGCGGAAATATCGGAGATTGGCGGGGTTGCCCGCTTTACCGGGCGCTAACGCTAGCCGCGACGGGCAAGAAAAAGCCGGTTCCGGCAGGCGCAAACCAGACCGCCGATATCAGGCTGCGATGCCGGCTGCCGCGATCACGGCCCGGGCTCCATGGAGCGCGCGGCGCGCGCGCGTTTCCGCCTCGACGGTCCTGGCAAGCGTAGCCGTCGGGACCTCGATGCTGATGGTGATGTCGGCAGGCATCGCCTTTGCCAGGCCAACGAGGTCGATGCCGCCTTCACCCGGGAACATGCGCTCCTCGCGCGCGGCATGGATCATTGCTTCCGTCGTCGCGGGCCGTTCGGCGGGCGCGTCGCAGATTTGCCAATAGTGCAGTCGCCGCGGGGGAAGCTTGCGGAGGTCTTCGAGACGGCTGCCCGATCTGTCGAAGTGCAGGGCGTCGACCAGCACGCCGGCCGCGGGCGACGCCATTTTCTCTATGATGCGCGATGCGGTCGCCAGATCAGGCACGCAGGTCCACGGCATGAATTCGAGATCGGCGGTCAGGCCGTAGCGTTCGGCAAGCGCGCAATATTCTGCGAGGCGATCGGAGAAGCGCTCCAGGTCCGGATCGTAGCCCGCCACAAGCGTGTGCCGGGCGCCGAGCTCGCGGCCGGCTTCGAGGACGCCCTCCAGCGACGCAACGACCGTGTCCGACCTGAAAGCAAAGACTTCGAGATCGGCGACGCTGATGCCGGTCGCGGCGAGACGCGCCTTGGTCTCGCGCATCTGCGCGCGATCGTCCATCAGCGGATAGGCCGTTCCGCCTGACGTGGCGGCCAGCAAGCGAAGGCCGACCTGCTCGAACCCGCAGGCGTGAGCCACCTCGATCAGCTTCGGTGGCGGGAGCTCCAGTGCAGTCAATGCGGCAAGGGAAAACGGCATGTCGACTTATCATCCAATATGCTCAAAATGACCAGTTCGATCACGATTGATCTGGTTTGCGCGTTTGGCGGCTTGCTCGAAGGACTCCATGTCTGTTTCCGACGATCGCCATTGGGATGGTGAGACCGACCTGCTGGTGATCGGCGCGGGCGCCGCCGGGATGACGGCTGCGCTCGTCGGCGCACTGGAGGGACTGCGCGTCGTCCTCTGCGAAAAGTCCGAGATGGTCGGCGGCACCACGGCGACGTCGGCGGGCACGGTCTGGATTCCCGGCAGCCGGCAAAGCGAACGCGCCGGCGTGCCCGATACGATCGCGGCGGCGAAAACCTATCTCGCCGGAATTCTGGGTAACGATGCCGGTGAGGAGCGGTTACTGGCGTATCTGGCGTCAGGGCCGGCCGTTCTGGATTATCTCGAGGCGCGGACCAGCGTCATCTTCACGGCGCCGCCGGTACACCCCGACTATCTGAACCTGCCGGGCGCGGCGATCGGAGGCCGGGCGCTCGGCGTTATCGCGTTCGACGGCAGCAAGCTCGGTGCCGACTTCGACCGCGTGCGGCCTCCGCGCCGCGAGTTCATGGTGCTGGGCGGCATGATGGTCGGCAAGACCGATATTGCCCCTTTGCTGCACCCGTTTGGCTCGTGGAGCAATCTTGGGCATGCCGTCGGGCTGCTCGTGCGCCACGCGTTGGACAAACTCCGTTTCAAGCGCGGTACGCGCCTGATCATGGGCAACGCGCTCGTCGGGCGGCTGCTCCATGACCTCAGACGATCGTCCGTCGACATCCGTTATCGCGCGGCTTTGAAGGAATTGGTCAAGATCGGCGATGAGATCGCAGGCGCCGTGCTGACGACGCCGGCGGGTGAGGTCGCCTTGCGCGCGCGCAAAGGCGTGGTGCTGGCAACCGGCGGGATCGGATGGAGCCGCGAATTGCGCGAGCGGCTGCTGCCGGAGACCGCGCGGCGTTACTCATTATCTCCCGAGTCAAACACGGGCGACGGCATCCTCGCCGGTGAGCACGTTTCCGGAGTCATCGACAGCGAACTGAACAGCCCGGCCTTGTGGATGCCGAGCTCGGTGATGAAACAGCGCGACGGGCATCTCTCGGTGTTTCCGCACATCATGCTCGATCGCGCCAAGCCGGGACTATTGGCCGTCGACCGGAGCGGCCGCCGTTTCGTCAACGAGGCCAACTCCTATCACGACTTCGTTCAGGGCATGCTGCAGTCGAATCGTGCGCCGTCCAGCGTGCCGTCCTGGCTCGTCTGTGATCGCAGCTTTATCGTCGACTACGGGATCGGTCTGGTTCATCCGCGGACGCGCGACCTGCGACGGTTCATTGACGCGGATTATCTGGTCGAGGGGCGCACGATCGGCGAGCTCGCCGCCGCGATCGGTGTCGACGCGGACGCACTGGCGCGGACGGTCGAGCGCTACAATCACTATGCCGAAACCGGGATCGACCAGGAGTTCGGACGCGGAACGAGCGAGCTCAATCGCTTCAACGGCGATCCCGCGAGCAAGCCCAATCCATGTCTGCGCAAGATCGGACCCGGACCCTATTATGCCGTCGCGGTCTGGCCGTCGGATCTGGCTGGCAGCGCCGGTTTGCGCGTCGATGCAGAGGGGCGGGTGCTCCGATCGGACGGCAGCGTCGTCAAGGGGCTCTACGCGGTCGGTACCGATGCGGCCTCGATCTTCCGCGGTCATTATCCGGGTCCGGGGACGATGATCGGGCCGGCCATGGTCTTTGCGTGGCGGGCGGCGATGCAGGCCGCAGGCCACCTGGACGACTATCCGATAAAGGGTGACGCATAATTCGCGCACGCGCGAGTGCGCAGGACAGGGAGATCATCATGAAGAAAATCGCCTGGGGGATCACGCTTGCATGCGTGCTGATCGCGCCGCTCAAGGCCGAGACCAGGATCAACCCGACCGATCCGCAGCCGACCTGCGAGATGTGTCCGGGCACCTACATTCCGCTGAGCGAGCTCGAGAGCTACACCAGGAAAGCGCTCGCGGAAAAATTGCTCGACCAGCAGGTGCGCGACATCGACATCGGCAAGGCGCGGATCGGCATCGGCATGGTCCATCGCGGCAAGCTCGATGCGCCGAAGCCGGACTCGGTCGCCGAGCACGACGAGATCAGCGAGGTCTATCACGTGATCTCGGGCGCGGCGACGCTGGTGCTCGGTCCCGACATCGTCAACCGGCAGCGGCGGCCCGCCACCATGCGCACGGTGCGCGAGTTCAACGGCCCCGGCAACAACGGCTCCGAGGTCCGCGGCGGCATCGCCTATGAGATCAAGGCAGGCGACGTCGTGGTGATCCCGGCCGGCACCGGCCACTGGTTCACCAAAATCGATGACCACATCGATTACCTGATGGTGCGGATCGATCCGGACAAGGTGACGCCGCTCAAGAGCGAGGCGCAATCGAAGGAGTATCTGTCGAAGCCGGCCGAGAAGGGCGAATAACGCGTTCGACGCCCGCGTTCGTCAGCGCGCGGTGACCGCGTCCTCGAGCGACTCGGTGAGCTGCTCGTGGACGAACTCGAGGGCGAAACCTTCCTCGAGATTACGCACCACGCGGGCCTGCACCTTGCCGAGCAGGACCAGCGACTTCAGCGGCGGGCGGTGCTCGGCGGCGATCGCGGAGCCCGAGTTGGAGAGGTCGATGATGCGGCAAGTCATCTTGGTGCCGTCCTCGAGCGTGAGCATCGCGATCGGGTTGCGCGGCACGACGCGGTCGTGGCGGCGATCCTCGGGCAAATTGAGGATGTCGCGGTTGGCGAGCCAGGTCAGCTGCGCGGCGAGCTTGTCGCGCTTCCTCGCAGTGGCGCCGACCGTCATGGCAAAGCCGTTGTCGATGATGCGGGTGATGCGGCCCTCGACCCGGCCGATATGGTCGAGATAGGCGATCACGCGGTCGCCGACATTGCCGATGCCGGGCGCGAGCGAGCGCCAGCCCGCCCGGCGACATATTGATGATCTGGCAGGGAAACTCGCGGCGGTCGGGCAGCATGTAGCGGCCCAGCAGATGCACCTTGACCCGCTGGAAGCGCCGGCGCTCTTCGGCGGCCGGCAGGACAGACTTTTTATACTGCAACGCCATCTTGCACCCAACCCGCACCCGTCGAAAACCCTACGTCCGATAGGGTTAACGGTGAGTTACCGGGAGGTGCGGCGAGACTGCGCAATCAGGCGAGGCGGAAGGGTGGGGCGGCCGGAGCCGCAATCCTGTTGAACACCCACAACAGCGGCGGACACATCACCAGCGCGACCGCGCCGCAGTCGAAAGCGGCCGCCGCACTGCCGGTCGATTTCGCGGCCGCGCCCGCGATCATCGGGCCGATCACCATGGGGGCATAGTACAATGTGTAAAACAGTCCCATGCCGAGCGCGCGCGTCGCCGGCTGCAGCACGCGGGCCGGCAGGCTCATGATCGGGCCGGCCGGCTGCCCGCTGACGATGCCAAGCACGATCAGGGTCGAGATGACGGCGCTGGAATGCGCGAACACCAGCATCAAGGCCGCAAACAGCATGCAGCCGGCGACCAGCATGGCCTGCGGCCGCTTGAAGCGGTCCGCCAGAACGCCGCCAAGCGGCACCGAGAACACGGCGATCCACAGCACGATCGAGATGGCCGAGCCGGCTTGCGCGATTGACCAGCCGCGCTCGACCAGCATGGTCGGACCGAAGCTGAAGATGACGGCAAACGCCGCATTGAACAGTCCCCAGAGCAGCCCCGCGACGCTGACAGCCATCGTCGTGTTGAGGGCGAGGCGAGCGGAGGACGGGCCGGCCGCCGCCGTGGTCTGCAGCGGTTGCTGGTAGGCGAGGCTGAGCAGCGCGCCAGCGAAAATCAGCGCGGACACGACCACAAACACGGTCTTCACGCCGTAAGCGGTGCCGATCGAAGGCAGTATCACCAGCGAGAGCGCCACGCCGGCCGGCCACGAATTGACGAACGCGCCCATCGCGGTTGCGATCTCTTTTCCCGCGAACCAGTCGGTGACCATTTTCGTGAACTGCACATTGAGCAGCACGCCGCCGGCGCCGCCGAGAAGCCGTCCCGCGATCTGCCAGAGCCAGGTTTCGCCGAATGCCATCGCAAGACTGCCGACCAGCATCAGCGCGAGCGCGCCGAGCACGGTTGCCTTGTCGCCGAACTTGTGCCCGATCGCGCCGCTGGGCAGCGACAGCGCAATGCCCGGCGTGAAGTAGAGCCCGATCAGAAACCCGATCTCGGCGATGCCGACGCCGAAGTGCTCTCCAAGCAGGGGCGCCACGGCAGCCACGCTTTGAAACTGGAACGCGATGGTGAGGCGCACCGTGAAAAGGATGGCGAGAATGACCCAGCGATTGCGCAATGTATTGCTCCTGAAATGAGCGCAGGGTGAGGCGGCGGCGCGGGCCTGTCAACGGCGGCACATCGGCAGCCTGCGCTGCATTGGCGAATGGATCGGCCGGTAGCCATTTGGCGATTGTGCGACTAGTCTCGGTGCATGCATCAACGAAACGATTCCATTCTCCCTTCCCAACGCGCGCTGTTCGATATGCCGCGCGAGGTCTGCTATCTCAACGCGGCATCCTACAGCCCGCTGCCGCTGAAAACACAAGACGCCGCGCGCGCCGCCGTTGGCCGCAAGGGGCAGCCGTGGAAGCTGCCTGCCAGCTTCGCCAACGAAATTCACGAGCGCACGCGCCAGGCCGCCGCCCGGCTGATCAATGCCGACGCCGGCGACGTCGCGCTGATCCCCTCCGTCGGCTATGGCGTCGCGACCGCGGCCAAACTTCTGACCATTCCACGTGGCAGCCGCGTGATCGTGCTGGAAAACGATCACTCCTCGCCGGTGCTGGAATGGCAGGGCCGCGCCGACGCGCAAGGTTTTGCCGTCGAGACGGTGCGCCAGCCCGATGATGGCGACTGGACCTCGGCGGTGCTGGCAGCGATCGAACGACCCGGCGCGCCGGTGGCGCTCGCCTCGATCTCCTCGGTGCATTGGTCCGATGGCGGCCTCCTCGATATTGAGAAAATCGGCGCCGCCTTGCGCAAGCACGGCGCACTGTTCCTGATCGACGCCACGCATCATGTCGGCGTGCTCACACTCGATGTGAAGCGGCTCGATCCTGACTTCGTGATCTTCCCCACCTATAAATGGGTGCTCGGTCCCTACGGCCGCGCCTTTCTTTATATCGCCAGGCGCCACCAGGACGGCAGTCCGCTGGAGCAGACCGCGCCCGGGCGGCGCAACGTCAATGCCGAGAACAACGTCTATTTCGCCGATCTGCGCTATTTGCCGGATGCACGGCGCTTCGACATGGGCGAGCGCGACCATTTCATCGGCATGGAGATGGCGGCGATCGGCATGGAGATGATGGCGGAGTGGGGCGCGTCCGCGATCGTGGCGCGCCTGTCCGGCCTGACGGAACGCATCGCCGACGGGGTTCGTGACATCGGCGTGACGGTGCCGGACATCAGGTTCCGCGCGCCGCATATCCTCAGTCTGGCTTTCAGCGGCGGCATGCCGGCGGGGCTGATCGAGGGGCTCGCGTCCGACGGTATCTATGTCGCCCCGCGGCTCGGGCGCATGCGCATCTCGCCGCACGTCTATAATGACGAGGCGGATGTGGACCGGTTCGTGGCGGCGCTGCGCCGAAAGCGGTTGAGGCGGTAACGGTTCCCTCTCCCCGCGTTGCGGGGAGCAGGGTCAGGGTGAGGGGGAGCCCGGGGGACCGTAGCTCTCGGAGATTCCCCTCTCACCCGGATCGCATCTAACGATGCGATCCGACCGCTCGCCGCAGGCGGGGAGAGGTGAAGGACAGTGGTCCCCGCAAGCGCCGTCCCTGCATAGGAGACGGCCAAATTGACCAGTCCCCGGAGGCTGTTCCAATCGCCCCGGCTTGTGTAGGCTACCCCCTCGCCAAGCCGAAACAGGCAAAAATCGCCCGCTTAAGGGGCAGGGGAGACGCGTAACAAGCATGACCGATATCCGATATGTGGCGCCGCAAACGCTTGATGAAGCGATTGGCGCGTTTGCGGCCGCAGGCAGTGCGGCGCGCATCCTGGCTGGAGGCACCGACCTGTTGGTGCAAATGCGCTCGGGCGCAGTCCGGCCCGGCCTGATCGTCGACATCAAGAAGATCGCCGAGATGAGCGCGATCGAGCAGACCGCCGATGGCGGCTTCCGCATCGGCGCCGCCGCTTCCGGCATGGCGCTGGCGGAGCATCCCAGATTCGGCAAGGTCTGGCCCGGCGTGCTGGAGGCCATCAACCTGATCGGCTCCAAGCAGGTGCAGGGCCGCGCCTCGGCCGGCGGCAATCTCTGCAACGGATCGCCTGCCGGCGACAGCGTGCCCGCGATGATCGCGGCCGGCGCTGTTGTCACCATTCAGGGGCCGAAGGGCCGGCGAGAGCTGCCGGTCGAGAAATTTCCGGTCGGTCCCGGCCGCACCAACCTCACGCCCGGCGAAATTCTCGTCAGCTTCACGCTGCCGTCGCGGCCACCCGGATCCAGCGACGCGTACTTGCGCATGATCCCGCGCACCGAGATGGACATCGCGGTGGTCGGCCTCGGCGTCAGCCTCACCATGAAGGACGGCGTCTGTACTGCCGCCCGCGTCGGTCTCGGCGCGGTGGCGCCGATTGCGCTGCTGGTCGAGGGCGCCGCGCAAGCGTTGATCGGCTCGAAGCTCGATGACGCCGCGCTCGAGAAAGCGGCCGAAGCCTGCCGCGCCGCCTGCCGTCCGATCGACGACAAGCGCGGCACCATTGTCTATCGTGTCAAGACTGCCGGCGTTCTCCTGAAGCGTACGGTTGCGATTGCCGCCAAGCGCGCGGGAGGAAAGTAAAGTCATGGCGAAAGTTCACGTCACCACGACCATCAACGGCGAGCCGATGGAATTTCTGTGCGAGCCGTACGAGACCATGCTCGACGCGCTGCGCAATTCGCTCGGCCTGACCGGCTCCAAGGAAGGCTGCGCCTCCGGCGACTGCGGCGCCTGCTCGATCACGGTCGACGGCCGCCTGATCTGCTCCTGCCTGATGCTGGCCGTCGAAGCCGAGGGCCACCAGATCGGCACCATCGAAGGCATGGCGCATGGCGAGACCCTGCATCCGCTGCAGCAGAAATTCCTCGAGCATGCCGCGCTTCAGTGCGGCATCTGCACCTCGGGCATGCTGGTGGCATCGGAGGCGCTCTTGAAGAAGAACCCTGATCCATCCGAGGAAGAAATTCGCTTCTGGCTCGCCGGCAATCTCTGCCGGTGCACCGGTTATGACAAGATCGTGCGCGCGGTACAGGATGCCGCCGCCGAAATGCGGGAGACGGCACAATGAACGTTGTCACCAACAACAAGTGGATCGGCCAGCGCACCATCCGCCCTGACGGCATGGATAAGGTCACCGGCCGCGCGCAATTCGCCGCCGACACCGCCATGCCCGGCATGATCTGGGGCAAGGTCCTGCGCAGCCCGCATCCACATGCGCGCATCAAGTCGATCAACACGAAAAAGGCCGAGGCGCTGCCCGGCGTGAAGGCGGTCGTCACGTCGAAGGACATCGTCGACTTCCCGATCGAGAAGGGCGCGGTGATGCTCGGCATCCAGGACATGCGCTGGATGTGCCGCAACGTGATGGCGCGCGAGAAGGCGCTATTCCCCGGTCATCCCGTCGCCGCTGTGGCAGCGACGACGGAGGCGATCGCCGCCGAAGCCTGCAAGCTGATCGAGGTCGACTACGAAGTTTTGCCGTGGGTGATCGAGATCGACGATGCGCTGAAGCCCGGCGCGCCGATCCTGCACGAGTTCAACAAGTTCGAGGGCAAGCCGTCCAACATCTGCGGCAAGCTCGAAGTCAAGAAGGGTGACATCGCGGAAGGATTCAAGCACGCCGAGGTCGTGATCGAGCGCACCTTCACGACGCGCCCGGTGCATCAGGGCTATATCGAGCCGCATGCGTGCCTGGTTTCGGTCGCGCCCGATGGCAAGACCACGATCTGGAGCTCGAGCCAGGGCCAGTTCATGGTGCGCGCGATGACGGCCTATCTGGCCGGCATGCCGCAGAGCGACATCCGCGCCATCCCCGCCGAGATCGGCGGCGGTTTCGGCGGCAAGACCATCGTCTATCTGGAGCCGCTGGCGACCTTGCTCGCCAAAAAGTCCGGCCGTCCCGTGAAGATGGTGATGACCCGCGAGGAGGTGATGCGGGCGACCGGCCCGACGTCGGGGTCGAAATGCACGGTGAAGATCGGCGCGACCAAGGACGGCAAGATCGTCGCCGGCCACGGCATCTTCTATCTGCAGGCCGGCGCGTTGCCGGGCTCACCGATCCGCGGCGCGGTCGGCTGCAGCTTCGCGCCCTACGAGATTCCGCACGTGCTGTCGGTAGGCTTTGACGTCGTCTCCAACCGTTCCAAGGTCGCGGCGTATCGCGCGCCGGGCGCGCCGATCGGTGCGTTCGCGGTCGAATGCGTGCTCGACGAACTCGCCAGCGCGCTGAAGATGGACCCGCTCGATTTCCGGCTGAAGAACGCCGCGAAGGAGGGCACCAAGGCCGCGCACGGCCCGGTCTATCCGCGCATCGGCTTCGTCGAGACGCTGGAAGTCGCCAAGAACCACCCGCATTACAAGGCGCCGCTGAAGAAGTTTCAGGGCAGGGGCGTGGCGTCCGGCTACTGGTTCAACGCCGGCGGTGAATCCTCGGCGACGGTCAACATTACCGAGGACGGCAACGTCGTGGTCACGACCGGCCATCCCGACGTCGGCGGCTCGCGCGCGGCGATCGCCAACATCTGCGCCGAGCTGCTCGGCATCGACTACAATCGTGTCTCCGTCATCATCGGCGACACCCAGACTGTCGGCTTCTCCAACCTGACCGGTGGCAGCCGCGTGCTGTTCGCCTCCTCGATCGTGGTGACACAGTCGACCGAGACGATCATCAACACGTTGCGCCAGCGCGCCGCAAAGATCTGGGATATCGATCCGGAGGCGGTGAAGTGGGAGAACGGCGCCGCGCATCCGGTCAGCCCGAATGCCGGCCAGTTCGAGCCGCTGACGTTGAAGGAGCTTGCCGAGAAGGCGCCGTCGCAGGGCGGCCCGATCGGCGCCAGCGTGCAGCTCAACACCGTGGGCGCCGAAGGCGGTTTCGGCACGAATATCTGCGACGTCGAAGTCGACATCGATCTCGGGATCGTCCGCGTGATCCGCTACACCACCATCCAGGACGTCGGCAAGGCGATCCACCCCGGATATGTCGAGGGCCAGCTGCAGGGCGGCGCCGTGCAGGGCATCGGCTGGGCGCTGAACGAGGAGTACATCTACAACAAGGACGGCAAGGTCGATAATGCCGGCTTCCTCGATTATCGCATGCCGGTTTGCTCGGACATGCCGATGATCGATTGCGCGCTGGTCGAGGTGCCGAACCCGAAGCATCCGCAGGGCGTCAAGGGTGTCGGCGAGGTGCCGCTGGTGCCCGTGATGGCCGCGGTCGCGAATGCCGTGCACAACGCGCTTGGTATCCGCTTCTACGACCTGCCGCTGTCGCCGCCGCGGGTGTCCGCGGCGCTCGACGCGCAGGTGCAGCGCGCGGCGGAGTAGATTGTAGGGCGGGTTAGCGAAGCGTAACCCGCCGCGGTCTTACGTCGCGAGGAAATGGCGGATTACGCCGGAGCCTGTCATCGGGCCGCGCTTTGCGCGGACCCGTTGGGCTAATCCGCCCTACGAATGTGCCAATGTGACCGACGCCGAGAAAGCCACCGAAGTCCTCGACACGCTGCGCGCCGCCGAGCAGGCGCCGCCGCAGGCGGCGCTGCCGATGCTCAACGGCCTCATCGGCCTCGTTCAAGGTGGCGGCGATGCCTCGCTCGAGGTCGAGGAGGCGCGCGCCGGCGCCTTCATGGCGATCTGCGAGATCGGCAAGGCGCTGCATCGCGGACAGCCGGCGGACGGCCTGTGGTCGGCGGCGATCGATGCGGCCGAGCGGTGGAAGGCGGCGCGGTGAGTCTTATTGAGTTTCGTAGGGCGGGTTAGCGAAGCGTAACCCGCCATTTTCTCTTCCATGAACCGCGGCGGATTACGCGGAGCCTGTCATCGGGCGCGCGTTCGCGCGACCCGTTGGCTAATCCGCCCTACGTCATCACTTCTTCGCCTCGCCCATCACCTTCAGCCGCTGCGCCTGGGCGCATTGATCCTCGATCGCGAAATAGCGCCCGACCGCATCTGCGCCGACGTCGAGCGGATGACGTTCGCCATCCCTGCGGTCGGCCAGCATCCGCAACTTGTCGGCGGCGCCGTTGAACTGCGACTGGTTGTTGATGATCACGGTTGCGCCGGCCGCCCTGGCAAGTTCGGCCTGCCTTCGCACCGAGGCGAGATACTGGTCGAAATGTTCGACGTCGTTCGGGAAGTTGAACTCGGTACCCCCCGAATAGAACACGGTCAGCGGCTTGCCGCGATCGTGCACCTCGAAGGTGCCGGAGATCGTGCCCGGCGTGTGGCCCGGCGTCAGATAGAGCGTCACCGTCCGGCCGCCGACCGTGATTTTCATGCCGTCGGTGGCGACGATGTCACGCTTCGGCTTTCCCGTCGGATAGCCGTGGAGCGAGCCCTCGATCAGGTCCCAGTCCGCGGTGACGATGCGCGCGCCGTAGCGCGACTGAAACAGGTAAGCGCCGCCGGATTCGCCGAGATGGCCGTGCGAGACGATGACGTATTTCACGCGTGCCGGATCGAGGCCGAGCTTTTGCATGCCGCCGACCAGCACGTCCTCGGCGTCCCACACCCGCGCGGTGTCGTAGAGGATATAGCCGTCGTCCGACGTCAGCAGCCACGCCGACTCGCCGCGCGTGCCCAGCCAGTAGACGTCGTCGAAAGCCTTCTTCGGTTCGAGGTAGCCTTGCTTGCGGTCGGGCTCCTCGCGCGGCGCCGGGGCGTCCGGTCGCGGCGCGCCGCGCTGCGGCGCGACGCAGAGCGCGGTGACCAGGCCATAGAAATCGGGCGTGCCGTCGCGGCCGCCGACCGCGCGTTTGCCGGCAGCGAGGTGCGCCTCGACCGTGTCGGGCGCGATCCCCTGGGCATGCGTGGCGTGAGCCGGCAGCGCAAGGCCGAGCGCGAGCACAAGGCGCATCGAAAGACGCAACGTTACCCTCCGATCGTTCAGGGAAGGGCGGCGGCACGCCGCCGCCCAAAACCTTACGACGCCATCCGGTGCACGGCGCAGATCTTGTTGCCGCAGGGATCGCGCAAATAGGCGATGTAGAGCTTCATGCCGGCGCCTTCGCGCAATCCCGGCGGGTCCTCGCACGCCTTGCCGCCATTGGCGAGCCCGGCCTTGTGGAAGGCGTCGACCTCGGCGGTCGACTCGGCGACGAAGCCGATGGTGCCGCCATTGGCGCAGCTCGCGTCCTTGCCGTCGATCGGCTTGGTCACCGAGAAGGTACCGCCCTTGTTGCGCCAGAAGATGCGGTGGCGGTCGACGAAGCCGGGCTTGGTGCCGAGCGTGCCGAGCAGCGCGTCATAGAACGACTTGGCCTTGTCGAGGTCGTTGGTCCCGATCATCACGTGTGAAAACATGTTGGCGCTTTGCTCCCTGGTGTTCGTTTCTGCGAGACGCGCCGCGTCCCATGGGACGAGTCCTAGCAGAAAGCCGGGCGGGGATGAAAGGCCGTGACCTCAAAGCCATCTGCCGGGGTGCCG
This sequence comes from uncultured Alphaproteobacteria bacterium, assembly GCA_963795365.1. GTDB lineage: Bacteria > Pseudomonadota > Alphaproteobacteria > Rhizobiales > Xanthobacteraceae > Bradyrhizobium. The sequence continues at coordinate 56,483 of CAWCHW010000042.1, forward strand.
CGCCGGATGGCCGCCGGATGAAACGATCGCGACCCTAGGCGCGTCGTTGGAACAACTCCGTCCATCATGGCGTTGGCTCGCCATGGAAAAGCTTTCGCATCTGGTCGAGAACGCCTTCATGATCGCCTGGGAGTATCTCGAGGCGACGGGCGAGCTCGGCGAGGCGGATGGCGCGGCCGGCGACCTGCTCGACATCATCCACACCATGATACGGACGGGTGAGCGCCGACGCATTCTGATTGCGAATACCGCGATCGACGCCTACCGGCGGAAACGGTTGCGAGGTGAGGAACGAAATGGACAGCCTGACAAGGCGGGAGCAGCCTGACCGCTCCAAGATCAACATGCACCAGAGCTATGAGGTCAAATACTGGACCCATCAGCTCGGCGTGTCCCGCGAGCGGCTGCAACAGGCCGTCGACAAGGTCGGCAATTCCGCCGCGGCGGTGCGCAAGGAGCTGGGAGTCTGATCCTCGCTACTCGATCACCTCGTCGGCGCGCGCGAGCAGCGCCGGTGACAGGGCAATGCCGAGCTCTCTTGCCGTCTTGAGGTTGATGGTCATCTCGAATTTGGTCGGCTGCACGACCGGCAACTCGGACGGCTTTTCGCCTTTGATGATCCGGCCGACATAGACGGCGGCTTGCCGCCAGGTGTCGCTTCTGCTCGGGCCATAACCGACCAGGGCGCCGTCGCGCGCGGGCTCCGGTGCATTGAAGATCGCCGGGAGCCCGAGCTTTTTCGTCAGGCTCACGATCTGGTCGCGTGCGGATATTCCAAAGAACGGATCGGTGCTGACGATCAGTACATCGATCCCTGGCGTCACGCATGCCGGCAAATGCGGCGTCGATTTCGGCCATGGTGCTCGCGTTGACGATCTGAAGGTGCTGTCCCAGCTTTTGCGCGGCGGTCGTGGCGTCAGCGATCTGATGTTCGGCCAGCGTTCCCTTCGGGTTCAACAGCAGCGCGACATTGGCCGCCTGTGGCAGGATTTCGTGCATCAATTCCATTCGCTTGGCGAGCAGGTCGGTGCCGATGAAGGTCGCGCCGGTGACGTTGCCGCCGGGACGGCTGAGGCTCTCGACGAGACCGTCGGCGACGGGATCGCCGCCATAGGCGAAGACAATGGGGATTTGCGTCGTGATCGCCCTGGCGGCGCGTGCCGGGACAGGCGAGAAGATCGCAAAGATGACGTCAACCCGGCTCTTGACCAGGTCAGATGCAAGCGCGGGCAGACGATCGAAGTGTCCTTCCGCGGAGCGCCTCACGATGGCGAGATTGCGGCCCTCGCCAAAGCCGGTCTCCGAAAGGCCGGTTCGGATGCCGTTGCTCGCCCAATCCGGAAGGTCTGTTGCCGACAACAGGCCAATCACCGGCATGGATGCCTGTTGCGAACGTGCCCGTCCCGTGACCGCGAGGGTCGCTCCCGCCAAAATCATGAACTCGCGTCGTCTCATCGATTCTTCCTTGCCTGCGACACAAGCTAGCCACTTCGGCGGTGAAGCAAAAGAAGGAACAATGGCGCCTTGGGGATGCAGCGAGATCCCGCGGTGAAGCCCCAGCAGAAATTCAAGCAAAAAAGAGCCCCGCCGAAGCGGGGCTCTTTACTTAGGTTAGCCTTGGGTCCTTATCGGTCCCAACGATGCTCGCGGATCACGACACCGCCGTCATCGCGGTAGCGGTCGCCATAGTCGTGCTGATACCAGCCACGATGCCAGCCGCGGTCATGTTCGTAAATCCGGACGCGCGGCCCATCGTAACGGTCGCCGTAATATCCGTGGTCGCCGCCGACGTAGACTCCGAAGCCTTCCGCGTTGGCGATGGTAGGAGCGCCGATCGCAAGCGTCGCTGCCGCCGCAAGTGCGTAAGTGAGCTTTCTCATGTGTTCCTCCTTTCGCTCGCAGAGACAACAAAGCAGCGCGCGGTGCGTTGCCGGAACCGGCACGAAACTTTCTTGAACGGACGTTCAGGAAGTTCCGCAACAACGGCCGCTTTGATCCAGATCAAGCGTGGCAGCCGGGGCGCGCCGCCGAACCCGCATGCGGCAACTTTGGCGGGAGCCGTAAAATCTGTATATTGCCGGATTGCGCGGCTGTACGGCTTCAAGGGATTGGACGACAGATGAGCGAAAAATTCGAGACGTTCCGTGATTATTTTCTATCGCTTTATCAATCGGCGGTGACCGACATTGCCACGCAACTCGACAACCGCAACTCTTCGAAGGGTCTGACCGGTTCGCGAGGTCGCTCGTCCCTGAGTGTCCTTCCCGGAATTGCTGCCGACATTGCCCGGCAGGAGCAGGCGCGGCGAAAGACCGGGACAACAGGCGGCGATCCACCAATCCGCGACTTGACGCTCGGCGATCGCGCCAGCGTTTGCGCGGAGCTCGCCTTCCGCTACATGAAGGCAAAGGCGACAGGCGATCAACAGGCGCTGGCGCAGATCAAGGGCGAATTTTCCGCCGGGCCTTGCGATCCCGCCTGGGCCACGACGATCGAGGAGTACTTCGGCTACTTTGGCCCCGACGGCCAGCGGCGAGCGATTCCCTATGTGAGAGCCGCCCAGGCCGGCTCGCAGGTCATCGAGATCAAGGCGAATGCGCGCGTTGCGCTCGCCGGCGACTGGGGAACGGGCGCAGAGCCCGCCATCAAAATTCTGAAGCACATCGCGGGACACGCACCCGATATCTTCGTTCACCTCGGCGACGTCTACTATTCGGGCACGCCCAAGGAGTGTCGGTCGAATTTCAGCGATCCGATACGACAGGTGCTGCGAGCGGGCTCATCCAATCCGCTGGTTTACAGCCTTGCCGGCAACCACGACATGTACTGCGGCGGCGTCGGCTATTATGAACTCATCAAAACATTGAACCCGGCGCCATTTGCGCAGCGCGCCAGTTTCTTCTGTCTGCGTTCGGCCGACGAAAGATGGCAATTGCTGGCGATGGATACGGGATTGCATGATGACAATCCTTTGGGCGTCGCAGAGGCGGTGACATCCGTCGAAGCTGACGAGCTCGAATGGCATCGTGAGCGCATCAGGGAATTTCGCGGGCGAACCATCCTGTTGTCACACCATCAGATGTTTTCCGCATTCTCTGCGATCGGCGAGGCGGATGAGAACGGCAAGCGGTCTGCCGTGAACCCTCATCTGCGCAAAGCCTTTCAATCGCTTTCGGCGGCCGGCAGGATTTCGGCCTGGTTCTGGGGGCACGAGCACAAGCTTGCGGTCTACAACAAGTTTGCCGATCTCGAGCGCGGACGATGCCTCGGACACGGTGCGGTTCCGACCGCTATCCGAGACAAGATTTATGACCCCCTCGAGGGGCTGGACGAAACTCCCTCGATCGTCGCGAAGGCAAAGCTTGCTGCGAACGGCGACGTTTATGCCCATGGATACGCGGTCCTCTCGTTCAAGGCAGACGTCTGCTCGGCGGAATATTTCCAGGGTGTGGGCGAACAGGACGTGTCTGTCTGGTCGGAAGAGTTCAGTTGAGCGGAACCAGTATGTCGACTACCGGCAAGTGATCCGTACAAAATCGGCAACGCCTCGACTTTCGACGCGCTATTTTGACCTTGCTCCGACGAGCGCGGCCTTGCGGTCATGGATAAGGTCCTCGAGCCTGTGCGCCGCCACATTCAAGGTGGCTGCATCGAGCGAGTTGTCTTCGGGCGTTATCGCGGCACGTTGCGTGCGCAGGATCTCGTCGATCTTCTCCTCGATCTCCGAGAGATCGGATTGCGTTTCAGCATGGCGTATTCTTTGGGCCAGCGCGTAGAGCGAATCCAGCGCCTCCGGCTTCGGATCAAGTCTGTCCGATCGGAGAAACTGCCAACCCGCCGCCAAGATCGAGGCGAGCGCACCCAGCGCCATCGGCGCCAGGAAGATGGCATTGCTCCACTTGTCCAGAAAGCTGACCTGGCTGCCGTTGTAGAACTCCGCCGCGCCCGGATGAACCGGCAGATAGGCCCCGGCGTCGGTGTCGGGCGCCTTGAATTGCGCCAGTATCGGAAATTCGCCGACCAGATCCCTGCGCGCGCTCGTCAAGGCCTGCGTGAAGCCGGCAATCGCATCGTTGTCGAGGCTCTTCCTGGCGACGATGTAGAAGGCAACTCTCAGCGTGGTCACGTCGTCTGCGGGATTGGGAGGAGCGCCTCGCAATGTTCCCTTGGGGATATCGAAGCTTTCGTAGGCGCGTTCCTTCTCGGCGATCGCTCCCGCGTTCTCGATCGGGATCAGAACCGGCGCGCTCTTCGCATTCTGGGGAAACAACCCCTTCACCAGCGACAGATACTTCTCCGACAGCGGCACCACGACGAGGACCGCGCGGACCTCTTTGGACTCGATCGCTCGTCTGGCGTCCTCGACCGAGGCGAAGTCCTTGAACACGCCGGCGCGATCGAGGTCATAGGCCTTGCTCAATACACCGACCAGCTTCCGATTGGTGTCGCCGGCAAGCACGCCCACGGTTGAGCGCTTCAGCCCGGCCATGTCGGCGATCCCCGATCCCGGTGGCGCGAGCAGCAGGGCGACGGATTCCGTCAGAACCACCACGGCTTGCGCCTGGGAGAGATCGCCGACGTCGCCGCGTACCACGGCAAGATCGGTCTTTCCGGAGGAAAATGCGGCGGCGGATTCAATCGCGCCAGCAGTCTGAACGATCTTGAGCCGGACCGGCGCGTTGGTCTCGGCAAGCCTGCTCGCAAGCGCGGAGACAATTTTGGGAGCTTCGCCGTCCAGTGAGCCGACCGCGATCGACAGCGTCAGGGGGCGGACGTACCATTTATAGGCGAACAGGCTTGCCGCAGCGGCCAGGATCGTCAGACTGGCCACCATCGCGATGCGCAGCCAGATCGGGAGCTTGGCGGGATTCATTGCCTTTCGCCTCTTCGCCGCTATTTGCCGGCCCAACGTTGCACCAGTTTGCGTGCCGCTCCCAGAGGAAGTTGACGGGGATTGCGACAGCTTGGGTGCACGCGAAGAGTACGCAAGTCCGACGGGCTACCTCTTGCCATCGGAAAATGCCGCCTCGATCACATCGCCGATCGGCTGCCAGGTGTGGCCGTCGAACTGGACCAGCCGCAGTTGCTTGATCGGCCGGAAATCCCACGGACCGGTGCTGATCTTGATGTCGGGCAGCAGCAGCGAGGGCTGGTAGTTCTCGAGTGCCGTCGCCTGCCGCATGACGTTTTCGCGCGACAGATCGTCGCCGCATTGCCTGAGCACCTGCGCCAGCGTCTCGGCGGCGGCATAGCCGTACAGAGCTGAGCCGTCGTCCTTGTCGTCGCCGTGGTAGTATTTGTCCTTGAACGCCAGCCAGTCCTTCACGGCCGCATCGTCCTTCCATGCGGGATCGTTCACGTCCTTCATGAAGGTGGCGGCGATCACGCCGCGGACTTCTCGAGGCCGGCGGGCTTCAGCGCGGTAGAGATCGAGGCCGACGCACTGTTCACGAAAAACACCGGATGCCAGCCGATATCGGAGGCGATCCGGATCGCCCTGGCGGCATTGGCCGGCACGCCCGCGAATACGAAGACGTCGGCTCCCGACCGTTTCAGGATCGAGATGTGGGTTTCGAGATATTCGTCGGACATCTCGTAGGCGATATCGACGATGATCGCCTTGGCGAGATCGCCCAACCCGTCGACCAATCCCTTGAACAGGTCGTGGCCGAACTGATCGTTTTCCCAGAGCGCCACGATCTTGGCACCGGGGTAGAACGCCTGGATGTAATTGGCATAGACCCGTCCCTCGGCCCGGAATGACGGCCGCCAGCCAATGGTCCACGGGAACACCGAGGGATTGCCGAACTGTTCGTCGCCGGAGGCGACGAACAGTTGGGGAATTTGCCGTTCATTCAGATATTTTCGTACGGCGAGATTGTTGGGCGTTCCGAACGAGCCGAACATCAAGAGGACGCCGTCGCGCTCCACCAGTCCACGCGTGAGATCGAGGGCGACCGAAGCATCGGAGTTGTCGTCGTAGGAGACGAAGCGCACCTTGCGGCCGTTGATGCCGCCATGCTCGTTGATCATGTCGAAATAGGCGGCTTCCGCCTTTCCGATCGCGCCGAAGGCCCTCAGATTGCCGGTATAGGGCATGAGATTGCCGATGAGGATTTCGGTGTCGGTGACACCCTGCTGATGCGCCCGCTGCGACATCGCGCCCAGCGAAGTCAGCGCCATCAACACGGCGAGCAACGATCGGACCAGCGCAGTCATCTCGAACGAACCGTGTCTTTATGTTGGCGATGGAGCAATTCCCCGGAATGTCATCAGCGCGCCGGGGCTGCCCATCGCCATTGATCTGGATCAAGGGTATTTAGGGTGGGGGCCGGGGATAGGGCAGCTGCAGGCCGCGAGTTCCGTGCGGGCATGAGCACGCGTCCGAGCGGACCCTGTTTCCTGTGCAACAGCCGGTGCATCACCACGCCGTGCAGGGGCGTTACGATCGCTTGACCGACACCATGCGCGAACTCACCGGCTTGGCACCGATGAGCATGCGCGAATTCGTGACGCTCCATGCCGCCGAGTTCGCGCAACGCGAACCGGCGCAGGCCTGAGGGGACCGGCCCGCTGGGTTCGCAGGACAACAGCCGAATTGTTGCCCTCACGGC
>CAWCHW010000043.1:0-157639 GCA_963795365.1 uncultured Alphaproteobacteria bacterium
AATCAGCGCGGTGGCACCAACGATGCACCGGAGCTCTATTGAATGGAGTTGTTGACGGTTGCCATGTCGTTTCGATCAAGCCCGCAACGAAACTGCCGGCGAATACCGCAAATTCAGCACATTCACCAAGAGGTATCCGTCCCCTTTAGGCGCAGGTTGCCACCCGTTCGGCTCATCCGAAATTTATTTATCCACTTTCTGGGAATTCGATCGTCCGCCTCGGCAGGCACCGGAAGACCACCCAGCGGCTGGGCGAAATAACCGGGACCTCCTCGCAGTTCCTCAATAATTCGCCAAGTGTAACTTCCCAGGATACCCAACGCCATCAAGATCAGTCCGGTGCAACCGATCATGACCCCCAGCAAAAGGGCAACCGACATCCTGGAGCTGAGCAGGTCGACGAAAGCTTTGCACTGCAAGCGGCCAGCAGCAGTCCCGCGGCAGCCAGCCCCGCTCCGATCGATCCCCACATCGTCAGAGTTTCGGTGATGCGTCGAGAAACGTATCGACGGCGAGGCGCACCTTCCTGCGGAAAGTCCACCGCGAAGACCCGAATTGTCGCTCAGCAGGCGTATAGCTGAGAAACTGCGTGGAAAATGGCTGACCGAAGACCCAGGTGTTGAAAATTCTCGTCCTCGGCGCAAAGCGTCGGCAGTACTCGACCACCTCGCGATCAATCACCCGTAACGCAGCTTCCGCCGCCTGGTCGGGGTCGCGCGTCTCAGCCTGCGGCGTATCCAATAGAAGACCCTTGCACCCGCTTCGTTCAGCAGACCGCCCCTGTCGCGGCCGATCGCCACCGTGCCATCGACGGAGGCGCCGGCCCTTCAGAGCTTCAACGATTGCCGAATGAGATCGAGACCCTCCTGCAAGTCCGCCACCGCGAATGCCACGGCATCGCCCGTGCAAAAGTCGAGACCAGCCCGATACGCCATATGCGACCCACAATTTCGTCCCAGCCTTATGGCGCGAACGCCGGGATAGCGCTGACAGAAATCCTTCAGAATGAGAGGCGTTCGGTCGGTCGAGTGATCATCGATGAACAGCAGTTCGAATTCAAAATCAGGGTCGACAACAACGCTTTCAACAAAAGCCGGTATGACATGCGTCAGCGTCACTTCCTCGTTGTAGCAAGGAATCATAAGTGAAACACGGACTCGCTTCCGTTCTGCGGGAGGACTCTCCGTCATGGACATATCGCGATCACCCCAGCTCCGGTCGCATGAAACTCCGTCGCGGGATCACCGCGGCACGCAAAATCCACGGCCAGCATTTGTCAGCGCGTGAGTTCATGGCTATGCGTTCCAATGTGCCAAATCCCTACCGAGCAAAGCAGCCAACTCACGATTCGGCTCCACATAGAACTCGCGGAGCTTCCGCCTCATGTCTCGTGCCAATAATTGATCTCGCGTTTCATCTCGATCACGAGATGTATTTACTCGTTCCCTGATATCGATAGGCGGCAATACCGGCTTGGCGCCGATAAATTTCATCAACTCCAGCGCGACACCGGCAGGATCCGAGACGATATCGTCATGCAGGACGATCCTTATTTGCTCGCGAGGGAAAAGCTTGAGATACGGTTGGAGCAATCGTGCATACAATCCCCGCGACAAGTACGAATAAGGCCGAGCGAAGCGCACTTTAGCTGCATAGGAATTTTCTCGCTCCGCCTCGCGATCGATCGCCTCCGCAAAGCTCAGTGTTTCATGCCCATTTCGGGTCGACCACAGGAAATTTGAAAACGCCCGCTCGACCGGTTCACGCAGGATGAAGATCAGTTTTACGGACGGCAGATCGCGAGCGATCCTGGTTGGCACGATGGGTGACTCCAGATAGTTGGCGCTCTTCTCGCCTCGGATCGCGACATGTGCTCCATCCAAAAAAAAACGTTCTGAGTAATAGTCCAGCCCCCGCGCGTAGACTTCATCCACCAGAAAAAACTTCGGTTCCGGGGCGCGCGGCTTTGCCAGAAATATTTCAGGATGATGATCGAGCAGATTGTACAGATAGGTCGTACCCGAACGCGGCGCGCCACCGATAATGAAAGACGGCAACGGTCGATTTTGCGGCTGCATCTGAAGATTTACCTTGGTCGCGCGGGATACGTGCGGCGACGCGCTGTTTTCTCAGGTCGTTTGGCCCGATTTAAGAGCCTGATAACGAATAATCGGGCATAGCGGAAGACCGGGAATTCTGCGTTCTATCGTGCGGCCAGGAGGAACGTGTTCCGAACGTGTGGCCGGACTTCCGCTCACATCCATCTCGGCCAGGAAGTAAAGCTTTCCTGCTCATCTGCCATCGAAGATCGTCCGCGGCGTCAGGTACCAGAGCAGGAACAGCAGCGCTCCACCATTCGTCACAAGCGCGATCGTGAGCGGCACATTGACAAACACTTGCACAAGTATGGCGCTGGAGAGCAGAATGAATTGTGCGGGCAAACCTGCCGATGCTCCGTTGCCTAGCGCTATCACGAAACCGCAGGCAAGTGCCGAAAGCGGCGCCAGCACAAGGCCAACGGACGCGATGCCCTCGGTCGCGAACAGCGAGGCATTCAGGTTCCCGAGATGGTATTCGTCGGCCATCATCAGCCACAGAGCTTTGCTGTAGGGGCAAGAGATCAAGGTCTTCACTACGTTGATCTGGCAGAACCAGGTGTTCGGGCGCGTCGCGAAAAAATCGTTGTAATAATCCAACGCCATCGCCGGCACCGTCAGCATTCTGAAATTGACGGTGCCGAAATAATCAACCACCCAGTATCCTTGCAGGATGTGAGCGTTAAACAACAAAATCAACGCGATTCCGGCGAGGGCCGGCATCAGCAATGAAAGAATGACGGAAGTCCTTGCATTGAAACAGCAGCACAGCAACCAAAGACACACCAGCCATAGAGGTGCCGCCAACGTTAGTTTGGTCAAAGTGACGGGATAGAACAGCAAGAGCAGCAGCAGAGCTGTACCGGCCAACCAAGGGCGGTGGCGCGCGACGAAACAGGCAAATGCAAACGGCAATAGCACGCTGGACATCGCGCCGATCGCGTATCCCAAAGCGGAAGGAAATCTTACCTGTTCGCGAAGACTGTTCATCTCGGAAAAGCTGGCTAGCCGAAAGTTGTAGGTAGCGCCAATTGCAACGATTACGAAACCGATAGCAAGGATGGCGTAAAGCGCCGCATTGAGAGCCGGTTCGGACAGAACCAGACGCTGCCGGATCGGGGATTTGATCAGAAGCGACGGCGCAAGGAAGGCCAGCGCCGAAGCGAAGATGGAAATTCCGGCCGCGCGGTGATCGTAGCTCAACCGCGAGAATTGAAGCAGCCAGAGATAGCTGCAAATCATCGTATAAAAATAAAATCCCAGAAAATAGCCGAAACTGAACGGCGCGATCAGAAAGGCGATCGAAAGAACCGCAAATGCAGTGGCGCATGCCAGCGTGACGTGAGCGCCAGCAGCATCGAACATGACGTAACCCATCGGGTGAAAGAAGTCGGCAACCTCAACAAGGGATATGCAAAGGATCGCAACGTGAGAGCAAATCAGCAGCGCTTGGCGGAGCCCTCCGCGTACCAATCCAAGTCGATCGCCATTTGCCTCAGGAAGGATCTCGGTCATGGCTTCAGGTTTTCGGGTGATCCGTCATAACACCGGCCCTTCCGCATGTTTCAGTGCGGGGCCCAATGGATTTTTCCGATTATGGGTTCAATCCACATTAAGAGATAGTTTTACGCGATTGTTTAGGGCGTCTTTTTATCCTACAACGCCTATCCAGAGAGCATTTCTTCACTGGCAGACCGACGAAAGGGCTCAAAATCTCGTTCAATAGCAGCCATTGTTTTCAACTTTCAACAAGACATGAAGATCACCTCGACGCGCTGGAGGCGCAGAGCATCTACATCCTGCGCGAGGCATTCGCGCGACTGAAGAAGCTCGCGCTGCTGTGGTCGCTCGGCAAAGATTCGAACGTGATGATCTGGCTCGCGCGCAAGGCGTTCTTCGGCCGTGTGCCGTTCCCGGCGATGCATGTCGACACCGGCAAGAAGTTTCCGGAGATGTATGCATTCCGCGACACTTACGGAAAGCAGTGGGGACTTGATCTGCGCATCGAGCCCTGCCCGCCGATCGATGCCGTCGATCCGACCCTGCCGCCGGCGGCGCGCTCGGCCGCGCGCAAGACCGAAGGCCTGAAGATGGCGCTGGCCAAACACGGCTTCGACGGCTTGATCGCCGGCATCCGCCGCGACGAGGAAGCGACGCGCGCCAAGGAGCGCGTGTTCTCGCCACGCGGGTTGGAAGGCGGATGGGACGTGCGCGACCAGCCGCCGGAGTTCTGGGACCAGTTCAACGCCTCGCCGCCGCCGGGCGCGCATCTGCGCATCCACCCGATCCTGCATTGGACCGAGGCCGACATCTGGGCCTACACACGGCGCGAGAACATTCCGATCATCCCGCTTTATCTGGCGAAGGACGGCAAGCGCTACCGCTCGCTGGGCGATGCCGACATCACCTTCCCGGTCGCCTCCCACGCCTCAAACATCGACGAGATCCTTGCCGAGCTCGAACAGACCAAGGTGCCGGAGCGCGCGGGCCGCGCGCTCGACCACGAGACCGAAGACGCCTTCGAGCGGCTCCGCGTCGCCGGCTATCTCTGAACCGCTGCAATGGATACGTTCGTTCCGGTCTCAACCGCTGCGGGTCTAAACCGCACGACACGGCCGCAGGTGCGCATCGTCATCGTCGGCCATGTCGATCACGGCAAGTCGACCCTGGTCGGCCGTCTCCTGCACGAGACCGGCAGCCTGCCCGAAGGCAAGCTGGAGATGCTGAAGGCCGTCAGCGCGCGGCGCGGCATGCCGTTCGAATGGTCGTTCCTGCTCGATGCGCTGCAGACCGAGCGCGACCAGGGCATCACCATCGACACCACGCAAATCCGCTTCCGCACGGGCTCGCGCGACATCGTGCTGATCGACGCGCCCGGCCACGCGGAATTCCTGCGCAACATGATCACCGGCGCCTCGCAGGCCGACGGCGCCGTGCTGATCATCGACGCGCTGGAAGGCGTGCGTGACCAGACCCGCCGCCATGGCTATCTCCTGCATCTGCTGGGCATCAAGCAGGTCGCTGTTGTCGTCAACAAGATGGACCGCGTCGATTTCTCGGCTGCGCGCTTCCAGGAGATCAGCGACGAGATTTCCGCGCATCTGACCGGCCTCGGCGTGACGCCATCGGCAATCGTTCCGATTTCCGCGCGCGATGGCGACGGTGTGGCCGCGCGCACGCCGCGGATCGGCTGGTACGAGGGCCCGACGGCGGTCGAGGCACTGGATGCGCTGGAGCCGGCGCGGCCGCTGGAAGCGCTGGCGCTGCGTCTGCCGGTGCAGGCGATCTACAAATTCGATGACCGCCGCATCGTCGCAGGCCGCATCGAATCCGGCCATCTCGCCAGCGGCGACGAGATCGTGATCATGCCCGCCGGCAAGATCGCGAAGATCAAGTCGGTCGAGGGCTGGCCGGTCACGCCGCTGGCCGGCAAGCAAGGCGCCGGCCGTTCGGTTGGCATCACCCTGGATCGCGAACTCTTCATCGAGCGCGGCGACCTCATTGTGGCAGCCGCAGATATTCCCGTGTGTACGCGACGATTGCGCGCGCGGATTTTCTGGCTGCATGAGAAGCCGCTGGCCAGGGGCGACCGAATTCTCGTTCGTGTTTGTTCGCGCGAAATACGCGCCTCGGTGGTCGCGATCGAGAACGCGATCGATCCAGGTGCATTGGAGAATCGGGAAAATACAGCGATCCTCCGCCATCACGTCGGCGACGTCGATCTCGCGTTACCGCGGGCGATTGCGGTGGATCTCGTTTCAGACAACCCCCGAACAGGACGGCTGGTGATTGAGCTCGATGGCCGCATCGCCGGCGGCGGACTTATCGTCTCAAAAGAACCCGAACGGCGTGCAGCGCCCGTCGATATCATGCCCGTCGAATCCGCAGTGCATTCCGCGGAACGCACGGCGCGCTATGGGCATAAGGGAGCGGTGGTCTGGCTCACCGGATTGCCCGGCGCAGGTAAGTCGACATTGGCAAAAGCTCTGGAACGGCGTCTTTTTAGTCGCGATGGATCGCCAATACTGCTCGACGGCGATACCCTTCGGGCGGGTCTCAACGGCGATCTCGGCTTCTCAGCCGAAGACCGCACGGAAAATATCCGGCGATTGGCCGAGATCGCGACCCATCTTGCTCGGAACGGACATATCGCCATCGTCGCGGCAGTCTCGCCTTCGCGCGAGGATCGCGCCGCGGCGCGCCGCATCGCCGGTGAATGTTTCCACGAGATTTACGTCGCGACGCCAGCCCACATTTGCGAACAACGCGATCCGAAGGGGCACTATGCCAAGGCCCGCAGGGGCGAACTGCCTTCCTTCACTGGTATCTCCAATGATTACGAGCCCCCAGTGAGCTGCGAACTTTCCGTCGACACGTCCGCACAGCCAGTCGCCAGAACTATCGAAGTTATTGAAGAGTTTTTGCTGAGGTCTGGCCTCGTTGCCCCTAAACCAAGCTATTGATTTATGACGTCACGGGCAGCCGGGCCACGGAAAGAGGGGATTATCCGGCGGGGCGCCGCGGCCAAGCGAGCAGCGGGTCAAACCGAAGAGCGCAAATAGCGCGGGGCCTCCGGCCCGGTATTGAACAGAAGATCAAGCACAGTGACGGCATGCTCGAAGCCACCATGGAGCTGCGGATATTCCGGATATCCCTCGTAGCTCATCCATTCCGTTGAAATCCCGGCTGCGCTCAACATTGCCTCGTCAAAGTAGCCGCGCGCTGAAGGTCCGCTTAGATAGCTGTTTGCACCGGCAGCTCTGGCGATCGCGAGCAGCCGCTCGGTCTTTGCGCCGGAGGACGGGTAGGCTGTGTCGCGCGTGAAACGCGTTTTGAGACCAAGGAGGTCGGCGAGACCGCGCAGGAAGAGTTCGTTGATTTCCGTCAGCCGTGGCTCCTGCGCGGCGCGCTCATACCAGCCCTGCACCTGAGGGGCGAACAAAGCGAAAAAGGGCGCGCGTTTGTAGGCGAACTCGAGCGCACGCCAATGCTGCTCGGCCCAATGCTTCCCCGCGCCTGATTTCTCAATCTCGACCTCGTTGATCGGTTGATCGAAGCGTCCGCGCGTCGCTACCGGTATCGTTAGCCACCTGGTCCCAGTGGCGGTCTTGATGCGGTTGCGGTTGTGCCAGTGCCGCTTCGCGTATTGCACGCGGTCCAAAATCACGTATTCGTCGCAGCGGCCGATCAGATCGAAAAAGCCCTTCCAGGGAATGTAGCAGGACTGAATGATGCAGATCCGCATGTGATCCCTACAACCGTCGCGCAGGAAGGCCAAAACAGTAGTTTTCACGGTGTAGATTTTCTTCATCCCCGCGTCTAGGGCGCGGCCTGAGGTCAACGGCCCATACGGGATCGCGACGAGCGGCGGTAAGGGCTGGGGCGCCTTCCGACCCGGGCCGCTGCCCAAGCACTCGGCGCGACAATGGACAGGCCCCAACGCCCCAGCGCAGAGCGTTTCCTCCTGATGTGTGGCGCGCGCAATCATCGCTGATGTACGATCCGGCAATTATGACGGAGGAAAGCACTATGAGCGACGAACTGCCGACCGCTGCGCGCGTCTCGGACCCCGGCATCCGCGCCCTCTATCGGCTGGAGAATCGTTGGCAAGCCTGGCTCGATGTCGAAGCCGCGCTCGCCAACGCGCAAGCCGAACTCGGGATCATCCCAAAGGGGGCAGCCAGCGCGATTGCCAAAGCCGCGCATTACGAGCTCTTGGACCGCGCTCGGCTCGACGAGGGTTTCGCGCGCACCGGGCACACGCTCGTGCCGCTGGTATGGGAATTGTCGCGTGTCACCGGTGAGGAGCATGGCGGCTGGGTGCACTGGGGCGCGACGACGCAGAACATCACCCAGACTGGCGATTTGCTGGTGCTGCGCCAGGCACACGGCATTTTGTTTAAGCTCATCGCCGACGCGCTCGACGCCGCGGCCGTGCTTGCCGAGCGCGGCGCCGAGATGCCAATTGCCGGGCGCACGCACGGCCAACACGCTGTGCCGGCGACCTTCGGCTACAAGGTCGCGGTCTGGGTCGATGAGCTGGCTCGCCATGTCGAGCGCTTCCGCCAAGCCGCGCCGCGGATTTTTGTCGCGATGCTCGGCGGCGGCGCCGGCACCTACGCCTCGCTCGGCGAGATGGGACCAAAGGTGCAGGCCGGGATCGCACGGCATCTCGGCTTTAACTCCATGCGCGTGCCGTCGCGCGTGCTACTCGACCACCTGGCCGAAAACATCTGCCTGCTCGCCATGCTGGCGGCGAGCTGCGGGCGGATCGGCCGCGAAATCTACACGCTGATGAAGACCGAGTTTGGCGAGGTCGAGGAGCCGGTGCCGCCCGGCACCGTCGGCAGCTCGACGATGCCGCAAAAGCGTAACCCCAAGCTGTGTCAGGACATCATCGCCGCCGCGGCGGAAATTCGCGCGTTGGTGCCGCTCGGCCTCGAAGCGATGATGACTGAGCACGAGGCCGATCGCACCACCAGCCTGATGATGGATTCGGCCGAGAGCCGCGCCTGCATCGCCAGCGGCGACATGCTGAGCCGGTTGGTAGAAATCTTCCGCGGTCTGAAGCTCGATCCGGCGCGAATGCGCGCCAATCTCGATCTCGGCGGCGGGCTCATCATGGCCGAGGCGGTGATGCTCGATCTGGGCCAGGCGATCGGGCGCCAGCACGCGCACGATGTCGTCTATGACGTGGCGATGGAGGCGGCGACCGCGCACAAATCGTTTGGCGACCTGCTCGCTGCCGATCCGCGCGTCACCGCGCATCTGAGCGCCGCGCAGGTAGAGAAGCTGCTCGAGCCGACCGCCTATACCGGGCTTTGTGCCCAGATGGCGCGCGACGCGGCAACCCGCGCGCGGGAGACGGCGAAAGGGATTCGCGGCGGCTGACCCCCGCGCTGTTCCCTTGGTCTGGAGTTGGTGCGAGCCGGGCAGATGAAAGCCGAAGGCGACATTGTCGTCACCAGAACGCACGTCCGCTCTCTCGAAAGCGGACGTCAATAGAGTTGGGATGGCGGAGAGAGTGGGATTCGAACCCACGGTACAGTTTCCCGCACACACGCTTTCCAAGCGTGCGCCTTAAGCCACTCGGCCATCTCTCCGGATGCCCTCTCTTGAAGGGCTCAACAGGTTTTTGCAAGCGGGTGGCGGGGGCCGCGGCTCGATTTTGAGTCAAACCATTGAGATTGCGTCGGATTTCGTGACCCCGTCCGTCGAGCTTCAAGTCCCTTCGAAGGGCCCCCACCCTGACCCTCCCCCGCATGCGGGCGAGGGAACACGGCTATCGTGAACCCGAATCCCTAAGCCCGCGACGACTGATACGATCGGCACACAGCTAGCGACGCAGGGGACACCATGCGCATCCATCAAACAAAAGCATTCGCTGCCATCGCGCTCGCGATCGCCCTCCTCGCCGCGGCGCCGGCACACGCGCAGACCTGCACGCGCCAGGGCAATGACGTCACCTGCGACGACGGCAAGCGCGGCATCTTCACCGGCGACGCCATCATCTGGGCCGACGGCACGCGCGCCAACCTCGCCTCGCAGCATCCGAGCGTCGTGATCGGCAACAAGTCGTCGGTGATCGTCGGCCAGGGCGTGATGGTCGGCAGTCCCAGCGGCAAGGGGTCGGTGCCGATGGAGAATCCGAGCGCGCAAACGCGCTGCCCGGTGCTGGATGGCGTGGCGTATTGTTATTAGAGTCGTTCGTCATTCCGGGATGCGTGCGCAAGCACGCAGGCCCGGAATCCATAACCACGGCTGGTGGGTATGGATTACGGGCTCGCGCGCCAAGTGGCGCGCCCCGGAATGACGAGCTGAGAGAGTTTCAGTGATACCTTGTGTTCGCGTTCGCCGTGCGCAGCGGCCACAGCGACGGCGGGCTGGCGGGCAGCGGCTGGGTCTCGGCGCGCACCAGCTGGCAATCGCCCAGCGCATCGATGAACTCGGCGAACCAGTGCTGGATGGTGTGCCGCCGCAGCTTCTTCATCATCGCCTCGTAGCGCAGCTGCCGTTCGGTCAGCGGCATCGACGACGCAGTGGCAATGCTGCGCGCCATGCCGTCGATGTCGTGCGGGTTGACCAGCAGGGCGGCGTCGAGCTCATTGGCGGCGCCGGCGAATTTCGACAGCACCAGCACGCCCGGATCGGCCGGGTTCTGCGCGGCGACATATTCCTTGGCAACCAGGTTCATGCCGTCATGCAGCGGCGTCACCACGCCGACCTGCGCGGTGCGGTACAATCCCGCCAGCACCTGCTGGCTGAAACCCTTGTTGAGATAGCGGATCGGCGTCCAGTCGGCCTCGCCGTGACGGCCGTTGACGTCGCTGACCAGCCGCGCCACCTCGGCCTGCAGCTTGCCATAGGCCTCGATCGTGCCGCGCGAGGGCGTGGCGATCTGCAGCAGCGACACGGCGCGCTGAAGCTGCGGACGTTGCGTCCACATCTGGTCGAACGCCCTGATGCGGTTGACCAGGCCCTTGGAATAATCGAGCCGGTCGACGCCGATCGCGAGCTTCTCGCCGTTGAGGCTGCGCCGCAGCCGCGACACGTCGGGATGGGTGATCGACTTCGCGGCATAGGCGGCGAACTTGTCGGCGTCGATGCCGATCGGAAACACGGCAAGACGCGTGCGACCGTGATGCGACACGGCCACATCATCGTGCACCGGCAGCGCCAGCGCGTTCTTCACATAGGCGACGAAGTTGTTGCAGTCGTCCTCGGTCTGGAAACCGATCAAATCGTAGGCCAGCATCGCCTCGACCAGTTCGCGATGATGCGGCACGCTTTCGATGACGGAAGCCGCCGGCCACGGCGTGTGGAGGAAGAAGCCGATCGGCTCGTTCACGCCGAGGTCGCGCAGCTCCGCGCCGAGCGCGAGGAAATGATAATCCTGCACCCAGAACGCCGTCTCGGGCTTGTGGAAGCGCAACAGCGCGCGCGCCATGAAGGCGTTGACCTCGCGATAGCTGACATAGTCGCCTTGGCTGACGCGGATCAGATCGCTGCGCGAATGCAGCGCCGGCCACAGCGCCGAATTGGCGAAACCTTCGTAATAGCCGCCGTAATGCGCGGCCGGCAGATCGAGCGTCGCAAGCGCGCCTTGCCCGAGCGCCTCGATCTCGGCGAGCGGCTCCTTCTGCAGGCCGTCGCGCACCCGGCCGGAGGAACCGACCCAGATCGCTCCGGAATTCTCGACAACCGGCAGCAGCGCAGCCGCCAACCCGCCGGTCATCGGCTCATTGGGCTTGCCACGCGAAACACGATTGGAAACGACGACGAGGTTCACAGGTCCCCTCCTGTCATGCGGCTGTTTAACTGCCGTTCATCATTATGGTTCCTGAAGCCGCAATCTGTGCCCGGTTCGGACCCTTCATATCGGCGCCATTTCCGCGAGATTTTCGGTGAATTGAAACGGAAATCGGGCTGTTCGGCAGAAAACCCGGGTTCCCCGTCCAAAAGAATTCATCTGATGCGCCAAAAGCACGCGCGGCGCTGAAAAACCGCGAGCGTGACATAAAGAGAGCGTGAGGATCGGAAAGCGGACGCCGACGCGTCACGCTTTGGCCGGCTTGGTCATTTGAGCAGGTGCGCAAGGAACTCGCGCACGTCGTTCGGCGCATCGAAATGGCCGTCGACGCCGCGCGCGCGGCGACCGACCGAGAAGGCGACGCCGTCGAAATCCGGCATGATCGCGAACACCGTTTCGTCGGTGACATCGTCGCCGATGAACAGCGGCTTGCGTCCCTTGAAGGGCGCGTGCGTCATCAATTCGCGCACGCCGGTCGCCTTGGTGAAACCGGAATGCTTGATCTCGCAGACGCATTTGCCGGGCAGCACCTCGATCGGCGCGTTCGGCAGGTCGGCGCGGATCAGCGACACCGCCTCGTAGATCGCCTTCTCCGCGTGCGGCGCGAGGCGATAATGCAGCGCCAGCGAATAGCCCTTGTCCTCGAGCAGGATGCCCGGGCTCAACGCGGCGATCGCGGCGAGCCGCTTCTTCAATTCCTTGTCCATCGGCGGCGCGTGGCTGGCGACCGCTTCGCCGTCGTTCGACAGCCGCATCTCCGCGCCATGGCCGCCGACCGCGGGAAATTCCTCCGGCGCGAAGATCAGGTCGATGTCGTTGAGCGAGCGCCCGCTGACCAGCGCCAGCGCGCCGGAGGTTCGCTTGAGCAGGCCGTTGAGAGTCTCGCGCAGGCCGGGCGGCACCCAGACCTCGCGCGGCGTCGGCATCAGGTCGAGCAGCGTGCCGTCGATGTCGAGCAGGATCGCGGTCTCGTTGAGATGCGGCACCAAGAGGTGCGGCACCGGCACCGCGTCCGGCTTCTCCTGCAACGGCGTCAGATCCTCCGGCGACATATCGTCCAACCGCATTTCGGCCACTTCCTGGTTCATCTCATCCTACTCCACAAAAGCCAGCGGGGTCGCGACAGATTCGAGCGATTTGCGCTCGGCGGCCACCGCATAGCGCCAGCCGACAGCGGCTGCGACAATCATCAGCACCGCGCCCAGCAGGTAACCCGCGAACACGCTGCTGCGCGATCCCGTATCGATGAGAACGCCGAACAGGGCCGGACCGATCACGCCGCCGATCCCGGTGCCGATGGCATAAAAGATCGCGATCGCGAGCGCGCGCACCTCCAGCGGAAAGTTTTCGCTGACGGTGAGATAGGCCGCGCTGGCGGCCGGCGAGGCAAAGAAGAAGATCACCATCCAGGCGATGGTCTGGGTCTGCGCGCTCAAGACGCCGATCGAGAACAAATAGCCGGAGATCGCGAGCAGCACGCCGGAGGCGCCATAGGTGAAGGCGATCATGATACGGCGGCCGAGCGTATCGAAGAGGCGGCCGAGCAGGAGCGGTCCGAGGAAATTGCCGGCGGCAAAGGGCAGCAGATACCAGCCGATCTTGTCGGCGGGAATTCGATAGAAATCTGCCAGCACGAGCGCAAAGGTGAAGAAGATGGCGTTGTAGAAGAACGCCTGCGCCACCATCAACGTCAGCCCGACCAGCGAGCGTTGCCGATAGGTGACGAACAGCGTGCGCGCGACCTCGGTCAGCGGCGTGTGATCGCGCATCCGCAGCTTGATCTTCGTGAAGGTGTCCGCGCGGCTGTCCTGGGTGTGGCCGATCACGCTGCGTTCGATGTCGTCGACGATGGCGTTCGCCTGATCGGGATGGCCGTGGATCATCAGCCAGCGCGGGCTTTCGGGAATCCACATCCGCATGACAAGCACGATCAGGCCGAGGACCGCACCGGTGAAATAAGCCAGCCGCCAGCCGAGGTCGGGGCCGGTGACGGCGGGATCGAGCAGCACGATCGCGGCCGTCGCGCCCATCGCGGCGCCGATCCAGAAACTGCCGTTGATGACGAGATCGGTCCAGCCGCGGTAGCGCGCCGGCACCAGCTCCTGGATGGTGGAGTTGATCGCGGTGTATTCGCCGCCGATGCCGGCGCCGGTGAGGAAACGAAACAGCGCGTAGCTCGCGACATTCCACGACAGCGCGGTGGCGGCGGTTGCCGTGAGATAAACCGCGAGCGTGATGAAGAACAATTTCTTGCGCCCGATGCGGTCGGTGAGCCAGCCGAAGAAGATCGCGCCGAGCACGGCGCCGGCAAGATAGAGAGAGTTGGCGAGGCCGACGTCGAAATTGGAGAAATGCATGGTCGGGCTTTGCTTCAGTGCACCCGCCAGCGCGCCGGCGAGCGTCACTTCCAGCCCGTCGAGGATCCAGGTGATGCCGAGCGCGAGCACCACGCGGGTGTGGAAGCCGCTCCAGGTCAGCGCATCGAGCCGCGACGGGATCGCGGTTTCGATCAGGCGATCGTCACGCGGCGGCGCGCTCGCAGCTGTGGCGTCATCAGGTAAGATTGCGGTCTCCTGCAGGGCCATTGGATCGAACCAATGCAAAATCGGCCCCGGAACGCTGCGCCCCGGAGTTTCAAGCGGTGAATGCGGCAAAGCTTGGCCTGCCACGGGGAGATAACGCTTTGGAGATGCTGAGGTTCCGAGGCGGATTTGGAACGACGACCGCGTCGCGCCGTTTTTCCTTTTGCATGACAAGGAGATGACCATGGCAGCGCGCAACAAGACCGCTTCGCGACGAACGGCGTCGCGCAAAACATCGTCGCGCAAGAGGGCAGCAAAGACGTCGGCGCGCAAAGGCACCAAACGCTGGTCAGCGCGCGTCACCCGCGAGAGCGACGCGCTCGATCTCGAGGGCGGCGTGTTCAAGCAAACCAGCGCCAAGAAGATCGCGTCCTCGCTGAAACGCTCGGCCGAGCGCAGCTCGCGGCGCAAGAGCGGCGCCTATCGCTCGGCGCTGTCGATGCTGACCTTCTATATCAACCGCGCGGGCAAGAATTGCCGAAGACGCAACGCACGCGGCTGGAGCGGGCGAAGGGCGAGCTGAAGAAAGAGTTCGAGAGGGAGTAGTTCCTTATCCCTCCCCCGCGAAGCGTGGGGAGGGATAAGAAAGACTACGCCGCCCGGATATTCCCCATGAACCGGTCCAGCTCGGCACGCAGCCGCGTGCTCTCGCTGGTGAGCGCCTTGGCCGAGCTCAGCACTTCCGCCGAGGCATCGCCGGTCTCGGTCGCGCCGCGGTTGACCTGCACGATATTGCTGGCGGCCTCGCGCGTGCCGACCGCCACGCTTTGCACATTGCGGGCGATCTCGCTGGTCGCAGCACCCTGCTGCTCGACGGCGCTTGCGATCGTCGAGGCGATATTGGAGATCTGGCCGATGGTGGCGCCGATCTCCTTGATCGCTGCGACCAACTCCTGCGTGGCGTCCTGCATGCCCGCGATGTGACTGGAAATATCCTCGGTCGCCTTTGCCGTCTGGCTGGCCAGCGATTTCACCTCGGCCGCGACCACCGCAAAGCCGCGGCCGGCGTCGCCGGCGCGCGCCGCCTCGATGGTGGCGTTGAGCGCCAGCAGGTTGGTCTGCTCCGCAATCGCGTTGATCAGCTTGACGACATCGCCGATCTCGGCCGCCGCGCGCGACAATTTGCCGATGCGGCCGTCGGTGGCTTGCGCCTGCCGCACCGCTGCATCCGCGATGCGGTTGGACTCGCTGACATGGCGGCCGATCTCGCCGATCGAGGCCGACAATTGCTCGGTGGCCGAGGCGACCGACTGGATGTTGGTGGACGCTTCTTCGGAAGCGCCCGCGACATGGCTCGACAGGCCCTGCGTCGTGTCGGCGGTGCGGGTCAGGATGCCCGCCGCCTGCTCCAGCTGTCCGGCCGAAGCCGAGACGTTGGAGACGATCGCGCCGACCGCGGTCTCGAAATCATCGGCGAAGCGAATGAGCTCCGCGCGGCGCGCCGCGCCCGCCGCCTTGTTCTGCGCGTCCTGCGCAGAGGCATCGCGCTCGGCCTTGGCAATCGCCTGCAGCTTGAACTCCTCCACCGCGCCGGCCATCTCGCCGAGCTCGTCCCTGCGGCCGAGGCCCGGCAGCACCACGTCGAACTTGCCGTTGGCGAGCTCGCGCATGGCGCGGCACATCGCGGTCATCGGCGCCGAGATGCCGCGGCCGAGCACCAGCGCCAGCGCCGCGCCGAGCAGGGTGCCGCCGATCTCGAGCATGATGATGAGGCGTTCGGTCTGGCCGATCGCGGCATCCGACTCCTTCTCCAGCCGCTGCTGGTCCGCCAAGAGATCGGCCTTCATCGCGCCCGAGCCCTTGACGATGGCGTCCGCGGAACCGGCCATCTCGGCAACCAGCTGATCGACCTTCTTGGTGTTCTCGATCAGCTTGGCCAGGGTCTGCCCATATTCGGCAAGCAGCCCGGCGGCCTCCTTCAGGCCGGCCACGATCCTGTCGTTCTTCGAGTTGACGGCGCCGAGCGAGTTCTCGACGAATTTGAGGCGCGCCATCGCGCCGGTGGCTATCGCCTGGTCGGCATTGATGACGAAGGTGTTGGCGAGCGCCGAAGCGGACTGAAACTGGTCAATCACCTTCTTGGTGCCGAACTGGACCGCCTGCAGCTCCGCATCGTCGGCATTGCTGGGAAGATCGTCCAGCTTGTAGCGCAGCATGTTGGCGTCGCGCGTCAGCTTGTTCTGCACCAGCAGCGCGCTCTCGCTCTTGACCTCGACGATCTCGGCAAAAATTTTGGCGAAGCTCTGGAATTCACGGGACAGGCGCGTGACCTGGTCGAGGCGGGCGGGATTGCTGGTGCCGCGCATCGACGCGTCGATCGCGCTCTTGAGGCCCACCTCGGCGGCCTGTGCCGCCTTGGCATCGTCATCCTTGGCGGTGACGACGTAGTAGCGCGCGAGTCCGCGATAGGCGATCAGCTCGCGGTCGATGTTGCGGGCGAGATCGGCTTCCGACACGCTGGTCCGGTAGGAGGCGACCGCGGAGGACACCTTCTCGAAGCCGAGATAGGCGGTGGCCAGGCTCACGGCCGAGATCAAGAGCACGAGGCCGAAGCCGAGGATGATCTTGGCGCGGAAGCGTAAGGTCGGAAGCCTCCGTGTCATCGACTGCTTCGACATTCCCCACCCCCGTGTCCCCAAAGCCAGCGGAGCCGGGAACGTTGGTCCCCGGCGCTTTGCCGGAAACTAGGCCAGAATGGATAAGGGCCGGTAAATTTGTCGCGGGCTGCACCTGAGCATGAAGGCCACATGACGGCGGCGGACACCGGAAACACTGCACGCCGCCCCTCATTCCCTTCACGCCGCTACCAAATTCCCAGTTGCAAAGTTGCCGCCCGCTGTCTCTAATTGGACCAATTCAAAAATCATCTCGGGAGGGTCCACGCGTGTCTACCGTCAAACTCACAGTGAACGGCAGGGCCGTCTCGGTCGACGTCGAAGACCGTACGCTGCTCGTGCATCTGTTGCGCGACAATCTCAACCTGACCGGCACCCATATCGGCTGCGACACCAGCCAGTGCGGCGCCTGCGTCGTCCATATCGACGGCCGCGCGGTGAAATCCTGCACGGTGCTGGCCGGACAGGCCGCCGGCTCCAGCGTCACCACCATCGAGGGCATCGCCAAGGGCGACGAGCTGCACCCGATGCAGTCGGCGTTCCGCGACAATCACGGCCTGCAGTGTGGCTATTGCACGCCGGGCATGATCATGTCGTCGATCGACATCGTCAACCGTCATGGCAGCAAGCTCGACGAGGCCACGCTGCGCGAGGAGCTCGAAGGCAATATCTGCCGCTGCACCGGCTATCACAACATCGTCAAGGCCGTGCTCGATGCGGCCGGCCGCATGAAGGTCGCGCAGGCCGCCGAATAGGCCGCGGACCGTTTCACTCAAAATCAGATCGCCGCGCTTTTCGATGGAAATGGCGGCAAAACAAACTCCGATAGGGAGAACAGGACATGGGTGTTGAGGGCATTGGCGCCAGCGTCGTCCGCAAGGAAGACAAGCGTTTCATCACAGGCAAGGGCCGTTACGTCGACGATATCAAGCTGGTGGGCATGACCTTTGCCCAGTTCGTCCGCAGCCCGCATGCGCATGCCAAGGTCAAGAGCATCGATTCATCCGAGGCGATGAAGATGCCCGGCGTGATCGCCGTGCTGACCGGCAAGGAGCTGGTCGACGACAAGGTCGGCAATCTCATTTGCGGCTGGGCCATCACATCGAAGGACGGCACGCCGATGAAGATGGGCGCCTGGCCCGCGATGGCGCCGGAGACGGTGCGCTTCGTCGGACAGGCGGTCGCGGTCGTGATCGCCGATTCGAAGAACCTCGCCAGGGACGCGGCCGACTGCGTCGTCGTCAACTATGAAGAGCTGCCGGCGGCTCCGGACATCAAGTCCGCGATCAAGCCGGGCGCGCCGCAGTTGCATCCGGAAGCGCCGGGCAACGTGATCTACGACTGGACCATCGGCGACGAGTCCGCCACCGACGCGGCGTTCAAATCGGCCGCCAATGTCGTCTCGCTCGACATCACCAACAACCGCCTGGTGCCGAACGCGATGGAGCCGCGCGCGGCAATCGCGGATTACGACACGGCGGAAGAGCACTTCACTCTCTATACGACCTCGCAGAACCCGCATGTCGCGCGTCTCGTGCTGTCGGCGTTCTACAACATCGCGCCCGAGCACAAGCTGCGCGTGATCGCCCCCGACGTCGGCGGCGGCTTCGGCTCCAAGATCTTCATCTATCCCGAGGAGATGGTGGCGCTGTGGGCCTCCAAGAAGGTCGGACGGCCCGTGAAATGGACCGGCGATCGCACCGAAGCGTTCCTGACCGACGCGCACGGCCGCGATCACCTCACCAAGGCCGAAATGGCCTTCGACAAGGACAACAAGGTCACCGCGTTGCGCGTCAAAACCTACGCCAATCTCGGCGCCTACATGTCGCTGTTCTCGTCCTCGGTGCCGACCTACCTCTATGCGACGCTGCTGTCGGGCCAGTACAACATCCCCAACATCTTCGCCGAGGTGCTCACCGTTTACACCAACACCACCCCGGTCGACGCCTATCGCGGCGCGGGCCGCCCCGAAGCCAGCTTCGTGGTGGAACGTCTGATGGAAACCGCGGCGCGGCAGTTGAAGGTCGATCCGGCCGAACTGCGCCGCAAGAACTTCATCACCAGCTTCCCGCATCAAACCCCGGTCATCATGGCCTACGATGCCGGCGATTTCGGCGCTTCGCTCAACTCTGCGATGAAGGCGATCGACTACGCCGGCTTTGCAGGCCGCAAGGAGAAAGCAAAGAAGGAAGGCAAGCTGCGTGGTCTCGGCGTATCCTGCTACATCGAGGCCTGCGGCATCGCACCGTCGAAGGCGGTCGGCAGCCTCGGCGCCGGCGTCGGCCTGTGGGAGTCCGCGGAAATCCGCGTCAATCCGGTCGGCACCATCGAGGTCCTCACGGGCTCGCATAGTCACGGTCAGGGCCACGAGACGACGTTCTGCCAGCTGATCTCCGAGCGCCTCGGCGTTCCCATCAGCCAGGTGTCGATCGTCCACGGCGACACCGACAAGGTGCAATTCGGCATGGGCACCTATGGCTCGCGCTCGCTCGCGGTCGGCGGCACCGCCATCATCAAGGCGATGGAGAAGGTCGAAGCCAAGGCCAAGAAGATCGCCGCCCACGCGCTGGAGGCGTCGGAAGGCGACATCGTCATCGAGAACGGCGAGTTCAAGGTGACCGGCACCGACAAGTCGATCGCGCTGCCGATGGTGGCGCTCGCGGCCTACACCGCCCACAACCTGCCTGACGGCATGGAGCCGGGCCTGAAGGAGACCGCGTTCTACGATCCGACCAACTTCACCTTCCCCGCGGGCGCCTACATCTGCGAGGTCGAGGTCGATTCCGGCACCGGCAAGACCAGCTTCGTCAACTTCGTCGCGGCTGACGATTTCGGGCGGCTGATCAACCCGATGATCGTCGAGGGCCAGGTCCATGGCGGGCTCGTGCAGGGCATCGGCCAGGCGCTGCTGGAAGGCACCGTCTATGACAGCAACGGCCAGCTCGTGACCGCGTCGTTCATGGACTACGCCATGCCACGCGCCGACGACGTGCCGTCGTTCAAGCTGAGCCACACCACGACGCTGTGTCCGGGCAATCCGCTCGGCGTCAAGGGCTGCGGCGAGGCCGGCGCGATCGGCGCCTCCGCTGCCGTGATCAACGCGATCACGGACGCGATCGGCAACAACAAGCTGGAAATGCCGGCGACGCCCGACCGCGTCTGGCATGCGATCCACGGTTAAGAGGGAGAGGACACATGTATTCCACCACCTATCACCGCGCCTCTTCCGTCGACGAAGCGGCCAGCGCTGTTCGGCAAAGGCGAGGAATCCAAATATCTCGCCGGCGGCCAGACCCTGCTGCCCGTGATGCGGCAGCGGCTCGCAGCACCCTCCGATGTCATCGATCTCTCCAAGATCAAGGACATGATCGGAATCATTCCGACCAACAACGGGATCGAGATCAAGGGCGCAACCACGCATTACGACGTGGCGCAGAGCAACGACGTCAAGAAGGCGATCCCGGGTCTCGCCTACCTCGCTTCGGTGATCGGCGATCCCGCGGTGCGCTATAAGGGCACCATCGGCGGCTCGCTCGCCAACAACGATCCCGCCGCGGATTATCCCGCCGCGGTGCTGGCGCTGAACGCCACCGTCAAGACCAACAAGCGCACCATCCCTGCGGACGAGTTCTTCAAGGGCCTGTTCACGACGGCGTTGCAGGACGGCGAGATCATCATCGCGGTCTCGTTCCCGGTCACGGCGAAGTCGGGCTACGCCAAGTTCCGCAATCCGGCGTCGCGCTTTGCGTTGACTGCCGTGTTCGTGGCGCAGTCGCCGGGCGGCGAGGTCCGCGTTACGGCAACCGGGGCGTCGCAGAACGGCGTGATGCGCGTGTCCGCGATCGAGTCTGCGTTGAAGGGGAACTGGTCGGCCGGTGCGCTCGACAACGTCAAGGTCCCGACCGACGGCATGCTCAGCGACATCCACGGCACCTCCGATTACCGCGCCAACCTGGTCAGGGTGATGGCGCAGCGCGCGGTGGCTGCTGCGAAATAGCGTCTGGACGCAAACTCTTGCGAGCGGCGCGCATGATCTGCGCGCCGCTTTGCTTTTGCGGCACAAATGCCACTTGCTACTTCGCCTCTCTGGCGAGACAATTTCGATAAGGAAACACTTGAGGCTCAAAGCCATGCTCGACAAACCCGCGTCCCACATTTCAGCACGCGCCACCGGCCCGCTGGCCGGCACCCGCATCGTCGAGTTCGCCGGCATCGGGCCCGGTCCCGTTTGCCTGCATGATGCTGGCCGACATGGGCGCCGAGGTGGTGACGCTCGATCGCGTCGGCGCCAAGAAGAACCTGAAGGGTGTCGCCGTGCGCGGCCGCAAGGTCGTCGAGCTCGATCTCAAGGACAAGGCGGCGATCGCGCAGGTGCTCGACCTGCTGGCGAACGCCGACGCGCTGATCGAGGGTTTTCGGCCCGGCGTGATGGAGCGGCTCGGACTCGGGCCCGAAATCGTGCTCGCGCGCAACCCGAAGCTGGTCTACGGCCGCATGACCGGCTGGGGCCAGGACGGTCCGCTCGCCAATGCCGCGGGCCATGACATCAACTACATCGCGATCACGGGCGCGCTGGCCTCGATCGGGCCCAAGGAAAAGCCGGTGCCGCCGCTCAATCTGGTCGGCGATTTCGGCGGCGGTGCGCTCTATGTCGTGGTCGGCGTACTCGCCGCGCTGCTGGAGGCGTCGAAGTCCGGCAAGGGCCAGGTGGTCGATGCCGCGATGTGCGACGGCGCGGCGTCGCTGATGTCGATGTTCTTCGACATGACGGCGTCAGGCCGCTGGGTCGAGGGCCGCGAGAACAATTTTATCGACGGCGGCGCGCATTTCTACGGCGTGTACGAGTGTTCCTGCGGCCACTTCATCTCGGTCGGATCGATCGAGCCGCAATTCTATGCGCTGCTGCGCAAGCATGCCGTGCTGACGGACGCCGATTTCGATGCCCAGATGGATCGCAAGGCCTGGCCGGCGCTGCGGGAGAAGCTTGCGAACGTATTCAAGAGCAAGACGCGCGAGGACTGGTGCAAGATCATGGAAGGCACCGACATCTGCTTCGCGCCGATCCTCACCATGGCGGAGGCACCCAAGCATCCGCACAACGCAGCAAGAGGCGTGTTCATCGAGCGCCATGGCGTGACGCAGCCCGCGCCCGCCCCGCGCTTCTCTCGCACGCCGTCGGCCGCCCGCGATCCGGCAGCGGCGGATATCGGGGAGTTGGTGGGAGAGTGGAAGGCGAAATAATCGTCGTCATGCCGGGCGAGCGAAGCGACGAAGCTAATCCACTGTGCGCCGCAAGCGGATGGATGGATTACGCTTCGCTTCGCTCGCAATGACGAGGGCGCTTACGCGTGCTCCACCTTCAACACGCCGCGGCGGATCTGGTCTTCCTCGATCGATTCGAACAGCGCCTTGAAATTGCCCTCGCCGAATCCATCGTCGCCCTTGCGCTGGATGAACTCGAAGAAGATCGGCCCGATCGCGTTCGCCGAGAAGATCTGTAGCAGCACCTTGGTGTGGCCGCCGTCGACCACGCCCTCGCCGTCGATCAGGATGCCGTTCTTTTGCAGCCGCACGATATCCTCGTCGTGGCCGGGCAGCCGTGCATCGATCTTCTCGAAATAGGTGTCGGGCGGCGGCGGCATGAACGGCAGGTGGCTTTCGCGCAGGCCCTCGATGGTGCGGTGGATGTCGCGCGCGCCGCAGGCGATGTGCTGGATGCCCTCGCCGCGATAGGTGGTGAGATATTCCTCGATCTGGCCGGACTCGCCGGCATCCTCGTTGATCGGAATCCTGATCTTGCCATCGGGGCTGGTCAGCGCGCGCGAGAACAGGCCCGAGGCGCGGCCCTCGATGTCGAAGAAGCGGATCTGGCGGAAGTTGAACAGCTTTGTGTAGAAGCCGGTCCAGACATCCATGCGGCCACGATGGACGTTGTGGGTGAGATGGTCGATGTAATAGAGCCCGGCGCCGGCGGGACGCGGATCGCGCGCGCCGAGCCAGTCGAACTCGGCATCGTAGGCCGAGCGCATCATCTTGGCGCCATAGCGGTCGACGAAATACAGCAGGCTGCCGCCGATACCCTTGATGGCGGGCACATCGAGCGTCTTCTGCGCCGATGAGACCTCCGCAGGCTCGGCACCGAGCGAAATCGCGCGCTCATAGGCGTGCCGCGCGTCGACAACGCGGAACGCCATCGACGGCGCGCAGGGGCCATGGGCTGCGACGAAATCGAAACCGTGGCTGCCGGGCTCTTCGTTGACGAGATAGTTGATGTCGCCCTGGCGATAGACCGTGATCTTTTTGGTCTTGTGCCGCGCGACCGGCGCAAAGCCCATCAGCTTGAACAGCGCGTGCAGCTGCTCCGGCTCGGGATGGGCATATTCGACGAACTCGAAGCCGTCGGTGCCCATCGGGTTGTCGGCCGTGATGCGTGGCAGCCGGCGCGTCGTGCGGAAACGGACCCATGGCGGAATCTCCCTCGATTGTTGTTGGCAGTTTCCGCCAATTCCGGCGCAATGGGCGTGCAAATGAGGCCGCCATCAGGCTAGGATCATGCACGATTTGTGCATGATTATGGGCATTTGACGCATGATCCCGGTAGACGCTTTCGACCTCAAAATGCTGGCCGCGCTGCAGGACGACGGCCGCCTCACCAACCAGGAACTGGCCGATCAGGTCGGGCTGTCGGCCTCGCAATGCTCGCGGCGGCGGATGCGGCTGGAAGCAGGAGAAGGTGATCGCGGGCTATCACGCCGATCTGGCCGGCGAGGCGCTCGGCTTCAACCTGATCGCCTTCATCCACATCACGCTCGCCACCCACTCGCCGGACAATGCCAAGAAATTTCGCGCACTGGTCGGGCGGGTCGACGAAATCCAGGAGGCCTATTCGCTGACCGGCGATGCCGATTATGTGCTCAAGGCCGTGCTGCGCGACCTCAAGGGCCTGTCCGACCTCGTCAACAATGTGCTGATGCCGCACCAGAGCGTCGCGCATGTGCGCTCCTCGATCGTGCTGGATCGGCTGAAGGAAAGCACCAAGCTGCCGCTGCGTAAGTAAGAGCGACTGAAGTCGCATCGCTTTCCGTCGTCATGGCCGGGCTTGTCCCGGCCATCCACGTCTTCCCTACAGTTGGCGCCAAAGACGTGGATGCCCGGCACAAGGCCGGGCATGACGAACACTCGTGTGGCGCAATTCGAGGGAAATTCGCCATTCGCCTGCGGCTTCGCATTTGCGATGATGCGAGTCGAACAGGACCAACATCATGGCGCTGCAGCTGCGACCGAACTGCGAATATTGCGACAAGGATCTGCCGCCGAGCGCGACGGAGGCGCGCATCTGTACCTATGAGTGCACCTTCTGCGCCGATTGCGTCGAGACCAAGCTGTTCAACGTCTGCCCGAATTGCGGCGGCGGCTTCGCGCCACGACCGATCCGACCCTCGAAGGAGTGGCGGCCGGGCGTGTGTGCGGCGAAGCAAGCGCCCTCCGAGAAGCGGGTGCATCTGAGCTTCAGCCGCGAGGATGTCGCGGCGCATGCGGCGCGGATCAAGGACATTCCGCCGGAGCAGCGGTGATTGTTCACTCGTCATTGCGAGCGAAGCGAAGCAATCCATCTATCCGCTTGCGGCACTATGGATTGCTTCGTCGCTTCGCTCCTCGCAATGACGAGGTCAGCAAGGTCATTCCGCCGCCACGATCGTCCCCTCGACCTCACCGAAACCGACGCGGTAGCCGTCGCCCTGGCACCAGCCGCGCATCACCAGCGAGTCGCCATCTTCGAGGAATGTGCGCTTCACGCCGCCGTCGAGCTCGACCGGCTCGCTGCCGTTCCAGCTGATCTCCAGGAGGCTGCCGCGCTGATGCTTCTCCGGGCCGGAGATGGTGCCGGAGCCCAGGAGATCGCCGACATTCATGGCGCAGCCGCTTGATGCGTGATGCACCAGTTGCTGCACGCTCGACCAGTACATGTATTTGAAATTGGTGCGGCAGATCGATTGCGGCTGCGTTCACCTGCGCCGCGCGCAAGGACACATCCAGCTCCATGTCGTAATTGTTCGGCTGCGCCTGGCGCAAATATGGCAGCGGCTCCGGTTGCTGCGCCGGCCCGTTCAGACGAAACGGCTCCAGCGCCTCGCGCGTCACCACCCACGGGCTGATCGAGGTGGCGAACGCCTTGGCCTGGAACGGGCCGAGCGGCACATATTCCCATTGCTGGATGTCGCGCGCGCTCCAGTCGTTGAGCAGCACGAAGCCGAAGATCATCGCCTCGGCCTGTTGCTCGCTGAGCATCGTGCCCATCGTTGACGCCTGCCCGACCACGACGCCCATCTCCAGCTCGAAATCGAGCCGCTTGCACGGACCGAAGCTCGGCACCTCGGCGGTCGGCGGCTTCAGCTGCCCGCGCGGCCGCTTCACTTTGGTGCCGCTCACGACAACGGTCGAGGCGCGGCCGTTATAGCCGATCGGCATATGCAGCCAGTTCGGCTGCAGCGCATTGTCCTTGCCGCGGAACATGACGCCGACATTGGTGGCGTGCTCCTTCGACGAATAGAAATCGGTGTAGCCGGCGACCGTGATCGGCATGTGCAGCCTGACGTCGCGCATCGGCACCAGCGCGAGCTTGCGCAGCTCCTCATTGTCACGCAGCTCGGGATGGTCGTGACGCAGCAGCTCGCTGATCCTTGCGCGGGTCTTCGCCCACATCTTCGGTCCGAGCGCCATGAACGCATTGAGCGACGGCTGCGAGAACACGCCGATCTCGCCAAAGGCGAAGCGGCCGTCCTGCTCCAGCTCCCAGAGATCGAGCACGGTGTCGCCGATCGCAACGCCGACGCGCGGCGCCAGCCCGCGGGCGGAGAACACGCCGTAAGGGAGATTCTGGATCGGGAAGTCGGATGAGGGATCGACGGGAATGAAGGAGCGGAGTTTGGGGTCGTTGGGATGGGGCACGGTGTGGTCCTGCTTGTCTCGGCGAACTCTCCACTCGTCATTCCGGGGCGCCGCGCAGCGGCGAGCCCGGAATCCATACTCCCGATGGTGGTTATGGATTCCGGGCCTGCGTGCTTCGCACGCATCCCGGAATGACGAGAGCTAATTGATCCTACGGCTTGTTCGGATCGAACCTCTTCTCCAGGCCCTTCCAGCAATCGGCGTAGTCGTCCTGCAAATTCGCCGACGTCGCCGCATACTGCGTGACGCGCTGGGGAAAACGCGTCTCGAACATGAAGGCCAGCGTGCCCGTGAGCTTCACCGGCTTCAGCTCGCTGTTGCTGGCATGATTGAAGGCGTCGCGATCAGGCCCGTGCGGCAGCATGCAATTGTGCAAGGACGCGCCGCCCGGCGTGAAGCCAACCGGCTTGGCGTCATAGACGCCGTAGATCAGGCCCATGAACTCGCTCATGATGTTCATGTGATACCACGGCGGGCGGAAGGTGTTTTCCGCGACCGCCCAGCGCTCGGGGAAGATCACGAAATCGATATTCGCGGTGCCCGCCGTCTCCGACGGCGAGGTCAGCACGGTGAAGATCGAGGGATCGGGATGATCGAACGAGATCGCACCGACCGGGGAGAAGTGCCGCAAATCGTATTTGTACGGCGCGTAATTGCCATGCCAGGCGATCACGTCGATCGGCGAATGCGGCAGCTCGCATTTGAACAGCGCGCCGCCCCATTTCACGTAGAGCTCGGTCGGCGTGTCCTTGTCCTCATAGGCTGCGACCGGCGTGAGGAAGTCGCGCGCATTGGCGAGGCAATTGGCGCCGATCGGGCCGCGCTCCGGCAAGTGTGAAGGCGCCGCCGTAATTCTCGCAGAGATAGCCGCGGGCGGGGCCTGACGGAATTTCCACCCGGAACTTCACTCCCCGCGGAATCACCGCGATCTCGCCTGGCTCGATGTCGATGCGGCCGAACTCGGTGACGAAGCGGACGTCGCCCTGCTGCGCCACGAACATCATCTCGCCGTCGGCATTGTAGAAATGCTGGTCCACCATCGACTTGGTGATGAGAAAGACATGCGCGGCCATGCCTCCTTGCGTGTGCACGTCGCCCGCCGTGGTCATGGTGCGCACGCCCTGCAGGAACGTCATCTCCTCCTTCGGAATCGGCGTCGGATCCCAGCGCAGTTGCGCGATCGGCAAATCGTGCTCGTGGCACGGCGCCGAGCGCCACAATCCGGCGTCGATCTTCGTGAAGCGTCCGGAATGTTTCACCGACGGGCGGATGCGATAGAGCCAGGAACGCTCATTGCTGCCGCGCGGCGCGGTGAAGGGCGAGCCCGACAGCTGCTCGGCATAGAGCCCGTAGGCGGCGCGCTGCGGCGAGTTGCGGCCGATCGGCAGCGCGCCGGGCAGCAACTCCGTCTCGAAGCTGTTGCGGAAGCCGGACATGTAGCCCGGCGTGACCTGGGCGGATGCGCGGCTGATGACGTCTGGCGGGGTGTTGATGTTCATCGCTATCCTCCTTGCAGGGCGGCCCACATGTCGCGGTCGCGCTTGTCGGTCCAGATCACGGGATCGTCGATGCCCGAAGCTTCGTCGAACGCGCGCGAGACGTTGAACGGCAGGCAGTGCTCGTAAATCGCGAAGCTGGAGAATTTCGGATCCATCACCTCGCGCGCCGCAGCCATGGTGTCCTTGAGGCTGCGGCCTTTGGCGACGGAGGATTCCGCCGCGCCATAGAGCGTGGTGACGAAGTCGCGCGTCATCGCGATCGCGTCGCGCGCGGTGGCAAGGCCGTTGAGCGCGTCGCCGCGGCCCGGCGCGATCGCCTTGGGATTGAAGGCGCGGATTTCGTTCAGGGTCATGGGCCATTCGCGCAAATGCGCGTCGCCGCAATAGCAGGCGGAGTGATATTCGATGAGATCGCCGGAGAACATCACCTCGGCATCGGGCACCCAGGCGACGATATCGCCCGAGGTGTGGCCGGCGCCGAGCTGCATCAGCCTGATCTCGCGTTTGCCGAGATAGATCGACATCTCGCCTTCGAAGGTCAGCGTGGGCCAGGTCAGGCCGGGAATGCTCTGCGCATCCTGGAACAGGCGAGGGAATCGGCCATATTCGGAATCCCAATCCTGCTGGCCGCGCTCGGCAACCAGGCGCCGCGTCTCCTCGGAGGCGACGATCGCCTGCGCCTGATAGGCGGAGGCGCCGAGCACGCGCACCGCGTGATAATGCGACAGCACGACATATTTGACCGGCTTGTCGGTGACCTTGCGCACGCGCTCGATCACCTTGTTCGCCATCGCCGGTGTCGCCTGCGCGTCGAACACCAGGCAGCCGTCTTGGCCTACGATCACGGCCGTGTTCGGATCGCCCTCGGCGGTGAAGGCATAGAGATCGGTGCCGATCTCGGAGAAGGTGATCTTCTTCTCGGCCGTATCGGTGGTGGACGCAAAACCCTTGGCCATCAATTCATTCCCTCTTGTACAAATCCAACCTCGTCATTGCGAGGAGCGCAGCGACGAAGCAATCCATGTCTGCCGCGTGCGGCGCCATGGATTGCTCGTCGCTTCGCCTCGCAATGACGATTTTGAACATTTTCATTCTATTGCTGTTGTTGCTGTTGCTGTTGGCATCGATCATGCGGTGCCTCGCGAGCGCAATCGCCTCGCGCAGCACCTCGATGTCGCCGATGTGATTCGCCAGGATCAAGACCAGCGCGGCATCGAGATCCGCGCTCTGCTCGTCGTTCAAGCCGCGATGCGCTTCCACGACGGCGCGGAAGGCGTCATCGGGCTTGGCAAAGTTCGAAGCGGTCGACAGCGGCATTGACGAACCCTCAGTTCAGGCCGGAGGCGCGGGCGAGCGCGGCTTCCAGTGCGGGCCGTGACGGGTGGCGAAAACGCGCGGCGACATAGCCATCGGGGCGTAACAGATAGCCGGTTCCGGGTTCGGCGTCATAGCGGGAACCTGCGAGCCCTTCGGAGTCAACCAGGCCGCCCTCACCGCCGATCCGGATCGCGGATACGCCGTCGGGCAAATCAACCACGGCTCCATTGCCAAACCCCAGCAGGGTGAACTGCGTTCCCCCTTTGATGAAGGCCTCGGTCAGAAAGGTCGACTCGCCGCGTTGTGCCATCGGCGCATCCGCCATCGATGCACCCGGCTGCGGACCGCCGCGCCAGTGATCGACGTCGGCGGTCGACAGCGGCGTGCTGTAGACCGAAGGCACCGACAGCCGTCCGCCATTGACCATGCGCTTGCCAAACTCGGTGTCCCTGGCGAGCGCCAGCACCGCCTTGCGCAGCCGCGCCTCCTGCCGCGTTGCCGGCGCCATGAAATCGGTCGACCGCGTGGACTCGCGGATGTTCTCGTCGGCCGCGGCGCTGCGCTCGATGTGATAGCTCTCCAGCAGACGCTCCGGCGACGTCCTGCGCAGGATGCGGTCGAGCTTCCACGCCAGATTTTCCGCATCCTCCAGTCCCGAATTGGCGCCGCGCGCGCCGAAGGGCGACACCTGATGCGCGGCATCGCCGGCGAAGATCACGCGGCCGTGCAGAAAGCGGTCCATGCGGCGGCACTGGAATTTGTAGAGCGAGATCCATTCGAACTCGAACTTGTCGTGGCCGAGCATGCGCGCGATGCGCGGCCGCACGTTCTCCGGCTGCTTCTCGACGACGGGATCGGCATCGGGGTGGAGTTGCAGATCGATGCGCCAGATGTCGTCGGGCTGCTTGTGCAGCAGCGCCGAACGCCCGGCATGAAACGGCGGATCGAACCAGAACCAGCGCTCGGTCGGAAACGCCGCGGTCATCTTGACGTCGGCGATCAGGAACTGGTCCTCGAACACCTGGCCGGCAAATTCCGCGCCGACCATCTGCCGCAGCGACGAGCGCGCGCCGTCGCAGGCGATGACGTAAGCGGCGTGCAGCGCGTACGGCCCCTCGGGCGTGTCGATCGTCAGCACCACGCGATCGTTGCGCTGCGCGAGCGCGCTCACCTTGTTGCGCCAGCGAAGCGAGATGTCGGGCAATTCCTCGACGCGGTCGACCAGATAGGCCTCGGCATAGAATTGCTGCAGGTTGATGAAGGCCGGCCGCTTGTGGCCCGGCTCCGGCAGCAGGTTGAACTGATAGAGCTGCGAGGCGCCGTGAAAAATCTTGCCGACGCTCCAGACCACGCCCTTGTCGACCATGCGGTCGCCGACACCGAGCCGATCCCAGAACTCCAGCGAGCGCTTGGAGAAGCAGATGGCGCGCGAGCCCTCGCCGATGCGGTCGGCGTCATCGAGCAGCACGACCTTGTGGCCGCGCTGCGCCAGATCGATCGCAAAGGACAGCCCGACCGGCCCTGCGCCGACCACGACCACCGGATGCTCGGCGACAGCGGCGCCGGAGCGGTCCTGATCGGGGTGACGGCGATAGCCGAACTGGGTCTTTGCCTGCGCCATGCTCGAGCCCGGACGCGTTCCTGCCGTTGTGAATTAGTTTCACTTGCAACTATTCTGGCATCCGCTAGGCTTCCCCGTCAACTCAAATCGGAGCGATCCTTTGCCCAGAGCCGCCACCATCGACGCTGATACGGCCCGGCCGAATGCCGGCAAGGCCGCGCGGCTCGACCTGTTCGGCTTCGTGCCGTTCCGGCTGAACCGGCTCGCGGCCGAAGTCAGCAACGCGCTGTCGGGCGAATATCAGGCGCGCTACGGGCTCGACATTCCCGAATGGCGCGTGCTGGCCACGCTCGGCTTTCGCGTTGAGCCCTGCAGCGCGCAATACATTTCCGACTGCACCCGCACCCACAAATCGACCATCAGCCGCGCGGTGACGGCGCTCTTGGAGCGGCAGATCGTCGAGCGGGTCGAGAATGCGGAAGACCGCCGCGAATTCCGCCTGCGGCTGACGCGCAAGGGCCGCGCGCTCTATGAGGAGCTGATCCCGCGGCTCTTGCGCAAGGAGCAGGAGATTCTGTCCTGCCTCACCGCGGCCGAGCGCAGGGAATTCGCCGCGCTGCTCGGCAAGATCGAGAGGAGTCTCGCACTGGTGCAGACCAGCGCGGAGGCGGATGCCAAGCAGGCGTATTAGACGCTCGTCATTGCGAGGAGCGTAGCGACGAAGCAATCCATATCGAAGCTTGTTGCGCCATGGATTGCTTCGCTTCGCTCGCAATGACGAGGATCAAGTTCTGGCCAGATGCTTCGCAATCACCGGGAAATAATTCTCCCCCGAGCCCGCATCGATCGCTTCCTGCAGGATCATCCCGATCAGTTCGGCGCCGCGCAGCTTGATGCCGCCTTCGCGCGCAAGCTCGAGCGCGTAGGACAAATCCTTCAGCGCATATTCGGTCGAGAAGGCGCGCTCCGGAAACACGCCGGGCACGATTGCCTTGAGGCCATGATTGCGTAATGCAAAACTGTCGGCCGAGCCCTTCGACAGCGTCTCCAGCAGCAGCTTCGGATCGACGCCGGCAGCCTTGGCCACCGCGACCGCCTCCGACAGCGCGTTGACCGTCTCGAACAGCACCATGTTGTTGAGGATTTTCGTCACCTGCCCCGCGCCGACCTCGCCGCAATGGGTGACGTCGGTGGCAAAGCAGCGGATCAGCGGCTCGATCGCGTCGTAGAGCTCGCGCGGGCCGCCGACCATGACGCTGAGCGTGCCGTCCTGCGCCGCCTGCCGGGTGCGCGCGATCGGCGCATCCAGCCAGGCCGCGCCCTTGGCCTGCAATTGCCCGGCAAAGTCACGGGTCTGGCTCACTGACGACGTGCCGAGATCGACGACGATCTGCCGCTCCCGGATATTCTCAAGGATGCCGTCGCCCTCGAATACCGCGCGCACATGCTTTGCGCTCGGCAAGCACAGGAACACGATCTCGCTTTGCGCGACGACATCGGCGACCGAGCCCGCCACAACAGCGCCGTCTGCGCGCAGCCGCTGCAGCGGCTCGGCGGCAAGATCGAACGCGCTCACGCGCGCGCCGCTCTTCTTCACGAGATTGCGGCAGATCGGCTCGCCCATCACGCCGAGCCCGATGAAGCCGATGCTCTTGGTAGCCATGCGCGCTCTTTCTTTTTTACGCCTGTTTCGCAAACGAGCGCGACGGCGCCTTGTGCAGGGCGTAGGCGTCGACCTTGTCGCTGGCGCGCGGGTAGATCTCGGCGACGATCGGATCGTGGCCGGGAATGAAGCGATCGGGATGGCCGGCGAGCCGCTCCACGGTCTCCCATCCCGTCACCATGTCGCCGATGTTGAGCACGATCGGAAACGGGCTGCGCCGGTGCAGATTGGCGTAGTAATGCGCGGCGTCGGACGCGAGCACCACCGGCCCGCGCTCGGTCGCAACCCGCACCACCTGCAATCCGTCGGAATGGCCGCCGACGCGATGCACGGTCACGCCAGGGGCGATCTCGCCCTCGCCGCCATGGAAGGTGACGCGGTCGCCATAGACGTGGCGCACCATCTGCGTGACATGCTCGACCGTGAAGGGATGGCGCAGCAGGCCGTTGCACATGCAGCGCCCGGTCGCATAGGCCATCTCGCGGTCCTGCAGATGGAAGCGCGCATTGGGGAAGCGGTCGAGATTGCCGGCGTGGTCGTAATGCAGATGGGTGACGATGACGTCCCTGATCTCCTCGGCCTTGACGCCGAAGCCGGCCAGCGCATCGACCGGATTGAGCGTCAGCTTGCGGCCGCGCAGCTTGGCTTCATCGGCGTTGAAGCCGGTGTCGACCAGGATATTGCGGCCATATCCGCGGACCAGCCAGACGAAATAGTCGAGATCCTGGGCGCTGGTCTCATGCGGATCGGGGGAGAGAAAGTTCATCTGCGGCGTGCGCGCCATGGTCGCGTAGCGGAGCGCGTAGATTTCGTAGGCGTTTCCCATCGTTGCTCTCGTTGTTGTCTGTTGGAGAGCCCATCCAAACCCATCCCGTTCCCAAAGGTCAACGCATCGGGTCGCTGTCACCGCGCCGACGCAGATTCCGCCTAAATCACATCAGCGGCACGGACCAGCCCGAGCGGAACTCGTGCCAGCGCCTGCCGACAGGCGATCACGGGGTGCCTGCCTCCCCCAAAAGAAGGATGTCGCCTTGTGCGCAATCGCCGCGATAACCATGACGCACCAAGCGGTTGACGCGGTGCGGGCGCGGTTTGATAATGCCGGTTGCGTAGAGTAATGTCGCCGGGGCGCAAGCTGGAGTCGGCGCCTTTTTCGCTGGACCCCTGACTGATGAAGACTAGCCTCGCCCTGCTGCTGTCGCTGATTGTCTCGGTCGCCTGGACCGTTCCATCGTCCGCCGCGGGCGATCGCTTCGCGCTCGTGATCGGCAACGCCAAATATCCGGACGCGGATACCCCCCTGAAGGAGCCGATCAACGACGCCCGCCAGGTCGCCGACGAGTTGAAGCGCGACGGCTTCACGGTCGAGATCGGCGAGAACCTGACCGGCGACAACATGCGCCGCGCCTTCGATCGCCTTTACAACAAGCTGCGTCCCGGCTCGGTCGCGCTGATCTTCTTCTCCGGCTTCGGGATTTCGTCGAACCGGCAGAGCTACATGATCCCGGTCGACGCCCAGATCTGGACCGAGTCCGACGTCCGCCGTGACGGTTTGAGCCTCGAGACGGTACTCGGCGAGATCAACAACCGCGGCGCCGGCGTCAAAATCGCGCTGATCGATGCCTCCAGGCGCAACCCCTATGAGCGCAGGTTCCGTCCCGGCTCCTCCGGGCTCGCGCCGGTGATCGCGCCCAACGGGACCCTGGTGGTGTATTCGGCCGCGCTGTCGTCGGTTGTCTCGGACAATGGCGGCGATCACAGCCTGTTCGTGCAGGAATTGCTCAAGGAAATCCGCGTTCCCGACCTCAGCGCGGAGGAAGCGCTGAACCGCACCCGCCTCGGCGTCACCCGTGCCTCGAACCGCGAGCAGCAGCCGTACCTTTCCTCATCGCTCGCCGAGGACTTCGCCTTCATCGGCACGCCCGGCAGCAGCAGCCGTCCCGCACCACCTCCGCCTGTGACACCACCACCCGTGACACCCCCCGTGGCGACCTTGCCGCCGCCGCCCCCACCGCCGCCGCCAATCGATACGCCGCCGCGTTTCGAGGCCCCGACTGCTCCGTCCCCACCACCCGTAATCGCGGACAAGCCGGTCGAGCGGCCTTCATCCGAGCTGGCGGACGATCCCACCATCAAGAGCCTGACCGACAAGCTCAACGCCAATCCGGACGATGCCAGCGCGCTGTACCGGCGCGGCCAGGTCTATGCCTCCAAGGGCGCCTACAGCCTTGCGATCAAGGATTTCGACGATACGCTGCGCCTCAATGCGAAGGACGTCGAAGCCCTGAACAATCGCTGCTGGGCGCGCGCGGTGGTCGGCGACCTGCAATCGGCTTTGAAGGATTGCAACGAGGCGCTGCGGCTGCGGCCCAATTTCGTCGATGCGCTGGACAGCCGCGGCCTGGTTAACCTCAAGAGCGGATTGACGAAAAACGCGATTACCGACTTTGACGCGGCGCTGCGGATCAATCCGCGGCTGAGTTCCTCCCTCTATGGTAGGGGGCTCGCCAAACAGCGAACGGGCTCGATTTCCGAAGGCAATGTGGATATTACCAAT
Organism: uncultured Alphaproteobacteria bacterium; assembly: GCA_963795365.1. Classification (GTDB taxonomy): domain Bacteria; phylum Pseudomonadota; class Alphaproteobacteria; order Rhizobiales; family Xanthobacteraceae; genus Bradyrhizobium. The sequence goes on from CAWCHW010000043.1 coordinate 34,150, forward strand.
GCCAAAGCCATGGACCCCAACGTGGTCCAGGAGTTCGACAGTTACGGGGTAAGGTAGATTAAATCGCGTTGCGGTCTCAGGCAGCCTCGAACCCCGGGGGAGTGGCCTGAGACAAACAGTCAAATAGTGACGGCCGCGGCCGGTTGGCCGCGACCATTGTCGAAATTTTTTTTGGAATCGCGCGAGAAGCGCGCAGGAGGGACCAGCAATGTCAAGAATGTCCGCAAAGCGGTATCTCACCGCACTCGTCTCGGTCGTGGCCATCGGCGCCGCGTTTTCCTTTGGTGCGACCCAGGCGCGCGCCGGTGACGTCACTGAAGACCAGATCGTCAACGCGCTCACGCCGGCCAAGAAGCCGCTGACCCGCGGGCTGTCGATCGGCGGTGAAGACGCCAAGCCGGCCCTGAACCCGGCGCAGGAAAAGTTCATCACCGGCATCAAGGGCCGCACCCGCGGCCTGAACTTGAATGAGCGCGAGGAACTCGCGACCATTGCCAAGGACAAGCCGAACATCGATCTCGAAATCACCTTCGACTACAATTCGTCGAATATCAGCGCGAAGTCGCTCTCGGCCGTGCAGACACTGGGCCGCGCGCTGACCAACCCTGACCTGAAGGGTTCGACCTTCGTCGTCGCCGGTCATACCGATGCCGCCGGTGGCGAGACCTATAATCAAGATCTGTCCGAGCGCCGGGCCGACGCGATCAAGAAATATCTGATCGACAACTATCACATCTCCTCCGCCGACCTCGTGACCGTCGGCTATGGCAAGAGCAAGCTGAAGGATCCGAACCAGCCGATGGCGGAAGCCAACCGCCGGGTGCAGGTCGTGAACATGGAAAACAAGACGACTGCCTCGAAGTAGCTCCATCTTCTCGTGGCGTTAGTCGCGTTTTTCGGCAAAGATGCGTCCCGCAAACCCTGCGGGACGCTCGTGCGTTTGAGGTGCCGTTTCGGCCATCTCCAAGCCGCGACGCGGCCCCGCCCATGATCCCCTGAGGTTGGTCCGGCGATGCAGTTTTCGCTATCCGAAAACATGAAGCGTGCGGCCGGCGCGGTGTTCTTCGTCGTGCTCGGCGGCGGCTATTGGTGGTGGGAGCATCGCCCCGAGCCGGTCGAGAAAGAGAGCGTCACCGAAGCCCTGGTGGTGGTCACCAAGTCCACCAATGCCTGCTTCTCCGACCTCGTCCGCGTCACCGGCTTCGTGGTGCCGCGCCGCGAGGCGACGGTGGGGGCAGATCAGGAGGGCTCCAAGGTCACCGATCTCTTCATCCGCGAAGGCGATACCGTCACCGACAACCAGGAGCTGGCGCGCCTGAGCGCGCCGCCGCAACAGCCCGGCCAGCAGCAGCGCGGCAGCAACGGACCGGTCTCCTTGCGCGCTCCGGCGCCCGGGCTCGTCACGGAAGTGCGGACCGTCGTCGGCGCCCCGGCTTCGCCGCAGGCCGGCCCGATGTTCCGCATCGCCATCAACAACGAGGTCGAGCTGGACGCCCAGGTGCCGAGCGCTCACCTGCCGAAGCTCAATCCCGGCGTCACCGCGCGCATCACGCGTGACAACGCGCCGGACCTGATCGGGCGGGTGCGGCTGGTGTCGCCGGAGATCGACCGCAACACCCAGCTCGGTCACGTCCGCATCGCCGTCACCAACAATCCGACGCTCAAGATCGGTCAGTTCGCGCGCGCCTCCATCGACGCCAAGCGCAGCTGCGGCGTCGCCATTCCGCACACCGCAATCGACCATCTCACCGTGCAGGTGATCAAGGGCAACGTCGTGGAGACGCGCAAGGTGCGCGTCGGCCTCAGCTCCGACACCTCGACTGAAATTCTCGAAGGCCTCGACGTCGGCGAAATCGTCGTCGCCGATGCCGGCTCCTCGCTGCATGACGGCGACCAGGTGAAAACCATGTTCGCGGACGAACTCGATCGACGGGCACGCTGATGGCACTCAATATCTCGGCATGGTCGATCCGCAACCCGCTTCCCTCGGTGGTGTTCTCCATCATCCTGGTGGTGTTGGGATGGCTGAGCTTCACCAAGCTCGCGGTGACGCACCTGCCATCCGCCGACATCCCCGTGATCTCGGTCGCGGTTGCGCAGTTCGGCGCGGCGCCCGCCGAACTCGAATCACAGGTCACCAAGGTCATCGAGGACGGCGTGTCCGGCGTCGAAGGCGTCCGCCACATCAACTCCTCGGTCACCGACGGCCTGTCGGTGACGACGATCGCGTTTTCGATCGAAACCAATACCGACCGTGCCATCAACGACATCAAGGACGCGGTCACCCGCGTGCGGGCCAACCTGCCGCAGAACGTCAACGAGCCGCTGATCCAGCGCGTCGACGTGATCGGCCTGCCGATCGTGACCTACGCGGCGATCTCGCCGGGCAGGACGCCGGAGCAACTGTCCTACTTCGTCGACGACGTCGTCAAACGCGAGCTGCAGGGCGTGCGCGGCGTCGCGGAAGTGCAGCGTATCGGCGGTGTCGAGCGCGAGATCCTGGTCTCGCTCGACCCTGACAAGCTGCAATCCGCGGGCCTTACGGCCGTCAATGTCAGCCAGCATTTGCGCGGCACCAACGAGGACCTGGCCGGCGGCCGCGCCGAAATCGGCCGAAACGACCAGGCGATCCGCACGCTCGCCGGCGCCAAGACGCTGAACGACCTCGCCGGCACCATGATCCCGCTGTTCGGCGGCGGCGAAATGCGCATCGACGATCTCGGCACCGTCACCGACACCATCTCCGACCGCCGCACCTTCGCCCGCGCCAACGGCGAGCCGGTGGTGGCGTTTGCCATCAAGCGCGCCAAGGGCGCCAGCGACGTCCTGGTGGCTGCCGCCGTGCAGAAGCGCATCGACACGATCAAGGAGGCTAATCCGGAATACGATCTCAGGATGATCGACACCTCGGTGAAATTCACCAGGGGCAACTACGAAGCCGCGATCTCGACCTTGTTCGAGGGCGCGATCCTCGCCGTCATCATCGTGATGATGTTCCTGCGCGACATCCGCGCCACTCTGATCTGCGCAGTTTCCCTGCCGCTGTCGATCTTCCCCGCCTTCTGGGCGATGGACATTCTCGGCTTCTCGCTGAACCTGATCTCGTTCCTCGCGATCACGCTGTCGACCGGCATCCTGGTCGACGACGCCATCGTCGAGATCGAGAACATCGTGCGCCACATGCGGATGGGCAAATCGCCCTACCAGGCCGCGATCGATGCTGCCGATGAGATCGGGCTGGCGGTGATCGCGATCTCGCTCACCATCATCGCGATTTTCGCGCCGGCGAGCTTCATGCCGGGCATCGCGGGCCAGTTCTTCAAGCAGTTCGGCATCACCGTGTCGGTGCAGGTGTTCTTCTCGCTGCTCGCCGCGCGCTTCGTCACGCCGATGCTGGCGGCCTATTTCATGAAACACCACGACCACGACGATCCGCCGCCCGGCATGGTGCTCAACGCCTATCACCGCGTGGTCACCTGGTCGGTGAGGCACCATTATATCACCGTGCTGGTCGGCATCGGCATCTTCGTGGCGTCGATCTGGAGCCTGACGCTGCTGCCGAAGAGCTTCCTGCCGGCGCAGGATTCCGCGCGCTCGTGGCTCGGGCTGGAGCTGCCGCCGGGCACCCAGCTCGCCTACACCGAAAAGGTCACCGAGGACATCGTCGCGCGCCTGCGCAAGCGTCCCGAGATCAGAAGCGTGTTCGTCGACGGCGGCCGCTCGCCGCAAGGCTCGCAGGAGGTGCGGCGCGCCACCCTGATCATCAACTACACGCCGAAGACCGAGCGCAAGCTCACGCAGCGCGACCTCGAGGACACGATCAGCAAGGAGCTCGACAACATCCCCGACATCCGCTTCTGGTTCCTCGACGACCAGGGCAATCGTGCGATTTCGTTGATCGTCGCAGGCCGCGACAGCAACATCGTCAACAATGTCGCAAGCGAGCTTGCGACGCAGATGAAGCGAATTCCGGAGCTTGCCAACGTCGTTCCCGACACCTCGCTGGAGCGTCCCGAGCTCAACATCCGCCCGCGCGCCGATCTCGCGGCTCGGCTGGGGGTCACCACCGAGAGCCTGTCGCAAACCATCCGCGTCGCCACCATCGGAGACGTCGGACCGGCGCTCGCCAAATTCGACGCCGGCAACCGGCTGGTGCCGATCCGCGTCCAGCTGGAAGATTCCGCGCGCGGCAATCTGCGCACGCTGCAGGAATTGCGGGTGCCGCTCGGCGAGCATGGCGAAAAGGGCGGCGTGCCGCTGGAGACGGTCGCCAATATCAAGCTCGACCAGGGCCCCTCCAGCATCAACCGCTACGACCGCCAGCGACAGGCGACGGTCGCCGCCGACCTCGCCGGCACCTCCGCGAGGAGCGCAGCCACCAACAAGATCGCCGAGCTGCCCGTCATGAAGAGCCTGCCCAAGGGCGTGACGGTCAGCGAGGGCGGCGACTCGGAAAGCCAGAAGGAGCTCGCGGACGGCTTCACCTCCACGATGCTGACGGGCCTGATGCTGGTCTATGCGGTGCTGGTGCTGCTGTTCGGCACCTTCCTGCAACCGCTGACCATCCTGTTCTCGCTGCCGCTCTCGATCGGCGGCGCGGTCCTCGCGCTGCTGATCACCGGCAAGCAGCTCACCATTCCCGTCTATATCGGCATCCTGATGCTGATGGGCATCGTCACCAAGAACGCGATCATGCTGGTCGAGTTCGCGATCGAGGCGATCCATGCCGGGGTGAAGCGCGACGAGGCGATGATCGACGCCGGCATGAAGCGCGCGCGCCCGATCGTGATGACCACGATCGCGATGGTCGCCGGCATGATGCCGAGCGCGCTGGCGTTCGGCGCCGGCGGCGAATTCCGCTCGCCGATGGCGCTGGCGGTGATCGGCGGCCTGTTGTTCTCAACCGTGCTGTCGCTGGTGTTCGTGCCGGCGATGTTCATGGTGATGGACGACCTCGCCGCGCTGATCTGGCGCTTCGGCAAGCGGCTGATCGTCTCCACCGGTGACGCCGATCACGACGATCATTCGACGCCGCCCGGCGCGCACGGCCAGCCGCCGGCGATCCGCCCGGCGGCGGAATAAAAGTCCTCGCAGATCTCAGTGCGCGCCCAAATAGGCGCGCCGCATCGGCTTGAGCACCAGCACCGCCAATATGCCGGTCAGCGCGTCCATCGCGATGATGATCGCAAACACCGGCAACCAGCTTCCGGTCTGCTCGCGCAACAGCGCCGCCAGCGGGCCGCCAAGGATCGATCCGATGCCCTGCGCGATGTAGAGCAGGCCGTAATTCGTGGTCGCGTGCTCGGCGCCGAAAGTATCGGTCAGGGTCGAGGGAAACAGCGAGAAAATCTCGCCCCAGCCGAAGAACACCAGCCCGGACAGCACCACCAGCGCCAACGCGTCGTTGCGGAACAGCACCATCAGCGTGACCGCCGCCGCTTCCATCAGGAAGGCGATGGCCATGGTGTTCTCGCGGCCGATCCGGTCGGAGACCCAGCCGAAGAACGGACGCGTCAATCCGTTGGTGAAACGGTCGACGGTGAGCGCGAGCGGGAGCGCGGCGAGCCCGAAGACGATGATGTTGGCGGTGCCGAAATCGCGGGAGAATGCCGCGAACTGCGAGATCACCATCAAGCCGCCGGTGGACATCATGGTCATCATGACGAACATCAGCCAGAAGATCTTGTTGCGCAGCATCTCGGCAGGCGGCGACCCCGCTCGTGAAGCCATCACGGCCGGAGGCGGAAGCACGTCGCTCTGGGTCGGCATGCGCATCGCAAGCGCCGCGGCGGCGCCGATCAGGCCGAGGATGATGCCGAACACCACGAGCGTGTGCTGATAACCGGACGCCTTCATCATGGTGTCGATCGGAAACGTGGTCAGGATCGCACCAAAACCGTAGCCGGCCGCGACCGCGCCGGTGGCCAGTCCCCGCCGATCCGGAAACCAGCGCACCATCAGCCCGATGATGCCGACATAGACCACGCCGGTGCCGATGCCGCAAAAGAAGCCGTAAGTAAGATAGAGGCCGATGAGGCTGCTGACATAGGCCGATGTGATCCAGCCCAGCCCCGACAACAGGCAGCCGATGGCGATCAGAAGGCGCGGGCCGAAGCGGTCGACCAGATAACCCTGCACCGGCGAGAAGAAGGTCTGCAGCACGATCACGATGGTGAAGGTGACCTGGATGGCCGGCAGGTTGACGCCGAGCGCGTCCTGGAACGGCTTGGTGAACAGCGTCCAGACGTATTGCGGGCTCGAGATCGACATCATCGCGATCATGCCGAGCACGAGTTGCACCCACCGCGTCGATGCCACCGATCCACGCGTCTCCGCCACTGCCGTCGTCATTGTTGCGCCCCCAAATAAAGGAATACCCCGACACCGCCACGTTATTTCCCGCCTTGCGGACAGGCAAGGCCAGCAATCGGGCACGAGGCGATGAATTGTGCGGCGGCGCAGTCAATCCGCCCGCGGTTCCTTTGCGATCGTCGCCCCTCGCAACGCGGGATGGGCCGACCAGTCGCCATCCTCGATCAGAATATGGTCAGCGGGCGCATCGCTTTCGGCGACCTGCGCGAGCTGCCGCTTGAGATAGGTCTTCAGCATCCTGTCGGCATCCGACGAGATCGAGTGCCGCCGGGTTTCGATGGCGACGCGCGCGGTGACGCCGCTGCCGGCAAAGAAATCCAGCACGGTCGAGCCCGGAAAAGACAGCGCGCGCACGATGCGATCGATCAATTCGCGGGGTTTTTGGGTCGGATGGCCGACGCGCTCCTTCGAGTTGCCATTGAGCCGGGGAATCTTCCAGACATTGGTCGGGTTGATGCCCTTGTCGAGATTATCAGGATTGAGCCGCTTGTCGCGCTTGTAGAGCGTCAATCGCTCCGGATCGAGGCGCGTGCGCACCGCGTCGAGATCGAAATAGTATTTCGGCGTTTTCGCAAACCAGGCGATCTCCTCATGCCGGTTGGCGAAGAAGCGCTGCGCGCTCATGCCGTTCGGATAGTTCCAGATGATGAGATTGGCCAGCCCCATCTTGCTGTGCTGGCGCATCCAGCCCATCAGGCTGAGCAGATCGCCGCTGCCGGCCTCGCCCTGATATTGCAGGCCGCCGAACAGCACGAAATTGCCGGATGGCGAGAGCACGCGCTCGACCTCGCGCAACCATTGCCCAGCCCAGTCGACGTAGTGCGCAAGCGCGTCCCAGTGCGCGACGTTGATGTTGTAGGGCGGATCGCAGATCACCAGCTGGATCGAGCCGGACGGAATCCTGCGCAGCGTCTGCAGGCAATCGCCGACCGCAACGACGTGCGATGTCGTAGCTGGGCTGTCCGCGGCGGCCGCGCGGGCCGAGGAGTGCGCACGCCCGCTCTTGCGCAGGCGGTTCATCCCGATATGTCCGCGGTTGCGATGCGATCGGTTCGGCATTTTGGCGCGGGCTAGTGTCCTGGTTCTAACATTCGCATCACTCTGCGGCTGGCTCCTTTGCGAATGTTAGAACCAAGGACCACTAGCAAATTTTTTGAATTCGAGTGCGCTATTCGTTGCGCGCGATCGCGGTGAGCCGGGTCAGGTTCTGCAGCAGGATACGCCCGCGCTGCAGATCGAGGATGCCGTCCTTGCGCCAGGTCTGCAGCTGACGGTTGACGCTTTCGCGCGCGGCGCCGACGAAGATCCCGAGTTGCTCCTGCGAAATGTGGACCTCGGAGCCGAAATCGGCGGCGAGCGCGCAGAGCCGGCGCGCCAGCCGGATCGGCAGCGGCTGCAGCATCGATTCTTCCATGCGCTCGCTCTGATAGCGGATGCGCTGGCAGAGCAGCTGGATGATCTTGATCGCGACCTTCGGCTCGCGCTCGAGATGTCCCAGGAAATCCTCCCGCCGCAGCACGAACAATTCGGTCGCTTCGCCCGCGGTCGCATCCGCGGTGCGGTCCTGGCCGTCCATCACGGCAACCTCGCCGAACAGGTCGCCCGGCCCCATGAAATTCAGCGTCAGCCGGCTGCCGTCGGAGGAGCCGGTCTCGATCCGGACCTGGCCGCGGCGCACCCCGAACAGCGCGTCGCCGGCGTCGCCCTTCTGGAACAGCACCTCGCCAGAGGAGAGATGCTGGGTGTGGCAAAGATGTGGAAATCCGCGTCAATTCGTCGGAACCGAGATCCGCGAACATCGGGTTCATCTTGAGAATGACCGCAAATTCGGCCTGTTTGCTCATGGCAATGCCTGTTCCGTTTAGAATCGACCTTGTAGGAAATCCTACCCGGGAGAAGTGTGTCATAAGTCACATAACTTTACAGCTGGCTCTGATTATTTTTGACCTCTTTTGAGCGCTATCCCGTTTCCGGGATAAGCTCGGAAAATCGGCCTTGGCGGAGGGATGACCGCCAGGCCGGTCGTGCTACCGCTTGCCCGGGACCGTCGACATGAGAGCACTGAAAATCACAGGCGCAGCCTTTGCTGCCATCGTCGTCATCCTCGCGCTGGTGATGATTGTCGGAATCCCTTCCGGGTTTCTGACCTCCACCATCAAGGAGCGGGTCGAACGCGAGACCGGCTATCGTCTGACGATTGCCGGCTCGACCAGGATCAGCCTGTGGCCGACGCTCAACGTCACCATGAACGACCTGACCTTGCAGGAGCCGAAGGATCGCGAAGGCGCCAACAAGGTCACGATCGGCTCGCTGCAGGCCGACATGACGCTGTCGAGCGCCTGGTCGGGCCATCCCGAGATCTCCGAGCTCATCGTCACCAAGCCGGTGCTCTATGTGCCGCTGCTGCGCGAGCGCCATCGCGCCTCAGCGCAAGCGGCCGACAAGCCTGCCTCCTCCGCCGGCGGCAGCGACGTGCAGGTCGATCGCATCACGATCATCGACGGCGCCGTCGCTTTCTCCAATCCGCGTGATCGGCTGGAGAGCCGGATCGATAGCATCAATGCCAAGGCGACCTACGACACCGATCGCAAGATCAAGCTGACGGGTTCGGCACGTTCCGGCGCGACCCCGATGAAGTTCGACATCAAGGCGGCCGTGCCGGCGCCGCCGATCGAGCGGCAGAACATCCCGATCGAGCTGACGCTGGATGCGCCGGGTGCGTTGCGCGCGCCGCTCGCGGCCAAGGCCGAAGTGCGGCTCAACGGCCCGGTGGTGCTGATCAACGGGCTGACCGGTTCGCTCGACGACGGCGGATTCTCCGGCTGGGGCTCGATCGACGTGTCGAGCAAGCCGCTGGTGAAGGTCGATCTCGACTTCCAGCGCTTCAACATTCCGGGCGCCAAGGCGCAAACCGCGTCCGCCCAGCAGGGCTGGAGCGATGCACCGATCGATCTTAGCGGGCTGAACTATGTCGACGCCCAGGTGAAGATCTCCGCGGCGCAGATCGATTGGGCGGACGCGCAGTTTGCGCCGGCCGCGATCGAGGCGACCCTGGCGGGCGGCGTGCTGAAGGCCTCCATCACCAATCTCGGCGCCTATGGCGGGCAGGCTACGGGCGAAGTGATCGTCGATGCCTCCACCGGCAATCCGACCTATCAGATGCATTGCGATCTCGTCGGCGTGCGGGCGTTGCCGCTGCTGACGAGCCTTGCGTCGTTCGACAAGCTCGACGGCAAGATGCAGGCGAAGATCGCGGCGCGATCGGCGGGCGCGAGCCAGCACGCCATCATGTCGAACATGGCCGGCACCGCGTTTGTGATCTTCCAGGACGGCGCCATCCGCGGGCTGAACGTCGCGCAGATGATCCGCTCCCTGACCGCGAGCACGCTGAACGGCTGGCAGGAACAGCAGGAGCAGGCGACTGACCTCACGCAACTCGCGGCGTCCTTCAAGATCGATCACGGACAGGCCACCACCACCGATCTCAATCTGGTCGGTCCGCTGGTGAAAGTGACCGGCGTCGGCACCATCGATCTCGGCACGCGCATGATCGGCTTCCGCGTCGAGCCGCAGCTGGTGATGACCACGCAAGGCCAGGGCCGCGCCGCCGATCCCGTCGGCTTCGGGATTCCGGTGATGTTGTCGGGTCCGTGGTCGGCGCCGAAAATCTATCCGGAGATCCAGGGCATCCTCGACAATCCCGACGCCGCCTATGGCAAGCTGCGCGAGATGGGCAAGGGCCTGTTCGGGCCCGACGGCGCCGGGCTGAACAACATCATCGGCAATCTCGGCAGCCTCGCCGGCAACCAGAGCGGCGGCGCGGGCGGCAACGGGGCCGGGGCCGGCGGCGCCGGCAATCTGCTGGGAGGCGGCGGCCTTAACGGTGGTCTTGGCCAGGCGCTCGGCGGCCTGCTCGGCGGACTGGGTGGCGCGGGCGGCAGCACCGGCGGCACCCCGGGCAGCACCACGCATAGCCGCAGCATCCCGGCAACGCCGATGGACGCGCCGCAAGCCACGGCGCCTGCCCCGCAGCAGGCCGCGCCTCCGGCCACCGCGCAAGCCGCGCCGCCGCCGGTGCAGCAGGACAGCCAGACCATGAATGACGTGCTGCGTCAGCTGTTTAACCGGTGAGTTCAGGTTCTCCTCGTCCTTCCATTCCCGTGATTGCCCCCACCCCAGCCCTCCCCCGCAAGCGGGGGAGGGAGCGATAGCCTGCCGCAAGTCGCAACCTCTGCGGCCACCCGCCTCTTGGCTTCGCACCCAGTCATCCACACCGGCGGTAACCACGCGCCCCGGCAGCCCGGCCAAGCCGTTCATTTTGTGCTAGAACCGACCCGGCTGGAGCTTTTCCAACCGGCCGGACCCGTACGGGGTCCTGTTTCGGGCTTTCCTTTGCATTGCCTCGAAGGGCGGCCTGCGATTTGCAACGACGCTGCCGGAGCAAGGCAGCGGATATGCCGGGTTGGCGATAAGTCCGAGCCGCCCGTGAAGGATCTGGATGATCGCGGTCAAGGACAAGATCTGGTTTCTCCGCGAAGGCCTGTTCGCCAAATACGTGATGGCGCTGGTCGGCCTCGTCGTGTTCGTGCTGGCCGTGAACGGCTTGACCGAAACCTGGATCAGCTATCGCGCCACCAAGACCACGCTGATCGAGGGCATGACCGAGAAGGCGGACGCCACCGCCAAGCGCATCGACCAGTCGATGAACGAGCTCGAGCGGCAGGTCAGCCGCGTCACGTCCGCCTATGTCCACACCATCGAGCAGCGCCGCGACGCCTATGCCCAGCTGCTCGGCCAGGTCCCTGCCGTGGCGCAACTCTCCCAGCTCGACGGCCAGGGCAAGGAGCAGCTGCGGCTGTCGCGCACCAAGATCGATCTCAACACCGGCATCGATCTGGCCCGCGATCCGCGCTTCACGGAAGCGGTCGCGCGCGGCGTCAGCTATTCGCCGGCCTACTTCTCCGGCACGCGGCCGTTGATGTCGATCTCGATGGCGCATTCCGGCTTCAACGCCGGCGCCACGCTGGCCGAGATCGATCTCAACTTCCTCAACGACCTGCTCGGCGATGCCCAGGTCGGCAAGAACAATCTCGCCTTCATCGTCGATCCGCGCGGCCAGGTGCTCGCGACTTCGGCGAAGGGCCCCGACATCGCCAAGGATGTCGCTACTTTGCCGCAGGTCGCGGCGATGATGGCCAAGGATCGCGTGCCGGCCGAAAGCGGCGCCGACGTCGACGGTCATTCGATGCTGACCGCGGCCGCCGTGGTGCCGAAGCTCGGCTGGACCGTGTTCTTCGAGCAGCCGACCTCGACCGCGCTCGCCCCGATCCGCGACCAGCTGGTGCGCATCGCGCTCCTGGTCGGGCTCGGCCTGATCATCGCGATCATCGCAGGCTCCGTGATGGCGCGGCGCATGCTGGTGCCGATCAACGCGCTGCGCGCCGGCGCGCGCCGCCTCGGCTCGGGCGATTTCAGCCAGCGCATCGAGGTCAACAGCAATGACGAGCTGGAAGAGCTCGCCGAGCAGTTCAACTCGATGGCCGGCCAGCTCGGCCAGACCTATTCCGTGCTCGAAGCCAAGGTCGAGGAGCGCACCCGCGACCTCGCGCAATCGATCGGCGAGTTGAAGGTGCTGGAGGAGGTCGGCCGCGCGGTCGCCGCCTCGCTCGACCTCAACGCCGTGCTGCCCACCGTCGCCTCGCGCGCGCTGGAGATCACGCATGCCGATGCCGTGCTGATCTACGGCTACGATCCCGACAAGCGCCAGTTCAACCTGGTCGAGGCCGGCGGCATCGACAAATCAGCCGAAGGCCCGCACCAGACGCTCGACGAGGACAACACCATCCTCGGCCAGGCAGCAGCGAAGGGCGAGCCGATCACGATTGCCGATCTCGCCACCGCCGACGATCTCACCTTGCGCGAAGTCGCGGTGCAGGCCGGCTTCCATGCGGTGCTGGTGGCGCCGCTGGTCGACCAGCAGGGCGTGCTCGGCGCGCTCGTCGTGTTGCGCCGCGCCGCCGGCGAATTTCCGCAAAACCTGATCGGGCTGATGCGCACCTTTGCCAACCAGGCGGTGCTGGCGATGCGCAACGCGCGGCTGTTCAGCGAAGTCGACCAGCAGGGCCGCGAGCTTGCCGCCGCCAACACGGTCGTCAGCGAGCAGGCCGACAAGCTGCAGGAGCAGACCGAGCAGCTCAAGAACTGGAATCGCTCGCTGGAGGAGCGGGTCGAGAAGCAGCTCGGCGAGATCGAGCGCATCCGCAAGCTCGAGCGCTTCCTGGCGCCGCAGGTGGCGCAGCTGATCGCCTCCTCCGACGGCCATGACGCGCTGCTGCAGAGCCATCGCCGCGAGGTCACGGTGGTGTTCTGCGATCTGCGCGGCTTCACCGCCTTCACCGAGGCGACCGAGCCGGAAGAGGCGATGAACGTGCTGCGCGAATATCACGCCGCACTCGGCGAGCTGATCTTCCGCTACGAGGGCACGCTCGACCGCTATGCCGGCGACGGCGTGATGATCCTGTTCAACGCGCCGATCCAGTTCGAGGACCACACCAAGCGCGCGGTGAAGATGGCCTGCGAGATGCGCGACACCATCGGCGCGCTGACGCAGAAGTGGCGCAACCGCGGGCACAGCCTCGGCTTCGGCATGGGGATCGCGCTCGGCTATGCCACGCTCGGCCAGATCGGCTTCGAGCAGCGGCTGGAATATGCCGCGATCGGCAGCGTCACCAACATGGCGTCGCGGCTGTGCGACGAGGCCAAGGCCGACCAGATCGTGGTGGCGCGGCGCGTCTACGGCGCGGTCGAGCAATGGGTGGACGCGAAGCCGCTCGACGATCTCGTGCTGAAGGGCTTCAACCATCCCGTGCTGGCGATGGAGATTTTGCGCTGGCGCGAGGAGGTCGACAATGTGGTCGACGCCGCGACAGCGAAGAGTTCGCGGCGGAGGAAGTAGCGGGGACAGTGGCCCTTGCCATATGAGTTATAGGGTGGTACATTAACTCAGATGGAGCCGCGCCGTGATTGTGAGCTTCCGGGACGACTGGTTGCGCAATTTCTTCGTCAATGACGTCCGATCGAAGAAAGTCCCGGCGGACCTGGAAGATCGCCTGTTCCGCAAGCTTCAGATGATCGACGACGCAACAACGGACCGCGATTTGAGGTCGCCGCCCAGCAATCACTTCGAGAAGCTGCGGGGCCATCTCGAGGGGTTCCACTCGATTCGAGTCAACCAGCGATGGCGCCTGGTGTTTCGATGGGACAACGGCCCGGGCGAGGCGAAAGAACTCTATCTCGACGACCATAGCTATCGGTGAGGCAAGTCATGCTGATGACAAAACGCAAACCCGCGACGGTCGGTGAAATCCTCGTCGAGGAATTCATGAAGCCGATCGGCCTGACGCAGGGCGCGCTGGCCGACGCCATGGGCGTGCAGCGCAAGCACGTCAACGAGCTGTGCAATGATCGCCGCAACGTGACTGCGGCGACCGCGCTCATTCTGGCCCGCGTGTTCCGCAACACTCCGGATTTCTGGCTGAACATACAGCGCCGCAGCGATCTTTGGGAGGCGATGCATTCACCGCGTGACCGCAAGCGGATTGATCGCGCGCGGCCCCTGACGTCCGCAGCATGAGGTCGCCGCCGCGTACGGCAAGCCGGGGGCACTGAGTGGTCGGCGAGCCAGTCCAGATTCGATTTTCAAACAGCCGTCATTGCGAGGAGCGGAAGCGACGAAGCAATCCAGAGTCGATGCGAAACGCTCTGGATTGTTTCGTGGTGCCTGTCATCGGGCGCGCCGCGCCGAAAGCCCAAGAAGGGATGAGACTGTTTCCTCATGGCCGCGGGAAGTCCCATCTGATAGTGATTTACCCAAGTAAACCGGACCCATTCCCGATGCCCCCTTTCCCCTCCCCCCGCCTCCCCGCCCTCGCGGCAGTCGCCCTGCTCGCCCTCGCCGCCGCGCCCTCGCGCGCGGCCGACGACGACAACACCCCCAAGGGCCCGGCGGTCACCGTGCTGAAAGCCACCAAATCCTGCTTTGCGGCGATCGTGGAATTGTCGGGCACCATCATGGCGCGGGACGAGACCGCGGTGCGGCCCGAGCGGCAGGGGCTGAAGGTCGCCGAGGTGCTGGCGGAAGCCGGCGACACCGTCACCGCCGGCCAGACGCTCGCCCGCCTCACCCTGCCCGAAGGCGGCACCGTCACCGTGCAGGCGCCGCTGGGCGGCACCATCACCTCCTCCAGCGCCGTGGTCGGCGCGATGGCCTCGGGCAAGGGCGAGGCGCTGTTCAACATCATGTCCCGCAACGAATACGACCTGGTCGGGCTCGCCTCGACCTCCGACCTGCCCAAGCTCGCCCCCGGCCAGCCGGCCTCGATCCGCCTGATCGGCATCGGCGACGTCGATGCGCGGGTGCGCCGGATTTCGCCGACCATCGAGCAGGCGGTGCAGCTCGGCCCGGTCTATGTCGGCATCACCACCAACCGCCGGCTGCCGATCAATGCCTCCGGCCGCGCGCTGATCAAGACCGGCCAGAGCTGCGGCGTCGCGATCCCGCTCACCGCGATCCAGTATTCGGCGGCCGGCACCGTGGTGCAGGTGGTGAAGCGCCAGCGCATCGAGACCAAACGGGTCGAGACCGGGCTGATGTCGGGCGGGCAGATCGAGATCCGCGACGGCCTCAACGAAGGCGAGGACATCGTCGCGCGCGCCGGCTCGCTGTTGCGCGAGGGCGATCTGGTGCGGCCGGTGACGGCGGCGGCGAATGCGGGCGGGAAATAGCAAGACTGCGATGCCAGCGGCCGCAGGCGGCGGTGCTCCCTCTCCCGCTTGCGGGGGAGGGTTGGGGAGGGGGCCGTCGCGAATTCAGGCGCCGATCGTGTGGCCCTCGCCACCCGCCGCGCTGACGCGCCATAGCCGAAGCTTCGCTTCGGCGTTCTTAGTAAAAGAAACGGCCGCCAAAGGCGGCCATGCTCCCCCGCAAGCGGGAGAGGTGAACCGAATTCGTGACGCTAACGAATTTTAAAACCAACCGCCGGTGCGCGCGAAAACTAACCGTCGCTGCCGAAGCGGACGTCTTCGAGCAGCGAGGACGACACCGCGGGCACCTGCTCGCCGTCGCTGGCCTTGGAGACCGCGACGCGGGTCTTGTAGAAGGCGGCTTCGGCGCCGACCGCTTTGGCGCTGATGTGATTGAGCAGCTCGCCGATCAGCACCGAGTGCTTGCCTTGGGAATCCTCGACCACCTTGCCCGGCGTCGCCGAGGTCAGGATCAGCGCGTTGTCGGGCGCGAGGATCGGCGCAAGGCCATGGCTGAAGGAGCGGAAGCGGCGCTCGTAAGGATTACGGCGGGAGGCATCGAGCACCACCAGCTTGGCCTTGGCGCCCTTCTCCTTCATGACGTCGAGCACGCCCTCGACCGACACGCCGGTGCGGCGCACGTCGGCTTCCTTCCAGATGGTGGCGTCGACCGGGATCATGTAGCTCTCGCGGCCGGCCTGCACGCCGTAGCCGCCGAAGAACAGCATCACCACCGAATCCGGCGTGATCTTGCGCTTCAGGCGCTCGACGGCGCGGGTCATGTCGTCGCGGCTGGCATCCTCGATGACGTCGACGTCGAAGCCGTCACGGCGCAGCGCGCCGGACATCGCCCGCGCATCGTTGATCGGCTGCGTCAGGGGATCGCCGGCGTCGGGGTAATGGCCGTTGCCGATCACCAGCGCCAGCCGGGAGCCCTTGGTGGAGATCGCGCCCTGCTCGGTCGCGACTGCGCTCGCCGCATCCAGCGCGCGCTTGTTCAGCGCGGCGTTGGCGCCGATCGCAAGCGACACCGTCGCCACCAAAGCGGCGGCCACGAGAAGCGGGCGGCGGGAGACGTTCAGCGGCGTTTTCATCTCGGGTCACTTCCTGCTCAGTGCCATCTCAGTCGCTTGGGCGCGCGTCTGGTTAGTCGCGCGAGACGGTGCTGGGTTTCCGGGGTTGGCCGGCTGCGTGCCTTCGAAATGCGCTGATTTTGCGGCACCGCAACAACCACTCCCTTAGCCTGCAGAGGCGGTTCCGGCAATAGTGCTGGCCCATTACCGGATAAACCTTTGCAAATCCTTGAATTTCACCTCCTGCGGAGACTATCACGTCCCGCAAATCAACGTATTCTGTGGCGCATATTGCCTTTCCCCATTCGCACGGCAGTGACCGGCGTCACATTGCCGCGGGGCGGCCCGCGCAGGCCTGCGGAACTGCGGGCATTTCCGGATCGGGTGATGTCGTATAGCGTTGCCCCACTTGCCGGTTTTGCAGGGGCGGCTTTCGCGCGGGCGCTGTCTTTGGGACCAAGGTGATGGCCGCACGCGGGAAGACGCTTGGACAGAAGCATTTATGAGACTGCCGGGGTCGCCTGGCGCGCGCTGACCGCCCGCAAGGACGGGCCGTCGCTGTACGACGTCTGCGATCCGCTGCTGCTCAACGGCCATGGCGGCGACGCCCATCTCTGCAAGTTCTATCGCACGGCGCTCGGCAATGCGCCGCTGCGCTCGCTGTTGCGCGGCGCCGGCCTGCCCGAACTGGCCGATCCGGCGCGGATGGGCGCGTTGCAGAACGCGATCTCCCGCGCCCGCGACGAAGCCGAGCCGGACTGGGAGGCGGTCGGCAAGCCGGTCGCCGAGCTGCTCGACACCATCGCGCTCACGCACCCGAAGCCTGCGCCGGCCTCACCCAACGGCGCGCTGCCGCCGCTCGCAAGCATCGACAGCACGATCCGCGGCGCGGCCGCGCATCTGCTCGGCTCCTACAAGAAGAACGGCTTCATCCCGACCTATGCCGCCTTCAACCTGATCGGCGATGCCGACGTGCGCGGCCGCGAGATGCTGATGGCGCTGACGGGCCTGAACGCGCGCGGCTACAAGAACTCGACCTTGCTGTTCTAGCTCGCGCGGGTGTTCGTGGCGCGCTCGAAGGCGCGCACCTTGATCAATCCGTCCTGGACGGGCATCGCCGAGCCGATGTGGGAGCCGATGCAGATCCGGCATCGCTCGGCCTATTACGACGCGTTCTTCACCGAGGCGCTGCTGTCGTATCTGGAGACCGGGCTCGCCTCGAAGGCCGATGAAGCTGCTGCGCGTAAAACCATCGACGACATGGTCGACTTCTGCATCAATATCAGCCGCGAAGAGGTGCGCGCCCATGACGGCACGCCGTTCAACGTGGTGACCGCGCTGGCGCCGGCGCCGCATCCGCGGTTCTCGCGCTTCTTTACGCAGATCAAGCAGGACCTCGGCTTCGGCATCTATGTGCCGGACTGCGACACCACGGCCTGCGCGTTCTCCGCGGCGACGCAAGCCGGCTCCAACGATCCGATCCTGGACCAGCCGCTGCTGGACTTCTACGCCGGCTATCAGGTGCGCGAAGGCGCCAACGAGCCGAAGGTGACGGTGCCGCTCAACGACAACATCGAGTTCGAGGGCGGCGTTGCGACCTGGATCGACAATCTCGCGGGCGAGCGGCCCTATGGCAACGACCTCGATCCCACCCTCAATCTCGACATCCTCGAGGTCAGCTTCCGCAACCTGTCGCGCTGGAAAGTGCTGGAGACGCCGTCGCGGCTCGCCACCATCCGGCGCATCATCGGCTTCCAGACAAAGCTCGCCGAGAGCGGCGCCTTCACCAATCCGCGCTCGCACATCTATTATCTGCCGGAGCTGTATTGCGCCTATTTCGGCCGCTGCTACGCGGCTTTCCTCGCGCTGCCGCCGGCAGCCCAGGCCGCGATCGATCCGGATGGCGCGTTCGGCTCTGATCCGCGCCCGCGTGCTGGCCTATGTCCAGGGCGAGCTGATCGCCTCCGAGATGAACGCCTTCGACGCGGCGCTGGCGCTGATCGCGCTCGGGCACCTCGACGCGGATGTGGCCACCTTCGCCGCCCCGCTGCGCTGCATCATCTCCGCCGCAGGCGAGGGCGGCCGCCGCGGGCCGTACCGCGCCTATGAGTGGAACAAGATGAAGACGCCGACGCGGATTCTGGTCGGCGGGCCCGAGGTGACCTCGGCCTTCGTGCTGATGGGGCTGGCGCTGGCGCGGAAGAAGCTGGCGGGGCGCTGACGCGAAGTTGACAGTGCATGGCTGACATCGGCGCTGGCAGGCGCGCCAAATCAGCAGCACAATTGCCGGTTACGGAGCACATTCACCCGGCGGATTTCATGAAGCGAACAATTGCCCTCGCCCTTGCCCTGATGCTGCCGTCCTCGCTGGCGTTCGCGGCGGACATATCGGGCGTGCCGAAAATCCGCGAAGGCGACTCGATCGTGATCGGCGCCACCCGCATCCGGCTCGGCGGCATCGACGCGCCCTCGACCGACCAGCTCTGCCTCAACACCAAGGGCGAGCGCTGGACCTGCGGCGTCGCGGCGCGCGACGAACTGATCAAGCATGTCGGCGCCAAGAGCTGGACCTGCCATACCCGCACCACCGACCGCCGCGGCCGTACCATTGCGCGCTGCGAGGTCGACGGCGAGGACATCCAGAAATGGATGGTGTCGAGCGGCTGGGCGCTGGCCTTCACCCGCGTCTCGAAGGACTACGAAGCCGACGAGAAGGCGGCGCGCGACGCCAAGGCCGGCATGTGGCAGGGCGCGTTCATCGCGCCATGGGACTGGCGCGTGCGCAACAAGAAGACCACGATCCTCGGCGCCGCCAAGGCGCCCCCGAATGCGCATGCGATCCTGCTGGCGTCGGCCTCCGGCAGCGTCGCGCCCTCGCCCGACTGCACCATCAAGGGCAACGTCAACACGTCAGGCGAATGCATCTATCACAAGCCGACCAGCCGCTGGTATGCGCGGATCAACATGAAGATCGACAAGGGCACGCGCTGGTTCTGCTCGGTCGAAGACGCGGAAGCCGCCGGCTGCCGCGAGACGCGGCGGTAGCTCTTCTCCCCTCCCCCTTGCGGGGAGGGGCCGGGGGTGGGGTATCAAGAGAGCATCATGTCTGAGGTCACCCCCTCCCCCAACCCTCCCCCGCAAGGGGGGAGGGAGCGCACCGCCGATGCCGCTCAATCGATTTCACAACTCGCAGCATGAATTAGAAGTGACCGCCTCCGACCACCACGAACCGCAACTCCGCGCCCGTCATCACGCCCGCCTCGAGCGCGTGCTGCTGACGCTGCTTGCGGTCGTCGCCGTCTACACCGCCATCGCCTATCTGCTGCTGCCGGCGCTGTGGACGCACCACGAGCACCAGAAGGGCCTCGCCAACCTGCCGATGGTGACGCGCACCGCGCAGGGCATTCCCGGCGACGCCATCAATGTCGGGCTGATCGGCAACGAGAAGGAAGTGCTGTGCGCGATGAACGCCGCGGGCTGGTTTCCCGCCGATCCCGTCACCTTGAAATCCTCGATCGAGATCGCCGGCAGCGTGCTGTTCGACCGCGCCTACCGGGACGCGCCGGTCAGCCCTCTGTTCTATCTCGGCCGCCGCGAGGATTTCGCTTTCGAGAAGCCCGCCGGCAAGAGCGCGGATCGCCGTCATCACGTCCGCTTCTGGAAAGTGCTCGACAGCGGCGATGAGCAGCGGCCGGTGTGGCTCGGCGCCGTCACCTTCGACAAGGGCGTCGGCGTCAGCCACTTCACCGGCGCCATCACCCATCACACCGATGCCGATATCGACGCCGAGCGCGACTTGCTCACATCCGACATCGAGCGATCAGGCATGGCGACCGCGAAATATCAGGTCACCGGCGTCGGCCCCACGCTCACCGGCCGCAACGGCGGCGGCGATCTCTATTACACCGACGGCGAGGTGTGGCTGCTGCGGCTCGTCATCGACTGCCACAAGCAGGAGGGTCCCGTCGCCACTCTGCCGAGTCCGCCCGCCACCGAGCTGAAAGATCAGATCTGGCATGCGATCGCGCAATCGTTGCCTAAAGAGGCCGGTTAAGCCTTGATATTCGCGCCGCTTGCCTCCATTCCTGCACCACACGAACAAGGACAAATCACGATGAGCGTTCGTTCGGGCCGCGAATTTCTGGCCATCCCCGGACCCACCACGATGCCCGACGAGGTGTTGCAGGCGATGCACCGCCCCTCGCTCGACATCTATTCCCGCGAGATGATCGATCTCACCGACGGGCTGCACGCCGACCTGTCGAAACTGTTCGCGACGGAGCACAGATCCTACATCCACATCTCCAACGGCCATGGCGCCTGGGAGGCCGCGCTGTCGAACGTGCTGTCGCGCGGTGACAAGGTGCTGGTGCTCGAAAGCGGCCGCTTCGCGATGGGTTGGGGCCATGCCGCCAAGCTGATGGGCGCCGAGCTCGAAGTGCTCAAGGGCGACTGGCGTCGCGCGGTGCGGCCGGATGAAGTCGAGGCGCGGCTGCGCGCCGACAAGAACCACGAGATCAAGGCGATCCTGGTCGCGCAGGTCGACACCGCGTCGGGCGTGGTCAACGACATCGCGGCGATCGGCAGAGCGATCAAGGCCGCCGGCCATCCCGCGCTCTACATGGTCGACGCTGTGGCCTCGCTCGGCTGCATGCCGTTCGAGATGGACCAATGGGGCATCGATGTCGCGATGTCCGGCTCGCAGAAGGGCCTGATGACGCCGCCGGGGCTGGGCTTCGTCGCCGCCAGCGACAAGGCCAGGGACGCGCACAAGACGGCCGACATGCGCACGCCCTATTGGGACTGGACCGAGCGCGAAGGCACCGAGCACTATCGCCGTTATGCCGGCACCGCGCCGGTGCATCTGCTGTTCGCGATGCGCAAGGCGGTCGACATGCTGTTCGCCGAAGGGCTGGAGAACGTGTTCCAGCGCCACCGCCTGCTTGCCGAAGCGGTGCGCCGCGCGGTCACGGTGTGGGCCGAGGGCCAGGTGCTCGGCCTCAACATCGCCGAGCCCGCGGAGCGGTCCGACACGGTCACCACCGTGCTGGTGTCGGGCGGCGAGCACGATCCGATCTCGCTGCAACGCTACTGCAAGGAGAAATGCGGCGTGGTGCTCGGCACCGGCATCGGCGAATTACAGGGCGCGGCGTTCCGCATCGCCCATATGGGCCATGTCAACGCGCCGATGATCCTGGGCACGCTCGGCGTGATCGAGGTCGGGCTCAACGCGCTCGACATTCCCCACGGCAGCGGCGGCACCAAGGCCGCCATCGAGTATCTCGGCGAAAGTGTAAGCCCGTAAGCGCGGCGCACCGGACATCCCTCATGGTGAGGAGCGCGTCTTCGCGCGTCTCGAACCATGAGGCCACATACGGGCCTTCATCCTTCGAGACGGCCGCGTTGCGGCCTCCTCAGGATGAGGGGAGCCATCGACTATCGGCGCCTTCCCCGTCCGTCACTTTTGGTGCTAACTGCAGGGCATAAGGCCGTGCGGTGCTGGACAAGAATGACCTCGGGGGGATGTGAGTGGCGTCGGTTGAATTGCGCGGCCTGACCAAGCGTTTCGGTTCGCTTGCCGTCGTCGACGATGTCTCGCTGAAGATCGATCACGGCAAGCTGGTCTGCCTGCTCGGCCCGTCCGGCTGCGGCAAGACCACGACCTTGCGGCTGATCGCGGGCTTCCTGGAACCATCGGCGGGCGAAATCCATGTCGGCGACCGCGTGGTGTCGTCGCCGGCGAAGACGCTGCCGCCCGAGCAGCGCAAGATGTCGATGATCTTCCAGAGCTACGCGCTGTGGCCGCACATGACGGTGACGGAAAACATCGTCTACGGCCTGCGCCTGCGCAAACTCGACCGCGCGACCATTGCGAAAAAGCTCGACGTGATCCTCAAGGCCACCAAGCTCGAAATCCTGGCGCAGCGCTATCCCGGCGAGCTCTCCGGCGGCCAACAGCAGCGCGTGGCGCTGGCGCGCGCGCTGATCGTCGAACCCGAGACGCTCTTGCTCGACGAGCCGCTGTCGAACCTCGACGCCAATCTGCGCGAGGAGATGCGATTCGAGATTCGCCGGCTGCATGACCAATATCGCTACACCACCGTCTACGTGACGCACGACCAGTCCGAAGCGATGACGACCGCCGACCTGATCGCGGTCATGAATGCCGGCAGGATCGACCAGCTCGGAAGCCCTGAGGACATCTACGACCGGCCGCAATCGGAATTCGTGGCGCGCTTCATCGGCGCCAGCAACATCGTCAAGGGCGTAGCGCGCGACGCCGACCACATCGCCTTTGCCGGCGCGACCCTGCAGGTGGTCGGCGCAAAGCTTCGCGCCGGCGAGAACGCGGCGATCGCGATCCGCCAGCACGACGTCCAGCTTGGCACCCAGGCGCCGGCCAATGCGCAGAACGCGGTGAAGGCGCGCGTCACGCGGCAGGTGTTCCTCGGCGCGACCCGCGACTATCTGGTCGAGACGGCCGATGGCACCACGCTGCGCATCGTGACAGCGCCAGGCAACATCGTCGATGAGGGCGCTGACGTGTGGCTCATGCTGCCGCCCGAGCGCTGCCGGGCGCTGACCCGATGAAGGGAGCGTAAGATGAAGAACATTTCACGACGCACGGTTTTGAAGGGCGGAAGCGCGCTGGCGCTCGGCACGGTGTTCGCCGCGCCCGCACGTGCCGCCGCACCGCCGGCCGAAGCGATCACCCCGGCGCTGATCGAGGCCGCGAAAAAAGAGGGCACCGTGGTGCTCTATTCCTCGATGGACTTGCCGGTCGGGGAGAAGCTCGGCAAGGCCTTCGAGGCCGCCTATCCCGGCATCAAGATCCAGATCGAGCGCTCCGGCTCGGAGCGGCTGTTCCAGCGCGTCGCGCAGGAATTCGACAGCAACATCCACGCCGCCGACGTGATCAACACCTCCGACGCCTCGCACGTCATCCCCTGGAAGCAGAACGGCTGGCTGATGCCGTTCGTCCCTGAGGATGTCGCGAAATATTTTCCCGACATCTATCGCGACGCCGACGGCATGGCTGCGACCTCGCGCATCTATTTGTCGTCGATTGCCTACAACACCAATCTGGTGAAGGCAGAGGATGCGCCGAAAAGCTGGGCCGACCTGCTCGACCCGAAATGGGCGGGCAAAATGGTGAAAGCCCATCCGGCCTATAGCGGCACCATCATGACCGCGACCTTCCAGCTCGTGCGCGAATTCGGCTGGGAATATTACGAGAAACTGTCGAAGCAGCGTGTGATGCAGGTGCAGTCTTCGACCGACCCGCCGAAGAAGCTGTCGCTCGGCGAGCGCGCCGTCATGGCCGACGGCAATGAATATGGCGTGGTGCTGCTCAAGGAAGCCGGCCAGCCGGTCGAACCGATCTATCCGACCGAGGGCGCGCCGACGATCTCGGGCCCAACGGCCATCTTTGCGTCGGCGCCGCATCCGAACGCGGCTAAACTGTTCCAGGCCTGGTTGCACACGCGCGAGACCCAGCAGTTCTTCGTGGACTACACCGCGCAATATTCCGCGCATCCGCAGGTCACCTCGAAGCCGGGGCGGCGCAAGCTCTCCGACATCAAGCTGATGAAGGAGGATGCCGCGGGCGTAGCGGCGCAGGCCGAAGAGATCAAGACGCGCTATGCGAAGCTGTTTCGGGTGTGATGATGCATGCAGCCACACATCATGCTCCTCTTCACCTCTCCCCGCGTGCGGGGAGAGGTCGGCGCGCAGCGCCGGGTGAGGGGGAGTCTCCGCGAACACGGTGCGTGGAGACCGCCCCTCACCCCAACCCTCTCCCCGCACGCGGGGAGAGGGAGCCGACCTGCGCAAGCTGGATCTGACATGGCCATTACTGAGAGCGTACCCACCTCCAAACCCCGCATCGACTGGACGGCGCCGGTGCTGTGGCTGTTCGCGCTGGTGCTGGTCGCATTGATCCTGCTGCCGATGTCGTGGCTCGCCGTCTACAGCTTCACCGACAAGGCGCGGCATCCGACGCTGCAGAACTTCGTCACGCTGTTCACCGATCCGGATTTCCTCGATCCGCTGCTCACCACCGCGATCATCGCGTTCTCGTCGGCCGCGATCTGCTGCGTGGTCGCGGCTCCCATCAGCTGGCTGGTGTCGCGCACGGACATGCCGGGCCGGCAGACCATTCGCGCGCTGGTGACGGCCTCCTTCGTGACGCCGCCGTTCCTCGGCGCGGTCGCCTGGGAATTGCTGGCGGCGCCCAATAGCGGCCTGCTCAACCAGCTCTATCGCTACGTCACCGGCGCGGAGTCCGACGCTTATCTCTTCAACATCTACTCGCTGCCGGGGATCATCTTCGTGATCTCCTGCTACACGTTTCCATTTGTGTTCGTGCTGGTGGCGAACGCGCTCGACACCATGCCGGGCGAGCTGGAAGACGCTTCCGCCATCCTCGGCGGCAAGGCCTGGACCACCGCGCGGCGCGTCACGATTCCTTTGGCGTTGCCCGCACTCGTTGCAGGCAGCCTGATCGCGTTTCTGCAGGCGATGACGCTGTTCGGCTCGCCCGCGATCCTGGCGCTGCCCGCGGGCTTCCACACCATGACCACGAAAATCTGGAGCCTGTTTCAGTATCCGCCCAAGCTCGAGCTCGCGGCCGCCGCCGCGATGCCGCTGCTGGTGCTGACCATCCTGCTGTTGCAGGCCCAAAAGTTCATCCTCGGCCGCCGCGGCTATTCGGTGGTCGGCGGCAAGTATGGCGCGCCGCGCCGGATCGAGATGAAAGCCTGGCGCTGGGCGGCGTTCGCCTTCTGCATGCTCGTCTTGATGAGCCCGGTGTTCCTGCCCTACTTCGCGCTGCTCAACGCGGCATTCTCGCCGAACGCCACGACGCTGGCGACGCCGTCGACGCTGACCCTGCACAACATCGTCTTCGTCTTCACCGAATTGTCCTCGACCGCGCTGGTGCTCAAGAACACGGTGATCCTGGGCACGGCAACCGCGACCATCGGCACCATCCTCGCGCTGGTCATCGCCTATGTGACGACGCGCAAGGCGATTGCCGGCTCGCGCGTGCTCGGCTTCCTCGCCACCGCGCCCGTCGCGGTGCCCGGCATCGTGCTCGGCGTCGGCCTGTTCCTGAGCTACACACGGCCGCCGCTGGTGCTCTACGGCACGCTGTGGATTTTGCTGCTGGCCTTCCTCACCATCAACCTGCCGTCGGCCTATCAGCAATTGCAGGCGGCGTTCGCGACCATCCATCCCGAACTCGAAGACGCAAGCCGCATCCTCGGCGCCACGCGGCTGCAATCGCTGATCCGGATCACGGCGCCCTTGCTGCGCACCGGCGTGATCGCGACCTGGTGCTTCATCTTCATCGGCGTGATGCGCGAATTGTCGGCCGCAATCGTGCTGTTCACCTCGCAAACCAAGGTGCTCAGCGTGTTGATCTACGACCTCAACGAGAGCGGCGACCTCGCCGCGATCTCCGTGCTCGGCATCGCCATGCTGGTGATCACTTTCGCCGTGGTGATGGCGGTGAACCGGATTCCGACGTTCGGCGGCGCCGGCGCGGCGGCGAGGTTGCGGAATAGCTAGTTCCGTCGTCATTGCGAGCGAAGCGAAGCAATCCATGGTGCCACAAGCGGAGATATGGATTGCTTCGTCGCTTCGCTCCTCGCAATGACGAGTGATGAGACATCTGGCAATCCTCACATCGGCTCCGATATAAGGCAGGCCACAACACAACGAGGACCGCGTGACGCAAGCCGCCATCGACACCCCTGCCCTGACACCGCCGGTTGCGCCGCGCCGGCCGCATTCGGTGACGCTGCACGGCATCACGCTGTCAGACGATTATGCGTGGCTGAAGGATGCGAACTGGCAGGAGGTGCTGCGCGACCCCAAGCTGCTCGAACCTGATATCCGCGGCTATCTCGAGGCCGAGAACAGCTATACCGACGCCCTGCTCGGCCATACCGGAAGCCTGCAGAAAAGGCTGGTCGCGGAAATGCGCGGCCGCGTCAAGGAAGACGATTCGAGCGTGCCGTCGCCGGACGGGCCCTATGCCTATTTTCACAAATTCCGCCAAGGCGGCCAGCACGAAATGTACGGCCGCAAGCCGCGTGGCGGCGGCGCGGATGAGATCGTGCTCGACGGCGACGAGCTCGCGAAGGCCAGCGACTATTTTCGGTTCGGCGGGGCCAAGCATTCCTGGGATCATCGCCTGCTGGCGTGGAGCGCGGACGTTCAGGGCTCGGAATACTTCACGATCTTCGTGCGCGAATGGGACGGCTGCCGCGATCATCCCGACCGGATCGAGGATACCGACGGGTCGGCGATCTGGAGCAAGGATTGCAAAAGCTTGTTCTACGTCAAGCTCGACGACAATCACCGCCCGACGCAGGTCTGGCGTCATCGCCTCGGCACGGATCAAAAGGACGATGTGCTGGTCTACGAGGAAAAGGACTCCGGCTGGTTCACCCATCTGCACGAATCCGCCAGCGGCCGCTATTGCGTGATATCAGGCGGCGACCACGAGACATCGGAGCAGCGGCTGATCGATCTTGCCGATCCCGACGCTCCACTGCTGCTGATCGCCGCGCGCGAGGAAGGCGTGCAATATGCGGTCGCCGACCGCGGCGACGAGTTGTTCATCCTGACCAACGCGGACAAGGCGGTCGATTTCAAGATCGTCACCGCGCCGCTCGCTTCGCCTGCGCGCAACAACTGGCGTGATCTGATTCCGCATCGCGCCGGCACTTACGTCATCGAGCACGATCTTTATGCCGGCCATCTGGTACGGCTGGAGCGCACCAATGCGCTGGCTGCGATCGTGATCCGCGATCTCCGGACGGGCGAGGAGCACGCCATCGCCTTCGACGAGGCCGCCTATTCCCTCGACGTCCTGGGGTCATACGAATTCGACACGACGACCCTGCGGTTCAACTATTCGTCGATGACCACGCCATCCGAGATCTACGACTACGACATGGCAAGCCGCACGCGCACCTTGCGCAAGCGCCAGGCGATTCCGTCCGGCCACAATCCGGCCGACTACGTCACGACCCGCATCATGGCGACGGCGCACGACGGCGCCGAGGTGCCGATCTCGATCCTGCATCGCCGCGATTTCAAACGCGACGGCAGCGCCCCGCTGCTGCTCTACGGCTATGGCTCCTATGGGCTGGCGATGTCCGCCTCCTTCAATGCCAACCGCCTGTCGCTGGTCGATCGCGGCTTCGTCTACGCCATTGCACATATCCGCGGCGGCACCGACAAGGGCTGGAACTGGTATCTCGACGGCAAGCGCGAGAAGAAGACCAACACGTTCGACGATTTCGCGGCCTGCGCCCGCGCGCTGATCGCGGCGAACTATACCGGCGCCAAACGCATCGTCGGCCACGGCGCCAGTGCCGGCGGCATGCTGATGGGCGCGGTCGCCAATCGGGCCGGCGAGCTGTTTTCCGGCATCGTTGCCGAAGTGCCGTTTGTCGACGTGCTCAACACCATGCTCGACCACTCGCTGCCGCTGACGCCGCCGGAATGGCCGGAATGGGGCAACCCCACCGTGAGCGAACAGGATTTCCGCACCATCCTGTCGTATTCGCCCTACGACAATGTCGCGGCCAGGCACTATCCCGCCATCCTCGCCATGGGCGGATTGACCGATCCGCGCGTCACCTATTGGGAGCCGGCGAAATGGGTCGCGCGGCTGCGCGCGACCATGGCGAGCGGCGGCCCGGTGCTGTTGCGCACCAATATGGGCGCCGGCCATGGCGGCGCGTCCGGACGTTTTGATCGCCTGGACGAAATTGCGATCGTCTACGCGTTTGCGCTGTGGGCGGCGGGATTGGCGGAGGCGTGAGTTCTCCCTCTCCCCGTTCTTACGGGGAGAGGGTCGGGGTGAGGGGCTGCCTCCAAGAGCGCAGAACGTGGAGAATCCCCCTCACCCGGATCGCTTCGCGATCCGACCTCTCCCCGCACGCGGGGAGAGGTGAAGCACCGAGCGAGGCCAAGGCAATGCCCAAATACACCAAGCACGACTTTCCCACTCACAACGTCCGCCGCTTCCTCGAGCCCGGCCCGATCGTTCTGGTGAGCTCTGCCTTCAAGAACGACACCAACATCATGACCATGGGCTGGCACATGGTGACGGAGTTCTCGCCGTCGCTGATCACCTGCCTGGTCTCGAGCGGCAACCACAGCTTCGAGATGATCCGCAGGAGCCGGCAATGCGTGATCAACATTCCGACCGTCGACCTCGCCGAGACCGTCGTCGGAATCGGCAACTGCTCCGGCAGCGAGGTCGACAAGTTCGGTGAATTCGCTCTCACGCCGAAGCCCGGCACGCATGTGCGCGCGCCCCTGATCGATGAATGCTATGCCAATTTCGAATGCCGCCTCGCCGATTCCGGCTGGGTCAGGAAGTACAATCTGTTCGTGTTCGAGGTGGTGAAGGCCCATGTGGCGACCTCCCCGAAGTTTCCGAAGACCATCCATTACCGCGGCGACGGCGAGTTCATGATCTCCGGGTCCGAGACCCGCAAATATCGCAGGCTGTTCCGGCCCGGTATGTTGTGATCGGACTGTCCGCCGCGCACTCCGTTCCCTCAAAGCCGCTCCAGTTTAACCCGATTTCATCAGCGGCTGCGTTCAGGACGCGCGCTGCGCGGTCATCACGATGCGCACGAGGTCGGCGGCGTTGCGCGCGCCGAGCTTCTTCATGATATTGGCGCGATGGTCTTCGATGGTGCGCGGACTGATGCCGAGCGTGCGGCCGGCTTCCTTGTTGGACGCGCCGGCGGTGAATTGCTGCAGCACTTCGCGCTCGCGACGCGTCAGCGGCTCGCGTCCGGGGAAATGCAGAGACGTGACATTCGAGCCGGAGTCCTGTTGCCGCCGCACATAGGCCTCGACGGCCTCCTTCACCCGCGTCACGATTTCGTTGCCGCGAAACGGCTTCTCGATGAAATCGATCGCGCCGTTCTTGATCGCGCTGACCGCCATCGCGATATCGCCCTGGCCCGAAATCATGAAGATCGGCGCCGGATAGTCCTCGCCATGCAGCTCCCTGAGAATGTCGAGGCCGGACTTGCCGGGAATGTGCACGTCGAGCAGGACCGCCGCGGGCGTCCTGCTTCGCGCCACCTCCAGCAACGCTGCGCCATCGGCGAAGCAGGTTACGTCAAAGCCGCCGCTCGACAACACGATGGTGAGCGTCTCGCGCACGGCAGGGTCGTCGTCAACGACGAAGATTTCGCCGCGAGAAACTGGGCTATCGGCCATGTGTCATCGTCCCGATCATTTGAATGACCCGCATTTGCCAGAACGACATCGAAACAGATTCGATCCGACGGTATTTGTACGGGAGGAGAACTCAACCGACAAGTAGTGGGATGTCCGCAACTTGCCCTGCGAAGGGAGCATGTCATGCAGACCGCCGTCGCGCCGGGCAGGAACCGGGCGAGCCTCAGTTCCGGGACAGACCCCGCCACCTTGTCGGAAACCCGAAGGACTGCGTTCCGTTCGCAGGTGCTTCCACACACAACCGCGTGAACGGATATCCGCCGATGCGGCGGCGCGGAGGATTGAGAACGACGCCGGCCGCGGCTTGTATTTCGCGCATGATGTTTCGGAAGACCGTTTCACACCCGCATCTAGCGCGGGGCGGGCTCTTTCCAGATCGTGCGTTACGCGTCCATCATCGCGTCGTGGCCTGACGGCGCGCTCAAGCGGCGGCGAGCTCTTCCTCGCGCTTCATCAGCTTCCTGATCTCCTTGAGCGCCTTGTAGAGCGTGCCCGAAGCAACATGATGATTGGCGGCGTCGATCTCATCGCGCGCATCGGGCATCGCCGCGCGCAGCTCGGCGAGATGGCGGACGTAGGGTTCGCGGTAACGCGCCACGTCGTTCTTCAGGTACATCATCTGGACGCTGTAATAGAGCCGTCTGGCCGGCGTATTGGCGGTCTCTTCGGTCACCGTGTCCTTCTCGCGAAGGATCGGGGTCTCGCCATCGACTATGAATGAAGCGCGGGTGGCGGAATTGATGATGACGCTTTCGCCGATCACGATCCGCTCGAACGGCTTCAACTCGACCCTCAACGGCATCGCTGTCTCCCTTCCTGGGTACGGCGCCGATATTCGCCTCGGACAGACGCTCAGTCGCGCGCCGATACGGGCGGACGCGTCATCCGGTCACTGGATTTTGCGGTGAAGGAGGCGGCGGGGACAGCCCCGCCGCCGTTGTTTGACGAAGGCGAGCCTTCGCTTAGCGCAGCAGCTGCAGGACGCTGGCCTGCGACTGGTTGGCGAGCGCGAGCGCGGAGACCGCGATCGACTGGCGGGTCGACAGCGCCTGGCTGTTGGCCGCTTCCTCGTTGGTGTCGGCCAGCGTCAGGTTCGACGAACCGGTCTGCAGCACGTTGATCAGGTTCTTGTTGAAGTCCTGACGGATCTGCACGATCGAGAGGTTCGAACCGAGCGCGGAGGCCTCCGAACGCAGCGTGCTCGAGGCCGACGACAGCGCGGTCAGCGCCTTGTTGGCCGACGAGTTGTCCAGGAAGTCGGTGCCGGAGACCAGCGACGACAGGCCGAGGCCAGCCGAGTTGAAGGTCACGCCGGTGATCGACAGCGTCGACTTGCCGGTCTCGTTGAAGGTCAGCTTCAACGTGTCGCCG
Organism: uncultured Alphaproteobacteria bacterium; assembly: GCA_963795365.1. GTDB lineage: Bacteria > Pseudomonadota > Alphaproteobacteria > Rhizobiales > Xanthobacteraceae > Bradyrhizobium. The sequence goes on from CAWCHW010000043.1 coordinate 65,049, forward strand.
TTCAACAGGTTGACGCCGTTGAAGGAGGCATCCTGCGCGGTGGTGTTAACCTGCGCCAGCACGTTGTTGTACTGCGCCACCAGGCTCGCACGCGTCGCCTGCGCGCCTGCATCGGCCACCGGGGCCGGACCTGCGCCGGCGACGGCGTTGAAGGCCGAGCCGGAAGCGGTCGACGTACCGGCAACGGTGCCGATCGACGAGGACGCCGCGTCGTTCGAGGTCGTGATGGTGATCTTGCCCGTCGTGGAGTCGATGGTGGCCTGCAGGTTGTTGGCCGCCAGCGCCGCGTTGAGCCCGTTCAGCGTCGAGACCTGGCCGCTGGCCGTGCCGAAGGTGATCGAGGTCGCGGTGCCGCCGCCGGTCGCACCGATGGTCAGCGTCTCGCCGCTCAGCAGAGGCGCACCGACATTGGTGGTGGCCGCCGAGAGGCCGAGGGCCGCCAGCGCGTTGCCGGTACCGGCGATCACCAGGTTCTGGGTGGTGCCGGTGGAGAGGACGAGATGACCGGTCGCGTCGACCGTGGAGGCGCCGGCGCCCGCGCCGGTGATGGTGTCGATGGCGCTAAGCACGTCGGAAACCGCCAGCGTCGAGCCGGAGCCGATGCCGATGGTGACGTTGCCGGAGGCGTCGGTGGCAACGGCGGTCGAGCCGGTGGAGAAGGTGATGGTCTTGCCGTCGACCGTCAGCGTGGAGCCGTTGGTGACTGCGGTCTGCAGGTCGTCGGAGGAGCCGCCCGCGGTGCCGACCAACTGGGTGTTGGCGCTGATCGCGACATGGCTCGTGGTGTTGTCGTTGAGGATCTGCGAGCCGGTGACCTTGACGGCGGTCGCGAGCGTGCCGAGCAGGTTATTGGCGGTCGCGCCGGTGACGGCGGCCGAGGTGATGCTCGACTTGGCGGAATATCCGACCGGGCTCTGCAGCACCTGGTTGGCGATCGACTGCGCGCTGGCGACGAGGCTCTGCAGCGAAGTGATGCCGGTGTTGGCGGCCTGCAGCACCTGCACGCCGTTGCCGATCGCATCGAGCAGGTTGCCGATGTCGCTGGCGCGGTTGTTGAGGCCCTGGGCGGTGAAGAAGTTGGTGGGGTTGTCGAGAGCCGAGTTGACCTTGTTGCCCGTGGCGAGGTCATTCTGGGTGGTGGCGAGCAACGCAGCGGTCGACTGCAACGAGAGGAGGTTTTGGCGTACTGACGCCGAAAGAACGATACCGGACATGCGGTTTCCCTTCTGGATGAACACAACTGACGCATCGCCGCACTTGTTCTGTGGGCGACATGCCACGATGTTCCGGAAGGCCCTACCTGTCCGTTAACGGGGTTCGACGAATGCGCGCGATCGCCATCGCCGCCGTCATTAACACTAATTGCGCAGTAACCTTGCCGCAGCGCTAACCATCATTCGCAGGCCGCGCCGCGATCGCGCGCCGTCATCGCGTCATCTGCGCGAGGCTCGGTGTGTTCGCCTGCGTCTCGGCAAGACACTCCTTGATCACCGTGAGCAGCGCCGCCGGCGTGAACGGCTTGCGCAGACAGCGCGACGCGCCGAGCTCGAGCGCCATCCGCAGGAAGTCCGGCGCCGGTGCATTGAGGTTGGCGAAAGCGTAACCCGACATCGCCACCAGCGGGATCGCCGGCGCACGCTCATGGAAGATCCGGATCAACTCGAAGCCGCGCATATGCGGCATGAAAATGTCGACGATCATCAGCTCGATGCCGCTGCGGTCGAGCGCGCGAAGCCCGGCTTCGCCGCCGTCGGTCACGATCACCTCGTACCCGTGACGTTGCAGTAGGACGTCGATGGCCATGCAGACCATCGGGTCGTCATCCACGACAAGAATGCGCGTCATGATATGTCCCAGCCTTGCCGGACAGGATGCATGGCCGGCGAATCAAAGAGCCCCATTGTCGCAATTCCGCAATAGAGACAGCATCCTGCCTGCCCTCTGACGTGTACATCCCTGCCATGCAACCTGTAGAGCCCAGCATTCGCGTTTGACAGATTTACACCCTTAAAGCGAGACTGTATAGTTTGGCACGTTCAGTGGGAGAGATGGCAGAGAAGACCAGCCGATGCACTGCCGCAGGCCCTGCGGCAGAACGAACATGTCCTCAGTCCAGCCTCCGTCAAATCAGCTGTTGCAGGCATTGCCGGCTGAGGAGTTCGAAGCTCTCGCTGCACGGCTGAAACCGTTGCAGATGGTCCGCGAAGGCGCCCTTGTCGAAGCAGGCGTGGCGCCGGCCCAGATCGTGTTCCCGCACAGCGGCGCCGTCTCCATCGTCGTGAATCTTTCCGAAGGCCAATCCGTCGAGGTCGGGATGATCGGCAGGGACGGCGTCATCGGCGGCTTCGAGGCGCTCGCCGACGGCGTGTCGCTCACCGACGCGATCGTGCTGTTTCCCGGCGCCTCCTCGGTGGTCGAGCCCGCGGATTTCAGGGCCGTCGTTGCGCAAAGTCCGACGCTGCGCAGCCTCCTGATCCGCCATGGCGAGGCGCTGCTCGCCCAGGCGCAGCAGACCGCCGCCTGCAACGCCGCTCATTCGGTGGAGGCGCGGCTGTCGCGGTGGCTGCTGCGTGCCCGCGATCTCCACGACGGCAGGACACTGCCGCTGACGCAGGAATTGCTGGCGCAGATGATCGGCGTGCGGCGCAACGCGATCTCGATCGTCGCCCATGCGCTGCAGGAGGCCGGCATCATCCGCTACAGCCGCGGCCAGATCGAGATCATCGACGTTGCGGCCTTGCGGGAAACGTCGTGCGAATGCCACGCGACGATCCGCGCCCGCCAGCAGCAATTGCTCGGCTGAGTTCGCCTCGACATGCGCAGGAAATTCGGATGCCGCGTCCGCGATGTGGTCGCGAACCCGCGATCGCACATAGGTCAGCGTCCGCGACACATCCTACGACTGACGACCAATTTTGCTTTCACGGGAAATAGTGGAAATTTATTCCTCGACGATGACCATTGGCGGCATTGCGGCGACCCAAAGGCCTGATTTGCCTGTGAGGCAGGAGATGGCTTTGGAATCAGATCTCCGTGCATCGAATGGATTCCTGTCGGCGCTCACGGCTGACGATTTCGAATTGATCCGCCCGCATCTGAAACCCGCCGACCTGCCCGCTGAGGCCGTGCTGGTCGGTGCCGGCGAAACGCTGCGCCGCGCGTATCTGCCGCATCGCGGCGTCATTTCCCTGATCGTCAACCTGTCCAGGGGCGAGCATGTCCAGGTCGCGATGATCGGCCGCGACAGCATTTTCGGGGTTTTCTCCTCGCTTGCCGACCCGGTCGCGCTCAACGCCGCCGTCGTGCTGGTGCCCGGCGTCGCCTCGACCATCGAGCTCGAGCCGCTGCGTGCGGCTGCGGATCGAAGCGCCACGCTGCGCGCGCTGATGATGCGTCACGGGCTTGCGACCTATGCGCAGATTCAGCAGACCGCCGGCTGCAATGCCACGCATTCGGTCGAAGCGCGACTGGCCCGATGCCTGCTGCAGATCCACGATCTCTCGGGCAGCGGCAAGTTCGTGCTGACGCAGCAAGCGATTGCGCAAATGATCGGCGCGCGGCGCAACAGCATCTCGCAGGTGGCCAGCGCGCTGCAGCAGGCCGACGTCATTCATTACAGCCGCGGTCATGTCGAGCTCCGCAAGATCGACGAATTGAAGACGTCGGCCTGCGAATGCTACGGCCTTGCGAGGGCGCAATACGAGCGGCTGCTTCTGCCGCCTTCCCGTAAAGCGGCGCGCGGCCGCACGGCCGCGCCCACCTCCCGCAACACGCCACGGTCGTGAGACCGTAGTCATACGCTGGCGTTCGATCGCCCGGATTAACGCGCCGTTCAACGGCGGCTGATATCTGTCGCAATGTTGACCAGCGCGAGTCCCGGAGAGCTCCGTGTTTCGGCTGATTCCTGAACAGCCCGGAGCACGACATGGCGTTCGATCTCTCGATGCCGATCCTCGTGGTGGACGATTACAGCACCATGATCCGCATCATCCGCAATCTGCTCAAGCAGCTCGGCTTCGAGAACGTCGATGACGCCAGCGACGGATCGACCGCGCTCGCCAGGATGCAAGGCAGGAAATACGGCCTGGTGATCTCCGACTGGAACATGGAGCCGATGACCGGTTACGACCTGCTTCGCGAGGTGCGCGCCAGTCCCGAACTCTCGACCACGCCTTTCATCATGATCACGGCCGAATCCAAGACCGAGAACGTCATCGCCGCCAAGAAGGCCGGCGTCAGCAATTACATCGTCAAGCCGTTCAATGCGGCGACGCTGAAGACCAAGATGGAAGCCGTGCTCGGCCCGGCCGAATAGACGCCGGCCACGCCGCCTCTCGCGGCAACCCGGACCGCGAAAGCACGCCTTCTTGCACGGCGTGTGTCATATAAATTTCACAACCGTACTTGTACGGGCGGCGATTTTCACGTCTGGCTAACGATGAAACGCGATACTGGCTGAAGGCACAGGAGAGCTTTCATGTTCACGTACGAGACCGCCGACCAGAAGGAAGTCCGGCGTTTCCGCATTGCGCAGTTCAACGGCCGGGCCGCCACCGTCCGCAACGGCAAGCAGACCGTCACCGGCCACGTCCGCTCGGTGCTGGCGAAAGCCGCGAGCGTGCCGCCGTGCTGGACCATCACCATCGTTCCGGCCGAACCCAAGCCCGGGCAAACCGCGATGCGTTCCGCACCGCGTTTTGTCTCCTTCGCAGAAGAAGACTTTTACTGATCCCTGCCGCTGGCTTTTCGATTCCATTCCGCCCGATTCCGCGCATAGCGACCCCACCACGTTACCTTTTCTTTAACGTTGGGCTGTTTTGCTGGCCGCAGGTTGTGAGCGCGCGAATGCCTCGAAGGATCGGTTCCGGACGTAGCTAGCGCGTCATGATGCAAGTGTGGGATTTCCTGGCACGACTGAGCCCGCTGACCCGGAAGAGCCTGCTCTCCGAGCTCGAGCGGCTCGAACTTTGCGGCGTCGAGGTGCCCCGCTCCGCCGACATCCAGGCCAAACTGCGCGCCGAGTTCGGCATGGGCGGCGCCGACAAGGATACGAACTCACCACCGCGCCTGTTCTTCGCCCCGCTCAATCCCCTGCTGAGCGAAGGCGCGCCCGAGCACGCCAATTCCGGCAAGATCGCGCGCGGCTCGCTGGACCCGATCTGGGAATGGATCAGCCGCGACCTGCTGCCGACGATGGCGCGCGACTTCGTGCACCAGGTGAAAGATCTGGTCGCCGCCGGCAAGCAGAAGGACGCACGCCAGGCGGTGACTGCGTTCCAGACCAAGGTCGTCAAATATCTCGAGAGCACGCTGAGCGATCCCGACAGCGCGGGCCACACCCGCCTCAAGCTGGCGACCTACACCGCATCCCGCTCGGCCTATGACGATTTGGTCAAGATCATGCAGGCGCTGCGCGCACGCGACGCGCTCGCCAGGTTCAATACCGCGCTGCCGGAGACGATCGCAAAATTCGACGACGCCCAGGTCGGCAAGATGACCGCGCTGCTGCACGGCTTCGCCAAGGACGATGCCGACGCCGTCCCCTTCGCCATTGCGCTGATCGCGCGGCGACTGAGGACGCCATGTCAGCTGATCTTCCTCGCCACCAAGGCGGCGGCAAGCCGCAGCGCCGCCGACGTCGCGGCGACACCTTATGCGATCGTGGTCTCGATGCTGCTGGACCGGATCGACGACGATCGCGCGTCGCTGCGGACTGCGCTCAGGAACAACCGGGTGATCGTCGCGCGCGACCTCTTGACCGGCATCTACGATAGCGAGCACGAACTGCAGCTTCGTATCGACCAGTTCGACCAGTCGGCCTGGGGCGAGCGCCTCACCTCTTTGATGGAAGCGATCGCGACCCTGGTTGAGGCTGAAGTCAGCCGCTTCCCCGCTGAGGTCGGCCACGTGCTCGCCTCGCGCAGCCTGCGCAGGGGCGATACGCTGGCGGGCAAGCTCGCCCAACTGGCCTGGAAGGGCCGCGACGCCATGACATCAGGCGCGGCCTATTGCAAGAAGCTGATCAACGCCGCCTAGAAGTCCGCGAAAAGATACTTGCGGCGAGGTAGCGCGGACTTCGGAAAGTGGGCACTAGCCGGCGGAAGAGTTCTGGCCGCCGAAATGCGGCGGCCAGACCATGATCGGGAAAAAGCGGTCTTCTGAAAAGATCATACGCGGACAAGAAGCTCTACGAGCGCTTGCCGCGCAGGTTCAAAAAGGTCTCGAGAAAGCGTCCCGAGGCCACGAACCAGAACCACCAATATGCCTTTCGACGCGTCGACATGATTTCGTCCTTAAAATTAGCGGCATGATCCGAAAAGAATCACGCCCAAACCAAAACCCCGCGCTGGCTGGGCTGGTTAATAGCCCGTAACGGCACGGGGTCATGTGATGTGCTTCACATTTGGCACTTGAACGGTCCGTGATCTCACCCGTTTTGACGAGAGGCTTGTTGCCGAAGCACTGGAACTCAGCGGCGCTCTCCGCGTTCTCCTGAAAAAACAACGTGTTGGCTATACCGGAGAGCGCCCATGACCATATCCGCCGATCCCGTCACTCCCGTCCTGTCGACCTCAGAACACGATCTCCAGCTTCGCCGCGCGGTGATCGCCTCCACCGTCGGCACGGCGATCGAGTGGTACGATTTCTTCCTCTATTCGACCGTCACGGGCCTCGTCTTCGCAAAACTGTTCTTCCCGCATTCCGACCCGTGGGTCGGCACGCTCGAAGCCTTCGCCATTTACGCCGTCGGCTTTATCGCGCGGCCGGTGGGCGCCGCGATTTTCGGCCATTATGGCGACCGCATCGGCCGCAAATCGACGCTGATTGCGACGCTGTTGCTGATGGGCCTTGCCACCGCCGCGGTGGCGATCGTGCCGACCTATCAGAGCATCGGCATCTGGGGCGCCGTTCTCCTCACCGTACTGCGTTTCATCCAGGGCGTCGGCGTCGGCGGCGAATGGGGCGGCTCGGTGTTGATGTCGATGGAATGGGCCCGCAATGACAAGTCGCGCGGGCTGGTCGCATCCTGGCCGCAATTCGGCGTGCCCTGTGGCCTGTTCCTGGCCAATCTCGCCGTGCTCGCCTTCAGCCAGATGTCGGGCGAAAGCTTCGTCGCCTGGGGTTGGCGCATTCCGTTCGCGCTCAGTCTCGTGCTGGTCGGCGTCGGTCTCTACATCCGGCTCGGCATCATGGAGACGCCGGTATTCGCCAAGCTGCTCGCCGAACAGAAGATCGACCGCACGCCGATGCTCACCGTGATCATGGAGCATCCAAAGGAGATCCTGCTGTCGGCCTTTGCGCGTATGGCCGAGCAGGCGCCGTTCTACATCTTCACCGCCTTCATCTTCTCCTACGGCACCGGCACGCTGCACGTGTCCCGCGACTTCCTGCTCACGGCGGTGCTGGCGGCATCCCTGCTGTCGTTCGTCTCGATCCCCGTGTTCGGGCACCTGTCGGATCACATCGGGCGGAAGAACATGTACATGATCGGCGCTGCCGTGACCGGCGTGTTCGGCTTCATCTATTTCGCCCTGCTCGGCACCGGCTCCGAGCCGATCATCTTTTTTGCGATCATCCTGTCGCTGATTCCGCACGACATGCTGTATGGGCCGCAGGCCGCGCTGATCGCCGAAAGTTTCACGGGCCGGCTGCGCTACAGCGGCGCCTCGCTGGGCTATCAGCTCGCGTCCATCATCGCCGGCGGGCCGGCGCCGCTGATCGCGGCCTGGCTGTTCGGGACCTACAATTCGACAACCGCGATCGCGATCTATATCGCCACCTGCGCCGTGATCACCCTGATCGCAACTGCACTGATGACCGACTACACCGGCAAGGACATTTCGGGAGAGTACAAGGTGCGCTGATTTTCCGCGTTTACAGCTTGCGTCAATCTGTCGATGATCCCGCCAACGGCGCGAGAGACGCTTGCTTGGGAGGAGACGAAAATGCGACGAGGACGGATCTTGCTGACGGCGCTCGCTGTGCTGGCGTCGGCTGCGCTGCTCAACGCCAGCCACGCGCAGGCGCCGACACCAACCCCAACGCCGAGCAACACTGCGACGCCGACGCCTGACAATGCGGTCATGCTGACCGTCTTCCTGAAGCATGATCAGTCGCGGCCGCTCGCCGAGCTCAACGCGCAACTCGAGAAGCAGGGGTTTTACAAGGCGTTTCCGCCGGACGGGGTCGAAGTCGTCAGCTGGTACGTGATGATGGGCATCGGGCAGGTCGTGACCCTGCGGCTGCCGGCCTCGCGGCTGCGCGAGGTCAACCGCATCTTCGAAACGATGGCCTGGGGCGTGTATCGAACCGAGTTCTATGCGACCTATGACTACAAGCCGATCGGCATCGCCAACCACGAGAAGGCGAAGTAGCGCCGGTGATTGATCGCTATCGGCGCGCCCGGATGACGCCACGACTCCGCTCTACCTGGTTTTGCCCTGCTTCGCCCGGGCGTCCGCAACCACATGCTGGAAACCTTCGTAGGTCAGAGCCTGGTTGACCCTGTAGGGCCCGACGAGAAATCCGGGCGTTCCCTCCAGGCCGATCGCCTCTGCGATTGTCAGGTTGCGTTTGATGAGGCCGAGAATGGCGTCGGCGTTTATCTTCATGTCCGCGTCGAGGCGCTCCATGTCGACGCCTGACTTGCCGACGGCATCAATCATCTGTTCCTTCGAGATGCCGTAGCCCGGGATGCCCATGAGAGCGTGATGCGCAGGCAGGTACTTGCCCTGATACTTCGCGCCGAGTGCGAGCTGAGCGCCGACGACGGATGTCTCGGTGAGCACCGGCCAATCCTTGTAGATCAGCTTGATCTTGCCGTCTGCCTTGACGAGACGCTCCAGGCTTGTCGCAGCCTGCTTGCAATATGGGCAATTGTAGTCGAAGAAATCCACGATCGTGAGATCGCCCTTCGGATTCCCTGCCGTTGGCGCATCGGGATCCGCGAGAATCATGTCCCGCGTGACTTCCTTCTCTGCAGCATTCTCTGCAGCGCGTACGAAGCTCCTGGAAAGCAGCAGCATGAGGCCGCCGCCCGTCAGGCGCAAAAAAGTGGCTCGCGAAAGAGAAGCGCTCATGATTTGCTCCGATGAGGTTTGATCAGTCGCGCACTGCCGCAGCGATTTTGGAAAGCAAATCGTTGACGACGGTCATCCCGACCGTTCGTGTGCCGTCCACTTCCTTTCCCGCGGAGTTGAGAAGGATCATGGTCGGTGGGCCGACGACCGCGAAGCGCGCCATGATCTGGCGGCTCTGCGCGTCGTAGCGGGTTACATCGGCACGGACCAGCCGCAGCCCGTCGAGCTGACGACGTACGCTGCCGTCAGCAAGAATAGTGCGTTCCATCAATCGACACTCCGTGCACCAGTCCGCGGAGAAGTCGATCAGGACCGGCCGCCTCTCGTCGCGGCCGGCAGTGACGGCGGCGTCGAGATCAGTTGCGTTGGTTACCGTCTGGAATCCATCGTTGCCTTGGCGCCAGTCTTGCTCGGTGGGAGCGACGCCCGCCCAAACCAGGGGCTGCAGCGGCTCATGCCAGCCGCCAATTGCACCGGTCAACAGCAGCAGGCCATAGGTCGCGCAGGCGGCCGGCGCGGCAAGGGAGGCGCCACGGCGCAACCGCCCCATTGGCCGGGAGAGGCTCCATGCCGATGGGAAAGCCCAGATGCCGATACCGAGGAAGAACACGCCCCAGCTGGCTGCGATCAACGGCAGCGGCAAGATGCGGGACGCCATCCAGATTCCCATTCCGGCCAGCATAACGCCAAAGGCCTGCTTGATGCGAACCAGCCAGAATCCCGATTTTGGAAGCACTGCTGCGCCCAACGTCCCGAGCAACAGCAATGGCAGTCCCATCCCCAAGCCTAGGGCGAACAGTGCGGACGAGCCGCGCAGCGCGTTGCCGGTCTGGGCAACATAGAGCAGCGCCGCCGCCAATGGCGGCGTCACGCATGGCCCCACGATGAGCGCGGATGTGAAGCCGAGCAGCGCTGCGCTCCCGATCGATCCTGAACGGTCCGGAGCAGGAAGCAGGGTCGCGTGCAGAAATTGCGGGAGCCGAAGCTCGTAGAGTCCGAACATGGACAGCGCGAGAATCATGAACACGCCGCTCATCAGGACGATCGTCACCGGCATTTGCATCGCTGCCTGAAGACTTCCGCCAAACCAGGCAGCAAAAATTCCGAGAACACCATAGGCGCTGGCCATCGCCAGTACATAAGAGGCCGACAGGACAAAGCCCCGTCCTGGCGAAAGACTGCCCGCCGACCTGGTCAACATGCCCGACAGGATAGGAAGCATCGGAAAAGTACACGGCGTGAACGCAAGCAGCAGACCGAAGCCAAGGAACGTCAACAGCGTGGAGAGGTAGTCGCCGTCGAGACTGCGTGAGTCATCACCGATGGTTGAAACGTCACCCGCCACTGGGAATAGCGAGGACCTGCCGAGATCCACTGCGGACGACGTGTCGTGCGGCCCGCCAGTTCTTGCCGTGGCATCGCTCACCGCCAGCGTTGCGAGATCGATCGCCTTGGTCACCGGCGGATAGCAGATCGTATCCTCGCCGCATCCCTGATAGGTGATCAGCAATTCACCGGCCTCTGGAACCGAATCGACATAGGCCGCCGCAAGGCGATGATAGACCTCCGTGAGACCGAAGGTCGGATCGTCCTTTGTCTCGCCCTTGGCCGTTTCGAGCTTGACCCGCTTTCCGCCCAACGTCGCAACGAACCTGTCGCGATAGAGATAATGGCCCGGCTCGATCGTCCAGTTGAGCTGGAGTTCGTCCTCCTCGCCCAAAGCCACGCTGAGCCTGAAAACTTGATCGGCCGGTTTCGGACCCGCGGCAATGGCGGGAACCAGCCATGACGCCATCAGCAACAGTGTAACAAACCGGAACAAGCGCACGTAAGCCATGGAGAGCCTCCGATGTCAGGGCGCCGATTTGTCGGAGCCACCTTAAGCCAGCCTTAAGCCTCGGAGACGAACCGACTCGGAGTCGGAGGGCTTTGGACGCATGCGCATCCTTCTTGTTGAAGATGATCCGGTCCTGTCGGACGGAATCAAGGCGAGCCTTGTCATGTCGGGAGCGGCGCTTGAGACCGTCGTGAACTGCACGGATGGACGCGCGGCACTCGCTGCCGGCGAATTCGATGCACTCGTTCTCGACCTAATGCTGCCGGACGGCTCCGGGCTGGAGCTGCTCGCCGACATGCGCGCCGGCGGCGACCGGACACCCGTTCTGTTGTTGACGGCGCTCGATGAGATCGCTGATCGCATCAGGGGGCTGGATGCCGGCGCCGACGACTACCTGGGAAAGCCGTTTGATCTCGACGAGCTGGGCGCACGGCTGCGGGCCATCGGCCGGCGTCAGGACGGTCGTGCTTCGCCGTTCCTGTCCTGCAACGGCATCGTTCTTGTCCCCGCCACCATGTCCGTCACCGTCAACGGCGAGCCCGCCTGCCTGTCGCGCCGGGAGTTCGCCGTGCTGGAGGCGCTGATGAACCGGCCGGGATTGCTGCATTCGAAGAGCATGCTTGAAGAGCGCCTTTACGGCTGGCAGGAGGAAATCGAAAGCAACACGATCGAGGTTCACATCCATAATCTGCGCGCGAAGCTCGGCCGTAACGTCATTGAGACCGTGCGAGGCCTCGGCTATCGAATGAGGGTCGGCACTTGATGACGTCGACATCGCTCAGGGCCAGACTGTTCTTCATCCTGGTGGCGGCCACCGGCACGATCTGGCTGTTCGCCATAGGCTGGATCTACGTTGGCACAAGACAGGAAATCGAGAGCGTCCTGGATGCGCGTCTGCAGGAAGCGGCGCGGATGGTCTCTTCGCTGGTCAACCACAAGAGCCTCGCCACGCCAGCGTCCGAAGTTGGAGGGGACGAAGCCGTCGAATCCCTGATCTACGAACGGCAACTATCGTGTCAAATCTGGTCGCTGGACGGCAGACTCGTTGCGCGTTCCCGTGGCGCACCGAACTCAAGCCTGAGCAACAACCGCGGCGGCTTTTCCGAGCGCCGGATCGACGGCGAGACCTGGCGTGTGTTCACGCTTGAGGATGAGGTCAAGGGATTGCGAGTGGCGGTCGGCGACCGGCTTGGCATTCGAGAGCACCTGGTCACCGACATCATCAAGGGATTGCTTGCCCCCACGCTTCTGATCGTTCCCCTGCTCGGCTTCCTGATCTGGTCGAGCCTGAACCACGGCTTGCTCCCCGTACGAAAGCTCGCACGCGAATTGCAGGACCGGCAAGCCGACGACATGCGCCCGGTGGAGACCGCGCGCGTGCCGGCCGAAATCCTTCCGATGACGGTCGCGCTCAATTCGCTATTTTCAAAGGTCGAAAGCGCACGCCAGCATGAGCGCGACATTACGGCCTTTGCGGCCCATGAGCTGCGCACGCCGCTGGCGGGCCTGAGAGCGCAGGCGCAGGTTGCTTTGGCGACGAGCGATCCGGCGGTACGCGCCGCGGCCTTGCGGCAAATCCTGATCGCGGTTGATCGCACCACACGTCTCGTTCGGCAGTTACTGGCGATCGCGAACCTCGACGCGCTGCGGTACCCGACGCGCGAGGCCCACCTCAACGCGGGGTCACTTGTCGACGAGATCATCGGGATGCAGCCTGCCTGTGAAGGTGTGCAGGTGAGCACGGATTCCACGCTTGACCGGATCATACTGGTTACAAACGCCGAACTGCTCGCGCTCGCCTTGCGCAATCTGCACGAAAATGCCCTCCAGCATACGAGGCGCCCGGGACTGGTGCGATGGAGCGCCGAGCGCAGGGCGGGACAGATAGTGATCGCTGTCGAAGACGAGGGACCCGGCATCCCTCAGGATGAACTGCCCCTTGTGACCGGCCGCTTCTTCCGCGGCCGGCACAAGAGTGCATCCGGCAGCGGTCTCGGACTGGCCATCGTCGAGCTTGCGTTGCGCGCCAATGGCACGCTTCTGAATCTGGTAAATCGGCGGGATCGCAGCGGTCTGCGCGCGGAAATCATCTTGCCGGAACGGATGGAAATCCCGCGTCTAGCCGCAGGGACACCGGAATCCGGTGCTTAAGGCCCACTTAAGTTTCGCAGCAGATCCATCTCCCGGCAATCGCAATAACAGGATGGATCAAATGACAACGTTGCTACCCGGCACCCCTACAGCAATGCTCGAAAGCTGGACCGAGAGGCTTGCAAATGTCTCCTCGTCATGGAGCGCATTGCCGCTTCGGCTCGTCATCGGATATGGATTCGTTGCTCACGGCTACGCCAAACTGAGCCGCGGGCCGGAAACATTCGCGGTCGTGCTGCACACACTCGGTGTGCCGACGCCATTGTTTCTTTCCTGGCTCACGACAGTCACCGAGCTGGTCGGTGGACTTTTAGTGCTGGGCGGCGCATTTGTCGCGATCGCAACCATACCACTGGCGGTCGTGCTGTTGACTGCGCTCGTCACGGTTCACCTTCCTTACGGCTTCTTCTCGGTGAAGCTTGCGGAAGTCTCCGAAAGCGGAGTGAAGTTCGGGCCGGTCGGTTACGAGCACATTCTGCTTTATCTTGCGGGACTGATGAGCCTTGCCATGGGCGGCTCCGGACCTTTCTCGATCGACGGCTGGAGACGGCGCTGGTAGCGGCGCTTCCAAGGACCGCACCGAATGACCTACTTCCGCAGGCTCGCCCAGACGCCGCCGAGGATCAGCAAGCCGCCGAACAAATGGATCAGGGTCGGCGGCTCGCCGAGGATGAGGAACGAGAGCAGCGCGCTCGCGACCGGACCGACATAGAGCACCAGCGAGGTGCGCACCGATCCGAAGCGGTCGGCAAGCCAGGCGAACCCGGCGTAGGCGATCAGGCCCGGCACCAGCCCGGCAAACAGATAGGCCTCCGCCGCTTTCACGCTGAAGACCGCTTCCGGCGCGGTCGACATCTCATAGATTGCCGTCGGCAAGGAAAACAATGCGCCTGCTGCGGAGAACAGGCTGATGCGGGCGAGCAGCGAGGCCTGCGGCGCGACACGCGACTGCACCAGGGTGTAGCCGGACCAGCCGAGCATCGCGAACACGACCAGCAGGTCGCCCCACGCCGCCTTCGATTTGACCAGCGTTTCGGGATGGCCGCCGGAGACGATCAACAGTGCACCGGCCAGCGCCAGCACGGTGCCGAGCCATTGCAGCGCCCCGATATGCTCCATGCCGCGCAGGCCCGAGATCAAGAGCACCACGATCGGCGACAGCGCCATGATCAGCGCGATGTGGATCGCGGATGTCGAGATGCCCGCCAGATAGACCGGACCGCCGCACAGGAACATGCCGAGGAAGCCGGCGGCGAGGATCGGCAGCGCGTCCTTTGCCAGCGCAATCCGGCCCTGCCGGATTTCCTCGAGCGCGAACGGCGCAAGTCCGAGGAAGATGATCGACCAGCGGAAGAACGCCAGCGCAAAGGGCGGCACCGACCCGGCAAGGCCGCGCGCCAGGATCATGTTGGAGGCCTGCGCGGTGGCAACCAGGATGAAGCCGACCAGCGCGACCGTGCCGGCCCAACCGGCGGCCTCGGCCATGCTCGCCGGTTTGTGATCCGTCAGCTCGTCCATATCAAAGGGATATAGCATGGGCGCGCGAACGCAAAGCTCGGGAACCGGGGTGGGACGCCTGTCCGGCGCGGTTGTTTTTATGATGATCATCATCTAATATGAGGCATTCGACCGGGAGGACCATGCGATGCCGGGCCCAGAGTGGAAGAAGACCGCCTGCAACATCTGCTACGTCAATTGCGGCGTCGAGGTTCAGGTCGACGGCGACAAGATCGTCAAGGTGCGCGGCGACCGCGACAATCCGAAATCGCGGGGCTATCTCTGCAACAAGGCCGCGCGGATTCCCTGGTACGCCCATCATCGCGACCGCCTGACCACGCCGTTGCGCCGCCGCGCCGACGGCGGCTTCGACGAGATCGACTGGGACACCGCGATTGCGGAAATCGCCGCACGCGTCCGCGACCTCGTCGAACGTCACGGCGGCAAGAGTCTCGCGCTCTATGGCGGCGGCGGACAGGGCAATCATGCCGGCGGCGCCTATGCCACCGGCTTCCTGCGCGCGCTCGGCTCGCGTCACGTGTTCAATGCTCTGTCGCAGGAGAAGACCGGCGACTTCTGGGTCAACGGCCACATGTTCGGCAGCCAGACCTGCCACACCGCCGAGGACGTGCATCATTGCGACCTCTTGTTCGTGATCGGCGCCAATCCCTGGATCGCGCATGGCTTCCCCAATGCGCGCGATCATCTGAACCAGATCAGGAAAGATCCTGCGCGAAAGATGATCGTGATCGATCCGCGCCGCTCCGAGACGGCCGAGATGGCCGATCTGCATCTTCAGCTGCGGCCGGGCACGGACGCGTTCCTGCTGGGCGCGATCCTCGCCACCCTGGTACGCCGCGACGCGCTCGATCACGAATTCCTGGCACAGCACACCGCCGGCTTCGACGAGGTGAAGACCGCCCTGCTCCGGATTCCCGTGGCGGAATGGGCCGCGGCTGCCGATATCCCGCTCGACCAGATCGAGCGCTGCGCCGATATGATCGTATCGGCAAAAGCCATGACGGTGCGGGTCGAGCTTGGCATCCAGCAGGGTGTCAACTCGACGCTGAACTCCTACCTCGAGAAGCTGCTGATCATGCTGACCGGCAGCTTCGGCCGCAAAGGCACCAACCAGCTGCACTCCTGGCTGCAGCCGCTGTGGGGCAACTCGCCGAACCAGCAGTTCGCCGCGACGTCGACCGAAGTGATCGGCGGCCTGCTGCCGCCCAACGTGTTTCCGCAGGCCGTGCTGAACGATCACCCGGATCGGCTCCGCGGGGTATGGATCGACAGCTCCAACCCGGCCAACACCGCGGCCAACACCGCGGAGGTCGAGAAGGCGCTTGCCGCGCTCGAGCTTTGCGTCGTGGTCGACGTCGCCATGACCGAGACCGCACGGCTGGCGCATTACGTGCTGCCGGCGTCGTCGCAATACGAGAAGACCGAGTTCACGCTGTTCAATTTCGAATTCCCGACCAATTATTTCCATGTGCGCTCCGGCGTGGTGCCGCCGCTTCCGGGCACGCTGCCGGAGCCGGAAATCTACACGCGGCTGGCGCGCGCGCTCGGCCTGTTGCCGGGCGACAATGCGCTGGCGCCGCTGCGCGAGGCGGCGTCCCACTCACGGGTCGCATTCGCACACGCGTTGCGCGGTTTCATGGGCGCCAATCCAAACGCGGCGGCGGTCGGCGCGCTGGTGCTTTATCATACGCTCGGGCCGACACTGCCCGACGGCACCGCCGCGGCAGCACCGCTGTGGCAGGCGGCGCAGGCTTGCGCGAAGCGCTCGCCCGAGGCGGTGCGCCGCGCGATCGGCGCCGACGGTTCTATTCCCAACGAAGTGCTCGGCGATGCCTTGTTCGATGCCATCGTGGGGCAGCGCAGCGGCGCCGCCTTCACCGCGCATGGCTATGACGACGTGTGGTCGCTGGTCAGCCATCCCGACCGCAAGGTACGGCTCGCGATCGCGCCGATGCTGCAATGGTTGTCGGAGCTCGACGCCGCGCAAGCCGCGGCGCCAAAGGACTATCCGTTCGTGCTCGCCGCCGGCCAGCGCCGCATGTTCAACGCCAACCAGATTTTTCGCGATCCGGCCTGGCGGCGCGACGATCCCGACGGCGCACTGCTGATCAACACCAAAGACCTCGAAGCGCTCGGCGCGCGCGACGGCGAATGGATCGCAGTTCAGTCGCCCGCGGGCCGCGTCGTGGTCCGCTGCAAGGTCGACGACAGTTTGCGGTCCGGCCAGCTCGCGCTGCCGCATGGCTACGGCCAGAGCTATCCGACGAGTGACGGCGAGCGCTTGAACAACGGTCCGCGGATCAATGCGCTGACCGACAGCGACAATTGCGATCCCGTCGCGCGGACGCCGTATCACAAGCATGTCGCGGTCCGTCTGGAGCGGCTCGCCGCAGCCGAAGCCGCCGCCTGCGAGGAACGCTCGCGTCGCATTCACGCCGCCTGATCGCAGGAGATTGCCGGTCGTCGCCTCCGCCTCGCGGAGTTGTGCCGGCGCGTCGCGGGCCCGCGCGCGATAACGTCCCGTTCACCATGAGGACGATTCCCCCGGCTACCGTTCCGCGCATCCTTGCCGTCTCAAGTCCCCTTATACCTTTGCTGCGTAACGCTGCTCGCGGGGATAGGGGAACCGACCAGCCGTAGGGCAGGAGTGAGTAGCGTTAAGAGTATGTTTACCGCCCGAACTGTCGTCGTGATCGTTGCGCTTGGCGCCAGCGTTGCTGCCGTCTCGTCTGCGCACGGAATCGATCACGCGTTCTCCGTGCCGTCAGGCGCGATCGCGACGCTCGTCGCGCGCCCGGCGATTGCGGACGAACACGTCCCCTCAATCGAACCTGCACCGGCAGTGACGGCATCCATGCCGTTCGCCCGCCGCGTTACGGCACAGAAGTGACCGAGGATACCGAAATGACCAGCAGGGCACCCCGACCCCTCCTCACCCGCGCGCTCTCTCTTGCCGCGATCGCCGCGCTGGCGCTGCAGCTCAACGCCGCGCGCGCCACCGACGATCCGGCACTCGCGGCGCTGGCACGGCAGCTCAACTCCGCGCGCGCCGGCGATGAACCGGTCGCTGCGCCACCCGCCACGCTGCCCGCTGCCGCCAGCCCGAGAGCCGACGCGACTGCGCCGGCCGAGCCGGTCGTGCACTCGACCGCCAGCCTTCCGGCCAAGACGCGCTTCCTTGCGCTCGGCATCGGCAAATCCGTCGTCATCGACCTGCCCCGCGAGGCCAAGGACGTGTTGATCGGCGATCCCAAGATCGCCAACGCCGTGATCCGCTCGTCGCAGCGCGCCTATGTCATCGGCGCCGGCATCGGCCAGACCAATGTCGTGTTCTTCGACGCCGATGGCCAGCAAATCGTCAGCTACGACATCGCCATCAAGCGCGACCTCAACGGCGTTCGCGCCGCGTTGCATCAGATCCTGCCGGGCGTGCAGATCGAGGGCGTCGGCGAGGGCGTGGTGCTCTCCGGCGCGGTGACGAGCCCGGTCGAGGCGCAGCAGGCCGGCGATATCGCCGCGCGGCTGGTCGGCGGCCCCGACAAGGTCGTCAACAGCATCGTCGTCAAGGGCCGCGACCAGGTCATGTTGAAGGTGCATGTCGCCGAAGTCCGCCGCGACATCATCAAGCAGATGGGCGTCGATCTCTCTGCCAGCATGAATGTCGGCACCGCGGTCGTGAACTTCAACAACAGCAACCCGTTCACCGCGCTCGGCTCGCCGCTGGTGGCCGGCAATGGCCTGCAGGCGCTTTCCACGCCGAAGGGCATACCGACGGTCAGCGCGATCATGCGGGCGATGGAAAGTGCCGGCGTGGTCCGAACGCTGGCCGAACCGAATCTGACCGCGATCTCCGGCGAGTCCGCGACGTTCATCGCCGGCGGCGAATTCCCGATCCCTGCAGGTTACTCCTGCGATCCCGTCACGCATGTCTGCACCACGCAGATCACCTACAAGAAGTTCGGCATCTCGCTGAATTTCACGCCGGTGGTGCTGAGCGAGGGACGCATCAGCCTGCGCGTGATGACGGAAGTCTCCGAGCTCTCCAACGACAACGCCATCACGATATCGCAATCGGCGAGCGCGAACTCGACCAACTCCATCACGATTCCCTCGATCCGCACCCGCCGCGCCGAGACGACGCTGGAGATTCCCTCCGGCGGCTCGATGGCGATGGCCGGCCTGATCCAGCAGCAGACCAAGCAGGCGATCAACGGCATTCCCGGCGTGGATCAACTGCCGGTGCTGGGCGGGCTGTTCCGCAGCCAGGACTACGTCAACAACGAGACCGAGCTGATGGTGCTGGTGACGCCCTATGTGGTGCGCGCCGTTTCGCAGAAGGAGCTGTCGCGTCCCGATGACGGGTTCGCGCCGGCCTCCGACGCGCAATCGACGCTGCTGGCGCGCATGAACCGCATCTACGGCATCGCCGCCCGCGTCGATCCCGTGACCGGCAAGCAGTTCAACTTCGGATTCTTCATCGATTGAGACGCACGCGGGCCAAACGCAAGGACCGAGGACAAGACGATGACCCACAGAGCACAGTCCGGACGCCGTCGCACATTGCACCTCGCAGGCGCCTTGATCGGCCTCTCCACGATGCTGGGCGGCTGTCACACCGCCTCCGAGCAGATGGTTGCCTCGGGCGCGGCGGATGACTACCGCCTGCGGCATCCGATCGCGCTCACCGAGGCCACCAAGACGACGGTGGTCTTCGTCGGGCACGGCCGCGGCGGCCTGAGCGCAACGCAGCGCGACGACGTGATGGGGCTGGCGCGGACCTGGGTTCGCGAAGGCACCGGCGGCGTGCTGGCCGAAGTGCCGGTGAACTCGCCGAACGCCGGGGCTGCGGCGTCCACCATGCACGAGATCCGCTCGGTGCTGATGGCGGGCGGCGTGCCGGCGAACGGCATCGCCACGCGTTCCTATAGCCCCGCCAATCCGCAGGAGCTGACGCCGATCCGGCTGAGCTACACCAAGATCGCGGCGACTGCGGGTCCTTGCGGCACCTGGCCGGACGATCTCGGCCCGAACATCGACAACCCGCTCTATAACGAGAACAAGCAGTACTACAATTTCGGCTGCGCGACGCAGCGCAACCTCGCGGCCATGGTCGCCAATCCCTCCGACCTGGTGCAGCCGCGCTCGGAGACGCCCTCCTACACGGCGCGGCGCACCGAAGGATTCGAAAAGTATCGTCAGGGCAATTCCAGCGCGACGGCCTACCCCGAGGCCGAGAAGGCCAAGCTCAGCGACATAGGCAAGTAGGACTTGGGCAAATGATGAGCGACACGAAAAAGAAATTCGAGCAGGCGATCAGAGAGGCCTCCGAGCTGCCGATGCCGTTCGAGCGGCCGGCCAGCGATCACATCCAGGCGGCGCCGCGGATTTCGGTGCAGTCCTTCTGCGAACTCGAGGCGACCGCCGCCGCCATGAAATCGGCGGGCGACGATCGGCGCCTCGCGAAAGCGCATCTCACCGTGAAGATGGGCGGCATGGCGGCCGCGGTCGAGGCCTATCATAACGCGCCGACGCCGAACGTGATCGTGCTGGAGAGCAGCGGCAAGGGCGAGCTCGTGCCCTTGCTGGACGAGCTCTCGCACGTCTGCGATCCCGGCACGCGCGTCATCGTGGTCGGCAACGAGGCCGATGACGTGCCCTATCGCGAGCTGGTGCGCCGCGGCGTCAACGACTACGTGATCGGCCCGGTCGGGGTGATCGACATCGTGCGCTCGATCTGCAGCCTGTTCTCATCCACCGAGACCGTCACCACCGGCCGCGTCATCGCGGTGGTGGGCGCCAAAGGCGGCGTCGGCGCCTCGACCGTGGCGCACAATGTGGCCTGGGCGATCGCGCGCAATCTCACGCTCGACTCGGTCGTGATCGATCTCGATCTGGCGTTCGGCACCGCCAGCCTCGACTACAATCAGGACCCGATGCAGGGCATCGCCAACGCGGTATTCCAGCCCGACCGGCCCGACAGCGCCCTGCTCGACCGGCTGCTCGCCAAATGCACCGATCATCTGAGCCTGCTGGCGGCCCCCGCGTCGCTGGAGCGGGTCTACGATTTCGGCGTCAACGCGTTCGACGCGATCTTCGATACGTTGCGCATGACCACGCCCTGTATCGTGCTCGACGTTCCGCACCAATGGTCCGGCTGGACGCGGCGTGCGCTGGAAGGCGCCGACGACATTCTCATCGTCGCCGAGCCCGACCTCGCCAATCTGCGCAACGCCAAGAACATCCTCAGCACGCTGAAGGCGGCGCGGCCCAACGATCACGTGCCGCTGTTCTGCCTCAACCAGGTCGGCATGCCGAGGCGGCCGGAGATCGACAAGGGCAGTTTCGCCAAGACGCTGGAGAGCCAGCCGGTCGCCGCGATCCCGTTCGATTCGAAGCTGTTCGGCACCGCCGCCAATAACGGGCAGATGATCGCCGAGATTTCGGCGAACCATCGCACCAGCAGGCTGTTCCTGGACATCGCCCGCAAGCTGACCGGCCATGGCGACGTCAAGAAGCCGAAGGGTTCGCTGCTGAGCCCGATCAAGCGCCTGATCGCGGGTTAGCCGGCCTAGCCCTTGGCGTCCTTCTTGAGCAGGAGCCGCTTCAGCTCGGCGACCCTTGCCTTGCCTTCCTCGGCGGGCGTGTCGGCCTTCAGGAGGTCCTCGGCTTCGGCCAGACGGCCCTCGAGGGCCAGCACGACGGCGAAATTCATCCGCAACCGCGGATCCGATTTGGCGTGCTCATAGGCGCGGCCCAGCACCGTTTCCGCCTTCGCAAGGTCCTTCGACAGCAGGTACGACATGCCGAGATTGGACAGCACCGAGGGCTCGTCGGGCACGATCTTGAGCGCGCTGGCGTAATACTGCCGGGCCTCCTCGAACTTGCCGAGCTGATCGAGCACCGCGCCTTGCGCCGACAGGATGCGCCAGTCGGGATCCTCGGGCGTATGCGCCTGGGTCAGCACGTCGAAGGCCCGCTGAAAATTTCCGTTGTCCGCCAGCGCGCGGCCATAGGCGGCGAGCACGGTCTTGTTCTGGGGGTTGGCCATCGCCGTCTGCTCCAGCACGGCGACCGCCTGCGACCGCTCGCCGTTGGCGCGCAGCGCCTTGCCGTAGGCGAGCGCGGCAACCGGATCCTGCGGATTGGCCTTGTAGCGCTCGCGCAAGCCATCGACGTCGCGGCGGCTGCCGGGCGAGGCGCTCGCCTCGGCTTTCCCGCCGAGCGATCCCGTGATGTCGGAGATGTCGGAGGCCGTGGTCTGGCAGCCGGCCAGCGCGAACGCGAGGCCTACCAACGAGGCCGCGACGACAAGGCGTCGCGGCAGGCGACCTCGTTTGAACGCGTGATGCAACATGAACTCTCGGCCTGCTTGGGCTAGCCGAGAAATCGTTGCAGCTTAACCCTAAGTTCGGGTTAACCCGGCCCCGCTTTGGGCCGGGAATCGCCTTTTGCGAGATCTAGGCGACGAATTCCGCGCCGAATTCGCAGCCGATCTGCCATGCCAGCCGGCACTGCCGGGGATTGCCGGTCGAGAAGATCAGCGTGAACTCGGACGGCGGCACCAGATGCTCGGCCACGATCTTCACGCCGCCATCGGAGATGTCCGTGATCATGCAGTCGCGCGGCAACGAGCCCGTGCCGAATTGAATTTTCGCGAGGCTCCGGCAGACCCGCCGCTCGCTTCTACGCCTGTTCGCTGCCAACATGTCTGTCACCTACCCCTGCGCTTCATCGTTACTGAGTAGGATTTACAGCGGATTCGTTGGGATATGCTGAGGGTGATCGCTCGCAATTGAGCGACGGATTTCGAATGCATTTTATCGATTTCGAGTTTTCCACCTCTCCCATCGGGAGAGGTCGGATTGCATCGCCAGATGCAATCCGGGTGAGGGGTTCGGTCTCTCTCGGATAGCTAAGCCCCCTCACCCGGATCGCTACGCGATCCGACCTCTCCCCGCTGGGGAGAGGTGAAGGTTAGCGCTACTGCACGACGTCGAGCTTCACCTTGGCGACGCCGCCCTTGACCATGCCGAGCTCCTTGGCCGCGGAATAGGAGACATCGACGACGCGGCCGGGCACGTAAGGACCGCGATCGTTGACCCGCACCGTCACCGACTGACCGGTCGAGACGTTGGTGACGCGCAAGCGCGTGCCGAACGGCAGCGAGGGATGCGCGGCGGTCAGTTCGTGGGTGTTGAAGGTCTCGCCGTTCGCGGTTTTGGTGCCCTCGGTATAGAAGCTCGCGAGCCCGCCCGGCGCCGCGCTCGCGACATCGGTGCGAACAGGCGCGTCGTGCCGGCGCACCACGCTGACGGGTCGCGGCTGATGATGCGCGACCGCCTGTCTCGGCGCGCTGCGGAAGTCCGATCGGTCCGACACGACAGAGGTTCGCGCGCAGGCGGCGAGCGAGGCCGCGGCGAGCGTGATGGCCAGGAGTTGCGGAGCGTTGCGAAGCGCGCGCGCGTGGCTGATGGATGGCATGTTGCACCCAATTCCTTCCAGCCCGTCCCCGCGTTCCAAAACGCCGCCGGATGCGGGCGGAAAGGTGGCTGCATCGGAGCGCCGTGGTGGCGGGGCGCGATTTGGAACGCGTGTTGCGATTCGGCCACGCGCATGAGCCGCCATGCGCCGTTCCGGCAGGGATTCGCCAGTTTCGCGTTGACAAGCGCGATCGGGTTGATTTTACGTGCCATTGCAACCTGGTGCACGCTTGGAGTGTGGCGCCCGCATCACAACGGGAACGCGCCTCCACTTGGCAAGCGATCGACGAACAGGAGCCGGGTTGCGGGGGCTGCATATGAGTTTCTTGTCGCGTCGTCGTACCGCCAGAACGCTGGGCGCTCTGGCATTCCTCTGTCTGGCATCGGCGACCCTCGCCGGCTGCGTCACGGATCAATCGGCCACGGCCAGTGCTGCGCCGGCAGCGATCGCAGCCGGCCAGGCTGTCGTAACCATCACGCGCACCGACAGCTACCAGGCCGCGGGATTGTCGGTGGAAGTCACGGCCAACGGCGCCAAGTTTGCGAGCGTCGACAATGGCGCCACGTTCACGGGAGGCATCAATCCCGGACCGGTGACCCTGACCGTGTCGCATTGGAGCTCGCCCGGACAATATACGGTTCGTTTCAATGCCGAGGCCGGCAAACGCTATGCGTTCCAGATCTCGCCACGCAGCGAGCAAATGCTCGCGGGTATCGCCGTCGGCTTTGCCGGCGTGCTCGCGGACACCGCTATCAACGGCGCCGAGCAATCCGGGACCTTCAAGATCGTCGCGGTTCCGGCCGCGCGGTAGCGCCTGCACATGTGATGATGGTGAGCGCGACGTCGCGTCTCGGTTGCGGGCGGGATCGTGGGAGGTCTTCGACGACATGATTCCGCGTTCTCGCGGCAGGATTTCTGCCCGAGCTGTTGCAAATCGTGTCCCTCGGCGAAGTGAGGGCGCAGGGAATGCCGGGCGCTCGACCGCACCCGCAATCCTCGTGGGCTGAAAAGGAAGAATGCCCACAAGTCGTCAGGCAGGGCCGAAATCGCACGGCACTCCCTGCGCAATGGTTTTACGGCTGCTCCGCGCTCTCCTCGGAGTACCGGGCTTGTTAGCCTCCGTCGCCCGCTTTGATATCGCAACGAGCTTGTCCCCAGCGTCGGGGGGACGGGACCACACGGCTTGACCGTACGCGCCGTGCCGCACGCCTTGCGGCACCACCGCGTCCATCGCATCCCGCGCCAACGTTAAGTGACGATCGCGAAACGCCCCTCCTGTGAGGCGCGGGACGGGGCGGGTTATGTCATGATTTATGAATTTCGGAAAGAGATATATTTTTGCGGAGTTAGCTTGACTCTGTCGGGCAAAACAGGCGGCGCGGTTTTTGCGTTGTCTACCGTGTTGCGGCGACGAAAAGTGCCGCGCCGTCCTTGCCGAACGGAAGCGCCACTGTGACGATTCCCGACGAAACGCTTCTAGTTGCGGCTACGGGCGTTCGGCACGTGTGATACAATCCCGTCGGAAGGGCGAGTTGTATGACTGCGCGGCATCACCATTTCGTTTCTCAGTGTTACCTAAACGGCTTTGTCGCTGACCGCGACAGGCCGAAGCTGTTCGTGAGCAATGCAAACGGCATTCGCGCGTTTGAAACCCGTCCTCACATGCGGGGATCAGGGCTCATCGAAGATCAGCGTGCATTTACCGCCGCTAAAACGCGATAGCCGGGTCGAAAAACATGCTGCCCGACGACGTCTATGGCCTATACAAAAGATTGCGAGGCGAGCTAGCGAAGCTAGATCGTTTGGACTCGTTGCGTGTGATTTGGGCATACACGCAATTTTTGCAATTGGACCGCTTTCAAATCCCACCCGACATTGAAGTTGACCGACGCTTCTACGATCACGACGTGCGACGCGCCTGGATCAACGAATGGGTGCTGATGCTTCTGGCGAAGGAAATTCTGATTCACAGCGGACCGATTGCGAAGAAGGGCGCTACTTTGCGCAAGTGGAACACCTTGAGCGCAACGGTAAACAGCATAAACAAGCTCGAAAACGAAATTTACGGAGTTTATGGCTCGCCAGATCACGTGCTGGTCGAATTGATCAGAATTGCCTATCGAACTTTTCAGTGGCAGGGCAACGGCCCGAATGATCGCGCCATCGTCAGATATTACAAAATCTTCGACACTCCGGAGATTAGCAAGATTTTCTTTCAACGATACGGCGTCACCGTCTACGAAGTGATGGCTTGCGGGACGGTCATGATGGGCCACTTTGTAGGGTCACCGGTCCTGCGCTTGCCCGTGAGAAGCGAAATCGCCGAATTGCCGATGGAAAAGGTCAGCGCGGTCATGGCGATCCTTTTCAACGACGTGCAGTCCATGCGTGCCAAGCTAAAAGAAAGATCAACGGTTCGATGAAAGCTTCGCTTATTCGTTCAATTTGCTTCAGAGATGGCCAATCATCACCATGGGATCAGACGGGGGCGACGTTGCGGTATGCCCGATTCCAACTTTATTGTTCTGGCGATTTACGTCCGGGCTGTACTATGATTTGATCACGGTCCCGTCTTTCGCGAACCTGTTCGGCGACTCCTATCAAACGTATGTCGGTTCGGTCCTGCGCGTGGCCGCACCATCGCGCACCGTGCATGCCGAGTGCCCCTATTCAATTGGCGGGCAGCAGAAGCGAACGGTCGATTGGATCATGAGCGACGCGGACAACACCGCCGCCCTTTTCATCGAATGCAAGGTGAAGCGCACGCGTTGGGAAACAAAGCAAAGCCTGACCGATATTTCGGCCCTTCAGGAAGACATGGGCCATTTAGCCGCCGCTGTAGTGCAAGGTTACAAGACGATTTGGGATTGCTTGGCCGGACACTACCCGCACTTCATACCGAAGACGGGCGCGAACATCTATCCGTGCATCGTAACACTTGAAAACTGGCATATGCACGGCCCGGTCATGTACGGCGAGCTTAGCAAGGTAGTCTCGGCGAAAATGCGGGAAGAGAATGTCCCCGAAGAGTTCTTGACCACGATGCCCTATTCGGTGTGGCCGGTCGATGAATTCGAGGTCGGCCTGCAAGTCATGGAAACGGTGTCCATCACAACCTTCATGGACGGCAAGCTTCGCGACAAAGAAATGCACGATTGGGAATGGCGACCCTATATGTCGACGCGATTCAACGCAAACCATAGAGCACTTTTCGATGACGAGTATCAGAGGCTCTTTAGCGACTTGCATCCCGCGTAGCGCTTAGAATCGTTCCTCGCCCGCGATGTAGTCGCAACTGCCGATTGACGATTTTCCAATGGTGAACGGACCGCATGGAGGTCGCTCAACTTCGCAAGATCGAACCGCCGCTATCGAAAGTAACCCGGCGAGTAAAAGCTGCATAACCAGACGGTCACGGCGTTTGTCGAGACTCCAAAGCGCGCCGTGGTTTGCAGGAATGGCTATGGACATGATTCGAACCGCGCTATGTAGTGGCTGGTCACCAATATAATTACCACAACCATCGTACAATATAATCGAGCGCCTGACCAAAATACTTTTTGCCGAACTCCAATAGTGCTGCTCTTGCCACCGCTATTGTTGCGACTTTTGCAGTTCGCAAACCTGCGAGCCAAAGTGTTTAGACGTTCGAGTCCAATGCGGATGTACGCGACGCTGACAGACTCCGATTTAATCTTGTCGCGCGTGCTCTGCAATCCCTCCAAAACAAAGTCAGCCGCGGCGGCAAGGCCGGCAAGCCGCAACTTTTACCCCCCTCTGAAATTGCGAACTTTTTCGTGAGCGACCATTCCGGTTCGGGGCGTTTCGGGGCTCGGGATCGGCGTACTTGAACGACGTTCGTAGCCGCTCCGTCGCCGCTCGCGCGATGCCGCGTCGGCAGGGAAGCTGCGGGCGGCACCCGCCGGCGGGCTTACCGCTTCGGACGAACGCGGACCGTAGCGTACTCGACGGCGATCCGCCCCCTTCCGCCCTTCCCGCGCAGCACACCTTGGCGGACCTCGACGACGCTGCGGTCGACGACCAATTCCTCGGCTTTGATGCCGGGCAGCTTCGGCGAGGGCGGCAGCTTCTTCGGAAGCTTCCTGGCCGCCGCCTTCCGCTTGCGCAGCTTCTCCTCGGTCCGGAGATCGGCCGCGTTCTTCTTGGTCCAGGACGGGGTCTTCGTGCCGAACCAGGATTTATTCCGTGGTCCAACCAGCGTGCTGCCGCCGCTATAGTGTCCGGATTTGCTCATGTTGCCCCCTCCGATCCCGGCTCGATAGTCGGGTGCAACCGCCGCTGGCAGGAGCGGTAATCACTTCCATCACGCGATCGTTACCTTGGCCTCCAATCGCCCCAAATCGTCTTCCGATGTCCTGACCGACCTTCAACCCAACCGGTTCGATCCATTTTTTCCAAGTATTCGTCGGCCGACGCGGTCTTCGCCCTCGGCGTGCAGCGCGTCGACACACGAATGGGGGTCGTCGACATCATGTCGGAGCCGAGTGCGCTCCCTTCCACGATCTCAAGGATTCGAAGAATAAGCGCAGCGTTCGTGGCCCCCTGCCGCCGGCGGATGCCCGCCTAAGCTTTGCGCAGCCATCCGCTTCGCTGCGTCCGCGGCGAGATCATCCGCGACCAAGGACTCGCGATCATGACAGGCGCTGCCGACTGTCCCTCGCACCTAGTTTCCGAACCGTCGTATATATCCGGTCCCGGCGAGGCAGCCTTCGAGTAAACGACATGAGCGAAGACCCGTTTTTCGGCCTTTCGGAAGACAGCACCTGGAACGCCTGCATCGGGCAGCAGGGCGACGAGCTTCACTACGTCGAGGGCTATCTGGAAGCCGCGAGCGAGCTCGCCAACGCGGTGATCGACAAGAACATGCTCGCCAAACGCGATACGCTCGTCCTTCCGATTCTCTACAATGCGCGCCATGCCATCGAACTCGTCCTCAAGTACGCCGCCGGGCAGCTGTTCGATTGCGGCGTCATCGCTCAACGGCATCCGGCAGATCACGACATCAAGGGACTTTGGGACCACCTGGTCGCGGCCGACGTCGCCGATGAAGCGATACGGAACCACCTGAAGGCGCTGGAGCGCTTCGTCCTCAGCCTCGATCGGATAGACGACGACGGGCAGGAACTGCGGTACCACGTCAACCGCGACGGCGAGACGAGCCTCAAGGGAGAATCGCTGGCCAACATCGTCGTAATCCGCGACAACCTCAAGGAACTGTCGTCGGTCGTCGATGGATTGATGCATCGAACGATCGGCTTCCTCGCGGAGCGGAAGAGCGGCACGTACACGTCCCGCTGCTCGCGCGCGGATCTCCGCGAGATCGCCGGCATGATGCCTCCGCTTGCCGACTGGGGCAGCGAAGCCTTCACCGAGGCGAAGAACGCCGTCAAGGAGCGTTTCGCGCTCAGCAACACCCAGTTCAGCAAGGCCGTCGATGCGATCAAGGCCAACCGCGAATTCAATGGGATGATCGGCGGCGAGACCGACCTTCCTTATCTGCTCGACGACGAGGTAATGCTGGTAGTCGAGCAATGGCACGCTCTTCATGCCGACCGCGCGGGAAAGGAGCCCGAGGTCGTCCAAGGGAGCCGTTTCAGGTCGGCGGACCTGATCGCCAACATGAAGAAGAGACGCGAATGCGTCGATGCCCTGAGCGAGACGGTCTTCTGCCAGGAGGCCGCGGACCTCGAAGCACTCTTCTATCTGGGGCGCGGAGACTTTTATCCGGAGCTCTTCGACCAACGGTCAGCGGCCTATCTGGAATCCATTGGCGACGGCGCGGAGTTGCGGAATCGTACGGCGCGGATGTTGGACAAGACGAGCCTGCTCACTTGTCTGGAGCGAGGCGCGCGCCGGGCGGGACGACTTGCTCTCGCCGAGCGGCTGAGCGCGCCGCCGGCCGAGAAAACCCCGACGCAAGACCAAGGCGAAGAGAGTTCGCAGGCGAGGGGCTGATGGCTGGCAAGGTCGTGGCGTCGCAATTCACGGGAGCGTTCGCCAAGCTGAACGGCTCGACGGACATCACTGCCACACGGGCCGACATCATCCGATCTCTGCTGACGGTAGGATATCCGAGCCGCAAGAAAGCGATACGTAAGGTCGGGCTTTGGCGTACTCGGATGTTGTCGGCGATGGCGTACGGCTATCTCGACCGAGCGCTGCGAACGACCGAATACTTCCGCAATCTAGAGCAGACGGAGAAGGTGGGCGTCTCCTTCCTGCTGGGCCAGGCCTTTACGCATTGGTTCGCGCAGGACCGGATGGGCATCGAATTCCTCGAACACGTCGCCGGGTTCAAATCGATCACCTGGGGCACATCGTCCGTGACTGTGCCTCCGAAAACCGGAGCTTCAACTCCGTCTCCGAAAAGCCGACCCGACTTCATCGGCATGAAGAAGGCCGAGAAGCACGTGTTCGAGAGCAAAGGCCGCGTCCGCAGGCCCGCACGGAGCGCAGTCGCAAAGGCCCTTGGACAAGTCTCGGCGCTCCGCTCGATCAATGGCACTCAGCCCGCGACCCGCTGCGCGACGTTCTTCATGCTAAAGGCGTCCGGCGCCGAAGGGCGAGTCGTCGACCCCGAAGGCGACGCAGCCGGCGTCGAGGTCAAGTTCAACGAGTGGGAGATGATCACCAAGGCCTACGCGTTCTTTCTCGACGGCGAGAATTCCGACCTGCCGGACGCTGCGGGCGAAGGCTTCGTCGGGCGAGAGATCGACAACGGCGTATTCTTCGCGGTCGACAAGAAGGTGCTGAGCGCGGCCGCCGGGCAGGAGCCCGCATCGCCGTCCGAGCGCCAACAGAAGTTGGACGAGATATTCGGAATTCTCGCTCACCGCGCGAGCTACTATCGCGAGCGCCGCACCGAAGAGGTTTCCCCCGGACCGGACGGAACGTTGCTCATCGATCGACGATCAGGCGGAATCCGACCGCGCCGCAGAAAAATTTCAGGCAGCTAGACGAGATCGATCTCCCAGAATTTGAGCACCTCCAATACCTCGGACTTCGGATAATGAAGAAAATCGGCGTTATCGAGATCGGCGCGCATCTTCGCTTTGCGCCTGGTGATCGCCTTCTCGATCCTGGGCGTGAAAGGTGCGGTGCCGGGAGGCAGGACGACCGCTCCGGATCCGTCCGGCCATTCCCTCGGATAGTCCGACGGAATCCATCCGGAACGCACTTGGTCCGCCTGCGCCGCGACGGATTCGAGTTCGCACGCCCAGCCGTACAGGTGGAAGGCGCACACGCGCAGCATGGCCTTGATCTCCGGCAATGTGTCGGTGAATCCTTTCAGCGACGTCGGTAGCCAGACCATATTCGCAACGCACGAGAAGTAGCGGCGGTCGCGGACGACGCCGGTATGCTCCGCGAAGTTCGGATCGTCGTAACCCCAGATGTGGCAGACGGACCAGTTCTTCGGCCGCGGCGGTTGGACGTCGAGCGCGGCGAAGAGAGCGTATGCCGCGGCCACGTTACCTTCGAACTTCTCCGACGTAATCCCGGTCGACTTCCGCGTGTTCGTGTAGCGCCGCGACCATCCCGCATCGAAGAGCGGCTGACCGCGTGCCGCGTGCGGTGCCCAGACCGGCAGCGCGCGGAACGTGTCGGGATGGATCCATCGCGCAGTACGCGCGATCAGTTCGGCGACGGCGGGAATGTCCGACCTCAGGATCTCGTTGCCGTCGGGCACATGAAATCCCTTCTCCTTCGGCTTCGTCACGAATGCACTCCTGTCGCTTTTCCCGGACGGCACGGGCACCGGTCGAGGCGCTGCGCGCAAGGATTCAGAGCGATCCGGAACGCCCTCGGTCGCCCTGACATTCGAGTCGAGAATCGCGGCGCAGCGTGCCACAACTCGGTGGAGAGTGCTCCATCGCAGTGCTCCACCGAAGAAATCCGGCGCCTCTGCAAGACATTGATTTCGAAGGATTTTTAGTCACGAAATTTTACGTGGCGGAGAGGGAGGGATTCGAACCCCCGATAGGCTTGCACCTATGCCGCATTTCGAGTGCGGTGCATTCAACCACTCTGCCACCTCTCCAGGCGCCAAAATCGGGCGATAAGCCCCGTGGTCGGCGGTGTAATAGGCGAGGAATGCTGCCCAGACAAGGCGCGGAATGATAAATCCGAGCTCGTCATGCCCGGCCTTGAGCCGGGCATCCACGTCTTTGTTCCAGCATGCAAGAAAGACGTGGATGGCCGGGATAAGCCCGGCCATGACGAAAAGGGAGGGCCGGGCATGACGAGAGCCGAGGGAGGGAACGCCTGTGATCGAGCACCAGACGTATCCGCGCCAATGGCGCTGACTTCCATGTGGCGCGGACGGGCGCTGGTCCGCCGCTGCTGTTGCTGCATGGCTGGCCGGAATTCTGGCTGACCTGGGAGCCTGTGATGACGCGGCTCGCGTCCCGCTTCACGCTTGATCGCGCCCGATCTGCGCGGCTTCGGCGACTCCAGCAAGCCCGACGGCCCGTACGGGCCCGACCAACATGCCGCCGACATGCTGGCGTTGATGGACGCGCTTGGTGTGGAGCGATTCGGCGTGGTCGGCCACGACGTCGGCGGCGCCGTGATGCAGCCCTTGGCGCGCACCGCGCCGGCGCGGCTGTCGGGGCTGTTGTTCTTCGACTTCGTCTATCCCGGCATCGGTCCGCGCATGGGCGCGCCCGACCGGCTCAACCACATCTGGTACCAGTCGTTCCACCAGATGGAGATGGCGCCGCGGCTGGTCGGCGCGAGCCGCGAGAGCTGCCGCACTTATATCGGGCACTTCCTCAAGAGCTGGTCGTATCGCAAGGACGCGTTCGATGAGGTGCTCGACGCCTTCACCGACAATTTCATGAAGCCGGGCAATCTCGCCGGCGGCTTTGCGCATTATCGCGCATCGCATGCGGGCCGCGTGAAGATGATGCAGGGCGAAGCGCCGCATCTCGCGCCGATCGACGTGCCCACTTGCGTGCGCTGGGCCGAGCACGATCCGCTGTTTCCCTATGCCTGGACCGATCGCATGGGCGAGACGTTTCGCAAGCTCGACTTGAAGATGTTCGACGGCGTCGGACATTTTCCGCATCGCGAGGATCCGGAGCGCGCGGCGGCGGAGATCGCGGGGTTCTTTGCAAGGGTGGGGTGGGGTTAGGGACTACCCGCGGAACTCGCTGCACCTCTCCCCGTTCTTTACGGGGAGAGGTCGACGCCGAAGCGCAGCGAAGGCGGCGGGTGAGGGGCAAGTCCCGATACCAGCCGCGCTGGACGCACCATCAGAATCGCAGTCTTCAGAAATATCATTTGCGGTGAGTGAGTGCCTCGCCCCTCACCCGGATCGCATCTCTCGATGCGATCCGACCTCTCCCCGCAAAGAGCGGGGAGAGGTGAACTGAGCTGCGGCCAGAGATTCCGTTACAAGCAAAAGGTGGGACCGCCATACGCGGCAAAACATTTGGCGGTCCCGTGCCGTCTCATTGCAATTGCCGGCCGGGAGGTGCGGCCTCGTCGGCTAGCCGAGTGCGGCGGGAGTGAGGCTAGCGAAGCTGACGGGGGTAGCAACGCGAAGCGCGTTTTAACGTAACCGGTTTAGGTTACCCGCCTGCGCCGCTTCGCGCGCTATCGGCGTGGCAAGCCCGCAATGTGTCGTCATTGCGAGGAGTGAAACGACCGGAAGATTCACTGGAACAGCAGCGAAGATCACCTCTCCCATTGGGAGAGGCGGATTGCATCGCCAGATGCAATCCGGGTGAGGGGTTACGGTCCCTCGTTGATGCCGATGCTCCCTCACCCGCCGCTTCGCGGCGACCTCTCCCCGCTGGGGAGAGGTGAACCGAGCACGTTGCGACGCCATCAATCCTTGCTCTTCTTGTCCTTGTCGCCGTTCTTCTTGTCGGACTTGCCGTTGTCGCGCTTGCGGTTGGTGAAGCGCGCATTGCCGAGCCCGGTGCCGATGGTGAGCACGCCCCAGCGATCGACGTCCTGCATGAACGGCACCTCGGCGAGGCCCTGCACCACGCCGTCATTGTGCATGACGATGGCCGTGTCGTGATCGCCGATCACGGGGATCGCCTCGACCAGGCTATGCGGCAGGTTGAACTTGCTGCTCTCCCAGTTGCCCGGCAGGTTCTGCGCGCCTTTTTCGATCGAGCCATCCTCGTTGATGACGCCGGGACAGGCGATGCCGATGAACGGCGCGAGCTTGAAGCCCTCCTCCTCGGCGGCGCCGATCAGATGCTTCAGCATCTTCACCAGCTTCTTCACCGCGCCTTCGCGGCTCGGCTCGTCGTCGGCATGGCGCCACAGCTCGGCTTTCCACACCTCGGCCTTCGACAGGTCCTGCGCCTTCTTCCAGCGCGTCTCGACCACGCCGCAGCGGATGTTGGTGCCGCCGATATCGACCGCGAGGATCGAGTCGTAACCCTCGAAGATCCAGGACGGCGCCAGATGCAGCGCGCCGATCAGCGCGGCCTCGTCCGGATGAAAACGGATCGGCAGCATGTCGACCTTGAAGTCCTCGGAATGCAGGATGATTTCCGTGCGCGCGATGGCGAGTTCGCCCGAGCCGGATGTCGCGGAAGCCGCCGCCGACCACGATGGTCTCGGTCTTGGCCCAGGCCTTGGTCCGGAGGAAGCGCCGGGTGACGTGGGCGAGCTCCTGCGCGAACTCCTCGATCGCGCTGTGCACCACCGCGCTGGCCTCGGTGTCGTCGCCGACCAGCATGTCGTCGAGCGCCTTCTTGCTGATCTCGTCCGAGGGCACGTCGCCGAACGGGTCCTTGCCGGACTTGCGCAGCGGCTTGCGCCATTTGTCGAAAATCGCGCGGAACGCGCCCTTGGAGGCGCGGTCGCCGATAAAGCCCTCGTCGTCCTTTAGCTCGAGGTTGAAGCTGTCGACGTCGACCGACGGCAGGCGCGCGCCGCCGTGATGGGCGATGCCCGTGGTGGTAATGACGTCCTCAGCCATGAAAAGTCCCTGCCCGGTATAAGTCGCCGGGACAACGGCGATGGAACCCATTGGTTTCAAAGGGGCCGAACCGCGTAGCCCGCATGAGCGAAGCGACATGCGGGTCGACCCGGGTATCGCTCCGCTCACCCGGGCTACAAGGCCGCAAAGACCCGAGAATCGGCCAAATCCCTCGATTTTCGCGCCTTTTCAGCCCCGTTTGCCTTGACTCAGGCCACTCGGCCGCTATAAGTCCGGCCATCCCGGCGCGGGTTTTCCCGCGTCGATTGTTTTTGCGCTTGGTCTCCAAGGAAATCCTCTGGGGATCGCGCGAGACACGTACCCATAACGACTGAACAAGAAGCCGGCCCGGGCTTTTGCCTGAGGTGCGGGATCGAACACGAAGGAATCAAACGATGTTCGCAGTCATCAAGACCGGCGGCCGGCAATACCGCGTCGTTCCGGATGATGTACTCGAGATTGGCAAGATCGCCGGCGACGTCGGCACGATCGTGCAGCTGGGCGAGGTGCTCCTGCTCGGCGGCGACACGCCGACCCTGGGCCTGCCGACCGTGGCGGGCGCTTCCGTTGCGGCCGAAGTGCTGCAGCACAAGCGCGGGCCGAAGGTGATCGCCTTCAAGAAGCGCCGGCGCAAGAACTCGCGCCGCAAGCGCGGCTATCGCGACGAAATCACGGTGCTTCGCATCACCGAGATTCTCGCCGACAACGCCAAGCCGACCATCGGTCCGCGGCCGAAGCGGGAAAAGGTCGTGACGCCGGCGGAGGATGGCGACGAGGCGCCGAAGAAGGCGCCCGCCAAGAAGGCCGCAGCGAAGAAACCGGTTGCCAAGGCTGCGGCGAAACCGCGCGCCAAGCCGGATGCGAAGAAGCCGGCGGCCAAGAAGGCCGCCACAAAGGGCAAAGACGACAAAAAGTGATGCGCGTTGGAAAAACGCGTGACAAAAAGTGAATGATTCCTTCAAGGAATTGACTTAAGAGAACGATAGGTTCGGAGACGGGTCATGGCTCACAAAAAAGCAGGCGGTTCATCGCGAAACGGACGCGATTCCAAGGGCAAGCGCCTTGGCGTCAAGATTTATGGCGGCGAGCATGTGATTCCCGGCAACATCATCGCGCGCCAGCGCGGCACCACGTGGCATCCCGGCCTTAATGTCGGCATGGGCACTGACCACACTCTGTTTGCGAAAATCGAAGGTCGCGTGGAATTTCAGGCCAAAGCCAACGGTCGTACATTCATCTCGGTACTTCCGATGACGGACGTTGCGGCCGAATAGACGGTGGACACAAATCTCGAGTCCGCCGGATCCTGACGAACCGGCGGGGCTCACCAAGGCTCCAAAAGGGGAGGCGGGACAACCGGCCTCCCCTTTTTCTTTTGACGCGATGGAGCCGAACATGTTGCAGGATATCCCGACCCCGACCTTGCGCGAGGCGTGTCCTTGCGTCCTCGAGACCGAACGGCTGACCTTGCGGCGGCCGACGCTCGCGGACGTAAAAGCAATCGCGCGTCTCGCCAATGATCGCCGCATTGCAGAGAACACCCGCCGCCTGCCGCATCCCTTTTATGAGGAGCATGCGATCGATTTCGTGCGCTATGTGGCCGACACGAGAGACGAGGTCGCGTTCCTGATCGAACACAATTTCGAAGCCATGGGCGTTACCAGCATCCACTTCCGCGAGCCTGATTTCGCCGAGATCGGCTACTGGCTCGGCTTCGACCATTGGGGCCAGGGTTTCGGCACCGAGGCCGCGCGCGCGCTGATCGATTACTTCTTCGAGGAGTTCGACCACGAGCTGCTGTACGGCCGCGCCCGCGTCGCCAACCCGATGTCGCGCAACATCCTGGAGAAGTGCGGCTTCCAGTGGACCGGCGTCGAGCTGCACCGCTTCGAGGCGCTGGGCTCGTCGAGCCCGGTCGACTGCTTCCGCCTGTCGCGCAGCGTATGGTCCTCGCTGAAGAACTGGGCGAGCGCGGCACGAAGAGAGGGGTAACTCGTCATTGCGAGCGAAGCGAAGCAATCCACCTCTCAGCTTGCGGAGCTATGGATTGCTTCGTCGCGGAGCCTGTCATCGGGCGGCCCAACGGGGCCGGACCCGTTACGCTCCTCGCAATGACGAATAATCACGCCGGCGGGCTCACCGCAGGCTCCTCGCGCCCGAGCTTGCGTTCGCGCAGGAAGATGTAGAGCCCGGCGCCGATGATGATGGCGGCGCCGACGAGCGTCGCCGTCTGTGGCACGTCGCCGAACACGATCAGCCCGAACAGCACGGCCCAGATGATCATGGAATATTGATAGGGCACCACCACGCTTGCGGCCGCGAGTTTCAGCGAGCGGTTGACGCACAGCAGCGCGCCGACCGAGATGAGGCCCGCGATCGCGAACAGCGCCAGGCTCGAGAGATCAGGCGTCACCCAGCCGAACGGCGACATCGCAGCGCCCAGCAGAAACGTGCCGACGAACTGCGTCGAGGCCATCACGATATCAGGCGTTGATCGCAGCGAGCGCGTGATCAGCATCAGCACCGAGAAGCACAGGCTGCCGGCCAGCGCGATCATCGCCGGGCCGCTGAACGTCTGCGCCGACGGGCGCAGCGCGATGACGACGCCGAGGAAGCCGATCAGGATCGCGCTCCAGCGCCGCCAGCCGACGCGCTCGCGCAAGAAGATCGCCGACAGCGCCGTGACGAACACCGGACAGGCGAGCCAGTAGGTGATGACGTCGGCGAGCGGCAGATAGACCGTGGCGAGGAAGAACGCGGCCACTTCGAACGTCGACAGCACGATTCGCAGCAATTGCAGCTTCGGCCGCTCCAGCCGGAAGAACTCGGCGCGGTGCTTCCAGATCAGCGGCGACAGCACCAGCAGCGCGGCGCAGGCGCGCAGCCACAGCAGCTGCCCCACCGCATAGGTCGCGACCATGTATTTGCCGAGCGCATCGCCGAACGAGAACATGAAGATCGAGAACAGCATCAACCCGATGCCGGCGAGCCGCGCGGATCGTTCGTCGTTTTCGGTCGAGAATTTGGCGAGCAGGGACATTCGTGAGCGCGACGCTTCCTCTGGTTCTTCGTCATGGCCGGACTTGGTCCGGCCATCCACGTCCTTCGTGCCAAGCCCTTTTAAAGACGTGGATGCCCGGGACAAGCCCGGGCATGACGATCAGTAACAATTGCCGCAGGCCGCGTCCCGCGTTACCGGTACGCACGACACATGCAGGAATTTACTCATGACCGAGTTCGATCCGCACCAGCATCGCATGGTGCCGCAGCAGCGCTGGTTCGAGGATTTTGCGCTCGGCGAGCGCTTCGTGATCCCGAGCCGCACCCAGACCTCGGCGGTGTTCGCGGCGTTCCAGCTCGCCAGCGGCGACACCCATCCGATCCATTACGACGTGGAATTTTGCCGCGCCCGCGGCATGCCGGATTTGCTCGCGCACGGCTTCCAGACCCTGGTGCACACCGCGCCCGGCGCCGGGCTGTTTCCCTATCTCACCGAGGAGTCGTTGATCGGCTTTCTCGAACAGTCGAGCCGCTTCCTCAAACCCGTCTATGCCGGCGACACCATCTATCCCGCGCTGGAAGTCACCGAGCTGACGCCAGGCCGCTCGACCGGCGTGGTGACGCTGCGTAGCACGGTGCACAACCAGCGCCGCGAGCTGGTGCTGGAGGGCATGCAGAAGTTTTTGATCCGAAAGCGGCCGACCTAACCGCCGGATTCTTGTTTGCGCATGATCTCCGCGCAAACGCTATGCGTTTGTCGCGAGGGAAAACCGCTACACACTTTTCCGGATCATGCGCTATTCGATCACATCGTCCGCGGTCGCGAGTAATGTTGACCCAATCTCGATGCCCAGCGCCTTCGCGGTCTTGCGGTTGAGCACCATCTCGAACTTGGTTGCCTGCTGCACCGGCAGGTCGGCGGGCTTCTCGCCCTTCAAGACCCGCGCGGCATAGCTGCCGGTCAACTCCATGACGTTGTAATAGTCCGAGCCGTAACTGGCGAGGCCGCCGGCCTCGACATAGTCGCGCACGTCGAAGATGGTCGGCAGCTGTCGCGCCAGCGCAAGCCCGGCGATGTGCGCGCGGTGGACGTAGAAGAAGCCTTCCGGCCCGAATACGATGCCGCATCCCTGCTCGCGCGGAATTTGCGCAAAGGCCTTGTCGATCTCGTCCGTGGTGTTGGCGTTGAGCACGTCGACATGGACGCCGAGACCGGACGCCGCACCTTCAAGATCCTTGACGAACGGTGCGGCAAGTTCCGACGTCGGCTTCACCAGCGTGAAATAACGCTGGGTCTTCGGCGCCAACTCGCGGAACAGGCCGAGACGCTTGGCTGCAACTTCGGAATTCAACGAGGTGATGCCGGTGGCATTGCCGCCGGGACGATTGAGGCTCGCGACCAGGCCGAGCCCGACCGGATCGGTGCCGGAGGAAAACACGATCGGGATTGTCGAAGTGGCTTTCTTCGCCGCCACCGCGGCGGCGGTGCTGCCCGGCGTGACGATGAGCGCAACGCCCTTGCCAATCAGCTCGGCAGCCATGCCGGCAAGTGACTCGTTCTTGCCGCGCGCCCAGCGATAGTCGACCGCGACGTTCTGCCCTTCGACGAAGCCGCCGGCGGCGAGTCCCTTGCGGAATGCGGCGAGCCGCTTCTCGTTTTCGTCTGGTGAGCCTGCATGGAGAAAGCCAATAACAGGCATCGCCTGCGCCCGCGCGGCAAGCGGCAAGGCCGCGATGCCTGCAAGCGCGCCCAGGAACTCCCGCCGCCTCATTCGATCACCTCGTCGGCGCGGGCGAGCAAGGTCGCGGCGAAGCGTCAGCCCGAGCTCCTTGGCGATCTTGAGGTTGACGACCATCTCGAACTTGGTCGGAGGCTGCACCGGCAGGTCGCCGGGCTTCGCGCCCTTCAGAATCCGGTCGACATAGGCCGGCGCACGTCGGATAGAGATCGAACTGATCGATGCCGTAGCAGATCAGTCCGCCATCGTTGATCATGAAGCGGATAGGGATAAACGGCGGGCAGCGGTAGCGCGCGGCCAGCGAGCTCACATGATCGAGATTGCCTTTCTGTCGATGAAGATATCGGGGGCAACGATAAGTGCGTTCGCCCGGCTGCCAGCCTTGGTGACGGCGCTATCGATATCGTCGATATCGAACAACGGCGGAAACCGGGTTCGATGCCGAGCGGACGCGCCGCCGCCTCGAAAGGCTCGACATAGAAGTCCGCGAAATAGTGCGCCGTGTCGGGATTGAACAGGATCGCGCGCGTGATCGAGTCCCGGCGACACCTCCTTCAGCAATCCGGCCCATTTGCCGCCCAGCGAGGCCTCGAAGATGATGAACCCGGTGATGTTACCGCCGGGATGCGGCAGGCTCGAGACCAGACCGCTGCCGACGGGATCGGAGACAAAGATGAATACGATCGGGATCGTGCTTGGTTTCGCGTTGCAGGGGCCGCCGTCACGCGTTCAAATGCGCGAGCAAAACATCGGGCCGCGAAGCGCACCAGCTCCGCCGCATAGGCCTTCGTTATCCGATCAAGTTGACCCCGTCCCCATCGCACATCGATCTGAGATTGCGTCCCTGCCCCAGCCGAGCTCTCGAAGCCCGCTCCGGAGAGCCTCGAGAAGGCCTTGCGTCAGGATCGGTCTCCTCGGAATTGCCGATCAGCACGCCGACCCGCCGGCCCGCCTGCTGCGCCCGCGCGGAAAGCGGCAATGCCAGCGCAGCGCCACCGCAAAGGCACCCAGCACATCGCGTCGCTTCATTCCCGCTCCCCTCGACCGGCATGTCACGTGCCAGCCTACAGCATACCGGCAGCGGAACAATATCGACTGCGCGCAGAAACGTTCGAAATTAGCGCATTTTACCGTATTTCCGGCAAGTTTGGGTTGCCGCGCCGTCGCCCCTGCCCTAACTACACCCCATGAAATTCCTCGACGAAGCCAAGGTCTATATCCGCTCCGGCGATGGCGGCAACGGATGCGTTGCCTTTCGGCGCGAAAAATTCATCGAGTTCGGCGGACCCTCCGGCGGCAATGGCGGCCGCGGCGGCGACGTCGTGTTCGAGGTTGCCGACGGGCTGAACACGCTGATCGACTACCGCTATCAGCAGCACTTCAAGGCGCAGAAGGGCGGGAACGGCATGGGCAAGGATTGCCATGGCGCCAATGGCAAGCCGATCGTGCTGAAGGTGCCGATGGGGACGCAGATCTTCGACGAGGATCGCGAGACGCTGATCCACGACTTCACCAAGCTCGGCGAGAAGTTCACGCTCGCCGAAGGCGGCAATGGCGGCTTCGGCAACGCGCATTTCAAGTCGTCCACCAATCGCTCGCCGCGCAATGCCAATCCCGGCCAGACCGGCGAGGAGCGCTGGATCTGGCTGCGGCTGAAGCTGATCGCGGATGCCGGCCTCGTCGGTCTGCCCAATGCCGGCAAGTCGACGTTCCTAAGCAAGGTCAGCGCGGCGCGGCCCAAGATCGCCGACTATCCCTTCACCACGCTGCATCCGCAGCTCGGCGTCGTGAACGCCGACGGCCGCGAGTTCGTGCTGGCCGACATTCCCGGCCTGATCGAGGGCGCGCATGAGGGCGCGGGCCTCGGCGACCGCTTCCTCGGCCATGTCGAGCGCTGCCGCGTGCTGCTGCACCTGGTCGATGCGACGACAGAGCACGCCGGCAAGGCCTACAAGACCGTGCGGGACGAACTCGACGCCTATGGCGGCCAGCTCACCGACAAGATCGAGATCGTGGCATTGAACAAGATCGACGCGGTCGATGCCGACGAGCTGAAGAAGCAGAAGGACCGCCTGAAGCGTGCGGCAAAGAAGACGCCGCTGTTGATGTCGGGCGTCACCGGCGATGGCGTGAAAGAGGCGTTGCGCGCGCTGGCCGCCATCATCGGTGAGCAGCCGGTCAGCGACAAGGCGAAAAGCGTCGCGGAAGCCGCGCCGTGGAGCGCGTGAGCGGCTTGTCATTGGCTGCCTGATATCGCAGCATAGGAGTAT
Source organism: uncultured Alphaproteobacteria bacterium (assembly GCA_963795365.1). Classification (GTDB taxonomy): domain Bacteria; phylum Pseudomonadota; class Alphaproteobacteria; order Rhizobiales; family Xanthobacteraceae; genus Bradyrhizobium. Next base: position 106,091 of record CAWCHW010000043.1, read on the forward strand.
GCCGCGCGCGAAAAACGTCCTCTGGATCATGTGCGACCAGCTTCGCTATGATTATCTGGGCTGCACCGGCCACCCCACGCTGAAGACCCCGAACATCGACGCCATGGCAAAGCGTGGCGTGCGCTTCTCCAACGCCTATGTGCAGTCGCCGATCTGCGGCCCGTCGCGGATGAGTTTTTACACCGGCCGCTACATGCGCTCGCACGGCTCGCACTGGAACGGCTGGCCGCTGCGGGTCGGCGAGCCGACGCTCGGCGATCACCTGAAAAAGATCGGCGTGCGCAACGTGCTGGTCGGCAAGACCCATATGGCGCCCGACCTCGAAGGATTGAAAGCGCTCGGCATCGCGCCGGATTCCATCATCGGCGTGCATGTCAGTGAGTGCGGATTCGAGCCCTATGAGCGCGACGACGGACTGCATCCTTCCAGCCGGCCGCGGCCGCGTTACGACTCGTACCTGCGCGAGCAGGGCTACGACGCGCCCAATCCCTGGGAGCATTGGGCCAACTCCGGCGCCGACGCCAACGGTGAATTGCAGAACGGCTGGCTGCTGGTGCATGCCGACAAGGCGGCGCGGATTCCGGAAGAGCTGTCCGAGACGCCCTACATGACGCGCCGCGCGATGGATTTCATCACGGAGGCCGAAAGCGACGGCCGGCCCTGGTGCCTGCATCTGTCCTACATCAAGCCGCACTGGCCCTATATCGCACCCGAACCCTACGCCAGCATGTATGGCGCCAAGGACGTGCTATCAGCTGTTCGTTCCGAGAAGGAGCGGCAGGAGGCGCATCCGGTGTTCGCCGCCTATATGGACATGCGCTACTCGCGCAACATGTCGCGCGACGAGGCCCGCGAACGAGTGATCCCGACCTATATGGGCCTGATCAAGCAGATCGACGACCAGATGGGCGTGCTGATGCGCTTCCTCGACGAGCGCGGCCTCACCGACTCCACCATGATCGTGTTCACCTCGGACCACGGCGACTATCTCGGCGATCACTGGATGGGCGAGAAGGACCTGTTTCACGAACAGTCGGCGAAGATTCCGCTTGTTGTGATCGACCCTTCCGCATCGGCGGACGCGACGCGCGGGACGGTGTGCGATGCGCTGGTCGAAGGCATCGACCTCGCACCGACCTTCATCGAGTATTTCGGCGGCACGCCGCCAGACCATATCCTGGAGGGGCGCTCGCTGCTGCCGCTGTTGCGCGGCGAGCGGCCGCAATGGCGTGACGTCGTGTTCTCCGAGTACGATTATTCGATGCAGGACGTGCGGCTGAAGCTGAACCAGCCGATCGAGCATTGCCGGCTGTTCATGGTGTTCGACGGCCGCTGGAAATACATCCACGCCTCCGGCTTCCGGCCGATGCTGTACGATCTCGAAAGCGATCCGCAGGAATTCGCCGATCGCGGCGACGATCCGGCCTGCGCTGAGGTGATTGCGCGGCTGCAGGCCAGGCTGTTCGACTGGGCGCTGCATCCGAAGATGCACATCACCACGCCGAACGCGCGGATCGCCAACTATGCCGACACGCAGATGCAGGTGAAGGGCGGCATCCTGATCGGCATCTGGGACGAAGCCGAGCTTGCGGCGATCCGCGCGCGCATCGGCGCGCAGTCGGCGGCAATGATCACGCGGCCTTGCCCCGGAAAGCCGGCTTCCACGCGGCGATCAACACGTCCGTTTGGGCCAGTTGCGGACGTTGGTGGCGTTTCTCAGGTTGCAACCAACTGTGAAGGGATCGGTTTACCACCTTCACGGCGCCGCCGCGTCAATCAAGCGAGGATCGTCGCAAGTCGACAACGACCCAGTCAGCCCTTCTTGACAGTCGGGCACTCGCTCTTGCTCAGGGGGCGCGCGGCGTCCTCGGCCGGCACCGTGGCCAGCAGCTTGAGATAGTCGAATTGATATTTTGATTCCGAGGGCTTCTTCACCTGCAGGAGATAATAGGGCCGCATCACGCGCCCGTCCTCGCGCACCGTGCCCTTGGTGTAGAAGTCATCGATCGGAATTTCCTTCATTTTCTCGACGACCTTGGTCGCGTCGGTCGTGCCGGCTGCCGCCACCGCCTTGAGGTAATGCAATGTCGCGCCGTAGGTCCCGGCATGGATCATGCTCGGCGGTTTCCCATTGTTGAGGGCGACCAGGCGTTTGGTCCAGGCGCGGGTCGCGTCGTTGAGGTCCCAGAAGAACGTCTCGCTCGCGATCAGGCCCTGCGCCGCTTCGAGCCCGAGGGCGTGGGTGTCCGGAAATTGCAGCAGCAGCGCAGCTAAGCGCTGGTCACCTTTGCGGGTGAGGCCGAATTCCCCGGCCTGCTTGATCGCATTGATGGTGTCGCCGCCGGCATTCGCGATACCGACGACTTTCGCCTTCGAAGCTTGCGCCTGCAGCAGGAAAGACGAGAAGTCGGCGGTATTGAGCGGATGGCGCACGGCCCCCAGCACCTTGCCACCGGCGGCCGTGACGAAGGACGCGGTGTCGCGCTCGAGCGCATGCCCGAAGGCGTAGTCGGCGGTGATGAAAAACCAGCTATCGCCTCCCTGCTTCACCACTGCCTGGCCGATCGTCGCCGCAAGGCCGTAGGTATCGAAGCTCCAGTGCACGCCATGCGGCGAACAGTATTTTCCGGTGAGATCCGATGAGGCGGCGCCGGTGTTGATGTCGACGGCGTCGTGCGTGCGCGTCACCTCGCGCACGGCAAGCCCCACGGCCGAGTTGGGAATGTCGAGGATGAGATTGACGCCCTGGGTCTCGATCCACTGCCGTGCGATGTTGGCGCCGATGTCGGGCTTGTTCTGGTGGTCGGCGAAGATGACTTCGATCGGCCGGCCCAGCACCTTGCCGCCGTAATCCTCGACCGCCATGCGTGCGGCGTAGACCGAGCCCATGCCGGTCAGATCGGCGTACAGTCCCGACTGATCGTTGAGAACACCGAGCTTGACCGGTTGCTGCGCGACCGCGGTGGCGGTCAGCCCCGCTCCCCACGACAGGAACGCGAGCGCGGCGATAATGTTGCGACGCATGAAATCCCTCCCCTTTGCTGTAGCGACCGTTGAATGCCGGTCGTCTTTGGCGCGATCGTACACGGGAAGGGCATCACTGCATAGCTGGGCGCCGGCGTTTACTTCCGCGCCGCGGCGCGCGCCGGCTTCGCTACGCCGTCTGATGCCGCTTCAGAAAGGTGCGCGCGCGGTTGATGGTGCGGGCCTTCAGCTCCGGCGGGTCCTTCCAGGGGAATACCGTGATCTCGGCATTCGGGCACAGCGAAGCGACATCGATCGACGTCACCAGCGGATGCGCGGCGACGTCGTCCGGCAGCACCAGCATCGAGGTCTGGCATGATTTCGCGAAATCGCGCGACACGCTGTATACGAAATCAGGCCGCGCGCGGTAAAGGTCGTGCAGATATTTCTCGATCGTCTCCATCGAAACGTCCGGGCGGCGCTCGCGCAACTCTTTGGCCCAGACCGTCTTGCCGGCGTCGTACATGTAATCCGGCTGCGCCGGATTGTGCCCGACTGGCTGGCTCAATATCGCCGCGACGATGCGCTGCGGCGCCCGCTCCATCAACTTCATCGCGAACGGACCGCCGATGCAGTTGCCGAAGAAGACGAATTTGTCGATGCCGAGATGGTCCATCACGCCCAACTGGTCGTCGGCGAACGCGCCCCAGGGATCGTCTGCCGGCACCGGTCCGGTGGACTCGCCGCCCGTGGCGTTGCGCTGGTCCATGGTGATCACGCGGAAGTCGTTCTTGAACTCCTGGGGAATGTTGATCACCGCACGCGCCCACACCGCCATGCAGGAGTTCAAGCCGCCGCCGGGCGTCGCCAGCAGCGGAAAGCCGGAGCCGATCTCGGCGTAGCGGATGCGGACATTGCCCTTCTCGTAGAAGCCGACCTTGGCGCCATCAGGCAATCCCGCAACCGCGCCCGCCGGCTGGCCTTGCGCGAACACTTGCGGCACTGCGCTTGCCGCCGCGGCGGCGGCACCGGTTGCAAGAACGGTGCGTCGGCTGGAATCGATCATCAGTGGCCTCCCTTGTCGTGCACGTGAACTGTGCGGGATCGTCGCAACAGCTCCAATGATATTTTGAGCGCTATTGATTGTACCAGAGATCAAGCCGGTTGGGGCGGGGCAATCGTGGCCGGCGTCGCCGATCCGCCAGGGCATGGAGACATTGCATCCGCGTGGGCTCGATGTCTCAGTTGGGTTGGAACCGGGACATCCGTGATATTGAGGGGCATTGTCATTGGATCGTCAGACCAAGGAGCATCCGGTGCAGACGCAAGACGTTCGTTACAGCGAAGGAGGGGTCGAATTTCTTGGCTACCTGGCTTTTGACGGCACCGCCCCGGACAAGCGGCCGGGAATCCTCGTCGTTCATGAGGGGTTGGGATTGGGCGAGCACATCATGGAGCGGGCTCGCAGAGTCGCCAAGCTGGGCTATGTGGTTTTCGCCCCTGATATGTTTGGCGGCCGCCGTCAATTCTCCGACATCCAGGAGATGAGCAAACACCTTTCAGATCTTCGCAACGACCTTCCGACGCTGCGCGCAAGAGCGCGAGCGGCGCTTGCAACGCTGGTCTCCTTCCCGCAAGTGGACCGAACGCGGCTCGCGGCCATCGGATTTTGTTTCGGCGGTTCGGTCGTGCTCGAGCTTGCGCGCGATGGCGCCGACCTCAAGGCTGTCGTCAGCCTGCACGGTGTTCTCTCGACGAGGTCTCCTGCTGAGACCGGCAAGGTGAAGGCGAGCGTGCTGGTATGCACCGGTGCCGACGACCCGCTCGCCCCTCCGGACCAGGTGATCGCATTCCAGAATGAGATGCGCGAGGCAAAGGTTCGGGATTGGCAGGTGATGAGTTATGGAAATACGTTGCATGCATTCACCAATCCTGCCGCCGGCCCCTCGACCATGCGAGGGACGCTGTACAATGAGCAGGCAGATCGGCGTTCCTGGCTGGCCGTCCGAAATTTTCTCGAAGAGGTGCTCGCCGAGAACGATCCACCGGCATGAACCTTGAAGCAAGTCCGCGAATGTCGCGTTCAGGGTCCGGTCCGCCTCACTCGATCTTGAGATTGGCGTCGCGCACCACCTTGCTCCACTTGTCGATCTCGAGCTTGATGCGCGCCGCAAATTCATCCGGCGTGTTGGCGACCGGCGTGAAGCCCAGCGTCGCAAGCCGCTCCTTGACATCAGCCGTGCCGACGCCCTTGGCGATCTCGCGTGCGAGCAGCGCGACGATCTCCTTCGGCGTCGCCGCCGGCGCGACGATGCCGGTCAGCGTGTCCGCCTCCTGGTCCTTCACGCCCTCTTCGGCGAAAGTCGGCACATCCGGCAACTGCGCCGAACGCTCCGTCGCTGCGATACCGATCGCGCGCACCTGTCCGGCCCGGATCGCCGACATCGAGGACGGCAACGCGGTGAAGGCGATCGGCGTGTGGCCGCCGATGGTCGCCTGTACGGCGGGCGCCGCACCGGTGAAGGGGATGTGCACCAGATCGAGCTTGTAGGTCAGGCGAAACAGCTCGCCGCCGAGATGCGGCGTCGAGCCCACGCCAGGGCCGGCATAGCTGTATTTGCCGGGGTTATCCTGGATCAGCTTCACGAGCTCCGGCAGCGTCTTGGCCGGGACCTGCGGATTGACCACCACGACGTTCGGTGACGCCGCAACCAGCGTCACCGGCGCGAAATCCTTGATCGGATCGTACGGCACCTTGGCGTAAAGGCTGGGGTTCACCATGAAGCCGGTCGAGATCGCCATGATGGTGTAGCCGTCGGCAGTGGCGCGCGCGACACTGCCGGAGGCGGTGTTGCCGCCCGCGCCGGGCATGTTCTCGACGACGAACTGCTGACCGAGACTGTCCGACAGCTTTTGCGCGACGATGCGCGCAATCACGTCGGTCGGGCCTCCGGCCGGGAAACCGACGATGATGCGCACCGGCCGGGTCGGATATCCCTCCGCCCACAAGGGCGCCACGCCGCCCACCAGCAATGCTGCTGCGATGATCCCCTGCCAAACGCGCATCGTGGCGTCTCCCTTATTTGTTTTTGTTTCGCCCGCGCCATCATCGGCGAGGACACTCGTTGTCACAAGCTAGTTGCTGATCTTGTAACCGGTCGCCTTCACGATCGGCTGCCAGAACGCGGTGTCGGCGGCGAGCGCCTTGGTCAGATCTTCCGGCGTCGAGCCGACCGGAATGAGCGTGACGGCGTTGAGCTTCTCCTTTACTTCAGGCTTGGCGAGCACCTCGGCGGCCGCGGCGCTCAGCTTTTTCGCGAAATCGGGCGGGCTGCCTGCGGGCAGCCACATGCCGTACCAGCCGTCGGCCACGATATCGACGCCCGCTTCCTTCAAGGTCGGCACGTCAGACAGGAAGGGCGAGCGCGTCGGTCCGCTGACCGCCACGATCCGGATGCCGCCGGAGCGGTGCTGCGTGATGGTGTCCGACAGCGTCGTCACCGCAAAGGGCAGGTTGCCACCGAGGAGATCGGTGATGATCGGCGCCGAGCCGCGATAGGGAACGCGGGTCATGGACAGGCCGAGCACCTTTTCGATTTGGAAGCCGGTGAAATGCGGGATGGTGCCGCTCGACGGCACGCCGTAGCTGGCCTTGGCGGGATTGGCCTTGATCCACGCCACCAGCTGCTTGAAGTCGGTGACGCCGATCGTCGGACTGACGACGACCACGAATTCGAAACGCGCAAGCTGCGAGACCGGGACGAAATCCTTGGCCGAGTCGAAGCTCGGCTGGTTCTCCACCATCGGCAGCAGATACATCGTCGGGCCCGTCGTGACCAGAATGGTCGATGTGTCCGGGCTCGCGCCCTTCACCGCGCGAATGCCGATCAGCCCGTCGCCGCCGGTGCGGTTCTCGACGATGACACTGCGGTCAAGCAGCGCGGGGAAATAATTCGCCAGCAGACGGCACAGCATGTCGCCGCTGCCGCCGGCCGCGAAGGGAAAGATCACCCTGGTCACAGGGCCGGATTCGGCAGCGGCGGCACCGATCCTCGTGCCTGCCGACAGCGCCAGGCCTCCGACCACAAATTCGCGACGGTTCATCAGCATCCTCCCATTAGGATCACACTAGGGCAGACCAGCGCCCGCCGGGAATTGAACGTTTGGCCGTAAAACCCGCCTTGCGCGGACCAGCACCGTGCTGCAAAACAGCGCCTCTTTCGTGCACCTGATCGGAGGGAATACCATGATCGGCTACATGACCGTCGGCACCAAGGACCTGAAAAAGGCCGGCGAGTTCTACGACAAAGTCTGCGGCGAGTTAGGCATGGGCCGCTTCATGGCCAACGATCGCCTGATCGCGTGGGGCGGCCAGGGCCAAGGCGCCGGCTTCGGCGTCTGCCTGCCCCATGACGGCAAGCCGATGACGTCGGGCAACGGCGTGATGGCCGCCTTCGCCGCCAAGGACAAGGAGCACGTCGAGCGGGTCTACAAGCTCGCGCTGTCGCTCGGCGCCACCTGCGAGGGCCCTCCCGGCAACCGCAGCCCGCAATTCTATGCCGCCTATTTCCGCGATCCCGACGGCAACAAGGTCAATGCCTTCGTGATGGGGTGATACAAGTTCGCGTCCTTCACACTCGCCGTCATTGCGAGGAGCCATTGCGACGAAGCAATCCAGTTTTTTGCTGCAAAGATGGATTGCTTCGCTTGCGCTCGCAATGACGGCAAACCTTGAACACGCCATGGCCCACCGCCCGCAGCTCGAGAATTTCCGTCGCATCGTCGTCAAGGTCGGCTCGTCGTTGCTGATCGATTCCGACGCGGGCGAGGTGCGCGCGGCGTGGCTGTCGGCGCTCGCGGACGATATCGCAAAGCTGCATGGCGAGGGCCGCGACCTCCTGATCGTGTCGTCGGGATCGATCGCGCTCGGGCGAGCCAAGCTGAAATTGCCGCGCGGCGCGCTGAAGCTCGAGGAGAGCCAGGCCGCGGCCGCGGTCGGACAGATCGCGCTGGCGCGCATCTGGTCGGAAGTGCTGGGCGCGCATGGCATCGGCGCGGGGCAGATCCTGGTGACGCTGCAGGACACCGAGGAGCGGCGGCGCTATCTCAACGCGCGCTCGACCATCGGCAAGCTGCTGGACTGGCGCGCGGTGCCCGTGATCAACGAGAACGACACCGTCGCCACCAACGAGATCCGCTATGGCGACAATGATCGGCTTGCCGCGCGCGTCGCCACCATGGCGAGCGCCGATTTGCTGATCCTGCTGTCCGACATCGACGGGCTCTACGACGCGCCGCCGTCGCAGAACCCGAACGCGAAACTGATTCCGGTCGTCGACAGCGTCACCGCCGAGATCGAGGCGATGGCCGGCGAAGCCGAGTCCGAATTGTCGCGCGGCGGCATGCGCACCAAGATCGAGGCGGCGAAGATCGCCACCACCGGCGGCACGCACATGCTGATTGCATCGGGCAAGATCGCGCACCCCTTGCAGGCGATCGCCGATGGCGGCCGCTGCAGCTGGTTTCTGACGCCGGCCAATCCGATCACCGCGCGCAAGCGATGGATCGCGGGCTCGCTGGAGCCGAAGGGCACGCTGACCATCGATGCCGGCGCCGTCAGCGCGCTGCGTGCGGGAAAAAGCCTGCTTGCCGGCCGGCGTCATCCGGGTCGACGGCCAGTTCGCGCGCGGCGACGCCGTGATCGTGCGCGGCCCCGACACCCATGAGGTCGGCCGCGGACTTGTGGCCTACGACGCCGAAGATGCCGAGAAGATACGAGGCCGCTCCTCACCTGATGTGATGGCGATCCTCGGCATCAGCGGCCGCGCCGAGATGATCCACCGCGACGATCTGGTGGTGGGCGGTCCGCGGCAGACGGATCCTACCTGAGACTCACGTCATATCGTCGGCACCGATGTCTTGCCGTCCGTTCATGACGCGGACGATCTCGATGCCGTCGGGAAGCGGAATGTAGAACATGACGTAGCTTCCGACTGGGAAGCTGCGTAAATGCCTCTGTAGCTCCGGCCGCTCGGACCGGCGCGCGGGTTCTGCTCAACATCTCGGAGACCTTGTCAATGCGCTCGATCTGCGTGTCTGCGGCGCTTGATTGTCGTCGGCGATGAAGCTCCAGATTGATCGAAGATCGATCTCAACTTGTTGTCTTTTCGCCTATTTGCCACTCTTGGCCGCCAACGTTTGCGTCCCCTCGCTTTGATACCTCGAACATTTCGCCGACATCCTCGGCCGGTCCGCTGTCAAAACCCTTCTGGATTTCGGCGCGCAGCGCCTCGAGCTTGGCTTTGCGGCGTTCCTCGCGTTCTTCGACCAGCCGCAACCCTTCGCGCATGACCTCGCTGGCGGTCGCGTAGCGACCGCTTTCGACCAGGCCGTCGATCAGGTCCTCAAAATGCTTGCCGATGCTGTAGCTGCTGGCCATGACTGCTCCGATATCATAATATGCTATTTAATGATATTAGCCGGCGGTGCAAGCTGGCAACCTCATCGGGTCATGCTCCGCCATTGGCTTGGTCGCGTAGAGCGCCCCGCCCAGCTGCCATGTCGGTTCCGCGCCTCGCCAAAGCGGCGATTTTTGTGCTAGGACATGGCCTTAACGACAGGCTGAAATTCATGACCGCGCCCCTGAAAGCCATCGACGGCGACACCGATCTGCCCGCCCTGATGAACGACCTCGCTGCCCGCGCGCAGGCCGCAGCGCGCGTGCTGTCGCTTGCGCCGGCTGAGCAGAAGAATCGCGCCCTGGACGCCATGGAGCGCGCCATCCGGGCTCATGCGGCCACCATTCTCGCGGCCAATGCCGAGGATGTCACCGAGGCCCGCGGCTCCGGCGTGACCGGCGCCTTCATCGATCGCCTGACGCTGACGCAGGCCCGCGTCGACGCCATGGCCGACGGCATCGCCACGGTGCGTGCGATTCCCGATCCGGTCGGCGTCGTCACCGAAAGCTGGCAACGGCCGAACGGCATGACCATCGAGCGCGTCCGCGTGCCGCTGGGCGTCGTCGCGGTGATCTTCGAAAGCCGCCCCAATGTCGCGGCCGATGCCGGCGTGCTCTGCCTGAAATCCGGCAACGCCGTGATCCTGCGCGGCGGCTCCGACAGCTTCCGCTCCTGCCGCGCGATCCATCAATGCCTGGTGCAGGGCCTGCGCGAGGCTGATCTGCCCGAAGCCGCGATCACGCTGGTGCCGACCCGCGACCGCGCCGCTGTCGGGCTCCTGCTCGGCGGTCTCAACGGCGCCATCGACGTGATCGTGCCGCGCGGCGGCAAGAGCCTGGTCGCGCGCGTCGAGACTGAGGCACGCGTGCCCGTGTTCGCGCATCTCGAAGGCGTCAACCACGTCTATGTCGATCGCTCCGCCGATCTCGACATGGCCAAGTCGATCGTGCTGAACGCCAAGATGCGGCGCGTCGGCGTCTGCGGCGCGGCCGAGACGCTGCTGGTCGATCGTGCCGGCGCATCTTCGAGCCTGAAGCCGCTGCTGGCGATGCTGATCGATGCCGGCTGCGAGGTGCGCGGCGACGAGGCCGTGCAGCGCGCAGATAGCCGCGTGAAGGCCGCTACCGACGAAGACTGGGACACCGAATATCTCGATGCCGTGATTGCCGCGCGGGTCGTCGACGGCGTCGATGCCGCGATCGCCCACATCCACGATCACGGCTCGCATCATACCGACGCCATCGTGGCCGAGGATGCCAAGGCCGCAGAAAAATTCCTCAATGAGGTCGATTCCGCCATCGTGCTGCACAACGCTTCGACGCAGTTCGCCGACGGCGGCGAGTTCGGCTTCGGCGGCGAGATCGGGATTGCCACCGGCAAGTTTCATGCGCGCGGTCCGGTCGGCGCCGAGCAGTTGACCAGCTTCAAATACCGCATCCACGGCACCGGACAGACGCGGCCGTGAGAGCCATAGCGTTTTCGAGCGAAAGCCTGCCCCGGACGCGATCCGGGGTGGGCACCGGTTCGCGTGAAGAAAACGCGTCAATAAGAAGAGCTTCCCCGCGGAGTCGGTGTTGAGTGAAGCGTCAGTTGCCTCGCCCTCGGTCGCCCAGGTTCTTCCGCCTTATGCCGCCGGCCTGCGTGTCGGACTGCTCGGCGGCTCCTTCAATCCGCCGCATCTTGCCCATCGCGCGATCAGTCTCTTCGCGATCAAACGCCTCAAGCTCGACCGCGTCTGGTGGCTGGTCTCGCCGGGCAATCCGCTCAAGGACAACGGACGTCTCTACCAACTCGAGGAACGCGCGCAGGCGGCGCGCGAGATGGCCAACGATCCCCGCATCGACGTCACCTGTCTCGAATCCGTCATCAGAACGCGTTACACTGTCGAGACGATCACTTATTTGCGCCGCCGGATCTCCGGCCTGCGCTTTGTATGGATCATGGGCGCCGACAACCTCGCGCAATTCCATCGCTGGCAGAACTGGCAGCGCATCGCCACCCAGGTACCGATGGCGGTGATCGATCGTCCTCCGCAAAGTTTCCGCGCCCTCGCGGCGCCAGCAGCGCAAGCGCTCGCGTCGTACCGCGTGCCCGAGAGCGAGGCAGGGCGCCTTGCGAATTATCATGCGCCGGCCTGGGTGTTCCTGACCGGCTTGAAGATCGATCTGTCGTCCACGGGGTTACGGAACCCGGACGGCAGCTGGAAGGTGGGTACTGGATATTGAAACCATTAACCCCACATGCCTAATATGGTCAGCGGGCTCCGAGAGATTCGGCGCCCGCGATACAGTGAAAGGAATGGTCCCTGGCCACGTCTGTATTGTCCCAGTCAGTTTTACCCAAGTCTTCGAAGACCTCGTCTGCCAAGACCTCGCGTAAAACCTCGACCAAAGCTGCGGCCTTGAAGGCGCAAAGCGACGCCGACGAGACGCTGAATATGATCCTCTCCCGCCTCGACGATATGAAGGCGGAAGAAACGGTCACCATCGACCTTCGCGGCAAATCCGCCTTCTCCGATTACATGGTTGTCGCTACGGGCCGGGCCAACCGGCACGTCGGCGCGATCGCGGAAAACGTCATGAAGGCGCTGAAGGAAGCCGGTCACAAGAACCTTCACATCGAAGGATTGCCCAATTGCGATTGGGTGCTGATCGACTCCGGCGACGTGATCGTGCACGTGTTCAGGCCCGAAGTCCGCGAGTTCTACAACCTCGAGCGGTTGTGGACTCAGGGACCGACGGCAGCGAAGGCGGGCTAGACGGTTTGAGCCGATGCGAATCGGCTGACGCACATGTAACTTGTGCGGCGCGCGCATGCCGCAAAAGTGCGCCGCGGTTTTGCGACAAGCATGCGCGCCAACATTAAGTTTGACGCGTTTTCTGCGGCAAACCGGTTCCCACTTTGCCGGAAAACGCTCCGATGCGCCTCATCGTCATTGCGGTCGGCCGGATGAAGCAGGGCCCGGAGCGGGAGCTCGCCGAACGCTACCGCAAGCGTTTCGACGAGATTGGCCGCAAGCTCGGCTTCCGCGGCCTCGACATTCATGAAATCCCCGAAAGCCGCGCACGCGAGGCTCAAGCGCGGATCGCCGGGGAGGCTGCCGCGATCGCGGCGCTGGTCCCGGAGAACTCCGTGCTTGTGACGCTGGACGAGCGCGGCGACAATATCGACAGTGTTGGTCTGGCGCGCCATCTCGGCCGCTTTCGCGACCAATCGGTCGCCAACACAGTCTTCGTCATCGGCGGCGCGGACGGACTTTCGCCCGATTTGAGGGCCAAGCAGAAGCTTGGACTGGCGTTTGGGACCGCGACCTGGCCGCACCAGCTGGTTCGCGTGATGCTTCTGGAACAGCTTTACCGGGCCGCGACGATATTGTCGGGTCATCCCTATCACCGCGCCTGACACGCGCGAGGCGAGCAACGAATCTTTGAATCGCGCGCAGCACACGCATTCCCCCAGCAGGCGCTTTGCCCGTCTGCCGCTCGTGCTGCTTTCGCTCGCCGTTTCCGTTGCATCGGCGTCCGCGCAGACCGCACCACCTGCGCAAAATGCAGCGGCGTCGCCCGACGCGATCCAGCAGCGCGCACAGGAATTAGAAGCCGCGCGCGCCGCACAGAAGGCCTCCGCCGACGCGCAGGCGAAGCTGAAGGCGGAGATATCCGCGATCGGCCAGGACCGCAGCAAGCTCAACGCGCAATTGATCGATGTCGCGGGCAAGGTGCGCGCGGCCGAGACCGGCATCGGCGACGTCGAGGCGCGGCTGCGCTCGCTCGATGCGCGCGAGCAGGCGATCCGCTCATCGCTCGATTCGCGTCGCACCGAAATCGTCGAAGTGCTGGCCGCCCTGCAACGCGCCGGCCGGCGCACGCCGCCGGCGCTGCTGGTGCGTCCCGAGGACGCATTGCAATCGCTGCGCACGGCGATGCTGCTCGGCTCGGTCGTACCTGATTTGCGCACGCGCGCCACTGGTCTCGCCAGCGACCTCAGCGAACTGATCGCGCTGCGCAAGACCATTGCGACCGAGCGCGACCGGCTCGCCGGCGACCGCGATAATCTCAAAGTGGATCAGACGCGGCTCGCCGCGCTGGTCGACGAGCGGCAGCGCCAGCAGGGCGCGATCGAAAAGGACATGGAGGCCGAGGCGGCGCGCGCGATCGCGCTCGCCAGACAGGCCGACAGCCTGCAGGGCCTGATCGCCAAAATGGAGCAGGACGTGAAGGCCGCGGCGAAAGCGGCGCTGGCCGCAAGCCAGAGTGGCAGGTCCGATTCGGCGCTTTTCAAGAACCCAAATCGCACCTCGCCGGCGATCGCCTTTGCCTCGGCCAAGGGCCTGTTCAGATTCCCGGTTAACGGCGCCAAAATCCGCGAATTCGGCGGTTCCGACGGCGCCGGTGGCATAGAAAAAGGCATTTCTTTGGCGACGCGCCCCGGCGCACAGGTTACAACGCCTTGTGACGGCTGGGTCGTTTACGCTGGTCCGTTCCGCAGCTATGGACAACTCTTGATCCTCAATGCCGGGGGCGGGTATCATGTGCTCATCGCCGGGATGGAGCGCATTTCGGTAAATATCGGACAGTTTGTGCTTACGGGGGAGCCGGTCGCGATCATGGGATCCACGTCCCAGGTTGCCTCCATACTCGCAACCAATGCGAGCCAACCCGTGCTCTATGTCGAGTTCCGTAAGGACGGCACTCCAATCGACTCAGGCCCATGGTGGGCCGCAAGTGAAGGCGAAAAGGTTCGCGGATGATGCGCAAGACTTCTCTCGTTCTCCTCAGCGTTGCCACGGGTGCCGCATTGACGCTGCTCGTGACGCAACCGCGCGCCGTGTTCTTCGGCTCGACCGCGCGCGCCGCGACCTCCGACACCTATCGGCAGCTCAATTTGTTCGGCGACGTGTTCGAGCGCGTGCGCAGCGACTATGTCGAGAAGCCCGACGACAGCAAGCTGGTGGAGTCCGCGATCTCGGGCATGCTGGCCGGCCTCGACCCGCATTCGAGCTACATGGATGCCAAGAGCTTCCGCGACATGCAGGTGCAGACCCGCGGCGAATTCGGCGGGCTCGGCATCGAGGTCACCATGGAAGACGGCCTGATCAAGGTGGTCTCGCCGATCGACGACACGCCGGCCTCGAAGGCCGGCATCCTGGCCAATGACATCATCACCAATCTCGACGACGAAGCCGTGCAGGGCCTGACGCTGAACCAGGCCGTCGAGAAGATGCGCGGGCCGGTCAACACCAAGATCCGGCTGAAAATCATCCGCAAGGGCTCCGACAATCCGATCGAGGTCACGCTGGTGCGCGACAATATCCGCGTCCGCTCGGTGCGCGCCCATGTCGAAGCCGACGACATCGGCTACATCCGCATCACCACCTTCAACGAGCAGACCACCGAAGGCCTGAAGAAGGAGGTCACCAATCTGCAGAATCAGATCGGCGACAAGCTGAAGGGCTTCGTCATCGACCTGCGCAACAATCCGGGCGGCCTGCTCGAGGAAGCCGTCACCGTGTCCGACAGCTTCCTGGAGCGCGGCGAGATCGTTTCCACCCGCGGCCGCAACGCCGAGGAAACCCAGCGCCGCACCGCCCATCCGGGCGATCTCACCAAGGGCAAGCCGGTGATCCTGTTGATCAATGGCGGCTCGGCCTCGGCTTCCGAGATCGTCGCGGGCGCGCTGCAGGACCACAAGCGCGCCACGCTGGTCGGCACGCGCTCGTTCGGCAAGGGCTCGGTGCAGACCATCATTCCGCTCGGCAGCGGCAATGGCGCGCTGCGCCTGACCACGGCGCGCTATTACACGCCGTCGGGCAAGTCGATCCAGGCCAAGGGCATCGTGCCCGATATCGAGGTGCTGCAGGACGTGCCCGAGGAACTGAAGGCGCGCGTCGACACCAAGGGCGAGGCTTCACTGCGCGGCCATTTGAAGAACGATGGCGACGAGAAGACCGGCTCGCAGTCCTACATTCCGCCGGATGCCAAGGACGACAAGGCGCTGAAGATGGCCGACGACCTGCTGCATGGCATCAAGTCCAGCGCCACGCAGGCTCCGGCCGCGCCCACCGACAAGGCCTCGAACGACAAGCCCGGCAACAAGGCCGCCAACTAGGCTCGGCCCTGGCAGCATAGGTTCCCGAAAAGGGCGGTCCTTATGGGCCGCCCTTTTTGCTTGCCCCGATCAAGACCGGGAGGCCGGTGTCTGACTGCCGCCGCCCAGTGCCGCTATGGTATCGTCGGCCATTGATTCGGGACCCCTGATGGCAGAGACGGCCGACGATCTGAGCACCCCGCTCGGACAACAGACGGCGCGGCGCAAGCGGCGATTCCGCTTGCCGTTCACAGGCATGCAGGCGCTGGCGGTCGTGCTCGGCCTGATCCTCGTGACTTTCGCAGGGTTTGCCATCTTCGGCGACAATCCGCTTGGCGGCGAGCCGGTCGCCCATGTTGCGCTCCACCAGAAACCCGCCGATGAGAAGGCGGCCGCGCCCGCCACCGCCCCTGCGCATACGGCCAAGAGCGAGCCGAAGGAGGCCACGCCCGGCGAGCACCGCACCGTCACCATCATCGATGGCTCGAGCGGCAAGCGCCAGGACGTCGTGATTGGCGGCGACGCCTCCGTCGCCGAAAAGCCGGCTGGCGACAAGGCCGAAGGCGATGCCGGCGCCGCCCCGACGGCGACGATGGCCGGCGCCGACCCGCGGCTCCTGGAAAAAACCCGCTACGGCATGATCCCGATCGCGGCCGAGAATCTCAAACCCTTCACCGCCTATGCCGCACCCTTCGATCAGGCCAAGGCCGCAAGGATGCCGGTCGTCGCCATCGTGATCGGCGGCCTCGGCATCGGCGCCGCCAAGACCAGCGATGCCATCATGCGGCTGCCCGGCGCAGTGACCCTGGCATTCACGCCGTATGGTTCTGATCCCGGAAAACTCGCGGAGAAGGCCCGCGCCCAGCGCCATGAGATCTTCCTGCAAATTCCGATGGAGCCGTACGACTATCCCGACAACGATCCCGGCCCCCAGACCCTGCTTGCCACGCTTGGCTCCGAGCAAAATCTCGACCGGCTGTTCTGGCATCTCGGGCGACTGCAGGCCTACGCCGGCATCGCCAACTTCATGGGCGCGCGCTTTGTCGCCACCGACGTGGCGATGACGCCGGTGATCCGCGAAGCGGCGAAACGCGGGCTTGGCTATTTCGACGACGGCTCGGCGCCGCGCAGCGTGGCCGGCTCGCTGGCGGCAAGCCAGGCCATGCCGTTCGCCAAAGGCGACATTGCGATCGACGCCGTACCGACGTCCGCGGAGATCGACCATGCGCTGGCCAAGCTCGAGACAACAGCCAAGGAGCGGGGCATCGCCATCGGGACCGCCTCGGCGCTGCCGGTCTCGATCGAGCGGATTTCGGCCTGGACCCGCGGGCTGGAAAGCCGCGGCGTGCTGCTTGTGCCATTGACAACCGCCATGCTGAAATCAAAATCCAGTTGAACCGGCAGCACCTTGGGGACCGGCTAGCGCTGGTTTGCCAGGAGATTCGCAGCCAAAGGCTTTGGAAGAGGCTCTGACGGAATGCCGCGTTACGAAGAACTGCCCTACCGAACCTGCGTCGGCATGATGCTGATCAACAAGGACGGGCTGGTCTTCATCGGCCGCCGTGCCAGCGGCATCGAGCACGTCGACGACACCCATGTCTGGCAGATGCCGCAAGGCGGCGTCGATCCCGGCGAGGACACCTGGGCAGCGGCCAAGCGCGAGCTTTACGAGGAAACCAGTGTCCGCTCGGTTGAGAAGCTCGGCGAGGTCCCCGACTGGCTGATCTACGACATCCCGCGCACCGTCGCCGGCCGCGCCTGGAAGGGCCGCTATCGCGGCCAGCGCCAGAAGTGGTTCGCCATCCGCTTCACCGGCAAGGACAACGAGATCAATGTCGCAAACCCCGGCGGCGGCCACAAGGCCGAGTTCGTGAGCTGGCGCTGGGAGCCGATGAAGAATCTCACCCAGTTGATCATCCCTTTCAAACGGCCCGTCTACGAGCGCGTGGTCAAGGAATTCGCCTCGCTCGTGGAGCGGATTTGACGTTCGCCAACCTGCTAACTGCATCCTCATATGCGAACGTCAAATCCAAAGCTCCACGAGAATCAATATTTGCTAGTGGTCCTTTGATTCCAACATTCGCAAAGTGTGCGCTGCAAATGGGGTGCGAATGTTGGAATCGGACCACTAGGGACCACTAGTCTTGTCGATCGGCAAACCCTATCGGCCCAATGTCGGGATCGCGCTGTTCAACGCCGCTGGCCTCGTGCTGATCGGACGCCGCTTTCGCGACGACGGTCCGGAGATCATCCTGCCCGGGCTGGAATGGCAGATGCCGCAAGGCGGCGTCGACGCGGGCGAGGATTTGCGCGCCGCCGCCGTTCGCGAATTGTGGGAAGAGACCGGCGTGACGAGCGCGGCCTATCTGGGCGAGACCGACTGGCTGACTTACGAGTTTCCGCCCTATCACGGGCCGCAAACCCATCGCCTCGCCAAATTCCGCGGCCAGCGGCAGAAATGGTTCGCGCTGCGCTTCACCGGGAACGAGGCCGAAATCGATCCGCTGACGCCGCGCAACGATCAACCGGCCGAATTCGACGCCTGGCGCTGGGAGCGCCTCGATGCCGTCGCCGATCTCGTCGTGCCGTTCCGCCGCGAGGTGTATCGTTCGGTCGCGGAGAGCTTCGCGAGGTTTGCATCGAGCTAGCGCGCCGGGAGGAGCAGGATGGTCACATGAAGCTATACTACGCGCCGGGCACGATATCGCTTATGCCCCATGTCGCCTTGATCGAGAGTGGTCTTCCCTTTGTCGCCATACGGGTTGATGAAGCCAGCAAGACGATGGCGGATGGCGAGGACTACAAAGCCATAAACCCGCTGGGCTACCTGCCGGCCTTGGTGCTCGATGATGGCAGCGTACTGCTCGAGGCCGCCGCGATCGCCCAATACATCGCGGACCGCGATTCGACGGGAAAGCTCGCTCCACCGCACGGGACCATCGCGCGGGCGAGACTTCAGGCCTGGCTGAACTTTCTCTCCAGCGAGTTGCACAAGGGAGGCCTTGGCCCGCTTTTTTACACGGCACTGGACGAGCGAGCGAAGGATGTTTTCCGCGAGCGGTTGAGGGCACGCTTCGCCTTTGTCGACCAGCACCTGTCCACGCGCGAGTATCTGCTGGGCAAGGACTACTGCATTGCCGATGCCGGCTTGTATGCGATGACGGGTTGGACGCCGCGCGTCGGCTTTGACATCCGCACCTACCCGAACCTGGTCGCGCATCACGCCCGGATCGCCCGTCGCGACGCTGTCCGTGAGGTTCACCGGATCGAGGGACCTGTGCCGGCATGACCCTTGATGGGTCCGCGCCCTAGTTCGGCCCGACCGTGAACGGCCCGATCGCGATCACGTGGCAATCGCTGTCGCGCTTGACGCAATTGCCGAGCGCATCGTTGATGGCAGCCTGCTCGTTGGCGGCCTTCAATCCCATCCCCGGTCGCCCGCCGCTGCCGACCGCGATCGCGTTCCATCCCGTTGTCGCATCAGCGAGCTTGCGCATGACGTCATCGCGCTGATCGGCCGCGATGGAGGCGTTGTTCGTCGAACGGAACATTCCGGTCACCTTCATCAAGGCCGGCACCGGGACGACGAAGACGTCGTCGACGGCGACGACCATGCAGGCGACGCCAACGACCGCGCCGCAGGTTTCCAGGTTTCGCCGGATCGAGTCGTCGACATTGTCCTGGTTGATAATTGAAGTACAGCTGGCCGGTCGGGCCGAGCACGATTGACTTCGATTTGCGTCCGGGCACGAACGTGTTCTCCAGGCGCCCCAGCGACGCATCGCGTACCATCGGCACGGCTTTCGGATCGAACGGCCGCTCGGTCGATGCGTCGTGCCTGACCCACGGCGACGGCGGCATCGGCGGCCGGCCGTGCTGGTAGATCATGGTGTTGCCGACCGCATAGAGCTCGCATTGCCGGCGCGGCGTGAAATTGTCGGCGCGCTTCTGACACAACTCCAGCGCGGCCGTCTTGGCCGCCTCTTCGCTCGGCTGGCCGACGACAAAGCCGGGGGTGCCGCCGACCGTCAGCGCGAAGGCCTTGTAGTCCGCGCCCTGCATATACTCGTTTGCCAGATTTGCCCGCGCCCGCCCTCCGATGAAGGGCACGTTCTCGGCAACCAGTTTCTCACCCGAAGGAATCGGCGGCGGGCCGGGCGGTGGCGGAGCGGGCGCGGTAACGGCCAGCGACGGACCAGGAGATGGAGCGGGCGCCTTGTTCGGCGCAGGCACCGCCGCCTTCTCGACGGACGCAAGCTCTTTCGTTGCGGGCGAAAGCTCGAGCTTGGTGAAATAGAGAAAGCCGGCGACACCGATGGCCACGATCGCGACCACGCCGACAACGAGCGGCCACATCCAGTTCGGCGCACCGGCGCCCGCCTTGCTCGCGGGCTTCTTGACCTGCGGCGTCGAATACGTCCCGTCCTCGCGCCGCATCGCGACCATATAGGCATGCACGGGCGTGGGGATGTTCTTCACCTCCTGCGCGCCGATATCGGCAAATTGCACGGAGAGCTTGTTGGCCACCTGCTCGTGGACCGCGCGCGACACGCAGATGCCGCCGACCTCGGCGAGGCCCTCGAGCCGCGCGGCGATGTTGACGCCGTCGCCGAGCAGGTCGCCGTCGCGCTCGACCACGTCGCCGATGGTGATGCCGATGCGGAACGACATCTGCCGGCTCGGCGGATAGGCCATGTTGCGGGTTCGCAGGCTTTCCTGGATGTCGATCGCGCAGCGTACCGCTTCGACCGCGCTCGGAAATTCAGCGAGCACCGCGTCGCCCGCCGTGTTGAAGATGCGCCCGCCGGCCTTGGCGATGAAGTCATCCGTGACGGAACGATAGGAGGCGAGACGCCGCAGCGTCTCCTCCTCGTCCTCGGCCACCAGCCTGGAATAGCCGGCAATATCAGCCGCAAAAATTGCCGCGATCTTGCGTTTCATGACAGCCGGCCCCGGATTATGATTAGTGGTCCGATTCCAACGTTCGCTCGCGATTGCGGCGGGCACTTTTGCGAACGTTGGAATCAAAGGACCACCAGCAAAAAATTGACTAGTGGAGCTTTGGATTTGACGTTCGCTTTGCGAGCGTGCAGCCGACAGGGTAGCGAACGTCAAATCCGCTCCACTGGCAGAATGCCGTTTACGGCGCTCCGACGCAACCGAGTTCCAGCGACCGCCGCAGCGGCGGGGCCGGATTTCATTCGGTTCTGGAGAGGCTTGCCGGCGTGATCCGTCGCGACGCTCAATGCATCGCGGTGGTTTCGATCTCGTGCTGGATGCTCTTGAAATGATCCAGCCGCTCGAGCTCGCGGTCCAGCTCGGAACCTTCCTTCTGGGCGAGCTTTTCCTGCATCTCGTTGATCGTCGCCGCGAACTTGGCCTTGTCGAGTTCGTCGATCGAGGTGGCAACATCCGCAAGCACGGTGAGTCCGCTTTCCGACATTTCGGCCAGGCCACCGAGCACGATGATCTTCTGCTTGGTGCCGCCGGTGATGATGGTCAGGATCCCCGGACGCACGGCGGCCACGATCGGCGCGTGGGCGGCCAGCACGCCGAAGTCACCCTCGGTGCCGGGGATGTCGACCTGATCGACTTCGCCGGAGAAGGTCAGCTTTTCCGGCGAGACGAGATCGAAATGGAAGGTGGCCATGTTTGAACCTGCGAGTAGCGAATAGCGAATAGCGAGTGGCGAAGTCCGGGAGCAGCCATTCGCTACTCCCTATTCGCCATTCGCCCCTTACGCCGCCTCGGCGGCCAGCCTCTTGCCCTTCTCGACCGCCTCTTCGATGGTGCCGACCATGTAGAAGGCGGCTTCCGGCAGGTGGTCATACTTGCCTTCGGAGAGATCGCGGAAGCCCTTGATGGTGTCGGCCAGGTCGACGAACTTGCCCGGCGATCCCGTGAAGACTTCGGCGACGAAGAACGGCTGCGACAGGAAGCGCTCGATCTTGCGGGCGCGCGCCACCGTCAGCTTGTCTTCTTCGGACAGTTCGTCCATGCCCAGAATGGCGATGATGTCCTGCAGCGACTTGTAGCGCTGCAGGATCTGCTGGACCACGCGCGCGGTGTTGTAGTGTTCCTCGCCGACGACCAGCGGCGAGAGCATGCGCGAGGTCGAGTTCGAGCGGGTCCACCGCCGGATAGATGCCCTTTTCCGAGATCGCGCGCGACAGCACGGTGGTGGCGTCCAAATGCGCGAACGACGTCGCGGGAGCGGGGTCGGTCAAGTCGTCGGCCGGCACGTAGATCGCCTGCACCGAGGTGATCGAGCCCTTTTGCGTGGTGGTGATGCGTTCCTGCAGCGCGCCCATGTCGGTGGCCAGCGTCGGCTGATAACCCACGGCGCTCGGGATGCGGCCGAGCAGGGCCGACACTTCCGAACCGGCCTGCGTGAAGCGGAAGATGTTGTCGACGAAGAACAGCACGTCCTGGCCCTGGTCGCGGAAATGCTCGGCGACGGTGAGACCCGTCAGGCCGACGCGGGCACGCGCGCCCGGCGGCTCGTTCATCTGGCCGAACACCAGCGCGCACTTCGACTTCACGCTCGGATCGGGATTATGCGGATCGGCGTTGACCTTGGATTCGATGAACTCGTGATAGAGGTCGTTGCCTTCGCGGGTCCGCTCGCCGACGCCGGCGAACACGGAGTAGCCGCCGTGCGCCTTGGCGACGTTGTTGATCAGTTCCTGAATCAGCACGGTCTTGCCGACGCCGGCGCCGCCGAACAGTCCGATCTTGCCGCCCTTCGCGTACGGAGCAAGGAGATCGACGACCTTGATGCCGGTGACGAGGATTTCGGCTTCGGTCGATTGATCGGTGTAGGTTGGCGCTTCCTGGTGAATGGCGCGCCTGCCTTCGGCCTCGATCGGGCCGGCTTCGTCGATCGGCTCGCCAATCACGTTCATGATGCGGCCGAGCGTGCCCGCCCCAACCGGAACCTCGATCGGCTGGCCGGTGTCGGTGACTTCCTGGCCGCGAACCAGGCCTTCGGTGGCGTCCATCGCGATGGTGCGCACGGTGGACTCGCCGAGATGCTGCGCCACCTCGAGCACGAGGCGGTTGCCGCCGTTCTTGGTCTCCAGCGCATTGAGAATGGCCGGCAGATGGCCTTCGAACTGCACGTCGACGACGGCGCCCATGACCTGGGTGACGCGACCGATCTGGTTGGCTGCTGTGGCCATGAAACTCTCTCCTTGAAGTCCGAAACTTGTCTTGCGGTTTGGTTGAGCCGGAATGTTGCCATCCCGGTTGAAATTCGTATCAGGGGTTTTTCATGATTCGAGCGACCATCGCCGGAATCTCGGTTTGCAGGAAGCCCATCAGTTCTGCGGTCGTGGCGCCCATCTTCTTCATCGCGGACTGCGCGACCGGCTTCGAATAGAATTCCGCCAACGCATTCATCTCTTCGACCGTCAGGTGTTTCGCCATGACGATACGCATCTGATCCTGATAACGGGCCATAAATCCCGGATTGGTCATCTCGGCGATGAAGGCCTGCCTTTGCTGCTCCGTGGCCTCGGGAAGCTTGGCCGCGACGTTCGCAGCCATGTCCTTCATCAACTCGGTCGGCTTCTGCACCGCGATCAGGCGGTCCGCCGCGGCCAGCGCTTCGGCCGTTTGGGCAACCGCGTGGCCGGAAGTGAGTACGCACAGCACGAGCGTCATGGCAGCCACCACGCGGACGCCGTTAGCCGTCACGTAAGCCATGAAACGGCCGATGTGGTTGGCTGCTGCAGCCATATGCCCTGTTCCTTCGATCCGTCTTCAGACCGCGGTCAGCTTGACCGGGATATTGCCTTTGGTTGCCTTCGAGTACGGGCAAATGGTGTGAGCTTCTTCCATCAGCGCCTGGACCTTGTCCTTGTCGGCGCCGGGAACGGAAACCTTCAACTCGACGGCGAGCGAGAAGCCGCCATCGGTGTTCAGCGTCACATCGGCGGTGACCTTCGCGGCCTGGCCGTCGACGCCGTGCTTTTTGGCGAGCACCAGAATGGCCTGGCCGAAGCAGGCGGAATAGCCGATCGCGAACAGCTGCTCCGGATTGTGACCGTCGCCGGCACCGCCGAGATCCTTTGGCAGCGCCATCGCGAGCGCGAGACCATGGCTGTCGAGCTCGGCGCGGCCGTTGCGGCCACCCTTGGTGGTTGCGGATGTATGGTAGGCCATCGCTTCCTCCTCAGACTGCTTCGGCGCCGGAGATGATCTCGATCAGCTCCTTGGTGATCATCGCCTGACGCGTACGGTTGTAAATCAGGGTCTGCTTGCGGATCATGTCGCCGGCGTTGCGGGTGGCGTTGTCCATCGCCGACATCTGCGCGCCGTAGAACGAGGCGTTGTTCTCCAGCAGCGCCCGGAAGATCTGCACCGCGAGATTGCGCGGCAACAGATGCGTGAGGATCTCGTCCTCCTCCGGCTCGTATTCGTAGGACGTGGACGGCGCCTTGCTGTCCTGCTCCTGCACCTCGAGCGGGATGATCTGCTGGGCGGTCGGGACCTGGGAGATCACCGACTTGAACCGCGAATAGAACAGCGTGCAGACGTCGAACTCGCCGGCATCGAAGCGGGCGAGGACCTTCTCGGCGATGTCCTCGGCATTCTTGAAGGCAAGCTGACGAACGCTGCGCAAATCCAGATGCTCGACGATCTGCTTTTCGAAATTGCGGCGAAGCTGCTCGTAGCCTTTGCGGCCGACACAGAAGAATTTCACTTCCTTGCCCTGCGCGATCAGGGCGTTGGCGCGTTCGCGCGCCAGCCGCACGATCGAGGAGTTGAACGCGCCGGACAGGCCGCGCTCGCCCGTGCACACCAGCAGCAGATGGACCTGATCCTTGCCCGTGCCGGCAAGCAGCGCCGGCGCGCCGGGCGAACTCGCCGCGGCACTTGCGATATTGGAAATGACGGCGTCCATCTTTTGAGCGAAAGGCCGAGCGGCCTCGGCTGCGGTCTGCGCGCGGCGCAGTTTGGAAGCCGCCACCATCTGCATGGCCTTGGTGATCTTCTGCGTCGCCTTGGTCGAGGCGATGCGGACCCGCATGTCTTTCAGTGACGCCATTCTTCGTTCACCCCAGCGCCCGGACGCACGATCCGACCGCAAGCCTCTCTAAGCGGCGCGCCCGGAGTTGCCGGGCGCGGCCATTGTTCAAGCAAGCGACTTGGCGAAGCTCTCGACCACCGACTTCAGCTTGGCGGCGGTGTCGTCGGAGAGATCGCGGCTGTCGCGGATCGCATTGAGGATGTCGGCATTCTTGCCGCGCAGCAGCGACAGCAGGCCGTCCTCGAACGCGCGCACCTTGTTGACCGGCAGCGGATCGAGATAGCCGTTGGTGCCGGCCCAGATCACGCAGACCTGCTCTTCCATCTTCAGCGGCGAGAACTGCGGCTGCTTCAACAGCTCGGTCAGGCGCGAACCGCGATTGAGCAGACGTTGCGTGGTGGCGTCGAGGTCGGAGCCGAACTGCGCAAAGGCCGCCATTTCGCGGTACTGCGCGAGCTCGCCCTTGATCTTGCCGGCGACCTTCTTGGTGGCCTTGGTCTGCGCCGACGATCCGACGCGCGACACCGACAGACCGACGTTCACGGCCGGACGGATGCCCTGGAAGAACAGATCGGTCTCGAGGAAGATCTGGCCATCGGTGATGGAGATGACGTTGGTCGGGATGTAGGCCGACACGTCGTTGGCCTGGGTTTCAATGATAGGCAGCGCGGTCAGCGAGCCCGAACCATGATCGTCGTTGAGCTTGGCGGCGCGCTCCAGCAGGCGGGAATGCAGATAGAACACGTCGCCCGGATAGGCTTCGCGGCCCGGCGGGCGGCGCAGCAGCAGCGACATCTGACGATAGGCGACCGCCTGCTTGGAGAGGTCGTCGTAGATCATCACGGCGTGCATGCCGTTGTCGCGGAAGTACTCGCCCATGGTGCAGCCGGTGAACGGCGCGATGTACTGCATCGGCGCCGGATCGGACGCGGTCGCCGCCACGATGATCGAATATTCCAGCGCGCCCTGCTCTTCCAGAACCTTGACGAACTGCGCGACGGTGGAGCGCTTCTGGCCGACCGCGACATAGACGCAGTACAGCTTGATCTTCTCGTCGCCGGTGGCGTTCAGCGGCTTCTGGTTCAGGATGGTGTCGAGCGCGATCGCGGTCTTGCCGGTCTGGCGGTCGCCGATGATCAGCTCGCGCTGGCCGCGGCCGATCGGGATCAGGGCGTCGATCGCCTTCAGACCGGTCGCCATCGGTTCGTTCACCGACTTGCGCGGGATGATGCCGGGCGCCTTGACGTCGACGCGCTTGCGCTCGGTCGCCTGGATCGGACCCTTGCCGTCGATGGGATTGCCGAGCGCGTCGACGACGCGGCCGAGCAAGCCCTTGCCGACGGGTGTATCGACGATGGCGCGGGTGCGCTTGACGGTCTGGCCTTCCTTGATCTCGCGGTCGGCGCCAAAAATCACGATACCGACGTTGTCGGTTTCGAGATTGAGCGCCATGCCGCGCGTGCCATTCTCGAACTCGACCATCTCGCCGGCCTGGACGTTGTCCAGCCCGTAGACGCGGGCGATGCCGTCACCGACGGACAGCACCTGTCCGACTTCGGAGACCTCGGCCTCCTGGCCGAAATTCTTGATCTGGTCCTTGAGGATCGCGGAAATTTCCGCGGCGCGGATGTCCATCAGCCTGCCTCTTTCATCGCGTGCTTGATCGAATTGAGCTTGGTGCGAAGCGAACTATCGACCATGCGGCTGCCGAGCTTGACGACCAGGCCGCCGATGATCGAGGGATCGACTTTCACGTCGAGGGTGACGTCCTTGCCGGTCACCGACTTCAGTCCGGCTTTCAGGGCGTCGAGATTCTTGTCCGAGAGCGCTTCCGCCACGGTTACGTCGGCGGTTACCTCGCCCTTGAACCTGGCGACGAGGGCGCGGAAGGCACGGATCACATCGCCAACCGCGAACAGACGGCGATTGGCGGTCAGCACCTTCAGGAAATTCGCGGAGATGCCGGAGATACCGGCCTTGTCGAGGACCGCTGAGAGCGCCTTTGATTGCGCATCCGCCGAGAAGACCGGGCTGCGAACGAGACGCGTGAGGTCGGCGCTGTCGCCGAGCATGGCAGTGAATCGATCGAGATCGGATTTGACCGCGTCGATGGACTTTTCATCGCGGGCCAACTCGAACAGGGCCGTGGCATAACGGCCCGACACACCGGAAACAGACGGATCTTCACCAGCCACGGACCTAGCTCTTTATAGCTGTCGAATTCGCAAGGGAAAAACCGTCGCCACGAAGCGGCGCCTAGCGATCCAAGCCCTTGGAATTCAAGCGGGACTTCGATTTTCGGCCGGCACGCGGAGTGCCAAGTCCGTTAAAATCGCGGCTTTGCTAACATAGCGGGCGCGCAGGTGCAACATGACGGCGGCGCGCGATTTGCCGCCGGTGCTTCATCCACAAGCCAGCTGTTTTGCCCGGTGTTCACTGCGAACGCCGGCGCGCCGTTTCCTTTGCGCATCCGGTGACGCTCAGCTCCGCGCGGCACTCTGCCAAATCGTTCCAGCGGAACACCGCAGTCCAACCGCCGCGCGCATTACTCGACAAGACATGCGCTTCACTTGGCAAGACTACATTCATTAGTATTCATAAGTAATGATTTGGTTAATAATTGGTTAATTTCAAAGATTACGGAATGTCTATCGATTAGATGGCTGAGTAACAAGATGTTACAGCCTGAGACATCCAACCATCTACTGACAAATTCACGCCATATTGCGACGCAAAACGGCCCACTCTTCGAAACGGGACGGGGGTTCCACTTGTCACATATGTGGCAATACTTCTCTAAGGGACCAGTAAATGTTGAATACCAAAAAGTCGACGGCGGGATCCCTAACCCGCTCGCGGACGGCGCTCGCGCTCATCGCCGCAACTCTCCTGGTCGGTGCGACCAGCACTGAAGCGTCGGCCAGATCCAGGTATCACGGCCATCATCATATCCACCACGCCAGCTCGGATTCGGACGAAGGCTCCAAGGGAGCGTCCAAAGGCGACTGGAAGGACGCCAATGCGAGCGTGTCGGCAACCGGCGGACACAGCTTCTCCGGCGTTGCCTCGTTCTACGGCAACGAGTTGGGCAGCCAGACCGCTTCGGGCCAGCGTTTCAACGAGAACGCCATGACCTGCGCCCATCGTTCGCTGCCGTTCGGCACCAAGCTGCGCGTGACCCATGGCAGCCACAGCGTCGTCGTCACCGTCAACGACCGCGGTCCATTCGTGCGTGGCCGGGTGCTCGATCTCTCCACCGCCGCAGCCCGCGCGCTCGGCATCGAAGGCCTCGGTCAGGTGACCGCAGAGGTCGTCTCGTAAGGCTTCGCGCCTTCTCCCAAAACAGACCTGGCAGGTACAGCGTCCAGGACGGGCGCCAGGTACTTCCTGCGCGCCAAAGCAACCCGCCGTCGCGAATGACGGCGGGTGTTTTGCGATGTCGTCATTGCAGAGCGAAGCGACGAAGCAATCCATAGTGCCGCAAGGGGAAAGATGGATTGCTTCTCGCTTCGTCTCGCAATGACGATGTGGCGGGATTAGAGCCTCGCTACAAAAAACTCTGCGGGTCGACATCGACCTCGAGCTTGAGGTTGCCCTTCGGCTTGGGCGCAGCAGTGAGCCAGTGCCGCAGATAATCCGACAGGTCGAAGCCGCGCGCGGATTTCAGCAGCAGGCGGAAGCGGTAGCGGCCCTTGATGACCGCGAGCGGCGCTTCGGCCGGTCCCAGCAATTGCACGCGCTCGTCCGTGGGCGCGACGGCCACGAGCTTGCGCGCATAGCCTTCCGCGGTCGGGCGATCGCCGGCCGAGATGATCAGGCTCGCCAGCCGTCCGAACGGTGGATAACCCGTGCGCTCGCGCGAGGCGATTTCGCTGGCATAGAACGCTTCGCGGTCGCAGGCGACCAGCGCCTTCATCACGGGATGCTCGGGCTGATGCGTCTGCACATAGCCGACACCACGGCCCTGGTCGCGGCCGGCGCGTCCGATCACCTGGTTGAGCAATTGCCAGGTGCGTTCGGCGGCGCGCGGATCGCCATTGCCGAGACCAAGATCGGCATCGACCACACCGACGAGATTGAGCCGCGGGAAATTGTGGCCCTTGGCGACCAGCTGCGTGCCGATGATGATGTCGACGCGCCCCTCCGCGATCTCGTTGAGCTCGCTGCGCATGGTCTCGATCGAGGTGATGAGATCGCTCGACAGCACCATGGTGCGCGCCTGCGGAAACAGCTGGGCAGCCTCCTCCTGCAGCCGTTCGACGCCGGGCCCGACCGCGACCAGCGATTCCTCCGCCGCGCAGTTCGGACAGGCATGCGGGCGCGGCATCGAGAAACCGCAGTGGTGACAGACCAGCCGTTGCCGGAAGCGATGATCGACCAGCCAGGCATCGCAGATGGTGCAGGCGAAACGGTGCCCACAGGCGCGGCACAAGGTCAGCGGCGCATAGCCGCGGCGGTTGAGGAACAACAGCGCCTGCTCGCGCCGCTCGATGGCATGACCGATATGTTCTGCGAGAACGGGTGAAATAAACCGGCCGCGCGGCGGCGCCTCGCGGCGCAGGTCGATCGCCTCGATCTGCGGCATGTGCGCCCCGCCGAAGCGCGACGGCAGCACGATGCGCTGATAGCGACCCTTGCGCGCATTCACCTCGGTCTCGACCGACGGCGTTGCGGACGCCAGCACGACCGGGATCTTGGCGATATGCGCGCGCACCACCGCCATGTCGCGGGCGTGATAATGCGCGCCGTCCTCCTGCTTGTAGGCCTGGTCGTGCTCCTCATCGACCACGATCAGGCCGAGATTGGCGTAGGGGAGAAACAGCGCCGAGCGCGCGCCGACCACGACCGGCGCCTCGCCCGCGGAGATCGCGGCCCAGTTGCGCGCGCGGGTGCGCGGCGTCAGCTCCGAATGCCACTCCAGCGGCCGCACGCCGAAGCGCGCCTCGAAGCGATCGAGGAATTGGCCGGTCAACGCGATCTCCGGCATCAGGATCAGCGACTGCTTGCCGCGGCGGATGATCTCGGCCACCGCCTCGAAATAAACTTCGGTCTTGCCGGAGCCGGTGACGCCGTCCAGCAGCGCGACATGGAAGGTGCCGTTGGCGGCGAGCGCACGCATGGCATCGACCGCGGTGCGTTGCTGGCGCGTGAACTCGGGCTGCGCGTAAGCTGGATCGGGCGCAGGCGGCGCCAGCGGCCGCGGCATCGCCTCGACAACAAGCGTGCCTTCGTCAACCAGGCCGTCGATCACGCCGGCGCTGACGCCAGCTTCCTTTGCGGCGTCCGACTTGCCATGCAGCAGACGATCCGACAGCACCTCGATCAGGCGGCGCCGCGCCGGCGTCAGCCGCTTCGGCGGCTCGCCGATCAGGCGCACGCCCACGCGCAGGCGCTCCGGGCCGAGATGTTCGCCCATCCGCAAGGTCATGCGCAGCACCATGCCGCGGGCGGACAGCGTGTAGTTCGACACCCAGTCGACCAGCGACCGTAGTTCCTCCTTCAGCGGCGGCACGTCGAGCTTTTCGCTGACGTCCTTCAGGCGATTATGCAGCCGCGGATCAGGCCTGGCGTTCTCGGCCCAGACCACCGCGAGCACCTCGCGCGGGCCGAGCGGCACGCCGACGACGTCGCCGGCCTTCAGTTCCATGCCGCGCGGCACGCGATAGGAATAGGTCTGGTTCAGCGCGACCGGCACCAGCACATCGACAATGCGAGTCGATGCTGATGGATGCGGAGGTCTGGTGCGGGCTGTCGTCCATAAAGAATCGGCGTTGTGTGATCCAAAGCTACCGCCACGGGCACAAGTTAGCGAACGGTAAACGAGGAGGTGCGATATATTGAGGAGAATCAAATCAATACCAGGTCTCCAAATTGCCGAGCGCCATGCCGAAACCGGCCGTTCAACCGATCGAGCTCGCCAGCGCCGACCAGAGCGTCGCGCTGCAGATGTCGCGTTGGCTGGCGCACCTGCGCAGCGAACGCCGGCTGTCGCCGAAGACGCTGGAAGCCTATGCCCGCGACCTCAGGCAATGCCTCGACTTCCTCTGCGAGCATTGGGGCGCGCGGGTGACGCTGGCGAAATTCTCAAAGCTGGAAGCAAGCGACATCCGCGCCTTCATGGCGATGCGCCGCACCGAGGCCATCGCCAGCCGCTCGCTGATGCGCGCGCTCGCGGGCCTGCGCTCCTTTGGCCGCTTCCTCGAACGCGAAGGCAAGGGCAAGGTCGGTGCACTCTCGGCGATCCGCGCGCCCAAGGTCGGCAAGACCCTGCCGAAGCCGTTGCCGATGGCGGCGGCCAAGCGGCTTGCCGACGCCGACGAGCGCGCGGGCGAGGCGCGCGAGACCTGGGTGCTGGCGCGCGACGCCGCCGTGATGGCGCTGCTCTATGGTTCGGGCCTGCGCATCTCAGAGGCGCTCGGGATGAAGCGCCGTGACGTGCCGAGGCCCGGCGAAGGCGACGTGCTCATCGTCACCGGCAAGGGCAACAAGACCCGCATGGTGCCGGTGCTGCAGAAGGTGCTGCAACTGATCGAGGATTATGCCGCGATCTGCCCGTACGCCTTGCCGCCGGAAGGACCGGTGTTTGTCGGCGCCCGCGGCGGTCCCCTAAGCCCGCGCATCATCCAGCTTGCGATGGCGCGGCTGCGCGGCGCGCTGGGCCTCCCCGACAGCGCCACGCCGCATGCCTTGCGGCATTCCTTTGCGACGCATCTGTTGTCACGCGGCGGCGACCTGCGCGCGATCCAGGAATTGCTCGGTCATTCCTCGCTCTCGACCACGCAGATCTATACCGGCATCGACAGCGAGCGCCTGCTCGAAGTCTATCGCAGCGCCCATCCGCGAAGCTGAGCTTCGCTTCTCCGTCACATCGTTTGCCTCTTGCGCACGCTTCGTTGTTCGGCAATCGTGTCCCCGTCAGGCAGCGGAGGAAATCATGAGCGCACATGAAGCCATGGAAACGTCGGAGCACGCCAAGGAGGCCGCGGGCGAGAACCGCAAGATCGCGCTGCTGATCGCCGTAATCGCCTTGTGTCTGGCGTTGTCGGAGACGCTGGGCAAGGGCGCTCAGACCGAATCGATCAGCAAGAATGTCGAGGCCTCGAACCTGTGGGCCTTCTTCCAGGCCAAGAGCATCCGCCGCAACGTCGTGCAGACCGCCGCCGAACAGGGCAAGTTAAGTCTCGGCACCGCGGGCGACGATGCCGCCAAGGCCGCGCTGCAAAAGCAGATCGACGAGTGGCAGAAGACCGCCGAGCGCTACCGGTCCGATCCCAAGACCGGCGAAGGGCAGGATCAATTGTCCGAACGCGCCAAGGAAGCCGAGCACGAGCGCGACGAAGCCACCGCGAAGTACCATCACTTCGAGCTCGGCTCAGCCGCGTTCCAGATCGGGATCGTGCTGGCGTCGGCGGCCATCATCACCGGCATGATGGCGCTGGCCTGGGTTTCAGGTCTGCTCGCGCTGGCCGGCATCGCGGTGACGGCGCTCGGCGCCTTCAGCCCGCATATCCTGCATTTGCATTAGGGCGCAGCTCTTCAATCTCAGCGTAGCCCGGGTGAGCGAAGCGACACCCGGGTGACCCGCATATCGCTGCGCTCATGCGGGCTACGCCGGCCGATTCATATCGACATCGGAGTTAGCGCGCCTGATGCACGCCCCTGCGGAAGCGCTGGATCAATCGCAGCGTCCGCACCGACCAGCCGGCGCCATCGCCGCGCAGCAGATTGGCAATGCGCTGCTTCACCGGCTCGACCAGCGCCTTGGCCTTTGCGCGCAGGTCCATGATGAACTCGTAGAGCTTCTCGAACCAGCCCATCTCGAGAAGCTTCTCGCGCGTCACGTCGAAGATGAAGGCGGTGACGCCGACGCCGACGAATTTCGCGAACAGGATCGTGAAGATGGCGCTGGTCCAGTATTCATGGGCAAGCAACCACAGACCGACGAGCTTCAGCGGAAACAGCGGGATCACCGGCACGATGAAGACGATCAGCGTCATTGCCGGCGACAGCGCGTCGACGCGCTCGGCGAGCCATTGCTTGAAAGTCCGCATCGGAATGACCGATACGAACCGGGCGACAATGGGCTCGAGGTGATCCCACAGCCAGGCCTCGATCAAAAAGATGATCGCAAGCAGGACCCAGAGCGGTTGCAGAAGGCGTCGCAGCATTTCTTATCTCTACCCGGCTAGAAGCCGGGCGTCGATCACATATGGATGGCGCGCTTGCCGACTGCAAGCGCCGCTTCCTTGATCGCCTCGGAACGCGTCGGATGCGCGTGGCAGGTGCGGGCGAGGTCCTCTGCCGCACCGCCAAATTCCATTAATACCGCGGCTTCATGAATCATTTCACCGGCTTCGATGCCGATGATGTGCACGCCGAGCACGCGATCGGTCTTCGCATCTGCGAGAACCTTCACAAATCCGTCCGTGGTCTGATTCACCTTGGAGCGGCCGTTGGCGGTAAACGGGAATTTACCGGAATTATACGGGACTCCCGCCTGCTTCAGCTCTTCCTCCGTCTTGCCGACGGAGGCGACTTCCGGCGTGGTATACACAACACCTGGAATCACATCGTAGTTCACGTGGCCGGCTTGTCCGGCGATGATCTCCGCGCACGCCACGCCTTCATCCTCAGCCTTGTGCGCGAGCATGGGACCCGCGACGACGTCGCCGATGGCGTAGATGCCCTTCACGCTTGTGGAAAAGTGCGGATCGATCTGCACGCGGCCGCGATTGTCGAGCGCGACGCCGGCCTCCTTGCATCCGAGACCGTCGGTAAAGGGCACGCGGCCGATGCATACCAGCACGACGTCGGCTTCCAGCGTCTCCGCAGTGCCGCCCGCGGCCGGCTCGACGGAGGCTTTCAGTGTCGCGCCCGAAGTATCGACGCCGGTGACCTTGGCGCCGAGCTTGAACTTGAAGCCCTGCTTTTCGAGGATGCGCTGAAACTGCCGCGCGATTTCGCCGTCCATGCCCGGCAGGATGCGATCGAGGAATTCGACGACGGTCACTTCAGAACCGAGCCGGTGCCAGACCGAGCCGAGCTCGAGGCCGATCACGCCCGCGCCGACGATCAGGAGTTTGCCCGGCACCTTGTCGAGCGACAGCGCGCCGGTCGACGACACGATGCGCTTCTCGTCGATCGCGATGCCTTTCAGCCGCGCGATGTCGGAGCCCGTGGCGATCACGATGTTCTTGGTCTCGACCGTCTGGGTCTTGCCGTCGCTGCCCGCGACCTCGACCTTGCCGGCACCGAGAATCTTGCCCATGCCGTGGATGACGTCGATCTTGTTCTTCTTCATCAGGAAATCGACGCCCTTGACGTTGCCGTCGATGCCCTGCTGCTTGAAATTCATCATCATCGGCAGATCGAGCTTCGGCGCGGAGACGCTGACGCCCATCTTGGCAAAGGAATGCGCGGCCTCCTCGAACATCTCGGACGCGTGCAGCAGCGCCTTCGACGGCATGCAGCCGACATTGAGGCAGGTGCCGCCGAGCGTCGGGCTCTTCTCGACCACCGCGACCTTCATGCCGAGCTGCGCCGCGCGCACCGCGCAGACGTAACCGCCGGGTCCGGTACCGATGACGACGAGATCGTAACTGGCCATGATCTGAAATCCTGTAGCTCAAACTTATGACAGGGCTTTATGTTTTGCGCATGATCTCCGCGCAAACGCCTTGGCGTTTGTCGCGAGGGAAAACCGCTTCACACTTTTCCGGATCATGCGCTAGCGCCCGCCCGACACGTCGAGGATCGCGCTGGTCACATAGGACGCATCCTCCGACATCAGCCAGACGACGGCGTTGGCGACTTCCTCGGCGCTGCCGACCCGCTTCATCGGCACCATATGCGACAGACGATGCGCCCGCTCGGGGTCGCCGCCGGAGGCATGGATTTCGGTGTCGATCAGGCCCGGCCGGATCGCGGCGACACGGATGCCTTCGCCCGCGACTTCCTGCGCAAGGCCTATGGTGAAGGAATCGATCGCACCCTTGGACGCCGCGTAGTCGACATAGGTGTTGGCGCCGCCGAGCTTGGCGGCGGCCGACGACAGGTTGACGATGACGCCGCCCTTGCCGCCATGTTTGGTTGACATCCGCTTCACCGCCTCGCGGGCACAAAGGATCGCGCCGGTGACATTGATCGCCATCACGCGCTGGATGCGCTCGATGCTCATTTCGTCGACGCGCACGCCGCTCTTGCCGACAATGCCGCCATTGTTGACGAGCGCGCCGAGCGTGCCGAGTTTGTCGGCGGCCTCGAACAGCGCAAGGATTTCGCTCTCCTCGGCGACGTCGCATTTCACCGCGACCGCCTTGCCGTTGGAGCGCTCGATGATCGAGACCACCTCGTCGGCTGCCTTTTGGTTGCTGGCATAGCCGACCACGATCTTGAAGCCGCGCTTGGCCGCCGCAATCGCGGTGGCGCGGCCGATGCCGCGGCTGCCGCCGGTGATAACAGCTACTCTGTCCGTCACTTCAGTCCTACCCCGCACTTCAAATCAGAGATCGAGCACCAGCCGCGCCGGATCTTCCAGGCTCTCCTTGACGCGCACCAGGAAGGTCACCGCTTCCTTGCCGTCGATGACGCGGTGATCGTAGGACAGCGCCAGATACATCATCGGCCGCGCCTCGATCTTGCCGCCGACCACCATCGGACGTTCCTGGATCTTGTGCATGCCGAGAATGCCCGCCTGCGGCGCATTCAGGATCGGCGTCGACATCAGCGAGCCGTAGATGCCGCCATTGGTGATGGTGAAAGTGCCGCCCTGCATCTCGTCGATCTTGAGCTGGCCGTCGCGGGCGCGCCGGCCGAAATCGGCGATCGCCTTCTCGATATCGGCGATCGACTTCTGGTCGCAGTCGCGCACCACGGGCACCACGAGGCCCTTGTCGGTGCCGACGGCGATGCCGACGTGGTAGTAGTTCTTGTAGATCAGGTCGGTGCCGTCGATCTCGGCGTTGACGGCGGGAATGTCCTTGAGCGCCTGCACGCAGGCCTTGGTGAAGAAGCCCATGAAGCCGAGCTTGGTGCCGTGCTTCTTCTCGAACACGTCCTTGTAGTGCGAACGCAACGCCATGACGTTGGTCATGTCGACCTCGTTGAAGGTCGTCAGCATCGCCGCCGTGTTCTGCACGTCCTTCAGACGACGCGCGATGGTCTGGCGCAGCCGCGTCATCTTCACGCGTTCTTCGCGGGCGGCATCGTCGGCCGGCGAGGGGCTGCGGACCTGCACGGCCGCGGCCGGCTGGTTGACCGGCGTCGGCGCGGACGCCGCCTTCTCGATCGCGGCCAGCATGTCGCCCTTGGTGACGCGGCCATCCTTGCCGGAGCCCGGCACGGTCGAGGCATCGACGCCGCTCTCGGCGGACAGTTTGCGCACCGACGGCGCGAGCGGCGCGTCTGCGGGCGGGGCCTTGGACGCTGCGGGAGCCGGCGCAGGTGCGGCAGGCGGCGGGGGCGGTGGAGCTGCCGCAGCAGGCTTCGCTGCGGCCGGCGGGGCAGCGGACGCTGCCGCGCCATCCTTGATCTGGCCGAGCAGCGCGCCGACCGCGACCGTGTCGCCGTCCTTTGCCGCGATCTCGCTGAGCACGCCGGCCGAGGGCGCCGGCACCTCGATGGTGACCTTGTCGGTCTCGAGCTCGACCAAGGGCTCGTCGACCGCGACGGCTTCGCCGGCCTTCTTGAACCAGCGGCCGATGGTGGCCTCGGTCACGGACTCGCCGAGCGTGGGAACGCGAATTTCAGTCATGGTCTGTTTCCTCAATGACGCGTGCGGTCATGCAATCAGTGGTCATCGCCCGCCATCGCGGAGCTCGCGATGGCGGCGCGTGACAATCGCTTCTAGTTCAGCGCCTCGTCCAGGAACGCCTTGAGCTGCGCGAGATGCTTCGACATCAACCCGGTCGCGGTCGCCGCCGCCGCGGCGCGCCCGGCATAACGCGGACGCCTGTTCGGCGCATTGATCTGGTTCAGCACCCATTCGAGATAGGGCTCGATGAAGTGCCACGCGCCCATGTTGCGCGGCTCTTCCTGGCACCAGACGATCTCGGCGCCCTTGAAGCGGCCAAGCTCCATCACCAGCGCCTTCAGCGGCACCGGATAGAGCTGCTCGACGCGCATCAGGTAGATGTCGTCGACGCCGCGCTTTTCGCGCTCTTCGTACAAATCGTAATAGACCTTGCCCGAACACAGCACGACGCGGCGGATCTTGTCGTCGCCCACCAGCTTGATCTTCTCGTCCGGCAGCATTTGCGCGTCATCGTAGAGAATGCGGTGGAACGTGCTGTCCTTGCCGAGTTCGTCGAGCCGCGACACCGCGCGCTTGTGGCGCAGCAGCGATTTCGGCGTCATCAGGATCAATGGCTTCCTGATCTCGCGATGCAGCTGACGCCGCAGCACGTGGAAGTAATTGGCCGGCGTGGTCGGATAGACCACCTGCATGTTGTCTTCGGCGCACATCTGCAAGTAACGCTCGAGCCGCGCCGACGAATGCTCCGGCCCCTGCCCTTCATAGCCATGCGGCAGCAGGCAGACGAGGCCGGACATGCGCAGCCATTTGCGTTCACCGGAGGAGATGAACTGGTCGAACAGCACCTGCGCGCCGTTGGCGAAATCGCCGAACTGCGCCTCCCACATCGCGAGCGCATTCGGCTCGGCCAGCGTGTAGCCGTATTCGAAACCGAGCACGGCCTCTTCCGACAGCAGCGAGTTGATGACCTCGTAGTGGCCCTGTTCGCTGCCGAGATGATTGAACGGCGTGTAGCGGCTCTCGTCTTCCTGGTCGATCAGCACCGAATGGCGTTGCGAGAAGGTGCCGCGCTCCCAGTCCTGTCCGGAGAGACGGACGTGATGGCCTTCCTGCAACAGCGTGCAGAACGCCAGCGCTTCGCCGGTGGCCCAGTCGATGCCGGCGCCGAGTCGATCGCCTTGGTGCGGTTTTCGAGGAAGCGCTGAATGGTGCGGTGAACGCGGAAGCCGTCCGGCACCTTGGTGATCTTGCGGCCGATCTCCTTCAGTTCCGAGATATCCACGCCGGTGACGCCGCGGCGGGCATCTTCTTCTTCGCCCGCGATCTTGAAGCCGGCCCATTTGCCGTCGAGCCAGTCGGCCTTGTTCGGCTTGTAGCCGGCGCCGGCCTCGAACTCGGCATCGAGCCGCGCGCGCCAGTCGGCCTTGGCCTTCTCGACCTCGCCTTCGGTCATGACGCCGTCGGCAATCAGCCGCTTGGAGTAGATCTCGACCGTGCCGGGATGCGTTGCGATCTTCTTGTACATCACCGGCTGGGTGAACATCGGCTCGTCGCCTTCGTTATGGCCATGCCTGCGGTAGCAGAACATGTCGATCACGACCGGCTTGTGGAATTTCTGCCGGAACTCGATCGCGACCTTGGCGGCGAACACCACCGCTTCCGGATCGTCGCCGTTCACATGGAAAATCGGCGCGTCGATCATCTTGGCGACGTCGGACGGATAGGGCGACGAGCGCGAGTAACGCGGATAGGTGGTGAAGCCGATCTGGTTGTTGACGATGAAGTGCAACGAGCCGCCGGTGCGGTAACCCTTCAAATCGGAGAGCGCGAAGCATTCCGCCACCACGCCCTGGCCAGCGAAGGCGGCGTCGCCATGCATCAAGAGCGGCAGCACGGAAATGCGCATATCAGGCGGATCGCCATGCTGGTCCTGCTTGGCGCGCACCTTGCCCATGACGACGGGGTCGACGATTTCCAGATGCGACGGGTTTGCGGTCAGCGACAGATGGATGCGGTTGCCGTCGAACTCGCGATCCGACGAGGCGCCGAGATGGTACTTGACGTCGCCGGAGCCTTCGACCGCGTCGGGATTGGCCGAGCCGCCCTTGAACTCGTGGAACAGCGCGCGGTGCGACTTGCCCATGACTTGCGTGAGCACGTTGAGGCGGCCGCGATGCGGCATGCCGACCACGATTTCCTTCACGCCGAGATTGCCGCCGCGCTTGATGATCTGCTCCAGCGCGGGGATCAGCGACTCGGCGCCGTCGAGGCCGAAGCGCTTGGTACCGGTGAACTTGACGTCGCAGAATTTCTCGAAGCCCTCGGCCTCGATCAGCTTGTTGAGGATGGCGCGGCGGCCCTCGCGGGTAAAACTGATCTCCTTGTCCGGACCCTCGATGCGCTCCTGGATCCACGCCTTGTGCGCGGCATTGGTGATGTGCATGAACTCGACGCCGAGCGTCTGGCAATAGGTGCGCTCGCAGATCGCGACGATCTCGCGCAGCGTGCCGTATTCGAGGCCGAGCACGTGATCGAGGAAGATCTTGCGGTCGAAGTCGGCCTCCGCGAAACCATAGGAGCGCGGGTCGAGCTCTTCGCGATTGCGCGGCGCCTCGATGCCGAGCGGATCGAGCTTGGCGTGGAAATGGCCGCGCATGCGGTAAGCGCGGATCAGCATCAGCGCGCGGACGGAATCGCGGGTCGCCTGGTGCAGCTCGGCCGCGGTGATTTCGCCGCCCTTTGGCGGTGCCTTGGCCTGCGCCTTGGCCGCGATCTTGTCGCCGATGACCTTCTCGACGGTCGCCCAGTTGCCGTCGAGGGCAGAGGTGAGATCGTCGCGCGGGGTCAGCGGCCAGTGATCGCGCGCCCAGGACGGCCCTTCGGCATTCTTGCGGACGTCGTCCGGCGCGTCCTTCAGGCTCTTGAAGAACTCCTGCCACTCGCTGTCGACGGACGCCGGGTCCTTCTCGTAGCGGGCATAGATAGCGTCGATGTAGGTGGCGTTGGTGCCCTGCAAAAACGATGAAAGGGCAAAAGCTGCGTTCGCGTCCTGGCGAGACATGGATGGCGTCCTGGTGATTTGGGTTCGCGCGTAACAGACGGCGCAAAAATAACCCGATCCCGGCAGATCGGCCGTATTGGCGAAGCCATACCCTATTTAGGACGAATCTTCTCGCCGAAAAGAACGAAGGACTGAATTAGCTTTTCAATTTTTCGGCAAGCGTCTTTCCGAGCCGCGCAGGCGACGGAGAGACCGTGATGCCGGCCGATTCCATCGCTGCCGTCTTCGATCCGGCGTCGCCCTTGCCGCCGGAGATGATCGCGCCGGCATGGCCCATGCGGCGGCCGGGAGGGGCGGTGACCCCCGCGATGAAGCCGACCATCGGCTTCTTGCGGCCCCGCTTGGCCTCGTCCTTGAGGAACTGGGCGGCATCCTCCTCGGCGCTGCCGCCGATCTCGCCGATCATCACGATCGATTTGGTATTGGGGTCCGCCAGAAACATTTCCAGCACGTCGATGAACTCGGTGCCCTTCACGGGGTCGCCGCCGATGCCGACCGCGGTGGTCTGGCCGAGGCCCTCCTGGGTGGTCTGGAACACCGCTTCATAGGTCAGCGTGCCCGAGCGGGAGACGATGCCGACCGAGCCCGGCTTGAAGATGTTGGCCGGCATGATGCCGATCTTGCACTCGCCGGCCGTCATCACGCCCGGGCAGTTCGGCCCGATCAGCCGCGACTTCGAGCCGGACAGCGAGCGCTTGACCTTGACCATGTCGAGCACCGGAATGCCTTCGGTGATGCAGACGATCAGCGGGATTTCGGCGTCGATCGCCTCGCAGATCGCGTCCGCCGCACCCGGCGGCGGCACGTAGATCACGGACGCATCGGCGCCGGTCTTCTCGCGCGCCTCCTGCACCGTGTCGAACACGGGCAGGCCGAGATGCGTCGACCCGCCTTTGCCGGGCGAGGTGCCGCCGACCATCTTGGTGCCATAGGCGATCGCGGCCTCGGAATGGAAGGTGCCGTTCTTGCCGGTAAAGCCCTGGCAGATGACCTTGGTGTTGTTGTCGATCAGGATGGACATGCGTTCGAATACTTTCGCTGGCAGCGTAATCGGGTGACGGGGATTATTTGGCGCGCTGGTAGGTGCCGGTGAGCACGTCGTTCCAGCCTTCGGCATCGGGCGAGAACTGGATCTTCATGTTGTAGGTGTTGTCGTCGACGACCTCGTAGACATGGCGCGCGTTGCCGCGCAGCGAGCCGCGCACCAGGATCAGCGACTTGGCGGCCCAGCCGCCGGAGGCCGGCGCCGGCGAGTAGTAGCCGAGCGAGTCGTGCCAGAACAATTTGTAGGTCCGGTCCTCGCGGTCGTAGGTGAACACGCCGTGGGTGGCGAAGCTCTCCTTGCCGTCGCGGGTCTGGAGCGTGTCCTGGATCAGATAGAAGCCGTTGAGGTCCATGCGCGCCACGACTTGCGAGGTCGCAGGTCCGCCTGTGGTCCAGCGCGACGGATAGACCGTCTCCTCGCCGTTCCATTCGCCGGCGAACACCGAAAGCTTGCGATGTTCCTCGAGCGGCGACGGCGCGGCGAGATGGTCGGCCATGGCGACTAGCTCCCTTTGACGGCCTTCACGATCTTCTGCGCGGCGTCGTCGAGATTGTCGGCCGGCAGCACGTTCAGGCCGGATTCGCGGATGATCTTCTTGCCCGCTTCGACATTGGTGCCTTCGAGCCGCACCACCAGCGGCACGGTGAGGCCGACCTCGCTTGCACGGCGGCGATGACGCCCTCGGCGATCACGTCGCACTTCATGATGCCGCCGAAGATGTTGACCAGGATGCCCTTCACATTGGGATCGGCGGTGATGATCTTGAAGGCGGCCGCCACCTTCTCCTTGCTGGCGCTGCCGCCGACGTCGAGGAAGTTGGCCGGCGCCATGCCGTAGAGCTTGATGATGTCCATGGTCGCCATGGCAAGGCCCGCGCCGTTGACCATGCAGCCGATGGTGCCGTCGAGCGTGACGTAATTGAGATCGTATTTCGAGGCTTCGATCTCCTTGGCGTCCTCTTCGGTCTCGTCGCGCAGCGCGGCGACCTCGGGATGCCGGAACATCGCGTTGTCGTCGAACGACACTTTGGCGTCGAGCACGCGCAGCTGGCCCTGCTTGGTCACGACCAGCGGATTGATCTCGAGCATCGCCATGTCCTTGGCGACGAAGGCGGCATAGAGCTGGCTGACGAGCTTCTCGGCCTGCTTGGCGAGATCGCCGGTGAGATTGAGCGCCTTCGCGACCGTGCGGCCGTGATGGCCCATGATGCCGGTGGCGGGATCGACCGAGAAGGTGACGATCTTCTCCGGGCGTGTTGTGCGCGACGTCCTCGATGTTGACGCCGCCTTCGGTCGAGACCACGAACGACACTTCGCGAGGTTTCGCGGTTGACCAGGATCGAGAGATAGAACTCCTTGTCGATGTCGGAGCCTTCCTCGATGTAGAGCCGGTTGACCTGCTTGCCATGCGCGCCGGTCTGCACCGTCACCAGCGTCGCGCCGAGCATCTGCTTGGCGAACTCGCTGACCTCGGCGGGCGACTTGGCGATGCGGACGCCGCCCTTGTCGCCGGCGGAGGCTTCCTTGAACTTGCCCTTGCCGCGGCCGCCGGCATGGATCTGGCTCTTCACCACCTAGATCGGGCCGGGCAGCTTCTTCGCCGCGGCCTCGGCGTCCTCGGCCTTCAGCACCGGCACGCCCTTGGAGATCGGCACGCCGAACTCGGCAAGCAGCGCCTTGGCCTGATATTCGTGGATATTCATCTGAGGACGCTCCCCGAACCCTTTGCGGTGAATTCTGCTGAATTCACTCCGATTTTAGGTCTGGCATACCATATACCACGAGACTTGCAAGAGCCGGCCGACGACTCCGGCCCGACCCAAGCCGTCTGAATTACCGGCCGAGCAGGTCGGGCGCGATCTTCTTGCAGGCGTCGACCAGGCCCTGCACGGCGCCACCGACTTGTCGAAGGCCTCGCGGTCCTTGCCGGCGAGTTCGATCTCGACGATGCGCTCGACGCCCTTGCGAGCCGATCACCACGGGCACGCCGACATACATGTCCTTCACGTCGTACTCGCCGTTGAGATAGGCGGCGCAGGGCAGCACGCGCTTCTTGTCCCTCAGGTAGCTCTCGGCCATCGCGATCGCGGACGCCGCCGGCGCATAGAAGGCCGAGCCGGTCTTCAGCAGGTTGACGATCTCGGCGCCGCCATTGCGGGTGCGGTCGACGATCTCGTCGATCCGCGCCTGCGAGGTCCAGCCCATCTTGACGAGGTCGGGCAGCGGAATGCCGGCGACGGTGGAATATTTCACCAGCGGCACCATGGTGTCGCCGTGGCCGCCGAGCACGAAGGCGGTGACGTCCTCGACCGAGACGTTGAACTCGTCGGCGAGGAAATAGCGGAAGCGCGAGGAATCCAGCACGCCGGCCATGCCGACCACCTTCTTGTGCGGCATGCCGGAGGCCTTCTGCAGCGCCCACACCATCGCGTCGAGCGGGTTGGTGATGCAGATGACGAACGCATCGGGCGCGTATTTCTTGATGCCGGCGCCGACCTGCTCCATCACCTTGAGATTGATCGAGAGCAGATCGTCGCGGCTCATGCCGGGCTTGCGCGGCACGCCGGCGGTGACGATGCAGACCTTGGCGTTGTCGAGCGCCTCGTAGGAATTGGCGCCGGTGTAGATGCGCGTCGAAGCCGTCGACCGGCGAGGACTGCGCGATGTCGAGCGACTTGCCCTGCGGCACGCCCTCGGCGATGTCGAACATCACGACGTCGCCGAGCTCTTTCAGGCCGATGAGGTGAGCCAGCGTACCGCCGATCTGACCGGAGCCAATCAAGGCAATCTTGTCGCGCGCCATGGGAAATCCTTTAGAACCCGAACGGGAGAGGTGGGAAGGTGGAGGTTTCGTTAGCCCTTTCGACGGAGCGCGTTCAAGTCGGCCTTTGCCTATTCGAACGGCTGGCATTCCAGGACAGCAGTAGCCCGCATGAGCGAAGCGACATGCGAGGCCTCTGCCCGGGTATCGCTGCGCTCACCCGGGCTGACGCTCGCGGATGACGGTCAGGTCTCCACCAGCCCCGTGGTCGGCGCCGCTGGCGGCCGAATCCTTCCGGCCGTGGGGCAGCGCCAGATAGGATTCCGAACTCATTTCGATCAGGCGCGACGAGGTGCGCTTGAACTCGTTGGCCTCGTTGCCGTCGGTCGCAAGATAGAGCGACACCGGATCGGCCGCGGCCGAGGCCATCAGCTTCACGGCATTGTCATAGAGCGTGTCGATCAGCGAGATGAAACGCTTGGCGGCGTTGCGCTCGGGATAATCCATGACCGGAATGTGGTCGACCAGGATGGTGT
Organism: uncultured Alphaproteobacteria bacterium; assembly: GCA_963795365.1. Taxonomy (GTDB): domain Bacteria; phylum Pseudomonadota; class Alphaproteobacteria; order Rhizobiales; family Xanthobacteraceae; genus Bradyrhizobium. The sequence continues at coordinate 149,788 of CAWCHW010000043.1, forward strand.
GATAGTCGTGCGCCAGCCGCAGATAATCGCATGCGGCGAGCGGCGCCTCGCAGAGATCGGCAAAGGAGAAGCGCGCCACGCCATGCGCGGAGCACGGCACATGCAAGCGTGCGGCCCTTGATCGCAATGTCGCGCGGCTTGCACGGCGCATTGCCGGTCATCTTCGCCCAGGCCTTGTTGAGCGCGGCTGCCGCCTCGCCGTCGTCGGGCACCAGCCACATCTTGACGCCCGTCGAGCTTCTCCAGCCGGAAATCGGTGCGCGCATCGAGCCGCATCACGTCCATATGCTCTTCGATCTGCGCGATGAAGGGCAGGAACAGCGCGCGGTTCAGCCCGCCCTTGTAGAGATCCTCCGGCGCGACGTTGGAGGTCGCGACCACGACGGTGCCGAGTTCGAACAGTTTGGCGAACAGCCGTCCGAGGATCATCGCATCGGCGATGTCGGTGACGTGAAATTCGTCGAAGCAGAGCAGCCACGCCTCCTCGAAGATCGCGTGCGCCGTCAGCGCGATCACGTCGCCATCGGCGAGTCTCGCCGCGCGCGATGCTCTGGCGATAGCCATAGATGCGCTCATGCACGTCGGCCATGAACTCGTGGAAATGTGCGCGGCGCTTGTGCTCGACGGAGCTGGTCTGGAAGAACAGGTCCATCAGCATGGTCTTGCCGCGGCCGACCTCGCCATGGATGTAGAGGCCGCGCGGCGGCTCCTCGTCCTTGTCGCGGAACAGCCGGCCGAGCAGACGCTGCTTGCGCGCGCGGCTTGTGGCCGGCGAGCCGCTGCTCCAGCGCGGCAAAGGCATCGACGATCGCGCCTGCGCGGCGTCGCGCTCGATCGTGCCTGACGAGACGAGGGCCTGATAATGCTGCCGGAAGGAGTCGGGGGTGGAGAGCATGGCCCCTTTACGGCCTCAGACGCGGCGCAAATTGCAAGCGGGGAATTGCAGCGGGGGTATGCGTGTGCGGTGTCCATACCGGTGTCATGCCCCACGAAAGCGGGGCATCCAGTACGCCGCGGCTCCTCAGTGAACGACAAACGTCTCTGGAATACTGGGTCGTCCGGTCCTGATGCGCAATTGCGCACAAGGCCGGACGACGACATGCGAAATCGGTCACGCACTCAACTCGTAGGAATCCTCGACCACATAGGGTCCGCCGCCGGTGGAGGCGCGCGCCGAGAACAGCACGAAGCGCTCGACGGTGAACACCTTGCTCGGGAAATAGCCGCGCACCGAGAGATAGTCGGCGACGTCCTGGCTCGAGGCATCGTGCAGCCGCGCCAGCGTCACATGCGGCGTGAACTTGCGCCCCTCCGGATCGAGCCCGATCCGCTGCATCATCCGCTCCAGCTCGGCCTGCAGCTCGATCAGCGGCCGGCTCGGCTCGACGGAGGCGACCACCGCGCGCGGCTTGCGGCCGCCGAAGCTGGTCAGCCCCTGCACCTTCACCTCGAACGGCTTGCGGTTCACCCGAAACAGCATCGAGGCGATCTCGTTGGCGGAGATGCCGTCGATATCGCCGATGAAGCGCAGGGTGACGTGATAATTTTCGGGATCGATCCAGCGGGCGCCGGGAAGGCCGCCCCGCAATCCGGAAAGCGTCTGGCCGATCTCGGCCGGGATTTCCAGTCCAGTAAACAAACGCGGCATCGTTGGGACTCCCGATGCTTGGGTTTGACGCTGCGAATCATAGCGCAAACCCTTAAACAATTCCCGGTGACGAATCACCGACGGCTCATTTTGTACCTGAGTTGTGTGACTCTGCGAAGCACGATGCGTTAACGGTGCGGAAACCTCCGTGGATAGCGTTGAGGATTAGGGTTATCGTTGCCTGCTTTCAGTGACCTTGCTGCTTTGATCGTGCCGAGGAATGCCTCGACCGTAGGCATGATGTTCCTGACGATGATGTCGACGCCCGCGGCGTCGGGTGAATGCCGTCGGCCTGGTTGAGCTTGGCATCCGCAGCGACGCCGTCAAGGAAGAACGGATAGAGCGGCACACCGAACGATTTCGCCAGATCCGGATAGATCGCATTGAAGCGATCGGCGTAATCCTTGCCGTAGTTCGGCGGCGCCAGCATGCCGCACAGAAGCACGGCAACGCCGCGCGCCTTCAGCCGCGTCAAAATGTCTGACAGCGCCGCCCTGGTGACGGCCGGATCGGTGCCGCGCAGCGCATCGTTGGCGCCGAGCTCGAGGATCACGCCCTGGGTTCCCTCGGGAACCGACCAGTCGAGCCGGTCGCGGCCGCCGGAGGCGGTATCGCCGGACACCCCGGCATTGCCGATGTCGACGTCTATCCCCTTGTCTTGCAAGGCTTTCTGAAGCTTCGCCGGGAACGCGTTGGAGGCCGACAGGCCGAGCCCGGCGGACAGGGAATCGCCGAGCACCACGAGCTTGACCGGCTTGGCCTCGCCGGCGAACGCGGCCGCGCGCCAAGGTCACGTCCAGCGCGGTCAAGGCCAGCATCAACACAAGGATGTGCGCGAAGGACGCGAGCCGCCCCTCGACCCAACATGCGAATGTGCCATATGACCGGGCCATGGACAGCCTCATCGAATCTCCCTCGCTCGCCGGCGCGGCCGCCGACACCATTACCATCACCGGCGTCAATCTCTCGCTCGGCAGCGGCGCCGCACGCGTTCATATCCTGAAAGATATCAGCCTGCGCGTCGGCTCAGGCGAAGCGATCGGCCTGATCGGGCCTTCGGGGTCGGGCAAATCCACGCTGCTGATGGTGATGGCGGGCCTCGAACGTCCTGACAGCGGAGAGGTGGTGGTCAACGGCACGCCTTTCAATGCCCTCGACGAGGACGCGCTGGCGCGCTTTCGCGGCCGCCAGGTCGGCATCGTGTTCCAGTCGTTCCATCTGATCCCGACCATGACGGCGCTGGAGAATGTCGCGGTGCCGCTCGAACTCGCGGGTGACGCGGACGCGAGCAAGCGCGCGGCGCAGGAGCTTGCATCGGTCGGCCTCGGCGATCGGCTGCATCATTATCCGACGCAACTCTCCGGCGGCGAGCAGCAGCGCGTCGCGCTGGCGCGTGCGCTCGCGCCCGATCCCGCCATCCTCGTCGCGGACGAGCCGACCGGCAATCTCGATGAAGCCACCGGAAAGCAGATCGTCGACCTGCTGTTCACCAAGCATGCCGAGCGCGGCATGACGCTGGTGCTGGTGACGCACGACACCGCGCTCGCGCAGCGCTGCGACCGCGTGGTGCGGCTGCGCTCGGGCCGCATCGAGCCGGCCAGCTCCGATCGCGCCAGCAGACGTCATGAGCGTCGCTTCCGAAAGCATCGGCCGCGTCGCCGCTGCGCCGCAAGCAGCGGACGCATGGTCTCGCTCAGCCTGCGCTACGCCTTGCGCGAGTTGCGCGGCGGCCTGCGCGGCTTCTACGTATTCATTGCCTGCATCGCGCTCGGCGTGATGGCGATCGCCGGCGTCGGCTCGGTCGCGGCGAGCCTCGGCGACGGACTGGCGCGCGAGGGCCGCAACCTGCTCGGCGGCGACGTCGCCTTCGTGCTGTTCCAGCGCGAGGCCAAGCCGGAGGAGCTCGCCTTCCTGCGCTCGCGCGGCGAGCTCTCCGTCGATCGCGACCTTGCGCGCGATGGCGCGCGCGTCCGACGGCCGGCTCGCGCTGGTCGAGATGAAGGCGGTCGACGGCCTCTATCCGTCGCTCGGCGAGCTGACGCTCAATCCCAAACTTCCGCTCGATGACATCCTCGAACAAGCGCGACGGCGTGTTCGGCGCCGCGGCCGATCCGACCTTGCTGGCGCGGCTCGACCTCAAGGTCGGCGACAAGGTCAGCGTCGGCGAGGCCACCTTCCAGATCCGCAGCGCGGTCGAGGCCGAACCGGACAAGCTCGGCGTCGGCGTCGGCTTCGGGCCGCGCTTCCTGATCAGCGAGGACGCGCTGCGCGCGACCGGCCTGCTGCAGCCCGGCAGCCTGGTGCGCTGGAATTACCGGTTGAAACTGCCTGAAAATGCCGCCGACGATCGCGCCGATGGCGGCGCTGATCGACGATTCGCGCAAGGCGGCGCCCGAAGCCGGCTGGGAAGTCCGCAGCCGCGCCAACGCCTCGCCCGGTCTCGAGCGCACCATCAATCGCTTCACGCAATTCCTCACGCTCGTCGGGCTCGCCGCGCTGCTGGTCGGCGGCGTCGGCGTCGCCAATGCCGTGAAAAGCCATATCGATCGCAAGCTCGACGTGATCGCCGCGTTCAAGGCGCTCGGCGCCACCGGCCGCGACGTGTTCGCGATCTATCTGACGCAGGTCATGCTGCTCGCCGGCGTCGGCTCGGTGATCGGGCTCGCCGCCGGCGCGGCGCTGCCGTTCGTCATCGTCGGCCTGTTCGGAAAATTGCTGCCGCTGCCGGTGGTGCCGGCCGTGCATCCCGACGAACTCGCGCTCTCCTTCGTCTACGGCCTGCTCACCGCACTCGCCTTCGGCCTCTGGCCGCTCGGCCGCGTCCATGACGTGCCGGTCGCGGCGCTGTTCCGCGAAGCCGTGGTCGCCGAATGGCACCGGCCGCGCTGGCGCTATCTCGCGCTGATGGTGATCGTGATCGCGCTGCTGATCGCGGTCGTGATCGGGCTCGCCTATGACAAGCGCGTCGCGGCCGTGTTCGTCGCATCCTCGGCCGTGGTGTTCGCGGTCCTGCGCGGCGTCGCCTGGGCCGTGATGGCGACCGCACGCCGTTTGCCGCGCACGCGCTCGACCATGCTGCGGCTTGCGATCACGAACATCCACCGGCCTGGCGCGCTGACGCCTTCGGTCGTGCTCTCGCTCGGACTTGGGCTCGCGGTGCTCGTCACCATCACCCAGATCGACGGCAATCTGCGCCGGCAATTTCTGGCGGCGCTGCCGGAGCACGCGCCGTCGTTCTATTTCATCGACATCCCCTCCTCCGAAGCCGACCGCTTCGCGGCGTTCCTGCAGAAGACCGAGCCGCAATCGACCGTCGAGGACGTGCCGATGCTGCGCGGACGCATCGTCGCCGCGCGCGGCGTGCGCGCCGAGGAACTGAACCCGTCGACCGACGCCGAATGGGTGCTGCAGAGCGACCGCGGCCTGACCTATACCGGCGAAGTCCCGAAGGGATCGAAGGTCGTCGAGGGCGAATGGTGGGGAGCCGGACTACAGCGGCCCGCCGCTGGTCTCGATCGAGAAGAAGATCGCCGACGGATTGCATCTCAAGCTCGGCGACGAGATCGTCGTCAACGTGCTCGGCCGCGACATCCCGGCGAAGATCGGCAACATGCGCAACATCGACTGGCAGGGGCTCGGCATCAACTTCGTGCTGGTGTTCTCGCCCAACGCCTTCAAGGGCGCGCCGCACACCCATATTGCGACATTGACCGAGCCGCATCCCAGCGCCGAGGAGGACGCGCGCATCATCAAGACGGTCGCCGACAGCTATCCGACCGTGACGAGCGTGCGGGTGCGCGAGGTGATGCAGACCATCGGCTCGGTCGTCACCAATCTGGTGCTGGCGATCCGCGGCGCCAGCGCAGTGACGTTGATCTCGGCGATCCTGGTGCTCGGCGGCGCGCTCGCTGCCGGCCATCGTCACCGGGTCTATGACGCCGTCATCCTGAAGACGCTCGGCGCGACGCGCGCGCGGCTGCTCGGCGCCTACGCGCTGGAATATCTCCTGATTGGCCTGGCTACCGCCGTGTTCGGCGTGATCGCAGGCTCGGTCGCGGCCTGGTTGATCGTCACGAGGCTGATGACGTTCAGCTTCGTCTGGGACGCCGGCAGCGCTGCCGCCGTGGTCGCATCCGCGCTGGTCGTCACCGTCGGCCTTGGGCTTGCCGGCACGCTGCTCGCGCTGAACCAGAAGCCTGCGACAGTGCTGCGCAATCTATGACAAATTGAAGCAGCGATGCGATGAAGGTTAACGCGACGGCGCAGCCGTTTTCCAGCGATCTTTATGGGATTTATATGCCCCGCTGGATGCGGCACTCGTGGGATGCGCGAGGCAATAGCGACAAACAGCCGCGCGTGGGAGCCGCACGCCGCTATGGTAGTTTGCACTGGAAATGCCCAGATAGCAGCGTGGGTCAGAGCGCGGCTTGATGACACAAAATTAATGTCGGCAGGCCACGTAAATCTGAGATAGGTTTCACCACCCGGCGGAACGAAAGCTTACACGAAGCTTACACGGGCGCACCCGCCGGACAACCAACGGGAATTCGACCATGTCGGACCTAGACCGTAACTACACATCTCCCTTCGGCCGGGCTGCCGGGCGCGCTGACGCCGCGGTCGTCGATGCCGGCCTGCGCGCATACATGCTGCGCATCTACAACTACATGAGCATCGGCCTGGCCATTACCGGCCTCGCCGCGCTCGGCGTCTACATGGCGGCCGTCACCGACGTGCCGACGCCGGAGGCCGTCCGCGTCGGCAAGATCTTCCTGACGCCGTTCGGGTACGCGATGTTCGTCAGCCCGCTGAAGTGGCTCTTCATGCTCGCGCCGCTCGCGATGGTGTTCGTGATCTCCGCCGGCATCAACCGCCTGGCGCCCGCAACCGCGCAAATGCTGTTCTGGGTGTTCTCGGCGCTGATGGGCATCTCGATGTCGTCGATCTTCCTGGTGTACACGCACACCTCGATCGTTCGGGTGTTCTTCATCACCGCGGCGACCTTCGGTGCGCTGAGCCTCTATGGCTACACCACCAAGCGTGACATGACTGCGATGGGTTCGTTCCTGTTCATGGGCCTGATCGGCATCATCATCGCCAGTGTCGTGAACATCTTTCTCGCGAGTTCGATGCTGCAGTTCATCGTGTCTGTGGTCGGCGTGATGGTGTTCGCAGGCCTTACCGCCTGGGATACCCAGCGGCTGAAGAACGACTACATCTACGGCTACGCTTCGGCGGGCGGTGACGTGGCGGAGCGCGCGGCGATAACAGGCGCCTTGTCGCTGTACCTGAACTTCATCAACCTGTTCACGCTGCTATTGCAGCTGCTCGGCCAGCGCGACTGACGCGCTTCATCGAGACGAACGGAAAACCCCGGCCCATCGGCCGGGGTTTTTGTTTGTGGGTTTCGTCATTGCGAGGAGCGCAGCGACGAAGCAATCCATAGTGCCACAAGCGGACCGATGGATTGCTTCGCTTCGCTCGCAATGACGACGGAAGGCTCTTCCGGCATCGGCGCGAAGCCTCTAATCTCTCCCGCATGTCCCCGCCCGAAATCCGGCCCGCAACCGAGGCCGACCTCCCCGCCATCACCAAAATCTACGAGCACGCGGTGCTCCACGGCACCGCCACGTTCGAGCTCACCCCGCCCGATCTTGCCGAGATGACGCGGCGCTTCCGCTCCCTGATCGACGGCGGCTTTCCCTATTTGGTCGGCGCGCTGGACGGCCGGGTTGGCGGCTATGCCTATGCCGGCCCCTATCGGCCGCGGCCCGCCTACCGCTTCACGGTGGAGAATTCGATCTATCTCGATCCCGCCATCCACCGGCGCGGCGTCGGGCTGCTGCTGCTGCGGCGGCTGATCGGTGAATGCGAGAAGCGCGGCTACCGCCAGATGGTCGCCGTGATCGGCGATTCCGCCAATGCCGGCTCGATCGGAGTGCACACGCGATGCGGATTTCAGATGATCGGCACCCACCCGAATGTCGGGCTGAAATTCGGCCGCTGGCTCGACACCGTGATGATGCAGCTCCCGCTCGGGGAGGGCGCGGCGACGGTGCCTGAAGGAAGCGCGGGGTAATTTGTTCTGTCGTCATTCCGGGATGCGCCGGCAGGCGCAGGCCCGGAATCCATAACCACCATCGTGAGTATGGATTCCGGGCTCGCGACTTCGTCGCGCCCCGGAATGACGAAAGGAGATAGCTA
>CAWCHW010000044.1:0-276058 GCA_963795365.1 uncultured Alphaproteobacteria bacterium
AACGCAGGACGGCGGCGAACTTCGCACCCAGGCCAGGGCTGTCCAGCAAGGTGAATTGGACGGGACGTACGATGTTGTTCTATTCACCTGCAAGGCTTACGATCTTGATAGTGCTATGGACGCCATTCTTCCGGCGATGGGCGAGCAAAGCGTGATCGTACCTGTGCTGAACGGGGTGCGCCATATCGGCGTTCTCACCGAGAGGTTTGGCGCCGCGCGCGTGCTAGGCGGCCTCACGGTCATTAATGCTGCCATGCTGGCGGACGGAACGATCCAGCAGAGCCAGGTGCGGATCAGCCTCAACGTTATAGGAGAGCTTGATGGGCGTGCGTCGCCCGCTGCGCCGCCATTAAAGCCGCGCTGGACGCAGGCGGGATCCCCGTCCAGATCAGCGATAACATCCTTGCAATGATGTGGGCGAAGTTTTTCGGATTTGTCTGTATCGCGACAATAGCGACCTTGACTAGATCCCGAGCGGGCGCGATTGCAAAATCGATTTCCGGCGCATCCTTTGTGTCTGCCGTGATCGAGGAATGCGCGCGGGTCGTGACGGCGGCTGGTTATCCACCCGCTCCAACTCCTGATACGGCAGCCATGATCCGCGGACTTTTCTCCCAACCGGACTCGACCTATGGGCCGTCTTTGCTGATCGACATGGAGGATGGTCGACCGACCGAAGGTGAACACACAATTGGCGATTTGACGGGCCACGCCGCGCGCGCGGATGTAAGCGCACCGATCCTGAACGCTGCCCTTTGCAATCTTCAGGTCTACGAAATCAACCGCAACAACGCGCGATAATTCAACAAGGCACTCGCCCCTAAGTTCGCCGTCCACCTCGCGCCGATGACGTGATCGCATCATTCGCTTTTGGCACCTAGCGGCGGTTGTTGCGGCGCAGCCCGATGTCCGCAGCGGGTGCAAGCGATCCGCGACCGTCAAGTAGGGCAATTGGATTTGCATTTTAGCGACGGTTCGGATTTGTTTACTGATACCGATCGGCATCTTTCCCCGCCGACGTTGAAAAGGGGTACACGCTATGACGATTAAAACGTTTTTCGCAATCATTGCTGTTCTTGCCCTGGTGCATGGTATTGGTTTTGTACTGGTTCCGGAACAGGTCGCGGCCAGCTATGGAATGGTGACGTCGCCTTCAACCGTGCTCATGGCACGATTGTTCGGTGCAGCACTGTTGGGATTGGGTCTGATTTTTTGGTTCGCCCGGGACGCCTCATCGGAATCCGTGCGCGGCGTATTTATTGCTACCATCATCGGCAACACCGTTGGATTGATTGTAGTCGTAATGGGGACCACTGCGGGTACGTTGAATTCAATGGGATGGGTGGCCGCTTTCATTTATCTCTTCGGAGCAGCGGGGTCTGGCTACTTCATGATGTCGCCATCTCCTCAGCCGTCGTCGCGCTAAGAGAAGAGAGCGCCCGCCAGGAGGTGAGCTCGAACTTGTTGTCTTTCCGAACGCGTATCATGGATTGGACCAGCCAAGGTCGACATATAAATATCTTGGACATACTTTGGGTTATAACGAGCAAGCGACCGAGAGTAGCCGCAAGACAATGCAGGAATTTTTTGCACGCCATCTGAGTGACGAACCGGCTGCTGCGAGTCGAGGCGGCCTTCAATGTTGAGCGGCCCTCACTCGGCTAAAGCATCGCATTTGTTCCCGCTGTGAAGCAGGACACAGTTCCCGTCCGACAAGACACATTTGGCACACACTGTTGTTCGAAAGCGGCGGCATGATTGCCGCCTCTATCGGTCAGAAGACGTCGCCACTTGCAGCCGGGTTGTTGCTAACCCTGGTATGCATCTCGCTCGCGGGCTGCGTAACCGACAGCACCGCCTCGCTGAGGGATGCGCACGCCGAAGCACTGTGGCCTTCGAGCAACCCTGCTTACTTGCCGCTGGACGATATGCCTTCCAACCGCAAAGTCCCTGCGTTGACGCCGGACGAACAATCGAAACTCAAACAAGAACTCGCGGCAACTCGGGATCGTCAGGCCACAGCCGCCAAGGCCCAAAACGACAGCAAGTAGTGTTTGGGGCCAGGGCACGGGGACAAGATCAATCGCCGCTATGGACCTTGATCAATATCGCTGACGTTGCGGGCCGTGGTTTTGCGACAAGTGCGGGAGTTAGACGTTTTTGTATAACTGGCGTCCGGTTCGATCAGCTAGCTTACGAGCGGTTGCCGTGATCGCCCCGTTCAATCTTCGAGTGGTGGATACGGCGCCCTGAAGTCCGAGGACGAAAAGTGTTGGGCGGCGGACCATTGAGAAGGGGTGATGATGAGGAGCAGCTTTAAGGTACTGAGATCTACTTCAGATGAAGTGGAGATTAGGTGCGATGCATGCGGTGGCTTGGGCTCACCGCCGATCGCGCACGGTGCTGAGGCCGGACGCAAGGTTTATCATCCTCCCTGTAAGAAGTGCGGGGGCAAGGGCCGACTTAGAAAACCGCGGTAACGGGATGCATGAAAAACCAGCGCCGGGGGCTGGTGTCGTTGATGGACGAGCGCGCCGGTAGCGACTTTGTTCTCACTGTAGGAAAGAACTTGCCCCTTTTTGGAAGTTCTCTTCCGTTCTCGCTTTCCCGATCTGTTCGTTTTGGCGTCCGGCTGCTGGCCCCTTTTCCATCCTGACTAAGCTAATGGTCCCTTTTGATTTTCAGCCTTGGCCCCTTTTGAGGGCACAACCTATTAGCCGACAGCACAACCTCGACATTCACCATATAATGGGGCAGCATTTCGCACCGATCAGACGCATGGTCGGCCTCTGCGAAGCCTCGGTCGTGGTCGGTGATGCGGCTCGGCCGGGGCTTTTTACCGCCTCGGCTTGGCGATCTCTTTGGTACTGTCCGTATTTAATCGCCAGTGTCCTAAGTCGATTTTGAGAGTGGCCTAATTCGAGCTACGGTCGTGGAGAGAACCTGAGACAGCATCGTGTTCAAGACGGCACTCAACATTGAGTTCGTTTTTGAAATCGTCGCCCTGGCGATCTGCGGCGTCGTTTTCGGCAGCCTCCGGCTTCCCGCATCTGGCGGAAGTGGTCTGGGTTAGCTTGAGCATTCTGTGCGTCGGCGCCTTCGCCTTGGTGATCTGGAGAAAAGAGTAAGGCCGCCTCAGTTGAGGGAGCGCGTCGTGAGATTGTTTGGATATTGGAACAGCGACGCACCGCCAGAAAAGAGGGCCTTCCTCAGAGCGGCATCAATCGTGATGATCGCTTTCATCATCGGCGTATTCGTCATTTTCCTCTGCTTCTGAGGCCGCCTCTTTCATCTGGCAAGGTCGAAAGCCTTGTTACTGTCCGATATTAACGCTCGGTGTAATTTGGAAGTATCCTCGTTTTAGGAAGCCACTTTTTGGATTTCGGCGGCAAGCTTCAGTGCTTCGCGCCTCGTTAGTTGGAAGGAGGTGCTTCGATAGAGCCGTCCTGCTTTCGTCATGACTTCCAATACGACAGCGTCACCTCTCCGGAATACCTTCGCTGTTTCGGTCCACTTCACGCCTGAGATTTTGACGGTCATCTTCGCCTCTCTAAGTGAAGCCGTAGGCGGCTGTGAGGCCAGTGGCTGGTCTCGGAGCGGGCTAGTCTGCGCTAAAGCGCAGTCAGTAATCCAAGACGCTCCAGCGACGCAACCCCCGGAGCGGGCTTTTCGTGCCTCGTTTGTCTGCCGCCAAGCATGGTCCTTCATTGCGTCGAAGAGACGGTGCACATCGGTTATCTTGATCTGCTTGTCTCCGGCCACTGATACTCGCGCAGGGCATGAAGCTGGCGAACGGCGATCTCGTCTTTCTCGAAGCCAGTCTTTTGCGGTGTGGAATGCACGCATGTCACGGACGAAATCGCGCGCCGGCGGTATGCTCAACTCTTTCCGGGGCATGCGTGAAGATAATCATTCAAGGACGCGATTGCCAATCATCGTTTGTCCGCGCCCGGCGGAGTGTCGGTGACGCGTGGCCAGCGCGAACCGTCACGCCTCATCCCTGATCTTCTCGAACATCTCGTAAATGTCCGGGAGCAGTAGCTCCCTCACCGAGGAAGGATAGTAATCTCGCAAGGCGACAAGCTGCCGGCGTGCGATATCGTCGCGGCGGATGGGGTGCTTTTCCCGGAAATACGCGCGCATGTCCTTGACGAACGCGCGGGCGACATCCGCCGGTAGGCTGGACGTTTTTCTCGCGTGGGCTTTTCCTGTGATCCGATGCTTGGCGTGGTTTGACTGAGGGGGTACGTGTTTTTGGTCTGACGAGATTGCGATGAGCCGGATATCGAGCGCTTTGAGTAATATCAGTACACGGCTCAAGGTTGGATTGGCTGCCGCGCTTAAACTCTTGTTCAGAGCGTCCCGACGAATTCCGGTCGTGCGCGCCACCGCTGACAAATCGTACCGTTTGAGAATTTCTTGCAGAACGAACTGTACCTTTTGGCTGTCGTTCTCAGCCAGTGAAACAGTGAGCTGATGTGCAATGCGGGCTGTCTCGATACGCTCGGCGGGCCCCTTCGCGATCAAGTCGCCGGTATTGGCGAAGTCGAGTTTTGCACCAAGCGCCGCCGCTCCTGGATCGCGCATAGCCCTTTCTCCTAGCCCCACGGCATTCAAGCGCAGTGGAGGTGCGACATCAATGGGGGAGAGCGTCGGTGATTGGCTTTGTCAACACCCGCGGATCAATCTCTTGAGGTGCTTGGAGACCCTCGGAGCCCACGAAAGCGGTCTCTCTGTAGGCGATCGGGCAGGTGTTCAGGTAACGTGCGCTTTGGCCTGGGCCAGTCCCTCAATTTCACGAGCCTTGGAAACCGGAACCGCCGGCGAGCTGCGCGGTTTTGCTCGTATGGGCAAGCTCGGCTGGACTGCAATCATTGTTGTTGGCGGCCTTTTGCGGCAGATCAATATTGGAACTACGGCTACTACACTGACAACGCATTGGGCGTGCTGCGCCAAATCCGAAATTCATTTGGTTGGTGAGCGCGCGAGGACGACCTATCGAAATCCCATCATTCCTTTCGGCAGACCCTTCCAATTGAAATCCGGCCGCACGTCTGCGCCGCGTTTGCCGCAAGCCTTGCGGACGAACCGCGCTTCGATATCGGAAATCGACACGACATCGCGGCCACGAAGCTTGCTGTCGATCGCTAGGTTGAACATGGCAAGGTCACGAGCGCGGCCAAACTGGTGGCGCTGAATGCCTGCCGCACCAACCCGTTCTCGCCGCGCATGACGGAAGCACCGGAGAGCGCTGCTGCACGCCGACGGGAGGGGCTAAGATAGGCTCGCGATCGGTCGGTCGCGGGCTCGCCGAAGTGAAGACATCAGATGGAACGCTGGTGGTATTTGCCGCGAAAAACCGGCGAGGTCACACTCGACGGCGACAACTCGCCGTTCGCAGTCGCCATGTTGCAGCGGGGTTGCCACCCCAAGCGTCGAAATCAAGCTATTTCGCCTGGTGCGCGACGACGTGATGGAAGCGACGGCTGTCGAAAGCGCAGCCTGCGCTCGACGAGGCCCATGCCGAGCATGAAGTGCTTGTAATCCTCGATGCCGAACGGGCTGCTATCCAGAAGCAGATTAGGCCGAAGAGGCCCGCTAGCAGCGCGAGAAGGTGGCGAAGTTGATCCCTAGCGCCGCACCAATTTGGTGCGTCTTTTCAACATCTTACGTTGGTCGGCCACTTGATTTCTCCAAATTGATGACCAATTGAGGGAGAGTTTCACATCGCCCCGAGAGCAAGCGTTCCGGTTGCGAGGTGGATAGCGAAAGAGTGGGACGAGCGGCGCAGCCAACTGCCGCCGATAGCCTCGCGCCGTCGCGTCGGCAGCGGTCAACCCGGTCATTCTGTGCAGAGCACAATGGTGCACCGAGGCCACTCACGGCGAGAGTCGGCGCGCCAAGTACATGGAACCCGAGATGCAATGCGAAAATAAAAATAGCAACCCTGCCACTGAGGCCTCTGACATCATCCCCGATCGGTTCAAAGGCCTGTTCTTTGAGCCGCCTTTTTTGGAGGGCGAAAACAAAACGCTGTTTTGGAGCTTGGCCGCCGCCGTGATCGACGAGCGAAAACCCGAGACCGCGTCCGACTGGGTTGCCGTCAGCGACCTGGTCGCCAGCCTGTGGGACGAGCGCTGCTTCAGGCGTGGCACCCACGCCCTGCTTCGGAGGGGCATGATCGATGCCTTGCGCGGTGTCATGCTCCGTCAGGAGAAGCCTAGCGTGCGAACGTTCACGTTGGATTGTGTACCGTCGGAGCAGGAGGTGAAAGACTGGGAAGCCGGGCGCAGAGCGAGGAGTTACTACGGCGGGAATCCGACGCAGAGCGAGGAGCGTGCGGTGTTCCTCACCGATTCCGCAACGACCGAGGCGGAGCTCTATGCCCAGGCCTTCGAGTGCAAGAGCGTGACCTTGCAGAACTTCGAGCGCATGATCGCAGCCCGAGAACGGAGCCGTCGCAGGCTGCGCAAGGAAGACGCGCGTCGGCGGCGGGAGAAGGCCCGTGAAACGGACGGCAACCGCGTAGGGGGGCGCATCGGCAATGGCCAGTGAAAAGCAGCTCAGGGCTAATCGCGCGAATGCGAAGCTTAGTTCGGGGCCGAAAACGACAGCCGGACGCCTGAGATCGAGCCGCAATGCTTTGCGCCACGGTCTGTCGCTTCCCCTCGACACCGACCCAGCGGCCTCGATGCGGGCACGTCGGATGGCGCAGCTGTTGGTGCCCGACGGGGCCGACCCCATGCAGACCATGGCGGCGTTCGAAATGGCACAGGCCCACGCCCAGTTGCAGCGGGTCGGTGCCGTCCGCAGCCAGTTGATGGCAAATTTGGATTTTGCCTCACCGAACCTGAAGCAGATGCGGCGACTGGCGGCCTTGGAACGCTACCAACGCCAGGCACTCACCCGGCGCCGGAGGGCAGTGCGAACGCTGGCGGCAGCTTCCGGCAAGCCTCCGATCGATCGAGTTGGAGCTGCGATGAGTGCCGGGTGAACGAAAATTGACAAATCGAACCCAATTCCGGATCGGCCCCTAAATTATGGCCACAACATCAGCGCGGCTTACGATCGGCCGGGCCGAGCGACAGGGTGTCAGTCGGCCTTGCTTGGGAGCGGCGCCGGTCACAATCGTGGTGAACGAATATCCCATCGCGCATCGGCCGGAGGAGTCCGTGAGCGACTGACGACGCGGCGAGACGTGGTTGCAAGTGGACCGCGGGATTGTCGGGCGGCATCCGAAGGCGTCGATGTCAGCAGCCGGTGTAACGGGGATCCGGCGCGATCAGCTCCCTGAGATAGGCCTTGCCATAGCGGAGGAGCTGACGGTCGGTTATGCCGGTCGACGCCAGCAGGCCGATGTAGCTCCTGACCCTCTCACGGGTTTCGACGGCCGCGGGTTGATCGGATAGGATCCTATCCAATATCTCGTTCATGCCGACAGCAACCGCCAGATGGAACTCCGGCTGTCAAGGCAGGGTTTTCTGTAGGCTTAACGGAGCGACGAAACGGCAGGAATGGTCGGCCGGTTTACCATGTGGGCTTTGTCGGATCTGGACATCGGAATCGCCGAGGCTCAACATATCGGATGCGGGAGCATGGGAGCGCTTTCATGACCAGGATCACGTTGTCGGTCGCCGTCCTCCTGATCGGATCAGGGGCGGCCTTTGCGCAGGGCACCCAGCAGAGCGCCGTTCCGAGTGGGGGAGGCTATAGCCGCGTCGAGCCGATCGGCCGCTCCGGCGCTCCGGTGCAGACGCCTCAGTCCGGTTCTTATGGAAGCTCGATGGGTTACGTGCCGCCTGCGAGCAGAAGCTACGTGATCGTCACGCCGCAGCGGCGCGCGGGGCCGTCGACGGGACGTCACTGACGAAACGCTCCCCGGAGCGTGAACCGTGCGAGGCGACAGATCGCCTCGCAGCGATTGAGGATGTTCGACGTCAGGATTTCTTCTTCGATGTCTTCTTGGGCACCTTCTTGCCCTTCTTGCGCGCCTTGGAAAGGCCGATGGCAATGGCCTGCTTGCGGCTCTTCACCTTGCCGCCCTTGCCGCCGGGGCCGCTCTTGGCGGTGCCCTTCTTGTAACGGCGCATCTCGCCTTCAACGTCCTTGCCCGAGCTTTTCGAATATTTGCGCTTCTTCTTCGTCTTGCGTGCCATGTCGATCTCCTTGAACAGGCTCACGTTCGATAAAAAGCGCTAACGTTCCATGCGCCCGCGATGTTCCGGTGTCGCACGTGACGAGCTCCGCTTGTCGGGAAGCGCCAACCGGAGCGGAGCGCGATCGCTCCTGTCGGCACACAAGAGAAAGGCCTGGCACACCCGCGACGGTGTCCAGGCCTTTTCGAGAGCAACGGGTGCACCCGGGGGAAAAGCACACCCGTCCGTCCAATCCGTGATGTGGCGAACCGTTCCTATTTGACGCGCGCCGGCCCGCGACCAGGGTCACGCCGGTACGATGGGCGCAACTTCGGGTGCCGGCTGCAACTCGATTTCGACGATGCCGCGTGAGCGGCCGTCGATCTGCGCAAAGCAAAGTTCGGCCGAACTGCCGGGGCATTTGAACTTGATGGTAGCTTGATCCGGCCAGCGACAAAGCTCGGTGATGAGGTCCCCGACCGTTATGCGCGCGTCCCGAGACAATTCAGAGGTGTTCTTACTCATGGCGCTTACTCCCACAGTATGATCACCTGCAACTCCGGATTTTGTTCCAGGCTCTCGCGGGATTCATTCCGCTCAACGCGTCGATAGCTCCGAAGGCGGCCCGTCAAACAGATGTTAAATCAGGAAGGGCGAGACCAGCTTTCTTGCAGCGCCGGCTCGGACAGCGGCCGTCAGACTGCGACGGGTGCCCGCGACTGAGGTGTTCGGTCAATGTGAGATTGGCATCGTCCTCTGCACCTCCAGCTCGGCTTCAAGCTCCACGACGATGCCGTGGAGCAGGCGCTCGGCAAGCGGATCGGTAACCTCCCGTTCCAGAAACCGATAGCGTGCGATCTGGACTTCCAACTCTCTGAACTGGCGCTCTGTCATGATGTCCCCCCGGCGTATCGACGCACAGGCGGGCCAGTTGTTTCGCTAAAAATTTCCGATCATTTTCGATGGTTTACCTCTGGTGAAGATCGGACGCGCCAGATCAGCCGAACCATCCGACCACACGGCGGCGGAGCATGAGAAGCCAGTTCCACAGACGAGCAAACCACGGCAGCGTCAGCAGCCTGGGTTTGACGATTTTGAACAGTCGCTCGAGACAAAACAGACTGACAGCGTATGCGCCGATGATGGTGGCGGTGCCGGTGATCCAGTGACCCGAGCCCGCAATTGCGACGGCGGCGAGCTTCAGCGGCTCCGCGATGCTCGCGGGGACTGCGAGAAGCAGCAACGACTGATAAGGCCCAAGTCGCTCGATCCAGTGCCTGAGCCGTGCCGATCTTGTCTGCTGCGAACGCGCGATCATCGATCCGTCCCAGCCTCCGAGCCGCCTCGCGCTGCCCTCGCAGCCTGAGCAGGAACAAACCGCGGTCTCGACGAGCAGTTCCAGCCGCGCAACGCCGCTCTTCATCAAAGCCCGCTTCGGCGGGGCTTTTTTTGTTGGCGAACGAGTGCAGAGGTCTCGCGAAACACAATGCGTCGGTACCACGTTGCCCGTGGAATGTGATGCGCGACTCCGCAAACGAAGGTATCCGCGCACGCTGCATCCGCCACTGAGGGATGAGCATCGCTTGTCGCGGCTGCGCTGGGGAACCCGGATCGGCTTCGCCGGTTACCCCGAAGGAATCCAGTGGGAGATAGACATCATGGACAAGGATCGTATCGCAGGAACGGCCCAGGATTGGGCCGGCAAGGCGGAAGGCGCCGTCGGCGATCTCGCAGGTGACAAGGATACGCAGGCGGCGGGCCGCGTGCGCGAGGCGGCAGGCAAGGTGCAAAACCTCTATGGCCAGGCCAAGGATGTTGCACGTGACGCCGCCGACACGGCCACCGACTTCGCCAAGAAGGCCGTGAGCAATGCCGGCGAAGGGCAGGAGGCGCTGGCCAAGATGGTGCAGGACAATCCGCTCGGCTCGCTGTTGACGGCAGGCGTGATCGGTTTCGGCCTGGCCCTGCTGCTGCGCTCGCCAGCACCGCCCCGGCGCAAGCGCTGGTACTACGACTGATCGCCGACTCGCCGATCTGCCGCACTGGGACTGGTACGACATTTCCGCTCACCTGAAATGCAGGCGATGCGGCAGCGTCGGCTGGGTTGATACGCGCCTCGATTGGAGCGAGGTCATCAATTTCAACAAGGGGATTTGGTGGGTAGCCAACCGGCTGCGCGGCTGCAACGCCGTCAAGCTCGCTCGCGTCGGCTTCCGCTCGGGCGCTCGCACCCCATATATCGCGATGTGTCCGAGCAATTCGCCCTTTTCCATGATCTTGCGTCCGGTCCCGAAGGCCTGCGCTCTGTCGACGACTTCGTGGGCGCGGCCGTCGAACAGCAACTCATTCGGCAGGTCGCGGCGCTGCCGTTGCAGCCGTTCCAGTTCGGGGCGTTCGAGGGTAAACGCCGCGTCGCTTCGTTTGGCTTTCGCTACGACTATCAGCGGCAGAAGCTGCAGGAGTCTGCGCCGATTCCAACGTGGCTCCAGGAGATCGCGGCCAGGGTCGAAGCCTTCGGCGGCGAGGGGACTGCGATCGCCCAGGTGCTCTGCACCGAATACGACACCGGCGTCGGTATCGGCTGGCACCGTGACAAGCCGCATTTCGGCAGGGTGTTCGGCCTGTCGCTGGGTTCGGCCTGCCGCCTGCGCTTCCGCAGGAAGGTCGGCGACCGCTGGGAGCGTTATGCGCTGGAGGCCAGGCCTCGCTCGCTGTACGAGATGAACGGCCCATCGCGCCGGGAGTGGGAGCACAGCATTCCGTCCGTGGACGCCCCACGCTATTCCATCACCTTCCGCACCATGGCGGATTCGCAGCGCTGAGCCTGGCCGTCTGCTATATCAAGCGCAGCGACCAGGAATCGAACCCCGGATGACCAAACGCACAGGCAGCGCGGACCTTCCCTTGCACGGCGGACGCGTGCCGGCCTGGCTCGCGACGCGCATGTCCGTGCTCGGCGCCCTGATCACCGAAGCGATCGTGCACCATTATGGCCGCGACGAATTCCTGGCGCGCCTGGCGCATCCGTTCTGGTTCCAGTCCTTCGGCGCCGTCATGGGCATGGACTGGCATTCGTCGGGAATCACGACCAGCGTGATCGGCGCGTTGAAGCGCGGCCTCGGACCTCTGCAGAACGAACTCGGTGTCTTCGTCTGTGGCGGCCGCGGCCAGCACTCGCGCAAGACCCCCGATGAGCTGGCCCTGCTCGGCAACCGGATCGGGCTGGACAGCGAACGGCTCATTCGTGCGAGCCGCCTTGTCGCCAAGGTCGACAGCGCGGCGGTGCAGGACGGGTTCGATCTCTATCTCCACGGCTTCATCGTGACCGCGGACGGGAAATGGACCGTGGTGCAGCAGGGCATGAACGGCGACAAGCGGCAGGCGCGCCGCTATCACTGGCACTCCGAGACGCTGAAGAGCTTCGTCGACGAGCCGCACAGCGCCATCGACGGCCCCTCGCAAGGCAACATCATCAATCTCACGGACCATCGCGCCGAGGGATCGCGGTCGGCGCAACTCGACCTTCTGGCCGCGCTTGGCCCGGACCGGATCGCAGCCGAGTACGTCGCACTCGCCCAAGAG
The DNA here is from genome assembly GCA_963795365.1 of uncultured Alphaproteobacteria bacterium. Classification (GTDB taxonomy): domain Bacteria; phylum Pseudomonadota; class Alphaproteobacteria; order Rhizobiales; family Xanthobacteraceae; genus Bradyrhizobium. The sequence goes on from CAWCHW010000044.1 coordinate 11,718, forward strand.
CCGCCGGCGCAAGCCGCATTGCCTCACCTCGTCATGCCCGCGCATCATGACGTGCGGCCAAAGGACGTTTTTGCGCGACGATTGCATGGAACGCTGGCCGCGGCGGCCGAACGGGGACCGCTCGACTTTCCGGATTTGTTGCTCACGCCTGGTGTCGGCGCGCGGACGGTTCGCTCGCTCGCCATGGTGGCCGAGGTGGTGCACGGCGCACCCTATCGGTTCAGCGATCCCGCGCGGTTCTCGCTGGCGCATGGCGGCAAGGACCGTCATCCCTATCCCGTCCCGCTCAAGGTCTACGACGAGACCATCCGCGTGCTGAAATCGGCCGTTCAATCGGCGAAGCTTGGCCGTGACGAACGGATCGGCGCACTCAAGCGTCTTGACGATCAGGCGCGCCGCCTCGAGGCCATCGCCGGCGGTCCTTCCGTCGATGCTTTCATCGCGGGAGAACGGCAGGCATCGCCCGACCTCGATGGCCGGTCGGTTTTCGGCTGGGAGCGCGAGATTGCAGCGGCGCAGCGCCTTGGGAAGCCGGGAACGCGATAGGTTCCTACTTCGACGCCGCCCAACCAGGCGAGGCGCGTGCGCTCAGCGCGCATCGATGAGTCGTCTCCAGCCTGTCCAGAAATGCGCGCTGGGCTTCATTGATTTTGGTACGCGCAGAGGCGAGGTCGAACCACTCGGCGCGATCGACTTCCGGAAATTCGCGCTTCCGGCCGCTGCGCGGCGGCCATTCGATCTCGAAGCTGTTGCTCTTGAAATCGGTCACGTCGATGTCGGCTTCCGAAGCGAAAGCGGTGACCGTCTTGCCGCCGCGCTGACGGATGTCGCCGAGCGGCAGGACCGCGTGCCTGAGCTCAATGCCGAGTTCCTCGCGGAATTCCCGGCGCGCCACCGCTTCCGGATCCTCGTCAGGCCCGTATTCGCCCTTGGGAATCGACCATGCGCCGAGATCCTTGTTGCGCCAGAATGGTCCGCCGGGATGCACCAGCAGCACCTCGACAACTCCGTTGCTTTTCCGGAAGGCGAGAATGCCGGCGCTTCTGGATGGCATGATGGCGATGGCTTTCGCGACAGGGAGAACTGCGGTCTGAACATAGTTCACGCTTCGACTTGCCGCTCGCAAGGGTATCAGCCGTGCAATTCGAGGATCGGCGGCTTGATCGGCCCCGCATCGGGGAAAAAGAGCCGGCGCCGCAACACGCGTGAGGAACGCGTCGGCGGGTTGCGGCTTGAATAGGGCGAACGCTGGGAATTTCACCATGAAGTCTGCCGACACCGTCAGGCGCGGAGGTGTCTCCGCGCTGCTGCAATCCTATGCCGCCGACCTGCACGGTTGGGCAAGCGGCATCGCGAGCGGTTATGCCGTCGCGGTGGTGTTGCTGGTCGCCGGTGCGATCCTGGCGTTCGCCGCGGCTGCGGTCGGCATCGCCGCGCTGTTTCACTTCATCGAACTGCACTACGGGCCGGATACGGCCTACGAGGCAATCGGCGGCGGGCTTCTCGTCCTTGGAGCCGTTCTGATCCTGGCCGGCGTGGCGACGCTACGACGCAAAATCCCGCCGCTTCCACGGCCGCAACGGCAGATGCAGGCCGCCAAACGCATGGTTGTCGGCTCCGCGGCCGTGCGCGCTCTCTCGACGAATGGGATCAGGTCCGATCCGGTCACGCAGCTCCTGATCGGTGCCGCCGCGACTGTCGTCGTCGGATGGATGGTGGCCTCGCGTGTCCAGGGGCGCCGGCTGCAGAAGTAAGCACGGGGTACCGCGACCTGCGCATCAGCACGGGACGAAATCCTGCTGGGAGTCTCGTTCCAATTTTTCGCGCGAGCGGCCCTGTATCTCTTCCAAATTAGGAACTACGCATTCATGCGCGATTGAAAGCTGCATTGAGCCTTGTCTTCGTGCCGTTACGTCAGCATGCACCGAAGCCTTCATCACCGGCGGCAAGCCGTTCATTTGAGACTTCGACTAACTTTACTTCGATTATGGTCGGCGTTGCGAAATCGCAGACTCGTCCTGCGCCGCGATTTAGGAACGTCCGTGATGCACATGAATTGCCACTATGATTTTCCCAGGAGGTTTCATGTATCACCACGTCAAGAAGCTCATGTACACGGTTCGCGTCGACGAGCCAGATCCTCGCTTCGGCAACATGCTGCTCGAACAGTTCGGCGGAGCGAACGGAGAACTCGCGGCTGCGATGCAGTACTCGATACAGGGGCTGAATTGCGAGGACCCTGAGCGCAAGGACCTCCTTATGGATATCGGCACCGAGGAACTCAGTCATCTGGAAGTCGTGGGCACCCTGGCGCGCTTGCACCTCAAGCCGACCAAGTTCGACCGCGAGAAGGCGGAAGCCGATCCCTTGATCGCCATCGCAGGCGGAGGCGGCGTCAATCTGTTCAACTCGCAAGGTAATGCGTGGACCGCGGACTATCTCAAGATCACGGGAGAGCTCGACGTCGACCTCCGCAGCAATATTGCGGCCGAAGCGCGGGCGAAAATCGTCTATGAGCGCCTGATCAACTTCTGCGACGATGCCGGCACCAAGGATGCGCTGCAATTCCTGATGACGCGCGAGATCACGCATATGAAGGCGTTCGCCCTCGCGCTCGAAAGCATGAAGAAGCCGGCCTTCAGCATCGGCAGGATCGCTCCGACGCCGGGTCTCGTGAACCAGTTCTTCAACGATTCGACAGGCGCGGGCGATGAAGGCGAGATCGATACGCGCGGCCCCTGGAATCAGGGCGGCGAGTGGGAGTTCGTGACTTCGCCGGCCTTGAACCCGGCGGGGCCTGCCGACACGACCAGCGAAATCAAGACGGAAAGCGCGCCGTCGAATCCTCCCGAAGGCTTCGGCGAACTGCTGGTGGAGCAGCTCAAGGACATCCTGCACGCGGAAAAGCAGCTCACGAAGGCGCTGCCCAAGATGGCCCAGGCCGCGCGCTTCGATCGGTTGCGGGAGCTGTTCGAGACCCATTTGGTGGAAACGGAGAACCAGATCGAGCGCTTGAATGAATGTTTTTCACTGCTCGGTGAAACAGCGCGCCCCAAACCCTGCAAAGGCATGGCGGGCATCGTCGAAGAAGGCCAGGAAGTCATCAAGGAAGGCGAGAAGATGGAGGATGCCGCGGCCGACCTCGCGCTGATCGGCGCCGCCCAGCGGGTCGAGCACTACGAAATCTCCGGCTACACGACGGCGCGGAATTTGGCCCAGCAGCTCAGGCACAGCGCGGTCGTCGCCTTGCTCAACAAGTCGCTCGCCGAGGAAGAAAATGCCGACCAGTTGCTCAATCAGGTCTCTCGCACCCTGATGTCGGTCGCGCAAATGCCCGCCTCGATCGAGCAGTTCGTCGAGGAATGAAGACACGAACGACCAGCCTCCCAAGGGCTGGTCGTTTCCGATTGGGGGAGCCCGTCTGTTTCCGGACGGCACAGCGACGCATCGGTTTGGCGACTCCGATTCGCCGCGTGATGAAATCTTGAGCTGTTTTGGAACCGATCGGTTCCCCCGCGCATTGCGATGACAACCTGGAGGAAATTGATGGAACAGAGTTCTGGAATTGTTACCGCCGAATCGGCGGAGCTGCGCGGTTCGGGAGTGAGCTGGGCGGCAATTCTCGCGGGCGCCGCGGCGTCTTTGGCGCTGACGCTGCTTCTGTTGTCGTTCGGGTCTGGAATGGGGTTCGCCGTCGTGTCGCCCTGGGGCGGTCGAGGCGTCTCTTCCACCACTTTCGAGATCGGGACGGGCCTCTTCTTCATCGTGATGGCGATGATGTCCTCGGCGCTGGGCGGATATCTTGCCGGGCGCCTTCGCAGCAAATGGGTCGGGCTGCACACCACCGAGGTCCAGTTTCGCGATACGGCCCATGGCTTCCTCGCCTGGGCGGTGGCCTCGGTCATCGGTGCAGTGCTGCTTGCGACCCCCGCCACGTCCATCCTCGGAGGTGCATTGTCCGGCGCCACCCAGGGCGCGGCCAACTCCGTCCAGACCTCACCGATGAACGTCTATGCCGACGCGCTGCTCCGTTCCGACAATCGGACCGACCAGCAGTCGCTCGGAGATACGCGTGGTGAGGTCGTTCGGCTGCTCACCACGAGCTTCCGCGAGCGAGACGACGTCAATACGGCCGATCGCGGCTATCTGGTAAAAGTCGTGTCCTCGCGGACCGGCTTGAGCCAGCCGGATGCCGAAAAGCGGGTCAACGACGTCATTACGCAGGCCAAGGCCGACCTCGACAACGCCAGGAAGGCCGCGATGCACACGGCGATCTGGCTGACGCTTTCACTCTTCATCGGCGCGTTCTGCGCGGCGCTTGCTGCCCTGGAGGGCGGGGGCACCCGCGATGGCACATGGGGGACATCTCCGATCCGCCAAACCGCACCGGCTCGACCCATCTGACACCACTGGAAAAAGGAGGAATGCAAGATGCCCATTCTACTCTGGCTGCTGGGAATCCCGATCCCGCTGATCATTCTGATCATGCTGCTGCACCACTAGGCAAAATCGAAAGCTCCGAGATTTCTCGGAGCTTTCTTTTTGCATACGGATCGTAAGTCCGAGGTCGACCGCGGGGCTTGCCGGTGCATCCTCGCGGTGGTGAATATTGGTCCCGGTATTCCCCGAGTGTTTTAAGCGGCCTTCGGCCGCTACGCCCGATTCCGGACGATCCCGTTTGATGGCCAAAAAACTCAAGACCTTTCAGACCTCCCTGGGCTTCTATGATCTCGCGATTGCTGCGCCTTCAATGAAGGCGGCGCTGGAGGCCTGGGGCGCGGACAGCAACCTTTTCCACCAGGGCGCTGCAAAGGAGAGCGGGGATCCCGAAATCGTCGAAGCCACCATGGCCAAACCGGGCGTCGTGCTCCGGCGTCCCGTCGGCTCCGACGACGCTTTCACCGAGCATGCGGCGCTGCCGACGCATATTTCGAGCGACCGCGTCGCGAAAGGACGTCCCAGGCCTGCGCGGCGGAAGGCGGCTGGCCGGACGATCGACGAGGGGACCTCTCGCAAAGCTGCAGCCATGTTCGAGAAAGAACAGCGGCGGCGCGACAGCGAACGGCGCAAGGAAGAAGCCGCCCTCGAAAAGCGGCGGGAACGGCGTGAACGCGCCGTTGCGAAGGCCGAGGCCGCGCTCGAAAAAGCCGAGCAGGAGCACGATCGGCGACTGTCAGCCATCGAGCGCGAGAGGGCCTCGCTCGAGCAGCGAGCCGAGGCGGAACAGTCGCGCTGGGATGACGAGAGGGCGGCGCTCGAGACCGCGCTACGGAAAGCACGGGACTGAGCTGATCGAACTCACCTGATTTCATTCGCCGCGCGTCGCGCCCGCGGTATCGGTCATCTCGGCTCCTCGCGCGCCAAGCGGCCTCGACGAGCCGGTGGTGGTGTCGCGAGCGGTCGGATGCTCCAATTCCGCATCGATTTCCCCGCCGAGCAAAATCACGATGGCGGAAAGCCAGAGCCAGGTCATGAAGCCGATGATCGCTCCGAGCGAGCCATAGGTTTCGTTGAACTTGCCGAAATTGGTCGCATAGAAGGAGAACAGTCCCGAGAGTGCCAGCCAGAGCAGGGCGGCAATGGCGCTGCCCCACGTGATCCATCGCCATTTCACCGTCTCGCGCCTCGGGCCGAAGCGATAGATGACGGCCAACGCGAATGCGATGACCACATACATCGCCGGCCATCGTCCAATCCGCAAAAGCAGGTCGCTGGCGTCCGTCAGCCCGGCATAGTCGAGGATCACGGGGATCACGACGATCGAGCCAAGGGCAGCCAGGACGAAGACGACGCCGCCAATCGTGAAGCTCATGGAGAGGGCGTTGAGCTTGACGAAGCCGCGCGTCTCGTCTTCGCCGTAGACGATATTCAAGGTGTCGAACAGCGCCTTCATGGCGGCATTGGCGCTCCACAGCGACACGGCGAGCCCGACCAGAAAGGTCAATCCCAACGTCTGTGAACCCTTGGAGGCAACGCGCGTGAGCTGGTCTCTTGCGATATCGATGGCGCCACCCGGAAGGAAGCCATTGAGTTGGTCGAGGTGGCGCGCGATGGCCGAAGGATCGGCAAACAATCCATAGATGGCGACCAGCGCCGCGATGGCCGGGAAGATCGCCAGGATGCTGTAGTAAGTCATGCCGGCCGCCAGCGCCATGATGCGGTGGCTTGATATGTTCGCGTAGACGCGAAGCAGCACATCTTTCCAGCCTCGCCCGGGTACTTCCGCGCTGCGGCCGCGCTGTGCTTGATCGAAGGTATCGGTGTCGGCGTCCCGGGAGCGGAATTGCCGCGGCGTTTCCGGATGTTTCGGGCTTCGCGGCAGCAAGGAGTGCGAAGCCAGCGCGAGGCCGAGCAGGGCAAGCGATGCGATCGCCCAGCCGTCGGCGGCCCGGATGCCGGAAGGACCGGCGTCGTCGTGTCTGGCGCGCATCGCTGTCTCACCAAAATTCATTGCAGAAACGGAAGCAAAGGGAAGAACGTTCCCGCGTCTTGGAGAAGTTCGGCGGCATGACCGCGCTCGGGCGCCCTGGCCAGCCGGCGGAGCTCGCCTCGATCCATGTTCAGCTTGCCGCCGCCGACGCCAGCTTCGCCACCGGCCGGGACGATCGCCACGACACGCCGGCTGGGCGGCCTGCGGCCTTTTCCACTCGCCCGAAATTTCCGAAACGCACGAAATCGACCCGCGGCGACGCAGGATTCGAGGTTTGTTCGCAAGGGCTGGCAGGCTTCGACGGGCAATTCGGAAATACTCGGATGACGATCTTATGATCAGGTGGGTTGCTCGGGAACGGCTGGGCAAGATGCCGATCGATCCCAACATGCTCAAGGCTTGAGCCTGCCACGGGGAGGATCCACATGCGGGGCGATATGATTCCAGGTGCGGTGTTCCCGGACTATGAATTGTCCGACCACACCGCAAAACGTCGAAAGCTGTCCGAGTTGCAGGGACACGATCCGATGATCGTGGTGCTGAGCCGGGGCGGCTATTGCCCGAAGGATCGCCGGCAGTCCGAGGGATTGGTGCAGCTCCATCGCGAGATGGAGGTCGGCTATTGCCGCCTGGTCACGATCAGCACCGACAACATCACCGAGACCAACGAAAATCGCAGCGGCACGGCCGCGCACTGGACGTTCTTGTCCGATCCCCGCCGCGTCGTCCAGAAAGACCTCGACATCGCCGAATATACCGATCCCGCGCACAATCCGATGATCCCGCACGTCGTCGTGCTCGAACCCGGACTTGTCATCTACAGGATCTACAACGGCTACTGGTTCTTCGGCCGGCCGACGATGGAGGATCTGCGTCACGATCTTCGCGCCGTCACCATGAAATCCCGGCCGGACTGGGACATCACCACGCCGGAGCTGAGATCGGCATGGCAGCAAGGCCGCAAGGAGATGTTCTATCCTTATGGCAAAACCTACGCGCAGACCATTGCCGCGCAGGATCAGACGTGAGTCAGGAATGCAAGAGGAGACGTTTCATGATCGGACCGCTGGGGCTGGAGTATCATGACCCGCATGACGATCCGCGCCGCATAACGCAATGAGGGGTGTAACAACGACGCGCGTGTACTGAGTTTGGACCTATTTCGCTGCCCGCGACTGCTCGAGCTGCCGGCTGTAGCGCGACATCGCAAAGCAGAACATGAAGTAGATCGCCGCGACGAACAGATAGATCTCGACGCTGAAGGGCTGCCAGGCCGGATCGATGATCGCGGTCTTGGCCGTGGTCAGGAGGTCGAACAGGCCGATGATCAGCACCAGGCTGGTGTCCTTGAAGAAAGCGATGAAGGTGTTGACCAGCGGCGGGATCACGTGACGGATCGCCTGCGGCAGCACGATCAGCCAGTTCTTTCGCCAGTAGGAGAGGCCGAGCGCCTCGGCCGCCTCGCTCTGGCCGCGCGGCACGGCCTGCAGGCCGCCGCGGACGACTTCGGCAAGATAGGCGCCGGCAAACATGATGATCGCGATCTGGGCGCGCAACAGCTTGTCGATGTTGAAGCCCTCGGGCATGAACAGCGGAAACATCACGCTCGCCATGAACAACAGGCTGATCAGCGGCACGCCGCGGATCAATTCGACATAGAGCACGCAGAGCGAGCGGATCGCCGGCAGTTTCGAACGGCGGCCGAGCGCGACGAGAATGCCCAAGGGAAAGCCGAAGGCGAGACCGAAGGTGGCGAGCACCAATGTCACGGGCAGTCCACCCCAGCGATCCTGCGAGACAAAGGGCAGGCCGGGAACGCCGCCCCACATCAGCAGCCCGATCAGCGACAGCGCGCCGGCCCAGATCAGCACCAGCTCCTTGCGCCAGAGGCTACGCCGGCTCGTGAGGACAAACAGCGCAATGAAGACCAGCACCGCCAGCGCCGGTCGCCATTGCTGGTCGTAGGGATAGGTGCCGAACAGGATGAAGCGATATTTCTCGGGGATCACAGCCCAGCACGCGCCGATGCCGCGCGCCGCCCGGCAAGTGGTGGTGTCGTTGCCGGGGGCGGTCCAGACCGCATTGAGAATGCCCCATGAGACGAGGTTCAGGAGCGCCTTCCCCAGCACGACGAAGAGAATCAGCGTCGTGATCGTCGAGCCGATCGACGAAAACAGATTGGCGCGCATCCAGCGCGTGACCGGATTGGCATCCCAGCGGTTGTGGACGCGGGCGGTGGGGCGGGGGCTGTTCGGAACGTCGGTCAGCGTGGCCATCGCTCAGCGCTCCGTCAGCGCGATGCGCGCGTTGAACCAGTTCATGAACAGGCTGATGCTGAGGGAGATGGTGAGGAACACCAGCATGATCAGCGCAATCGCCTCGATCGCCTGACCGGTCTGGTTCAACGTCGTGTTCGCGACCGAGACGATGTCCTGGTAGCCGATCGCAACCGCAAGCGAGGAATTCTTTGTCAGGTTGAGGTACTGACTGGTCAGCGGCGGAATGATCACGCGCAGCGCCTGCGGCAGGATGATTTGCTGAAGCACGAAGCTGCGCTTGAGACCCAGCGCGACGGCGGCGTCCCATTGCCCCTTGTGCACGGACTGGATGCCGCTGCGCACGATTTCGGCGATGAAGGCCGAGGTGTAAGTCACGAGCGCAATCAGCAGCGCAAAATATTCCGGCGCTATTGTCCAGCCACCGGCAAAATTGAAGCCGCGCAATTCCGGCATCGAGATGGTCCAGGACACGCCCGACAGCCACGACACCAGCGCAGGGACGACAAGCACCAGCAGCACGCCATAGGGCCAGATGCGGCGCGGTTGGCCGTCCGCCACCTGCTTTGCAATCAGCTGTCGCCGTATCCACCAGAACGCGGCGAAGCCGAGCGCGGCGAGACCGATGATGGCGAACTGTCCCTCTTCGAGGGGTATGCCGGGCACAATGAGACCGCGATTGGAGAGGAAGACGCCTGCGACCGGCTTCCAGGCGCCGCGTGCCGGCGGCAATCCCTGCATCAGCACGTACCAGAACAGGACCTGCAGCAGCAGCGGAATGTCGCGCAGCGTTTCGACATAGATCGCAGCGAGACGCGACAGCAGGAAGTTTGTCGACAGCCGCGCGATGCCGATCAGCGTTCCCAGGATGGTTGCGAGCACGATGCCGATCGCGGCGACCCGCAGTGTGTTGACGACGCCGACGACAAAGGCCCACAGGTAAGTGTCGCGTGGACTATAGGCGACCCACGTGTCGGTGATCGGCATGCCGGCCTCGCGTCCAAGGAAGGCGAAGCCGGTCGAGATGCGGCGCACCGAGAGGTTATGGATGGCGTTCGACCACAGATAACCGATGATGATGACGGCGACGCCGATGACCAGGATTTGCCACAACAGGCCCTTGAACTGGTCGTTGTGGAGCGAAAACTCCATCCGCGGGCGGGGAGGGCGCTTTTGCGGCGTCATGGTCGTCACGGCACACGGCTCCTTTTACAGGCCCTTTGATGGCCTTCTCGGGCGGCGCGTTTCAAATGTTGCACCAAACTCAAAAGTATGCAACGTTTGTTTCATGGCCCAACCGGCGCGGTCCCCCCTGAACGAATTGTGCAGCGCGTTGCCGTCGCTGCCGACCCGGCTGCAGCAGGTGGGACGCTTTGTCGCCGCCAATGATTATGACGCGACCACGCGCTCGATGCGAGAGCTTGCTTCGGTCGCCGGCGCCGATCCTGCGTCATTTACCCGCCTTGCCAAGGCGATCGGCTATTCCGGCTGGGACGAGTTGCGCGCCGCGCTGACGGAAGCGCGCAGGCCCCCGCAAGCCTCGCCGTTCTCGGCGCGTGCCCGCGGGCGGCGGCAGGGCCCAAATGCCGACGTCTCTCTTGTTTCCGACAAGCTGGAGGCCGACGCCGCTGGGCTGTCGCGGATTTCGGCCCATTCTGTCGCGCGAGCGGCCCGGGCGCTGCATGCGGCACGGCGCATCTGGATCGCTGGATTCCGCAGCTGCCGCGGCGTGGCGGAGTTGCTCAACTACCAGCTCCGCCTGTTCCGGCCCGACGAGGTGCAGCTTGTCGGTGGCTCCGGTCCGGAGGATCTCGATCTCGGCGCGTTTCGCGCAGGGGAAGCTGTCGTGGTGATCGGGTTCGCGCCCTATTCCACCGCGAGCGTGCTATCGGCCCGCGCTGCGCATGCTGCGCGCGCCGACCTGATCGCCATTGCGGATTCCGTGAGCGCGCCGATGGCCGAGGGCGCCGACCATGTGCTGCTCTATGAAGCCGCATCCTCGCCCGGATTTTTCCCGAGCCTCACCGGCGCGATCGCGATCGCGCAATCGCTGGCGGCCGCTACCTTCGCGCTGGGCGGCGCTGTCGCCAAGAAGCGTCTGGAAGACACGGAGGCGCGGCTCGCCGCCACCTCGCAATATGTTTCGGAGAAAGGTTGATCGTCATGGCTATCCCTCAAAGCCGCGTGCTGCATCGAAGCCTGCGCGAGACGCCGCCGAAGGCCGTCGGCGGCGAGGGCGTCTGGCTGTTTGCCGAGGACGGCCGCAAGGTGCTGGATGCCTCCGGTGGCGCCGCGGTGTCCTGCCTTGGCCATCAGCACCCGCGCGTGCTCGCGGCGATGGCAAAGCAGTCGGAAAAGCTGGTTTACGCCCACACTGCGTTTTTCTCCTCTGAGCCCGCGGAAGAACTCGCCGAGCAACTGGTCGGCCATGAGCCCGGCGGTCTCGCTTATGTCTATTTCGTCAGCGGCGGATCGGAGGCGATCGAGGCCTCGATCAAGATCGCGCGGCAATATTTCCTCGAGGCCGGCCAGCCGCAGCGCCAGCGCTTCATCGCGCGGCGGCAGAGCTACCATGGCAACACGCTCGGCGCGCTCGCGGCGGGCGGCAATACTTGGCGGCGCGAGCCCTATCAGCCGCTGTTGTCGTCGGCGTTCAGCCATGTCACGCCCGCCTTCGCCTATCACGAGAAGCGTGACGACGAGTCTGAGAAGGATTTTGTCGCGCGGCTCGCCGCCGAGCTCGATGCCGAGTTCATGCGGCTCGGGCCCGACACTGTCGCGGCCTTCATCGCCGAGCCTGTCGTCGGCGCCACCGGCGGCGCGGTGACCGCACCGGAAGGCTACTTCCGTGCGGTGCGCGACATCTGCAACAAGCACGGCGCGCTCCTGATCTTCGACGAGGTCATGTGCGGCATGGGCCGCACCGGCACGCTGCACGCCTGGGAGCAGGAGGGCATTGCGCCCTGACATCCAGGCGATCGCGAAGGGACTGGGCGGGGGTTATCAGCCGATCGGCGCGATGCTCGCAACGTCTCGCGTCGTCGACACCATCCGGCAGGGCTCGGGCGCGTTCCAGCACGGCCACACTTATCTTGCGCATCCGCTCGCCTGCGCCGCGGCGCTGGAGGTGCAGCGGATCATTGTCGACGAGAAGCTGCTCGAGCAGGTCAGGGAGCGCGGGCATCAGCTCGAGCGGCGCCTGACCGAGCGCTTCGGCAATCATCGCCATGTCGGCGACATCCGCGGGCGCGGCCTGTTCCAGGCGATCGAGCTGGTCGCCGATCGCGCCACGCGCAAACCGTTCGATCCCGGCCTTAAACTCAACCAAAAGATAAAGGCGGCCGCGTTCGAAGGTGGGCTAGCCTGCTATCCGGCAGGCGGGACCGTGGACGGAAAGCACGGGGATCATGTGTTGCTGGCGCCGCCCTATATTTCCACGCCTGACGAGATCGATATGATCGTCGACAGGCTGGGCTCGGCCGTCGACAGCGCCTTGCGTAGTATCAATCACTAAGGGAGGGAGAAGCGTATGAAGAGAGTTATCATTGCCGCCGGCCTCGTCGCCGCATCGGTTGCGGGCGCACAGGCCGCGACACTGGATGCGGTGAAGCAACGCGGCACGCTGGTGTGCGGCGTTTCGACCGGCTTTGCCGGTTTCTCGGCGCCGGACTCGCAAGGCAACTACAAGGGCCTCGACGTCGACTACTGCAAGGCGCTCGCCGCCGGCGTGCTCGGCGATGCCAGCAAGGTGCGTTATGTCGCGCTGACCGCGCAGAACCGCTTCACCGCGCTGCAGTCGGGCGAGATCGACGTGCTCTACCGCAACTCGACCGAGACCTTCCTGCGCGGCACCACGCTCGGTCTGCGCCAGGGCCCGGTCAATTTCTACGACGGCCAGGGTTTTGTCGTGAAAAAGGACGCAGGGGTCAAGGAGCTGAAGGACCTGAAGGGCGCAACGGTCTGCGTCGCGCAGGGCACCACGCACGAGGTGACGCTCGGCGACTATGGCCGCGCCAATGGCATCGATTGGAAGCCACTGGTGTTCGACCGGCCCGACACCATGCAGCAGACCTTCTTCGGCGGCCGCTGCGACGCCATGACCCAGGACGCGTCTGCGCTGGCAGGCTCGGTCGCGACCGCGTCGCCAAATCCGGCCGACTATGTCGTGCTGCCGATCACCATCAGCAAAGAGCCGCTCGGACCGTTCACACGCAACGGCGACGAGGTGTGGAGCGACATCATCACCTGGCTGCATTACGGCCTGCTCGAGGCGGAGGAGCTCGGCGTCACCCAGGCCAATGTCGACGAGATGGCGAAATCAACCGCGCCGGGTATCCAGCGTCTGCTTGGCGTCTCCGGCGATCTCGGTTCGCGGCTCGGGCTGGACAACAAATGGATGCAAGCGTCGCTCAAGGCGACCGGCAACTACGGCGAGATCTTCGAACGTAATGTCGGCAAGTCGAGCCCGCTCAAGCTCGAGCGTGGTTTGAACGCGCTCTGGACCAAGGGCGGCCTGCAGTACGCCATTCCGTTCAAGTAATCGGAGACGGGGGCGCGGCAGATTGATTTGCCGCGCCTCCGGCTAACCCCCATGCGCATCGCTCTCGTTCATGCCCTGAAACACTCGATCGTTCCGATCGAGGCGTCGTTTGCGCGGCTTTGGCCGGACGCAAAACTGATGAACCTGCTCGACGACAGCCTCTCGGCCGATCTCGCGCGCGATGGCAAGCTGACCGGCACCATGACCGAACGCTTCCTGAATATCGGACGCTACGTGACCTCGACCGGCGCGGACGCAATCCTGTTCACCTGCTCGGCCTTCGGTCCCTGTATCGAAGCGGTCGCGCGCGAACATGCGCCGATGCCGGTGCTCAAGCCCAACGAGGCAATGATCGAGCAGGCGGTCAAGCAGGGCCGCAGGATAGGCCTGCTCTCGACCTTTCCGCCGACATTGGCGTCGATGCCGCGCGAGTTTCCATCTTCCGTCGAGGTCGTGCCGAGGCTCGCCGAGGGCGCGATGGCCGCGCTGGACCGTGGCGATCGCGCCGAGCACGACCGGATCGTGACGGAAGCCTCGAAGGATTTACGCGGCTGCGACGTCGTCGCGCTGGCGCAGTACAGCATGGCGCCTGCGGCTGAGATGGTGGCGGAGGCGACGGGCCGCCCGGTACTGACCACGCCCGACAGCGCGGTGGCGAAGCTGAAGAGCGCGTTATCGGTGAAGGCCTGACGCGTAACGGAAAAGGCGGCCGCAAGGCCGCCTCTTCGCGTATTCAACGTATCGGCGTTACTGACAGGGATGCCGCCGTCCGTCCGGACCCGTGAACCAGGTGCCGGGTTCGCAGGCAAAGCCGTTGGGACCCATGTCGCGGTCCCGATCGTAAGCGTAGGAATTGCGGAATGGCGCCGTCGCGATCGCACCCGCGGTTCCAATGGCCGCTCCGGCGATTCCGGCGGCAGTGTCGGCGGCAGCGCCGACCGGTCCGCGGTGATAGCAGCGATGCGTATCGCAATAGTCCCGCGCCAGCGCCGGCGCCGTCATCGTGGTCGACACCAACGCGGCCAAGGCAAACAGTTTTAAGTTCCTCATGAAACATCTCCTCGCTTTTGCTTGTGGCCGATCAACCGCACGTGGGACACCATGTTCCGCCGCACGCCTTCACAGCGAAGTGACATCGCTTGCGGTTCCCTGTTCACTTCGTCGGGTTCCGGCCGGTGCGTTTGTTGAGCGGCGGCGCGGGCGATCGCCTCAACGCCTCCGGCAAGAACTCCTCTGCTTCATCCGGAGATGAATCGGCGCGCACATCCGCGGCCCATTGGTTGCGCTCGTGCGTCGACGCATTGTCGTGGAACCTGCGCTTCACATCGACGCCGCTGACGGGATCGTTGATGCCGTGGTGGCTGACGGGATCGTTGCCGTCACGATGAATGTCTCGAAAATCGCCCATACTGGTCTCCCTGGTTTCCGGGAGAACGGCGACGCCACGGCCCGCGTTCCTTCCATGGTGGCCCAAAGGTCGAAGATAAGCGCTCCGGAAAAATTGGAACTCGGCCCGATTGCGCCGGTTGGACAACCAATCGGGCAATGCAAGCGAGAATGGAGCGCGCCTTGGCTCACGACCTCACCCTGCAACCAACGGCACAGGTTGCCCGGCATCCGATTCATCCGATGCTGGTATCCGTTCCGATCGTCTGTTTCATCGGAGCGCTGCTGACCGACATCACCTACGCCGTCACCGCCGAAATGATGTGGGCGGATTTTTCCGCCTGGCTCCTGGTGGTCGGCTTCATCATCGGCGTGCTGGCCGCGGTTGCCGGTCTGATCGACTTTCTTGGCGGTCGCGGAATACGGGGGCTGGGAACGGCCTGGCTTCACCTGATCGGCAATCTCATCGTCCTCGTGCTGGCGTTCTTCAACGTGCTGATCCACACGCGGGATGCCTGGACCTCGGTGGTTCCTGCAGGACTCGTTCTTTCCATCATCACCGTCCTGATCCTGCCCGTGACGGGCTGGCTCGGCTGGACAATGGTCTATCGCTACGGCGTGGGAACGGCACGATGACATCCACCCGAAACAATCCGCGCCTCCTGGCGCTGGCTCTCCTCTCCGCTCCGCTGCTTTGTCTTGCCGGCTGCAATGACGGCAGCGGCGACCCGACGGCGCAGATCGGGCCGAATCCCGTGCTTCCCGACATCCAGCAGTACCTCATGCCGCCGATGCATATCGCTCGCGTGGTCGGCTGGAAGAACAAGGACGAGACGCCTTCCGTCGCCAAGGGGCTTGCGATTCACGCGTTCGCAACCGGCCTGCAACACCCACGCCAGCCCTACGTGCTTCCGAACGGCGACGTGCTGATCGTGGAATCCAAGGCACCGCCTGCAGCCTCGATCAAGCGGCCCAAGGAAATCGTGATGGGCTATGTCGAGTCCTGGGCCACCTCCGGCGGCAACACCGGACCGAGCAACCGTATCACGCTGCTGCGCGACACTAATGGCGACGGCGTGCCGGACACCCAGAGCGTTTTCCTCGATCATCTGAATTCGCCATTTGGCGTCGCTCTTGTCGGCAACGATCTCTATGTCGCCAACACCGACGCCATCGTGCGATATCCCTACAATGAGGGCGACACCAAGATCACCGCGCCGGGCACCACCTTGACCCAGTTGCCGGGCGGACCGATCGACCACCACTGGACCAAGAGCCTGACCGCAAGCCCCGACGGCTCGAAGCTTTATGTCGGCGTCGGTTCGAACAGCAACATCACCGAGAACGGGATGGAGGCCGAGAAGAATCGCGCCGCCATCCTCGAGGTCGACCGCGCCAGCGGCCGCTTCCGCATCTTTGCCAGCGGATTGCGCAATCCCAACGGCCTGACCTTCGAGCCCAAGAGCGGCGCACTCTGGGCGGTCATCAACGAGCGCGACGAGCTTGGTCCGGATCTCGTCCCCGACTACATGACGTCGGTGAAGGACGGCGCCTTCTACGGCTGGCCCTATAGCTATTACGGTCAGCACGTCGATCCACGCGTGAAGCCGCAACGGCCTGACCTCGTCGCCAAGGCGATTCCGCCGGACTACGCGCTGAGTTCGCATGTCGCGCCGCTCGGGCTCACGTTTTACACCGCGAGCAACCTTCCGGAATCCTATCGCGGCGGCGCGTTCGTTGGCGAACATGGCAGCTGGAACCGCGACGTGCTGAACGGTTACAAAGTCGTGTTCGTGCCCTTCACCGATGGCAAGCCGAGCGGCAAGGCGCAGGACGTGGTGACGGGATTCCTCAACAATGACGGTCAGGCGCGCGGCCGGCCCGTCGGCTTGGCCGTCGACAAGTCCGGTGCGCTGCTGATCGCCGACGATGTCGGCAATACGGTGTGGCGCGTGACGGGTGGACCGCAGGCGTCGGCATCGCGCTGACCCGACCCGTTTATCGCGGAACAAAGCGTAGTCGCGGCGCTTGTAGTCGCGCGACACATCTCAGAGGGCGGCGCGCCGTGTTCCTGGTTCGATATTTTCTTTACGCCGGGGGCGCGCTGCTTGCGCTGCTGTTTCTCGTGGACTGGTTTTCGCCCGTTGTGCCGGCGACTGTAACCAGCGACGATCAGGTGCAGGAAACCTCGCTCGACAAGGAAATCCTGCGCATCCGATCGGCCCAGAAATGGCCGGCGAAGGTGGTCTTCGACACCAACATCCCCACCTTCGTTGCGCCGCAGGCGCTTGTTGCAAGCATTCCGCCAGCGCCGCCGCCTCCGCTGAAGGCAGCTGAAGCGTTGAACAAATCCGTGCTCAATGCCCATGCCGAGGCCAAGCCGCCACAAGCGCAAAAGCCTCCGCGCAAAGTGGCAAGGTACACGACGTACAGGCCTGCCCCTCAGCAATTCGGACCTTATCCCGTTGCTTCGGCCTGGACGCCGTGGTGGTGAGCGATAGATTGAGCGCAGGTATAACCACCTGTGAAAAGGGCAGCCCTCGGACCGCCCTTTTCGATAGCCAGGGCGCTCAGCGCATGCCCAGCGCGTTTTTGCGTTGACGCTTGCTCATCTCGGGCCGGCTGCGGGCTGACGTTCCAAGTGGCGGGTGTCAACGGCCGTTGCCGGTCGCCAATTCAACGGAGTCACTTCAAAACCGATCGTCATGAGTCCACAGCGTGAAGCGGTGGCATCGCGCCCGGAACTAGGCCGTCGCGCGCTGCAGGGCAGGCTCGCTCTCAGGCAGGCCGTGCCGACCGATGAACTCCGGCGAAGCGGGCGCCTTGCGTGCGAGCGGGACCACCAATCGGCAGACCAGACCTTCGGCTTGCCAGTCGAATACCGCCTGTCCGCCGAGTTGCGATTCCACGCTCGCCATCAGGCTGCGCGTCCCGAAGCCTCGCGAGGTCGGCTCCCGCACTTCGGGGCCGCCGCGCTCTTCCCATGTCAGTGCCAGTGTCTCATCGTCGACCTTCCAGTCGATCGACAATTGCCCGGACAGCGACGACAGCGCGCCATATTTGGCCGAGTTGGTGACGAGCTCGTGCAAGGCGAGCGCCAATGTTTGCGCGGTGGCGGGTTGCAGGTGCACCTCCGTGCCGGTCAGACGAATGCGATCGCTCACCGAATAGGGCGCGAGCTCCTCGCTCAACAGCCTGCTCATCTCGGCGCCTTGCCAGCTCGACAGCGACAGGATCGTATGCACCCGTGCCAGCGCGTTGATGCGCCCTTCGACGGCATTGACATAGGTCTTCACATTGTCGGCGCGCGTCAGCCGCACGATCGACTGTGCCAGCGCCAGCGCGTTCTTGGCGCGGTGATCGACCTCGCGGGTGAGCAGGTTCTGGCGCTCCTCGGCGTGCTTGCGTTCGGTGATATCGATGGTGACGCCGCTTACCCGAACGACGCGGCCGGCCTCGTCAAGCGAGGCGGCAGCCGTGCCGACGCACCAGCGGACTTCGCCGTTCGGCCGCCTGATGCGGAACTCGGTTTCATAGGATGGCGTGCCCTTTTCGAAATGGGCCATCGCCTTCCGAAGTTCGTCAATGTCCTCCGGATAGAGCATTGTCTGCACGTTGGCCGGTGTCACCGCGAAGGTTGCGGGATCGACGCCGAAAATGCGGTATTGCCCCTCGTCCCACAGCCAGTTGCCGCTGATCCAGTCCCAGTCCCACGAACCCATCTTGCCGGCGGCAAGCGCAAGGCTGCGCCGCTGTTCGCTTTCGAGCAGCCGTTCGTGCGATTTTTCCACCTCGGCGGTGCGGGCGCGGACGCGATCCTCGAGCTCGGCGTTGAGCCGCTCCAGCTGCCGCGTCTTGCGATAGAGTTCGGCAAACACCTTGATCTTGGCGCGCAACACTTCGGGCACCACCGGCACCGGCACGTAATCGACCGCGCCCATCTCGTAGCCGCGCAGCCGGTCGATGTCGGAGACCTGGATCGCCGAGATGAAGATCATCGCGGTTTTCTGGAAGCGCGGATGCTCGCGGATCATGGCCGCAAGCTCGAAGCCGTCGAGCTCCGGCATGCAGACGTCGACCAGGATGATCGCGATCTCGTTCTTGAGCAGGATCTCGAGCGCCTCGCGGCCCGAGGCCGCGACGATCAGGTTCTCGCCCAGCTCCTTCAGGATGACTTCATAGGCCAGCAGCTTTGCTGGCTGGTCGTCGACCAGAAGGATGTTGACCTGTTGGTGGTCCATCATTTGATACCGATCAGCGATGCAGCCACATGCGGATGGCGAGGAGCAGTTGTTCCGTGTTCACCGGCTTCGCCAGATAGTCGGAGGCGCCGGCCTCGAGACATTTCTCGCGGTCGCCCTTCATCGCCTTCGCCGTCAGCGCGATGATGGGTAGACGCAAGAAGGACGGGTTTTGCCTGATCACGCCGATAGTCTGGTAGCCGTCCATTTGGGGCATCATGATGTCCATCAGAACAACTGATATTTCCGGATTGGATTTGACCAGTGCGATCGCTTCATGTCCGGTCGTCGCAGTCAACACCTTCATGCCGCGCCGTTCCAGCACGCTGGACAGCGCAAAGATGTTTCGGGCGTCGTCATCGACCAGAAGCGCGGTTTTTCCGACCAGATCCTCGTCGGAACTGTTGAGCCGCTCCAGCATGCGCTGCTTCTCGATCGGCAGTTCCGTGATCACGCGATGCAGGAATAGCGACGTTTCGTCGAGCAGCCGTTCGGGCAACTCCACGCCTTTGACCACGATGCTGCGCGCCATCGTGTGCAGTTCCGCATCTTCCTCGGCGGAAAGTTCCCGGCCCGTGAAGACCACGACGGGAACATTGGACAATGTGGCGTCGTTGCGCAGGCAATTCAGCACTTCGAACCCGCTCATGTCGGGCAGTCGCAGGTCGAGGACGACGCAGTCGCAGGGGTTTTCGCGCAGCGTCGTGAGTGCACCTTCGCCGGTGTCGGTGGCGACGATTTCGATATCGTCGTGATCGAGCAATTCGCGGATGCTCATCTGCTCAGCGGCATTGTCTTCCACGATCAGCAGCCGCTTGCGGCGGGGCTTGGCGTATTCCTTGATCTGCGACAGCGCGGCGGCGACGCCTTCGGTCGTTGTCGGCTTGTTGACGAAAGAGAACGCGCCACGCGCCAGCGCATGCTGGCGGTCCTCGTCCAGCGTGATGATCTGCACCGGGATGTGCCGAGTCAGCGGATTGTGCTTGAGCTGGCTCAGCACCGTCCAGCCGAGCATGTCAGGCAGGAAGACGTCGAGCGAGACCGCGGCCGGCTGATACTGTTTGGCGAGTTCGAGCGCCTCGGTGCCGCGCGCGGCGACCAGCACCTTGAAACCCTTGTCACGGGCGAGGTCGATCAGGACGCGCGCATAATGCGGGTCGTCCTCGACGATCAGGAGGATGGTATCGCCGGGCTCGAGGTTGAGCCTGTCGTCCGGCAGCTGCTCGATGACGCGCTCTTGCGTCGCGGTTTGCAGGGCAGGGGCGGCCGTGTATTGCGACGCGGCCGGGCTGATCCGCGGCGCCACCGTGGGTCCGGAATATTTCAGCGGCAGATAGAGCGTGAAGGTCGAGCCCTTGCCCGGCGCGCTCTTCAGATGGATTTCGCCGCCCAGCAGGTTGGCGAGCTCGCGGCTGATGGCTAGTCCGAGGCCGGTGCCGCCATATTTGCGGCTGGTGCCGGCGTCCGCCTGCTGGAACGCTTCGAAGATCAGCTTCTGCTTCTCCGAGGGAATGCCGATGCCGGTGTCGGAGACCTCGAAGGCGATCACGGCAGGCGCGCTGTTGAGCACGGGATGATCGGGGCTCCAGCCGCCGAGCGCGCCCGAAACATTGAGCCGCACGCCGCCTTCGGCGGTGAACTTGAAGGCGTTGGAAAGCAGGTTCTTCAAGACCTGCTGCAGGCGCTTGGAGTCGGTGACGATGCTCCGCGCCAGGTTTGGATCGACGTCGACGGTGAAGGTGAGCTGACGGTTGTCCGCCTCGTGCCGGAACGGTCGGCCGACCGTTTCGAGCAGGTTGGTGGTGAGGATTTCCTCGGCGTCGACCGTGACGGTGCCGGACTCGATCTTGGAGAGGTCGAGAATATCGCTGATCAGGTTGAGCAGGTCGGTACCCGCGCCATGGATGGTCCGCGCGAATTCCACCTGCTTGCCGGTGAGGTTGCCGTCCGGGTTCTCGGTCAACTGCTGGCCGAGGATCAGGATCGAGTTCAGCGGCGTGCGCAGCTCGTGGCTCATATTGGCCAGGAATTCCGACTTGTATTTCGAGGTGAGCGCGAGCTCGGTGGCCTTTTCCTCGAGCGCCCGGCGGGCCTGCTCGATTTCCTGGTTCTTGCGCTCGACTTCCACGTTGCGCTCGGCAAGCTGCTGCGCCTTCTGCTCGAGCTGGTCGTTGGTCTGCTGCAGTTCGCGCTGCTGCGTCTGCAATTCGCCGGCGAGCTGTTGCGATTGTTTCAGCAGACCTTCGGTCTGCATCGTCGCCTCGATCGAGTTGAGCACGATGCCGATGGAATCGGTGAGTTGCTCCAGGAACGCCATTTGCGAGGTGGTGAACTGGCTGAGCGACGCGAGCTCGATGACGGCCTTGACCTGGTTCTCGAACAGCACCGGGAGCACCACGAGGTTCTTCGGCATCAGGCGCAACAGCGTCGAGCTGATCGGAACGGCGTCGGACGGGATGTCGGCGACCAGCCGGTGACGCCCATCCGCCGCGCATTGCCCGACCAGACCCTGGCCGACGGGCACGAACTGCTGATGCGGATAGACGCCGTCGCTGGCATAGGCCGCGAGTAGCCGCAGTTGCGGGTTGTCCTCGCTGTCGACCTGGTAGATCACGCCCATATGCGCGTTCACCAGCGGCGCGAGTTCGCTCAGCAACAGCCGGCCGACCGTGGTGAGGTCGCGCTGGCCCTGCAGCATGTTGGTGAAGCGGGCGAGGTTGGTCTTGAGCCAGTCCTGCTCGGTGTTGACGTCCGTCGTGAGACGGAGGTTGGTGATCATCGTGTTGATGTTGTCTTTCAGCTCGGCGACTTCGCCGCGCGCGTCGACCTGGATCGCGCGCGTCAGGTCGCCCTTGGTGACGGCGGTCGCCACTTCCGCGATCGCGCGCACCTGCGAGGTCAGGTTCGCCGCGAGCAGATTGACGTTGCCGGTCAGGTCCTTCCAGGTGCCGGCAGCGCCGGGCACGTTGGCCTGGCCGCCGAGGCGGCCTTCGACGCCGACTTCGCGCGCCACGCTCGTGACCTGATCGGCGAAGGTCGCCAGCGTCTCGGTCATGTTGTTGATGGTTTCGGCGAGCGCCGCGACTTCGCCTCGTGATTTCACCGTGAGGTTCTGCTTCAGGTCGCCGTCGGCGACCGCGGTCACCACCTTGACGATGCCGCGCACCTGCTCGGTCAGGTTGGCGGCCATGAAGTTCACGGTGTCGGTGAGGTCCTTCCAGGTGCCGGCGACGCCGGGCACCTGCGCCTGGCCGCCGAGCTTGCCTTCGGTGCCGACCTCGCGCGCCACGCGCGTCACTTCGCCGGCGAATGCGTTGAGCTGGTCCACCATGGTGTTGATGGTGTTCTTCAGCTCGAGGATTTCGCCCTTCACGTCGACGGTGATCTTGCGCGACAGGTCGCCGCGCGCCACGGCGGTCGTGACTTCGGCGATGTTGCGCACCTGCGTGGTGAGGTTCGCCGCCAACAGGTTGACGTTGTCGGTGAGGTCCTTCCAGGTGCCGCCGACGCCGGGCACCACGGCCTGACCGCCCAATCGGCCTTCGGTGCCGACTTCGCGCGCGACGCGGGTCACTTCGGCCGCGAACGAGCGCAGCTGCTCGACCATCGTGTTCAGGGTGTCTTTCAGCAGCAGGATTTCGCCGCGCACGTCCACCGTGATCTTTTTCGACAGGTCGCCGCCGGCGATCGCGGTTGCGACCTCGGCGATGTTGCGGACCTGCGCGGTGAGGTTCGAGGCCATGAAGTTGACGTTGTCGGTGAGGTCCTTCCAGGTGCCGGCGACCTCAGGCACTTCGGCCTGGCCGCCGAGCTTGCCTTCGGTGCCGACCTCGCGCGCCACGCGGGTCACTTCCGAGGCAAAGGCGTTGAGCTGGTCCACCATGGTGTTGATGGTGTTCTTCAGCTCGAGGATTTCGCCCTTCACATCGACGGTGATCTTGCGCGACAGGTCGCCGCGGGCCACCGCGGTCGTCACTTCGGCGATGTTGCGGACCTGGGCGGTGAGGTTGCCCGCCATCGAGTTCACGCTGTCGGTGAGGTCCTTCCAGGTGCCGGCGACGCCGGGCACGTTGGCCTGACCGCCGAGGCGGCCTTCGGTGCCGACCTCGCGCGCCACGCGCGTCACTTCGCCCGCGAAGCGGTTGAGCTGATCGACCATGGTGTTCAGCGTTTCCTTCAGCTGAAGGATTTCGCCGCGCACGTCGACGGTGATCTTCTTCGAGAGGTCGCCGCCGGCGATCGCGGTCGCGACCTCGGCGATGTTGCGGACCTGGGCGGTCAGGTTCGACGCCATGAAGTTGACGTTGTCGGTGAGGTCCTTCCAGGTGCCGGCAACGCCGGGCACTTCGGCCTGGCCGCCGAGCTTGCCGTCGGTGCCGACCTCGCGCGCCACGCGCGTCACTTCGCCGGCGAAGGCGTTGAGCTGGTCGACCATGGTGTTGAGCGTTTCCTTCAGCTGAAGGATTTCGCCCGACACGTTCACGGTGATCTTCTTCGAGAGGTCGCCCTTCGCGACCGCGGTTGCGACCTCGGCGATGTTGCGGACCTGGCCGGTCAGGTTGGAGGCCATCGAGTTGACGGAGTCCGTCAAGTCCTTCCACGTACCGGCGACGCCGCGCACATTCGCCTGTCCGCCGAGCTTGCCTTCGGTGCCGACTTCGCGCGCCACGCGCGTCACTTCGCCGGCGAACGCATTGAGCTGGTCCACCATGGTGTTGATGGTGTCCTTCAGCTCCAGGATTTCGCCGCGCACGTCGACGGTGATCTTCTTCGACAGGTCGCCGTTGGCGACCGCGGTGGTCACCTCGGCGATGTTGCGGACCTGTGCGGTCAGGTTCGACGCCATCGAGTTGACGCTCTCGGTCAGGTCTTTCCAGGTGCCGGCGACGCCGAGCACGTTGGCCTGTCCGCCGAGCCGGCCCTCGGTGCCGACCTCGCGCGCGACGCGCGTCACTTCGCCGGCAAACGCGTTGAGCTGGTCCACGCAGGTGTTCAGCGTTTCCTTCAGCTGAAGGATCTCGCCCGACACGTTCACGGTGATCTTCTTCGACAGGTCGCCGCCTGCGATTGCGGTCGCGACGTCGGCGATGTTGCGGACCTGCGCGGTCAGGTTGGAGGCCATGAAGTTGACGTTGTCGGTGAGGTCCTTCCAGGTGCCGGCGACGCCGGGCACCTGCGCCTGGCCGCCGAGCTTGCCTTCGGTGCCGACCTCGCGCGCCACGCGCGTCACTTCCGAGGCGAAGGAGTTGAGCTGGTCCACCATGGTGTTGATGGTGTCCTTCAGCTCCAGGATTTCGCCGCGCACGTCGACCGTGATCTTGCGCGACAAGTCGCCGCGCGCCACGGCGGTGGTGACGTTGGCGATATTGCGGACCTGCGCGGTCAAGTTGCCGCACATCGCGTTCACGGAGTCGGTGAGGTCCTTCCAGGTGCCGGCGACGCCGGGCACGATGGCCTGTCCGCCGAGCTTGCCGTCGGTGCCGACCTCGCGCGCCACGCGCGTCACTTCGGAGGCGAACGAGCGCAGCTGGTCCACCATCGTGTTGATGGCTTCCTTGAGCTGCAGGATTTCGCCGCGCACGTCGACCGTGATCTTCTTCGACAGGTCGCCGTTGGCGACCGCGATCGTCACTTCCGCGATATTGCGGACCTGGCCGGTCAAATTGTTGGCCATCGAGTTGACGCTCTCGGTCAAATCCTTCCAGACGCCGGTGACTTCCGGCACCTGGGCCTGGCCGCCGAGCTTGCCTTCGGTGCCGACCTCGCGCGCCACGCGCGTCACCTCGGAGGTGAACACGCTGAGCTGCTTGATCATGGTGTTGACGATGGTCGCCGACTGCAAAAATTCGCCGCCCAGCGGGCGGCCATCGACGTCGAGCTTCACGGTTTGCAGCAGGTCGCCTTGCGCCACCGCGGCGACCGCGCGGGTCACCTCGCGCGTCGGCCACAGGAGATCGTCGATCAGGGTGTTGACCGAGCCTTCCATGTCGGCCCAGGAGCCCGAGGCAAGACCGAACTTGACGCGTTGGCGGGTCTTGCCCTCGCGGCCCACCACCTGGCCGACGCGCTCGAGCTGCTGCGCCATGCGCTCATTGGCCGCGATGATTTCGTTGAAAGTGTCGGCGATCTTGCCGTCGATGCCGAGATAGTCGCCGCTCATCCGCACCGAGAAGTCGCCGCTGCGCATTGCCTGCAGGGCGTGGAGCAGGTCCTGGCTGGGGTCGGGTTTGGCCGCGCCGTTGCGCTTGGGGGCAGGACGGAGTGCCGGTGGCGGTGCTCCGGTATCGAGGTCGCTCATGATCTTCCCCCCGAGCAAGTACAGGCCGAATCCACAAAGGGTCTCGGCATCAGAAACTCAGCAACCAAAAGGATCAAGCTGGAACACGGTGATGCAGTAAATTGGAACCTGCCGGTCTGACCCGAGCAAACAAACTCGCTCAAAGGGAACGGGTTCCATCCCGATGCGAAAATTTTCGCCAAACGCCGGTTCCCCGGGGGAACCGGTTGCGGCCCACGACGATTAAGATCACGTAACCACCTGTTGTGGAATCGGTTTTGGGACCCACTTTGGGGGAATGAAGCAGTCGGAAATCTATCGCGAAAACGCTGAAAATTGCCTGCAATTGGCCGAGCGGTCCAAGGACGAGCCGGCGTTCAAGCGCTATTGGCGCATGGCGCAGGCCTGGATCGCTTTGGCGCACGAGCAGGATTGGCTGGACGGGGAGGTTTCCCCCTCGCTGGATGGGGAGATTTCCTCCCCGGCCGCAGAATGATCGAGAGGCGACATCATGGCACTACGGCGCGCCCTGACCGGGCTCATCATCGCTTTTGCAGTGGCATCCGGCATCGCCGTGCTGACGACGGCGCGGCAGCTGCACCAGACATCGTCGCTGTCGTCGCCGGTCACGCGAATCTAGCTTACGCAGGTTTCAGCGCCCGATAAACGCCGCGCTCGAATTTGCGGTAGAGCCCGAGCGCGCGGGTATCCGCGAACGGCAGGATCTGCATCATGATGACCCCGGAGACGTTCGACGCGGGGTCGATCCAGTAATAGGTGTTGTATAACCCCGCCCATGTCAGGCTGCCGGCCTTGCGGCCGTCCTTGACGGGGTCAAGGTTGATCATGTGGCCGAACGCCCAGCGCAGCCGCACGCCGGGGAAGAAGTCGACGTCGTTCGACAGCCCAGGGCTCGTTGTCTTCATGTGGCCGGCTTCGATGTCGCCGGTCTGATTGCCTGACATCAGCGCCACGGTCTCGGGTTTGAGGATTTGCGCGCCGTTGAAGCTGCCGCCGTTGAGCAGTGCCTGCAGCAGCGTCAGATAATCCGGCGCGGTGGAGTAGATGCCGCCGCCGCCGGAATGCGAATGCGGCTCGTTGGCTTTCTCCAACGGCTTGGCCACCAGCGTGCCGTCCGCTTTGTGGACGTGCAGGTTGGCCTCGCGGGCGCGCTGGGCCGCGCTAAGCTCGAATCCGGTATCCTTCATTCCGAGCGGTTGACAGATGTGAGTCCTGAAGTAGCGATCGAGCGGCTCGCCGCTTGCGATCTCCACCAGCCGGCCGACCTTGTCGATGCTGCCGCCATAGGACCATTTGCTGTCGGGATCGAAGAACAGCGGGCGGCGCGGCAGGCCCTTGGTCTTGCCGGCGACCGCGTAATAGCGCACCGCATTCTCGTCCCATAGCGGGTAGCTGAAGCCGGACGTGTGCGTCAGCAAGTTGCGTAGCGTGATCGGCCGGAGCGGCGGGCGCAATTGTGGCTGGCCCTTGGCGTCGAAGCCCGTGAGCACCGGAATCGATCCGAGCTCGGGATCGATCTGGCTTGCGGGTTGGTCGAGCGAAAGCTTGCCGCCTTCCACCAGCTGCATGGCCGCGACCGCGGTCAACAACTTCACCATCGAGGCGATGCGGAAGACGGTGTCGGTCGACATTTTTGCCGGCGCGCCGAGGCAACGCGGGCCGAACGCGCCTTGGTAGATGATGGCGCGACCGGTTGCTGCCATCGCAACCACGCCCGGCACCTCCCTGGCATCGACCGCGCCTTGCAGGATCGCGTCGAGGTCGGGATCGTGCGGCACCGGCTGAGATCCGGCGGCGATGGGCCGCAAGCCGGCCGCGCCGGCGAGCGCGAGCGTCAGCGCATCGCGTCGCGTCAGCTGCATGGCGGCTCGCTCCGGTGGTCAGGCGCCCACGGCATTCTTCTCAATGACATTGCGATAGAAGGAGACGCTGAGCTTCGGAATCCGCTGCTGCGTCTCGAAGTCGACGCGGTAGAGACCAAAACGCTTCTCGAAGCCGAAAATCCATTCGAAATTGTCCATCAGGCTCCAGAGGAAATAGCCGCGCACCGGCGCTCCTTCCGATATCGCGCGCTGCAACTGGACGAGATAGTTGCGCAAAAACATGATGCGGTCGAGATCGTAGACCTTGCCGTCGGCCGCGATCTTGTCCTCCGACGAGGTGCCGTTCTCGCTGATATAGATCGTCTCGGGATTCCAGACCTTCGCCACCATGCGCGGCACCCAATAAGCGGTTTCGGGCCCGATCCGGAGCCACTCGGAATTCATGTGCGGAAACGAGGCGGGGAAGGGCGCCACGTCGAAGCCGGGCTTGGAGTCCTTGGCCACGATGTAGAATTGCGGCGCATAGATATTGACGCCGACGAAATCGTTCGGGGTGCCGATGATCTTCAACTCGTCGGCGGTGAATTTGGGGGCGTCCTTGCCGGCATATTCCAGGAAGTGATCGGTGTATTTGCCTTCCAGGATCACGCCGAGGATGCCGGCATTCAATTCGCGCGTCGCGATTTCGGTGGCGCGGACATTCTCGGGCGTGTCGATCGCGGGAACGCAGGCCGCAATGTTCTCGGCAATGCCGACCTTGGTGCCGGCGCGCGCCCTGGCGCGGATTGCCTGCACGGCAAGCCCGTGGCCGAGGACCACGTTGTGGCGCGCCTGGTTCAGTTCACCGGTGGCGAGCTTGAGGCCGGGTGCGTCGATCGCCCAGCCGTAGCCGAAATTGAGGAAACGGCCGGGCTCGTTCAGAGTGAAGAAGTTCTTCACCCGGTCGCTCAGCCGTTCGGTGACATAGCCGGCGTAGTTGCCGAAGGCCTGCGAGGTTTTGCTGGATTGCCAGCCGCCGACGCGGTCCTGCAGCGATTGCGGCAGATCCCAATGATAGAGCGTTGCGAATGGCTCGATGCCGTTGGCGAGCAATTCGTCGATCAGGCGATTGTAGAAATCGAGACCCTTCGGGTTCGGCGCGCCGTCGCCGTCCGGAAACACCCGCGGCCAGGCGATCGAGAAGCGATAGGCCTTGACGCCGAGCGCCTTGATCAGCGCGACATCTTCCTTGTAGCGATGATAGTGGTCGTTGGCGCGGTCGGCGTTGGTGTGGTCGGCGATCTTGCCTGGCGTGTGGCTGAAAGTGTCCCAGATCGACAGGCCGCGACCGTCCTCGTTGACGGCGCCCTCGACCTGGTAGGCCGACGTCGCCGTCCCCCAGATGAAGCCGCTCGGAAAACGCGCAGCCCCTTGCGAATCCGCCGCCGCGCCTTGCGCCCAAGCGGGCCGCGACATCATGCCGATGCCGGAAAGCCCAGCGAGCTGCAAGAGGTGCCGGCGCGAGAATTGTCCGAGCATCGATGTCCCCTCGGGTCGGCCGCGACCCGTGCTCCATTATGTCTAAGACGGATCGATTTGATAGACGGAAATCCGGTCGATCTGGAATTCGACCATCTGCGGTGACTCGCCGTCGATCACGCCGACGCCGCCGAACCATTTCGAGCCCATCGCCAGGTTGACGATCATGTACATGGGATCGTCATAGCCGACCGGCACCCTGATTTCAGAGACCGGCTTGCGGTCGATGAAATAGACCAGCCGATCCTGGGTCCAGAGCATTCCATAATCGTGGAAGTCGTTCGATGCGCCAGCCAGCTGGAAGTCGAAGCCGCAGGACTCGATCTTCTGGGTCGTCGGAATCCGCCAATGCGTCGTCATCACGAGGTCGTCCGGCCGTTGCCCGCGTCCTTCCATGACGTCGATCTCCGGCGGCCAGCCGCCGTCATCGGCAAGCATCCAGAACGCCGGCCACACGCCGAGGCCATGGGGAATTTTGGCGCGGATTTCGAAGTAGCCGTGTTTCTGCGCGAACGATCCCTGGCTGGTCAGGATGCCCGACACATAGGGATTGTTGAACAGATCAGGCAAAAGCTCCGGCGGGGTGCGGCTGGCGACGATCGACAGCACGCCATCGTGAACCCGAAAGGGATCGAGCCCGAGCGGCTTTTGCGCGAGGCCGGCATAGCGGGGATCGACATAGATCTGCTGCTCGCCGTTGGGCTTGGTCTGGCGCTTCAGCTGCGAGGCCTGGCCGCCCCAATATTGCGCGTCGGGCCAGGCGGCGCCGCCCGCATAATGCGGCACCCAGTGCCCGCTTTTGAGCGGATGCTCGTCGAAATCGTCGTGGAAGGTGCGATGCAGGGAAACCGGTGCAAGTCGTGATGCGTCGATCGTATCGACGCGACGGCAGCCATCGCCGAGTTCGTCGCGGATCGCGGCCAAAGATAACTGCAGCGGCGCGGTGATGAGGTCATCGTCGGCGAAGGCCGGCGGCACGGCGATCGCACCGACCAATGCGAAAGCCCACGCAGCTCGTAGCCAGGGATTCACCGACCCGCCCATTGAAGCCATTCCGGAATTTCCACGCTGCTGCATTCTAGATCAATCCAACAGGAACGTCTCGCAACCCTGATGATCCGCGTAGCCGAAATCGTCCCGTGGATTTACAAAATTCATTGCAAAATATCGTGTTTGCACGACACTCCTATTCGATTTGGCAGGGCAGGTCTTCATGAACCGATTTCAATCGGGGCTCATTGTTTCGATTTCAGCCACCGCGCTCTTGTTGCTGCCGGGAAATGCAGTCGCAGCCGATCCCCAGTGTGAGGGGCATAATCTGCTTCCGACGCCGCGGCCGGAGACGAGCTGCCAGACCATTCTCGCGAAAATCCATCCGTCGCCCGACAAGAAGCTGCATGCGACGGTGCTGCCCGCCGAAATCAGTCTCGACGCGACACCTGACATGGAGAGCCGCGTCGTGATCCGCTCGGTCACGGGCAGCACACTCAATTCGCATAATCATTCCTCGCCGCGCGGCGCCAACGGCTACTACGTTGACCAGGCCAGGTGGTCACCGGATTCGCTGTTCTTCGTCTATAATCTGGTGTCCTCGGGCGGGCATTCGCCGTGGTCGCATCCAACCATGGTTTACAGCGTACAAGCCAATCGCTTTGCCAATTTCAGCGCCATGATCGATGGGAAACCGATCCTGTCCGAGAAATTCGAGTTCACTGCGCCGCACACGCTGACGGCCACGACGTGGAAGAAAGATGGCGCGCCTGACGATCCCGTGCCGGTCACCGTCGATCTCGCGGATGCTTTTTCGAAACTGAAACCGGAATAACTCTAGTGGTCCGATTCAACATTCGCACACCCTCGCAACAAGCACTTTGCGAATGTTGGAATCAAAGGACCACTAGCAAATATAAATCAGTGGAGCTTTGGATTTGACGTTCGCTTTGCGAATGCGTGGCTTATAGGGTAGCGAACGTCAAATCCGCTCCACTAAAACAGCGACGCGGCGACCAGCATGACGATGGCTTCGCCGACCTGCTCGAACGCGCCGAGCACGTCGCCGGTCTGCCCGCCGATCTGCCTGATGGCGATACGAGCGACGATGATACCGGCAAAAGCGAGCAGCAGCAGCGATATCATCGCGCCCTTGGCGCCGAAGCCGAACAGGAGCGTGAAAATTCCAATCGCAAGCGCCGCAGCGACGCATTGTCCCGGCGGACGTCCGGCGTCGCGCGAAAGTCCATCGCTGCGCGCGAGCGGAACCAGATGCATGAAAGCCGTCATGCCGGCGCGCGCCGAAGCGTGCGCCGAGATCAACGCAAGAGCGACATAGCGCGGCTCGGCGATGTCGGCGAGCGTGCTCCAGCGCAGCAGCAGTGTGACGACAAGCGCAAGCGTGCCGAAGGTCCCGATCCGGCTGTCACGCATGATCTCGAGCTTCTGCTCGCGGGTCTTGCCGCCGAGGCCGTCAAAGGAATCCGCGAGTCCGTCTTCATGCATCGCGCCGGTGACCGCCATCGTCGCTGCCAGCGCCAGCGCAGCCGCCGGGATCGGCGCCACGTTGAGCCGGATCGCGAGCCAGTAAGCGAGGGCGCCGGCGAGACCGACCAGGATCCCCGCGAGCGGAAAAGTCCAGCTGGCGCGCGCCACCTCGCCGTCGTTGAGGGGCGCCGCGGGTCCGACGGGCAAGCGGGTGCAAAGCGCGATGCCGATCCGCAAATCCGAAATCAGGCCGTTCAGCGTCTCGACATATTCAGGCATTGCTACTTTACCCGCATCGGTAGTCCAGCCACGACGAACTCCACCTCATCGGCGGCCTGCGCGATCATCTGGTTCATGATGCCCGCGGCATCGCGGAATTGGCGCGCCAGCGCGTTGTCGGGCACGATACCAAGTCCGACCTCGTTGGTAACCAGCACGACCGGGCTTTTTTGTGCACGAAGGCTCTCGGCGAGTTGGGTCGTTTCCCTGGACCAGTCACGTTCGGCGTGCAGCAAATTCGACAGCCACAACGTCAGGCAATCGACCAGCCGGGCGCCGCCGCCGTCGGTCGCGTCGAGCATGGCAACAAGCTCGAGCGGGGTTTCGTGTTCGCTCCATTCATTGCCGCGCCGCACGCGATGATTGGCGATCCGTTCGCGCATCTCGACGTCGAGCGGCTCGGCGGTCGCGATATAGACGGGCTTGCCCGCAAATGCCTTCGCGCGCGCCTCCGCGCGCACGCTCTTGCCCGATCGCGCCCCGCCGGTGATGAGGATGATCGCCATGTGTCTTCCCTAACCATCAAATGCCAGGCGAAGCAAACCGCTAAATTGTCGGACGGGGCTTGCAATGGGGCGGCTTTCTCCCGCATCAGGAGAGGCGGAGGTAGGCAAGTGGGATTTGCGGGAGCGATGCTGGTGGCGATGGCGGTGGATGCCGTGCTGGGTTGGCCCAGCGTGCTGTTTGCGCGCATCGGCCATCCCGTGACCTGGCTCGGCAGTCTGATCGGCGCGCTGGATACGTGGTGGAATAGGCCGACCGACGCGCCGAACACGCGGCGCATGGCCGGCGTTGCTGCCGCGCTGACCGTCATCGCATTGGCAGCTGGTGCGGGCTGGCTGGTGCAACGGGTGATGCCGTCGGGCTGGAGCGGTGTCGTGTTGACCGGCGTGCTCGCCTGGCCGCTTGTCGCATTGCGTTCGCTCTACGATCACGTGACGGGCGTGCGCAATCCACTTGCTGCGGGCGATGTCGTCGCCGCGCGCAAGGCGGTGTCGATGATCGTGGGCCGCGATCCCAACCAGCTCGAGGAAGCAGGCATCGCCCGCGCGGCGATCGAGAGCCTTGCGGAGAATGCGTCCGATGGCGTCGTCGCGCCGCTGTTCTGGGGCGCGCTGTTCGGCCTGCCCGGTATCGCCGGCTACAAGGCGATCAACACCCTCGACTCCATGATCGGCCATCGCAGTGAGCGCCACGAGGCGTTCGGCTGGGCCGCGGCGCGGATCGACGATGTCGCGAATTTCATCCCGGCGCGCCTGACGGGATTTATCTTCGCCTTTGCAGGCGACATCGAAAACATGTCGCGTGCGATGTCATGCATGCTCAGGGATGGCCGGCGCCATCGCTCGCCCAATGCGGGCTGGCCGGAGGCGGCCATGGCGGGCAGCCTTGGCGTGCGGTTGTGCGGGCCGCGCGTTTATGACGGCAAGCTTGCCGCCGAACCCTGGTTGAACGGCATGGGGCGTGACCCGGCGGCCGACGACATCTCGCGGGCGCTCGAAATCTACATCCGTTCGATGCTGATCGTCGCCGCGGTGCTTGGGTTCGTCGGCTTCGGGCTCGCGATCGAATGATGCGGGATCACGGCGGAAATCTCGATGTGGCCTGCGCGCGCTTCGGCGGGCGGCTGGAAGACTGGATCGATCTGTCGACCGGCATCAATCGCCGGCCCTATCCCGTGCCGCCGCTCGCGCCGCAGCACTGGCATGCGCTTCCGTCGCGATCCGATATCGATGCGCTTCATGCCGCGGCGCGGCAGGCCTACGGAAGCAGCGCTTCGGTGCTGGCGGTCGCCGGCGCGCAGGCCGCGATCCAGTTGCTTCCTCGGCTTATGCCGCCCGGGCGCGCCCGCATCCTTGCACCGACCTACAATGAATTCGCGCCGATGCTGGCCGGCGCCGGCTGGCAGGTCGAGGACGTCGGCGAGGTCGAGGCCCTGGCCGGCGCCGACCTTGCCGTGGTCGTCAATCCCAACAATCCGGATGGACGAGGGCATGATCCGGCAAAACTGTTGGCGTTGCTCTCGCGTGTAAAACGTCTCGTCATTGACGAGAGCTTTGCCGACGCTGTCCCGCAACTTTCATTGGCGGCCGCGGCGGGACGGGCAGGGCTGCTGGTGCTGCGCTCCTTCGGCAAGTTCTACGGCCTCGCCGGATTGCGGCTCGGCTTCGTGCTCGGCGGCGCCGACGATATCGCGGCGCTCGATGCGATGGCGGGACCTTGGCCGATCTCGGGCGCGGCA
This sequence comes from uncultured Alphaproteobacteria bacterium, assembly GCA_963795365.1. Lineage (GTDB taxonomy): Bacteria > Pseudomonadota > Alphaproteobacteria > Rhizobiales > Xanthobacteraceae > Bradyrhizobium. The sequence continues at coordinate 45,229 of CAWCHW010000044.1, forward strand.
ATCGAGATCGGGCGAAAAGCTCTGCTCGATCGCGATTGGGCCAGTGCCACACGCGCACGGCTTGAGACGGACGCGCGGCGTCTCGACGGTAGCGCAATGAGCTTGGGCTGGCGCTTGATTGGCGGCACGCCGCTGTTCCGGCTTTATGATGTTGGGGACGCCGTCGCCGCGCAGGAGCGTCTCGCCCGCGCGCGCATCTGGTCACGCATTTTCAGGGACAAGCCGAACTGGCTGCGGCTGGGCCTCCCCGGCGATGAGACGGAGTGGATGAGGCTTGCCGAGGCGCTGTCAGCGCGCTAGCGCCAGCAGCCCCTCGACATCGAGATGCCCCTCGATGTGATCGGCGAGCGCATCGAGTGCGCTTTCAACTCTCGCACCGTAACTTTCATTGGCGGCGGCAACGCCGAGCCGCGCAAGATAGGCGGTTCGAAACATATCCGAAGCGAACAGGCCGTGCAGATAGCTACCCTGGACGCGTCCGTTAGCGGAGATCGCGCCCTCCGGTGCGCCGTTGACGAGAGCAAAGGGTCGTACGCGGTCGGCTCCCTCAGTGCGGCCGATGTGGATTTCGTAGGCCTCGATCGATTGCCTGGTTTCCGCGTGTTCGGCCTTGATGCGCGTCAAGCTCTTTTCCGGCGTCATCGTCGTGATGACATCGAGCAGCCCGAGTCCGGGAGTTTCCCCGGGCGATCCTTCGATCCCATCGGGATCGGCGACGCTGTTTCCCAGCATCTGGTAGCCGCCGCACAGTCCGAGGACATGACCGCCGCGCCTGACATGGGCGAGAAGGTCGATGTCCCAACCCTGCTTGCGGACAAAGTCGAGATCGCCGCGGGTCGATTTCGAGCCGGGCAGGATGACCAGCGCGGCATCGCCGGGAATGGCTTCGCCGGCGCGCACCATCACCAGATCGACATCGGGCTCGAGCTTGAGCGGATCGAGATCGTCGAAATTCGCAATGCGCGCCAGTGCGAGGAATGCCACCTTGCGGCGGCCGGGCTTGCGTGCGTCGGCCAGTCCAAGCGCATCCTCGGCCGGCAATTCCCGTGCCCGATCGAACCACGGCAACACGCCAAAGCCGCGCCAGCCTGTGCGCTCGGCGATCGCGCGATAACCGTCATCGAACAGCGTGGGATCGCCGCGGAACTTGTTGATGATGAAGCCCGCGATGGCTCTGGCATCGTCGGGGTCGATCACGGTTTTGATGCCGACCATCTGCGCGATCACACCGCCGCGCTCGATGTCGCCGAGAACGATCACGGGCACATCGGCGCGCCGCGCAAAGCCCATATTGGCGATGTCGTTGGCGCGCAGATTGATCTCGGCCGGGCTGCCGGCGCCCTCGACCAGCACGAGATCCGCCTTCGCCTTCAACCGTTCGAAGCTTTCCAGCACCGCCGGCATCAGCGACGGTTTTAGCGCCGCATAGTCGCGCGCGCGCAAGGTCGTGACGCGCTTGCCCTGCACGATCACCTGCGCGCCGACATCGGTCTCCGGCTTCAGCAGCACCGGATTCATATCCGTGTGCGGTTCGACGCCGGCCGCGAGCGCCTGCAGCGCCTGGGCGCGGCCGATCTCGCCGCCATCGACGGTGACTGCCGCATTGTTCGACATGTTCTGCGGCTTGAACGGCATCACGCGCAGGCCGCGGCGCGTGGCAGCGCGCGCCAGTCCCGCGACGATGAGCGACTTGCCCACGTCCGAGCCAGCACCTTGGATCATCAATGCGCGCGCCATGCGATGCGAATGTCAGAACCGGGACACAGTCTAGAACTCGACGCCGGGTTGCGCCTTGATGCCGGAACGGAACGGATGCTTCACCAGCGTCATCTCGGTGACGAGATCGGCGGCATCGATCAGTTCCTGCTTGGCATTGCGGCCGGTGAGCACGACATGGGTCAGCGGCGGCTTGGCATTTTGCAGGAAGGTGACGACGTCGTTGACGTCGAGATAATCGTAACGCAGCGCGATATTGATCTCGTCGAGCACGACCATGCGCAAGCTTTCATCCGCTATCAGCGCCTTCGCCTTCTCCCATCCGGCTTGCGCGGCGGCGATGTCGCGGGCGCGATCCTGCGTCTCCCAGGTGAACCCTTCACCCATGGCGTAGAACTGGCAGAGCTCGCCGAAATTGGAGGTCAGCAAGCGCCGCTCGCCCGTCTCCCAGGCGCCCTTGATGAACTGCACCACCGCGCAGGGAAAGCCGTGCGCGACACAGCGCAGGATCATTCCGAAGGCGGAGGAGGATTTGCCCTTGCCGGCGCCGGTATGAACGATGATCAGGCCCTTCTCGCCGCTTTTCTCGGCCATCATGCGGTCGCGCGCGGCCTTCTTCTTGGCCATTTTGGCGGCGTGCCGGGCGTCGTCGGTGACATCCTGTTCGGAAGCCATGTGCAACGCTCCTTCGGCTTGACAAGGCGCTCGTCCGGGCAAATGGTGGCCCCAACGTTGGTTCCTGTCCTACGACAGGCGAAGAGGGAATGCGATAGGGTTCAAGGACTTGGATCAAGTACCTGGACCCCGAAGCAGCCGCCCCCGCGACCGTGACCGGAGAGATCCTCGATGCCACTGACCCCCATGGGGTCGGGAAGGCGGGGATCGGAGGAGAAATCCTGCTCCGCAAGCCGGGAGACCTGCCAGCGGATATGTTTGAACCGGCGGACGGGGTGTTCCGCGACGGGGAAACGGGCCGCGCGGTCCGTCTGCCTCATCGCACCTCCGCTAGAGAAAGAAGGGCGATGGCCGTCACGCTTCATGTCTGCATCACCTGCCGGGCAGGCGAGAGCGTCGGTGAAGGCGAAGCCACGCCGGGATCACGGCTGCACAAGGCCATCGCCGAGATCGGTGCGCCGGAAGGCGTCACCATCGTGCCCGTCGAGTGTCTGTCCGCGTGCAACAACGGCTGCTCGGTGGCGCTGAGCGCGCCGGGCCGCTGGTCTTATGTCTACGGCCGCATGTCGGAAGCGAATGCGAAGGATATCCTCGCCGGCGCCGCCGCCTATGCCGCGGCACCCGACGGTCTCGTGCCCTGGCGCACGCGCCCGGAAATCTTCCGCAAGCAGTCGCTGGCGCGGATTCCCCCCATGTCCTTGCCGGAGGCCGCCGAGTGAACTCACTTGCCAAGATTCCCGTCACCGTCATCACCGGCTTCCTCGGCTCCGGCAAGACCACGCTGATCCGTCATCTCATGACCAATTCGAATGGCAGGAAGCTTGCCGTGCTGGTCAACGAGTTCGGCAGCGAAGGCGTTGACGGCGAAATCCTGAAATCCTGCGCCGACGCCAATTGCCCGGAGGAGAACATCGTCGAACTCGCCAATGGCTGCATTTGTTGCACTGTGGCCGATGATTTCATTCCGACCATGCAGGCGCTGCTGGCGCGCAAGGTGCGGCCCGATCACATTTTGATCGAAACCTCGGGCCTCGCTTTGCCGAAGCCGCTGTTGAAGGCGTTCGACTGGCCGGAAATCCGCTCGCGCATCACGGTCGATGGCGTGATTGCGCTGGCCGATGCGGAAGCCGTTGCGGCCGGCCGCTTTGCGCCGAATCCGGATGCGGTCGCGGCGCAACGCGCGGCCGACGCAAGCATCGACCACGAGACTCCGTTGTCCGAAGTGTTCGAGGACCAGATTTGTTGTGCCGACATCGTGCTGCTCACCAAGGCCGATCTCGCAGGGAAGGCCGGGCTTGACGCAGCAAGGCTCGCGATCTCGGCCGAGACGCCGCGGCAGGTGCCGATGCTGTCCGTCACCGACGGGGCGATCGATCCGCAGCTGATCCTCGGCCTCAATGCTGCAGCCGAGGATGATCTTGCCGCGCGCCCGTCGCATCACGATGGCGAGGAAGAGCACGAGCATGACGATTTCGCCTCCGTCGTGATCGACCTGCCCGAGGTGACCGACATCGACGCGCTGGTCGCCTCCATCGCCCGCCTCGCGCGCGAGCAGAATGTGCTGCGCGCCAAGGGCTATCTCGCCGTCAAGGGCAAACCGATGCGGCTGCTCGTGCAGTCGGTCGGGGAGCGGGTGCGACACCAGTTCGACAAGCCATGGGGCGTGGCACCGCGGCGCTCGAAGCTGGTCGTGATTGGCGAGCACGGCGACATCGACGAAGCTGCCATCAAGGCAGGATTGGGCATCTAGGGACGGAGTGGCATGCACGTCGTCTTCCGCGAGAGCCATGGCCTGGAGGAGACCGCGACAGCCGTCGATCTCGGTCAGGATCCGGCCGACCTCGTGGTGCTGTCCTTCTCCGACAGCGATCTCGCGGCGTTCGCCGCCGGCTGGCGGCGCGGCCGCAAGAGCCTGCCGTCGCTCCGGCTCGCCAACCTGATCGCGCTGCGCCATCCGCTTTCGGTCGACACCTACATCGAGCGAACGCTGTCGCATGCAAAAGGGATTCTGGTTCGCCTGATCGGCGGCGAGTCCTATTGGCAATACGGCGCCGCCGTTTTGCACCAGTTCGCAAAGGAGCGCGGCATCGCGCTTGCGGTGCTGCCGGCCGATGGCCGCGACGATGCGCGGCTCGATGCGCTCTCGACCGTGCCGGTCTCGACCTTGCGGCGGCTGAAGGTGCTGTGCGACGCCGGCGGCGCTGTCGCAGCGCAGGTCGCAATCGCGCAGCTCGCGCTGGCCTCGGGCCTCTATGCCGGACCGGTGTTCGGCGAGACTGAAATCCCCGAGATGGGTTTCTACGATCCCGCCAAGGGTGCGCTCGCCGCGCCGCCGCCGGCGAACGGCGCGCCGCATGCGATCGTCACCTTCTATCGTTCCTATCTCACCTCCGCCGACACCGCTCCGGTCGATGCGCTGATATCAGCACTACGCGACAGGGGGTTTGACGCCTATGGCGCGTTCGCGACATCGTTGAAGGCGCCGGGGATCGCCGATTGGCTGAAGGCTCATTTTGCCGAGCGGCCGCCGGCCGCGATCGTCAACGCGACCGCCTTCTCGGCCATGGGTGACGACGGGACGACGCCGTTCGATCCCGCCTCATGTCCGATATTCCAGGTCGCGCTGTCGACTGCGCGCCGCGAGGATTGGTCGTCTTCGCTGCGCGGCCTCTCGCCAGCCGATCTCGCCATGCATGTGGTGCTGCCGGAAGTCGATGGACGGCTGCTTGCCGGCGTGGTCAGCTTCAAGTCCGCGGGCGAACGCGATCCGGATTTGCAGTTTGCGCACCTGGCGCACCAGCCTGACAGCGCGCGCATCGATGCGGCGGTGGCGCGCGTGTGCGCATGGCATCATCTTGCAACGACACCAGCTCAGGACAAGCAGCTCGCCATTGTGCTGTCGAGCTATCCCGGCCGGCCGCACCAGATCGCGCATGCGGTGGGACTGGATGCGCTGGCCTCGACCGAAAAATTGCTCGGCGATCTCGGCAAGTCCGGCTTTGATGTCGAGCCGATCGACGAGCTCGCGCAAAAGCTCGGCAAGGCGACGTTGAGCTGGAGCATCGATGACTATCGCGCCGCATTGAAGAAGCTTCCGCAAGTCCTGCAGGACAATCTCGACAGCGCCTGGGGCGCGCCCGAGAACGATCCGCAGGTTCGCGACAATCAATTCCATTTCGTCGGGATCCGCAGCGGCAAGGCCATGATCGCCGTGCAGCCCGAACGTGGCGAGGCCGCAAGCCGCGTTGCGGACTATCACGATCTCTCCCGCGTTCCGCGTCATGCCTATGTCGCGTTCTATCTCTGGCTCCGCCAACAGGGCATTCATGCGCTGATCCATATGGGGGCGCATGGCACGCTGGAATGGCTGCCCGGCAAGTCAGTGGCGCTGTCGGACGCCTGCTGGCCCGAGGCGCTGATCGGCGATCTGCCGGTAATCTATCCTTTCATCGTCAACGATCCCGGCGAAGCCGCGCAGGCCAAGCGCCGCATCGGCGCCGTCACCATCGGCCATCTGTCGCCGCCACTTGCGGCAAGCGCCTTGCCGCAAAATTTGGTGAGGCTCGAGCAGCTGCTCGACGAATATTCCACCGCCGACGGGCTCGATCCTGCCCGGCGCCAGCGTCTTGTCGCCGCGATCCGCGACGAAGCGCGTTCCGCCGGCCTCGAAGACGATCTCGGGCTTGCGGCATCCGCCGCACCCGCCGAAGCAATTCCGCGCATCGACCGCTTCGTCTGCGATCTCAAGGAAAGCCAGTTCGGCGACGGCCTGCATGTGTTCGGGCGCGGCGCCTGCGGCGAGGAGGAGCGCAGCGCGCTGCTCGCTGCGCTCACGGGCAAACGCGTCGCGCCGGGACCGGCGGGGTCGCCCTGGCGCGGGCGGAGCGACGTGTTGCCGACCGGGCGCAACCTGTTCGCGGTCGATCCGCGCGGCGTGCCGACGCGGACGGCGCATGCGCAGGGCATCAAGCTCGCCGAGGAACTGCTGCGCCGGCATCTGCAGGATCACGGCGATTGGCCTAGGGGACTCGTGGTCGATCTCTGGGGCTCGGCGACCATGCGCACCGCCGGCGAGGAATTTGCCATGGCGCTGCAACTCGCCGGCATCACGCCGTGCTGGGATAACGCGTCGGGCCGCGTGACCGGTTTCGAGATCATTCCGCTGGCGATGCTGGGCCGTCCGCGTATTGACGTGACCTTGCGCATCTCCGGATTGTTCCGCGATGTATTTGCCGGTCTTGCGCAGTTGTTTGAGGCTGCTTCAGACGCGCTGGCGCAGCGCGAGTTCGAAGGCGCGGAAAATCCGTACCTTGCGCGCGCCGCACGCGTGTTCGGGCCGCGCCCCGGGCAGTACGGCGCCGGCATGGCGCGACATGCGGACGTCTTCACCCGCGAGGCGCGTCATAAGGCGGGGCAGGCGTGGCTCGCGTCATCGTCATGGGCGTTCGGTGCCGACGGCGAGATGAAGCCGGATCGCGCCGGCATCGAGGCTCGGCTCGGCAACGCCGACACCTTTGTGCATGTGCAGGACCTGCCGGAGACCGATCTGTTGCTCGCCGCCGACTATGCCGCGCATGAGGCGGGCGTCGCTGCGGCAGCCGCCAGCCTCGGCGCGCCGATCAAATCGCTCTATCATCTCGACGCCACGCGGCCCGATGCGCCGCGCGCGCGAACGCTGACCGAAGAGATTTCGCGCGTGGTGCGCTCCCGCGCCACCAATCCGAGATGGATCGCGGGCATGATGCGCCACGGCTTTCGCGGCGCGGCCGAGATCGCGGCCACGCTCGAGCATCTGGCGTCGTTTGCGCATCTGGCCGACGTTGTGCCTTCGCACCTGTTCGATCTCTATTATGATGCGACGCTCGGCAACGACGAGATACGCGCTTTCCTGAACCGCGAAAATCCGGCGGCGTTAGCGGTGGTCGAGGAATGCTTCCGGCGGCTCGATGAAGCCGCACTGTGGGTGACCCGGCGAAACTCGATCCTGGCCTCGCTGCGGGAGGCGTCATGACCGGCTTCGCGATCAAGGGCTGGTGCCCAAGCGCGTTGCGCCCAATGCTCTCGGGCGACGGCCTGGTCGTGCGCCTTCGTCCCCACGGCGGCCGATTGTCGGCGGATCAGGCCGCGGGGATCGGCGATTTATCGCAACGATATGGCAATGGGCTGATCGACCTGACGAGCCGCGCCAATTTGCAAATTCGCGGCGTTCGCGAGGACAGCCACGAAGCATTGGTGAGCGGGCTCGCGCGGCTCGGATTGGTCGACGCCGATCAGGTCATGGAAGCGCAACGCAATATCATCGTCGCGCCGTTCTGGAGTGAAGGCGACGATGTGCATGCGCTGGCAAGTGAACTGGAGCACGCGCTGGCCGCGCGAGCGCTGGGACTGCCGGAAAAGTTCGGCTTCGCGATCGATTGCGGCGCGCACGGTGTCCTCGCACAGGCGCCCGCCGATATTCGCATTGAGCGGAGCGCTGATGGCGGCCTCATCGTGCGCGCCGAGGGCGCACAGCAAGGACGGGCCGTCACCAGGACTGACGCGATCGAAGCGACGCTGTCGCTCGCCGAATGGTTCGTTGCGTCCGGCGGCGCGAGGGACGGGCGAGGGCGTGTGGCGTCATATCTCGCGAGTGGTGCAAAGCTGCCCGACGCGTTGAAAGGCCAAACAAGGCCTGCGGCCTCGGTTTCGCACAGTCCGGAGATCACCCCGAGCGGCGCGCTCATCGCGCTCGCCTTCGGTCAGATGCAGAGCGAAACGCTCACCTTCCTCGCCGGTCTCGCGCCGGGCCTGCGCCTGACGCCATGGCGCATGGTCCTTGTCGAGGGCTTGCGCGAGATGCCGCGGCACGAAGGCCTGGTAACCCGCGCGGACGATCCGCTGTTGCGGGTCGTGGCCTGCACCGGCGCGCCGGCCTGTCCGGAGGCGCAAGTCGAAACGCGCAGGCTTGCGGCCTCGCTGGCGCCGCACCTCGCGCCCGACACGCGGGTTCACGTCTCGGGCTGCGCCAAGGGCTGTGCGCATCCGAACGCTTCCGACATCACGCTGGTCGGAACGCCACAGGGCCTTGATCTCGTCCGCGATGGCTCGCCCCGCGATGTTCCGGTTCAGCGCGGGTTGACCATCGCGGATGTTCGCGCACTCGTGGGAGCGCGCTGATGCCCTACGCATTCGAGACCAACGGTGCGGCGATCTACCGGCAGTCCTTTGCGACCATCCGAGGCGAAGCCGATCTTGCGCGCTTTACGGCGGATGAGGAGCCGGTCGTGGTGCGCATGATCCATGCCGCCGGTCTGATCGGCCTGGAGGCGCATATCCGCTTCACGCCGGGGATGGCGACGGCTGCACGCGGCGCCTTGCAGAACGGCGCGCCGATCCTGTGCGACGCGCGCATGGTCTCTGAGGGAATTACGCGCGCGAGGTTGCCTGCGAACAATCCCGTGATCTGCACGCTCGATGATCCGCGCGTGCCGCAGCTCGCGCAGGCCAAGCAAACCACGCGCTCGGCGGCAGCGCTGGAATTGTGGCGGCCGCATCTTGCCGGCGCGGTCGTTGCGATCGGCAACGCGCCGACCGCGCTGTTTCATCTGCTCAACATGCTCGAAAATGGCGACTGCCCGCGCCCGGCGGCGATCATCGGCTGTCCCGTCGGCTTCGTCGGCGCCGCCGAATCCAAGGCGGCCTTGATGGCGGCTCCTCCGGCGCCGGCGCTCACGGTCGAAGGACGGCTCGGCGGTTCCGCGATTACGGTCGCCGCCGTCAATGCCCTCGCAAGCAGGAGCGAATGATGGGGCGGATCATCTGCTGCGGGCTGGGGCCCGGCGATCCCGATCTGATGAGCGTGCGCGCCGACCGCGAGGTGCGCGCCGCCACCCAAATCGCTTATTTCCGCAAGAAGGGACGGCCGGGCCAGGCGCGGACCATCGTCGAAGGGATGCTGTCGCCCGGCGTGCGCGAATATCCGATGGAATATCCGGTCACCACCGAGCTCGATGCCGGCAGCGACGCCTATGCGCGCCTGCTCACGGCCTTCTACGACGACTGGGCCGCGCGATTGGCAAAGCTCTCGCTTGAAGCCGACGTGGTCGTGCTCTGCGAAGGCGATCCGTTCTTCTACGGCTCGTTCATGCATCTTTACACGCGCCTGCGGGATCGCGCCGAAATCGAGGTGATCGCCGGCATTCCCGGCATGGCCGGCTGCTGGAACGTCGCGGGCCTGCCGATCGCGCTCGGCGACGACGTGATGACGGTGCTGACGGGGACCTTGCCGGAAGCGGAGCTGGCGCGACGCGTGCAGAACGCCGATGCGTTGGTCATCATGAAGACCGGCCGCAATCTCGCAAAGATCCGTCGCGTGCTGGAGGCAGCCGGCCGTCTCGACGAGGCGTGGCTGATCGAGCGCGGCACCATGCCGGATGAGCGTATCGCTCGCCTCGCTGATGTCGACGCGACGGATTGCCCCTATTTCGCGATCGTTCTGGTACACGGAAGGCTCAGCCGGCGCAGCGAGGCGGCGGAATGAGCGGAACATTGACCATCGCGGGTCTCGGCCCGGGTGACGCCGCACTGGTGACGCCGGAGGTTTCGGCTGCGCTTGCCGACGCCACGGACGTGCTCGGCTATGCGCCCTATGTCGCGCGGGTGCCGGCGCGCGATGGCTTGCGGCTGCATCCTTCCGACAATCGCATGGAGCTGCAACGCGCGGGTGAAGCGCTGAAGCTCGCGGCGGAGGGCCGCAGCGTCGTGATCGTCTCATCCGGTGATCCCGGCGTGTTCGCGATGGCCGCCGCCGTGTTCGAGGCGTTGGAGGCCGCCCCCGAATTGCAGGACCTTTCTATCCGCGTGTTGCCCGGCGTGACCGCGATGCTGGCCGCCGCAGCGCGCGCCGGTGCGCCGCTCGGCCATGACTTCTGCGCGATCAATCTCTCCGACAATCTGAAGCCCTGGCCGGTGATCGAGAAGCGGCTGCGGCTCGCCGCCGAGGCTGATTTCGCCATTGCGATCTACAATCCGCGCTCGGCGAGCCGGCCCGACGGCTTTGCCCTCGCGCTCGACGTGCTTGCGAGACGCCGGCTGCGGCGACCGCACCATCATCTTCGCGCATGCCGTCACGACGCCGAAGGAGCGGATCGAGACCATGTCGCTCAGCGAGGCCCGGCCGGAGATGGCCGACATGGCAACGCTGGTCATTGTCGGCAATTCGGCGACGCGCAAGGTCGGCCGCTGGGTCTATGCGCCGAGGCGGGCGTCATGACCGAGCCACGCCATCACTTGCTCGACGCTTTCCACCCGCGGCCGCTCGGGCAGCGTGGGTCGCGCGATCATGATCACGGAAAGGCCGAGCTCGCGTGCGGCATCGATCTTGGCACGCGCGCCGCTGCCGCCCGAGTTGCGTGCAACCAAGTACTCGGTGCTACGAGAGACCATCAATTCGCGATCGCTTGCAAGCGTGAACGGGCCGCGGGAGACGATCACTTCGGCATTGGGCAGCGGCAATGCACCCTCGGGCGCATCGACGAAGCGCAGCGTATAGGCATGCTGCGGTTTTGTCGCAAACCGCGCGATGTGCTGCCGGCCAATGGCGAGGAACACGCGTGCAGGCGCATCGGGCAACGCGACAACGGCGGCTTCGATGTCCGCGACCTCGATCCAGTTGTCACCGGGCATGCGCGCCCACGGCGCGCGCTCCAGCGCCAGCAGCGGCGTATTCGTCGTTACGCACGCCTCGACGGCATGCCGGCTCATCTCGGCAGCGAACGGATGGGTCGCGTCGATGACATGCGTGATCCCTTCCTGCCGGATGTAATCGGCCAGACCCGACACGCCGCCGAAGCCGCCGGTCCGCGTCGGCAGCGCATGCCCCAGTGGAATCTGCGTGCGTCCCGCGTAGGAGTAGATCGCATCGATCCGCGCACGTGCGAGGGCCGAGGCAAGCGCGTTGGCATCGCCTGTTCCGCCCAACAGAAGGGCGCGCATCGTGGCTGAACCCTGGTTGACCATCATCGGTATCGGCGAAGATGGCCTTGCCGGGCTGTCGGAAGCAAGCCGAAAGGCGCTTGACCGCGCCGAGACCGTGTTCGGCGGCGATCGGCATCTGAAGCTCGCTGGTGTCGATGGCCGCGGCAAGCCGTGGCCGGTGCCGTTCGATACGGCCTGCGTGCTGTCGCGCCGGGGCCGGCCGACCGCGGTGCTCGCTTCCGGCGATCCGTTCTGGCATGGCGCCGGCGGAAGCCTCGCCGCGCGGCTGTCGCCGGATGAATGGGTCGCGCATCCCTCGCCATCGACCTTCTCGCTCGCCGCGGCACGGCTGGGTTGGTCGCTCGAAAACACTGTCTGCATCGGACTGCACGCCGCGCCGTTCGAACGGCTGGTGCCGCTGCTTGCGCGCGGCGCGCATATCATCTGTCTTGTCCGCGACGCCAGGGCGGCTGGCGATCTCGCAAGCTGGCTCACCGCACGCGACTTCGGTGTCTCGCGGCTGTGGACATTGTCAGCGCTGGGCGGGCCGCGCGAGTCCGTGACCGAGAGCAGGGCGGAGAGTTACGAGGGCGGCGCGGCGGCTAGCCCGCTGGCGCTGGCGATCGAGGCCGACGGCGCAGCCGGCCTGCCGCGCGCGTCCGGACTTGCCGGACGATCTCTTCCAGCACGACGGCCAGATCACCAAGCGCCCGATCCGCGCGCTGGCGCTTTCGGCGCTGGCGCCGCGTCCGGGTGAGAGTCTCTGGGATATCGGCGCGGGCTCCGGTTCGATCTCGGTGGAGTGGGCGCTGGCCGGCGGCAGCGCGATTGCCATCGAGGCACGCGAGGATCGGGTAGCCAACATCCGGGCCAATGCCGATGCGTTCGGATTGACTCATCGGATTACGATCGTCGCGGGAAGCGCGCCGTCAGCGTTGACGGAATTGAATAAGCCCGATGCTGTTTTCATCGGCGGCGGACTGGATGGCGCGATGTTCGATGCGATCTGGAAACTGGTGCCTGATGGCGCACGCATCGTCGCGCACAGCGTGACGCTCGAGACCGAGGCGTTGCTATCGGAATTGCAGCAACGCCACGGCGGCGATCTCGTGCGCATCGATATCTCCCATGCGGCGCCGCTCGGCCGCTACCGCTCATGGGAGGCGGCGCGCCCGGTGGTGCAATGGAGTGTGGTCAAATGACCGTGCATTTCATTGGCGCCGGCCCCGGCGCGCCCGATCTGCTCACGCTGAGGGGACGCGACCTGATCGCGTCGTGTCCGGTCTGCCTCTATGCCGGCTCGCTGGTGCCTGCGGAAATCCTGGCGCATTGCCCGCCGGGGGCCCGCATCGTCAACACCGCGCCGCTATCGCTCGATGAAATCATCGATGAGATCGCGAAGGCGCATGCGGCGGGCCACGATGTGGCGCGGCTGCATTCCGGCGATCTCTCGGTATGGTCGGCGATGGGCGAGCAGTTGCGCCGGTTGCGCCAGCTCGGCATTCCCTTCACGGTCACACCGGGCGTGCCGTCCTTCGCTGCGGCTGCCGCGGCGCTCGAAGCCGAGCTGACATTGCCCGGGCTGGCGCAATCGGTGGTGCTGACGCGCACGTCGGGCCGCGCCAGCGCCATGCCGGCGGGCGAGACGCTTGCGGCCTTCGCCGCAACCGGTGCCGTGCTCGCGATCCATCTCTCGGTGCATGTGCTCGACAAGGTGATCGCCGAGCTGACGCCGCATTATGGCGCCGAATGTCCGGTGGCCGTGGTCTGGCGCGCGAGCTGGCCCGATGAGAGAATCGTCCGCGCCACACTCGGCACGCTGCAATCCTCGCTCGGCGCGGAGCTCGAACGTACCGCGATCATCCTGGTCGGTCGTACGCTGGAAGCACGTGATTTCGAAGAGAGCCGCCTCTATGCCGCCGATTACGACCGCCGCTATCGGCCGGTCGGCGCAAGCCCGCGCTTTCCGGAGGCGTCGTAGATGGCGCGCTGCCTTGTCATCTCCGCGCCGGCTTCCGGCGCCGGCAAGACCACGCTGACCCTGGCGCTGGCGCGGGCGTTTCGTGACCGCGGTCTCGCTGTGCAATGTTTCAAGAGCGGTCCTGATTATATCGATCCCGCCTTCCACGCCGCGGCGACCGGTCGCCCCTCGGTCAACATCGACAGTTGGGCGATGACCCGCGACACCATCGAGAGACTCACCGCGCGGGCGGGCGATGCCGATCTGGTCTTGATTGAAGGCTCGATGGGCCTGTTTGACGGCGTCGCGACGCCGGGTCAGTGCGGCACCGGCGCCAGCGCCGATCTCGCCGCCATGATGGGCTGGCCGGTGTTGCTGGTGCTCGATCCCTCCGGCCAGGCGCAGACGGCTGCGGCTGTCGCCGCGGGCTTGCGAGATTTTCGCAAAGGCGTGCGGATCGCCGGCGTCGTGCTCAATCGGGTCGCAAGCCCACGCCATGAAGATCTGGTGCGGCGCGCGATGGAAGGAGCCGGCATCGCCGTGCTCGGCGCGCTGCCGCGGCACGCGCCGATTGCGTTGCCGGAGCGGCATCTCGGCCTCGTGCAGGCCGAAGAGCTGGCGCGGCTCGATGAGTTGATCGCGGAAGCCGCGCGCCTCGTCGCCGAGCGCGTCGATCTCGATGCCGTGCTGCGGCTTGCCGAATGCGCATGGAACGCGCCGCTGACCAACGCCGCACCGCGGATGACGCCACCGGGACAGCGCATCGCGCTGGCGCGCGACACCGCGTTTTCCTTTGTCTATCCGCATGTGCTCGAAGGCTGGCGGGCTGCCGGCGCCGACATTCTTCCGTTCTCGCCGCTCGCCGATGAAGGCCCGGACGCCGCCGCCGACGTCTGCTGGCTGCCGGGCGGCTATCCCGAATTGCATGCCGGCCAGATCGCCGCAAACACTCGCTTCCGTGAAGGGTTGAGGGCTTTCGCGCAAACGCGGCCCGTGCATGGCGAGTGCGGCGGCTACATGGTGCTCGGCGAAGGACTCACCGACGCGAAGGGCGCGCGTCATGAAATGGCGGGATTGCTCGGCCTCGAAACCAGCTTTGCCAGACGCCGCATGCATCTCGGCTATCGTCGCGCCGAGCTCGCCGTCGACATGCCCGGACACGGGCCGGGGACGCAATTGCGTGGCCACGAATTCCATTACGCGACCATCGTTGCGCAACCCGATCCACCACTCGCCGCCGTGCGCGACGCCAACGGCGCCGAGGTCGCGGAAACCGGTTCGCGCCGTGGCCGCGTGACCGGCACCTTCTTCCATTTGATCGCGGAGGAGGCGTGAGCGGCTTCGTCTCCTTTGTCTCGTCCGGCCCGGGCGATCCTGCCTTGCTCACGCTGAAGGCTGTCGCGCGTCTCGGCGCCGCCGACGTCGTGCTCTATGACGATCTCGCCGCCGGCGCGATCCTCGATCACGCCCGCAAGGGCGCGACGCTGGTGTCGGTCGGCAAGCGCGCCGGTCGCCCGTCGGCGCGGCAGGAGCATGTCAGTCGCTTGCTGGTGGATTATGCCGCGACCGGCGCAAACGTCGTGCGGCTGAAGTCCGGGGATGCCGGCGTGTTCGGCCGGCTCGAGGAAGAGATCGAGGCGCTGCGGGCGGCCGGTGTCGACTATGAGATCGTCCCCGGCGTCACCGCGGCGAACGCGGCGGCAGCGAGTGCCGGGTTGCCGCTGACGCGCCGGCATACCGCGCGCCGCGTCCAGTTCATTACCGGCGCCGATGTGTCCGGTGAGTTGCCTGACGACCTCAATTGGGCGGCGCTCGCCGATCCGCTTGCGCTGACCGCGATCTATATGGGCAAGCGCACCTTTCCGGCGCTGGCCGCAAAACTGCTGGCGCAGGGGATGTCGCCCGACACGCCGGCGATGCTCGCCGAATCGATCGGCCATGCCGACCAGCGGCTGCTGCGCACCACCATTGCGAAGCTTGCCGAGCAGCTCACACTGGAAAGTGTCACATCGACCGCCGTGATCCTCTACGGGGCGCTGGCGGCGGACCAGCCATAGCGATATAATCCGCAAATCAAGAGGGAATAAGCCATGCATATCGAGCCCGGAATCGTCGACGGCACCAAGATCGTCCTCAGCTATGCAACGGCAGCGGCCGCCGGCGGCTATGCCGTCAAACTTGCGGCCGACACGGCCCGCGAGCAAGGCGCGGTGTCCTTCTTGACGCGCACGGTGATGACGACGGTGCTGGTGTTCTGCTTCTTCGAGATTCTCCCGCATTACTCGGTCGGCGTCTCCGAGGTGCATCTCATCTTCGGCTCGACCTTGTTCCTGATCTTTGGCGCGGCGCCGGCCGCCTTCGGTCTGGCGCTCGGACTGCTGCTCCAGGGCCTCTTCTTCGAGCCCGCCGACTTGCCGCAATATGGCATGAACGTCACCACGCTCCTGGTGCCGCTGTTTGGAATCGGTGCGCTGGCTGATCGCGTCATCGCGCGGGACACCGCCTATGTCGATCTGAAGTATCGCCAGGCGCTCTCGCTCTCGACGGCCTATCAGGCCGGCATTGTGGCGTGGGTTGCGTTCTGGGCGATCTACGGCCGTGGCCTTGGCGCAGAGAACCTGTCGTCGATCGCGACCTTCGGCGGCTCCTACATGCTGGTGATCGTGGTCGAGCCGCTGGTCGACCTCGGTGTGCTTGCGCTCGCCAAGTCGATGCGGGGCGTGTTCGACGGCGGCTTCGTGACGCCGCGGCTGCATCACGCAGCCTGACCGCGAAGGGACGGCGGCGCGCCGTTCCCCTGTCTCATGCTCACGCTCTCCCTGATCGGCATCGGCTGCGGCGATCCCGAGCAACTCACGCTCGCGGCGGTGCGCGCTATCAACGGCGCGGGTCTCGTGCTGATTCCGCGCAAGGGCGAGGACAAGACCGATTTGGCCGAGTTGCGGCGCGAGATTTGCGCGCGGGTGTTGACCAATGCGGCCACGCGCGTGGTCGAATTCGACCTTCCCGTGCGCGATGCGGAGCGCGATGACTATCGCGCCGCCGTCGACGACTGGCACGAAGCGGTTGCGCAAACCTGGGCGCGGGAAATCGCCGCGCATCTCGGAACCGACGGACGCGTCGCACTCCTGATCTGGGGCGATCCGTCGCTTTATGATTCCAGTCTCCGCATCGCGCATCGGCTCAAGCCGGAGCCCGTGATCGAGGTGATCCCCGGCGTCACTGCGATCCAGGCCCTCTGCGCTGCGCACAAGATTCCGCTCAACGAGATCGGCAAACCCTTCCTGGTCACGACCGGCCGGCAGCTCCGCGACAATGGCTGGCCCTCCGGGGTCGAGACCGTCGTGGTCATGCTCGATGGCGGCAATGCCTTCCAGTCGCTCGACGCAAAGGGATTGCAGATCTGGTGGGGGGCCTATCTCGGTATGCCTCATCAGGTCATTCTGTCCGGCGCGCTTGCCGAGATGAGCGCGAAGATTGCGGACGTGCGCGCCGAGGCGCGCGCGCGGCACGGCTGGATCATGGACAGCTACATCATCAGGCGGGTGTCGAGGTGAGCGACAACTCAATTCTTCCCTCGTGGGTCTATCAGCCTTGCCCGGCGATCTCGGCTGCGCATCGCGATGCGGCGCGAGCACGCCAGGACCAGCTCACCAAGCCGAGGGGTGCGCTCGGCCGGCTCGAGACGCTTGCGATCGAGCTCGCGGGCTTGCAACACGCCGATCGCCCGCGCGCTGAACGCGTGCCGATCATCGTCTTTGCCGGCGACCACGGCATTGCCGCTCAGGGTGTCTCCGCCTATCCGCAGGAAGTCACCATCGCGATGATGGCGAATTTCGCCGCCGGAGGCGCCGCGATTTCCGTGCTGGCGCGCGAACTCGGCTCGGCGCTCGAAGTCGTCGACGCCGGCACGCTTGCGGACGCACCGATGCCCGGCGTCGTCACCGATAAGCCGCGCCGTGGCAGTCGCGACTTCAGCAAGGAGGCTGCGCTCAGTTCCGCCGATCTCGCTTTCGCCTTCGACAGCGGCCAACGCGCCGTCACGCGCGCTGCCGCTTCCGAGCCCGATCTCATCGTCCTCGGCGAGATGGGAATCGGCAACACCACGTCGGCGACCGCGATCGCGGCGGCACTGTTGAAGCGCAACGCGGAGAGTTTGACCGGGCTCGGCACCGGCCTCGATAGCCACCGGCCGCACGCGCAAGGCTGCTATCATCGACGCCGCGCTCGCGCAGCACAGGCTCGCCGATGCATCGCCCGAGCACATCCTTTGCGCGGTCGGCGGGCTCGAGATCGCAGCTATCAGCGGCGCGATTATCGCCGCCGCCCAACGCCGCATTCCCGTGCTGGTCGACGGCTTCATCGCCTCGGTCGCGGCGCTCGCCGCTGTCAGCCTCAATCCGTCCTGCCGTCCCTATCTGATTTTCTCCCATCGTTCGGCGGAGCAGGGCCACCGGTTGGTGCTGGACGCGCTCGAGGCGCGCCCGTTGCTCGACCTCGATCTCCGGCTCGGCGAAGGGTCGGGCGCGGCGCTGGCATTGCCGATCCTGCGGCTCGCCTGCGCGCTGCATAATGGCATGGCAACCTTTGCCGAGGCCGCGGTCCCGGACCGCGCCGGCTGAGGTATTAAAGGGCATCTCGGGGCTCATTAACCTCGGCTTCCCTGCATTTGACGCAGCGCTTGACCCGCGGAGCTTTGCGCCATTATCTGCCCTTCGAGGGCCATGAAAGCGAGCGGATGACCAAGGGCGAGCGCGAGAAACGGCAGGCCATCATCGACGCATGCCGCCGGATGAACGCGCTCGGCATCAACCAGGGCACCTCCGGCAATATCAGCGTCCGCCACGGCGACGGCCTTCTGATCACGCCGACCAGCACGCCCTATGACGAGATGACGCCGGAGCAGATCGTGTTCATGGGCATCGATGGTTCCCATCCGCATAACCAGCGGCCGTCCAGCGAATGGCGCTTCCACCTCGACATTCTGCGCTCGCGCAGGGACGCCGATGCCGTCGTGCATGCGCATCCACCCTATTGCACCATGCTCGCGATCATGGGGCGTTCGATCCCGCCCGTTCATTACATGATCGCGGCGGCCGGCGGCGACAGCATCCGCTGCGCGCCCTATGCGACCTACGGCACGCCGGAGTTGTCCGAACATGCGGTGAGGGCGCTGGACGGCCGCACCGCCTGCCTGCTTGCGCATCACGGGATGATTGCGATCGGGCCGTCGTTGGCCAAGGCCATGTGGCTTGCGGTCGAGGTCGAGACGCTGGCGCGGCAATATCACGGCTGTCTGCAGATCGGCGAACCACCGCTGTTGTCGAGCGACGAGATTGAACGCGTCCGCGGCAAGATGGCCGGTTACGGCCATGCCGATGCGTGACGGAAGCGGGTAGGGCGCGTGGCAGCGGAGATCACCAACACGATTGCAAGGCGGCGCAGCTCGAACCGGCTGCTGACGGCGCTGCGTGCGCTCCTGCGCAGCAACGAGTTCTATCTCATTCCGCTCGCGCTGGTGATCGGTGTCATCGCGGGCGCGGTCGTGACGCTGATGAGCGAGATCGCTCAGATCGCGCATGTCGTGATCTACGGTATTCGCATCGACGTGCGGCTCAGCGCCAACGACTACATCAATCCCGTCGTCGCGCTGGTCGCGCCGGCGCTCGGCGGGCTGACGCTCGGCATCATGGAATGGTCGCGCCGCCGGCTGAAAATCTCGAGCGCCGTCGACCCGATCGAGGCCAATGCGTTGCGCGGCGGCCGGCTGTCGCTGCGCGACAGCATGGTGGTGAGCGGACAGACCATGATCTCGAACGGCTGCGGCGCCTCGGTCGGTCTCGAAGCCGGCTATACCCAGATCGGCTCCGGCGCGGCCTCGCTGCTCGGACAATGGCTCAATCTGCGGCGCAACGATCTGCGGCTGATCGTCGGTTGCGGCGCCGCCGCCGCGATTGCGGCGGCCTTCGGCGCACCGATCACCGGCGCCTTCTATGCCTGCGAGCTGATCGTCGGCGTCTATGCGGTGGCGAGCGCGGCTCCAATCCTGGCCGCATCGCTCGCGGGCGCGCTGACCGCACAATATCTCGGCGGTGCGCCCTATTCGCTGGAGATCTCCAAAGTCGGCACGGTCGGCCTCGAGCAATATCTGCTGCTGATCGGGCTGGCGCTGATCGTGAGCGCGATCGGCATCCTCGTGATGCGCAGTTCGACGCTGTTCGAGCGCGTGTTCGCGCAGCGCTGGTTTCCGGTGTGGATCAGGCCCGTCATCGGCGGCGTCATCGTCGGCAGCCTTGCGATCGTCACCCCACAGGTGCTCGCGGCCGGCCACGGCGCGATGGTGCTCGACCTCCAGCGCACCATGACGATCGGTTTCATCGCCATGGTGATCGCGCTGAAGCTGATCGCCTGCCTGGTCTCGCTGGCTTCGGGTTTTCGCGGTGGATTGTTCTTTTGTTCGCTGTTCGTCGGCAGTCTGCTCGGAAAGTTCTTCGCGGCCGTCGTCGCGATGATGGGATACGGCATCACGCTCGACCCCACCGTCAGCATGCTCACGGGCATGGCGACGCTCGGCGTGGCCATCGTCGGCGGCCCACTTACCATGTCGTTCCTGGTGCTGGAAATGACGCGCAGCGTCGATGTCACCGCAGTCGTGCTCGCCGGCTGCATCGTCACCAGCATCTTCGTGCGCTTCATGTTCGGCCATTCGTTCTCGACCTGGCGCCTGCATCTTCGCGGCGAGACCATCCGCAGCGCCAACGATGTCGGCTGGCTGCGCAATCTCACGGTGGAGCGGATGATGCGTTCCGACGTCGGCAAGGTGCCGACCACGACGACGATTGCGGCGTGCCGGCGCGAATTCGTGCTCGGCTCGCGGCAGGCGATCGTCGTGGTCAACAACACCGACGATTATTGCGGCCTGGTGATGTTGCCGGAACTGTTCTCCGGCGAGCTCGACACCATCGCCGACGAAATCCAGGTGGTGGAGCTGGCGAAATTCACGGACGTCACGCTGTTGCCGGAGATGAACGTCAAGACCGCGATGAAGATCTTCGACGATGCCGAGGCCGAAGTGCTCGCCGTGCTGGAATCGGCGGAAAGCCGCAAGGTGATCGGCTTCCTGAGCGAGTCCTTTGCGCGGCGGCGTTATGTCGAGGAGATCGACCAGGCGACCAAGGGCGTGCTCGGCGCGCTCTCCTGACGCAGCGACGAGGAAGCTTGTATGCGAATGCGCGATGCAGCAGGGATGGCATTGGCGTTGTCGGTATTCGGCGGCGCGGCGATCGCGCAGACGCGCGAGGGTAAGGACGCCTTCGGAAGCTGGCCGGCCGACAAGCCCGGCACGGTCCGCCTGATCCGGCCGCAGGACCTGCCGGCGCCGGGCCCGTCGTCGGCGAACGCCTCGTATGTCGTGCCAAGACCTGCCGGCGTGATGCCGCAAGTGCCGGCAGGGTTCAACATCGAGCTGTTTGCGGAAGGGTCTGAGCGGCCCGCGCATCATCCGCACCGCGCCGAACGGCGATATCTTCGTCGCGGAGACACGCGCCGGCCGCATTCGCGTTCTCCGTGCCAGGGATGGCGCTACCAGGCCGGAGACAAGCGAGATATTCGCGACCGGCCTTCGCGGCCCGTTCGGCATCGCGTTCTTTCCCAATGGCGATAACCCGCAATGGGTTTATGTCGCCAACACAGACAGTGTCGTGCGCTTTCCCTATCGCTCCGGCGACCTGAAAGCCGCCGGACCCGCCGAGATCATCGTTGCGAAACTCCCGGTGGGCGGGCATTCGACACGCGACGTCGCGTTCACGCCGGACAACGCGCGCATGCTGGTCTCGGTCGGCTCCGCGAGCAACATCGGCGACGGCATGGGCAAGCCGCCGGGCGGATTGGAGTCCTGGGCCAGCCAGCAGCCGCTGGGTGCGGCCTGGGGTTATGAGGCCGATCGCGCCGCGGTGCTGTCGTTCGATCCCGACGGCAAGAACCAGAAGATCTACGCGACCGGCATCCGCAATTGCGTCGGGCTCGCGATCCAGCCCGGCACCGGGTACGCCGTGGTGCTCGACCAACGAGCGCGACGGGCTCGGCGACGACCTCGTGCCCGACTATGTCACGCGCGTCAAAGAAGGCGCGTTCTACGGCTGGCCCTGGTACTACATCGGCAACCACGAGGACCCGCGCCACGTCGGTGCACGGCCCGACCTGAAGGACAAGGTCACGGTGCCCGACGTGCTGCTGCAGGCGCATTCGGCCTCGCTCGGTCTCACCTTTTATCAAGGCGACAACTTCCCCGCGGAATATCGCGGCGATGCGTTCGCCGCCGAGCACGGCTCGTGGAACCGTTCGAAGCGCACCGGCTACAAGGTGGTCCGCATCCGCCTGAAGGACGGCGTTCCCACCGGCGAATATGAGGATTTCGTCACCGGCTTCGTCGTCAACGACAGCGATGTCTGGGCCCGGCCGGTCGGCGTCACCGTCGCCAGGGACGGCGCGCTTCTGATCTCGGAAGACGGCAACGGCACCATCTGGCGCGTCAGTCACTGAATCTATTGGACGCTCCTGTTGCCGAGTTCCTCGACCAGCACGCGCATGTTCTCGCTGTAGTCGATCGGCACGGCCACGAGGTGCACACCGCCCTGTTTGAACGCGGCGTCCAACGTCGGGATCAAGTCCGCGGTCGCGCCGACGCGATGACCATGCGCGCCGTAGGAGTTGGCGTAGGCGACGAAATCCGGATTGCCGAAGGTCATGCCGAAATCGGCGAATTTGTCGACCGCCTGCTTCCAGCGGATCATGCCGTAGGCGGAATCCTCGATCACAAGCACGACGAGATCGAGCTTGAGCCGCACCGCGGTCTCCAGCTCCTGGCTGTTCATCATGAAGCCGCCGTCGCCGCAGACCGCGAGCACGCGCTTGTCCGGATTGAGGCACTTCGCCGTGATCGCCGAAGGAAGGCCGGCGCCCATCGTCGCCAGCGCATTGTCGAGCAGCAGCGTGTTGGCGATCGTGGTACGGTAGTTGCGGGCGAACCAAATCTTGTACATGCCGTTGTCGAGGCAAACGATGCCGTCCTCGGGCATCACCTTGCGCACGTCGTGTACCAGCCGCTGCGGGATCGGGGGGAAACGGCCATCCTCGGCGCGTTCGTTGATGTGACCGAAAATTTCCTGGCGTAGCTTCAGGAATTCCGGCGCCGGCCGCAGCCGTCCGCCGAGCATCTCGGCGAGCGTCGTCACCGTCGCGCCAATGTCGCCGATCGCTTCGGCATCGGGATGGAAAACCTGCTCGACGGTCGCCGAGACGTATCCGATATAGGCGACCTTCGGTCCGGAGCCGTCGCCCATCAGGAACGGCGGCTTCTCGATGGTGTCGTGCCCGATCGCGAGGATGAGATCGGCGCGCTCGATCGCGTCGTGAACGTAGTCGCGCTCCGACAGCGCCGCGGTGCCGAGATAGAGCTCGGAGACGCCGGTCACCGCGCCCTTGCCCATCTGGGTATTGAAAAAGGGGATTTGCGCGCGGCGGACGAAGTCGGACAAGGCGTCCACCAGCCGCGGCCGGTTGCCCGCCGCGCCGATCATCACCAGCGGGCGTTTGGCCGCGAGGATCATCTCGGCCACGCGCCTGACAGCCGCGGGCGAGGCCAGCGGACGGTCCATCGCATGCGGCGGAATCAACGCAGCCGTGGACTCTTCCGAGGCGATATCCTCGGGCAATTCCAGATGCACGGGACCGGGACGTTCCTCGGTGGCGACGCGGAAGGCGTCGCGCACCGTCGAGGGGATCGCATCCGCCGAGATGATCTGCCGCGTCAGCTTGGTGATCGGCCGCATGGCGCCGACGATGTCGACCAGCTGGAAGCGCGCCTGGCGCGCGGTCTTGATCGCCTTTTGCCCGGTGATCATGATCATCGGCATGGCGCCGAGATAGGCGTAGGCGGCGCCGGTCGTGAAATTCAGCGCGCCGGGGCCGAGCGTGGACAGACAGACGCCGGGCGATCCCGTGAGCCGCCCCTGGGTTGCCGCCATGAAGGAGGCGGCCTGCTCGTGGCGCGTCAGCACCAGCTCGATTTTGGAATGCCGCAGCGACTCGACCACCGCGAGGTTTTCCTCGCCCGGCAGCCCGAAGATGCGCTCGACACCTTCGTTTTCCAGCGCGGATATCAGAAGGTCGGAGCCCTTGGTGCGCATCAGCGTGACCCTCCCTGCGGTGCAGCGGACGATAATTCCTGCCAGAAATTCGCGGGCAGCGCCACTTGGCTGGGGAACCAGGCCGCGCAATGTTTATTTCGAATCGTGATGGCGGTACGATCGATCCTGCTGATCCCGGAGAGGATGAAGCTTTGACCGACGTTTGGGCGCGAAAATCCGTCGTTGATCTCCTGGCGGAAGCCGCCCATACCGGCGTCGGCAGCGAAGTACAGCCGTTGAGGCGCGCGCTGTCCGCGACCAATCTCGTCGGACTTGGGGTCGGCGGTATCGTCGGCGCCGGTATCTTCGTGCTCACTGGCCACGCGGCGGCTGCGAATGCGGGCCCTGCGGTCACGCTGTCGTTCCTGCTCGGCGCGGTCGCCTGCGCGTTTGCAGGCCTCTGTTATGCCGAGATGGCCTCGACAGTGCCGATCAGCGGCAGCGCCTACACCTATGCCTACGCGACCATGGGCGAGCTGATCGCCTGGATCATCGGCTGGGACCTGATCCTGGAATACGCGATCGGCGCAGGCACGGTCGCGATCGGATGGTCGGCCTATGTCGTCAGCTTCGCCGGGGATTTCGGGATCAGCATCCCCGCGCAATATGTGTCCGCGCCGCTGGCTTTCGATGCCGCAAGCCACACCTGGTCGACGACCGGCGCGATCCTGAATGTGCCGGCGGTCGCAATCGTTGCCGCGACCACGATGCTGCTGGTGATCGGCATCAAGGAATCGTCCCGGCTGAACGACATCATTGTCGCGATCAAGCTGACCGTCATCGTGCTGTTCGTCGTGTTCGCCGCGCCCGCCTTTTCGTTCTCGAATTGGGTAACCGCCTCCAACCCGGACGGACATTTCATTCCACCCAATGCCGGCACAGGCGTCTATGGATTTTCCGGCGTGGTGCGCGGCGCCGCCGTGGTGTTCTTTGCCTTCATCGGGTTCGACGCGGTCTCGACTGCGGCGCAAGAGGCCAAGCGGCCGGCGCGCGATATGCCGATCGGCATCATGGGGTCGCTGGTCATCAGCACCGTCCTCTATGTCGCGGTCTGCGTCGTACTGACGGGAATCGTACCTTACGACAAGCTCAACGTGGCGGACCCGATCGCGGTCGGCATCAACGCTGCCGGCATCGCCTGGCTGTCGCCGCTGATCAAGCTCGGCATCGTACTCGGGCTGACCTCGGTCATCCTGGTGTCGCTGCTCGGCCAGCCGCGCATCTTCCGCGCCATGGCGCATGACGGCCTGCTGCCGCCGGGTGCTGCGAAGATCCATCCGCGCTTTCACACGCCCTATGTCGCGACCATTATCTCCGGCATCGCCGCGGCGGTACTGGCCGGCCTGTTGCCGATCGGCCTCGTCGGCGAACTCGTCAGCATCGGCACGCTGTTCGCCTTCGCGGTGGTCTCGGTCGGGACGCTTGTGCTCAGGATCGTCGACCCCGGCTTGCAGCGGCCGTTCCGCGCGCCCGCGATCTGGGTCGTCGCGCCGCTCGGCGCGATCACCTCGGTGTTCCTGATGTTCGGCCTTCCGCTCGACACCTGGCTGCGGCTGGCGGTGTGGCTCGCCATCGGGCTTGCGATCTATTTCGCTTACGGACGAAAGCATAGCCGGCTGGCGCGGGGCTAGATCACGGCGTTTGCACTTGCACCGCCTCTCCGAACTTTGACGGTTCGCCCGGCGCGATCATCAGATATCGCCGTTCGGACGGCGCACTGTCCTGCACGATCTGCCGGATCGGTCCGGTCGCTTCGACGATCGCCGATCCCGCCGGATTGGTGATGAACGCCGCGATCGGGTCGACCTTGCCGCTGCCGTCGGCGTGATCGGCGAGCGCCAGCACATATTTCTGTTTCGGCTCGAGACCGGTGACCGCGGCCTGCACGACCTGGATCAGGCCTTGATCGAACAGCGACACCGTCGTCGGAGCCTTGCCCTCGCGGGCGTCGGACTTCGGTCCGAGCTGCAGATGCGCCACCTGGCCGGCGAGGCCGAGGCTTTGCAGATTCTGCCGGTCGTCTGGATTGGGGGCAGCGCCCGGCACGTAGGCGATCGCTTGCGGCGCCTGGCCGATCGGGATGTTGGCGATCACCTTGTTGGTCGCGGTGTCGATCGCGGCCAACGCGTCGGCGTTCTCAAGCCCGACATAGATGCGCGTACCATCGCCCGAAGGCCAAACGCCATGCGGCAGATTGCCGACCGGGATGGTCGCGATTTGCGAGAAGTCATCGGTACGGAACACCTTGACCTCGTTGGTGCCGCCGACCGTAATATAGGCGAACTGGCCATTGGCCGTGCGCGCGAAATTGACGTGATTGCTGATCGGACCGGTGTCCATGGTCTTGATCAGTTCGAACGGCGGCGCAGCGTTGAACACCTGGGTCTTGCCGGTGTCTTTCAGCGTGAACCAGACCTGCTTGCCATCGGGCGTCGCCGCGATATTGGGACAGAACGGGCTCGCCTGCTTCACCGTCGCGATAATCTTGTGATCGGCCACCGTGATGACGTCGACCTCCGGATTGAAGGATGAGCAGACATAGCCGTACTTGCCGTCGGGCGAAAAAATCTGCATGCCCGGACCTGCCGGTGTGACAATCCGCATCTTCTCCTCGAAGCTCTGCGCGTCGATCACGGAGATATAGTTTTCGCCGCGCACGGTGACCCACAGCTCCTTGCCGTCGGGCGTGTAGAATGCCTCGTGCGGCGAGCGGCCGACATAGGTCGTGTGTTTGACCGAATTGGTCGCGGTGTCGATAAACGTCACCGAGTTCGAACCGATCGAGACGATCGCGAGGGTTCGATGGTCCGGCGAGAAACCCATGCCGTGGACCAGGACCTGGCCCCTGTAAAGCGGCGAAAAATTGCCGGGCTGGGGATCGCCGAGCCTGATGACGCCGAGCAGGGCATTATCGACGGGATCGGTGACGGAGACCGTGTTGGAGAATTGCTCCGACGCGTAGACGCGGTCGTGGTGGCTGATTGGAATGTCGGGTGCGGATGCTGCGCCCGGAATTTGCCCGGCACGTGCGATTCCGGACGTCGCGAGGATGGTGCCTGCAAGCAGCAACGCCTTCGAGATGTTCATTCTAGCATTCCTACTTCTTTATTCCGGCGGACATGTCCATGGGCATGTCTCCCATATCATCGCGATGGATCTCGGACGATGTCGGTTGCGTCGGCGCGGGCGCGGTAGCCGCCATCTTGCCGCCGATCGCGAGATTCATGGCGTCGATCTCCTGCAACTGGTCGACAATGATTTCCTGCGCGATCCGCCGCAGCTGCTCGTTCTTGCCGTAACGCAGCTCGATCACCGCCATGTCGATCGCGCCCTGGTGATGCGGGGCCATCATCGCGACGAAATCACGGTCGATATCGCCGGTCGGCTTCGCCGCCATGGCAGTCATCATCTTGCTCATCGCGGCGTCGTTCTCGCTCAGGAACGCAGCCTCGTTGGCCGGGGGCGGTTGTGGCGGCGGCGCGTCATGCGCGTATGACGCCGCCGCAACGCCAAGCAAAACGCTGGCGGCAAAGATCGCAATGCCCAGATCGGGCTTCGGAAACCGCAACATCTGCCATCTCCATTTTTCGCAGCGCACATCGATCATACGCTTCGCAGAGGAGTTCTATTTCCTCACGGCGCTGGCACTCTTTCGTGATTGACCGTGCCTTTGCGAAAATGCCGTTTGAATGTGCCTCCTAGCCCCGCCGCACGCTCGAGCCGCCGTCGACCGGCAAGGTCACGCCGGTGATGAAGTTGGCCTCATCTGAAGCGAGAAACAGCGCGGCATTGGCGACGTCCCAGCCGGTGCCCATCTTCTTGCGCAGCGGCACCTTGCTGTCACGCTCGGCCTCGACCTCGGCGCGGGTCTTGTGCCACTCGCGGGCTCGGGTATCGACCGCCATCGGCGTGTTCATCAGGCCCGGCAGAATCACATTGGCGCGGATGCCGTATTCGGCGTTCTGGTAGGCCAGCTGCTCGGTGAAGGCGATCATCGCCGTCTTGGTCGCCTTGTAGGCGACGTAGGGATAGGTGGTGATCGCGGCCATCGAGGAGATGTTGATGATGGCGCCGCTGTTCTGCTTGCGCATGATCGGGATCACATGCTTGGCGGCGAGGATGCAGCTCTTGAGGTTGATGGCGACGCAAAGGTCGAACGCCTCCTCGGTGATCGCAAGCAGTTCGGCATCGCCGCCGGCGAGGCTGACGCCGACATTGTTGTGCAGCACGTCGATCCGGCCCCAGCGCTTCATGGCATCGTCGACCATCGCCTTGATCTCGGCATCCTTGGTGACGTCGGCCTTGCAGGCGGCCGCGGTGCCTTGCTTTTCCTGAATCAGGTCGACCGTCTCCTGCGCCGAGGCGAGATCACGATCGACGCAGAGCACCTTGGCGCCTTCGCGCGCGAAAGTCAGCGCGGTGGCCCGCCCGTTGCCGATGCCTTCGCCGGGGCTTTGCCCCGCGCCGACGACGATGGCGACCTTGTCTTTCAAACGCATCAGCTGACTCCCGGGATCGGGTACTGCTGCAGTACCTCTTTGTAATAGGGCTCGTTGTCGATCTTCATGGTGGCGAGCACGCGCACCACGGCATTGTAGAAGGCGATGGTCAGCACGAGGTCGACCATCTCCTCGTTGTTGAGGTGCTTCTTGATCTCGGCGAAGGTCGTCATCGACATTTCGAGGTTTTTCGTCATCTCGCGCGCGCCCTTCAGGATCGCGCGCGCCAGCGGCTCGAGCCGCGACTGCATGCCCTCGGTCTCGATCATCAGCGCGGCGATGTCATCGTCCGTGACGCCGAACTCCTTGCCGATCTTGACATGATGGGTGAACTCGTACTCCGATTTCTCCAGCCATCCGACCTGCAGGATCGCCAGTTCGCGCAGCCGCGGATTGAGCTTGCTCTTGTGGCGGATGTAGCCGCCGAGCCCGGAGAAGGCGCGCGCCATGTCCGGCGAGTTCACCAGCAGCTTGTGCAGATTGGTGCCGTATTTGATGCGGCGGAAGTCTTCGAGGCCGATGCGCATGACCTTAGGGCCTGGCTTTCCGTAGTAGGCAGTCCATCCTCCGAGCCGGGCGATGACCCAGGCGGCGAAGGCGAGTGAGCCTCTGGGATGGGGATTTTTTTGTCGTTCGGTGGCGCCCTCGAGTTGGGTGGATAACGCTTCAAGCACAGCTTTATCGTCCGGTTCGAAAGCCTCGGCGAGTTGTTCATCGGTCGTGCCATCGCGAGCCCGAACCAGTTGCATGATCGTAACCGTCGCCACAACGGCTGCAGCGACGAACCTGATCATGACTTGGGGATCGCCAATGTCGGCTTCCTCGATATCAAAACCCGCCGATTTGAGGGTGCGGAAGAACTCCTCGATGGTCCAGCGCTTGCGGTAGAGATCGACGATCCAATGTGCCTTCTTTGGGCTTTTCACGGCGTGGGTGGTGAGCAGCCGCCAATGGATCGGTTTGCCATCATGGGAAGAGGACACCTCCCGAACGTCCACCACGGTCAGGGGGATGCTATCAGGCAGATCAGGGCCAGGGCTGGGATGTGGCTTGCACAATTCGACGGGAGAGAAGCGCACGGCAAGCTCGGCCATCCGCTCCTTGCGGCCCGGCGCCGCGGGTATCGTTACACGGAAGCGGCCTGCTTCCGGCAGGCTGTCGACAAACCCAAGCAGTGGCGCGGACTTCCCGGATTCCAGTTTGATGTTGCGGTTCCAGTTTGACCGGACCAGCAACTCGACATTCGCCGGACGCTGCGCGAAGTGCTCGTAAATATCGCTTTCCCGGTCGGAGATCACCGTGATGCTTCGTGCCGCCGATAACCCTGCGGCAGCTTGAGCCGTCGCAGACAGCCAACGTTGGGATTCCTTCTCCGCCGTTCCCCGCGAGCGGCGCGGCGTCACCTTGCCCTTGTCCCGATTCCAAATCTGCACATCGGCAAGGCCCAGTAACGCACCGCTGCAGGCATCGAGCGCCAGCGCCGCATGCAACAACAGGCCGCGGGTTCCGCCGCCTTTGCCGACTGGCCCATACCCATTGGCCTTTGCACGACGGCCACCCAGGATCAGTTCACTGGTGTCCTGAACAACGATGATGTCGCGACCGCCAACACGCTCAGCCGTCCGCGAGGCCGCATGGCTCGCCATCTCCGCAACGCTTACCCGACCATTGCGCAGAAAACGCGTGAACCGGACCTCGTCCGATCGCTTCCCGGCAAGACGTCGAACGAACGCACAAGGCCGTCGAACCAAGGCAGCATGCAACAACGCCCCCCTTTTTCCAGGCGACGATCGCCAAACCGTCCCAGTCCCATCTCCATGACCTGACCCTCCGCCAATAACCGCTGCAGAGAATCAGCCTTCGCTGACCCGCGCAATAAAGATGTGTGCATTCGATAGCCGGGGTACCGGGCTTGTTAGCCCCCGTCACTCGCAAATCATTTTTGCGAGTTTGATCCCAGCGTCGGGGGATCAGGACCACACGGCTTGACCGTACGCGACGTCCCGCACGTCTTGCGGCACGACCGCGTCCATCGCATCCCGCCTCACGTCTGGTGACGAATGGCCATCACGTCCCTCGTATCGAGGCGGGACGAGCAGCATTCAAACATATCTTCCGATTTTCGGAAAGAGATATATTTTTCCGACGCGCGCTTGACTCGTCGGGCAAAACAGGCGGCGGGGTTTTGCGGTTGCCCGACAAAGACACACCTCTCGTGGCGCCGGAATCGTAGGGTGGGTTAGCCCCGAAGGGCGTAACCCACCATGTCTCCGCGGGAAGAAAAGAGGTGGGTTACGCTTCGCTAATCCTACGATTCTCCCAAAGGGAGAGGGTAACAGCGCGCGTTGCGGCCCTCACATCACCGACATATCCAGCGGCGGCGACACCTCTGGCGGCACCGGGCAGACGTAGGGCGTGCGCGCGGTACGCTTCTTCAAATCGGCTTTCGCGGCCGCGATCAGGTCCGGCTCGGTCAACGCCTTGATGCCGAGCGCGGCCATGGCCTTTGCCGCCTGCACCATGGCCTTGTGAGCATGCGGGCTCTTGCCCTGCGCCACCACCTGCCAGGTGTGCAGCGGCGTGCCGATCGCGATCGTCGGCGCATGCACCTGCGCGGTCGGCACCACCCAGCTGACGTCGCCGACATCGGTCGAGCCGATCAGCGGATTGCGCGGGGCGTCGAGCGGCACGATGAAATCGGCGAGCGGACGCTGCGCCGGCTCCATGCCGATGGCGTGATAGACGCTGGCGATGTCCTTTTCCGTCAGGGTGGCCTGGATCTTCGCCGCATAATCCTTGTCGGCGTCGTCGAAATGCGGCGGGCCGAGCTCCTCCATGATGCGGTGAAGCGCCTGCTCCAGCGGCGTATTGTGCAGGATGTTGGAGACCGCCGAGATGATCTTCATCTCCATCTTCGTCTCCGTCATCAGCGCAGCACCTTGCGCGATCTTGTGCACGCGCTCGACCAGTTCGTTCATGCCGGGCAGATCGCGCGCGCGAATGGAATAACGCACGCGCGCATGCGCCTGCACCACGTTCGGCGCGATGCCGCCGGCGTCGAGCAGCGCGTAATGCACGCGGGCGTCGCTCGGCATGTGCTCGCGCATGTAGTTGACGCCGACATTCATGAGCTCGACCGCATCGAGCGCGCTGCGCCCGAGATGCGGCGAGGCCGCGGCGTGCGAGGTGCGGCCGGTGAAGGTGAAATCGGCGCGGGTATTGGCGAGCGAAGGCGTCACCACCACCTCCCAGAAACTGTAGGGATGCCAGGTCAGCGCGATGTCGGCGTCGTCGAACGCGCCGGAGCGCACCATGAAGGTCTTCGCCGCGCCGCCTTCTTCCGCCGGACAGCCGTAATAGCGCACGCGGCCGGGCACCTTATGAGTGGCCAGCCAGTCCTTCACCGCGTGACGCCGCAAGCAGCGCGGCCGAGCCGAGCAGATTATGGCCGCAGCCATGACCGTGGCCGCCGGCTTCGACCGCCCGCGGCTCGGCGATTCCCGCTTCCTGGCTGAGGCCGGGCAGGGCGTCGTATTCGCCGAGGAAGGCGATCACCGGACCGCCTTCGCCCCATTCGCCCATCATCGCGGTCGGAATGCCGGCGAATGGTCTCGGTGATGCGGAACCCCTGATGGCGCAGCTCGGCGAGATGCTCAGCGGACGAGCGCGCCTCGGTGTAGCAGACTTCGGGCATGCCCCAGACGCGGTCGGCGAGTGCGGTGAATCGCGGCTTGATCGCGTCCACGCCGCGCCAGATGTCGTTGCGGTTGTCCATGGCATTGCTCCTGAACTCGAAGAAACGAAACGGTTAGCAGTTCTGCGTGCTGTTTTGAAGTTGCTGATGCGAGGTCCGTTCATGCATGATCGGCCCAAATCAGAACAGAACAGGGGAGGCGCCCATGAAGATCATCGACGCGCAGGTGCATATCTGGTCGCAAACTGTGGTGCCGACCTCGGGTCTGCACCGCAAGGTCGAGAAACTCACCGCCGAAGAGATATTGAAGGAGATGGACGAGGCCGGCGTCGACGCCGCCTTGATCCATCCGCCGGCAGGCTGGGACCCCAATTCCAACGCGGTGGCGATCGAGGCCGTGAAGAACCATCCCGGGCGCTTCGCGATCATGGGCAATTTCCCGCTGCAGAACCCTGACAATCGCAAGCTGATCCATGGCTGGCGCAACCAGCCGGGCATGATGGGGCTGCGCTGGCCGCTGCTGTCGGAGGAGCATCAGAAATGGCTCTACGACGGATCGCTGGACTGGCTGTGGCCGGCTGCGGAGCAGGAGGGGCTGCCGATCGCGATGATGGGCGGGCTGTTCCTGACCAAGTTCCGCGAGATCGCCGAGCGCCATCCACGGCTGAAAATGATCGTCGATCATTGCGGGCTCAATCGCCATGGCCGTGACGCCGAGGCTTTCATCCACCTCGACGAGCTGGTGGCGATGGCCAGGCTGCCCAACGTCGCGGTCAAGGCGACCGGCGCGCCGCATTATTCGACGCAGGCCTATCCGTTCAGGAATATCCAGGACGGGCTGCATCGCATCTACGATGCCTACGGCCCGAAACGCTTCTTCTGGGGCACCGACATCACCCGCATGCCCTGCAGCTACCGGCAATGCGTCACCTTCTTTACCGAGGAGTTGCCCTGGCTGAAAGGCAAAGACCTCGAAGACGTGATGGGCCGTGGCCTCTGCGCCTGGATCGACTGGAATTACCGGTTCGACTGACGAAAGACAGCCGATTTCCTGTGTCTCCGACAATTCGTCATCTTTCTCTGGCGTGCTGCATAAGCTAATATTCTTCCATGCCACTTGAACCGCTTACAGCCGTTTCCGCCGTCGACGGACGCTATCACGACGGCAGCTCCGCCCTGTCCGACTATTTCAGCGAATTTGCGCTCATTCGCGCGCGCGTTCGCGTCGAGTGCGAATACCTTTTGGCGCTTTCCGAAGCGGGCGTCGGCATGCGGCCGCTTTCGGATCAGGAGAAGCAAGCGCTTCGATCGTTCAGCGAAATATCGCTCGATGACGCGCGGATGGTGAAAAAGCTGGAGAGAGAAGGGCACGGCAACGTTCCCGCCACCAATCACGATGTGAAAGCGGTCGAATATCTGCTCAAGCAGAAAATGCAGGGCACCGCGCTCGAGAAGGTGTCGGAGTGGACGCACTTTGCGCTGACCTCGGAGGACGTCAACAGCGTCGCCTACGGGCTGCTTTTGAGCTCGTTCGTCGAGAAGCTGCTTTTGCCCGCGCTGGAAGAGATGCGCGCCACGCTCGAAAAGCTCTCCCGGGAACACGCCTCTGCCGCGATGCTGTCCCGCACCCACGGCCAGACCGCGAGCCCGACGACGTTCGGCAAGGAGATGCGCGTTTTTGAATCGCGTCTCAAGCGTCAGATGGAGCAGCTTTCGACGAGGACCGTCCTCGTCAAGTTCGGAGGGGCCACCGGCAATTGGAACGCGCATATGGTCGCGGCGCCGCAAATCGACTGGCTCTCATTGGCCCGGAAATTCACCGAGCGCCTGAATGGCGGCCGCAAGATCCCGCTCGAGCTCAACGAAGTCACCACGCAGATCGAGCCGCACGACACCTATGCGGAGCTATTCGATAATGCGCGGCGGGCCAACGTCATCCTGATCGACCTGTCGCAGGACATCTGGCGCTATATCTCCGACGGCTGGATTCTCCAGAAACCCAAGGCCGGCGAGGTGGGCTCGTCGACGATGCCGCACAAGGTCAATCCGATCGACTTCGAAAACGCGGAGGGCAATTTTGGCATCGCCAACGCGTTGTTCGAGCATTTCTCCCGCAAGCTTCCGGTCTCGCGGCTGCAGCGCGATTTGTCCGATTCCACCGTTTTGCGTGCCATCGGTACGGCCTTCGCCCATGCGGCAATCGGCTACTCTTCGCTCGTCAAGGGTTTCGGAAAGATCAGCGTCAACGCGCAGGCGATGCGCGAGGCGCTCGCGGAGAATCCCGAGGTGCTCGCCGAGGCCATCCAGACGGTGCTGCGCAAGGAAGGGATCGACGCCGGCTACGAGCGGCTTAAGGATCTCACGCGAGGCAAGAAGATCACGCTGGAGGATTTTGCGGCCTTCATCGACACCCTTGCCGTCGACGCGGATGTCAAGAAGCGCCTGAAGGCGCTGACGCCCGACAGCTATATCGGGCTGGCGTCGCAGATTGCGAAGGGTTGATGCCGACATACACCGTCACGACGCCGGAAGGCTGCCTCACCAATGACAAGCGCGCGGCGATCGCGCGCGAGATCACGCGGGTGCATAGCCAGACCACGGGCGCGCCGACCTACTTCGCACAGGTGATTTTCAACGAAGTGGCGCCCGGCAAATATTTCGTCGGCGGTCAGCCGCTCCGCGGCCAGCAGCTGTTCGTCAACGGGCAGATCCGTGCCGGCCGCACCGAAGAGAGCAAGGATGCGTTGATCGCGCAGATGCTTGCCGCGGTGGCCAAGGCAGCCGGGCTGCCGGCCAACCATGTCTGGATTTACATATCAGACCTGATCCCGCGGCAGATGGTGGAGTTCGGCAACGTGCTGCCCGAGCCGGGCGACGAGGCAAAATGGACGGACGCGCTGCCGCCGGCCGACCGTGCGCATATGGAAAGCTTCAAGAGCGGAAGTTAGCTACGTCCGATGGGCCAATCCGTGCGATTTGACAATTTCACGACGGAATTGCGGTTTCGCTTGCATTGTGATCGGCACCGGATCGCGCTAGACTCGCGCTTGAAGAGCGAAGTCGGAACACCCGCCGATGAACATCCTCGATCCGCAGGGCCCCGTCGCCGCCGCCGACAAGATGATCCTGATCGACTCGATCGCGATCATGCTTGCGATCGTGGTGCCGACGATCATCGCGATCTTCGCTTTCGCCTGGTATTTCCGCGCCTCCAACACCAAAGCGTTCTACTGGCCCGATTGGGAATATTCGGGACGGCTCGAGCTCGTGGTGTGGTCGATCCCGGCGCTCACCATCATCCTGCTCGGCGGCGTCGCCTGGATCGGCTCACATCAGCTCGATCCGGCGCGGCCGGTGGACGGCACCGGGCCGGGCGTCACCATCGAGGTGGTGTCGCTCGACTGGAAGTGGCTGTTCATCTATCCGGACCAGCGCGTCGCCACCGTCAACGCACTGACCGTGCCGATCGGCGCGCCCCTGCATTTCAGGCTGACGTCGGCGAGCGTGATGAGCGTGTTCTTCATCCCGCAGCTCGGCAGCATGATTTATACCATGAACGGCATGGTGACGAAGCTGGAGCTGCGCGCCGACACGGTCGGCGATTTCCAGGGCCTGTCGGCTCACTTCAATGGCGACGGCTTCCCCAACATGCTGTTCGACGTTCACGTCGTCTCGCAGACCGATTTCGACAGCTGGGCCTCGGGCGTTTCGCGCAGCGACAAGACGCTGAACGCCGATGTCTACAAGAGCGAGCTGCTGAAACAGTCGGTGCCGAAGGACAAGCCGGCCTACAAGCTCACCGATCCCCTGCTGTTCCACGACATCGCGACCCAGAAGATACCGCCGGGCCCGGGTCCGCAGGAAGCCGCCAACGCGGGGGCGAGCAATGTTCGGTAAGCTGTCCTGGTCCGCCATTCCTTTTGACCAACCGATACCGCTGCTGACCGGCGCGGTGGTGCTGGCCGTGATTTTCGCCGTGCTGCTCTGGGTCGTGGTGAAGGGGCATCTGCCCTATCTCTGGCACGAATGGATCACCAGCGTCGACCACAAGCGGATCGGCGTGATGTACACGCTGCTCGCCTGCGTGATGCTGCTGCGCGGCTTTGCCGACGCCATCATGATGCGCGCGCAGCAGGCGCTGGCGTTCCAGTCGAACGGCTTCCTGCCGCCGGAGCACTACAACCAGATCTTCTCGGCGCACGGCACGATCATGATCTTCTTCGTGGCGATGCCGTTCGTGATCGGGCTGATGAATCTCGTGGTGCCGCTGCAGCTCGGCGTGCGCGACGTGGCGTTTCCGACGCTCAACTCGGTCGGCTTCTGGCTCACGGCCACCGGCGCGCTCTTGGTCAACGTCTCGCTGGTGGTCGGCGAGTTCGCGCGCACCGGCTGGCTGCCTTATCCGCCGCTGTCGGAGCTGACCTATTCGCCCGGCGTCGGCGTCGACTATTATACGTGGTCGCTGGAGATATCGGGCATCGGCACGCTGGTGGCGGGCATCAACCTGGTCGTGACGGTCCTGAAGATCCGCACCAAGGGCATGACCTATTTGCGCATGCCGATCTTCTGCTGGACCACGCTCGCCTCCAACCTGCTGATCATCGCCGCGTTTCCGATCCTGACCGCGACACTCGCGATGCTGATCCTCGACCGCTATCTCGGCTTCCATTTCTTCACCAACGAGGCCGGCGGCAACGTCATGATGTTCATGAACCTGATTTGGGCCTGGGGTCATCCGGAGGTCTATATCCTGGTGCTGCCGGCGTTCGGCGTCTTCTCGGAGGTGGTCTCGACCTTCTCCGGCAAGCCGCTGTTCGGCTACCGCTCGATGGTGCTCGCCACCATGGCGATCTGCGTCATCTCCTTCATGGTGTGGCTGCATCACTTCTTCACCATGGGCGCAGGTCCCGACGTCAACGCCATCTTCGGCATCGCCAGCATGATCATCGCGGTGCCGACCGGTGTGAAGATCTACAATTGGCTGTTCACGATGTTCGGCGGCCGCATCCGCTTCACCACGCCGATGATGTGGTCGATCGGCTTCATGGTGACCTTCATCATCGGCGGACTGACCGGCGTGCTGGTCGCGGTGCCGCCCGCCGATTTCCTGCTGCATAACTCTCTGTTCCTGGTCGCACATTTCCACAACGTCATTATCGGCGGCGTGTTGTTCGGCGCGTTCGCCGGCTACACCTACTGGTTCCCCAAGGCGTTCGGTTTCCGCCTGCATGAGGGCTACGGCAAGGCTGCGTTCTGGTTCTGGCTGATCGGCTTCTATGTCGCCTTCTTTCCGCTCTATGCCGTCGGCTTCCTCGGCATGACCCGGCGCATGCAGCATTACGATGTGGCGGCGTGGACACCCTGGCTGCATATCGCCAGCGTGGGAGCGGTCCTGATCCTGATCGGGATCATCTGTCAAATTCTCCAGCTTGCCACCAGCATCCGGGATCGCGAGTCCCTGCGCGACCTGACCGGCGACCCCTGGGACGGCCGCTCGCTGGAGTGGGCGACGGCCTCGCCGCCGCCGGTGTTCAATTTCGCCGTGATGCCCGACGTCACGGGCGAGGACGCTTATTGGTCGATGAAGCGGCGCGCCAGGGAGGATCTGAAAGAGCCGGACTACAAACCGATCGAGATGCCCCGGAACTCGCCGACCGGCTTCGTCTGCGCGTTCTTCGCCACGTTCGTCGGTTTTGCCCTGATCTGGCACATCTGGTGGCTGGTGATTTTGGGTCTGATCGGCGCCTACGCGACCTTCGTGGTGTTCGCCTGGCGCGACCATGACGAATACGAAATTCCGGCCGACGAGGTGGCACGGATCGACCGCGCCAATCGTGCGGCCCGGCGCGATCTCGTCACCGCTGCGGGGAGCCTTTAAGATGTCGACCGCGGTGGCACACGACGATCCCCATCATCTCGGCGTGCTGGCGCAGGTCGAGCATGAGGGCCCGGCGGCGAAGCGGATCGTCACCGGTTACGGCTTCTGGATCTTCATCCTCTCCGACATGGTGATGTTCTCCTGCTTCTTCGCGGCCTTTGCCGTGCTCTCGGGGCAGACCGCGGGCGGACCATCGGGAGCGCAACTGTTCAGCCTCAGGAGCGTGGCCGTCGAGACGGCCTGCCTGCTGTTGTCCAGCTTCACTTGCGGCATGGCGAGCATCGCCGCCGAGGAGCGCAATTATTTCTGGTTTCAGATCGCGATGGTCGTGACCTGCGTCTTCGGCCTCGCGTTCCTCTGGATCGAGTTCCATGAATTCGCCGATCTGGTCGCGCGCGGTGCGGGCCCGTCGCGCAGCGCCTTCCTCTCCGCTTTCTTTTCGCTGGTCGGATGCCATGGTGGGCATGTCTCGGCCGGCATCTTGTGGCTGCTCACCATGATGGCGCAGGTGTTCGCCAAGGGATTCCGCGCCGACATCATGCGCCGTTTCCTCTGTTTCGCGCTGTTCTGGCACGCGCTCGACATCATCTGGGTCGCGGTGTTTTCGGTGGTCTATCTGCTCGGGAGCGCGGCATGAGCGACGTCGAGCTGCATCAACATCAACCCGACGTCGCGCCGGGCGACGAGGAGCATGTCAGCGTCCGGCTGCGCGTGCTCGGCTACCTCGTCGGTCTCGGCCTTGCGATTTTGCTGACGGCGACCTCGTTCTTCATCGCGGGCACCGACCTGGTCTGGCAGCCCTCGATTCCCGTCGCCATCATCGTGCTGGCGATCGCGCAGATGGGCGTGCATCTGGTGTTCTTCCTGCACATTACCACCGGCGCCGACAACACCAACAACGTGCTGGCGCTGGCGTTCGGCTTGCTGATCGTGTTCCTGGTGATCGGCGGCTCGCTGTGGATCATGGCGCACCTCAACCAGAACATGCCGGCGATGGACCAGCTGATGCAGATGCAGCGGTAGCTTCGATTTGTCCACTTCCCCGCGAGCTCTCGCGCGGGGAGGGTGGCTCATCGCGAGCACAGCGAGCGACGGGTGGGGGCGTTTCATTGCACCGTGTCCGAAACCCCCACCCGCCTCGCTCGGCGCGCAGTGCGCTGCCGAGCTCGACCTCCACCTCTTCGCGGGGGAGGGAATGGACCAGCATGCTGAACGACCGATCCTACTTCGTCGCCGCGTTCGGCCGGCAGTTGAAGGCGCGGCGGAAGCCGGCGGCGAGCGCGTCGTCCTCGGTGCAGAACCAGCGGTCCGGCTCGGTGGTGCCGGCATAGCTCGGGCAGCCCTGCAGATGATAGACGCCGAGATTGCCGGTGACGCGCGCGCGCACCGCGAACTTGCCCTTGATGTTGCACGACGGCGGCTGCGCGAGATCCTCGGGAAACAGCGCGTCGCGGATTTGCCGGTCGCGGTCGGTTCGGCAGGCGCTGCCGCGCAGCGCGCCGTCCTTCTTGCCGATCCTGAAATCTTCGGGTGCGACGAAGCAGCCGCTCCAGAGACCGCGCTTGGCGTCGCGCGCGCCGGTCTCGTCCTGCAGAAAGCGCCCCTTGGCCGACGGCTCATAGTCCAGCGCAAAACCGGAGCGCACCAGCAGCTGGTTCAGGCTCGCGGTCTCGCCCTCGATCCGGCACAGGGCGATATGGCGCTTCTTGTAGACCTTGTCCGGGCCGAGATCGTCGCAACGAACGATGCGGCCGCCGATGATTTTGGTCAGCTGGTCGCGCGCGTCGATCCCGCAGGTCCAGGGGTCCGCCCCGGCATCGATGCAGGTCTGGTCGAGCTCGGGGGCATCGGTGCCCTCGAGCCGGTAGGTGATGTCGCCGAGCTCGATGGTATTGCCGTCGCGCACGGTGACCTCGGCCGCACGCGCACCGCCCGCCAGCAGCAGGCAGACTGCGATCAGAGGCAAAAGAACCTTAGTAACGACATGACGTCCCGCAATAGCTCAGCACCTGTTCCTACCATAGCAGGATGGTGGTGCTAACCCAGCGACAGTTCGTCGTAGCCTCTTGCCGCAACCTCGTCGCAGCGGGCGCGATAGGCCGGGGCGCTGCCGCTGTAGCGGGCGATGATGCGCCTGGTCTTGCCCTCGACATTGCGGTTGATCCCGGTCATCCAGGAATCCACCTCGTTCGACAAGAGGCCGACACCGAGCGCCTTGACGTGCTCGGTCCAGGCAGCGACGCCGGCCTCGGTCGCTTCCAGCCGGGTCAGGCCTTTCTCCTGCGCGAAACGGATCAGGCCGGTGACCCAGTCGACGCTGTATTCGATGCTGCGCGGGATGTTGCCGAGCGCGGTGTGCGGGCCCATCAGCATCAGCAGATTGGGAAATTGATGGATCATGAGCCCGAGATAGGTCTCGGGCCCCGATTTCCATTTGTCCTTGAGGAGGACGCCGCCAAGTCCCCGGAAATCGATCTTGTCGAACGAGCCGGTGATGGCGTCGAAGCCGGTGGCGAAGATGATGATGTCGAAGGCGTATTCCCCGGCGCTGGTCTTGATGCCGGCCGGCGTGATCCGCTCGATCGGCGTCTCCGTGATGTCGACCAGCTCGACATTGTCGCGGTTATAGACCTCGTAATAGAAGGTCTCGAGCGGCAGCCGGCGCGTGCCGAAGCCGTGGTTCTTCGGGATCAGCTTTTCGGCGACGGCCTGGTTCTTGACGCGCTGGCGGATTTTTCGCGCAACGAACTCGGAAATCGTGGCATTGGCCTTGCGGTCGATCAATATGTCCTTGAAGTTGCCCTGCCAGATGCCGAAGCCGCGCTCGCCATAGAGCTTTTCGTAGAACGCCTCGCGCTCTTCGTCTGATACCTCGAACGCGCCGCGCGGGTCGGGCGTGTGGAGGAAGCAGGCGAAGGTCTCCTGGCAGCGCGCGAACATCTCGGGGTAGCCGGCCTTGATCGCGGCCTGCGTCTCGGCGTCGATCTTGCCGTTGTGCAGCGGCGCGCACCAGTTCGGGGTGCGCTGGAACACGGTGAGATGGCCGACCTCGCCGGCGATGGTCTGGATGGTCTGCACGCCGGTGGCGCCGGTGCCGATCACCGCAACGCGCTTGCCTTTGAAGTCGACCGGTTCTTTCGGCCAGCGCGCGGTGTGGAAGGAGCGTCCCTCGAAACTGTCGCGGCCCTCGATGCGCGGCAGGGTCGGCGTCGACAGCGGACCGATCGCGGTGACGAGGAAGCGCGCCGAGAAGCGGCCGCCGTCTTCCAGCGCGATGCCCCAGCTTTGCGTCGGCTCGTCATAGACCGCCGCGTCGACGCGGCTCGAAAACCGGATGTCGCGGCGCAGGTCGAATTTGTCGGCGACATATTTGCAGTAGCGCAGCGTCTCCGGCTGGCCGGCGAAATGCTCCGACCATTCCCATTCGTCCAGCAACTCCCTGGAGAAGGAGTAACCGTAGGAATAGCTCTCGGAATCGAAGCGCGCGCCGGGATAGCGGTTCCAGTACCAGGTGCCGCCGACCTCGGTGCCGGCCTCGAATACGCGCACCCGCAGGCCGAGTTCGCGCAACCGGTAGAGCTGGTACATGCCCGACAGCCCGGCGCCGATGATGATGACGTCGAAGTCGAGGCTCGAATTTGGGTTGGGCGGCGAGGCGGTCACGTTGTTTCCCGAGTGGTGCTTTGGCCGAAACTATCCGGTCTTTGATGTCGGAACAAACCTCAGGACACGCACACCTGCCATGGCAGAATCGTGCGCCACTGCGTTCCATCGCCGCAGTGCCGGGACATACGCGTTGAGGTATTATCTGCCGAAACGGCAACCTTGGGAGTGACGAAATGTCAAACGCGCAGTCTCTGGCCGGCAAATGGACCTATCGCAGCTTCTACAACGATCCCATGCAGGTTCTCGATTCTCCCGACGAGGACACGGCCGCCAAAAAGCTGTTGGCGCTGATGTTTGCCGAGGCGGTGTTCACCTTCCAGATTCCCGACGACACCACACTGACGGGCGCCATAGATTGGGGCACCGGCGGCCTCGACCTGAAGGGGAAAATCTCCAACCAGGGCGACGCGCTGACGGTCCACATCATCGGAAGCGGACGGGCCGGCACCGGCACCAAGGATTGGGAATACGATTATCACTGCGCGCTGGCGTACCAGTGGCCTGATGGCGTGAACCAGGTGCCCGCCATTGTCGGCACCGTGCTCCGCGCCAAGCAACATGGCGTCAACAATCCGGCCGGTGTCACGGCATCATTCATCGCGGTGAGGCAGACCTGAGGCGCAGGCTGACTGGCTTTACTGCCTGGCCCGTTTGATCCTATCGTCGCGCTCAAATGCCGATCGTCCGTGACAGGACGACGGCGGGAGCGAAACCATGGCCCAGGTGCAGCGGCAGCTCGCATCGATCGACGTCAGCGATCCCCGGCTTTATCAGGACGACAGCTGGCGCCCGCTGTTTGCGCGGCTGCGCCGCGACGATCCCGTGCATTATTGCGAGACCTCGCCCCACGGGCCCTATTGGTCGGTGACGCGTTATGACGACATCTTCGCCGTCGAGCTCGACCACGAGACCTATTCGTCGGCGTCCGAGCTTGGCGGTATCCAGGTCGCCGACCAGCCCAAGGGGCAGGAGCGGCCGAACTTCATCCGCATGGACCCGCCCGGTCATACCGCGCAACGGAAAACCGTCGCGCCGATCGTGGCGCCGTCGAACCTTGCCAATTTCGATCGCCTGATCCGCGAGCGCACCTGCGCGGTGCTGGATTCCCTGCCGCGTGGACAAGTGTTCGACTGGGCCGAGCGCGTCTCGATCGATCTCACCAACATGATGCTGGCGACCCTGTTCGACTTCCCCTGGGAAGACCGGATGAAGTTGACCTGGTGGTCGGATGTGGCGATCG
This sequence comes from uncultured Alphaproteobacteria bacterium, assembly GCA_963795365.1. GTDB lineage: Bacteria > Pseudomonadota > Alphaproteobacteria > Rhizobiales > Xanthobacteraceae > Bradyrhizobium. The sequence goes on from CAWCHW010000044.1 coordinate 87,699, forward strand.
CCAACGTCGATTCGCCGGACGCGGTGGTACATTCGGAGGAGGATCGCACGGCCGAGCTGATGCAGATGGGCGCCTATTTCCGCAGATTGTGGAATGCGCGGATCGATGCGCCGCCAACCTTCGATCTCATCTCGATGATGGCGCATTCGAACGCGACGCGGAACATGGAGCTACGCGAATTCGCCGGCAATGTCGGGCTCTTGATCGTCGGCGGCAACGACACCACGCGCAACTCCATGAGTGGCGGCTTGCTGGCGCTGTGCGAAAATCCGGAGCAGTTCGAGTTGGTCCGCACCAAACGGGAGCTGATCCCGAACCTCGTCTCCGAGATCATCCGCTGGCAGACTCCCGTCTTGCACATGCGGCGCACCGCGCGCCGGGATACGGAGTTATGCGGCCGCAAGATCGCCAAGGGCGATAAGGTCGTGATGTGGTACATCTCCGGCAATCGCGACGAGGACAAGATCGAGCGGGCGGACGCCTTCATCGTCGATCGCGCGCGGCCGCGGCAGCATCTCTCGTTCGGCGCCGGCATCCATCGCTGCGTCGGCGACCGGCTTGCCGAACAGCAGTTGCGGATATTGTTCGAGGAAATTCTGAACCGCAATCTGCGCTTCGAGATCGCGGGGCCGGTGAAGCGGCTCTATTCGAATTTCATCCGCGGCATCCGCTCGCTGCCGGTACGAATTGTGTCGTAAGGAACAGGAATGAACAAACCCGTAGATGTCCTCATCATCGGCGCCGGCGCCTCCGGCGCTGCGGTCGCGTGGTCGCTGGCCGAAACGAAGATGCACATCCTCTGCCTTGATCAGGGCGGCTGGATGAAGCAATCGGAATATCCGAGCAACGGGCGCGACTGGGAAGCCAAATTCTACGGCGAGTGGGCGACCAGCCCGAACATCCGCGGCCGGCCCGAAGACTATCCGATCAACGACGACAACTCTCCGATCAAGGTCGTGAACTTCAACGCCGTCGGCGGCTCGACCATCATGTACACCGCGCATTGGCCGCGGCTGCATCCGAGCGATTTCAGGGTGAAGACGCTCGACGGTGTCGCCGACGACTGGCCGATCGATTACGACGCACTGACGCCGTTCTTCGAGGAGAACGACCGCATGATGGGCGTCTCCGGTCTGTCGGGCGATCCGCGCTCGCCGTTGTCCCATCCGCCGATGCCGCCGCAGCCGCTCGGGCTCTCCGGTCCGCTGATCGGCAAGGCCATGAACAAGCTCGGCTGGCACTGGTGGCCGTCGGACACGACGGTCGCGACCACCGATTACGAGGGCAGGGCGCGTTGCATCAATCTCGGCCATTGCACGCCGGCCTGCGCGCAAGGCGCCAAAGCCTCGACCGACATCACCTACTGGCCGCTAGCCGTTCGTGCCGGCGTCGAACTGCGAACGCATTGCCGCGTGCGGGAGATCACCACCAACGAGCAGGGCATGGCCTCCGGCGTGATCTATTACGACCAGGACGGCAAGGAGCAATTCCAGGCGGCGGAAGTCGTCATCATCGCCTGCAACGGCGTCGGCACGCCGCGGCTGCTGCTCAACTCGGTCTCCGGAAAATTTCCGAACGGGCTGGCCAATTCGTCAGGTCTCGTCGGCAAGAACCTGATGTTCCATCCCTATGCGCAGATCTACGGCTTCGTGAAGGAGCCGACCGATTCCAATCGCGCGCCGCCGACCTGCCTCTGGAGCAAGGAGTGGTATGACACCGATCCCTCGCGCGGCTTCGTGCGCGGCTTCGGCGTGCAGTTCGGCCGCGGCGCGGGTCCCGTGTTCGAGGCGGTCGCGAGCGAGCAGAAAGGCATCCTGCCCTGGGGTAGGGATCATCACCGCGTCTTCCGCAAGCTGAACGGCCACCGCATGCATTTCTCCGCGATCTGCGAAGATTTGCCGGAGGAGCACAACCGCGTCACGCTCGACCCCGTGCTGAAGGACGGCCACGGCATCCCGGCCCCGAAGATCGACTATCGCCTCAGCGAGAACAGCCAAAAGATGATGGATCATGCGCTGGCGCGTGGACGCGAGTTTCTCGAGGCGGCCGGCGCGACCGACATCTGCACCAATTCGCCGATTCCTTATGGCGGCTGGCATCTGCTCGGCACCGCGCGGATGGGCACCGATCCCGAACGCTCCGTGGTCAACGAATGGGGCCGCTCGCACGACGTCAAGAACCTGTTCATCGTCGACGGCAGCGTGTTCGTGACATCAGGCGGCGTCAACCCGACCTCCACCATCCAGGCCATCGCGCTCTACGTCGCCGACCAGATGAAGAGCCGCCTCGCCAATCTCTTCGATTGAGGGAACAGCATGATTGTCGAAAAGTCTCTCACCTCGGCGCAGCGCGACGATCTTCGCGTGATCTCGGGCATGATGATTCCCGAAAGCGACGAGTACAAAGTGCCGGGCGCCGACGACGCCGCGATCCAGGGCGACATCCTGGCGACGCTCGGCCGCGACACCAAAATGGTCGCCGCTGCGCTCGATCACATCGCCAAGCTTGCCGGAAAACCGCTGGCATCGCTCGATGAAACCAGGCGCGAGGCTGTCGTGACGGAATTTCGCGCCAGCGGCGGTGCGCCGGTGCCGTGCTCGCCCGCGTCATCCTGCAATGCTACTACCGCGACGACCGCGTGCTGCGCTCGCTCGGCATCGAATTGCGCGCGCCATTCCCGAAAGGGCATGTGCTGCCCGACGGCGACTGGTCGATCCTCGATCCCGTGAAGGCGCGGGGAGGCAGCTTGCGGCGGGCGCCGTAAGCATTTCGTAGCCCGGGTGAGCGCAAGCGACACCCGGGATTCCCGCATATCGCTGCGCTCATGCGGGCTACAGACAACCTTGCGAGGCCTCCACTTGCGTCACCATCTGACATGGCCAAAGGAACTTCGCCATGTTGGATTTCACCTCGACTCAAGCTGCCGCCTTGTCGGCCGCGCCGGCCGAACCCACCCCTGACAACGACCAAATCCTGCTCGATGCCTATTCCAATGCCGTGATCGGCGTGACCGAACGCGTCGGTCCCGCCGTTGTGCGCGTCGAGACCGGGCCCAAGGCGCGCGATGCGCGCCAGCGCGGCGGGCTTGGCTCGGGCATCGTGATCTCGCCCGATGGGCTCGTGCTGACCAACAGCCATGTGGTCGGCTCGGCCAAGGAGATACGCCTTCGGGATACGGAAGGCTTCGACACCGACGCGCATGTGCTCGGCGTCGATCCCGACACCGATCTTGCGCTGTTGCGCGCCGACGGCGCGCGCGATTTGCGTCATGCCAGGCTCGGCAATTCCAAGACATTGCGCCGCGGCCAGCTCGTGGTCGCCATCGGCAATCCGCTCGGCTTCGAATCCACCGTGACCGCCGGCGTGGTGTCGGCGCTCGGTCGCTCGATCCGCTCGGTCTCGGGCCGCACCATCGAGGACGTGATCCAGACCGATGCCGCGCTCAATCCCGGCAATTCCGGCGGCGCGCTGGTGTCGTCGAACGCGGAGGTGATCGGCGTCAACACCGCGATCATCCAGGGCGCGCAGGGCATCTGCTTTGCGGTTGCCAGCAACACCGCGCAGTTCGTGCTGTCGGAGATCATCCGTCACGGCTATGTCCGCCGCGCCTTCATCGGCGTCGGCGGCCAGACCGCGCCGGTGCCGCGGCGGCATGCGGTGCTGGCCGGCGTCGAGAACACGATGGGCGCGCTCTTGACCCAGATCGAGCCGGACGCACCGGCGGCGCAGGCGGGCCTGTTGCCGGGCGACGTCGTGATCCGGCTCGACGGCGTCGACATCAACGGTGTCGACGATCTGATCCGGGTGCTCGACCGCGACCGCATCGGGCGCACGTTGCGGATGGACGTGCTGCGGCTCGGGCGCCTGCGGGAGATCGACATCCATCCGGTGGAGCGGAAGAAGACGGGGCGGTAAGTAACGCTGCGTAGGGTGGGCAAAGCGAAGCGTGCCCACCATTGCCGCCGAGACAAAAAATGGTGGGCACGGCGCTTACGCGCCTTTGCCCACCCTACAATCTCGTCATTGCGAGCGAAGCGAAGCAATCCACCTTTCTGCTTGCGGCGCTATAGATTGCTTCGTCGCTTCGCTCCTCGCAATGACGAGACTCACTCCGCAGCCGCCGCGAACCGGCTGTTCTCGAGATCGGCTTCCAGCCGCGCCTTTTCGGCGGCGGCCTTCTTCACATTCTCGTCCTTGATGTGGCCGTAGCCGCGGATCGTCTCCGGCAGCCGCGCGAGCTTCGAAAGAAGCGGAAGCTGCGCCGGAGTCAGCTTCGCGATGCGCTTGTCGATATCAGCAAAGTAATCCTCGACCAGCCGGCGCTCCATCTTGCGCTCCTCGGTGCGGCCGAACGGATCGAACGAAGTGCCGCGCAGGCCTTTCAGCTTCGCGAGCAGCTTGAACGCGGTCAGCATCCAGCCGCCATATTCCTTCTTCATCAGCCGGCCGCTTCGGTCGCGCTTGGCGAAGATCGGCGGCGCCAGGTAGAACTTGATCTGGTAGTCGCCGTCGAACTTGTCCGACAACTTTTTCGCAAAGCTGCCGTCGGTGTAGAGCCGGGCGACCTCGTACTCGTCCTTGTAGGCCATCAGCTTGAACAGGTTCTTGGCGACCGCTTCCGTCAACTCGGTCGAAGAAGGCGCAGCCGCGGCCTCCGCCTTGCGCACCTTGTCGACGGCCGCGAGATAGCGATCGGCATAGGCCTTGTCCTGATAGCTGGTCAGGAAGTCAGCACGAAGCGCGATCTGCTCGTCCAGCGATTTCACCGGCGCGCCGGCGCGGCTCTTGAACTGGATCACGCTCTTCACGCGCGACATGTCGTGCGCGGCGAGACGGCCCCAGGTGAAGGCCTGCTTGTTCATCTCGATCGCGGCGCCGTTGATCTCGATGGCGCGCAAGCAGCGCCTCCAGCGACAGCGGGATCGCGCCCTTCTGGAACGCAAAGCCCAGCATGAACGGATTGGTCGCGATGCTGTCGCCCATCAAGGTCGCGGCGATGCCGGTGGCGTCGATGATCTCGAGATTGCGCTCGCCGATGGCGTCGCGCAGCGTGGTCTGCATCGCGCCGATCTCGAAGTCGATGTCGGGATTTTGCACGAAGCTCGCGGTCGGCTGCATGTCGGCATTGACGAACGCTTTTGTCACGCCCACGGTCGACCCGGGCGAGCGCGATCGGCCCGGCCGACACCACCATGTCGCAGCCGAGGATCAGGTCGGCGCCGCCATTGGCGATGCGCACGGTGGAAAGCTCCTCCGGCGTCGCGGCGATGCGGACATGGCTCATGACCGCGCCGTTCTTCTGCGACAGCCCGGTGAAGTCCAGCGCCGAGCAGCCCTTGCCGTCGACATGGGCGGCCATGCCGAGCAGCGCGCCGACGGTGATCACGCCGGTGCCGCCGATGCCGGTGACGAGGATGCCGTAGGGCTTGTCCAGCGCGCGGGCCGGCGGCAGCGGCAAATCGGCGAACAATTGTCCGGAGTCCATCGCCGAGTTCTTCAGCCGCTTCAGCGAACCGCCATGCACGGTGACGAAGCTCGGGCAGAAACCTTCGACGCAGGAATAGTCCTTGTTGCAGTTCGACTGGTCGATCTGGCGCTTGCGGCCGAACTCGGTGTCGAGCGGCTGCACCGAGACGCAGTTCGAGGTCTGCGAGCAGTCGCCGCAGCCTTCGCAAACGAGATCGTTGATGAAGACGCGCTTGGGCGGATCGGGATAAAGCCCGCGCTTGCGGCGGCGGCGCTTCTCGGCGGCGCAGGTCTGGTCGTAGATCAGGACCGTGAGACCCTTGATGTCGCGCAGCTCCTTCTGCACCGCGTCCAGATCGCGGCGGTGATGCACGGTCGCGCCCGGCGGGAAGTAGTTCGCGGGATACTTGCCGGGATCGTCGGAGACGATCACGAGACGCTTGGTGCCTTCGGCCCAGACTTGATGCGCGATCTGCGCGACGGTGAAGCTGCCTTCGGCGGGCTGGCCGCCGGTCATGGCGACGGCGTCGTTATAGAGGATCTTGTAGGTGATGTTGACGCCGCTTGCTCCTGCCGCGCGCAGTGCCAGCAGGCCGGAATGGGTGTAGGTGCCGTCGCCGAGATTCTGGAAGATGTGTTGCTCGTTGGTGAAGGGCGCCTGGCCGATCCAGTTCGCGCCTTCGCCGCCCATGTGGGTGATGGTCGCGGTGCGCCGCGAGGGGATCGACAGCGCCATGCCGTGACACCCGATGCCGGCCATGGCGCGGCTGCCCTCGGGCAGCTTGGTCGAGGTGTTGTGCGGGCAGCCCGAGCAGAAGAACGGCGTCCGCGCGATCGTGATCGGCGCGTTGCCGGTGGCGGGCTGGTCGAAGGCTTCGAGCCGCGCAAGGCGCTGCTCGAGCAGCGGGCTCTGATGGCCGAGCCGGCGCAGCCGTGCGACCAGCGCCGATGCCACGATGGTCGGATTGAGCTCGCCTTCGCTCGGCAAAAGCGTGGCGCCGTTTTCGTCGCGTTTGCCCACCACGGACGGCCGCTTCCAGGCGTCGACATTGTAGAGAATGCGCATCAGCTGGTCTTCGATGAAGCCGCGCTTCTCCTCGATGACGAGCACGTCCTGCAGGCCTTCGGCGAAACGTCGGGCGCCTTGCTCTTCCAGCGGCCAGGTCATCGCCACCTTGTAAATGCGAAGCCCCAGCGCCTCGGCATCGCGGTCGCTGATCCCCAAATCGGCCATCGCCTGCTTCAGATCGAGATAGGCCTTGCCGGTCGTGATGATGCCGAGCCGCGCCGGCTTGCCGTCGAGCACGATCTTGTCGAGATGATTGGCGCGCGCGAAGGCCTTCACGGCTTCCAGCTTCAGGCCGAGCCGCTTTTCGGCTTCCAGCGGCGGATCGGGCCAGCGGATGTTGAGGCCGCCCGGCGGCATTTCGAAATCGGTCGGCAAAACGATCTTGACGCGATCGGGATCGGCATAGATCGACGCGGAGCTTTCCACGGTCTCGCCGATCGCCTTGAAGCCGACCCAGCAGCCGGAGAAACGCGAGAGCGCAAAGCCGTAGAGTCCGAGGTCGAGATATTCCTGCAAGGTCGAGGGATTGATCACCGGCATCAACGCGGCGGCGAACACCTGCTCGCTCTGATGCGCCAGTGTCGAGGACTGGCAGCCGTGATCGTCGCCGGCGAGCGCGAGCACGCCGCCGTTGCGTGACGAGCCGGCCGAGTTGGCGTGCTTCAACGCATCGGTCGAGCGGTCGACGCCGGGGCCTTTGCCGTACCAGATGCCGAACACGCCATCGACATTGGCGCCGGGGAACAGGCCGACCTGCTGGCTGCCCCACACGGCGGTCGCCGCGAGGTCCTCGTTCAGGCCGGGCACGAAGGCGATGTCGTGCTCCTTGAGGAACGATTTCGCGCGCCACAGCGTGTGGTCGTACATGCCGAGCGGCGAGCCGCGATAGCCGGAGATGAAACCGCCGGTATTCAGTCCCGCCGAACGATCGCGTTCGCGCTGCAGCATCGGCAGTCGCACCAGCGCCTGTACGCCGGAGAGATAGATGCGCTTGGCTTCAAAGCGATATTTGTCGTCGAGCCCGACCTGCATCAGCGTCATCTTGCGTGCTCCCTGGCGTCATTTTTCTTGGCGGACTGCGCAGGCAAATCACCCAGCAGGTCGGTAGCGCGCAGCCAGTGAAAAGCATGCGCCGTCAATGTCAATGCCCGCTGCGGCATTGCGGAGAGCCGAAACGGCCGCTGAGGCGAGGGCGCTTCCAGTGCCGCTCAATGATTGAGCAATTGCCGTTCGCAACAGCCGCGCGCACGGCGGCGCCGCCAGCCGAAGAGGCTGAAAAGAAAAGAGATTCGGTGCGCCGGCCGGGTGCCGGCGAATTGTACACAATGGCATGGCGCTTGCTTGCCTCAGGCGAAAAGGCATTTCGCCGGGACGCGTCGCATCCATGCCGAAGTCAAACGGGACCATTGCCGCCGAGCCGGAGCCGATCGCACTCGATTGGCGCGCCACGGCGCTGCTCATCATCGACATGCAGCGCGATTTCATGGAGCCCGGCGGCTTCGGCGAGACGCTCGGCAATGACGTCAGCCAATTGGCGCGCGCGGTGAAGCCGATCGGCGCGGTGCTGGCGGCGGCGCGCGCGATGGGTTTGCTGGTCATCCACACCCGCGAGGGCCATCTACCCGATCTCTCCGATGCGCCGCCGGCCAAGGTGGAGCGCGGTGCGCCGAGCTTGCGCATCGGCGATCCCGGTCCGATGGGCCGCATCCTGATCCGCGGCGAGGCCGGCCACGACATCATCCCCGAACTTTATCCGCTTCCAGGCGAGATCGTGATCGACAAGCCCGGCAAGGGCGCGTTCTACGCCACCGCGCTCGGCGACGTCTTGCAAGACCACGGCATCGAAAATCTGCTGGTGTGCGGCGTCACCACCGAGGTCTGCGTCAACACCTCCGTGCGCGAGGCCAACGACCGCGGCTATCGCTGCGTGGTCATCTCGGACGGCTGCGCCTCCTACTTCCCGGAATTTCACGAGATGGGCCTGAAGATGATCAAGGCCCAGGGCGGCATCTTCGGCTGGGTCGCGGACTCGGCGGCGGTTTTGAAGGCCATGCAGACGGAGAGTTCAAGCACGTTAAAGGTGGGAGCAGCACGATGAGCGGCGGGGCAACGGCGAAAGCGGATTTCAAACCGGCCTTGTGGACGCCGGGCGACTGGAATGCATTCTTCGGCTTCGGCACCAACATTCTCGTCAACATGCTGGTGCTGACCGGGCTGCTGCGTTTCGTGCTGAAGATGCCCGATAGCCTCGTGTTCGGCCGCATCCTGCCCGCGCTCGGGCTGATGATGTGCCTCTCCACCTTCTACTACGCCTTCCTGGCCTACCGGCTGGCGCAACGCACGGGCCGCACCGACGTCTGCGCGCTGCCGTCAGGCGTCAGCGTCCCGCACATGTTCATCGTCACCTTCGTGATCATGCTGCCGGTCACCTTGAAAACCGGCGATCCCATGAAAGGCTGGTCGGCGGGCCTCGTCTGGGTGTTCTTCCAGAGTTTCATCCTGATGATCGGCGGCTTCGTCGCGCCGTACATCCGGAAAATCACGCCGCGCGCGGCACTGCTCGGTACGCTCGCCGGCGTTTCCGTCACCTTCATCGCGATGCGGCCGGCGCTGGAAATGTTCATGACGCCCCAGATCGGGCTGGTCTGCTTTGCCATCATTCTGGTGAGCTGGTTCGGCGGTGTGAAATATCCGCGCGGCATTCCGGCAGGCCTGGTCGCGATCGCGGCCGGCATGCTGATCGGCTGGGGCTCGAACCTGTTCGGCCTCGGGCTCGGCGGCCTCAGCGTCAAGGGCATCGGCGATGCCTTCGCCAATTTCGGCTTCTCGGTGCCGATCCCGGCGGTCAACCAGGTGTTCTCCGGCTTCGAATTTCTGGGCGTGATTCTCGTGACCGCGATTCCGTTCGGCATCTACGACCTCGTCGAGGCCATGGACAACGTCGAGAGCGCGGAAGCGGCCGGCGACGAATATCCGACCACGCGCGTGCTGACCGCCGACGGCGTCGTCAGCCTGATCGGCTGCCTGATGGGCAATCCCTTCATCAACGCCGTTTATATCGGCCACCCCGGCTGGAAGGCGATGGGCGGACGGATCGGCTATTCGGCCGCGACCGGACTCATGGTGATCGTGCTGTCATGGTTCGGCATCATCTCGGTTCTGCTGGCGCTGGTGCCGGTGGTCGCGATCTCGCCGATCCTGCTCTACATCGGCATGCTGATCGCGGCGCAGGCATTCCAGACCACGCCGCTGAGGCACGCGCCCGCGATCGGGCTCGCCTTCACGCCGCATCTCGCGGCCTGGGCCAAGCTGCAGGTCGACACCGCGCTCAACGCGACGCTGTCAGCTGCGCAGTCGGTCGGCGGGCTCGCGGCCGACAAGGCCGGCGAGGTCAAGGCGGCGGCGATCGCATCGCTGCCGCTCGGCGGCGTGCTCTATCACGGGCTCGAGGTGATGGGCGGCGGCTCGATCCTCGCCGGTCTCGTGCTGGGCGCGATCGGCGTGTTCGTGATCGAGCGCGATTTCGTCAAGGCCTCGGCCTTTGCGCTCGCCGGCGCCGTGCTGACCTATTTCGGATTCATGCATGGCGAAGCGGTCGGTATCGGCGGCGGTCTCGGCGTGACGCCTTCGGTGGCGCTGGCCTATGCCGTCGTGGCGGCCGGCTTCTATGCGCTCGGCAAATACGGCGAGAGCGAGCACTACGTCCCGCATGCGGAGATGTCGGCCGCGCCCGCGGAGTAGGCGGTCCTAGGGCCGCACCGCCGGGCTCTCCATCTTCATGCCGCGGGCGCGCGACATCAGATAGAGCTCGAGTTCAACCAGTTCCGGCGCGCCGTAGTCATAGGCCTGGGCGCGGATGCCGGAGATGCAGCTGCGCAGGCGCCGCTCCAGCGAACCCAGCGTCTGCCACTCCAGCCGGTAGATCGGGTAGCCGGTCGGATGCGCTTGGGTGATCGCAGACCCCGCGAGCTTCCTGTCCCAGTTGTCGTCATGGCAATTGGCGCAGGAGAGATTGAGCTGGCCCTGGCGCTGCATGAAGAGGTCGCGGCCCTTCGCAACAAACGGCGCGAGCTGCGGATCGTCGCCGGCCGAGATCGCGACATCGCGCGATTGCTTCGCGACAAAAGCTTCCAGCGCGAGCAGATCGTGGCTCTCGTACGCCAGCGGCGAGGCCTGCTGGTGATTGGCGCGGCAGAGATTGATGCGCTGCTCGAGATTGACGGGACGGCTGAGCTGCTTGTCGAAGGCAGGATAGCGCGCGGCGACGCCTTTCATGCTCTCGGCCGCGTCGCCATGGCAATCAGCGCAGGCCTTGTCGGCCGTGCCGATCTTCTTGCTCCACAACTTCTCGCCGTCGAGCACGAACAGCATGCCGGGATTGGCTGACTCGTCGTCCTGAATTGCCCTGGTGTCCGGTGCCATGAAGGCGTAACCGGAGCGGCGCTGATCGGCTGGAATCTCGCCGGCGAGAACGGCCGCAGTCGTGAAAAAAAGCGCGACGCAGATGATTGCGCGATGCAGCTTCATTCGACCGTGATCGCCGCGGATGCGGTTTCGGCAAAGCCGTTGTCGCCGATCCATTCGAACTCGAACTTGCCCGAGTCCTTGGCGACCGTGAAGAAGGATATAAAGGGATTCGCCGCGATCGCCGGAAACAGGTCGGCGCGGAAGATCTCGGTGCCGTTATAGCGGCAGACGAAGCTCGTGATGATGTCGCGCGGCACGAGATCGCCGGCCGACGTGTGACGGAAACCGGTCTCCATGATGTGCGACATCAGCGTCTTGATCTCGATGACGTCGCCGCGCTTCGCCTTCTTCGGCACATTGATCAAGGCGGAGGGCATCAGTTGACCTCCTCGGTGCAGGCGGCGAGCGTCACGACGATATCGACGCTGGCGGACCAGAACGTGTCATCGGACAGGCGAGCGATCGCCACCACCTTCTGGGTGTCGGCGAGCCGGATACGGGTCGCGACCTGCGCGCGGCCGGCCGCCGGCCCGATGTAGAAATTGCCGACATTCGGCTGCGGGTTCTTCTCGTTGAAGACGTGAATGCTCTTGACGTAGTCCGTGTCGGTCATCGCGCTCGCGACCCGTACCATCATCGGCACGGTGTTGCCGTTCTCCACCAGCGGGGGAATGTCGAGCGTCACCTTGCCGGCGCGCACCGGCGCTTCGCCGACCACGTTGCGGATCGCGGAATTGAGCATCGCGGGCGTCGCCTGCAGCGGGCGGACAGTAATGATCGGCACCGCGCCCGCGATCGCGGCGCCGCCGGCGAATTCCAGGAATGTTCGGCGCGTTGGCATCGCTGCTATTTCGTCCTCTATGTTTTGCGCATGATCTCCGCGCAAACGCGTTCTGCGTTTGTCGCGAGGGAAAACCGCTGCACACTTTTCCGGATCATGCGCTAGTCCTTAAGAGTTGCAAGATAGGCCACGATGTCCTCGATCTGATCGGCGTTAAGGATCGGTTTGCCGGTCCAGTTGCGTCCGACACGCGTCAGCCCATCTACCCGATAATAGGACGGCATGATCGTGTCGGGGTTGAAATGCGCGGCATCGACCAGCCGAAGCCGTAACTGGCTTGCCGACCACCGGTTCCCGGCGCCTGCGAGCGACGGCGCGAGATCGCCCTGGAACTGGGTGCCGAACGGCCCGGAATGGCAGAGGATGCAGGTGGTGCTGCGGTCGAGCACCAGCGCGCGGCCGCGCGTGGCGTCGCCGGGCGCGCCCGTGAGCTGCTCCGCAATGCCGTCGCCGACGATTTTGTAAGGAGCAGGCGTTTGCGCGTCCGCAGCGGCGAGCAGGAAGACCGCGGCGAGTGCGCAGATGATATGGAAGAGTGGCCTAACCAAAATTATCCGCCGTGATTTTCTGGAACCAGTGCCATCGCTTCATTCGCCTCGCGGGCGCGGACCTCGCGCGGCGCGTCGACCGCGCTGGCAGCGCTGCCCTCGACCTCGGCGAAGATGGTGTCCTTCGGCATGTAGACGCCGGGAAGCGAGAAAGCATAGCCCGGCGCCACCGTGTTGTAGCAGACCCCGGTCAGCCGCGGCGTCTCCGGCGGCTTTCCGGCAAGCAGGTTGACGATTGCCGCGGCGCAGGCCTTGCCTTGCGCGCTGGCGGCAGACGCCGACTTCGGAATGCCGCCGCCGAGACAGGCGTCGCCGATGACGTGAATGTTCGGCACGAGCTTCGACTCGAAGCTCACGGGATCGATCGGGCACCAGCCGGTATGATCGGTTGCACCGGCAAGCTCGGCGATGCGCGCGGCCTTCTGCGGCGGGATGATGTTGGCGACATCAGCGGTGTAATTGCCGAATTCGGTGACGATGCCGTTCGTCGCGGGATCGACCGAGGTGACGCGGCCGCCCTGCGACAGCGCGATGCGCTCGATCATGCCGCCGTAAAGCTCCTTCCAGGCGTTCTCGAACAGCTTTTGCTGTGAGAAATTGTCCTTGGCGTCGAGGATCAGTACTTTCGAGCGCGGCTTCTTGGTCTTGAGATAGTGCGCAACAAGGCTGGCGCGCTCGTACGGCGCGGGTGGGCAGCGCGCGGGATTGGCGGGCACGGCGATCACGACGGTGCCGCCGTCGTCCATCGCCTCCAACTGCTTGCGCAACAGCAGCGTCTGCTCGCCGGCCTTCCAGGCATGCGGCATCTTGCTCGCGGCCGCCTCGCTGTAGCCGGGCAGGGCGTCGAAACTGAAATCGATGCCGGGCGACAGCACCAGCCGGTCATAGCCGAGCGCGCTGCCATCGGCGAGCATGATGCTGCGTGCCTGCGCATCGACCTTGTCGGCGGCCTGTGCGATCACGCCGATGCCGTCGGCCGCGAGCTTCTCATAGCCGAATTGCTGTACGCCGATGTCGCGTAAGCCCGCGATCACCTCGTTGCTGAAGGGGCAGGCGGTGAAAGTCTTGTTCGGCTCCACCAGCGTTATCAGCAAATTCGCGTCGAGCCGCTTCAGCGCGCGAGCACAGGCCGCGCCGCCGAAGCCGCCGCCGATCACGGCAACGCGCGCTCCCGATTGCGCGGACGCGACGTACGGAAGCGCGAGCGCGGCCATGGCGATGCCATGGACGGCGGCTCGCCGTGTGATCGCGCGGCTAGCGTGCATCGGCTTGATCCAGAAAGCGAAGCGGCAGCCTTGTGAGCCGCCGCTTTTTCTCGTCAGGCGAAGGTGATGTTCTGGTCCTTCAACGGCGCCTGGCGGATACGCTTGCCCGTCGCCGCGAAATAGGCGTTGAGCACCGCCGGTCCCGCGACGCAGATGGTCGGCTCGCCGACGCCGCCCCAGAAGCCTCCGCTCGGCATCACGATCAATTCCACCTTCGGCATCTCCGCAATTCGCATGGAGTTGTAGGTGTCGAAGTTGGTCTGCTCCATCGCGCCATCCTTGACGGTGCAGCCGCCGTAGAACAGCCCGGACAGGCCGTAGACAAAGGAGCCGGCGATCTGCCGCTCGATCTGCGCCGGATTGACGGCGTAGCCGGAATCGGTGGCGGCGACGATGCGATGCACCTTGATCTTGCTGCCGTCGGTCACCGAGATTTCGGCGGCTGCCGCGACATAGCTGCCGAAGCCCATATATTGAGCCAGGCCACGATGCATACCTTGCGGCGGCGGTTTGCCCCAGCCGATTCCGTTGGCTACGGCTTCGAGGACGGCAAGGCTCTTCGGATGATCCTTTAGCAACTTCCGCCGGAATTCCAGTGGATCCTGGTTCACCGCATGCGCCAGCTCATCCATGAAGCACTCGACGTAGATGGCATTGTGGTTGACGTTCACGCCGCGCCAGAAGCCCGGAATGATGTGTGGATTGCGCATCGAATGATCGATCAGCAGGTTCGGAACCGTATAGGTGAAGGCGGCATCGCCCTTCGGCGCGAGACCCTGGAAGGTGGATGGGTCCATGCCGTTGACGAGGCCCGCGGGCCGCAGCGTGGCCTGGATCGACTGGCCGGAGATCCGCATATGCCATGCGGTCAGATTGTTGTCGGCGTCGAAGCCCGCCGTCATCTTGCACTGGGTGACCGGATGATAGCGGCCGTGCAACATGTCCTCTTCGCGCGACCACAGCAGCTTGATCGGTGTGCCCGGCATCTCCTTGGCGATGATCACGGCCTGACGGACATAGTCGGTCTGGCCGCGGCGGCCGAAGCCGCCGCCGAGCATCAGCTTGTGCACGTCGCATTTGTCCGCGGGTAGCCCGGTGACCTCCAGCACTGCCGCAAACGCCGCTTCACCGTTCTGGGTGCCGCACCAGACCTCGCATTTGTCCGCCGTGTAGAGCGCGGTCGCGTTCAGCGGCTCCATGGTGGCGTGGTTCTGGTAGGGATAGCTGTAGACCGCTTCCACCTTCTTTGCGGCGCCGGCGAGTGCGGCATTCACGTCGCCATTCTGGTTGCCGACATAGGCCGGACCGCCGTCGAGTCCCTCTGAGAGCCATTTGGCAATCGAGTCGCTCGACACTTCGGCGTTCTTGCCGAGATCCCATTCGATCGGCAGCGCATCGAGTGCGATTTTGGCGTGCCACCAGGTATCGGCGACGACGGCGACCCCGGTGTCGTCGACCTTCACCACCTTCTTCACGCCTTTCATGTTGGCGATCTTGGCTTCGTCGTAACTCTTCACTTTGCCGCCGGTGACGGGGCAATCCTTGATCGCGGCGTTCAGCATGCCCGGCAGCTTGACGTCGATGCCGTAGATGGTGGTGCCGGTGACCTTGTCCGGCGTATCGAGCCGCTTGAGGCTCTTGCCGGCGATCTTCCAGTCCTTCGGGTCCTTGAGCTTCACCTCAGTCGGCGGCGTCAGTTTCGCAGCCGCCTCGGCGAGCTTGCCGTAGCTGATGGTCTTGCCCGACGGCGTATGCGTGACGATGCTGTTGGCGGCGGTGCATTCCGCAACCGGCACCTTCCATTCATTGGCCGCGGCCTGGACCAGCATCATGCGTGCGGTGGCGCCGCCCTTGCGGACATAGTCCTCGGAGGTGCGGATGCCGCGGCTGCCGCCGGTCGAGAAATCGCCCCAGGCGCGCTTGCGCGCCACGCTCTGGCCGGGCGTGGGAAATTCGGTCACGACCTTGGACCAGTCGCATTCCAGTTCCTCGGCAACGAGCTGGGCGAGGCCGGTGAGCGAGCCCTGGCCCATCTCCGAGCGCGCAACGCGGATCACCACGGTGTCGTCGGGCCGGATCACGACCCAGGCGTTGACTTCGGGCGAGCCGTCGGCGGCGCGGACGATCGTGGGACCGCCAAAGGGAAGGTCGAAGCCGAGCGCGAGGCCTGCGCCGACCGCGGCGGTACCGACGACGAAAGAGCGGCGGTTCAGCTTGGGAGCAATGTGCTTGTTCATGGTCTGCCTCCTCAAGCGTTCGCGATCGAGTGGATCGCTTCGCGCACCTGCTGGAAGGTGCCGCAGCGGCAGATATTGGTGATGGCCTCGTCGATGTCGGCATCGCTCGGCTTCGGCTTCTCCTTGAGCAGCGCCGCCACCGCCATGATCATGCCGCTCTGGCAATAGCCGCATTGCGGCACGTCATTGGCGATCCAGGCCTGTTGCACCTTGTGCAGGGCGTTGCCTGAGGCCAGTCCCTCGATCGTCGTGATCTGCTTGCCGGCGGCGTCGCCGACGGTGACGCCGCAGGAGCGCGTCGCCACGCCGTCGATATGCACAGTGCAGGCGCCGCACTGTGCGATGCCGCAGCCGTATTTGGTGCCCGTGAGCCCGACGTTCTCCCTGATCGCCCAAAGCAGCGGCGTATCCGGCTCGACATCGATGTTGACTGATTTTCCGTTGATTGTGAGGTTTGCCATCGCGATCCCCTGATTGGCCCGATTCATCAATCGGGCTTCATCCGAAGGTAGAACGCGAATCCGGGCGCTGTTCAATTCAAGAAAATTCGTTTCTGCGCGGGGATGATATGCGATTGCGTGGGGTTAACCGGTTTCTGGAGCGCAAACGCGCTCCAGCTCTCACTTGAGCATGATCTTATCGGAAAACCGGTGCCCACTTTTCCGGATCATGCTCTGGCGCACTGCAGCAAAGCGTCTCACGGTTTCGCCGGAACCGCCATCCGCAGGAAACTCATCGCGCTGCCGAGCGCGGCAAAGCCGGCGCCGAGCGCAAGCGCAATGGTGGCACCATCGCGACCGGCAAGGCCAAAGCAAAGAGCGGCCGCCGCCGCACCCGTGGTTTGCCCGACCAGGCGCGCGGTCGCGACCATGCCGCTGGCGCTGCCGCCGCGATGCAGCGGTGCGCTGGTCATGATGGCCTTCATGTTCGGCGTCTGGAAGAAGCCAAACCCGAAGCCGCACAGCATCATGCGCCAGACGATGTCTGTTACGCTCGGGTTGGCCGGAAGCATGGCCAGCAGCGCCATGCCTGATGTCAGGATCACCAGTCCGATGCCGCCGAGGATGCCTGCGGAGTAGCGATCGGAGAGGCGGCCGCCGAGCGGGGCCATGATCGCCACCACCAGCGGCCATGGCGTCATGAAGAAGCCGGTCTCGACCTGCGAGCGGCCGAGCACATCCTCGAAATAAAAGGGCAGCGCGACAAAGGACAATCCCTGCACGGCAAATGCGCAGACTGCGGTCGCCGCCGACAGCGCGAACAGGGGCAGGCGGAACAGGTCGATCGGCAGCATCGGCGCCGGATGATCGGCATGCCGGCGCATCAGAAACCATCCGATGACGAGCGCCGCAATCAGCGTGGCGAGCACGATGCTCGGCTTGGTCTGATGCCCGGCGCCGCCGATGGCGATGATGAAAAGACCGAGACAGGCCGCCGCCATCGCCGCACCGAGAAAATCGAAGGCGTGCTTGGCGCGCGGCATCGGCGGCAATGTCTTCAACCCGATCGCCAGCGCGATCAGGCCGAAGGGAAGGTTGACCGCGAACAGCCACGGCCACGAGCCGATGGCGAGAATGCCTGAAGCGATGGTCGGTCCCAGGGTGAAGGCGGTCGCCACCACCATCGCGTTGTAGCCGAAGCCGCGGCCCTGCAGCCGGCTCGGAAACACGAAGCGCACCAGCGCGGTGTTGACCGCCATCATGCCGCTGGCGCCGAGACCCTGCAGCGTGCGCGCGACCAGCAGGCTCGGCAACGACCACGCCAGCGCGCAGCCGAGCGAGGCCAGCGTGAACAGCAACAGCCCGCCGAGATAGATGCGCTGGTGGCCGACGATCTCGCCGAGCGCGCCGAGCGGCAGCACGGTCGCGACGATGATGATCTGATAGACATTGACCACCCACACGATCTCGGCCGGACTGACGTGCAGATCGGCCGCCATCGCCGGCAGCGCGATGTTGGCGATGACGGTGTCGAGCGAGCCCATCGCCAGCGCCGTGAAAATGGCGGCGACCGCCCAGCGCCGCTGCTCCGGCGGCAGGCCGTCCTGCGGTTTGGCGCCGGCCGGTGAGGGCGGCTTCGCAGTCGTTGTTTCAAGGTCCATGCTGGTTTCTTGGGCGCTAGCCCGATCAGGGAGAGATGCTTACCGGCATGTACTACGGCCACATGACATCCCACAGCCGCAGCGCTGCATGATGCATATGCGCGCATCCGTCGCGCTCGATTTTGGGGCGACTTTCGGCTACTTCCAGCCCGTTGGCCGATCGCATAGGGTTCCGGCCGAGGCGGCCATAACAATAAAGCTGGGCCGAGGGGAAGCGCGTTGACCACTGAGGTTTTGGGTCAGTCCATCGAGGTCACGCGGAGCCGCGCGGGAGGCGCACGGCGCGGCGTGCTGGCCAAGGTCTGGGTTGCGCTGCTGCTCGCGATCCTCGGCTTCCTCGTGATTTATCCCGTGCTGACGCTGCTGCTCGGCGCGCTCACCGACACCAATCCGGTCGTCGACGGCATCAATCTGCGGAATCTGTCGGTCGTCAATTTCCTGACCGTCCTCACCAACCCGAATGTCGCCGAAGCGCTGTTCAACACCCTGGTCGCCTGCGGCGGCGGCACCGCAATCGCGGTCGTGATCGGGCTGTTGTTTTCCTGGATCGTGGTGCGCACCAACACGCCGTTCAAAGGCTTCATCGCCGCTGCCAGCATCCTGCCGCTGTTCGCGCCGCCGCTGGTCGCAGGCGTTGCCTGGTCGATCCTGGGTTCGCCAAGGACCGGGCTGATCAACACCGTCTTCAAGTGGATGGGCCTCGACTGGCATGTCAATTTCTATTCGCTGTCGGGCCTCGTCTTCGTGTTCGGCATCTATTACGCGCCCTATGTCTACATGTTCACCTCGTCGGCGCTGCGCAACATGGACCCGAGCCTGGAGGAAGCCGCGGAAATCTCCGGCGCCAGCGCGTTCACGACGCTGTTCACGGTGACGTTTCCGCTGATCATGCCGGCGATCGTCTCCGGCATGCTGTTGTCGTTCATCGTGATGCTCGGTATCTACGGCGTGCCCGCGGTGCTCGGCGCGCCCGCCAATCTCAACGTGCTGACCACCTACATCTTCAAGCTCACCAACTGGACGCCGCCGCTCTACAATACCGCGGCGGCCGTTGCGATCATCCTGATGGTGGTGACGGGCCTGCTGGTTTACCTGCAGCAGAAGGTGCTGAGCGGGAAGAGCTTCACTACGGTCGCCGGCAAGGCATTCCGGCCGCGCAGCCTCGATCTCGGTCCATGGCGCTGGCTCACCTTCGCGCTCGGTGTCGTCTACCTGCTGATCGTGGTGGTGCTGCCGATGCTGGCGCTGATCGTCGCCGCCTTCCGCAAATTCCTGTTCATCCGCGACGTCAATGCGCTGTTCGACATGCGCGCCTATTCGCTGATGCATTTCAACGCCATTTTCGACAATCCGCTGACGATGCGCTCGGTCTACAACGCAGTCGAGGTCGGCGTCATCACCGCCGTCGTCGGCGGCGCACTGGCGTTCGCCATCGGCTACACCATTCATCGCACCACGCTGCCGGGCCGGCGCGCGATCGATCTCATCTCGACGGTGCCAGTTGCAATCCCGGGCCTCGTGGTGGGCGTCGCCTATCTCTGGGCCTGGATCGGCGTTCCCGGCGGGCTCTACGGCACGATCTGGATCCTTGCGCTCGCTTTCATCGCCCGCTTCATGCCCGACACGGTCAAGGCCTTGTCGACCTCGTTCCTGCAGATCCATCGCGAGCTCGAGGAGGCGGCCTGGGTCTGCGGCAAGGGTACGCTCGCCACCATCCGCACCGTCGTGCTGCCGCTGGCGCGGCCGGGTGTGATCGCCTCGATGACGCTGCTGTTCGTGCTCGCGATCCGCGAGCTCGGTTCGTCGCTGTTCCTCTACACCAGCAACACCATGGTGATGTCGGTGCTGCTGCTCGACTATTACGAGGGCGGCAATGTGGGCAAGACCGCCGCTTTCAGTCTGGTGCAGACGGTGCTGCTCGCCGTGCTGATCGGCGGCGCCAACTATTTGTCGCGCCGGGCGTCGCAGGGCGGCATCGTGCAAGGAATAAAATAAGGTAAAGGGAGAATCGTTGATGTCTGGAAAAATCGTTGCGTTGGCGGCTGCCGCCGGTCTCGGCTTCGCGCTCGGCAGCGCGCCCGCGATCGCTGCCGACGATTTCGGGCCGCCCGAGCTGATCGCCGCCGCCAAGGCGGAAGGCAAGCTGGTCTACTACACCGCGAATTTCGCCGAGATCGAACAGCTGGTAATCAAGGAGTTCAACAAGCGCTTTCCCGAGATCCAGGTCGAGATGGTGCGCGCGCCCGGCGGCCAGCTCATTACGCGCGTCAAGACCGAAGCCGCCGCCGGCAAGCTGATCGCGGACATCGTCGATCATTCCGACCGTGCGCTGATGCAGCCGCTGGAAGATTTGTTCCAGGATTACGCGCCGCCGAACGCCGCTGATTACGATCCGGCCGCGTTGATCTCGCCGAAATACTGGCCGCGCGCCACCATTGCGTGGGCGATCGCCTACAACACCGAACTGGTGAAGAACCCGCCGAAGACCTGGATGGATCTGACCAAGCCGGAATATGACAAGCAGATCGGCCAGGTGTTCGCGCAGTCCGGCGGCACCACCTGGACCCGCATCATGTTCGAGCGCCAGGTGCTGGGCGAGGATTACTGGGCCAAGCAGGCGGCGACCCATCCGATCCTTTACCCTTCCGGCGCGCCGATGGCGGACGCGCTGGTGCGCGGCGAGATCGGGATCGGGCCGCTGCTCTACAACGTGATCTATCAGAAGAAAAAGGACGGTGCGCCGATCGAGATCTTCTTTCCGCCCGAGGGTTCGCCGGTCAATCCCTATGCCAGCGGCATCCCGAAGACCGCGGCGCATCCGAACGCCGCAAAGCTGTTCCTGAACTGGTGCCTGTCGAAGGAAGGGCAGACCTTCATGATCAAGGAACTCGGCAACCTTACATCGCTGAAAGTGCCGCCGGCCTTTCCGGAGGGCTTCGATCCCAAGGTGGTCAAGCCCTGGTATCCGAACTTCGATCAATATGTGAAGCTGCACGGTCCGTGGGTCGCCGAGTGGGACAAGACCTTCGGCTACCGGCAGTGAACGCGGCGAGGAGTTCGGTGACGGCATGACGGCGACGTTGGAGGTCACCGACCTCAGGAAGCAGTTCGCGATCGGCCGTCCGGCGATCGACGGCGTCAGCTTCGCGGTTCCGGCGGGCGAGATCGTGGTGCTGCTCGGGCCATCCGGCTGCGGCAAGACCACGACCTTGCGCTGCGTCGCCGGGCTCGAGCATCCGACCGACGGCGAGATTTCGATCGGCGGCAACGTGGTGTCCTCGCCCACGCGCGGCATTCTGGTGCCGCCGCGTTCGCGCAACCTCGGCATGGTGTTCCAGTCCTATGCGGTGTGGCCGCATATGACGGTGCGGCAGAACGTGGTCTATCCGCTGAAGCATCGCAAACTGTCGCGCGCGGACGCCAACCGCAAGGTCGACGAGGTGCTGGCGCTGGTCGGCCTCTCCGAATATGCCGACCGGCCGGTGGTGGCGTTGTCGGGCGGGCAGATGCAGCGCGTCGCGCTGGCGCGCAGCATCGTCTATCGCCCGCAACTGTTGCTGCTCGACGAGCCCTTGTCGAATCTCGACGCGAAATTGCGGCTGCGCCTGCGCGACGATCTCCGCGTCATCCTCAAGCAGACCGGCATGACCGCGCTCTATGTCACCCACGATCAGGCCGAGGCCGTCGTGCTCGGCGACCGCATCGGCGTGATGCGCGACGGCAAGCTGTTGCAGCTCGGCTCGCCCGACGAGATCTACAATCGTCCGGCCGACCTGTTCGTTGCGAACTTCACCGGCGCCACCAACGAGCTTGCCGGCACGCTCATCGAACGCAACGGCACCTTCGGCGTGGTCGATTTCGGCGAGGGCCGCCGCGGCGAGGCGGCGCTGTTGCAGCCGCTCGCGCCCGGCGACAAGGTACGGATCGCGCTGCGTCCTGAGAATATCGCGATCGGCCGCAAGGACAGTGGCAACTCGTTCATGGCCAATGTCGTCGACCGCCGTTACCAGGGCACCCAGACCGTCTACGACATCGATCTGTTCGGCCACCGGCTGGAGGCGCTCGAGCTCGGCACCGCGGCGCGGCACGAAATCGGCGTGCAGACGCCGGTCTCGCTGCCGAAGGAAGGCTGCTGGGCCTATCGCGATAGCGGGCCAGCGTCGTACGAATAGGAGAGTTGGTTGAAGCGTCTGATTACGGCCGCTCTCGCGCTGGCGCTGTCCACCGGCGCGGCACAATGCGGCGAGGGCGTCACCCTGGTGCTGAACTGGACGCCTGCGGCCGATCACTCGCCGATCTACTATGCCAGGCAGCAAGGCTGGTACGAGAAGGCCGGCATCGATCTCAATATCGAGGTGGGGAAGGGATCGGCCATCTCCTCGCTCAAGGTCGGATCGGGCGCGGCAGCCTTCGGCATCGCCGATCTCGCCACCATGCTGGTGGCGCGCAGCAAGGGCGCCGACGATGTCGCGCTGATGAGCATCTATGCCAACACCGGGCAGACCTTCTATTGGCTGAAGAGCACCGGCGTGAAGGGGCCGAAGGATTTCGCCGGCCGCAAGATCGGCAATCCGCCGGGCGACGCCTCGCGGGTGATGTGGCCGGCCTTCGCCAAGGCGGTTGGATTGCCCGAGGACTCCGTATCGTTTGTCAACATCGGTCCGACCGCGAAGTCCGCCGCCCTGAAAAGCCATGCGGTCGAGATCATCAGCGATTTCTACAATTCGCATGACATCAAGCTGCGAGAGTTCGGCAGCGATCTGGGCTCGCTGAACTGGAAGGAGATCGGCCTCAATTCCTACGGCAATTCGATCATCGTCAACGGCGCGTATCTGGCGAAGAACCCGAAGCTCGCGCAGGATTTCGTCCGCATCACCCAGAAGGCCTATGCCGCCTGCGTCGCCGATTTCGAGCCGTGCCTCAAGGTGCTGCTCGACCAGGTCTCGGGCCTCGATCGCGAAGAGCAGCTGTTGCAATGGAAACGCATCAAGGAACTGATGACCGACGAGTTCACGACGTCAAAGGGACTCGGCTGGATCGACGAAGGCCGCATGCAGAAGGATTATGAGCTGGTGAAGAGCTATCTCGGCATCGAGAAGCCCTTCGCGGTCGAGACCGCCTTCGACAACAAGCTGCTCGATCCCGCCATCAAGATGGACGCCGGCAAGCTCGAAAAGTAATCTGCGCACGATCTGACGGCACGGAGGACATGGTGACAAAACGCGTCGGGATGGTTCTGGGCACGCTGATGACGGCCGCGATGCTGTCGCCCGCGTCAGCGGAAGAGCTGCAGAAACTGTCGATCGTCATCTTCGGGCCGCCGTCGCTCGGCGCATTCCTGCCGCCCGTCATCAAGGCGCAAAAGCTCGACGAAAAGAACGGTCTGTCGATTTCGTTCGAAGAGCGGACGCCCGATGCCTACACCGCGCAATTCAACTCCGGCGAATTCCAGCTTGGCGGCAGCGCGTCGCTGCTGACCGTTGGGCTCGCCGATATCAGAGGCGTCAAGGTCACCTATCTCTTCAATCTCTTCGACTTCTGGGGAGCGGTCGTCACCTCGCGGCCGGAGGTGAAATCCCTCAGAGATATCGAAGGCAAGGACCTCGCTGCCGCCAAGGGCACCACGAACTATGTGATGTTCGACTGGTTTGCGCGGCAGCTCGGCGCCGACCCTGCCAAATTCTCGGTGGTGAACACGGCGACGCCGGGGCTCGTGGGCTACGCCTTGGCGGATCGCGCGACGGCCATCCAGCTCTGGGAGCCGGCCTACACCACGTTGCTTTCCAAGAAGCCGGGCATCAGGACCATCGATCTCGGGATCGCCGAGAGCTGGCAGAGCAAGACCGGCAGCAAGAACATCCCCTATCTCGGTGTCGCTGCCCATAGCGACTGGGCCGAGAAGAACAAGACAGTGATTCCGAAGCTTTTTGCGGCCTACAAGGAAGCCGGCGAGTGGACCGCGGCGCACCCGGACGAGGCGGCGAAGCTGATCATGGCGAAGGGCACGGACGACGATCGCAAGGCGATTGCCGACCTCATTCGCGCCAATGACCGGCTCGGTATGAACATCCGCGCCGCCGCCGATATCAGCAAGGAGATCAAATCGGTCTACGATGCCGGGAAGTCGATCGCGTTTTTGCCGTCGGATCCGTCGGCAGCCACGATCTATCATGGGCCGATGAAATGACCACGCCGGAGGCCGCTCAGCCGGTGGAAGCGGGGTGGAGTGTCATGATCGGACGGCGCGGACTTTCCTACGTCCTGCCCTTTGTCGTGCTGGCTGGCCTCTGGCAGATCGCTTCGCTGTTCTTCCCGCCGTTCCTGTTTCCCTCGCTGGTCGACGTCTTCAAACGCTGCTTCGACATCCTGGTGAGCTGGAGCCAGCTCAGTGACGTGCTCGCCACGGTCGGACGCATCCTGGCCGGTCTCGCGGGCGCGTTCATCGCGGGCGCCGCGCTGGCTGTGGCGATGTTCCGTTCGCGCGCCGCGCACGACTTTCTGTCGCCGATCCTGACCCTGTTCCAGGGCATTCCGGCGCTGTCCTGGGTCGTGTTCGCGATCATCTGGTTTCACGGCGTCGAGCCGCGCATCTTCTTCATCATGGTGATGACGACCTTGCCCGCCTTCACCTTTCAGGTGCTCGGCGCGCTGCAGGGCATGTCGCGCGACCTGATGGAGATGGTCATGAGCTTCCGCCCGACACGGGCAAAGCTGTTTCGCACGATGATCATTCCGGCGATCCTGCCGGACATATTGACCGCCTGGAAGGTCAATCTCGGCAACGCTTCGCGCGTGGTCGTGGTCGCCGAACTCGTCGGCGCCACCGGCGGCGTCGGCTACGAATTGCTGCAGCAGCAGCAATTGTTCGACATGGCCGGCGCGCTGGCGTGGACGCTGCAGCTCGTGTTCTTCGTTCTGATCGCGCAGTCGATCCTGACCCGAATCGAGAACTTTGCGTTTCGCTATCGCGCGGTCTCGGAACGCGCGTTATGACCGGTGCAGACTCCATCATCAGTCTGGAAGGCGTGACGAAGTCCTTTGCCAACGCAGGCGGCAAAGCGCCGTATGTCGCGGTCGACAATCTCGATCTCAGGGTCGAGCAGGGCCAGATGCTGGCGCTGCTCGGCAAGACCGGCTGCGGCAAATCGACGATCTTCAACATGATTGCCGGTCTCACGGAGCCAAGCTCGGGCACCGTGAAGGTCGACGGCCGCAATCCCTTTCGTGAGTTCGACTCGTTCCGGGGCAGGATCGCGATCGTCTTTCAGGGCGACCGGTTGTTGCCATGGCGGACGGCCATCGGGAACGTCGAGCTTGGGCTGGAGATGCTGGACATGCCGGCTGCGCCGCGACGGGAGACCGCGATGCGCTGGCTGGAGATGCTCGGCCTGCGCGGCCACGAGCACGACTATCCCCACGCGCTGTCGGGCGGCATGCGGCAACGCGTCTCGATCGCGCGCGCCTTTGCGATCGATTCAAATATCCTGCTCTGCGACGAGCCGTTCTCGGCGCTGGACGAGATGACCGCCCGAGCGTTACGAGCCGAATTCGTCAAGCTGGTCAGGGATAACGGCAAGACTGCCGTCTTCATCACGCATTCGATCAACGAGGCGCTGGAGATCGGAGACCGCCTGGTGGTTTTGAGGCGGCCTGCGGCCATTGCGGTCGACATCCCCCTGGCGGCAACAACGCCGGCGACGGACAGAGAGGCGATCCGTCAGCAGATCCAGACCGTTCTGGCGGCGTAGCGCGTCAGCGCACGATCTCGCTCCATTCCGGACAGGTGCGCTGATCAACCGGAACAAGCCAGGCCCGGTAGTTGCTCTTGTCGATGACCTCGGCCGGCAGCATCACCTTGTCCGGCAACGGCTCGCCCTTCAGATGCCGGATGGCGGCGCGCGTGGCCGTGCAGCCGATCTTGAACATGTTGAAATCGACGGTCGCGAGCAAGTTGCCGCTTTCGACTTCTTTGACGGCAGGCAGGATGCCGTTGATGCCGATCACGATGGCCTTGCGGTCGGCCTCCTTCAGCGCCTGCAACACGCCGAGCGCCATGCTGTCATTGGCCGACAGCACGGCATCGATCTGCGCATGGTCCTTCAGCAAGCCGGCCATCACGCGCTGCGCATCCGGCTGCTGATAGTTACCGACGCCGGAGGCGACGACCTCGATATCAGGAGTCTCCGACAGCGCCTGCTTGTAGCCGCGCAGGCGCTCGCGATTGGTCGGCGCGCCGGCCGTGCCCTCCATGATGACGATCTTGCCCTTGCCGCCCATCTTGTCGAACAGATAGCGCGCCTCGCGATGGCCGATGGCGTAGTCATCGGCGCCGACGAAGGTGACGAAACTGCCTGGCAGCGGGTTCGCCGCCAGCACGATCGGGATCTTCGCCGCGTTGAGCTTCTTCACGGACTCGACCAGGGCGACGTCGTCGACGGGAATGAAGACCACGGCGTCAGGGCGATCTTTGAGGACCTGCTCGACCATCGCGATCTGCTCGTCGACATTGTCGGGCTGCTTCGGGACGAAGTGCACGATCTTCGCGCCCGCCGCCTTTCCGACCTGGTCGGCGGCGAGCCGGAAGGCCTGATAGGCCGGATTGGTCGTGTTCTTGGTGAAGACCGCGATGGTGGCGCCTTCGGCGGACGTTACGTGAGGTACTGAGGAAATCGTCGAAGCCATGATCAAGCCTGCCAGGAGATGACGCATGATGGTCTTTCCAACAAACCAACTGTCACTTGAGGAAAGCATCAAGACTAGAACTGATACCGCCTTAAGCCCCCGTCGACCGGGATCACCGTGCCCGTGATGTAGCGCGCCTTGGGCGAGGCCAGGAATACGGCGAGCGCGGCGAGATCCTCGGGTTCGCCCCAATAGCGCACCGGGATCTCCTCCTCGGCAAACCGCTCGCGATAGTCAGGCGGATAGTTGCGGCGGATCTGCTCGCTCATGATCCGCCCCGGCGGGATGCAGTTGATGGTGATACCGTGCTTGCCGATCTCGCGCGACAGTCCCTTGGCCCAGGCATGCACGGCGGCCTTGGCCGCAAACGCGGCGTTCAGTCCCTCTGGCTCGGACTTGCCGGTGATGTTGACGATGCGGCCCCAGTTCCGCGCAATCATCTGCGGCAGCAGCGCATGCGTGATCTTGCGGTAGCTGGTGAAATTGAGCGCGATCGATTCGTCCCAGGCGCTGTCGGGCGCATCGATCGGCAGCGGCCGGCTGCCGCCGGCATTGTTGACGAGGATGTCGACATGGCCGAGCTCGGCGACGGCCTTTGTGGCAAGTGCGTCCGCGGCGCCTTCGGCGACGAGGTCCTGTACCATCGGAATGATGGTGCCGCCGGCGGCCTTGACCTCGGCGACCAGCGTGTCGAGCAGCTCCTTGCGCCGCGCCACGCCGACGACCCGCACGCCCTCCT
Source organism: uncultured Alphaproteobacteria bacterium (assembly GCA_963795365.1). Taxonomy (GTDB): domain Bacteria; phylum Pseudomonadota; class Alphaproteobacteria; order Rhizobiales; family Xanthobacteraceae; genus Bradyrhizobium. The sequence goes on from CAWCHW010000044.1 coordinate 115,114, forward strand.
GTGCCAGCATTTTGGCGATGGCACGGCCGATCCCGATGCTGGTGCCGGTCACCACTGCGGTCTTGCCCTTGAGCTCGAGGTCCATGTCGTTTTTCCATTCACAGGATGATTTGCGCTGGTGGCCCGGCGCGTGTAGGAGCAGCAAGACATATCGGCCAAAGAAAATAAAGTCATCGCGATGGTGTGGGACCCCCAGCAATATCTGAAGTTCTCCGGACACCGGCTGCGGCCTGCGGTCGATCTTCTGATGCGCGTGCCGGATTTCGCGGTCCGCAGCGTCGCCGATCTCGGCGCGGGCGCGGGCAACGTCAGCAAGCTCTTGAAGGAGCGGTGGCCGGACGCGGTCGTGACAGGCGTCGAGGGCTCGGCCGAGATGGTCACCGCCGGCCGCAAGGCCGCGCCCGAGATCGAGTGGCTGCAGCAGGATCTCGCCTCATGGCAGCCCAGTCAGACTTACGACCTGATCTATTCCAACGCGGCGCTGCACTGGTTGCCGGACCATAACAGGCTGTTTCCCGCGCTGATGCAGAAGGTCGCCCCCGGCGGCATCCTTGCGGTGCAGATGCCGCGCAATTTCCTCGCGCCCTCGCATGTCCTGATCGGCGAGACCGCGCTTGACGGTCCCTGGCGCAGCAAGGTGGAACATCTGGTGACGCCGCCGCCGGTCGCCGAGCCCGGATTTTATCATGGGCTTCTCGCGCCGTTGTCCGACAACATCGACATCTGGGAGACCGAGTACCTGCAGGTGCTGGCAGGTGAGAACCCGGTCAAGGAATGGACCAAGGGGACCTGGCTGACGCGCTATCTCGATATCCTGCAGGGGCCCGAGAAAGCGGCGTTCGAGGCGGCCTATGGCGAGCGGGTGGCAAAAGCCTATCCGAAGAACGCCGCAGGCCAGACGCTTTTTCCGTTCCGGCGGCTGTTCATGGTGGCCCAGCGCAAGCGCTGACAGGCGCGTGCGACGCCTGCGACATGCTGCCTCTCGACGAGGCAGGGGTGGGCGCGCGAAACTCGCGCAAACGCCGGGGAAATCAGACAAGTTCGGCTTAGGTCTAGTTGTTCGACCTTGGGTTTGCTGCCACTACTGCGGCCGAATATCAAGAAAACAGCCGGATTCAGCGCAAGCTGGGGAGGAATTTCATGCGGAAACTGATTCTGGGCGGTATCGCCGCCGTCTTCATGCTGGCGCCGGCCGCCGCATTGGCCGACGATCCCATCGTCATCAAGTTCAGCCACGTCGTCACCAACGACACCCCAAAGGGGAAGGGCGCGCTCAAGTTCAAGGAGCTTGCGGAGAAGTACACCAACGGCAAGGTCAAGATCGAGGTCTACCCGAATTCCTCGCTCTACAAGGACAAGGAAGAGATCGAGGCGTTGCAGCTCGGTTCGGTCCAGATGCTGGCGCCGTCGACTGCGAAATTCGCCCCGCTCGGCGTCAAGGAGTTCGAGGCGCTCGATCTGCCCTGGCTGTTCAAGGATGACGAGACCTATGCCGCCGCCATGAAGGGCGAGGTCGGCAAGTGGCTGTTCAAGAAGCTGGAGGCCAAGGGCATCCTGGGACTGGCTTACTGGGACAACGGCTTCCACATGATGTCGGCGAGTCGGCCCATTCTGAAGCCGTCCGATCTCGAGGGCCTGAAAATCCGCATCTCCGGATCGAAAGTCGCCGACCAGTATTTCCGCATCCTCGGCTCGATCCCGCAGATCATGGCGTTCTCGGAAGTCTACCAGGCGCTGCAGACCGGCGTCGTCGACGGTTGCGAAAACACGCCGTCGAATTACTACACGCAGAAGTTCTTCGAGGTGCAAAAGGACATCACCGTCTCCTATCACGCGCACCTGCAATACGCCGTGATCGTCAATGCGAAGTTCTGGAGCGGCCTGCCGCCCGACATTCGTGGTCAGCTCGAGAAGGCGATGAACGAGGCGACCGACTACACCAACTCGATCGCGCGCAAGGAGAACGAGGACGCGCTCGAAGAGATCAAGAAGTCGGGCAAGACCACGCTGCATTACCTGACCGATGACCAGAAGAAGGCCTGGCAGACCGCGATGCAGCCGACCTACAAATGGGCCAAGGGCCGTGTCGGACAGGAAGTGCTCGACGTCGTGGCCAAAGAACTTCACGTCGAGATGAATTGAGCGAGATCGGCGCCAGCTCGACCGCAGCGGACCGGGAGCCCAATGGCTCCCGGTCCGTTGTGCTGTCCAGGCAGAACATTCTGTTGCGTGCTCTCGATCACCTCGAGGAATGGTTGATTGCCGCCCTGATCGCTGCCGCGACCGGGCTGATCTTTATCGCGGTGGTGCATCGTTACGGCACCGGCCTGTCGATTGATCTGTCCAAATGGACGGCTGCGCACGGCATTCCGGTGCTGCCGCAACTGTTCAAGACCATCTATTTATGGTTCGCCTCGCTCGACCTGTCCTGGGCGCAGGAACTTTGTATCTACATGTTCATCTGGATGGCGAAGTTCGGCGCGGCCTATGGCGTGCGGACCGGCATCCATGTCGGCGTCGATCTTCTCGTCAACCGCCTGCCGGAACACTCGCGCAAGCAGGTGATCCTGTTCGCGCTGCTGTGCGGCGCGCTCTTCACCGGCATGATCGCGGCCTTCGGCGTGTCGTTCGTCGGCGAGATGTTCAAGACCGGCCAGCAGTCGAACGACCTCGAAGTGCCGATGTGGTTCGTCTATCTGGCAATCCCGCTCGGAAGCGGCCTGATGTGCTTCCGCTTCCTGCAAGTCTCGTGGTTCTACTACTGGACCGGCCAGTTGCCGCATCACGACGAGGCGCATGTCGATGGTGTCGAGGCGGACATCTCGCCCGCACTGCATCCGCAGCCCGCGGGCCTCGCGACCAAATCAGCCGCGCGCAAGGTCAGCCCGCTCGGGGCCATCCTGATCCTGGCGCCGGTGCTGATCTTCGCGATCTGTCTCGGCGAGAAGGCCGGTATCCTTGTGATGCCCCAGGCGCTGCGCGCCGCCACCATCTTCGCGCTGCTGATTGCGCTGATGCTGACCGGTGTTCCGGTCTCGATCGCGCTTGGTCTCACCGTGATGACCTTTCTGTTCACGCTGACCGCGGTGCCGATCGAGGCGGTCTCGATGAAGCTCTTCACGGGCATCGAAAGCTTCGAGATCATGGCGATCCCGTTCTTCATCCTGGCAGGCAATTTCCTCACCCATGGCGGCGTCGCGCGCCGGATGATCAACTTCGCAATCTCGCTGGTCGGGCACTGGCATGGCGGCCTGGGACTGGCCGGCATCGTGGCTTGCGCGATGTTCGCGCTGGTGTGCGGATCGAGCGTTGCGACGGTGGCCGCGATCGGCGCCATCGTGCTGCCGGAGATGGTGCGGCACGGCTATCCGATGCGGTTCGGCGCCGGCATTATCACGGTCGCCGGCTCGCTCGGCATCCTGATGCTGCCGTCGATCCCGAAGATCGTTTATGCGGTCGCAACCAATACTTCGATCGGCGCGCTGTTCGTCGCTGGCCTTCTTCCGGGCATCATGCTGACAACGCTGTTGTGCATCGTCACCTGGTTTCTGGCGAGGAGGCGCGATTATCCGCGGATGCCGAAAGCGAGCTGGGGAGAGACCTGGCACGCGTTCCGCGACAGCATCTGGGGCCTGTTGCTGGTGGTCATCATCATCGGCGGCATCTATAGCGGCCTGTTCACCGCAACCGAGGCGGCCGCGATGGCCGCGGTCTATTCCTTCTTCATCGCGATCTACGTCTACAAGGCGATCGGGCTCAAGGACGTGCCGCGCGTGCTGCTGCGCGCCGCCAACACCAGCGCGATGCTGCTCTACATCATCACCAACGCGGTGCTGTTCTCCTTCGTACTCTCCAACGAGAACATTCCCTCCGCGCTCGCGGACTGGATCACGGCGCAGAATCTCGGCTGGGTCGGCTTCCTGTTCGTCGTCAACATCCTGCTGCTGCTCGCCGGCAACTTCATGGAGCCGAACTCGATCATCCTGATCATGGCGCCGATCCTCGCGCCCGCGGCCAAGAAGCTAGGCATCGACCTCGTGCATTTCGGCATCGTCATCGACGTCAACATGGAGGTCGGCCTCTGCCATCCCCCTGTCGGCTTGAATCTCTACGTCGCATCGATGATAGCGCGCATGCGCATCACCGATCTGGCGGTGGCGGTCTTGCCATGGCTGTTCACGATGCTCGGCTTCCTCGTGGTCGTGACCTACTGGCCGGACCTGACGCTGTTCCTGCCAAGACTGCTCGGGATGCATTAGGTTGCATCCACGCATTCCCTTCACCTCTACCCTATGGGAAAGGTGATCTTCAATCCGGCTCCAGCTCTACAAATCTGGACATTCGACGCTACGCCCGGCGCCTTTGCTACCGCGCCTCGGTCATCGAGGATGTAGTGCAAGAAGCACTCATAGTCGTTTACCGGCGCGTGGGCACGATCCGCAGTCCAACCGCACTCGCCGGCTGGTTGCTGACCGTCATCGCGCGCCTTTGCATGCTGCCGGCGCTGATGCTGATGCGCGGAGTTGAGGAGCTCGCCAGCCTGGAGGATTCACGCGAGCTCGCAAAGGTCCCGCCGGACGAGTTACGCATGGACTTGGTCAATGCGATCGAGTTGCTTTCGCCGTCCCATCGCGAAGTGCTGCTGCTGCGAGATCTGGAAGATCTGACGATTTGGGAAATCGCCGGGCGGCTCGGCGTGACGCGCGAAGCGGCCAAGAGCCGCTTACGCCGCGCCCGCACATTGGTGCGCGAATATCTGCTCGGCACAAAGGACAGCGGACGAGAAAGCACATGAATTACTTTCGTAGAGTCGGCATGTTCGGGAGCGCCTTGCTGGGCGCACACCTGATGCGCGGCGCAGCTGCGGCGGTGCTACTCGCTTGGGCCATCGTCCACCAGACCGTGCACCCCTGGCTATCCTTGGGCATAGGCGTTGCCGCCCTCGTCGCGTTACGCGGATGCCCGATGTGCTGGACTGTGGGCTTGGTCGAGACGCTTTCGCAAGGTGGCGGCGATTTAACGGTCAGATAGTTGTTGGCGCGCGTGGCGAGCGCGTCGGCACCCGGATGAAGGCGGGAAGCCATGAAGGGGAGGTTGGAATGAGCTCGCAGCGAGTGTCGGAAACCGCCCTGCAACGAACCATTGCCGTGCTGGGCTCGGCGGCTTTCTTCGTGGTCGCCCCATGTACGCTGGCGGGGTTCGTTCCATGGTCGATCACGGGTTGGCAACTCCGGCCGCCGTTCCTTGGTCTGGAGCTGACGCGCGGTATCGGCGCGATCATGATTCTCGCAGGCGTGCCCGGGGTCGTTGACGCATTTGCGCGTTTCGCGCTGCAGGGTCTCGCCCAGCTCTCACTATGGGAGAGGTGATCTTCGATCCGGCTCCAGCTCTACAAATCTCGCCAAAAAGTCCATTCAGGTCGCGCCTAACCCGAGACTTTCGTAAATCCGCCGCGCATAGGCGCCGAACTCGTCCGTGGTCTTGAGCGGCAGCGTGCGCGGGGACGGCAATTCAATCGGGAAATATTCCGCCATCCGCGCCGGTCCCGCGGTCAGCACCGCGCAATGCGAGGCGAGGAACACGGCCTCCTGGATCGAATGCGTGACGAAGATGATGGTCTTGCCGCTCTCGCGCCAGATCTTCAGCATCTCCATGTTCATCTGCTCGCGGGTCAGCGCGTCCAGCGCGCCGAACGGCTCGTCCATCAGGATCAGCCTGGGATCGTGGATGAACGCGCGCGCGATCGCGGCGCGCTGCTGCATGCCGCCGGAGAGCTGCTGCGGATATTTGTCCTCATAGCCGGAGAGGCCGACGAGGTTGAGCAGGTCGCGGGCGCGGCTGCGTGCGGCCTTGATCGGCAGCCCGACGATCTCGGCGGGCAGCAGCACGTTGTCGATCACGGTGCGCCATTTCAAAAGCAACGCCTGCTGGAACACCATGCCGATGTCGCGGCCGGGATCGAACGGTGTCGCCGCGTTGCCGATTTGCACACTGCCGCCGTCGGCGCCATGCAGTCCCGCCAGGATTTTCAACACCGTGGTTTTGCCGCAGCCGGACGGGCCGACCAGCGACACCAGCTCACCCTCCTGCACGTCCATGGTCACGTCGGAGACCGCGAGGAACTCGCTGCCGCCCGTACGATAGACCTTGCGGACGTTGCGCAGGCTGATGAATGGCTCGGCCGTCATGCCAGCCATTTCTGCAAGTTCGCGGCGACGAAGTCGTCATCGCTGAGATCGGCGTGCTCGTTAGTGACACGGTCGATCTCCTGCAATTGGCCGGGGCTGAGGCCTTCATGCGGATCGAGGCACCAGATGCCTTGCATCAGGCCCTGCCGCCGCAGCACCTCGTGGCAGCCGGCGATGCAACCGTGAAAATTGTTGGCGACGTCGAAGAACGCGCTGTTGCAATCGGTGACGCGGGCATCGAGCGCAAGCAGGTCGGCCGGCAGGGTCGGCTTGTTGCGCGCGGCCTTGCAGGCTTCGAACTGCCGGATCGCGCTCTGCGTCCATACCGACCAGTGCCCGAGCAGTCCGCCGCTTATATGCGTGCGCGTGGTGACGCCCGCCTCACGCAAGTCGAAGGGCAGCATCAGATCGAGCAGGATGTGATCGTCATTGCCGGTATAAAGCGTAATACGATCGAGCGCGCCGGCCGCATGCACGCCGCGCAGCACGTCGAGGGTGCGGTAGCGATTGAACGGCGCGATCTTGATGGCGACGACATTGTCGATCTCGGCAAAGCGCCGCCAGAAATTCACGCTGAGGATCACGCCGCCGACCGCGGGCTGCAGGTAGAAGCCGACCAGCGGAATCTCTTTCGCGATCGCCTGGCAATGCGCGACGATCTCGTCTTCGCTGGCCGACTTCATCGCAGCAAGGCTGAGGAGGCCGGCGTGATAGCCGATGGCGAGCGCGGCCTTCGCTTCGCTCACGGCTTGTTGCGTCGGGCCGGCGAGGCCGGCGACCAGCGCCAGCGGGCGTTTCGTCCAGTTCAACGCCGTTTCTGCCGCAAGCTCCAGTACCGGCCGGTACAGGCCGACGTCGCGAATCGCGAACTGCGTGGTGTGGACGCCGACCGCCAGTCCGCCCGCGCCGGCATCGATGTAGTAACGCGTCAGCGCGCGCTGATGCACATGATCGAGCCTGCGGTCGGCGCCGAGCGCCAGCGGATGCGCAGGAAGCACCGTGCCCTCGGCGATCAGGCGGCGTATCTCGGATTTGATCTCGCTGTGATGCATGGGTCTATCCGAATTCGGGGCCGGCGACGGCAAAAGGCAGCTCCGCGCCTTGCGTGGTGGCACGACCGAAACGCATGCGCTGAAACGGCCGTTCGATCGTCCAGCCGCTGTCGGTGAGGCCGTTGAGAAACTGGTTCTGGCTCGCGACGGCATCGATCAGGATCGCGCCGTGCTCGCTCGCAACGATATGTTCGACCAACGCGAGCGCGTGCGCCGGCGTCGCTGCGAACAGCGGGCCGATGTGGCGGGCGGTGCGGCCATCGCGGACCAGCGCCATGGCATCGCCACTCGTAACAAGGCGCGACGTGGGACGGCCGCCCAGCTCCAGCAGCAGCTCGCGGCGGTCGAATCCCATGGCGCTGATGTCGCAGGTGATGAGCTCGTCGATCTTGCCCGCAGATGGCGGAGCGGCGGAGTCGGATGCGTTTTCAAGGCGCAGCCGCCGCAACTGGATGGTCGGCGTGAATCCGAGCGGGCCATAGACCGCAGCACCCGCAGGCGTCGCATCGAGCCAGCTGGTGAGCCCGAGCTTGGTCGCAGTGTTGAGACAGGTATCGACCAGCCGCGTCGCAAGGCCGCGGCGGCGCCAGCTCTCGGTGACCAGCACCATGCTGATCCAGGCGTCGCTTCCCGTGTAAGGCAGCAGCGCCGCGGTTGCGATCAACCGTCCACGATCGCGCATGCCGAACACGATGCCTTTGGTCAGAAAGTACAGCCAGTCGGCCTCGTTCTGGTTCCAGTGCGCTTCGCTCGACAGCGCGAGGCCACTGGCCACATCGCCGGTGCCGAGCTGGGCGATGGCGAGATGCTCAGTATCGCCCATCGCGTACCTCGTACTTCGTGGGCTTGCCGAGGCTCGGCATCGACCGCGCCACCCAATCCGCGGTCCATGCGATGAGCTGCGTGGTATCGACGATCGGCAGCCCGAACAACTTCACGGCTAGCGAGGTGTCGGTCAGCCACGCGGTCGGCTCTTCCTTGCCTGTTATCACAGGCGCTTTGCCGAGCAGCTTGCCGAATTGCGCTGCGAGATCGCGCACGGCGAGGATCTCGTGGCCGCTGACATTGATTGGCGAGGTCGGCATGTCGCAATGCGCCAGGCACCGCAACGCCTGCGCCGAAGCATCGCCCTGCCAGATGAAATTGACATGGCCGAGGCTGACGTCGATCGGCGTGCCCTCGAGCACCTTCGTTGCGATGTCATGCAGCACGCCATAGCGCATGTCGATCGCGTAGTTCAGGCGGAACAATCGGCCCGGCGTTTTGAACTGGTGCGAGAAGTATTCGAACATGCGTTCGCGGCCGACACAGGACTGCGCATATTCACCGGGCGGATTGGGCGGCATGGTTTCGTCCGAGCCTTTGCCGTCAACCGCCACGAACGGATAGACGCAACCGGTCGAGAAGGCGACGATCCGCGACTCCGGGAAAGCCTGCGCCACCAGCGCCGGCACGTGTGAATTCATTGCCCAGGTCAGCGCGAGATTGCCTTCCGCGCCGAATTTGCGCCCGGCCATGAAGATGATGTTGGGCGCCTGCGGCAGGCGCCGGATCGCGGCCTCGTCCAGCAGATCGCAATTGATGGTCTCGATGCCGCGCGCTTGCAGCCACGCTCTTACTCCGGGCTCGCTGAAGCGTGCCACACCGATGACGCGGCGATCGGGCAGAGCGGCTTTGGCAAGACCGGCCAAGGTCGGCCCCATCTTGCCGCCGACGCCGAGCACCATGATGTCGCCGTCGACTTTGCCGAGATCGTCGATCAGCGCCTGGCTCGGCCGGCACAGGAGATCGTCGAGCGCGGCGATGTCGGGAATCGTCTTCGGCAGGGTGTCGCGCGTGAGCAGCATTGTCAGTCCTATTGCAGCCGGATGTCGCGCACGACGAACAGCCGCTCAAGTCCGAGCACGAGGCCGTAAAGCGCGACGCCGAGCAGCGTCAGCAGGATCACCGCCATCACCATCGCGGGCGTATCGAGCGCCGACTGCACCTGGATCATGAGATAGCCGAGCCCGCGCTCGGAGGCGATGAACTCGCCGACGATGGCGCCGGCGACGGCGAGGATCGCGCCGACCTTCATGCCTGAAAATACGTAGGGCAGCGCGCCCGGCAGCTGGATCTTGCGAAACAACGTCCAGCGCGAGCCGCGCAGCGATTTCACAAGATCGAGCAGGTCGGGCTCGACCTCGCTCAGCCCCCGCGCGGTGGTGAGCAGGATCGGGAAGAAGCAGATCGAGAAGGCGATCAGGATGTTGGCGAAGATGCCGTAGGAGAACCAGACGATGACCAGCGGGCCCATCGCGACTTTCGGGATCATATTCAAGGTGACGAACAGCGGCAGCAGCATCAGCGCGACCACGCGCGACCAGGTGAAGAGCAGCGCCAGCGCGACGCCGACGGCAGCACCGAGCGCAAAGCCGCCGAGGATTTCGGCTGATGTGACCAGCAGGTTCGAGGTCCAGGCATAGTTGGGATGGGCGAGCGTGCTGAGCGCCGCCAGCGGCGAGGGCAGGATGAATTTCGGTACATGGAAGGCGTCGACCGCGAGCTGCCAGAACAGGATCACGGCGAGGTGCACGATCAGGATGATCGCGAAAGACCGCGCCGATTTACCCGTTTCACCGAGCAACGTTTGCTCCTTTCCCATCCAGTCTATCCAATTCGTCATTGCGAGCGAAGCGAAGCAATCCATCTATCCTCATGTGCGGCTGCATGGATTGCTTCGTCGCTTCGCTCCTCGCAATGACGAATCCCTCATGGCCGCAACGCCCCGAGCACCAGATCGACCACATGTTTCCGCCGGGCGCGCTTCGCCGTCGGGCTACGCAGGTCAGTCCCGAAAATCGCCGACAGCGTCGGGGTGTTCGAGAAGAAGAAATAGCTCAACCCCGCGATCGAGATGTAGAGATGGACGGGATCGACGCCGCGCCGGAAGATGCCTTCGCGCACGCCCTGCTTCAGGATGGTGCCGACCAGGCTGACGAGCGGCGAGTGCATGGCTTCCAGCCGGCGTGAGCCGCGCACGTGCCGCGCGCCGCCGCGGTTCTCATCATTTAGTAGCACGATGAAATCGGGATGCGCGGCGAGGTGGTCGAAGGAGCTCTCGATCAACTTGCGGATGGCGCGATCGGGCGGCAGGCCAGCGAGATTGAGTTGGCGCTCCTGCGCGCGGATCTCCTCATAGACCCATTCCAGCACGGCGAGGTACAGCGCGTCCTTGTCGCCGAAATAGTGATAGACCAGCTGCTTGTTGACGCCCGCGCGCGCGGCGATCTCGTCGACCCGCGCGCCGGCGAGACCACTCTCGGCGAACTCGCGCCGCGCCGCGGCCAGGAGCTTCTGCCGGGTCGCCGCCGGATTGCGCCGTTGCGGCGTTTTGCCGTTTGCCTGTCGTTTCGGCATTTCCAACCAAACAGTTGACAAGCCCGACTGTCCCTTGTTGCATTGGCAGCGTCAAGTCCGGTCGAGGAGAGGGAGTGTTGCCATGAAGCGTCTAGCGTTTGCGGGTCTCGCCTTTGCGCTGCTGACGGCAACTCCCGTAACGGCCGGCGAGGCGGTCAGCCTGATGCTGAACTGGACGCCGACCGCCGACCACTCCCCGTTCTATTACGCGAAGGCGTTAGGCTGGTACGAGAAGGCCGGCATCGACCTCACCATCGAGACCGGCAAGGGCTCCGGCGTGTCCTCGCTGAAGGTCGGCTCCGGCGGCTCGGCGTTCGGCATCGCCGATCTCGCCACCATGCTGGTCGCTCGCAGCAAGGGCGCCGATGCGGTCGCGCTAATGAGCATCTATGCCAACACCGGGCAGACCTTCTACTGGCTGAAGAGCTATGGCGTGAACGGCCCGAAGGATTTTCCCGGCCACAAGATCGGCAATCCGCCGGGCGACGCCTCGCGCGTGATGTGGCCGGCTTTTGCCAAGGCGGCCGGCATCGCGCCGGACTCGGTCAATTTCGTCAATGTCGGGCCGACGGCGAAAATCGCGGCGCTGAAGAGCCATACCACCGACATCATCAGCGACTTCTACAACGAGCACGATCTCAAGGTGATCGAGTTCGGAGCCGACCTCGGCTACATCAACTGGAAGGACATCGGGCTCAACCCCTACGGCAATTCGCTGATCGTCAACGGCGCCTATCTGGAGAAGAACCCGAAGCTGGTCGAGACGTTCGTTCGCGTCAGCCAGAAGGCCTTCGCAGCCTGCGTCGCCGATGTTACGCCATGCCTCAAAGCGTTGCTCGACCAGGTGTCGGGGCTGGACAAGGAAAACCAGGAGCGGCAGTGGGAGCGTATCAAGTTCCTGATGACGGACGAGTTCACAACGACCAAGGGCCTGGGCTGGATCGACGGCGAGCGCATGAAGAAGGACTACGACCTGGTGCAGACCTATCTCGGCATGGAAAAGCCGTTCGACGTGCAGACGGCGTTCACGACGAAGATGCTCGATCAGTCGATCAAGATGGATGCGAGCAAGGTGAAGAAATAGAGCGGCTGACTCGCGCTCTATTTCTTCATGCCCGCGCTTGTCGCGGGCATCCACGTCTTTCACCTTCGAAGAAAGACGTGGATGGCCGGGGCAAGCCCGGCCATGACGAGTGCGAAAATTACTGCAACGCCATTCCCGCCGTCTTCGCCACCCTGTTCAGCTTCTCATGGTCGGCGCGCATCAGCGCCGACAGATCCTTCAGCGGCATCGGCTTGCCCGGGATGTCTGATATCGACAGCTGCCGCTGCACATCCGGATTCTCCAGCGCCTTGTCGATGGCGTCATGGATCTTCTCGACCAGCGCGTCCGGCGTCGATGACGGCACGTAGATGCCGTACCACGGCACATAGGCGGCCGCAGGGAAGCCTGCCTCCGCAATCGTCGGCACATCGGGCAGATCAGGCACGCGCTTGTCGGTGAAAACCGCGAGCGGCTTCACCGTACCTTCCTTGATGTGCGGCAGCGCGAGCGCCAGCGAGACGATCTCGAAATGCATCAGGTTGGTCATCAAGTCGATCAGCGCCTGCGGCTGGCCCTTGTAGCCGACATTGGTCAGCTTGATGTCGGCGGACTGGAACAGTTTCTGCGCGGAGAGGTCGATCGATGAGCCGGTGCCGGGGTTGCCGAAATTGAGCTCGCCGGGCTTCGACTTCGCCAGCGCGACGAACTCGCCGATGGTTTTCACCGGCATCGATGGATGCACCAAGGCGACGCTCTGGTTCCAGACCGCGAGGCCGACGCATTTGAAATCCTTCAGCGGGTCCCAGCCGGCATCCTTGTAGAGCGTGGGATTAACCAGCACCGCAGGTCCCGTGACCAGCCAGGTGTAGCCGTCGCCCTCGCTGCGCGCGACCGCCAGCGTGCCGATATTGCTGTTGGCGCCGGCGCGGCCCTCGACCACGATCGCTTGCTTGGTGTCCCGGCCGACTTGCTCGGTCACCGCGCGCGCGACGATGTCGACGATACCGCCGGACGGGTAGGGCACGATGATATGGATCGGCCGGCTCGGCCAGTTGTCGGCGGCTCGCGCGCCGGGCACCGCGGCGAGCAGCGCGACGATGCCGGCAGCAAATGTCAGGGCGCTTTTCCCGCGCATGGTCCTTCCTCCCGTCGGCACATCTTTGGGTGTGAGCTGTCACGCCAGAGTATGCCGTTATGACCGTTGGCGACAAGCGAGCGAATGCTATAACCCTCTCAAAGCCGGGGAGGACACATGGATTTCGAGCTGTCGGCACGCTCGGAGGGCTGGCGGAGAAAGCTGCAGGCTTTCTTCGACAAGGACGTGCTGCCGCGTAATCGTGCCTATCTCGCGCATGTGGCGAAGGGCGAAGCCGTGCCGTTCATGGCCGAGCTTCAGGCGAAAGCACGCGAGCAGGGGCTGTGGAATCTCGGGCTGCCCGAACTGACGCCGGACGAGCCCGGCACGCGTCTTTCCAATCTCGAATATGCGCCGCTCGCCGAAATCATGGGCCGGCTGTTCTGGGCTCCGGAAGCCTTCAACTGCCAGGCACCCGACGTGCCCAACATGATCGCGCTGCAGAACTGCGCGACGCCGGAGCAGAAGAGGCGCTGGCTCGATCCGCTTCTCAATGCGAAGACGCGATCCGCCTTCGGCATGACCGAGCCGGACGTCGCCTCATCAGATGCGACCAATATCGAGACGCGCATCGTCCGCGACGGCGACGACTATGTCATATCAGGCCGCAAATGGTTCATCACCGGGGCCGCGCATCCCCAATGCAGCTTCCTGATCGTGATGGGCGTCACCAATTCAGACGCGGAGCGCACGAGCCGGCATTCCTGTGTCATCGTGCCCATGGATACGCCGGGTGTCCGCCTGGTGCGGCGGCTGCGCTGGATGGGTTGCGAGGATCATGTCGCGCCGATCGGCGAACTGGCCTTCGATCAGGTGCGGGTGCCCCGCGAGAATCTGCTTGGCGCGGAAGGCGAGGGTTTCAAGGTCGCGCAGATCAGGCTCGGACCGGCGCGCATTCATCACTGCATGCGCTCGATCGGGCTTGTGTGAACTGCTGATCGAATTGATGATGGTGCGCGCGTCCGAGCGCTCGGCGTTCGGCCGCACCGTCATCCAGTACGACACCGTGCAGCGCTGGATTGCCGAATCCCGCGTCGAGCTCGAGCAGGCGCGACTGCTCTGCTATCGCTGCGCCTGGCGGCTGGACCAGACCGGCCATCACGGCGCAAGTTCTTCAATAAAGAATTGGCGCGACGTCTCGCTGATCAAGGTTGCGGTGCCGGCGATGCTGCAGCGGATCGCCGACCGCGCATTGCAGGTGTTCGGCGCGATGGGCGGCTCGGAAGATACGCCGATCCATCAGGCGCTCGCCTGGGGGCGTTTATTGCGGATCGGCGACGGGCCCGACGAAGTGCATCTGCGCCAGATCTTCCGCATGGAGGCGATGCCGTCCTGGTCGATCGCCGACTCGCCCTATCTTGCCGCGCATCCGGCCTAACCAGTTTCTTTCTGTGAGGAGATGATCATGAGCCAAGCCAGCCGTCAACGAAGCGCCGCAAGAACGCCCGAAAGACGCCTCCCACCCGGTGATCGCGCAACATCAGGCGATGCTGGCGGCGCTGCCATTCTCGGATACACGCGATTTCGACGAGGCCGCACGCGGCTTCCTCGGCACCATCGAGCACGCCAAGGTCATGCATCCCTCGGGCCGCACGGTCTGGAGCCTCGAGCCCTACGGCTTCCTGTCGTCGGAGGAAGCGCCGCCGACGGTCAATCCCAGCCTGTGGCGGCAGTCGCGGCTCAACATGCAGCACGGCCTGTTCGAGGTCGTGCCCGGCGTCTACCAGGTGCGTGGGCTCGACATCGCCAACATGACGCTGATCGAAGGCGACACCGGCGTCATCGTGTTCGACACGCTGACCTCGATCGAGGGCGCACGCGCCGCGATGGAGCTCTATTTCAAGCATCGCGGCAGGAAGCCGGTGGCGGCCGTGATCTTCAGCCACACCCACACCGACCATTGGGGCGGCGCGCGCGGCGTGCTCGACGACGAGATGCTGGCGAGCGGCAAGGTCCCGATCATCGCGCCGAACTATTTCATGGAACATGCGGTCTCCGAAAACATCATCGCGGGACCGGCGATGCTGCGCCGTGCGCAATATCAGTTCGGGCCGTTGCTCGCCAAAGGCGTGCGCGGACAGGTCGATTGCGGACTCGGCAAGTCGATGGCGGCGGGCTCGGTGGCGCTGTTGCGGCCGACCGATCTGATCATTGCCACCGGCGACAAGCGCGTCATCGACGGCGTCGAGTTCGAATTCCAGATGGCGCCGTTCACCGAGGCGCCGGCGGAGATGCATTTCTACGCGCCACGCTACAAGCTGCTCAACCTCGCGGAAAACTGCACGCACAATTTCCACAACCTGCTGCCGTTCCGCGGCGCCGACGTGCGCGACGCGCTCGCCTGGTCGAAATATCTCAACGAAGCGCTGAAGATGTGGGGCGGCAAGGCAGAGGCAATGTGCGGCCAGCATCATTGGCCGGTGTGGGGACGCGAGCGCATCGAGACCATGATCCGGCAGCAGCGCGACCTCTACAAGTTCGCGCATGACCAGACCATCCGCCTGATGAACCATGGCCTCACCGCGGCCGAGATCGCCGAGACCATCAGTTTGCCCAAAAGCCTCGACGGCGCCTGGCACGGGCGCGGCTACTACGGCCACATCCGCCACAATGTGAAGGCGATCTACCAGAAGTACCTCGGCTGGTACGACGCCAATCCGGTCAACCTCGATCCGCTGCCGCCGGTCGCATCCGGCAAGAAATATGTCGAGTATATGGGCGGCGCGGACGCGATCCTCGCGCGGGCGAAGAAGGACTTTGCCAATGGCGAGTTCCGTTTCGTTGCGCAGGCGGTCAGCCATCTCGTGTTCGCCGAGCCGGACAACCAGGCGGCGCGCGCGATGCTCGCCGACACCTTCGAGCAGCTCGGCTACGCCGCCGAAAGCTCGACCTGGCGCAACGCCTATCTGTTCGGCGCGCAGGAACTGCGGCAGGGCATGCCGAAGGTGCCGCCGCGCCCGCCGATGCCGCGCGAGACACTGGCGGCGCTACGCACCGAGCAATTGTGGGACGTGCTCGGCGTCCGCCTCAACGGGCCGAAGGCCGAGGGCAAGCACATCGTGCTGAACTGGAGTTTTACCGACACCGGCGAGAGCTTTGTGCTCAATCTCGAAAACTGCGCGCTGACCTATACGGAAGGTATGCAGTCCGAGAAGGCGGATGCGAGCTTCACGCTGACGCGTGCGCTGCTGGACGAGGTGATCGCCAAGCAGACCAGTTTCCCGGAAGCGGTCGCGGCGGGCAAGGTGAAGTTTACCGGCAATGCGATGAAGCTCGCGGAGCTGATGGGCCTGATGGACGAATTTCCGCGGATGTTCGAGATCGTCGAGCCGAAGCGGACGATGGTGAGTTGATCGCTGACCGCCGCAAAGTCATCTTCCCTTTACGAGGTCCAGCGTCTATCTTTGCGCCATGACGAAGCTACTCGAAAAAGCCCTGGAAGCCGTTCGGCGCCTGCCACCGGACAGCCAGGACGAAATTGCGCTGGCGATGTTGACGCTGACCGCCAACGAGGGTGAGCCGGAAGAGATCGACCCCGCGCACCTCCCGGCCGTGCTCGAAGGGCTGGCGCAGGCCAAACGTCGTCAATTTGCAACCGATGACGAGGTTGAAGCTGTGTTCCGTCGCTTTGAGCGATGAAGCTACACGCTCAGTCGTCATTGCGAGGAGCGAAGCGACGAAGCAATCCATAGCTGCCGCAAATCGAGGAGCTATGGATTGCTTCGCTTCGCTCGCAATGACGACGGAGGACGCGGCCGGTCATATCCCCAGATACGCCGCCTGCACCTGCTTGTTGTTGGCGAGCTCCTCGCTGGTGCCGTGCATGATGACGTTGCCGCTCTCCAGCACATAGGCGCGTTGCACCAGCGACAGCGCGCGGCTGACGTTCTGCTCCACCAGCAGGATCGCGGTGCCCATCTTGTGGATTTCGCCGATCTTCTCGAAGGTGACGTCGGTCATCACGGGCGCAAGCCCCAGCGACGGTTCGTCCAGCATCAGAAGCCGCGGCTTCAGCATCAGCCCGCGACCGACCGCGAGCATCTGCTGCTCGCCGCCGCTCATGGTGCCCGCAAGCTGCTTCCGGCGATCGGCGAGGCGCGGGAAGATGCCGTAAACCAACTCCATGGTCTGGGCGCGGTCGGCCTTCGCCTTGGGCACGAACGCGCCGATCTCGAGGTTCTCCTGCACGGTCATCTCGGGGAAAACCTGGCGGCCCTCCGGCACATGGGCGATCCCGAGTTCGGGAATCCTGTAGGGCGGCAATGACGACAGATCGGTGCCGGCAAAAATCACCGAGCCGGAGGTGAGCTTCACTTGCCCGGAGATCGCGCGCAGCGTCGTGCTCTTTCCCGCGCCGTTGGCGCCGAGCAGACCGACGGCTTCGCCTTCGCCGATTTCGATGGAGACGTTGGTGATGGCCGGCACCGAACCGTAGCGCGCGCTGACGCCCGACAATTCAAGCATGCGCGCCTCCGCCCGGTGCATGCACGTAGGAGCCGAGATAGGCGCGGATCACTTCCGGATTTTCGACGATCTCCTTCGGCGAGCCTTCGGCGATCTTCTGGCCGTGGTCGAGCACGACAATGTGCTTTGCGACCGCCATGATCGCGCGCATGACGTGCTCGACGATGACGATCGTCAGCCCCCGCGCCGAAAGCTTGCCGACCAGAGCGACCGCCTGGTCGATCTCGGCCGGATTGAGGCCGGCCATGACTTCGTCGAGCAGCAAGATCTTCGGCTGGGTCGCAAGCGCGCGCGCCATCTCGAGCCGCCGCTGGTCGATGGTGGTGAGGTCCCTGGCCGCGGTGTTGGCCCGCGCGGAGAGCCCGACGAAGTCGATGGCTTCCCGCGCAGCCTCGCGGGCGGCAGCGACATGGCGGTCGCGCAGGAACGCGCCGGTCATGACATTGGCGAGCACGGTCATGGCGCCAAAGGGTTTGGCGACCTGGAAGGTGCGGGCAAGGCCGAGCGCGCAGACGTCGTGCGGCTTCAGGCCCACGATCTCCTGGCCGAACGCGAGCACCGATCCGGAATCCGCGCGATGGAAGCCGGTGATGAGATGGAAGCTCGTGGTCTTGCCGGCGCCGTTCGGCCCGATCAGCGCCAAAGTCTCGTTCTCTTTCACGGTGAAGCTGACGTCCTGCACGGCGCGCAGGCCGCCGAAGCGCTTGTTGAGGCCCTTGATGACCAGCGCGTCGCTCATGGCGCGGTCCTTGGGCTTGCCGGTCGCCGGTCGCGATGACGCTGTATCGCCTCGTTGATCCAGCCCATCAAGCCGGTCGGCCGCCACAGGATGATCGCCATCAGGATCAGCGCGTACACCGTGAGCTGAATGCCGCCGGTGCTCGAGCCGAGCCAGCTCTGCAGCAATGCCGACGTGGTCTCCAGCAGCACGGTGCCGATCACCGGTCCCCACAGCGTACCGATGCCGCCGACGATCGACACCAGCGCCGCTTCGATCGAGATGTTGAAGCTGAAGGCCGTCGCGGGGTCGATGAAGTAGATGTACTGCGTATAGAACGTGCCGGCCAGCGCGGTCAGGAACGCAGAGATCATGTAGATGTCGCGCTTGATCCGCGGCGCGTTGACGCCGATTGCCTGCGCCGCGTCCTCATCCTCGCCGATGGCGACGAGGTAATAGCCCATCCAGGACTTTTCGATCTTGTACGTCACCAATAGCCCAAGGGCCAGCAGGCCGAGCACGACATAGTAGTAGGACGCCTTGGTCTCGAATTGCAGCATCAGCGGCGCGCTGCCGAGATTCGGAATGGTGGTGCCTTCGGCGCCCCAGGCGAAGTCGCGGAATTTCAGGAAGATCAGCATCAGCGCTTGCGCGGTCGCAATGGTGGCGATGGTGAAATAGGGGCCGCGCAGGCGGAAGCAGAGCCAGCCGATCGGCAGGCTCGCGAGTGCAGCCACCACGCCGCCGGCGACCATGCCGATCCAGGGCGAGATGCCGAAATCGACCTGCATGATGGTGGAGGTATAGGCGCCGAGCCCGAAATAGGCGGCGTGCCCCAGCGAGAGTTGCTTGGCGTAGCCGCCCATCAGATTCCAGGCGACGCCGATGAAGGAGAACAGGAGGATGCGGACGAAGATTTCGAGTGCAAACGAGCTTTTCACCACCTGCGGCAGCGCCAGCAGGACGATGGCGAGCACGACAAGAGCGGCGATCTTCCAGGCGGACAAGCCTCCCATCAGCGCATTCTCCCGGCGCCGAGCCCGTTCGGCTTCAAGGCGAGCGTGAGCAGCAGCATCGCAAACACCACGATCAGGCCGGAGTCGGCGCCGACGAACTGGATGCCGAGCAACTCGGCGACACCCATCATCAGGCTCGCGACCAGTGCGCCGATGACGTTGCCGAGTGTGCCGAGCACGACGGCGACGAAGGCCATCAGCACGAACACCTGCCCAACGAACGGATAGGCGGAGTAGAACGGCATCAACAGCGAGCCGGCCGCGCCCGCGAGCGCCAGCGCGGCGCCAAAGGCAACCGCGAATACGCGGTTGGGATTGATGCCCATCAAGACCGCGACATCGGGCTTTTGGGATGCGGCGCGCATCGCCTTGCCGAGATCGGTGAAGCGCAGGAAAGCCCAGAGCGCGGCACTCAAAGCCATCGCCACCACGAAGGCGATCAGCTTCGCCTCGGGGATGTAGAGCCCGCCGAAGTGAAAGGCTTCATCGGAATAGGAGGTGTGAACGGTGCGATAGTTCGCGCTGAAGAACAGCAGTGAAAGATTGAGCAGCAACAGCGACAGCGCAAAGGTCAGGAAGATCTGCGGCATGTCGTTCGGCCCGAGCACCCGCCGGATCAGGAAGTGCTGGATCAGCACGCCGAGCACGAACAGCACCGGCATCGACACCAACAGCGAGAGCAGGGGATCGATGCCGAGGGTGCTGAACAGGAAGAACGAGATGTACATCCCGATCATCACGAACTCGCCCTGGGCGAAGTTGACGATCTTGACCACGCCGAAGATCAGCGTCACGCCGATCGAGACGAGCGCGTAGATGCCGCCGATGAGCAGGCCGTTGATCACGGCCTGGGCCACTGTCTCCAGCATCGGGATGTGCCGCTTTAGGTCTTCAGCATCGGCGCGCGTGCATCGTCCTTCGGGAAGATACTGGCGAGATCGCCGTTCTGCCACTGCACGCCGACGGGGCGACCGTAGACGTTCTTGCCGTCGGGCCCGAACTTGACCTTGCCGCCGGGCGCCATCGCGGCGAAGCCTGTGGAGACGTCGAGCGTTGACAGTGCCTCGCGCACCTTCTGCGGATCGGCCGAGCCGGCGCGCTCCAGCGCGTCAGCGATCATGTAGGTCTGCGCCACCAGGCCGCCGGCATATTCGAACAGGAAGTCGCCGGTGCGCTTCTTGTATTCGGCGTTCACCTTCTGCGCATTGTCGTCCATGTCGTGGTTCCAGTGCGCCACTCCTTGCAGGCCCTCGGCGAGCTTGCCGACATTCTTGTAGAAGTCGGGAATCACGAAGCCGCCGGAGCCGCCGTTGATCGCGATGTTGAGGCCGACCTGCTTCACCGTGCGCACGATCAGGATCAGGTCGTTGAGATAGGACACCGAGAACAGCGCGTTGGCGCCGGACGCCTTGACCTTGTTGATCAGCGGGCTCGCATCGGTGAAGCCGGCCGAGTAGGGCTCGAACATCACGATCTCGACGCCTTCGCCGGGCGCGAGCTCCTTCAGCCCGTTGGAGGTCGAGGTGCCGAACGCGGTGTTCTCGAAGATCACCGCGACCTTTGGCTGCTCGCTGACGAGCTTCGACATCTGCAACTGCGCTTTGGCGAATTGCGAGGCGCGCGCGAACGGCGTGAACGTATAGGTGCGGCCCTTGTTGAGCTGGTCGGAGCTCGAACCGGTGATGATCGGCACCTTGGCGCGCTCGCAGACTTCGCTCGCAATCAGGGTCAGCGCGCTGGCGAAGCAGCCATGGACTGCCGAGAGCTTGTTGCCGGTGATCAGGCGGTCGGTCTCGGTGCGCGTCACCGTGGTGTCGCTCTGCACGTCGGAGATGATGAGATTGAGCTTGGCGCCGCCGAGCGACTTGATGCCGCCGGCCTCATTGATCATCTCGACGGCCATCTTGGCGGCAGTGACGCAGCCGACGCCGATCTGTGCCATGCTGCCGGTGGTTGGATAGAGTCCACCGATATTGATGGGGTCGGCGGCCCAGCCGCGCAACGGCACCGCGCCGAAAGACGCGGCGGCAATCGCAGCACCGGTGTTCTTGAGGAATTTTCGGCGGCTTCTGCTGGCAACGACCGACGGCTTGTCGTCTCTCTTCATCTCGCTCCCCCATGCGACCGGCGTGGCCCGTCGCTCTTATCTTCTGGCGGCGCATAGAACCACGCCGTGCGCAAAGCGCAAGGCGTACCAAGGTCAGAGCGCCATGTGGCGGCAAGCGGAAAGCGTGCGCCGCAACATGAAGAATTTCAGTCTGCGATTGCGTCTCCATCGCGATGCGCGCGCAAAAAAAGAAGCCGCCCGACTTCGAAAGGCAGGCGGCTTCTTCCGAACGATATCCGCGAAGGACTTTATTCCGCGCTGCTGACCAGCCTGATCCTGGGCTCGGCTTTCTCGGTCAGGCTGCGATAGGCGTCGAGATAATCCAGCGCCATCCGCCGCGCGGTGAAGCGCGTTTCGAATTGCTTGCGAATCGCGCCACGATCGAGCCCGGCCAGCCGATCGACGGCGGCCACTGCGCTGATCTCGTCCTCGACGATGAAGCCCGTCAATCCGTCGTCGATGATCTCCGGCACCGAGCCGCGATTATAGGCGATGACGGGCGTGCCGCAGGCCATGGCCTCGATCATGACGAGGCCGAACGGCTCCGGCCAGTCGATCGGGACCAACAGGCCGATTGCGCCGGAGAGAAACTCCGACTTTTCGTGATCGCTGATCTCGCCGATAAAATCGACCAGCGGATTGCCTGTGATCAGCGGCGAAATCAGCTGCTCGTAATATTCCTCGTCGGCGCGGTCGACTTTGGCCGCGATCTTGAGCGGAATCCCGCAACGCATGGCGATCTTGATGGCGCGATCGACGCCCTTTTCCGGCGCGATGCGGCCGAGCACGGCGAGATATTCCTGCTTGGCCGGACGCGGCGTCAGCAAATTCTGCGGAAGTCCATGATGGATGGTCCGTATCCAGTTCGCCTGCGGCACGGGGCGCCGCTGCGCATTCGAGATCGAGATCACGGGCACCTTGGAGAAGGTATGGAAGACCGGCTGGTGCTCCGGCAGGTCGAGCCGGCCGTGCAGCGTCGTCAGGAACGGCGTCGGCTGGCGGTAGAACAGCGAGAACGGATAATAGTCGAGATGGAAGTGCAGGAAGTCGAACTCCTCGTCGTCACATTTCCGTCGCACGCGCTCCAGCATCACCATATGCAGCGCGTTGGGATCGCGTACGGCGCCATCGAGCCGCAGCGCCTTCGGCCAGGTCGCATCGAGTTTCGCCGAGGTATGCGAATCGCCACTGGCAAACAGTGTGACGTCGTGGCCGAGCGCGACGAGCTCTTCGGTCAGCCAGTGCACCACCCGTTCGGTGCCGCCATAAAGCTTGGGTGGAACAGCCTCCGTCAATGGAGCAACCTGCGCGATGCGCATCTCACTTTCTCCTGTCTGGGATCATGGAAGAAAAGCCCCCTGGGCGGCACCGGCACGCCGCGACTGGGGGAACGTCGCTGCGCATGCGAAGTTCCCTTCAGCCAAGGTTACTTCTTCGAAACGAGGCTTCAGTGGCGGCTTCGAAACAAGGCTTCAGTGGTGGCGATGCGGCCGCGAGAGCGAGTCAGGCTTTTCGATGACGTCACATTGCGGATTTGTGGGGTACGGAACGCCGTGCCTCGGGAACCCCGCACGAGCGTCAGCCGTTCAAGGTACGGGAACCCCGGCTCAGACAACTCGCATCAATATCGACAGGTTTGAAACTCATGGACCAACTCTCCGGATATGCGCACCGCCCGTTTTCGTTCGTGTTGCGCTATCTGCGCCAGCGGCCGGTGGCGCATTCGGTCATACTGACTGCTGTTATTGGGGCAGTTGCCTGCTCGGTGGGCACGCAATATGGCGTGAAATATCTCGTCGACAGCCTTTCCGGTGGGCCCGCTCACGCCACGCATGTATGGCTGGCATTCGTTTTCCTCATATCGCTGATCGCCGCGGACAATTTCCTGTGGCGGATCGCGAGCTGGATTGCGAGTTTCACCTTCGTTGGCGTCACCGGCGATCTGCGCCGCGACATGTTCCGGCATTTGACGGGACACGCGCCGAGCTATTTTTCGGATCGTCTGCCGGGCATGCTGACCAGCCGAATCACCGCGACGTCGAATGCGATCTTCACCGTCGAGAACATGTTCGTCTGGAATGTGCTGCCGCCGGTCATCGCCACGATTGCGGCGATCTGCCTGATTGGAACCGTCAGCGCGCCGATGGCGGGAGGCTTGATCGTGATCGCCGGCGGCATGGTGATTGCGATGTTCCACCTCGCTGCGGCCGGGAAACCGCTGCATGACGATTTCGCCGACAAGGCCGCCGCGGTCGACGGCGAGATGGTCGACGTCATCAACAACATGCCGCTGGTGCGCGCCTTTTGCGGCTTCCGTCATGAGCATGACCGTTTCGATAACACGGTAAATCGCGAGGTGGTCGCCCGCGGCCGCAGCCTGCGTTATCTCGAAAAGTTGCGCTTGACCCATGCCGCAGTGACAGTCGTGCTGATCATCGCGCTGCTCGCCTGGGCGCTTCGGCTGTGGCAAGCGGGTGGCGCCACCACCGGCGAAGTGGTGCTGGTCTGCACGCTCGGCTTGTCGATCCTGAATGCCACCCGCGATCTTGCGGTCGCTCTGGTGGACGTCACCCAGCATATCGCGCGGATGACCGAAGCGATCGCGACCCTGCTATTGCCGCATGAGTTGCGCGACCACCCGGAGGCCGAGCCGCTGGTGCGCAGCGGCGCGGCGATTACCTTCAACAACATCTCCTTCCAGTATCCCGGCGGGCAGCGGGTTTTCGAAAGGTTCAGCCTGCGGCTTCAGCCAGGGCAGCGGGTCGGACTGGTCGGCCAATCCGGCGGCGGCAAGTCTTCGCTGTTCGTGGTGCTGCAGCGTTTCTACGACGTCGAGCACGGCAACATCACCATCGACGGCCAGGACATTACGCGGGTCACGCAGGAAAGCCTGCGCCATGCCATCTCGGTGGTGCCGCAGGATATCTCGCTCTTTCATCGGACGATCCTGGAGAACATCCGTTACGGCCGGCCGAACGCCAGCGACGACGAGGTCTTGCGCGCGGCGATCGCGGCCCGTTGTGACTTCATCGACGATCTGCCCAAGGGATTGGACACCATGGTCGGCGACCGCGGCGTCAAGCTGTCGGGCGGCCAGCGTCAGCGTATCGCGATTGCGCGCGCGTTCCTGAAGGATGCGCCGATCCTGCTGCTCGATGAGGCGACTGCGGCGCTCGATAGCGAATCCGAGGAGGCGATACGCGAGGCGCTGTCACGCCTGATGCGTGGCCGCACCGTGATTGCGATCGCGCACCGGCTGGCGACGCTTCGCAATTTCGATCGCGTCGTGGTACTCAAGGCCGGCAAGATCATCGAGGACGGGTCGCCGGACCGGCTGATGCAGGGGCAGGGGCCGTACCGCGATCTCATCACGCAGGAAATCAACAAGCTCGCGAAGTTTGCCGCTTAAGGGTAGAGCGGTGCAGTCCGGTTGCGTTCTTTCGCAGAGGGGAACCACGCGAGGTCATCATGGCAGAAGCCGTCACACAGTTCGTTGCGACGTCGCGTACCGTCGAGTTGTCGCTGGAGCAGCCGTTCTATATCCCGATGACGGGACCGGCGGCGCGGCCGCGCCGCTCGCTCAAGCACGACGACACCTTCATCGTGCTCGACAGCCATGGTGATATCGGCGCGTCCGCCGGCGGACCGGACGGTCTGTTCAATGCCGACACGCGTTATCTGGCGCGGCTCGAGCTTGTCTTCGAGGACATGCAGCCGCTGCTGCTGGGCACCAATCTGCGCGACGACAATTCGTCGCTGACCATCGATCTCACCAATCCCGACGTCTATCGCCAAAACCGCCTGCTGCTGCAGAAGGACATGCTGCATATCGTGCGCACCATCTTCCTGTGGCGCGGCACGGCCTATCAGCGCATCGGTCTGCAGAACCACGGCGAGCGCCGCGCCAGCTTCGATTTGACGTTATTGTTCGACAACGACTTCGCCGATCTGTTCGAGGTGCGCGGCGAGACGCGGCCGCGCCGTGGTGTCGGCACTGCGAGGCTGGTCACTCCGGCCGATGTGGTGCTCGACTACAAGGGCCTCGACGGTGCTCCGCGCGCAACCGCGCTGCATTTCGATCCGCGGCCGACGCGGCTTGCGACCAACAGCGCGACCTGGCATCTCGAGCTCGAGCCCCAACAGGTCTCCTCATTGTTCGTGTCGGTGTCCTGCAACAAGTCTTCGGAAACGAGGCAGGCAAAATTCTTTCCCGGCCTGCTCGCCCATCGCCGCGAGATGCGGCGCGCGACGACGGGTATCACCAGCATCGAAACCTCCAACAACATCTTCAACGAGGTGCTGTGCCAGTCGATGGCCGACCTCAACATGCTGATGACGGAGACGCCCGAGGGGCGATACCCCTATGCCGGCATTCCCTGGTATTCGACCACGTTCGGCCGCGACGGCATCATTACTGCAATGCAGATGCTGTGGATCGATCCGCGCGTCGCATGCGGCGTCCTGAAGCGTCTCGCGCGCTACCAGGCCCACGCGGTGGACCCGCTCAACGATGCGGCGCCCGGCAAGATCCTGCACGAGATGCGCGGCGGCGAAATGGCCGCGTTGCGCGAGGTGCCGTTCGCGCAATATTACGGCAGCGTCGATGCCACGCCGCTGTTCGTTCTGCTCGCGGGTCTCTACAGCGAGCGCACCGGTGATGACCAGACGATCGAAGAGCTGTGGCCGGCGATCGAGGCTGCACTGCGCTGGATCGACGGTCCTGGCGACCCCGACGGCGACGGCTTCGTCGAATATCAGCGCGCGACCGAGGAGGGGCTCCGCAATCAGGGCTGGAAGGATTCCTTTGACGCGATTTTCCATGCCGATGGCGCGCTCGCCGAAGGCAATATTGCGCTGGCCGAAGTGCAGGGCTATGTGTTCGCGGCAAAACGGCTGGCAGCACGTTGCGCCCAGCGGCTCGGCCGGCGAGAGATCGCACATCGCCTGGAGATCGAGGCCTGGCAGCTGGCCCAGCGTTTCGAGGAAGCGTTCTGGTGCGAGGAACTCGGCACCTACGCGCTGGCGCTCGACGGCGCAGAAGCGGGCGTGCGCGGTGCGCTCCTCCAATGCCGGCCATCTGCTGTTCAGCGGCATGATACGCGACGACAGGGCGCGACGGGTCGCAGTCGATCTGCTGCGCCCGCATTTCTTCACCGGCTGGGGCATCCGCACCATTGCGCTCGGCGAGACCCGCTACAATCCGATGTCCTACCACAACGGTTCGATCTGGCCGCACGACAACGCGCTGATCGCGCTCGGGCTGTCGCGATACGGCCTGATGCATTCCGTCGAGCATGTTTTCAAGGGCCTGTTCGACGCCGCGACTTATATGGACCTGCGGCGCCTGCCGGAGCTGTTCTGCGGCTTCCGCCGTGAGCGGCATCGCGGGCCGACGCTTTATCCGGTCGCGTGCGCGCCGCAGGCCTGGGCCAGCGCCACGCCCTTCACGCTGCTGGAAGCATCGCTGGGGCTCGAATTCGATGCCGAGCGATCGGAAATCCGCCTGCGTAATCCGCGGCTGCCTGCCTTTCTCAACGAAGTCGTGCTGCGCGACTTGCAACTCGGCGAGTCCAGTGTCGACCTCGTGGTCCGGCGTCACGGCGATTACGTCTCGATGGAAGTGCTGCGTCGGCGCGGGCAAATCCAGGTGTCGATCGTACTCGCGCGCTGATCACGCCAAAGCAGGAGGACATATGCGCCCAAGCCGCTGGTTCATTCTCGCATCTGTGCTTGTGGCTCTTGCTGCCGCAGCTTCGCGCGCCGAAAACGAGCAGCAGACCGCGCCGCCGGCCGCGGCGGCAAAGGAGAGCCCGCCACCACCTCCTGCAACAAAAGAACCGTCGCCGCCGCCCTCCGTCACCGTCATCGCGCCGCGCGAGGCCCACGGCGTGCTTGGCCGCGACGTGCACGGTCCCGCTGACGAGGACATGGGACATATCGTCGACGTCATCGTCGATCGCACCGGTACGGTGCGGGCCGCCGTCATCGATTTCGGCGGCTTTCTCGGCGTCGGCAGCCGCAAGATCGTAGTCGACTGGAACGCTCTGCATTTCGGCCGCGTCGCCGACAAGAAGGACAACATCACGCTGGAATTGAACAAGGATCAGGTCGCCGCCGCCCCCGAATACAAGGAGGACACGCCGATCGTGGTGCTGGGCGCCGCAGGCAATCTCGAACCATTCGAAGAGCATTAGGGAGGAGGGGTGTTCTGACAGCGCGGCTGTTCCACTCGCGTGAGCGAAATGATGGTGATCGCCGGAAAACGGCGGTTGGCAGCGACGGAACTGTGCCGGGTCCACCTGACCCCGCCGACAAGCCGCATCCCTCGAAAGAGAGCCTGCGTGGGCTCGACTGGTTCATCTTCTTCCTCGCCGACGTGCAGACCGGCTTCGGCCCGTTCATTGCGGTGTATCTGACCACGGAAAAATGGACGCAGGCGCAGATCGGCCTGGTGCTGTCGATCGGCAGCGTGGTCGGGTTGATCGGGCAGATGCCGGGCGGCGCCATCATCGATGCGGCAAAATCGGAGCGTTTCGTCGCGGGGTTGGCGATTGCGACCATCGGCTGCGCGGCGCTCGCCTATGCCACGTTGCCGATCTTTCCCGTGGTCGCCGCCGCCGCGATGCTGCATGCCGCGGCAAGCTGCGTGCTGGGGCCGGCAATTGCCGCGCTCAGCCTCGGTCTGGTCGGCCCGTACGCGATCAGCGAACGGCTCGGGCGCAATGCGCGCTTTGCCTCGCTCGGCAACGGCGTCGCCGCCGCCGTGATGGGGACGTGCGGCTATCTGTTGTCCAGCCGCTCGGTGTTCCTCGTGACCTTCTGCCTTGCGATACCGACGCTGCTGTCGCTGGCGCGTATCCGCGAGAACGAAGTCGACGTCGCGCGCGCCCATGGCGCGGTGCCGCGCGAGGCGCCGGAGGCCAAGGCGACGCGCGTCGTCGATCTCGTGCGGCAGAAGCCGCTGTTGATCTTCGCCGGCAGCGTGCTGCTGTTGCAGCTTGCCAATGCCGCCATGCTGCCGATCATGGCGGGCGCAGTGACAGCGCGTTCGGCTCAGTGGGCGCCGGTGCTGATCGCGTTCTGTATCGTGGTGCCGCAGGCGATCGTGGCGCTGATGTCGCCGACAGTCGGCGCCAAGGCGCAGCAGTGGGGCAGGCGGCCGCTGCTGATGATCGGCTTCGCCGCGCTCGCGATCCGCGGCCTGTTGTTTGCGAACGTGCACGATCCCTATGTGCTGGTCGCGGTGCAGGTCTTCGACGGCATCACCGCGTCGGTGTTCGCCGTGATGGTGCCGTTGATCGTCGCCGACGTCGCCTTCGGCACCGGCCATTTCAATCTGGCCCAGGGGATCGTCGGCACCGCGACCGGCATCGGTGCATCGCTGTCGACCGTGCTCGCAGGCTATGTCACCGACCGCTTCGGCAGCGGTGTCGCTTTCCTCGGACTCGCCATGATCGCGTGGCTGGGATTCGCGGCAATCGCATTTCTGATGCCGGAAACGCGGCGCGTGGCGCCGGCGCGGAATCAGGCCGACGCCGTCCTGCGGTAGAGCGCGCTGTAGAGCGCGGCCGACAGATCCCAGCTGAAGCTGCGCGCCATCGCGCTGCGGCGCATGGCATCCAGCCGCTCCGTCGACATGTATGTGGAGAAGGCGCGCCGCACGCCGCCGAGGAAGGAGTCGATCGAGGGCTGCGAGAACAGGAAGCCGGTTTCGCCGTCGGTGATCGTCTCCGCCAGCCCGCCGGTCTGGTGGCCGATCGGCAGCGAGCCGAAGCGCTGCGCATACATCTGGCTGAGGCCGCATGGCTCGAAGCGCGACGGCATCAATGTGAAGTCGCTGGCGGCGAAGATGCGCCGCGCCTGCGCGTCGTTGAAGCCGATATTGACCGCGATGGCGTCCGGGCGGCGGCGATGCGCCTCGACCAGCGCCTGCTCGATCGCCGGCTCGCCCGACCCGGTGACGACGATCTGCCCGCCCGCTTCAATGATCTCGTCGGCCGCCGACAGCACGAGATCAATGCCCTTTTGATGAACAAGCCGCGCGACCAGACCGAAGATCGGTCCACGCGAAAGCGCAAGCCCGAACTGCTTGCGGACGTAATCGGCATTGGCCTGCTTGCCCTTCCAGTCGCCGGGCGCGAAGGGCTGCGCGAGTTGCGCGCAGGAGCGCGGGTCCCAGCTTTCGTCGATGCCGTTGAGGATGCCGGTCAATTCGGAAGCATCCGAGCGCTGACGCAACAGGCCTTCCATTCCGCAGCCGAGCTCCGGCGTGGTGATCTCGCGCGCATAGGTCGAGCTGACCGTCGTCAGGTGCGAAGCGTAGACGAGACCGCCCTTGAGGAAGGACATCTTGTCGTAGAACTCGACGCCATTGACGTGGAATGAGCTCTCGGGCGCGCCGATCCGGCGCAGTGTCTCCTTGGGAAACAGGCCCTGATAGGCGAGGTTGTGGATGGTCAGGATCGAGGGGATCCTGGCGCCGCTCCAGGCGAGGTAAGCGGGGACGAGCGCGGCCTGCCAGTCATTGGCATGAACGAGGTCGGCTGCCCAATTCTTGTCCAGACTGCCTGCGGCAAGCTCGGCCGCCGCCGAGGCGAAGCGCGCGAAGCGGATGTCGTTGTCGGGCCAGTCCCGGCCCTCTTCGTCGCCGTAGGGATTGCCCGGCCGGTCGTAAAGTTGCGGACAAAGCAGGACATAGACCGGCAGGCCGTCCCGGGTCGAGGCCCGGCCCAGCCTCGCAGCCGGCATCTCCGCCTTGGCCTGACACTCGCCAACGATTTGAATATGCGTGAGTTGTTCGACGATGTCGGCATATCCGGGTAGCAGGACCCGGATGTCCGCCCAAGGCCGCAGCGCCCGCGGAAGAGCGGCGGAAACGGCGGCCAGTCCGCCAACGCGAACGAAGTCGTCCATCTCCGTCGTGACAAAGAGAACTCTCAAATAACTCCCCCGTCAGGGCCCTCTTTTGCTGCTATGCAAGAATGGGTCCACCCAGCGCGGATACAAGTTCAAGGCCCCGTCCGGGGTTCCTAAATAATCTTCCCTGTCCCGACGCGGCCCTTTAGGGTCTCACTCCCGCGCCAAAGGCGGAAACAAGAAGCGGCAGGAGGAAAAGCGGAATGACCATAGCCGACGCCGATGAGGGCCGTTTGACGGGATGCTTTTCCGGCCTTCGCGTCATCGATTTCTCGACCACGATCGCCGGCCCCCATTGCGCCCGCATGCTGGCTGATCTGGGCGCCGAGGTCATAAAGGTGGAAACGTCCGAAGGCGAGACCATGCGGACCCGGCCGCCGACGCGCAGCGGCTGTTCCACGGTCTTCGGCCAGCTCAATGTCGGCAAGAAAAGCCTCGTGCTCGACCTGAAGAGCCCTGAAGGCGCCGACGCGGTTCGCCGGCTGGCGAAGACCGCGGATGTCCTGGTGGAGAATTTCCGCCCTGGCGTGATGCGGCGGCTCAAGCTCGACTACGCGACTCTGTCTGCGCTCAATCCGAAGCTGATCTATTGCTCGATCTCGGGTTACGGCCAGACCGGACCGTCCGCGGAACTGCCGGCCTATGCGCCGGTGATCCATGCGGCGTCCGGCTACGACATGGCGCATCTCGCCTATCAGCCTGGCCGCGAGCGGCCGGATTATTGCGGCATCTATCATGCCGACGTCTTTGCCGGGACCTACGCTTTTGGCGCGGTTTCCGCGGCGCTCTACCAGCGCACCTTGACCAAGGCCGGCCAGCACATCGACGTGTCGATGCTGGAGGCGATGTTGATGCTGACCTTGAACGAGGTGCAGTGGTCGCAATTCGCGGTGCCGCCGCTCTCGCGGCCGATGTTTGGGCCGATCGGAACCTCCGATGGCTACGTCATGCTGGCGGTCGCGAGCGAAAAGACCTTCCAGGGATTGGTCAACGTGATCGGACATCCCGAATGGGTCAGCGATCCGCGCTTCGCATCATACGCTGATCGGCGCACCAACTGGTCGGCCTTGATGGATGGTGTCGAGACCTGGTCGCGCATGCTGACCACGGCGAAATGTCTGGAGGCGCTGAACGGCGCCGGCGTGCCATCCTCGGCCTATCGTACGGTGGCCGAAGCGCTCGCCGATCCGCAGCTCGCGCATCGGAATGCGCTTGCGGAAGTCGAGGACAATGGCGGAAAATTCCGTGTGATGAACATGCCGTTCCGGATGTCGGGCGCGAAAGTCGCCGCGGGCAAGCGGGTATCGACTTTGGGCGAACATACGCGCGCGCTCTTGAAGGAAACCGGCTTCTCCGAAGAGCAGATCGCTGCGTTTTCGGGGAGACCGCTTGTCGCAGAGCGCGGCTGACGGCGGCCTTGCCGCTGGCTGCGATTCCGGCCAATGTGACGCGAAGCAATGATCCGGAAAACCGGACGCTTTGGCATCGGGAGGAGCATCTGACATGACGGCGGCGGTCGCTCGGCGCAGCTTTGCGCCTGTTTTCCTCGTCGCGGCATTTGCGTTTGGCGGATGGGCCAGTCCCGTCGCCGCGCAAAAATCCGGCGGCAGCATCACCGTTGGCCTCGAGCTCGATATCCCCGGTTTCGATGCCTTGAAGGTCGGCGTCTACGACACCTCCGCGGAGACCGCGGCCGCCGCCATCTTCGACACGATGACGACACTTGACGACAAGGGTGAGGTGGCGCCGAAGCTCGCGGTGTCGTGGAGCCATTCCGACGACTTCAAGACCTGGACCTTCAAGCTTCGACCCGGAGTCAAATTCCATGACGGCACACCGTTCAATGCGGATGCCGCCAAGGCGAATTACGATCGCTGGATGGACCCTGCCAACAAGTGCCGGTGTGCGTTCTATCTTTCCGCGATCAAGGACGTCCAGGCGCCCGACGAACTGACGCTCGTCTACAATCTCAAGGGTCCCTCGGTGACTTTGCCCGCGCTTCTGTCGGGCCCGAACTCCTTCACCACGTTTCAGTCACCGACGGCCTGGAAGACCAAAGGCGACGACTTCAATCGCAACCCCGTCGGCACCGGGCCCTACATTCTGAAGTCGTGGACCGCGGGCGACCGAATGGTGCTGGAGAAGAATCCGGACTACTGGAACAAGGGTCACCCCTATCTCGACCGTATCGTGCTGAAGCCGCTGCCGGATGCGCAGTCGCGCTTCGCCAGCCTGCAATCGGGCGAAGTCGATCTCGTCTGGGATGACGAGTACGACGCCGACAATATCATGAAGGCGCAGAAGGACCCGAAGATGACGGTCCACACCTACAAGGGTGCGGGAGCCGCGGTCTATGCCTTCAACACAAAGGTCGCGCCGTTCGATGACATCAGGGTGCGGCAGGCGCTGGTGATGGCGCTCGACCGCAAGAAGATGTCGCAGGCCATCACTAATGGGTTGGCGCGGCCGGCGACCAATCCCTACGGCGACGGCTCCTGGGTCAAGTGTAAGGACGACGGCGCGCTGCCGGAGGATCCGGAGAAGGCGAAGGCGCTGATCAAGGATTACGGCAAGCCGGTCGATTTCAAGATGGTCGTCACCGCGACGCCGCGTGGACGCACGATCGGCCAGGTGCTGCAGCAGTTCTGGAAGCAGGTCGGCGCGAACATGGAGATCGAGCAGGTCGACCAGGCCACGATCCCGCCGCGTGCCTTCATGCGCCAGTTCCAGCTCACGCCGTGGCGCATCATTGATACGCCCGATCCCGAGCCGCAGATTTATGCGAACTTCCACACCGGCAGCCCGGTCGCACTCGCCAGCTACTCCGATCCGGAGCTCGACAAGCTGCTCGAGCGGGCGCAGTCCACGGCCGAGATCGACAAGCGCACCGAGGACTATTGCGCGATCAGCCGGCTCGTCAATCACCAGGCGATCTGGTTCTGGACCTTCCAGAACACGTACTACGCCATTTCCACCACGAGGCTGAAAGGTCTTCCCAAAATCTATGGCGGTGTGATCGACGTTTCCGACACCTGGAAGGAATAGCCTTCCATGCTGTTCTTCATCGCGCGGCGGCTCTTGTATCTCGTGCCGGTGCTGCTCGCCGTTTCGATGCTGACCTTCGTGATCGCCTCGTTGTTGCCCGGCGATCTCGCTTACGTGATCCTCGGCGATCAGGCGACGCCCGAGAAGGTCGAGGCGTTGCGGCATGACATGGGGCTCGATCAGCCGATTGCGCTGCGCTATCTCGGCTGGCTCGGCCATGTGCTGCAGGGTGATCTCGGCCGATCGTTCCGGACCGGTCAAACGGTGCTGCAGGCCGTCGCCGAACGCGCGCCGGTCTCGTTCGAGCTGATGCTGCTTGCGGAAATCATGGGGCTTGCCATCGGCGTGCCGCTCGCGATCGTTTGCGCTGCGAGGAGCGGCGGACCGTTCGACCGCTTCATGACCGGAACCGCCTTCGGCATGCTGTCGGTGCCGACCTTCCTTTCCGCGATCCTGCTCATCTATCTGTTCGCGGTGCAGATGGGCTGGCTGCCGGCGACCGGTTACGTGCCTTTCACCGAGGATCCCGTCGACAATCTCCGCTTCATGGTGCTGCCGTCGCTGACGCTCGCGCTTGCGGAATGGCCGGGCATCATGCGTGTGCTGCGCTCCGACATGATCGCGGCGCTGCAGGAGGATTACATTGCGCTCGCCAAGGCCAAGGGTCTCAAACCCTCGCGTATCCTGTTCGTGCATGCGCTGAAACCGTCATCGCTCACGCTGGTGACCATCACCGGCATCAATATCGGCCGGCTGATCGGCGGCGCCGTCATCGTCGAGACGATCTTCGCTTTGCCGGGCATCGGGCGGCTCTTGGTCAGCGCGATCTACACGCGCGATCTGATTATTCTGCAGGGCGCCGTGCTGCTGGTCGCCGCCGGCTTCGTCATCATGAACTTCATCGTCGACCTGCTCTACGCCGTGCTCGATCCGAGGATCCGCCATGGCCACGCTTGAGCTCGCTCTCAAGGAGGAGGTGGCGGTAGCCGCGCCTGTGTGGCGCGGGCGGCGGTTGGGCCCGCTGTTCTGGATCGCATTCGCCTGGATGATCCTGGTGTTCGCAGTCGCGATCTTCGCCGATGTCCTGCCGATGGCGAGCCCGACCGACATGGACATGCTGGCGCGCCGCGCGCCGTTCTCGGCCGCGCACTGGCTCGGCACCGACGGCCTTGGCCGCGACGAGTTGTCCCGGCTGATTTTTGGTGCGCGGATTTCGCTGGTCGTCGGACTCTGCGCGCCGATCATCGGGCTTGCCTTCGGTGGCACGCTCGGCATTCTCGCCGGCTATTTCCGCGGGCGTTTCGAATCCATCGTGGTCGGCAGCATGGATGTGCTGCTGGCCTTTCCGCCCTTGGTGCTGGCGCTGGCGGTGACCGCCTATCTCGGCCAGTCCATTTTCAATCTGACCTGCATCCTCGGCGTGCTCTCCATCCCCGCCTTCATGCGGGTGGCGCGCGCGGCGACCCTGACCCTGGCACGGCGCGAATTCGTCATCGCGGCGGAAGCGCTGGGCGCATCGCACGCGCGCATCCTGCTCCGCGAATTGCTGCCGAATGTGTTGCTGCCGTCGCTCGCCTATTTCCTGCTCGGTGTCGCCGTCATCATCGTGGTCGAGGGCGCGCTGTCGTTCCTCGGCCTCGGTGTGCCGCCGCCGATCTCGAGCTGGGGCAGCATGATCGGGGAGGGACGCGAGAGCCTCGACGTCGCGCCGCGGCTCGCCTTCCTTCCGGCGATTGCGATGTTCCTGACGGTGCTGTCGTTCAACCTCATCGGTGATGCGTTGCGGGCGATCACCGATCCGCGTCAGGGCGCGCTGTGAACGGCGAGATCCTGCTGTCCGTCGAGGATGTCGCCGTCGACTTGCCGACGGCGCGCGGCAATCTCCGCGCGGTCGACCGCGTCGATCTTTCGCTCGGCGCGGGCAGGACGCTCGGAATCGTCGGCGAGTCCGGCTGCGGCAAGACCATGCTGTCGCGCGCGATCCTGCAATTGCTGCCGAAGAAGGCCAAGCTCACCGGCCGTGTGATGTTCGACGGTCAGGATCTCGCGCGCTGCTCGCCGGGGGTGCTGCGCAAGCTGCGCGCACGCTCACTCGCGGTCGTGTTCCAGGATCCCATGACCTCGCTCAATCCGGTGTTGACCATCGGCACGCAGCTGACCGAGACCCTGCGGGAGCACCTCGAGCTCGACGTCGCCGCGGCGACCAGGCGCGCCGTCGAGCTGCTCGCCGCCGTCGGCATTCCCGCGCCGGAGCAACGGCTGGCGCAATATCCGCATCAGCTGTCCGGCGGCATGCGCCAGCGCGTGGCGATTGCGATCGCGCTGTCCTGCGAGCCGAAACTCCTGATCGCGGACGAGCCGACCACCGCGCTCGACGTCACCATCCAGGCGCAAATCCTCGATCTGCTCGCCCGCGAGCAGCGCCGCCGCCACATGGCGATGATCATCATCACCCACGATCTCGGCGTGGTCGCCGGCCGCACCGACGAAGTCGCGGTGATGTATGCCGGGCGCGTGGTCGAGCGCGCGCCGACACCGGTGCTGTTCAAGAACATGCACATGCCCTACACCGAGGCGTTGCTGGCGGCGATCCCCAAGCTC
This sequence comes from uncultured Alphaproteobacteria bacterium, assembly GCA_963795365.1. Taxonomy (GTDB): domain Bacteria; phylum Pseudomonadota; class Alphaproteobacteria; order Rhizobiales; family Xanthobacteraceae; genus Bradyrhizobium. The sequence continues at coordinate 150,800 of CAWCHW010000044.1, forward strand.
GATGCCGCCCCGCATACGCCGCTGCCGGCGATCTCGGGCCGACCGCCGGATCCGACCCGCCCCCTCAAGGGCTGCTCGTTCGCGCCGCGCTGCCGCTATGCCGACGGCCGCTGCTCGAGCGAGAAACCGCGGCTCGAGCGCGCCGAGACGGCTGCGCATCAATATGCCTGCTTCCACCCGATCAAGCTCGCGGCGGGCGCCGGCGCATGATGCAGCAAGCCGCGACTTCGCCGCTGCTCAGCGTCGATAACCTCGTCGTCGAGTACGCCGTCGGCAACAAGACCGTGCACGCGGTCTCCGGTGTCAGCTTCGATATCGCGCGGGGCGAGACGCTGGGCCTCGTCGGCGAATCCGGTTGCGGCAAGTCGACGCTTGGCCGCGCCGTTCTGCAATTGCGTCGCGCGGTCTCCGGCCGTGTGCTGTTCGACGGCGAAGATCTGACCGCCATGCAGGGCGAGGGCTTGCGCAAAATCAGGCGGCGCGTGCAGTTGATCTTCCAGGACCCGATTGCCTCCCTGAATCCGCGGCGGCGGATCGGCGACATCATTGCCGAGCCGCTGATCATCGCCGGCGTCAAGGACACCAGGGAACGGGACGAGCGTGTCGCCGATGTTCTCAACGCGGTCGGCCTCGATCCCGCGCTGGTGGCGGGGCGCCTGCCGCACGAATTCTCGGGCGGCCAGTGCCAGCGCATCTGCATCGCGCGGGCGCTGGTGCTCAATCCCGATTTCATCATCTGCGACGAGCCGGTCTCCGCGCTCGATGTCTCGATCCGTGCCCAGATCCTCAACCTGCTGGAGGAGATGAAGGCGCGCTTCGGCCTGACCTTGCTGTTCATCGCCCACGACCTCGCAGTGGTCAAAGCCGTCAGCGACCGCGTCGCGGTGATGTATCTCGGCCGCCTCTGCGAACTCGGCCCGTCCGAGCAGCTGTTCGCCAAGCCGGCGCATCCCTATACCGCGCTGCTGATCGAGGCGATTCCGGTGCCCGATCCCGAGGTGCGGCCGGCCGAAAGCGTGCCGGTGGGCGAGCCGCCATCGCCGATCGCGCCACCGTCGGGCTGCCGCTTCCGCACCCGTTGCCCACGCGCCGACCAGAAATGCCGCGATGAGGTGCCGGAATTGCAGTTGGTACGGCCCGGCCAGTACGCCGCTTGCCATCACCCGCTGACGTAAATAAAGACGCAGTCAAGCAACAAGTCTCGGGAGTGACGCCATGAAGAGTTTTCAAGTCACCGATTTCAACGCCCCCCTGAAAGAGGTCGACCATCCGACGCCGCAGCCGTTCGGCACCCAGGTGCTGATCAAGGTCAAGGCGGCTGGTGTCTGCCACAGCGACCTGCACATCTGGGAAGGCGGCTATGAGCTCGGTCATGGCAGGAAGCCGCTGTCGCTGAAGGATCGCGGCGTGTCGCTGCCGCGCACCATGGGCCATGAGACGGCCGGTGAGATCGTGGCGTTCGGCCCTGACGTGAAGGAGAGCGACAAGGGCGGACTGAAGGTCGGCACAATCGCGCTGGCCTATCCCTGGCTCGGCTGCGGCAAATGCCCGACCTGCCTCGCGGGCGAAGAGAACATGTGCGCGGTCAAGCCGAACGCGATCGGCGTCTACTGTGACGGTGGCTATGCCGATCACATGACGGTCCCGCACCCGAAATATCTGATCGACCTGAAGGGTCTCGATCCCGTCTCCGCCGCGCCTTACGCCTGTTCCGGCGTCACCACCTATTCGGCCATCAAGAAGGTCGAGAAGGAATTCGATACGCCGATCGTGATCTTTGGCGCGGGCGGCCTCGGCCTGATGGCGCTGTCGCTCTTGAAGGCAATGGGCGGCAAGGGCGCGATCGTGGTCGATATCGACGCGAAGAAGCGTGAGGCGGCCGAGAAAGCCGGTGCGCTCGCCACCGTCGACGGCAAGGCGCCGGACGCGCTGGCGCAGCTGGCGCAAAAGGCCGGCGGCCCGATCCGCGCGGTGATCGATCTGGTCGGCAACGCCCAGACCGCGCAGCTCGGCTTCGACTGCCTGACCAAGGGCGGCAAGCTCATCATCGTCGGCCTGTTCGGCGGCGGCGCGCCGTGGGCATTGCCGCTGATCCCGATCAAGGCGGTGACCATCCAGGGCAGCTATGTCGGCAATCTCAGGGAGACCCGCGAGCTGCTCGATCTGGTCCGCGCGAAGAACATTCCGCCGATCCCGGTGACGCCGATGCCGCTTGCCAAGGCCAACGACGCGCTGCTCGACCTGCAGAAGGGCAAGCTGGTCGGCCGCGCCGTGCTGACGCCCTAGTTCAACCTCGTCATTGCGAGCGAAGCGAAGCAATCCAGAGCCCGGACGAAGGGCGGATTGCTTCGTCGCTTCGCTCCTCGCAATGACGATATGACAGTGACGAGGAACACCCCATGTCCGCCAACAACGCATTCCATGTCGCCGTGCTCGCCGGCGACGGCATCGGCCCCGAAGTGATGGCCCCAGCGCTCGAAATCCTGCGCAAGGTCGAGGCCAAGGCGGGCCTCAATTTCCGCTTCACCGATGCGCCAGCCGGCGCGGTCAATTACCGCGAGACCGGCAAATCGATGCCCAACTCCACGGTGCGGCTGTGCGAGGAGGCGGATGCGATCCTGCTCGGCGCCTGCGGCCTGCCGTCGGTGCGCTATCCCGATAACACCGAGATCATGCCGCAGGTCGAGCTGCGCTTTCACTTCGACCTCTACGCCGGCGTGCGTCCGGCACGGCTGATCCCGGGCGTGCCGAGCCCGATCGTCGGCGCCGACCAGCGCGGCATCGACATGGTCGTGATCCGGGAGTCGACCGAGGGCCTGTTCGCCTCGATGGGGAAGGGCGTCGTGACGCATGACGACGCCCGCGAGACGCTGGTGATCACGCGGAAAACCTCGGAACGGCTGTTCGAGTTTTCCTTCAAGCTCGCCGAGCGTCGCAAGAAGCGCGGCCGGCCCGGCGCCTTGACTTGCGTCGACAAGGCGAATGTCTTCAAGGCCTTCGCCTTCTTTCGCGAGATGTTCGATGAGGCGGCTCAACGTCATCCGGAAGTGAAGGCGGACCGCCTATATGTCGACGCCTGCTCCGCCATGCTGGTCAAGCGTCCCTGGGATTTCGACGTCATGGTGATGGAGAACATGTTCGGCGACATTCTGTCCGATCTCACCGCCGGCCTGATCGGCGGCATGGGCATGGCGCCGTCGGCTGATATCGGCGACCGCTACGCCGTGTTCCAGCCCTGCCATGGCACCGCGCCCGACATCATGGGGCAGGGCAAGGCCAATCCGACCGGCATGATCCTGTCGGCGGCGATGATGCTGGACTGGCTCGCCGACAAGCACGGCCTCGAGGGCGCGGCCGAGGCGGGTGAGCGTATCGAGCGTGCGGTCGATCAGGCCTATGCCGGCGGTATCAAGCCGATGGAGTTCGGCGGGAGAAACGGCACCGCGGATATCGCAAAGGCTGTGTTGGAAGCGTTGTAAGTGCGGCAAAAATAACGCACTTCCCGGCCGTTTTTTGCCGCTCACAGCTGGATCACGGCCCCATGACTTGACGAGTCATCCGGACTTGCAATTATGCACTGCAACAGGGAACCGGCGCGCTTTACCGTGAGACAATTGCCTCGACTGACCGCGGCGCTCGCTTTGTCGGCCGCATTGTGTTTACCCGAGCCTCGCTCACGCGGCGGGGCAGAAGGTATTTCTGATCCGCGGCTTCGCCAACGTATTTTCGCCGGGCATCGATCTGCTTGCCTCCGAACTGCAGCAACGGGGCGTCAACGTCGAAACCTCGAATCACCTGTCGTGGAGCATGACCGCGTCCGAAGCGATCGAGGGTTGCAGGTCCGGCCAGATTGGCTCCATCGTCCTGGTCGGCCATTCGCTGGGCGGGGCTGCCGTCATCGATGTCGCCAAGCGCCTGCAGGAGGCCGGCATGCGCGTCGCGCTGATGGTGACGCTTGATCCGGTTTCGGCAGGGCAGGCGCCCGGCAATGTGCGGCGGCTGGAGAATTACTACCTTTCGACGGGCATCGGTTCATCGATCAAGACCGACAACGGCTTCCGCGGCCAGGTTCAGAATGTCGATGTGTCGAAGCGACCGGGCGTGGACCATGTCGCGATGACGACAATGCCCGACCTTCACAGGCGCATCATTGCGGATATTGCCGCGTCGTCGGGGATTCCCTGCCGCTGACCGGGGCAACGCGAGTGTCGTTCGCATGACCCCGTCCGTGGCCAGATATCTGTTCCTGTTTGCACTGATCGTTTTCAGCGCGATCCGCTTGCCCCGCGACTGGAAAAGCCGCAAGGTTGCCGTCGCCAGGTCCTACTATGGCTGGCGCGAGTGGTTCCGCATCAGTGCGGCGACCTGGGGGCTCGCCATCATTCCGATCATCGACGCTACCACGAGGCTCGCTCGCGGCGCCGATCTTCCGTTCAGGCCGTGGCTTGCCTGGACTGGCGCAGTGATCTTTGCTGTCGCGCTCTGGATCTTCTGGAGCGCGCACCGCGAACTCGGCAAGAATTTCTCGCAAAGCCTGGTCGTGCGGCAAGCGCATATGCTGGTGACCGGCGGCATCTACGGCTATATGCGGCATCCGATGTATACGGCGTTCTGGCTCTGGGTGATCGCACAGGCACTGTTGCTGCAGAATTGGCTCGTCGCCTTTTGCGGCCTTGTCGGTTGGGGCATTTTGTTTTTCGGCCGGATCGGGCAGGAAGAAGCCATGATGCGCGAGACCTTCGGCGAGCAATATGACGCCTTCGCCCGGCGCACCAAGCGCCTGGTGCCGTGGATCTATTGATGGCTGCGAACTCGTCATCCGTAACCGTGTGTGTCGTCGGTGCGGGCCCGTGCGGCTTGACCACGGTCAAGAACCTGCTCGCGGAGGGAATCGACTTCGTCTGCTACGAGGAGGCGTCTGCGGTCGGCGGCAACTGGGTTTATGACGACGCTTCCGATCGACGCAGCGTCTACAAGGCAACGCGGCTGATCTCCTCGAAGCGGCTCTCCGAATTCGAGGATTTCCCGATGCCGGAGGACTATCCGGATTTTCCCTCGCACCGGCAGATGCTCGACTATTTCAACGCCTATGCGGCGCGCTTCAACCTGTTGCCGAAGATCGTGCTCAACACGCGTGTCGAAAGCGCCAGGCGGCTGGGCGACGGCAAGTGGTCGGTGGAAACATCCGGTCCCGCCGGGAAACGCGTCGAGAGCTTCGATTACCTGATCATCTGCTCCGGTCATCACCGTGATCCGCTGCTGCCGGACTATTCGGGAGCGTTCACGGGCCGGACGCTGCATTCGCGCGAATACAAGCGTCCCGAGCCGTTCGCCGACGAGCGGGTGCTGGTGGTCGGCGGCGGCAATTCGGCCTGCGATATAGCGGTCGACGTCTCGCGGGTCGCCGCTTCCGTCAGTCTCAGCATGCGCGAGGGCTACTACATTCTGCCCAAGATCATCTTCGGGCGGCCGATCGACCAGCTCTATGCGCGGGCGCGAAACCACTGGCTGCGCTTCGCGCCACGCTTTGTGTTCGAGGCAGCGGTGAGGGCGGTCGTGAGCCTCGAGGTCGGGCCGTGGCGGAAATACGGACTGCAGACGCCGAAGGGCAGTCCGACCTCGATGCATCCGACGCTCAATACCGCAATCCTTGCGGCGCTGCGCGATGGCGCGGTGCGCGCGCGTCCGGGAATTGCGCGTTTCGACGGCAGGAGCCATCCATTTCACCGACGGCTCATCGGACACGTTCGACACCATCATCTGGGGGACGGGTTACCGCATTGGATATCCGTTTCTGGACGATGCGATCATGGGACCGGATTTCGCGAATGCGCCGCCGCTCTACCTCACCATGATGCATCCTGACATCGCGAACCTGTTTTTCATCGGCCTGTTCCAGCCGATCGGATGCATCTGGCGGCTCGCCGACTATCAGGCGCGGATCGCCGCGCTGCAGATCAAGGGCAAGCTGAAGCGGCCTGCGGATGTTGCCGCGCGCGCCGCCACTGAAGCGAGCAAGCGGCGCGAGAGGTTTGGTAGCGCGCCGCGCCATCTGGTTGAGGTCGACTATCATGATTTCCGCCGCGCGCTGCTGCGCGAGCTCGGCGATCACGCCGTCAACGCCCGGCAGACGTCGTGAATGTTGTTTTCGATGATCGGCCCGGTGTTCAGTTCGCTGGGGCCGACTGTTCAACACCGATTCTGCCGATCGATAGGGCAGGCCATGAGCGGTTGCGACCGGCTCGCAGGTGATGAGGCCGGCGCAGACATTGAGGCCAGCGCGCAGATGCGGATCCTCGGCGAGGGCCTTGCGCCACCCCTTGTCGGCGAGCGCCAGCGTGAACGGCAGCGTGGCGTTGTTGAGCGCGAAGGTCGAGGTCCGCGCCACCGCCCCCGGCATATTTGCTACGCAATAGTGCACGACGCCGTCAACGACGTAGGTCGGGTCAGAGTGCGTCGTCGGCTTCGAGGTCTCGGCACAGCCGCCCTGGTCGATCGCGATATCGACGAGCACGGCGCCTGGTTTCATGGTGCCGAGCATTTCGCGCGTGATGAGCTTTGGCGCCGATGCACCGGGAACGAGCACGGCACCGATGATCAGATCGGCCTTCTTCACCCATTCGCGGATCGCAGCGCGGGTCGAGAAGATCGTCTGGACTCTGCCCTCGAAATGATCGGAAAGCCGGCGCAAGACCTCCAGTGAACGGTCGAGAATCGTGACATGCGCGCCCATGCCGAGTGCGATGGTCGCGGCATGGGTGCCGGAGACCCCTCCGCCGATAATCAGCACATCAGCCGCCGGCGCGCCGGGCACGCCGCCCAGCAAGATGCCGCGGCCGCCCGCCGCCTTCTCCAGCGCATGCGCCCCCACTTGCGGCGCCAGACGGCCCGCGACCTCCGACATCGGCGCGAGCAGCGGCAGACCGCCACTGGCGGACGTGACCGTCTCATAGGCGATGCAGACAGCGTCGCTCTTGATGAGGTCTTCGGTCTGCGGCAGGTCAGGCGCGAGATGCAGGTAGGTGAACAGGATCTGGCCGCTGCGGAGCATCTTGCGTTCGTCGGCCTGTGGTTCCTTGACTTTGACGATCATCTCGGCGCGTTTGAAAATCTCCGCGGCCGTGCTGACGATCGTCGCACCCGCGGCGCGATACTCGTCATCGGTCAGGCCCGAGCCGAGACCGGCCGAAGCCTCCACCAGCACCGCGTGTCCATGATGGAGCAGCTCTGCGACAACGGCCGGCGTCATTCCGACGCGGAATTCGTTGTCCTTTATCTCCTTGGGAACACCGATCAGCATCGCGAATCTCCTCGGACGGCTCGGCCAACGGCTGGACGGGCCGATGATAGCCTGCGTTAGATGACCCGCGACGACTTCAGCTTTTCGATGTCCTCGGCGCTGTAGCCGAGCGACGTCAATATTTCATCGTTGTGTTCGCCGAGATCGGGCGTGGCCGTGCGGATTTCGCGGTCGAAGCCCGTGATCTGGCAGGGCTGCGCCACCAGATCGAGCTCGCCAAGGCGCGGATGGGTGACCGAACGCTTGAGCGCTGAGCGCCTCGACCTGCGGATCGGCGAAGGCCTGCTTGATGTCGTAGACGGGGCCGCAAGGTAGCTCCGCGGCCACGATCAGTTCGAACCATTCGGCCGTGGTTTTCGCCTGCAACGCGTCGGCGATCATCGTGTTCATCGTTTCCTTGTTTTGCCGGCGTGCCGCGATCGAGGCAAACCGTGGGTCTGTCGACATATTCTCGCGATCGATCAGCTTGCAAAAAATCTGGAAATTCTTGTTGCTGGTGGCGACGATATTGATGTGACCGTCGGCCGTCCGAAAGCATCCCATCGGCGTGTTGGTCGGATGGTTGTTGCCCTCCTGCGGCGGAATTTTCTTGTCCATGGTCCAGCGCGTCGCCTGGAAATCGAGAAGCGTCAGGCCGGCCTCGATCAGCGAGGTCTGAACCCAGCGGCCTTGCCCCGAGACCTCGCGATCGAGCAGTGCGATCAGAACGCCCTGAGCGAGAAACGCGCCGGCCATGATGTCGGTGACGGCGACGCCGACCCGGACCGGCCCCTGGCCTGGAATTCCGGTCACCGACATGATGCCGCTCATGCCCTGTGCAATCTGATCGACCGACGGCCGCGACCCATAGGGGCCGTACTGGCCGAAGCCGGAGATGCTGCCATAGACGATGCGCGGATTGCGCTTGCGCACGGCGTCAAAGTCGACGCCGAGGCGCTTGGTGACGCCGGGCCGCATATTCTCGATGATGACGTCGGCCTGTTCCGCCAGCCGCATCAAAATCTCGCGGCCTTCGGCGGTCTTCAGGTTCAGCGTGATGGCCCGCTTGTTGCGATGCAGGTTCTGGAAGTCGGAGCCATCGCGCCGGCCGACGAGTTCGCTGGCCTCGCCTTCCTCCGGCGGCGGCTCGACCCGGATCACGTCGGCGCCCCAGTCCGCCAGTGTGCGAACGCAGGAGGGGCCGGCGCGCGCCAGCGTCAGGTCGATGACCTTGAAGCGGGACAACGGCAGCGGAGGCTCGCCTTGCAGGGCCGTCTGCGTCGATGCTTCCACGGGCTTGTGCATGCTGATTTTCCTCGGTCGTACGGGCGTAGCGGCTACTTGCCCTTGAACTCCGGCTTGCGCTTCTCCATGAAGGCGCGGCGGCCTTCGCGGAAATCCTCACTGTCCATGCACTCCAGCCCGATCTGCTTGATCGCCGCCATATCGCGGTCGCCTGAATCCTTCAGGACCTGTGCGATGGTGATCTTGGCGGCCTTGATCGCCAGCGGCGCGTTGCCCGAGATGGTGCGCGCGATGTCCATGGTCGCATCCCACAGCTCGCCATTCGGCAGCACGCGGTCGACCAGGCCGATCCGGAGCGCTTCGGCCGACGCGATGCGCATGCCCGTATACATGATCAGCCGCGCCCAGGACGGCCCGACCAGCGACACCAGGTTGCGCAAGCCGTCATAGCCATAGGCGATGCCGAGCTTGGCGGCGGGAATGCCGAACTGGCTATCCTCGGCGGCGATGCGGATATCGGTCATCATCGCAACCTGCATGCCGCCGCCGAGACAGAAGCCGCGGATGCAGGAGATCGTCGGTTTCGGGTAGCTGCCGAGCAGGGCGCGCTGCGCCTCGCTCTTCTTCGAATATTCCTCCGAGGCCGCCGCATTGTGCCGCGTCTTCTCGAATTGGCTGATATCGGCGCCCGACACGAAGGCCTTGTCGCCGCCGCCGACCAGCACCACGACGCGCACGTCGGGATCGTCGCGCAGTTCGGTCAACGCCTGGCCCAGCCCCTGCCACATCTCCAGCGACATGGCATTGCGCTTCTCGGGATTGTTGAAGGTGACGACGCCGACGCCTTCGGTGATGGTCTTGAGGATTTTGCCGTCGGCATAGGCGGTTTCATTTCGGGGAACGTCAAGCATGTCTTTGGCTTTCGTCAGGAGTAAGTGGTCGCGAACGGTCCGATATTGGCGCGGGCAAAGGCCGGCCGCGCCTGTATCCTAGCCCACCAATCGGCAACGCGGGGATGGTGCTTTTCGGATACCTGCTCCGGCACGATCTCCTCATCGATCCGCTTGACGAAGGGAACCGCGGCGATATCGGCGATCGAATAGGCCTTGCCGACCAGCCAGCCCGAGCCTTTCAGCGCCGCTTCCATGCGATCGAGCAGCTGATGGGTCAGCTTGTCCCGCGCGGCCTGGCGTTCCTCTTCGGTATAGGGTTTGCGCGCGACGCGGAGCCATGCCTCCTGGCGCTCCTTGCTCGGAATGCTCTTCATCTTCTCGGCAAGCTCTTCGTCCGTCCATTTCTCCGCCACCTTCTGCAGATGATGACGCCAGTTGAAGATGATGAGGTTGCCGATCAGGCCGTCGATGTGCCGGATCCAGTTGCGCATCTCGCCGCGTTCGTACGGCGTTGCGGGCCGCAGCGGCGGATCGGGAAAGCTCTCGTCGAGATATTCGCAGATCGTGCCGCTCTCGTGCAGCGGCTTGCCGTCATGGACCAGGGTCGGGATCACCCCGAGCGGGTTGATCTTCAGATAGTCGGGCGAGTGGTGCTCCATGCTGGCCATGTCGACGACATGACTTTCATAGGCAAGCCCCTTTTCCTCCAGACAAAGCCGCACCCGGCGCGACGCGCTGGACCGCCAGCCATGGTGCAGCACCATCATGGGCTTCCCCCGTGTTCTTCTTTTTACGGGGGCTATCAATCACTGTGCGAGATGTGCCGTCAATGGATGATTGGCGGCCTTATTGAAGAATGCCGCTTCCTCGGCGGTCGCTTCCAGCAGCTGCTCGTCCTGGGCATAGATGTCGTTGCGGAACTGGACGGTCTGGTCGCGGGTCATCCACGCCGTCAGGTAGATCCAGGCCACCGGCACCTTCTTCGGCAGGGTCACTTCCTGGTGCGCGCCGGTTGCGATCGCCGCATCGATCGCCGCGCGATTCCATTTCGGCATTTCCTCCGACAACAGCCAGGCGGCGAGGTCGCGGACATTGTCGACGCGCGAGCAGCCATGCGAGTCGAAGCGATAGTCGTCGCTGAACAGATTGCGCTGGTTGGTGTCATGCATGTAGACCGAATAGGAATTCGGCATGTCGATCTTGACCGCGCCGAGCGCATTAAAGGTGCCGTTCGCCTGCCGCACCGTGAAGTTCGGCGTGTGCGCACCGGACCAGTCGACCGAATGCGGATCGATCGGCTGGTCGTGGGCATCAAGCACTTCCATGTGCATGCGCGAGAGATAGCTCGGGTCCTTGCGCATATGCGCGGAGATTTCCGTTTTCGCGATCGAGGACGGCACGGTCCAGGTCGGATTGAGCACCACGCCGGTGATCTGCGTCGTCAGCGTCGGCGAGGGCTTTTCGGTCTTGCCGACGATGACGCGATAGCGCCGCACCACATGATCGTTCTCGACGGCTTCCGCGAATGTCGCGGGAAGGTTGACCACGACATAGCGCTGGCCGAATTCGAATTTGGTCTGATCGAGCCGCTCGAGCGAGGCTTCAAGCTGCTTGATGCGCTTCTGCACGGAGACATTGAGCGCTGCGATGGTGCGCGGCGTCGCCGTGCCGGTCGCGGCGAGCCCGTGCCGTACCTGAAAGCGCTTGACGGCTTCCGCGACGTCATTGTCGAACGCGCCCGACGCCTTGGTGTCGGCGAGGTCACCGGAAATGATCAGGCGCTTGCGCAGCAGATCGTCATTGGGGCCGGCTACGCCAGCTACGAATTTCGCGTCCGTGGGGACCGTCGGCCAGCCGCCGCGCACGGCGATGTCGGAATAGCTGAGCGCGGCCTCCTTGATTCGCTCTGCGGTGCCTTCGTCGAAGGTCGGCTCATGTGACAGCGCAAGCGCCTCGGCCGAACGCGATTCGGGGGTCGAACTCGCGGCCTTCGGCGCCGCCTTGGCCGGAGTTGAGGCCGCCGGTTTTGCCGGCGCGGCTGCGGGCGGCGCGGTCTGCGCGAACACAGGGCTGGCGGCGATCAACGTGGCAATGGCGGCGATTGCAGTTTTTTTCATTCGTTCATGTCCCGGAAAGCGCCGCGATGGCGCCGGATGGCAGGAATTGGGCGAGATTGAATGGCGGAAGCGGAAGAAGAGCGCAGTCGCCCCGCTTTAGCCGACGACAGTTGCGTTCCGATTAAGCGTCCCCACACCCTTTTGCATCGCCGCAAATCAGCTAGACCATTGGCGGCCTTTGATATGTCGCTTGAGCGGCTAGAGTGGTTCGCAACGCGTACCAAAAACAGCAGGGAAATCCCATGATTTGGACCCGCCGGCAGGCGATGATCGGACTTGGCGGCGGGCTGATCGGTGGGGCGGTCCCGCGAGCCCAGGCGCAGGCCGCCTATCCCAGCCGCAACATCAAGCTGCTCGTGCCGTATCCGGCAGGCGGCACGACCGACCTGCTTGGCAGGCTCGTCGCCGAACAGATCAAGAGCGGGTTGAACGCCGTCGTCGTGGTCGAGAACAAGCCGGGAGCTGCGACCACGCTGGGCGCCGAGCAGGTGGCGCGATCCGAGCCCGACGGCTACACGATCATGATCGCGACCTCGACCACGCTGGCGATCAACAAGACGCTGTACAAGAAGCTGCCCTACGATCCCGTCAAGGATTTTGCGCCGATCTCGCTGGTCGCCGCGGTGCCGTTCTGCCTGATCATCAACCCGAGCATTCCCGCCAAGACGCTGACCGAGTTCATCGCCTATGCCAAGGCCAACCCGGGCCTCGCCTATGGCTCCGCCGGGAACGGCAGCCCGCAGCATCTCGGCGCCGAGATGCTGCGCTCGGCGGCCGGCATCGACATCCGTCACGTGCCTTATCGCGGCAGCGTGCCGGCGATGCTCGACGTGATCGCGGGCCATATTCCCTTCATGGTGGTCGACCTGCAGCCGGCGCTGCAGCAGATCAAGGAGGGCAAGGTGAGGGTGCTCGGCGTCACCACGCCCAAACGCGTCGCGGTCGCGCCTGACATTCCGACCATCGCCGAAAGCGGACTGCCCGGATATGAACTCGTCGCCTGGCAAGGCATCGTCGCGCCCGCGGGCACGCCGCGTCCGATTGTCGATGCACTCGCAGCGCAAATCGCCAAGCTGCTCTCCGATCCCGAGACCAAGGGCAAGCTGACCACGCTGGCGCTGGAGATATTGCCGGGATCGACACCGGACAGCTTTGCCGCCTTCATCAAGAGCGAAGTCGACCGCTGGGCCGACATCGTCACGAAATCCGGCGCCGAGCTCGAATGAGCGATCCCGATGTGTTGATCGTCGGCGCAGGTCCCGTCGGATTGACGCTTGCGATCGATCTCGCCTGGCGCGGCATCGCCGTGACCGTGGTGGAGACGCGCGCCCGCGCCGCGCCGCCCGAGCCGAAGTGCAATCACGTGGCCGCGCGCACCATGGAAATCTTTCGGCGGCTCGGCATCGCCGACAAGATTCGCAACGCCGGCCTGCCGGCGGATTATCCGCACGACATCAGCTACCGCACCACCTTCACCGGCAAGGAGCTGACGCGGATCAAAATTCCCTGCCGTCGCGACCGCTTCACGGACACCGACTGCGCCGACGGCAACTGGCCGACGCCGGAGCCGCCGCATCGCATCAACCAGATCTTCCTCGAGCCGATCCTGTTCGAGCATGCGGCAAGCCAGCCGCGCATCACCATCATCAATCGCGCCTCGGCCGAGGACGTCGCAATTCACGACGACGGCGCCGAGGTTGCCTTGCGCGATCTCGACAGCGGCAAGGTGAGTCGCCTGCGCTGCCGTTTCCTGGTCGGTTGCGACGGCGGGCGGTCGATCGTGCGCAAGGCGGTTGGCGCCGAGTTCACCGGCGACGCCGTCATCCAGCGCGTGCAATCGACCTTCATCCGCGCGCCGGCTTTGATCGGCCTGCAGCAGCACGAACGTGCCTGGGGCACGGGTTCGATCAATCCGCGCCGCTCCGGCATGGTCTATGCGATCGATGGAAGCGAGCGCTGGCTGGTGCATAATTATCTTCGGCCCGACGAGACCGATTTCGAAGCCGTCGATCGCGACAAGTGCATCCGTACCATTCTCGGCGTCGGCGCCGATTTCGACTACGACGTCATCTCGAAGGAGGACTGGTTCGGACGCCGCCTGGTCGCGAGCAAGTTCCGCGACCGCTGCGCTTTCCTCGCCGGAGATGCCGCGCATATCTGGGTGCCCTATGCCGGCTACGGCATGAACGCCGGAATCGCGGACGCGATGAACCTGTCGTGGCTGCTCGCCGCCCATCTCAACGGCTGGGCGCCCGCCGCCATTCTCGACGCCTACGAGGCCGAGCGGATGCCGATCACCAGCCAGGTCTCGCGTTTTGCGATGTCGCATGCGGAGGCCGAGATTCGCCGCCGCGGCGCGGTGCCGCCGGAAATCGAGGAAGAAGGGCCCCGCGGGGAGGCGGCGCGGCGCGACACCGGGACGCTCACCTATGAGATCAACGTCCGGCAATATGCCTGCGCCGGACTGAACTTCGGCGCCTACTATGACGCCTCTCCCATCATCGCCTATGACGGCGGCGAACAGCCGTCCTACACCATGGACAGCTACACGCCATCGACCGTGCCGGGCTGCCGCACGCCGCATCTCTGGCGCAAGGACGGCAGCTCGCTCTACGACGCGATGGGCCCGGAGTTCACGCTGCTGCGGTTCGATCGGTCGATCGATGTGAGCGCGCTCGAGCTGGCGGCGCGCGAAAAAGGCGTGCCGCTCAAACTCCTCGACCTCGATAGTCCTGATGCCGCGAACGGATATGACGGAAAACTCGTGCTCTCGCGCCCGGACCAGCACGTGGCCTGGCGTGGCGAGCGTTTGCCCCCGAATCCTGCCCAATTGATCGATCGTGTCCGCGGCTACCAGCCAGCAGCGCGGCACGATGATCTCGCGTTGAAAAGCGACAGGGCCCGGCGGACCTGACGCCTACTCCTCGTTGGCGGCGATCGATTCCATCAGGGAGACGAGCTGACGCTGCACCGTCTGATCCTTGATCTTGCTGTAGGCCCGGAGCAGCCTCAGGCTGAACGCGCTGTCCAGGAACAGCAGGCTCTCGACTTCGCGCGACTTGTTGTCGCCGTCGTAGAAGAAGGTGACGGGAACGTCGAGCGCGGTCGCGATCTGCTGCAGGCGCGCAGCGCCGACGCGGTTGACGCCCTTCTCGTACTTCTGGACCTGCTGAAAGCTCACGCCCAGCTTGTCGCCGAGTTCGGCCTGCGAGATCTTCTGCTCGACGCGCCTCAACCGAATCCGTTTGCCAAGTTCAATGTCGGGTTTACCGGCACTGCGTTGCTTCATCCTCTTAGCCGCTGTCTTAGTCATTACGTCTCACCGTCCTTCGGTCGGAAATCCCCCGAATAAGTGGGTCAGGGGTTCACCCATGTATACCGCGTCAAATTCCCGTGGATGGACGAATTCGTCGGCAAACCACGGGAATCTTGCGGGATTGAAAGCTTCGACCAGCCAATCGATCATGTTTCTGATCCGCGGTATGCGACCGCTACCGGGATGATAGGACAGCCAGACGTCGGACGACCAATCCAGCCCGACGTCCAGCGGTATCATCTTGCCCAACGCCGCTGCGCAGCTCGGGAAGATGCCGATACCGGCGCCGTTGGCGATCGCCCAGTAATTGGCGCTCAATACATTGGTCTTCATGACCAGAAGGTCGCGCTCGGCGCAGCCGGGAAACAGCCGCTCGAAGATTTCCTTCGCGGCGGCCTCATGGACCACCAGGCGGTGCTTGATGAGCTCATCCGCCGATTTCGGCGCGCCGAAGCCGTCGAGATATTTCTGACCCGCGAACAACACCTGATGCAGCCGTCCAAGCTTCACGACCTTGACGTCGAGCGAGGACGGGCGCTCGAGATCGATGGCGACCTCGGCCTCGTGGCGCGACACGTCGGCGGAACGCGCCGAGCATTGCAGGTTGACCAGGATGTTCGGGAACGCCTGCTGGAATTCGACCAGGCGCGGCGCCAGCCAGAAAGTGCCGAGGCTCTCGCCGACGGCGACCCTGATCTCGCCCGAGAGCGCATTGCCCGCGGCAATGCTGGCGCGCAACAGATCGAATGATGCAGCCTCCATCCGTTCGACGGCGGAGACCACCATGGCGCCTTCGTCGGTCAGATGCGCGCCGTGCACGTCGCGCGTGAACAGCGTGGATCCCGTCTGCTTCTCGAAATCGTCGATGCGGCGGCGGACGGCATTGATGGACAGGCCGAGCCGTTCGGCGGCCGACCGGAAGCTGCCCGAACGCGCCACTTCGAGAAAAACGCGGGCCGCGTCCCAGTCGGCGAGACCGAGCGTGAACCGGTGGTGTTCCTCTAACGGAACGCCCCTGTCTGTTGGCAGATGCATACAAAGCCTTTCCGGGTGCTAAACTTGGCAGAATCTTGGGCGGACCACAACCTCGACGGGTTGGTCGGCACGGGGTTTTGCGCCCTATTCTCACCGTGGGGACGGTATCAGAGGATGGGCGAGATGGGGACCGGAAGGGGATGTCGGCCGGCAAGGGTTGCGTGTTCAAAACTGCGTGCGCATCGCGCGTTTCCGGCTGCGGCTTGTCGGGAGTGTGCGACGCTGTCGCGGCGCCGGCTGCCGGTGGCAAGAGAGGGCGCTGGTTGTGACCTCCGACGAACGATTGCTCTCGATTCTCGAATTGCTCGAGGAATGCCGGACAGAGCTGCTGGCGGGCGGTGACAAGGATTCCGCGCACCTGGTCTCGGTGGCCATTCTCGACGTCCGGATGCGGCTGTATCGCATCGGCGACGCTGAACTTCGGGCGCTCTGCGATGAGATGTTGGCCGATGACGGCTCGGCGCGTCTGCGCGCCGCCAAGCTCGCGCCCGGCTGCACGCGGAGGCCGCTGCTGCGGCTGGTCAAGTAAGGCCCCATCCGCGATCTTCTGCGCTGTAATGCCGCATTTGTGAAGCGGTGGCGGCCGTTTCGCGATCGGCGAAGCGACCGCTTGTGTTGCGCATTCCCGACCATCCGTTACATCAGGCCGTCCCGGTGATCGGGCGGTGGAAGCGATGATGGCGGCAGTTGAATGATACATGACGTATCGATCCCGGCGGCGCTGATTGCCGGGCTGGTCAGCTTCCTGTCGCCCTGTGTGCTGCCTCTGGTGCCGCCCTACCTGATCTACCTCACCGGCGCGACCATCGAGCATGTCGCCAACGACGAGGAAGCGGCGGCCTCGAAGCGCGCCGTGATGACCTCCGCACTGCTGTTCGTGCTCGGCTTCTCCACCGTGTTCGTGGCGCTCGGCGCCAGCGCCTCGCTGATCGGCGGCTTGATCCGCGCCTGGTCGGCGCAGCTCTCGATCCTCGCCGGCATCGTGATCATCGTGATGGGCCTGCATTTCCTCGGGCTGACGCGGATCGGCCTGTTGATGCGGGAAGGGCGGCTGCCGATCCCCAAGCCGGTCGGCCTGTGGGGCGCGTATGTCATGGGGCTCGCTTTCGCGTTCGGCTGGACGCCCTGCATCGGGCCGATCCTCGCCGCCATCCTGTCGATTGCGGCCGCCGAAGCCACGGTCACGAAGGGCGCGGGCCTGCTCGCGGTCTATTCGGCGGGTCTGGGCATTCCCTTTCTGATCGCAGCCTTCATGGTCGAGCAGTTTTCCGCATTGTTCTCGCGCATGAAGGCGCATCTTGCGACCGTCGAGCGGGCGATGGGCGTGCTGCTGGTCGTCACCGGGATCGCCTTCCTGACCGGCGCGGTCTCGAATGTCAGCGTCTGGCTGCTCGAGACATTCCCCAGCCTGCAGAGTTTCGGCTAAGCGTTTACCGTGGGTGTACCAGGGGAGGGTACGGTGATGACGCCGGCACGGATCAAGTTGAGCGTCGCGGAGGCGCGCGATCTCGCGGAGGGCGCGCTGCGCGGCATCGGATATGCGGACGACGAGGCGCGCATCGTTGCCGATCACGTCGTCGATGCCGCCTTGTGCGGTTACGAATATTCGGGCCTGGCCAAGATCCTCAACATCCCGGATGCAGCGAATTTCAAGCGGCCGCGCCGGCCCATGACGGTGCTGCGCGAGACCGGCGTCTCGCTCGCCTTCGACGGCGGCAACAATGTCGGGATGCTGGCGCTGTTTCATGCGGCGGAGGCCACGATCAGGAAAGCCGCGGCGCACGGCATTGCGCTGGTGTCCGTGACCGATGCCTGGATGAGCGGGCGCAGCGCCTACTTCGTCGAGATGATCGCCAGGGCCGGCCTCGTCGCGATCCACACCGCCGCCAGCCACCCGATGGTGGCGCCGCCCGGCGGCGCCAAGGGCGGTGCTCGGCACCAATCCGCTCGCGATCGCGATTCCCGTCGGCGCGCGAGCCGGTCGTGCTCGACTTCGGCACCTCGGCCTACATGATGACCGAGCTGATGCTGCGCGAGCGGCTGGGCGAATTGCTTCCCGAAGGCGTGGCGATCGGGCCCGGCGGCGAGCCGACCCGGGACCCGTCGCTTGCGCGCCGCGGCGCATTGCTGCCGTTCGGCGGCTACAAGGGTTTTGGGATGGCGCTGATGATCCAGGCGCTGGGACTGCTCGGCGGGGCCGAGCAGGACGGCGATCCCGGTTATCTCTTCATCGCCTTTCGTCCCGACCTGTTCGGGCCGGAGGATGTTTTCAAGCGGCGCGTGACGCAGCTGATCGAACAGATCAAGGCGACGCCGCGCCAGGACGGCATCGACGAAATCCGCATCCCGTCGGAGCGGGCGTTTCGCACGCGCGCGCGCTTGCTTGCCGAGGGCCTGACCATCGATCGGCTGGTGTTCGATGCGCTGGTCGCGCTGCGCGGGCGCCATCGCGTTGACGGCGATTGGCGAGATGCGAACGTGCGAACGACATTCCGCTGTTCTTCACCTCTCCCCGCGCGCGCGGAGAGGTCGAAACCGACGCGCAGCGGAGGTTTCGGGTGAGGGGGAGTCTCCGCGAATTGAGTCTGAATTAGACGCAGACATATCTTCGAATCCGATACAGCGGAGTTGCGGCGATGCCGTGCCATGCCCCTCATCCGGCATTCTCGCTTCGCTCAATGCCGACCTCTCCCCGCAGGCGGGGAGAGGTGATCTGGATCGCGGTGCCTTCTGATTTGAATATCAACAGCCATAATCATTCCCGCGGCGCGATTTCGCGTCCGGGTGATGCATCAAACGTCGCTCCCTCGAAACAGAGGGCGCAGGGAATGCCGGGCGCTGGCCGCACCCGCAGGCCCTGTGGGCTGAAAAGGAAAGATGCCCACAAGTCAGTACAGGTAGGCCGAAACGATCCGGCACTCCCTGCGCAATGGCTTTACGGCTTACTCCGCGCTCTCCTCGGGGTACCGGGCTTGCTAGCCCCCGTCGTCTGCCTCTCGGCAGACTTGATCCCAGCATCGGGGGATCAGGACCACACGGCTTGACCGTACGCGATGCGCCGCACGCCTTGCGGCACCACCGCGTCCATCGCATCCCGCGCCACGTGTCGTGGCGATCGCGAAACGCCCTCCGTAGCGAGCGCGGGACGGCTTCTTTTAATCATAACTTCTGTGTTTCGGAAAGATTGATATTTTAATGGCGCAGGCTTGACATTGCCTTTCTGTAAATCCGCAAGGTGTGTTGCCCGTCGTGTCACGGCGGCAACAGTCGACGTCTCTGCTCTCCGGCAGACGTTTCGCTCAGCGATGATGCATCATTGGATGGTCGTTACCATAGCCGCGTAGTTCGGCGTAGCGTTGCATCTGGCTCGGCGTGAGGACGTCGGCCGTCGAGAGATGATACTTGAGATGAGTTGCGCGGAGCGTACCCTGGGTGCTGGCTACCTCGGCTGTCGCCCTCTTGAGGCTTGCGGGCGTAACCGTGTGCATGGCGAATTGCCTGTCGAGCATGGCTTCCTGTTCGATCAGCCTCGCGCCAAGCGGCAAGGCCTCCGCCTTCATTGAGTCGAACAGGCCTTGCACCTTGACGCGCTGATCCGGCGTGAGATCAAGTTTGTCGGCCAGCTCCAGAACATGCGCGGGGCCGGGATAGCCATTTAGCTCGGCTGCGAGCGCTAATCCCATACCGCGTCCGGTCTGAAGGTCCGCGATTTGTCGATCAGAAAGCGCCTTGATGGTGCGCTCCTGCATTCCGGCGTAGGGAGTTTCGGCGATCGACGCGCTGGAAATCAGCAGCAACGCGCAGGCGAGAATGGTTCGGGTCATGACCGATTCCTTCAAGTAAAGTCGGCCCGGTCGCGTTCCGTAAGCACGCGCCGGGCCTGACCTGCAGGCGGGTCAGTGCCACACGACCGCAGGCTGATCGGCATTATGAACCAGCCTTGCGGACTGAAAAAGCTGGTTCTTTGACTAACGAATGCCGGGAGACGGACATCACTCCGTCCGCAGCGTCGGTGCGACCTCGCGGGCAACCTGACGCGGGCCCCACGTTTGCCGCCGTCGTTTCTCTAACCCTCCCGCTGCAGCGCGCAGATGATGGTGTAGACCACCCCGCGCGGCAGGAAGTCGACCGTGGCCTCGCCGCCGAGTTGATCGCGCGCGCTGCGCTCGATCAGGCGCGAGCCGAAGCCGCGCTGCACCGGCGTCACCACCGGCGGGCCGCCGCTCTCGGTCCAGATCAGCCGCAGCTTCGGGATCGCCTCGTCGCTGAGGATTTCCCAATCCAGCGCCACCTTGCCTGTCACGTTCGACAGCGCGCCATATTTGGCGGCATTGGTCGCCATCTCGTGCACGATCATCGACAGCACCACCGCAAGCCGCGGCGACAAGGGAACGCTGGGGCCGAACATCCGGATTCGCGCGGGATCGTTGAGCTGGTAGGGCTGCAGCACGCGCGCGATCACCTCGGCGAGATCGGAGCCCTGCCACTTCTCCCTGCTGAGCAGATTATGCGCTTCGGCGAGCGCGCCGAGCCGCCCCTCGAATTTCTCGCGCTCAGGACGCGTGGCGCTGCGGAAGGTCTGGGCCGCGATCGCCTGCAGGATCGCCAGCGTGTTCTTGACGCGGTGGTTGAGTTCCTCGATCAGGAGATCGTGCAGCATCTCGCCGCGCGCGATGGTGGTCGCCATCCGCACCGCAAAGGACAACCCGATCATGAGCAGAACGCCGCCGATCACGCTGGTAATCGCGAGATAGCGCCATAACGGGGCGACCAGCGAGCTCTGCGAGATGCCGGCGGCGACCGTCCATCCGGTCAGCGAAGACCGCGCGAAGGCCGTCAGCAGCGGAACGCCTTCCAGCGACACCGTCGGCAGCGTCGCTTCGCTTCGTTTGAACATCTCCGCATAAAGCGTCGGCGAGGCGCGTTGGCCGATCGTGGCGTCCGGATTCGGCACGCGCGCGAAATTGACGCCTTGGGCGTCGAAGATCGACATGGTCCAGTCACCGCCCGGGCGCTGCTTCTCCACCATGCCCTGGAACATGCCGATCGGGGGACTGAAGGAGATCACGTAGATCACGTTGCCGTCGCGGATCACGGGCACTTCGACCGTGATGATCTGCGTTTTCTTCACCGCACCGGTGAACAGGTCGGAATATTGCGGCTGTCTGGTCGAAAATACTTTCGCGACGATGTCGCGGTTGTTGCGCGGCGGCAGGCTCGCAGTGTCCGGGGTGACCGAGGAAAACAGCTGGCGGCCGTCGCGGTCGGCGATCAGGATCACGCCGTCCTTGCCGTATTGATCGAGAAAGCCGAGCGCGATGCGACGAAAGCCGTCGAAGTCGCCATTGCGCAGCGAACTGGTCAACGCCAGCACCTGCAACCCGCCGGTCATCCGCTGCACCTCGGCGTCGAGCACGAAACGAATGCTGCGCACGGTTTCCAGCACGCGCTGGGTCGCGGCGCTCCGATCCTCCTCGTAGTTGCGCAGGATGATGCCGGCCGCGAACAGGATCAGCGGCAGCGTGGTTCCCGCAACCAGGAGGGCAAGCCGGACGGGCAGGGAGAGTTTCGGCACCAGAACTCCGCCAAGGCGCGCTGGCACGACCCGGCCAGTTCAGGTCCGGAGAATAGGAGATGGCTCGAAAATCCGCCAAAGAAATTAACGGGTTCCGGCGACGATGGAAACCCGCCGCGCCCGACATCCGGCGCTGCCTCCCTGGAAGTGGAACGGCCGCAAGCGCACAGCTAAACTGAGAAGATCAACTTTACAGTTTACCTTCATATATGCTATTTCCATCCGGCATGAGCAATTCACCAGGCAGGACCGGGACGGCGCGCACATCCGCGCTTGCCGAAGACCTTCGTTTGCTGATTGGAACGCTGAAGCGCCGGCTTCGCGAGCAGGGCCAACGCGACGACCTTCCGCCGTCCCAGGTCGCGGTCCTGCTTCGCCTCGAAAAACACGGCCCCGCGACCGTATCGAGCCTGGCGCGCGCGGAGGGGATGCGTCCGCAATCGATGAGCGCGGCGATCGCGGCGCTGGAGACTGCCGGGCTGGTCCGCGGTTCGCCCGATCCTGACGACGGCCGGCAAACCATCATGTCGCTCACTGAGGCTTGCCGCGAACGGCTGCGCACCGGCCGGGCCGCGCGGCAGGATTGGCTGTCGCGCACCATCGCGGCGCGGCTGTCTGCGCGAGAGCAGCAGGAACTTGGCCTCGCGGTCGGGTTGTTGAAGCGGCTCATCAATGATTGACGCCGGCTCGCCGCACAGATCGCCGAAAGCATTCGGCTGAAAGGAGAGGATCATGGCCATTACGATGCTCGATCCGACGACTGCCCTCATCATCGTCGATCTGCAACGCGGGCTCGCCGGATCGGCTTTCATCCATCCGATCGATGACATCGTGACGCGCGCCTGCGATCTGATCGCCGCGTTTCGGCGGCGCTCCTTGCCGATCGTGCTGGTCAATGTCGACGGCACGGCACCCGGACGAACCGAGCGGCCACGCCACGCCGGACAATTTCCGGATGGCTGGACTGACTTTCTTCCGCAACTCGGACGGCAACCGGGCGACATCGTCGTCACGAAGCGGACATGGGGCGCGTTCGCGAGCACCGATCTCGAGATCCGGCTCAGAGGGCGCGGCGTCACGCAAGTGGTGATATCAGGCGTCGCGACCGGCACCGGCGTCGAATCGACGGCGCGTCAGGCCTATGAGGCGGGCTTCAACGTCACGCTCGCCGTCGACGCCATGACGGATGCGCGAAGAAGCGCGCATGACTACAGCATCGCCAACGTGTTCCCGCGGCTCGGCGAAACCGGCTCGACGCAGGCCATCATCGATCTCCTCGAAAGGACACATGCGCATGAACTGGCTTGACCTCGTCGCCTGGTTTTTCGGCGGCGCCTTCCTCACCAACGCCATTCCCCATGTCGTCGCCGGCATGATGGGGGAGCCATTCCAGACTCCCTTCGCAAAGCCGCCGGGCGAGGGGCTGTCGACATCGACCGTCAACATCCTCTGGGGTTTCTTCAACCTGCTCGTCGGATATCTGCTGGTCTGCCGCGTCGGCGATTTCGATTTGAGGAGCACAAGCGACGTCGCCGCGTTGGGTCTCGGTGGACTTCTGATCGGGCTGTTCCTGGCGCGGCATTTCGGACGGCTTCACGGCGGCAATGAACCCGGGCGAACATGAGACGCGTGTTTCGATCGTTACGGAAATTCAACTACCGGATCTGGGCGGCCGGCGCGCTGGTGTCCAATATCGGCACCTGGATGCAGCGCGCCGCGCAGGATTGGCTGGTTCTCACCCAGCTCACCAATCATAGCGCGTCCGCCGTCGGCATCGTGATGGCGCTGCAGTTCGGACCGCAGCTGCTGTTGATGCCATTCTCCGGCTTTGCCGCCGATCATTTCAACCAGCGCAAGCTTCTGATGGCGACGCAAGCGACCATGGGGGCGCTCGCGCTCGTCCTCGGGCTTCTCACCGTCACCGGCCTGGTCGAGCTCTGGCACGTCTATGTGTTCGCGTTCCTGTTCGGCTGCAGCGCGGCGCTCGACGCTCCGGTACGCCAGACCTTCGTGGCCGAACTGGTGGGCGATGCCGATCTGTCGAACGCGATCGCGCTGAACTCCACCTCGTTCAACGCCGCGCGGATGATCGGACCCGCGGTCGCCGGCCTCGTCATCGCCTCCGTCGGCACCGGCTGGGCGTTCCTGTTCAATGGCGCGTCGTTCATGGCGGTGCTGGCGTCGCTATCCTTGCTGCGCACGTCGGAGCTTCGCCCCAATGCGCGCGCCCACGCGACCAAGGGCAGCGTCCTGCAGGGGTTTCACTATGTCTGGTCCCGCTCCGATCTCAGGGCGACGCTGATCATGCTGTTCCTGATCGGGACTTTCGGCCTCAATTTCCCGATCTTCATCTCGACCATGGCGGTCGGCGTCTTCCATACCGATGCGCGCGGCTTTGGCCTGTTGTCCTCGATGATGGCGATCGGGACGATGTCGGGAGCGCTGCTGGCCGCAAGCCGCGAGCGGCCACGCTTCAATTCACTGCTGCTGGGTGCTGCGATCTTCGGCCTCGGCTGCACGCTGGCTGCGCTGGCGCCGGATTACTGGCTGTTCGCGGCCGCGCTGATCGTGATCGGCGCCGCCGCGCTCACCGTCATGAACACGTCGAACGCGCTGATGCAGCTCTCGACCGAGCCGGCGATGCGCGGACGGGTGATGGCGCTGCGGCTCGGCGTAGCACTTGGCGGCACGCCGATCGGCGCACCGATCGTCGGATGGGTCGCCGACCACTTCGGCCCGCGCTGGGCCCTCGGCGTCGGCGCGGCCGCCGGCTTCGCCGCCGCGCTCGTCGCGATCGGCGCGCTCTCTCGATCGCGAGCCGAACGGGACGGGCATCACGCGCAAACGAGCGAGTTCGATCTGCCGCGGCAGCGTTGACGGCAAATATCCTTCCGATCCTCAATACCCGCTCGCGTTTCGCGCGCGAGGCAACCGGCGACCGTCAGAGATTGCTGTCGGTGATCGCCGAATAGACCATGGTGCGCAGCTCGCGGCGGACCGGATAGCTGCTCGAGGGGATCAGCTGGGTCATGAAGATCGTGATCAGTTCTTCCGCGGGGTCGATCCAGAACGCGGTCGAGGCCGCACCGCCCCAGGCAAATTCACCGGCGCTGCCGGGGATCAGGGTTTTCGCGGGATCCATGGTGACGGAAAAGCCGAGGCCGAAGCCGACGCCACTGTAGGAGGCTTCCGAGAACATCGAGCGCGACAGCACCGGCAGGTCGACGCCGCCGGGCAGATGATTCGATGTCATCAGCTTCAGTGTCTTTGGACCGATCAATCTGACGCCGCCAAGCTCGCCGCCGTTGAGCAGCGCACGGCAGAAGGTGAGATAGTCGACGGGCGTCGAGCACAATCCGCCGCCGCCGGAATAGAGGGTCGGCGGCGCGAGATAGGTACTGGTGGCCGGGTCGTCCTGCAGCTTCATCTTTCCGGGCGGATCGTTCGCATAGCAGGCGGCGAGCCGGTGCGCCTTGTCCGCCGGCACGTGGAAACCGGTGTCGGTCATGCCGAGCGGATCGAGGATGCGCTCCTTGAGAAACTGATGGAACGGCTTGCCCGAGATCTTGCCGACGAGATAGCCGATCACGTCGGTGGAAGCCGAGTAGTTCCAGGCCTCTCCCGGCGAGAACTCCAGCGGAAGCTTCGCCAGGTTTTCGATCATCGTATCGAGCGTCCCCTCCGTCAGCCACTCGGCGATCTTCAGCTTGCGATAGGCGGCGTCGACATTGGTGCGCTGCTGGAGGCCGTAGGTCAGCCCGGAGGTGTGGCGCAGCAGATCGACGATCTGCATCGGACGCGATGGCGGCCGGGTCAGGAACGCAGGCGCGTTGCCGGCGACGAACACACCGAGGTCCTTCCATTCCGGGATGTATTTGTGCACGGGATCGTCGAGCGCGACCTTGCCCTCCTCCACCAGCATCATGAAGGCCACGCTGGTCAGCGGCTTGCTCATGGAATAGATGCGATAGATCGTGTCTTCCTTGACGGGAACCTTGCGCTCGATGTCGGCAAAGCCCTGCATGGCGCGGTGCACCACCTTGCCGCGGCGATAGACCAGCAGCTGCGTGCCGGGAAGGCGGCCGGAATCGATGTATCGGCTTTTCAGATGCGTCTCGATGCGGTCGAGGGCGGCCTTTGACATGCCGGCGGATTCGGGAGAGGCGGTGGTCGGGGCGAGCATTTGACGATCTCGTGAGGGAGGGGGCCGCGAGTGGACCAGCTTGTTATCCGAAAACCAGCGTTTCTTCCAACAGCACGTGCTTACCCCGCCCCACGGGTGTAAAGTCCCCACGCTTCCCCTTTGCAGGATCGACCAAAATGCCCCAATTCAACGAAAACGATCTGACCGCCGCCGTCGTCAAAAGCTTCGAGAACACACCGGACAAGCGCGCCAAATTCCTGCTGCAGGAGCTGGTGAAGTCGCTGCACGACTATGTGCGCAAGACCGATCTCACCTTCGAAGAGTGGGAATACGCGATCGATTTTCTCACCCGCACCGGCCACAAGTGCACCGATCTTCGCCAGGAGTTCATCCTGCTCTCGGACGTCATGGGCGTGTCCATGCTGGTCGACGCCGTGAACCACAGGGAGCGCGAGGGCGCGACGCAGACCACGGTGCTCGGCCCCTTCTATGTCGGCGAGCACAAGGTGATGCCGCATGGCAGCGATATTTCGCCCTACAACAAGACCGGCGAGAAGATGTTCGTCCAGAGCCGCGTCACCGATCTCAAGGGCAAGCCGCTCGCCGGTGTTCCGGTCGACGTCTGGCATGCCGACGACGACGGCTTCTACGACTCGCAGAAGCCGACCTATGCGACGACCGGGCCGACCTCGCGCGCGCGTTTCGTCACCGATAGCGATGGGCGCTTTACTTTCCGCACCATCCTGCCCTGCAGCTATCCGATCCCGACCGACGGGCCGGTCGGCGAGATGATCATGCAGACCAAACGCCATCCGATGCGCCCGGCGCATGTGCATTTCCTCGTCAACGCCAAGGGTTACGAGCCGCTGATCACCCACGTCTTCATCGACGGCGACAAATATCTCGACTCCGACGTGGTGTTCGGCGTGAAGGATGAGCTCATCGCCAAGATCGAGAAGCGCAGCGATCCGACCATGCCGGACGGCAAGCCCGCGGCCGCGCCGTGGCATCTCATGACCTACGAATTCCGCATGAAGCCGGGCGGCGGCGCTGCGCCGAAACCGATGGCGGCAAAGGCGACGGAGGACGCGTAATGTCGTAGCCCGCGTGAGCGCAGCGATACGCGGGATCAGGTCGGAGCGAAGACCGCGGCCGTCGCTCCGCTCATCCGGGCTACGCGAGCTGAATCCGCAATGCTTACACTGCGGGAATGTTCAAAGCGGGCAGGTTCGCTCGCAATAGTACAAATGAGACCCGAACTCATGAACTGGGTGAATAGCGGTGGCGGGCCACTCGTTTGCAGTGAGGTCTCAATAGCAGCTCGGTGGAGGGGAGTGTCGGGCATTTCGGTGAGCTCGCAGTATGACAGTGATTACGCTCGCGCTTGCCTCGTACAAGATTACGTAGAGTACATTCCCTGCGGTGAAGGGGGAGTAGTGATACTCGGCGATGAACCTCTCCAATCGAAATTTGTTCAAATGGCGACCGGAGAATGGGCGATCGTTCGATGGATTTATGCCGCGTCAGCTGCACATGTAACGAGCGCGCTCACGTCCATCCACAGCGCCTCAACGTTGTCGCCTCCCTTGCAGATTGATTTGCATGAAGGTGAATTAGTCATGTTTGATTCTGCAATCGACGGAGCCGGAGAGCCCGACCAGAACCCCCAGATAGAAATCAATGTGGGTCGTTACTACGTTACAACAGAAAGAATTACTTTGAACAAAGCTGCCGATCTTATCGTGCATCGATTTCTCTCGAAACGTCCCGCGAAATAGCTGCGATCGATTGCAAGAGGATCAGCCCGCGTGAGTGCTAGCGACACGCGGGATCAGGTCGGAGCGAAGACCCCGGATGTCGCTCCGCTCATCCGGGCTGCGTTCAGTGAAGATCATCTTTTAATCACCGCGCTCATTTCTTGTGCGCCGCACAAGAAATGAGCAAATCGCAAATTTTGAATGCAAATCCGCGCTCGCCGAAATCTTGGGCAGCACCCCGTAACGCATTAAGCGATCAGTCATTTCCGCTCTCACGCGCGCTGGCACAAAGCTTGAATAGCTTGTTCTGACGCCACCGCTGCCGTCCTCGAAAGCCATCATCTGAACCCGCGATCCACTCGCGCCGGGGTCTCTCCGGAACGCGCTTTCGTGCCTGCACCCGACCAGCGACGAGAAAGGAATTTTGTGATGAGCAATGAGAATCCGGCGTGGATTTCAGAATGGAATCCCGAGGACGAGACGTTCTGGAATTCGAAAGGCAAGTTCATTGCCCGGCGCAATCTGATCTGGTCGATCGTCGCCGAGCACATCGGCTTTTCGGTCTGGGCGATCTGGTCGATCGTGGCGGCGAAGCTGCCGGCGGCGGGCTTCCATTTTTCGACCGACCAGCTGTTCCAGCTCGTCGCGCTGCCGGGCCTGATCGGCTCGCTGATGCGCTTTCCCTACACCTTCGCGGTGACGACCTTCGGCGGCCGCAACTGGACCATCTTCTCGGCGGGTGTGCTGCTCGTCCCGACGCTGTGTCTCGCCTATTTCGTCAGTCAGCCGGACACGCCGTTCTGGCTGATGCTGCTGGTTGCGTCCTTTGCCGGCCTCGGCGGCGGCAACTTCGCCTCCTCGATGGCCAACATCTCCTTCTTCTATCCGGACCGGATGAAGGGCTGGGCGCTCGGCCTCAATGCGGCCGGCGGCAATATCGGCGTCTCCAGCGTGCAGCTGCTGACCCCGATGCTGATGGGCATCGGCCTGATCAATCTCTACCAGGCGACGCCTACCGGCGGTCTTTATCTGACGAATGCCGGGTTGATGTGGCTGCTGCCGATCATCATCGCGGTGTTCGGCGCCATCTTCTTCATGAACAATCTCGCCACGGCGAAGGCCTCGATCAAGGACCAGCTTGCGATCGTCAAGCGCAAGCACACCTGGATCATGTCCTACATCTATATCGGGACGTTCGGCTCGTTCATCGGTTACTCCGCCGCGTTCCCGCTACTGATCAAGACCCAGTTCCCGGCAATCACGATCGGCATCGCCTTCCTCGGTCCGCTGGTCGGCTCGCTGGTGCGCCCGATCGGCGGCCTGCTCGCCGACAAGGTGGGCGGCGCCATCGTCACCTTCTTCAACTTCATCGCGATGGCCGCCGCCACGATCGGCGTTCTCTACTTCGTCGGCGCCAAGGACTTCACCGGCTTCCTCGTGATGTTCCTGATCCTGTTCGCCACCACCGGCATCGGCAACGGCTCGACCTACCGCATGATCCCCTCGATCTTCCGCGAGGAGAATTTGCACAAGGCGCGCGGCAAGGGCGAGGCGGCGCGTGTCGCGGCGCTGAAAGCCGCGTCGATCCAGATCGGCGCTGCAGTCGGCTTCATCGGTGCGATCGGCGCCGTCGGCGGCTTCCTGATCCCGCTCGGCTTCGGCAAGTCGATCGCGCTGACCGGCAGTCCGCAGCTCGCGCTGATGGTCTTCCTCGCCTACTACGGGCTCTGCCTCGCAGGGACCTGGTGGTTCTACCTGCGCAAGAGCTCCGAGACCGCGGGCGCGCCGAGCCTCGCCCAAGCGCGCATCTGAAACTTGCAAAGCATTCTCTCCCGTCCCTCGGGACGGGAGAGTAATAACAAGGAGCGAGCCATGACCCCGGATCAAATCAAACTCGTCCAGCAAAGCTTCGCCAAGGTCGCACCGATTTCAGAACAGGCCGCGGTGATCTTCTACAATCGCCTGTTCGAGGTCGCGCCGCAGGTGAAAGGCATGTTCCCCGAAGACATGACCGAGCAGCGCAAGAAATTGATGGCGACGCTCGCCGTCGTCGTGAACGGACTGTCTGACCTGCCGTCGATCCTTCCCGCCGCGAGTGCGCTGGCGATCCGCCATGTCAGCTATGGCGCGCGGCGCGAGCACTATCCGGTGGTCGGCGCGGCGCTGCTGTGGACGCTCGAGAAGGGACTGGGCGAGGCCTGGACGCCTGACGTCGCCGAGGCCTGGACCACGGCTTACGAGACACTGTCAGGCTACATGATCACGGAGGCCTACGGCCGGCCGTCGCAGGCGGCGGAGTAGGGGCGTTGAGCGAGCCGCTCGTCATTGTCGGCAACGGAATGGCCGCCGCGCGGCTGGTCGACGAACTGGCCAGGAGCTCGCTCGGCCGCTACGCCATCGCGGTGATCGGCGAAGAACCGCGGCTCGCCTATAACCGCGTGCTGTTGTCTTCCGTTCTCGCGGGCGAGACCGCCTCGCACGACATCGAGCTCAGAGCCTGCGAACTGGTGGCGCGACCGCGGCGTCACTTTGAAATATGGCTGCCGCGCCACCGAGATCGACGTCGGCCGCCGCGAGCTGAAGATCGCCGGCGACGAGAGCATCGAATTTTCCAGGCTCGTGCTGGCGACCGGCTCCTCGCCGCTGCGGCTCAACGTGCCGGGTTCCGATCTCCTGGGCGTGCACACCTTTCGCGACAGCCGCGACGTCGATTTGTTGCTGGCGCTCGCCGCGCGCAGGAAACCGGTCGTGGTGGTCGGTGGCGGGTTGCTCGGACTGGAGGCCGCCTACGGCCTCGCCAAAGCCGGCACGCCGGTGACCTTGCTGCATCTGATGGACCGGCTGATGGAGCGTCAGCTCGATGCGCCGGCGGCTGATCTCTTGAAGACGCTGGTCGAGCGCAAGGGCATCAAGGTGATGCTCAATGCCAGCACCGCGCGCATCGTCGGCGAGAGCGCGGTGGAAGGCGTCGAACTCGCTGACGGCACATTGATCGACGCCGACGCCGTGGTGTTCGCCGCCGGCATCCGGCCGAACACGTCACTCGCCAAGGACGCAGGCCTTTCGGTCAACCGCGGCGTGGTGGTCGACGATGCCTTGCAGACCAGCACGAGCGATATCTTCGCGCTTGGGGAATGCGCCGAGCATCGCGGCGTCTGTTACGGCCTGGTCGAGCCCGCCTATGAGCAGGCGCGTGCGCTCGCCGGGCATCTTGCGGGGCGTAGCGCGGCCTACAAGGGCAGCGTGGTCGCGACCAATCTGAAGGTCTCGGGTGTCAGCGTGTTCTCGGCCGGTGATTTCATCGGCTCCGAGGGCAGCGAGGAAGTCCTGCTCAGCGACGTCAAGCGCGGCACCTACAAGAAGCTCGTCATATCGGATGGCCGGCTCACCGGCGCGGTCTTGATCGGCGAGACCTCAGACGCACTCTGGTATCTCGAGATGATCCGCGCCCGCAAGACCATCGCCGCGATCCGCAAGGATCTGATGTTCGGCCGCGCGCTCGCGACGCCGGCCAAGGCGGCATGAGGCCGATGTCATGACATCGGTCGATCCAAAACTCCGCGCAACCAAAACAACGTGTCCTTATTGCGGTGTCGGTTGCGGTGTGCTGGCGACGCCGGACGCCAATGGCGGTGCCGCGATCTCGGGCGATCCCGAGCACCCGGCGAATTTCGGCCGGCTGTGCTCCAAGGGCTCGGCGCTCGGCGAGACCTTGGCGCTGGAGAGCCGGCTGCTGCATCCGATGGTCCGTTGCAGCAAGGGCAGGATGGAGCGCGTCGCCTGGAGCGATGCGCTCGATCACGTCGCGCACCGCTTGCAGCACATCGTGGCGCGCGACGGCGCCAAGGCGGTCGCCTTCTATCTCTCCGGCCAGATGCTGACCGAGGACTATTATGTCGCCAACAAGCTGATGAAGGGATTCATCGGCTCGGCCAATGTCGACACCAACTCGCGGCTCTGCATGGCCTCGTCGGTGGCGGGTCATCGCCGCGGCTTCGGCGCCGACACCGTGCCCGGCTGTTACGACGATCTCGATGAAGCCGATCTGCTGGTGCTGGTCGGCTCCAACGCGGCCTGGTGCCATCCCGTGCTGTACCAGCGCATGATGGCGAACAAGCAGACGCGTGGCGCGCGCGTGATCGTGATCGATCCGCGCCGCACCGATACCGCAGAAGACGCCGAGCTGTTCCTCGGCCTCAAGCCCGGCACCGATACCGCGCTGTTCTCTGGCTTGCTCGTGCATCTCGCCGATCACGGCGCGCTCGACCGCGCCTATATCGAGGCCCACACATCGGGCTTTGACGAGGCGCTGGCGCGCGCGCGCAGCATGGCCGGCAGCACGGCGGCCACCGCGCTGGCGACCGGATTGCCGGAGAGCGATGTTGCCGCCTTCTTCAGGATGTTCCGCGAGACCGAGCGCTCCGTTACGCTCTATTCGCAAGGGGTCAACCAATCGGCGCAGGGCACCGACAAGGTCAACGCCATCCTCAATTGCCATCTCGCCACCGGCCGCATCGGCAAGCCGGGCACCGGGCCGTTCTCGCTGACCGGCCAGCCCAACGCGATGGGCGGCCGCGAGGTCGGCGGGCTCGCCAACCAACTCGCCGCCCACATGAACTTCACGCCGCCGGACATCGACCGGGTGCGGCGGTTCTGGAAGGCGCCGCGCATCGCCACCCATGAGGGGCTGAAGGCGGTGCAGATGTTCGAGGCGATCGCGCGCGGCGAGATCAAGGCGCTCTGGGTGATCGGCACCAACCCCGCGGTGTCGCTGCCGGATGCCGACGGCGTGCGTGAGGCGCTGAAAAAGCTCGAGCTGTTCGTCGTCTCCGAGAACGTCCGCACCAACGACACCGTCGAGTCAGGCGCGCATGTGCTGCTGCCGGCGCTGGCCTGGGGCGAGAAATCGGGCACCGTGACCAATTCGGAGCGGCGCATCTCGCGCCAGCGCGCCTTCCTTCCCGCGCCAGGCGAAGCGCGGCCGGACTGGTGGATCGTCAGCGAAGTTGCGAAACGTCTCGGCTTCGGCGCCGCCTTCCATTACAAATCTGCCGCAGACGTATTTCGCGAGCATGCCGCGTTGTCGGCGTTCGAGAACGCCGGCAATCGCGACTTCGATATCGGCGCGCTGCAGGCGGTCTCCGACGACGGCTACGACATCATGGCGCCGGTGCTGTGGCCGCTGCGCCAGGGCGAGCAGTCGCAGGCGCGCTTCTTCGGCGAGGGCGGCTTTTACACCGGCGACCGCAAGGCGCGCTTCATCGCGCCGGAGATTCCGGCGCTGCGCACCGAGACCCATCCCGGTCGGCCGCTCCGCCTCAACACCGGCCGCGTGCGCGACCAGTGGCACACCATGACGCGTACAGGGCTCAGTCCTCGCCTCGGCCAACATCTGCCGGAGCCCTATGTCGAGGTTCATCCCGACGACGCCGGCCAATATGGCGTGAGCGACGACAGCTTTGCGCGCGTCACCACCGACTACGGCCAGTGCATCCTCAAGGTCGTCGTCAGCGAGCGGCAGCAGCGCGGCATGTTGTTCGCGCCGATCCACTGGAACGAGACCAACGCCTCCGGTGCTCGCATCGGTGCGCTGGTTGCGCCCTTCACCGATCCGTTCTCGGGCCAGCCCGAGTCCAAGTCGACGCCGGTCTCGATCGCGCCATATGAATATGTGTTCCGCGGCTTCGTGCTGTCGCGCAAGGAGTTGCAACTGCCCGCGAGCCTGTGGTGGGCGCGGGCCGCGGTCAATGGCGGCTACGGCTATCTGTTCGCCGACAACGCCGAGCTCTCGCGCTGGCCGTCATGGCTGCGCGCAGCCGCAGAGGGCGACGTTGCGGAGTACAGGGATTTCGGCGGCGGCGTTTTTCGCGCAGCGGCGTTCGTCGGGGATCGCATCGAAGCCTGCCTGTTCGTCGGGCCCGCGCATGACGCCGGCGATTGGGACGTGGTGAAACATCTGTTCGCCGCGGAGACGCTCACCGACGATGAGCGCCGCATGTTGCTGTCCGGCCGCTCCACCGAAGGCGTCGTCAGCGCAGGTCCGGTGGTCTGCGCCTGCTTCGGCGTCGGCCGCGCATCGATCTGCGATGCCATCGCAGCCGGCGCGGCGACCGCGGCCGAGATCGGCGCAAAACTCAAGGCCGGTACCAATTGCGGGTCCTGTCTTCCCGAGCTGAAACGATTGATCGCGCAAGCGCCCGTCGTCTCTGCGCTGCAACAGGCGGTCGCGAACTAGGACGCCTTACTCAATCACCTCGTCGGCCGCAGCCAGAAGATTTGGCGACGGGATGATCCCCAGCTGTTTTGCGGTTTTCTGGTTGATAACGAGCGTGAATTTGACGGCTTGCTCGATCGGCAGCTCTCCCGGTTTCGCGCCTTGAATGATCTTTCGCGACCTGAAAACCGGTGCGGCGCATACCATCGTTCAGATCGTTCGAGTATGACATCAACAGGCCGGCGCGCGCCCAGAACGGATAGACGGCGCAGGTCGGTTTTTCCGATTTTGCAAGTGATGCCACAACACGGGGAATGTTCAGGTTCATTCTCGGGTCACCTGAAATGTAGAATGCGCTGACGTCATCGCGCAGGCCCGCCGACACAGCAGCCTCGAGATCATCGAGGTTCCGAATATCGTAGTTCGAAAGCTCGAAGCCGAGTTGCCCGGATGCCTTTCGCAAGGCGGTTCGCTCGGGTATGGCCAGACCGGCAGAAGCGACCGGTGTTTCGCTGTCCGCAATACCAATCATTCCTAGCCGCGTCAGGTTTGGCACTAGTTCCCTGAAGAATCCGATACGTTTTGAGACGAGGCTTTCTTCTCCGCCCACAGCATTCATGACGGTGCCCGTCATCATGCCGCCAGGCCTTGCGTAGCTCTCGGCAAGGCCCAACGCGATTGGGTCGGCTGCAATACTTGCAAAGACCAACGGAGTGTTGGGCGCTTGCTTGCGGATGACAGCTATGGCGGTCGCCGAGGCCGTAACCACGAAGACCCGGGGCTTCAACGCATCCAGTTCTCTTGCAAGCTCTGGCAATCGCGAGTAGTCGCCGTTGGCGAAACGCAGTGCAAGAGAATAGTGGATGCCTTCGACAAGACCGGCTTGTTTGAGGCCGAAGCGCAGGGCCGCCGTCCTTTCGTTCGCAATGTCCTCTGTGAAAGGTATTATGATTGCGACAAGCGGAAGGTTCGCACCTTGTTGCGCCGAAGCTTTGAGCGGCCAGGTAGCCGCACCGCACATAAGGCTGATGAACTGGCGCCGCCGCATTGCTGGTCCTCTATTCTGCCAGCCGAGCGTAGACGAAATTGTGATACAGGTCCAAGCGGTCGCTGCCCGCTCTGATCATCAACGGACCTCGGGCCAACAACAAAGTGTGGGGAGGATATCTCAATGGTAGCAGGCCGGTGGTCTCGCTCGACTCCCATCGCCCGCCGCGATGTTCTCAAGACAATAGCGGCAGCCGGACTCGCCGCAGGCATGCCGTCGGTGCCTGCGCTGGCGCAGGAGAAACCGGCGAGCCAGCCCGTGCTCGCCGAGACGCTCGCGCGCTACGCCGCCAGTCTGAAATACGAGGATATCCCCGATGACGTGGTGCGCATTGCCAAACGCACCATCCTCGACACCATCGGCTGTGCCTTCGGCGGCTACGATGCCGCCCCCAGCAAGATCGCGATCAAGCTCGCCAGCGATGTCAGCGCGAAACAGCCGGCGACCGTGCTGATCAGCGGCACCAGGACCAGCGCCGATCTCGCCACCTTCGCCAACGGCACCATGTTCCGCTATCTCGATTTCAACGACGCCTTCGTCAGCCTCACCCATGGCGCCGGCCATCCCAGCGATACCATCGCGGCGCTGCTCGCCGCGGCGGAGGTGAACGGGCGCAGCGGCCGCGATCTCATCACCGCGACCGTGCTGGCTTACGAAGTGTTCTGCAAGATCGCCGATGTCTTCGATTATCTCGGCAACGGCATCGATCATTCGACGATCACCGGGATGGGCGCGGTGGTCGGCGCCGGCCATCTGATGGGACTGACACCGCCGCAGATGGTGCAGGCGATCGGCATCACCGTCGGCGGCAACACCGCGACGCGCCAGGGCCGCGCCGACGAGCTGTCGAACTGGAAGGCCTATGCGGCGGCCGACGCCTGCCGCAAGGCGATATTTGCGATCGAGCTGGCGCAGGCCGGCATGACCGGGCCGGGCAAGGTGTTCGAAGGCCGCTACGGCTTCTTCAAGGTGATGGGCAAGGCGCCGGTCGAGGCGGTGCAGCTCGGCGAGCCCTTCGGCATTCGCCGCGCCTTCACCAAGCGCTTTCCGCTCGGCCAGTTCTCCCAGACCGTGGCGCAGGCGGCGGTCGAGGCGCGGTCGTCGTTCAAGAGCGCGGACGAGATCGCGCAAGTCAACATCAACGTCTCGCACTCCGCGATCAAGATCATGGCCGACGGGCCGGACAAGTGGACGCCGCAGACCCACGAGACCGCCGACCACAGCATTCCCTGGTCGGCGGCGCTGGCGCTGATGTACGGCAAGATCGACCCCGAATATTACGAGGACCCTTACCTGCACGACGCGCGGCTGCTCGATCTCGTCGGCCGCATCAAGGTCGTGCCGTCGGAAGAAGCCGACCGCACCGAGAAGGAGTTCAATCTCTGTGAGCTCGAGGTCGTGCTGAAATCAGGCGGACGCAAGACCGTGCGGGTCGAGTATCACCGCGGGCATTTCAAAAACCCGATGACCGATGCTGAGATGGAGGAGAAGTTCCGCCTGCAGGTCGCAAAACATCTTGCCGCCGACCGCGTCGACCGGCTGCTGCGTATCCTCTGGAATATCGAGAACGAGCCGAACGTGAACGGCCTGATCGCAGCCACGGTGGTGTGATCGTTGGGATAATCGACGCAGCCGTTTCAGTCCATTATGGTGCGCGCGCTTTCACGGGTGACAAAACAACAATGATGTATCTGGAAACGCCGCCGAAGCTGATCGAGACGACGGTCTTCTCGGCAATGCCCGACAGTTTCCGCCGCAAGGGCGTGGCGACGGAATGGGCCGATGCCAACCGGCCGGGCGCCCCGACCGACTGCTTCATCGAGGGGCCATCGTTCGACAGGGACGGCAATCTCTACATCGTCGACATTCCCTTCGGCCGCATTTTTCGGATCGCGCCTGACAAGACGTGGTCGCTGGTGGTCGAATATGAGGGATGGCCGAACGGGCTGAAGATCGGCGCCGACGGCCGCATCCTCGTCGCCGACTACAGGCACGGCATCATGGAATGCGACGCAGGCGCGGGGCGCATGCGGAAGCTGCTGACCTCGCGCAACTCGGAATCGTTCCGCGGCTGCAACGACCTTCATCTCGCATCGAACGGCGACATCTATTTCACCGATCAGGGCCAGACCGGGCTGCACGATCCCACCGGCAAGGTCTATCGCTACACGAAAGCCGGCCGGCTCGATTGCCTGATCGATACCGGTCCGAGCCCCAATGGGCTCGTGCTCGATCCGAACGAAGCCGTACTGTTCGTCGC
This sequence comes from uncultured Alphaproteobacteria bacterium, assembly GCA_963795365.1. Taxonomy (GTDB): domain Bacteria; phylum Pseudomonadota; class Alphaproteobacteria; order Rhizobiales; family Xanthobacteraceae; genus Bradyrhizobium. The sequence goes on from CAWCHW010000044.1 coordinate 187,683, forward strand.
GATGACGCGCGACAACGCGGTCTGGCGTCTGCCCTTCATGAAGGACGGCAGCGTCTCGAAGGTCGGCCGCTTCTGCTCGCTGTTCGGCCCGAGCGGCCCTGACGGGATGACCATGGATCGTGCGGGACGGCTGTTCGTGGCGCACGCTTCGCTCGGCCATGTCTTCGTGTTCGCGCCGAATGGCGAGTGCATTGCGCGCATCAAATCCTGCGCAGGTCCCTCCTGCACCAATGTCGCGATCAATGGAGATCGCCTCTACATCACGGAATCCGTGACCGGCACGGTGCTGGTCGCAGACATCAGCGAAGTCGTCATTGCGAGGAGCGTAGCGACGAAGCAATCCAGAAAACCTTGCGAAGACTCTGGATTGCTTCGCTTCGCTCGCAATGACGAAAATTTGGACTTGTGAGGTCATCGTGAAATCCAAACAATTCGGCATGAGCGGGCCCGACGTCTCCGTGATCGGGCAGGGCACCTGGTATCTCGATCGCGGCGATCGCAAGAAGGCCATTGCGGCGCTTCAGCGCGGCATCGAGCGCGGCATGACCCATATCGACACCGCCGAGATGTATGGTGACGCCGAGCTCGTCATTGCCGACGCGATCGCCAGCAAGCGCGACGAGTTGTTCCTCGTCTCCAAGGTGCTGCCGAGCAACGCCTCGCGGCGCGGCACGATCACCGCCTGCGAGCGGTCGCTGAAACGGCTGAAGACCGACCGGCTCGATTGCTATCTCCTGCACTGGCGCGGCTCATATTCGCTTGCCGACACAGTCGCCGCGTTCGAGGAGTTGAAGAAGGCCGGCAAGATCCGCTCATGGGGCGTCAGCAATTTCGACGCCGACGATCTCGACGAGATTCTCGCGGTGTCCGGCGAAGGCAAGATCGCCTGCAACCAGGTGCTCTATCATCTGAAGGAGCGCGCGATCGAGCACACCGTGATTCCGTGGTGCGCGCGTCACGGCGTCGCCGTCGTCGCTTATTCGCCGTTCGGTCATAGCGATTTTCCCTCGCCTGCGAGCGCGGGGGGCAAGTTGCTCGCGAAGATCGCGGACGCGCACAAGGCAACGCCGCGCCAGGTCGCGTTGAGTTTCCTCGTCCGTGAAACCCCGGTGTTTGCGATTCCAAAAGCCGGTGATGCGGAACATGCGGCGGAGAATGCGGCAGCGGGCACGCTGACACTCACAGGGGACGAAATCGCAGCGCTCGATGCGGCGTTTCCGCGCGGGCCGAAACCGCGCAGCCTGCCGATGCTTTGATGCGCATGATCCGGAGAAGTGGGCACCGGATTTCCGATGAGATCATGCGACAAATCAAATAAGGCGGGAAAATAAGGCACTTGTTAACGGATTATTTCAACGCTGCACGCAGGGCGCATATCCGCATCCCGCTGGCGGGTGTTGTCGATTCCGGCCATTTGTCGTTTTGTAATCCCACACACAGATTCGAAATTTCTCGCCGAGATTTGCCGTGACTCCGCCTCCTGCTGCCTCAGCCGCCGTAGTGGCCAGGCTCGACAGCGTTTCCCTGCCGTCGTCCGAAAAGAAACCCACCGTCCGCCGCGCGCCTGCGCGCGCCGACCGCCCGTTCAAGGGCATCGCGCTGATCCTGTCGTCGACGGTGTTCCTCGGCGTCTCCGACGTGACCGCGAAATATCTCTCGGCCACATTGCCCTCGATCGAGATCGCCTGGCTGCGCTTCCTCGTGTTCGCGATGATCATGGTGCCGGCGATGGTGCCGGGCTCGCCGCTGTACGCGCTGAAGACCAACAGCACCGGCCTGCAATTGATGCGTGGCGCCGCGCTGCTCGGCTCCTCGCTGTTCTTCATCTCCGGCTTGCGGTACCTGCCGATCGCGGAAGCCTCGGCCACCGGTTTCGTCTCGCCGCTGTTCGTCACCGCGCTGTCGATCGTCTTCCTGTCCGAAAAAGTCGGCGTGAGGCGCTGGCTTGCGACCGCGGTCGGATTGCTCGGCGTGCTGATCATCCTGCGGCCGGGCAGCAGCGCGTTTCATCCCGCGGCGTTCTTCCCGATCGTCTCCGCGCTCGCCTGGGCCGCGACGCTGATCATGACGCGCATGATGAGCGGCAGGGAGCACGCCATCACCATCATGACCTATTCGTCGATCGCCGGCGTTGCGATCCTCTCGGCGCTGGTGCCGTTCGTCTGGGTGGCGCCGAGCTGGCAGGCGATCGCGTTCGGCGTGCTGATCGGCGTGTTCTCGACCGCGGGCCAGTGGATCGTGGTGCTGGCGTTCCGCTACGCCGACGCCTCGGTGCTGGCGCCGTTCTCCTACACCCAGCTGCTCTGGGTCAGCATCCTCGGCTTCATGATCTTCGGCGAATTGCCTGACGTCTGGACCATTGTCGGCGCGGCCTTCATCGTCGGCAGCGGGCTCTATACCGCCCATCGCGAGCGGGTGCGGCGCTCGCAACTGCTCGATGCGGCCGGAGAGCCGTCTCCAAACGCTTGAAGCGCGATGCAATTATGATAAATCATCATCGCGCTTCAAATTCTTGTTTGGGCATGATCTTTTCGGAAAACCGCTACACACTTTTCCGGATCATGCCCTGGCGGACCCTCACGCCAACGTTGATCGCGCGGCGTTCAGCTCGCCTTGGCCAGCCGCTCGAGATCGGCGGCGACGCGGCCCTCGACCAGCCCCGCACCCTGTTGCACGGCAATCCGCTGCGCCTCGGCAAGGTCGGCAAGGCCGCCCGCACTGTCGCCGGCTTGCAGCCGCAACAGGCCGCGTAACCGATAAAATTCGCCCGCGGTCCAGCGCTCGCCGGTTTCGATTTCCTCGGCGATGCCCGCGAGCGTGGCGAGGCCTTCCTGCGGACGATGCGCCCTCACGCAGCCGCCGGCAAACACCACGCACCAGGCCGTCAATGACGGCAGGCGCTCGGCGATCATCCGTTCCATGCCGTGCTGCGCCAGCGGGAATCCTTTTTCGACCGCGCCGCGGCGAATGTCGGCGACGCCGGCGAGCAGATCGGCATGCGGCCGCCAATAGGGCAGGTCATGCAGCAAGGTCAGGTCGCGCAATCGCGCGGCATGGAAGGCGAGATCGTCGGCGTCTTCCATGAAGGCGGCGAGCAGGCCGCCGGCAAAAGCGGCGGTGTGGCAGATCGTCTGGTAATGTCCGCTGGCCTCGGCATCGCCGAGCGCGGCCTCGCGCCAGAAGCCGGCGCGCTCGGCGTCGCCGAGCACGGTCCAGGCTTCGGCGAGCCCGACCTTGACGATGACGGCGTGGATCGTGGCGCCGGTCCTGTTGAGCGTCTCGTTGTGCGCTTCCGGAACGAACAATGCCTGGAAGCGCTCGAACTCGGCGATCGCGGCGAGGAATTCGCCGCGGAACAGCAGCGTCGTGCCCATGCAGCGATGCGCCATCAATTTGTCGAGCGTGCTGCCTTGCGCCGCCACCTGGGCGATCTGGCGCGCCACCTCGAACCGCACGTCGGTTTCGTTGAAGCGGGCGATCCAGTTCAGGAACAGCGCCGGCACGATGCGGTCGCTGGCGCCGAGGCGCGCCGACAGCTCGACCGCGTGTGCGATCTGCCGCTCGACCTCGCGCGCGCCATAGCCGCGCGCGGCGATCAGCGGCCCGAGCATGCCGAGCCGCAGGTCGAACTCGCGAAGATCCCGCTCGCGCCCCGGCGGCAATTTGGCGGCCTGCTCCAGTGCCGCGGTGAAATGCGCGACCGCTTCCATGGCCGCCGAGCGGCGCGCCGCGTCGCGGCCGGCGCGCTCCAGATAGATGATGGCGGCGGAAGGATCGCCGGCTTCGGCGAACTGGTGCGCCAGCACGTGCGGCATGCTGTCGGCGATCGCCGGAAAACGCGCCTCGATGGTGTCGGCGATCAGCTTGTGGACGCGCAGCCGGTCGCGGCGCAGCAGCAGATGATAGGCGGCGTCGCGCAACAGCGCGTGGCGGAAATCGACGGCATCGCCAAAGCCGCCGTGGCGCGTGACGAAGATGCCGCTTCCGACCAGCCGCTCGATGCTCGCCCGCGTCGCGCTCTCGCCGAACGGCGAAACCGCGATCAAGAGGTCGAGCGGGATGTCGCGGCCGATCGCGGCCGCAAGCTGCGCGGTCTCGCGGCCATGCTCGAGCAGATCGAGCCGCGCCAGCAGCGTCTCATTCAAGGTCTCGGGAATGGCCGTGGCGTCCGCAGTGCCGGGGGCGGCGTTCTCCATCGCCTGCAGGCCGCGCGCCAGTTCCTCGGCAAAGATCGGGATGCCATCCGAGCGCAGCACGATCGCATCCACGACGCTGGTCGGCATCTTCTGCTCGGCGGCAATGGTGTTGACCAGCCGCCTGATCTCGTCGGGCTGCAGCCGCACCAGCTGCAGAACGCTCGCGCCGGACTGCTCGGCCCATTGCGGCGTCTGCTCCGGCCGCATGGTCGCGACCAGCAGCACCGGAAGGCCGCGAATCATGCCGGCCAGCTGCTCCAGCCATTCATTGGTCGACGGGTCCGCCCAGTGCACGTCCTCGATGACGATGACGGCACTCTCGCGCGAGATCGCCTCGAAGATGTCGAGCAGGGCTGCGATGGTGCGCGCGCGGATTTCCGTGGGCGCAAGCCGCAGCAGGAGCCTGCGGTCGCTGCTCTCGCGCCGCAACAGCTCGGCGATCAGCGCCAGCCGTTCGGGCGTCGCCTGGCCGAGGCGGCGCAGCATCGCGTCGAGCTTGTCGAGCTGGCGCACATCGGCATCGGGCGCTTCGACGCCGGTCATGTAGTCCAGGTAATGGGCGACCGGGTGGAATGGCCGGTTGGTGTGGATCGGCGAACATTGCAGCACGACGCGCTGCGCCGGCGTGATCTCGAGCCTGCGGTGCATCTCCTCGATCAGGCGCGACTTGCCGATCCCGGCCTCGCCGGTGATGATGACGATCTGGCCCTGCCCGAGCAGGGCGGCGGTCGCGCGGTCGACCAGGCGCGCGATCTCGTCCTCGCGGCTGATCATCGGCAGGCTGTTCGCGCCGTGCACGGCCCCGAAGCGGGTCGCGCCGCGCTGTTCGCCCAGCACGCGGTAGGCCGTGACGGGCGCGTCGAAGCCTTTCAGGTTTCGCGTCGTCAGGATATCCAGGCGGAATTGGCTGCCGATGATCCTTGCGGTCGCCTCCGCGATCAGCACCTCGCCGGCCGCGGCCTCGCCTTGCAGCCGCGCGGCAAGGTTGGGCGCTTCGCCGACCAGCGAGTGCTTCTCGACCGCGGCATCGCCGACGAGATCGCCGGCCACCACGAGCCCGGTCGCAATGCCGATCCGCACCTCGAGCCGGTCGCCCTTCGGCGTCGTCAGCTGGCCGATCTCCTTGGCCAGGAACAGTCCGGTGGCGACCGCGCGCGCCGCGTCGTCCTCGCGCGCACGCGGATAGCCGAAGGTCGCGAGCACGCCGTCGCCGACATAGCGCAGCACGTGGCCGCCATAGCTCTCGATCAGGGTGGCGCAGATGTCCTTGTAGCTGGTGAGCAGCTCCAGCACGATCTCGGGATCGAAATCGGAGGAAAGCCTGGTGTAGCCGACGAGGTCGCAGAACAGCGTCGTGACCTGGCGACGCTCGGCGATCGCGAGCGGCCGTGCGGCGCTCGCGGCCGCGCGCGGCGCAGGCGGCTTCTCCTTCGGATCGGGCCGCTGCACCTGCGCGTCCGCGGCCAGTCTTGCGATGGCGTCAAGCAGCCGCCGGCGATGGCCGACCGAGGTGACCCCGAGCTCGACCAGGTCGGTTGACGTCAGATGCGGCAGATTGCCGGGGTCGATGTCGTTGTCGAGGAACGCCTGCAGATAGCTGGACAGCCCGAGCTGTTCCAGCCACGCGCTGACAAAATCCGCGTTCGTTCCGTTCGGCTTGGGCATATCGTCTTTTATGGCTTGCCGTCCTCGTAGACGATCGGCTGCTTGAGCGCGTCCGCCACCTTCGGCGGCCAGCTCACCGGCTTCGGCCTCTCGCCCGGATAGGGCGAGATCACCTGCTCGAACTGGAAGAACCCGTCCGGATCGTACTTGTTCTTGACGCCGATCAGCGCGTCCAGCGCCTTGCCCCAATAGTGCTTGCGATAGTCGGGCACGTCGGTCTTCGGATAGTTCGGATAGATGTGGCCGTTCCACATCGGCTCCATCAGCTTGCACCAGTCCTTCAGATATTTGTCCGCGGCCTTCTTGTCGTCGTCGGGATAGTAGAAGATGTCGAGCGCCGTGCAGAAGGCGCAGTCGCGGTGGATGAAGGCGCTGTCTTCGAGCGGGTAGCTGTTGATCTTGCCGCCATAGACTTCGAAATAGAGATACGACCATTTGTTCGGACTGGTGACGAAATGGTCGAGGATCTTCTGCCACTCGTCGCGCGTGAGGTCGCGTGCGACATTGCGCGCCTGCTTGTCTTCCGGCGGCTGGCCTTTTTTCTGGAAGGGAATGTAGGGAATGTCGTAGGGGTAGTTCAGCAGCATGTTGTCGATCTTGATGAAGGCGTCGAACTTGTCGTACTGGAACTGCGCGCCCTTCAGCTTGCGGATCGGCGCGATCGCGGCCTTGCCGTTCTCCTCGGTCCCCACATAGAGCCCGCGCACGACGAGCTGCGGCACCACCTTGGCGCCGTCCTTGGGCGGCTGGTAGCAGACCGCGATCTGGATGTTGAATTCCACCGGCGCGGTGCGGAAGAAATCCTTCTGGATCGCCATCATCGCTTCGGCCGCGACCTGGCGCTCGGCGGCCGTCGAGAGCGGCCACAGGATCGACCAGCCATAGACCTTGTCGAGCTTCTGGATCTTGTACTCGGCGTTGAGCAGCACCCCGAAATTGCCGCCGGTGCCGCCACGCACCGCCCAGAACAGGTCGCTGTTGACATCAGGACTGGCGGCGACCGTGCGGCCGTTGGCCAGCATCATGCGGAAGCTCGTCACATTGTCGCTGTGCATGCCGAAGGTCCGCGAGGTGAACCCATAGCCGCCGCCCTGCATGAAGCCGCCCATGCGGACGTCGTCGCATTCGCCCGCCGGCAGATGCACGCCGCGTGCATCCAGCGCGGCATTCATCTTGCCGAAGGTGGTGCCGCAGCTCACCATGGCGGTGAGGTTTTGCGCATCGATCGCGATGTCGTCGAGTTGCTTCAGGTCGATGACGAGCGTGCCGGTGCCGCCGGAATAGCCCGCCGTGGTGTGGCCGCCCGATCGCAAGGTGACGGGAATCTTGAACTCGCGGCCGAGCTCAAGCGCGATCCGCACGTCCTTTTCGGCCTGGCACTGGACGATCAAGGCAGGGCGGGGATTGAAATAGACGTTCCAGATCCGCCTCGCCTTTGCGTAGGCGAGGTCGCCGGGTACCACGATGTTGCCGAGGAGATCGGTCTGGGCCTGTTCCAGCCGTTTGATCGGAATGCGATGCTTTTTGGAAATCTTGTTGCCGTGCTTGCGAATGCTGGCCCGGACTTCGTCATCATGCAAACGTCGATGGGAAAGGCGATGCGGCATCTTTCTACCCCAATGAAATTGTCACACCCGGTGGTTGCAGTTCCCCGTGTCCCCGGGCGAGCGCCACTCACTCATAGCCGGTTTTTGCGACGGCCGGAACGGCCTCAAGCCATATCTGTTTGGGGCAATTGATGAATACGCTGTCATAATTCCGATCGAGGGGCCTCTTCCGCTGCTGAGGTTCCTGTGGGAGAGGAGGTGCGGTCTGTTCCGAGGGGGTCCGATGCGTGCCGCTATTTTCCGCAGGGGTGAGATCGTCGTCGATGAGGTGGCCGAGCCGGCGCCTGGCGCAGGGCAGGTGCGGTGACGCGCTTGCGCGATTCCGACCGCCCGCCGGTGCTGGCCCATCAGCGCTTCGCCGCCGATCGCGCCTCCTTTGCCGGCCTCTCCTTGCGCGAACGCTTCCAGCGCATCCACGACACCAATCTCTGGGGCGCGGCGGAATCGGTGTCCGGCCTCGGCTCGGAAATCGACGCGACGGCCGTGCTGCGCGCCGAATTGCCTCTGCTGCTGCGGCGGCTGGGCGTGCGCACGCTGCTCGACGCCCCCTGCGGTGACGGCGGCTGGATCGCGACCGCCGATCTCGGCGTGCGGGTCACCGGGATCGATGTCGTGCCCGATTTGATCGAGGCGTTGCGAAGCCGCGGCGATTGCAATCGCGACTACCTGCTGGCCGACATCACCTGCGATCCGCTGCCGGCCGCCGATGCCATCCTGTGCCGCGACTGCCTGGTGCATTTCTCCTTTGCCAATATCGCGCGCGCGGTCGAAAACCTCCGGCGCAGCGGGGCGACCTGGCTGATCACGACGACGTTTCCGGAATGGCAGGCCAATCTCGATTGCGAGGACGGCGACTGGCGCGCGCTCAATTTCGAGCGGTCGCCCTTCGCGTGGGGCGTACCTCAGCGAAATGCTCAACGAGCACTGCATGGAGGCCGGCGGCGGCTGGCGTGACAAGAGCCTCGGCGTCTGGCGTCTATCTGATATCGCGACATCTCTGTAAGAATAATAACGACAGGATCGGGAGGAACCATGATCACACTCACCGCCAAGGATGTGCTGCCCGAGGACGGCGCGCGCGGCGCGCTCGCCGGCCGGGTCTGGCTGCCGCAGGCGCAGGGTCCGGCGGTCGTCGCTGTCCGCGGCGAGGACGTGTTCGATGTCAGCGCGCGGTTTTCGACCGTGAGCGCGCTCTGCGAGGAGAGCGATCCCGCCGCCGCGTTGCAGGGCGTCAAGGGCGAGCGCATCGGCGGTCTCGACGCCATTCTCGCCAACACGCCGCCGGACAGCCGTGACCCGAACAAGCCGTGGCTGCTCGCGCCGGTCGATCTGCAGGTGCTGAAAGCCGCCGGCGTCACCTTCGCGATCTCGATGCTGGAGCGGGTGATCGAGGAGCGCGCGCGCGGCAATCCGGCCTCGGCCGAGGCGATCCGCAAGGAGGTGACACGCCTCGTCGGCGACGACCTGTCGAAGCTGAAGCCCGGCTCGCCGGAGGCAGCGAGGCTGAAGCAGGTGCTGATCGATCAGAACGCCTGGAGCCAGTATCTCGAGGTCGGCATCGGTCCCGATGCCGAGGTCTTCACCAAGGCGCCGGTGTTGTCGTCGGTCGGGTCCGGCATGGATGCCGGCCTGCATCCGAAGTCGACCTGGAACAATCCGGAGCCGGAGGTCGTGCTGGTCGTGTCGAGCAAGGGCAGGATCGTCGGCGCCGCGCTCGGCAACGACGTCAATCTGCGCGACTTCGAAGGCCGCTCGGCATTGCTGTTGTCGAAGGCCAAGGACAACAACGCCTCCTGCGCCATCGGTCCGCTGCTGCGGCTGTTCGACGCGAGCTTCACGCTCGACGATGTCAGGCGCATGGATGTCGCGCTCAACGTCAAGGGCGCGGACGGTTTCGTGCTCGACGGCCATTCCTCGATCGGCAAGATCAGCCGCGATCCCAGTGATCTCGTGGCGCAGACCATCGGCAAGGACCATCAGTATCCCGACGGCTTCGCGCTGTTCCTCGGCACGATGTTTGCGCCGGTGAAGGACCGCGACACGCCCGGACAGGGGTTCACCCACAAGCGCGACGATATCGTCACCATCTCGGCGCCGCAGCTCGGCCGACTGGTCAACCGCATGCGCTCCAGCCATGATTGCGAGCCATGGACCTTTGGCGTCGGCGCGCTGATGAAGAATTTGGCGCAGCGCAAGTTGCTATAGAATGCAGCGGAAGCTGCTGTAGAAAAAAGAGCATGCGGGTTTGCATCATCACGGGAGGCGGATCGGGAATCGGCGCCGCAGTCGCGCGCCGGCTTGCCGCGGATGACCATTGCTTGATGCTGCACGGGCAGGGCGCCGACGAGGCAGGCCTTGCGCGGCTCAAGGCGGTCGCGGCGGAGTGCGAGCGGGCGGGCGCCAATGTCGCGTGGGCGACCGGCGATCTTGCGAAGGCGGGAACGGCGGCAGAGCTTGTGGCCGCAACGCGCGCAAAATTTGGCCCAATCGATGCGATCGTCCACGCAGCTGGCTTTGCCGACCGGCGAAGTTTTGCGAAACTCCCGCGCGAAGCCCTGGAGCGCGCCTTCGCGGTGATGGCCCTGGCGTTTCACGAGCTCACGACCGTAGCGATGAGCAATATCGCGCGCGACAAGGCCGGTCGCGTGGTCGCGATCTCCAGCTTTGGCGCGCATCGTTTTGTGCCTGAGGGTACGTTTCCCGCTTCGGCATCCGCCAAGGCGGCACTCGAAGTGCTGGTGAAGTCGCTCGCGATCGAGCTCGCGCCGTCGGGCGCCACCGCCAACATCGTGATGCCCGGCTACACGCGGAAGGATCCCGGCCTGTTCGGCGCGCTCGACACCAAAGCGTGGGAGGCTGTGGCGAAGGCCAATCCGCAAGGACGCCTGGCGGAGCCCGACGAGGTCGCCGCCGCGGTCGCATTCCTGCTATCAAAGGAGGCGGGTCACGTCACTGGCGTGCTGCTGCCGGTCGATGGCGGGCTGACCTTGATGTAAGGGACGATCGCGATGGCGAATATGAAAACAAGACAGACGTCGTCGTGCTCGGCGCCGGCATTGTCGGCGTGTCGGCGGCTTACGCGGCGCGCCAGCGCGGCATGTCGGTCGTCGTGATCGATCGTCGCGAGCCCGGCAGCGAAACATCCTACGGTAACGCCGGCGTTCTTTCCTCCGGCTCGATCTTTCCGCTCAACCAGCCCTCTCTGTTCGGCAATCTGCCGAAATATTTTGGCAACCGCCACGCCGCGCTGCGCTGGAGTCCGGGCTGGGTGCTGCGCCATCCCGACTGGGTAGTTCGCTTTCTGGCGAGCGCGCGGGCTTCGCAGACCAAACCGCGCGCACTTGCCTTGCAAGGCTTGATCAATGCATCGCTGGGACTGCATCGCGACTGGATCGTGCGCGCGGGCGCGCCCGAGCGCATCCGCGAGACCGGCTGGCTGAAAGCCTGGCGCAGCGACAACCTCGCCGCGGCGAAAGCCGATCAGGATGCGCTGACCGCATACGGCATCAAGAGCGAGCTGCTCGACCGTCAGGCAATCTCGGCGCTGGAGCCGAACATCCTGCCGGTCTACAGCGTTGGCCTCTTGCACACCCAGACCGCGTCGGTGGATTCGCCCGGCAATGTCGTGAAAGCTTACGCGAAGATGCTGTCCGGCGGCGGTGGCGAGGTGCGCCGCGCCGAGATCAAATCGATTTCGCCTGACGGCGACGGCTGGCGCGTCACACTGTCCGACGGTGAATTGCGCGCGCGTCATGTCGTGGTGGCGCTTGGGCCGTGGTCGGCGGATCTGCTGCGGCCGCTCGGCTATCGCGTGCCGCTTGCCACCGAGCGCGGCTATCATCGCGAGTACAAGCCGAATCCGTCGCGCAAATTGCTGCACCCGATCCACGACGCCGAGAACGCCTTCCTGATGACGCCGATGGAGAATGGCGTCCGCGTCACCTCCGGCGTCGAGCTGACCGATCGTGAGGCGCCGTCGAATTTTTCGCAGATCGACGCGGTCGAGCCGCTGGCGCGCGGCGTCGTCGAGTTCGGCGAGCAGGTCGGCGACACCTGGCGCGGCGCGCGTCCGACCCTGCCGGACAGCCTGCCGATGATCGGAGCGGCGCCGCGGCATCGCAACCTCTGGCTCGCTTTCGGCAACCAGCACATCGGCTTCACGACCGGGCCGGCCACGGGCGAAGCGATCGCTGCGATGATATCAGGCGCGCCGCCGCCGTTCGACGTGACGGCGTTCGCGCCGGGGCGCTACATCTGAGCGGGAACTGGCGAGGGCGCGCATGCACTACGTTTGGGACTTCGCGATCCTCGGCAAGTACAGCCACCTGTTCTGGCTCGGCATCGGCTTCACCATTCTCTACACCATCGGCACCATCGTTCTCGGCACGCTGATCGGCCTCGTCGTCGGGCTGCTCAGGCTCGGCCGCTTCCGCGTCCTCGATTGGCTGCTGATCGCCTATATCGAGCTGTTCCGCTGCACGCCGCTCTTGGTGCAGATCATCTGGTTCTACTACGCCTTTCCCGTCCTGCTCGGCGTCAACATCCCCGCGCATGTCGCCGCCGTCAGCGTGCTCTCGCTCTATGGCGGCGCGTTCTATGCCGAGATCGTGCGCGGCAGCGTCGAGAGCGTGCCGCGCGGGCAGTGGGATGCGGCGCGGGCGCTGGGTTTGCGACAATGGCGCCTGCTGCGGCTGGTGATCCTGCCGCAGGCGCTGAAGCCGATGATGGCGCCTTACGTCAACCAGTCGGTGACGCAGCTGAAAAACACCTCGCTGGTGTCGGTGATCGCCGTGCCCGATCTCGTCTACAACGCGACGCTGATCAACGCCGACACCTACCGGCCGCTCGAGGTCTACACCATCGTTGCGCTGATCTATTTCGCGATCCTGTTTCCGGCGACGCTGGTCGCGCGCCGGCTCGAGCGCGGCATGACCGTATGACCGGGCGTGACCAGAGCGTTAGATATTCAGCTCCACCGGCACGTCTTCCGGCTTGACGCCCGACTGTGACATGCCCTTGACGAACCATTCGCGCATCTGGCCGATGCCTCTGGTGTAATCCACCCAGACCGAGAGGAAATCGCGCCAGCGCTTGTCGCTCTCGCGGCGTACCGCCATGGCGCTGGGAATGGCGACCGAGGGCGATTGCAGGATCTTGTAGCTGCCGAGGCTCGGGTTCTTGGCGATCGCGGTCAGCCCCAGCACCAGCGCGTTGACCACGCAATCGACGCGGCCTGACGCCATCTGCAGCATGACGTCGTCGCGCGTCTTCAGCGAGGTGATGGTGGCGTTCGGCGCAAAGCGCCGCGCCACCGTCTCGTTGGCGGAGCCGACGTCGACGGCGATCTTCACCTCCGGCTTGTTGATGTCGGCCCAGGTCTTGGCTTCCAGCCCCTTCCGCAGCATGGCGCCGAACGGATGCGGAAACACAGGATGGGTGAAGTCGACCACCAGCGCGCGCTGCGGCGTCGGATTCAGCGCAAAGCCGAGATCGACCTTGTTGGACTGAAGGTCGAGGATCGAATTGCCGTAGGTGGATTCGGTATATTCCAGCTTGACGTCGAGCAGCTTGGCGATGTCGTTGGCCATGTCGATGCACATGCCCGACCAGGTGCCGGCCGCGAGATCCTTGTTGAAATAGGGCAACTCGCCCGGCAGCACGGCGATGCGCAGCGTCTTCGCAACACGAATGTTGTCCAGCGTGTTGTCGGACCCGGCCTGCGCCGAAGCGGGCGTGGCGCCAGCGCCGAGGTCAGCGCCGCGCCGCTGCCGATCGCCAGCGCATAGCGCAGCGCCTCGCGGCGGTCCTCGGAAATTTTGCCGTCATCGGATTGGGTCACGCAGGCCTCCTGCTTTTCGGTTTGACAAAGCCTATCGCGCGCGTCCGGGAGCAGCAAGGGTGGGGCGTGCGTTCCTATCGTCATTGCGAGGAGCGTAGCGACGAAGCAATCCAGACTGCCTCCGCGGCAACGGTCTGGATTGCTTCGCTTCGCTCGCAATGACGATCTCACACCGGCAGCGCGATCGAATACTTCACCTGGCTCAGCGCAAAGCTCGACTCGATCGACGCAATGCCGTCGAGCCGCGTCAGCTTGGTTTTCAGGAACGCCTCGTAGGACGAGAGGTCGGCGGCGACGACGCGCAACAGATAGTCGCGATTGCCGGTCATCAGATAGCACTCCAGCACCTCGTCCCATTTCGAGATCGCGCGCTCGAAGCGGTTGAGGTCCTCCTCCTTCTGCCGCGCCAGCTTGATCGAGATGAAGACCGAGACGTGCAGGCCAAGGGATTTCTGGTCGACGCTCGCGATGTAGCGCGTGATGACGCCGCGCTCTTCCAGCAGCTTGACCCGGCGATGGCAGGGCGACACCGACAGTCCGACCTTGTCGGCCAGTTCGGCCATGGTGATGCGGCCGTCGGATTGCAGAAGCGCGAGGATTTTGCGGTCGATGGCGTCGAGGTCATTCATTGGAATGAAATCCGTAAAGGTGGCATCTAATTGGTAATATATCCCAATATTGACAGGTATGGCGCGAAAGTTTGAGATATTTCGAGGCGCCGGCAGGAATAAAATTTGCGCGAAGGCCAAGGTCCGGAGGAATGCCATGGCGATCGATTCCGCACGTCTCGAGATGCTGTCCGCGTTGACGCGGAAAGTGCTGTGGCTGTCGTCATGGACCATCCATCACGCCAACCATATCCGGCCCAGCAGCGACGGCCTGAAAGTCGGCGGCCATCAGGCCTCCTCCGCCTCGCTCGCGACCATCATGTCGGCGCTGTATTTCCATGTGCTGCGGCCCGAGGACCGCGTCGCGGTGAAGCCGCATGCGAGCCCGGTGTTCCACGCCATCCAGTACCTGTTCGGCCGCCAGACCCGCGACAAGCTGGAGAATTTCCGCGGCTACAAGGGCGCGCAGTCCTATCCGTCGCGCACCAAGGACACCGACGACGTCGACTTCTCCACCGGCTCGGTTGGGCTGGGCGTCGCGCAGACGCTGTTCGCCTCGCTGGTGCAGGATTACGTCAAGGCGCATGGCTGGCTCAGGGATCGCCGCGAAGGTCGGATGATCGCGCTGGTCGGCGACGCCGAGATGGATGAGGGCAACATTTTCGAGGCGCTGCTGGAAGGCTGGAAGCACGGGCTGCGCAACACCTGGTGGGTGGTCGACTACAACAGGCAGTCGCTCGATGCCGTCGTGCGCGAAGGCCTCTGGGAAAAATTCGAGTCCATGTTCCGCAATTTCGGCTGGGACGTGGTGATCGTCAAATACGGCACCTTGATGCGGCAGGCGTTTGCCGAGCCCGGCGGCGAGGCGCTGCGGCGCTGGATCGATCAATGCCCGAACCAGATGTATGCCGCGCTCTGCTTTCAGGGCGGCGCCGCCTTCCGCAAGCACTTGCATGACGATATCGGCGACCAGGGCGAAGTGACCGCGCTGATCGATCGCCGCAGCGACGATGAATTGCTGGCGCTGATGTCCAATCTCGGCGGCCACGACATGCCGAGCATGATCGAGGCTTTTGAATCGATCGATCACGATCGCCCGGTCTGCTTCATCGCCTACACCATCAAGGGCGTCGGCCTGCCGATGCAGGGCCACAAGGACAATCACGCCGGGCTGATGACGCCGGCGCAGATGGAGAAGTGGCGCGCCAACCAGAGCATCCGGCCCGGCCATGAGTGGGACAAGTTCGAAGGCTTGCAGGATGAGGCCGCGCTGAAGGCGTTCCTTGCCGAGGTGCCCTTCAATCGCGAGGGCGCGCGCCGGCTCGATGCGCCCGCGATCGACGTGCCGCGGCAACTGGAATTCAAGCCGGCCGCGCAGATGTCGACGCAGCAAGGCTTCGGCCTGATCCTGAACGAGATCGCGCGCGGCGATAGCGTGTTGGCCGAACGCATCGTGACGACGTCGCCCGATGTCACCGTCTCGACCAATCTCGGCGCCTGGGTCAACCGCCGCGGGCTGTTTCGCGAAGGCTGAAAATCACGACCTGTTCCGGCAGGAGAAGATTCCCTCGACCTTCAACTGGGATTTCTCGCCCAAGGGCCAGCATTTGGAGCTCGGCATTGCCGAGATGAATCTGTTCATCATGCTGTCGGCGCTCGGGCTGTCGCACCAGATCAACGGCGCGCGGCTGTTGCCGGTCGGCACGCTCTACGATCCCTTCATCGAGCGCGGGCTGGATGCGATGAACTATGCCTGCTACCAGGATGCGCGCTTCATGCTGGCGGCAACGCCCTCGGGCATCACGCTGGCGCCGGAAGGCGGCGCGCATCAGTCGATCGCAACGCCACTGATCGGCATGGCGCAGGACGGGCTCGCCTCGTTCGAGCCGGCCTTCGTCGACGAGCTTGCCGTGATCATGCGCTGGGGATTCGAGCACATGCAACGCGAAGCAGGTGAGGGCGGCTCGGTCTATTTGCGGCTGTCGACGCGGAGCATCGATCAGGTGCAGCGGATCATGACGCCCGATCTGCAGCATGACATCACGCAAGGCGCGTACTGGTTGCGCAGACCCGGACCGAATGCGGAACTGATCGTGGCCTATACCGGCGCGGTGGCGCCCGAAGCGATCGAGGCGACCGGCTTCATCGGCGAGAGCCGGCGCGACATCGGGCTGCTCGCGATCACCTCGGTCGACCGGCTGCATTCGGGGTGGACCGCGGCGCGGCAGCTGCGCCGCGACCGCCGCGCCGTGCAGCATCTCAGCCATATCGAGAACCTGCTCGCGCCATTGCCGCGCGATTGCGGCATCGTCACCGTGCTCGACGGCCATCCCGCGGCGCTGGGCTGGCTCGGCAGCGTGCGGGGCCATCGCGTGGAAGCGCTCGGCGTCGAGCATTTCGGCCAGACCGGCACCATCGCCGACCTCTATCGTCACTACGGCATCGACGCCAACGCCATCATCGATGCGGCGGAAAGCCTCACCTCGGGTGCGCCGGTCCTGCATCGCAAGATGGCGGTGTAGTGTTGCTGTCGTCCCCGCAAACGCGGGGACCCATAACCCCAAGAAGGCGTTATTGCGCACGGTACTGACCGCGAGGGATACAGAGAGATTCCGCGGTATGGGTCCCGGCTCTACGCTTCGCTTGGCCGGGAGGACAGCCTAGAGCCTTGCCACCGCTACTCCCCCATCCTTATATCCAGTGTCCGCCGCAATGCGGCCTCCCGCATATGGCGGGTTCCAATACCCCCGGCTTTCGTGCAAGGATAGTTGCCGAACGCTTCCCGTTCCCCCTCCATACGCCCCCGCAATGAATGAGGTTTTCGATGGTCAATCGTATGCAATTCTACATCGACGGCGCCTGGGTCGATCCGGTCGTCAAAGGAAAAACCACCCCCGTGGTGAATCCGGCCACTGAAGAGCCGATGTATGAGATCGCGCTCGGCTCCAAGGCCGACGTCGACAAGGCGGTCGCCGCCGCCAAGCGCGCCTTCGACAGCTATTCCCAGACCAGCCGCGACGAGCGCGTCGCGCTGCTCACGAAAATCATCGACATCTACAAGGGTCGCATGAAGGAAATCGGCGCCGCCGTTTCCGACGAGATGGGTGCGCCGCTGCCGATGGCGGAGAAGCTGCAGGCCGGTGCCGGCCTCGGCCATCTCATGAACACCCTCGAGGTCCTCAAGAAGTACGAGTTCGAGGAAACCATGGGTGGCGCCGTCGTCCTGCGCGAGCCGGTCGGCGTGGTCGGCATGATCACCCCCTGGAACTGGCCGCTCAACCAGATCGCCTGCAAGGTCGCGCCCGCGCTCGCTGCCGGTTGCACCATGATCCTCAAGCCAAGCGAGTTTACGCCGACCTCGGCGCTGATCTTCGCGGAAATCCTCCATGAAGCCGGCGTGCCGAAGGGCGTCTTCAACCTGCTCAATGGCCTCGGCCCGGAGGTCGGAGCTGCCATGAGCGAGCATCCCGACATCGACATGATCTCGTTCACCGGCTCGACCCGCGCCGGCGTCGATGTGGCCAAGCGCGCCGCGCCCACCGTGAAGCGCGTCAGCCAGGAGCTCGGCGGCAAGTCGCCGAACGTCATTCTCGAAGGCGCCGACCTGACCAAGGCGGTGACCGGCGGGGTGATGCACATGTTCAACAACTCGGGCCAGTCCTGCAATGCGCCGTCGCGCATGATCGTGCCGCTGTCCAAGATGAAGGAAGTGGCCGCGATCGCGAAGGGCGTCGCCGAGAAGACCAAGGCCGGCAATCCGCGCGCCGAAGGCACCAACATCGGACCCGTGGTGAACCGCACGCAGTGGGACAAGATCCAGGCGCTGATCAAGAAGGGCATCGACGAGGGCGCGACGCTGGTTGCCGGCGGCCCGGGCCTGCCCGAGGGCGTCAACAAGGGCTTCTATGTCCGTCCGACCATCTTCGCCGACGTCACCAACGACATGACGATCGCCCGCGAGGAGATCTTCGGACCGGTGCTGACCATCCTCGGCGCCAAGGACGAGGCCGACGCGGTCAAGATCGCCAACGACACGCCCTATGGTCTGGCGGGCTACGTCACCGCCGACACCGTGGAGAATGCGCGCAAGGTCGGCCGCAAGATCCGCGCCGGCAACGTCAACCTGCAGGGCGTTCCGAACGACCGCTCCGCGCCGTTCGGCGGCTACAAGCAGTCCGGCAACGGCCGCGAGTGGGGCCGTTACGGCATGGAAGAGTATCTCGAGGCCAAGGCGGTCGCGGGTTACAACGCGGCGTGAGCTTCATGAAAGTGTAAAGTGTAAAGAATGCAGCGCCGGGGCGGACCACCGCTCCGGCGTTGAATTTTTTGGGAGGGGCAATGACGGGTTTCAAGCTCCGCAAGCTCGAGGCTCTGTGCTTCCGCTATCCGCTGTCGACGCCGGTGGTGACCTCGTTCGGGCGGATGAACGACCGCCCCGCGCTGTTCGTGAGCGCCGAGGACGAGGACGGCAACACCGGCTGGGGCGAGGTGTGGGCCAACTTTCCCGCCGTCGGCGCCGAACACCGCGCCCGGTTGATCAACGAGATGCTGGCGCCGATGCTCGATCGTCGCGCGATCGAGCATCCCTCCGAAGTGTTCGACTATCTCACCGCCGCGACCGCGGTGCTGGCCCTGCAATCGGGCGAGCACGGTCCGTTCGCGCAGGCGATCGCCGGCATCGACATCGCGCTGTGGGATTTGTTCGCGCGCCGCGCCAGGCAACCGCTGTGGCAAATGCTCGGCGGCATGTCGCCTCGTATGCGCGTCTACGCCAGCGGCATCAATCCGGAGGGCAGCGTCGCGACCGCAGAGAGCGCGATGAAGCGCGGTCACCGCGCGTTCAAGCTGAAGATCGGTTTCGGTCCGGAGCGCGACCAGCGCAACCTTCAGGACCTGCGCGAGCTGGTCGGCGAGCTCTCGCTCGCAGTCGACGTCAATCAGGGCTGGTCGCTCGGTCAGGCGCTGCAGCAGGCGCCCGCGCTGGAAGAATTCAACCTGATGTGGCTGGAGGAGCCGCTGCGCGCCGACCGTCCGTGGAGCGACTGGAACGAGCTGAAGCAGAAGACCAAAATTCCGCTTGCGGGGGGCGAGAACATCGCCGGCCGCGAAGCCTTTGTCATGGCGCTGAGCCGGGGCGTGCTGAGCGTGTTTCAGCCGGATGCGGCGAAATGGGGCGGCATCACCGGCTGCCTCACGGTCGCGCGCGATGTCATCAGGGCGCAGAAGATGTATTGCCCGCATTTCCTCGGCGGCGGCATTGGCTTGCTGGCGTCAGCGCATCTGCTCGCCGCCTGCAATGGCGGCTGGCTCGAGGTCGACGCCAACGACAATCCGTTGCGCGACGCCTTTTGCGGCCCCGTCGCCGATGTCAGGGACGGCGCCATCGAACTGACGGACGCTGCCGGCCTCGGCATCGCGCCGGACCTCGCGTCGATCGCGCAATACCGGACGCTTTGAGGCGTTGAGCATGTAGGGTGGGTTAGGCGCGCAGCGCCGTAACCCGCCTCTTCTGTTGCCGCGGAGATAGAAGTGGTGGGTTACGCCTTCGGCGAACCCACCCTACGGTCGCGTCGCCGAGTTGTTATCGAATTACCCGCCGAGCGCGCCCTGGGTGTTGACATAGAGCGCATAGATCGACTGGCTCGCCGCCATGAACAGGCGGTTGCGCTTCAGTCCGCCGAAGCAGACATTGGCGCATCGCTCGGGCAACGCGATACGTCCGATCGGCGCGCCGTCGGGCGCGAACACCATGACGCCGTCGAGCTTGGGATCGCCCATGCCCCAGCCGCACCACAGATTGCCGTCGATGTCGCAGCGCATGCCGTCGGGCGTGCCCGGGCCGGCATCGATATGCATGCGCTTGTTGGAGAGTTTGGCGCCGTCGGCGGAGACGTCATAGGCGAGGATCTTGCGGTTCGGCACGCCGCGGGATTCCACGACATAAAGGATCTTCTCGTCCGGCGAGAAGGCGAGCCCGTTCGGTCCGAGCACGCCCTCGGCAACGATCGTCGCTTTGCCGGTCGCGGCGTCGAGCCGGTAGACATTCGGCTCGATCTCGGGCTCGGCCTTGTAGCCTTCGTAGTTGCCGAGCAGGCCGAAGATCGGATCGGTGAACCAGATCGAGCCGTCGGATTTCACCACGACGTCGTTCGGCGAGTTCAGCGGCTTGCCGTTGAAGGAGTCGATCAGCACCGTGATCGCGCCGTCGATCTCGGTGCGGGTGACGCGCCGTCCGCCATGTTCGCAGGTGACGAGCCGGCCCTGACGGTCGCGGGTGTTGCCGTTGGCGAAGTTGGAGGGTTTGCGGAAAATGCTGACCGCGCCGGTTTCCTCCTCCCATTTGAGGATGCGCTGGTTCGGGATGTCGCTGCAGAGCAAATAGCGCCCGTCGCCGACCCACACCGGGCCTTCGGCCCAGCGCAGCCCCGTGGCGAGGCGTTCCACCGCCGATAGCTTCAGCCAGTATTTCTCGAAGCGCGGATCGAGCGCCTCGATCGCGGGATCGGGATAAAGGGTCGCCGGACGCCAGCCCAGGGAGTGCGCGTTTGCATCGGACATTTGCTGTTCTCGTTGTTGCGTTTCCTCTTAACTTCAGTTGCTATCACTCCCGACGAACGACCGCAATCGAGGGAAGAAATGCCACGTATTTTGATGACCGGCGCGGCCGGCGGGATCGGCTCGTCGTTGCGCAAGCTGCTGCCGCCGATCTATCCGGACCTGCTGCTCAGCGACATCAAGTCGCCGGCCGACTTGGGCAATACCGAGCGGTTCATGAAGGCGGACTTGTCCGATCCCGTGCAGGTCGAGGCGATCTGCGAAGGCGTCGACGGCATCCTGCATTTCGGCGGCTATTCGGTCGAAGGTCCCTGGGACGACATCCTGCAGTCCAACATCATCGGCTGCTATAATCTGTTCGAGGCCGCGCGCAAGCAGGGCGTCAAGCGCGTTGTGTTCGCCTCGTCCAACCACGCGGTCGGCTTCTATCCGCGCTATCACCGCATCGGCACCGACGTCACCACGCGGCCCGACAGCCGTTACGGCGTCAGCAAGGCATTTGGCGAAGCGCTCGGCGCGCTCTACGCCGACAAGCACGGGCTGCAGGTGACATGCCTGCGCATCGGCAATTTCGGCGAGATGCCGCTCGATCATCGGCGGTTGTCGATCTGGCTCAAGCCGGAGGACATGGTGCAGCTCTGCCGGATCGGGCTCGAGCATCCCGACATCCATTTCGAGATTGTCTACGGCGCCTCCGACAATGAGCGCGCCTGGTGGGACAATCATCGCGCTTACGAGTTGGGCTATCGCCCGACAGGGAAGGGCGAGGATCACCGCGAGCATGCCTTTGCCGAGCAAGCCAAGCTCAAGCCCGACCCGGTCGGCGACTTCTACCAGGGCGGAGCGTTCTGCAGCATGGAGTTTTCAGGCGACAAGAGCCGGATCGTCGAACGCAAGTAACAGTGAGAGAGAAGAAAAATGACCGACGGACTTCGCAAGGGACTGGCGAGCTATGGCGATGCGGGATTCTCGCTGTTCCTGCGCAAGGCCTTCATCAAGGCGATGGGTTATTCCGACGACGCGCTGGACCGGCCGATCGTCGGCATCACCAACACCTATAGCGACTACAATCCCTGCCACGGCAACGTCCCTGACATCATCGAGGCGGCCAAGCGCGGCGTGATGCTGTCGGGCGCGATGCCGTTTGCGTTTCCAACCATCTCGATCCACGAGAGCTTCTCGCATCCGACCTCGATGTATCTGCGCAACCTGATGGCGATGGATACCGAGGAGATGATCCGCGCCCAGCCGATGGACGCCGTCATCGTGATCGGCGGTTGCGACAAGACGCTGCCGGCGCAGATCATGGCCGCGCTGTCCGCCGACCTGCCGACGGTGGTCATTCCCGTCGGTCCGATGGTGGTCGGCCATCACAAGGGCGAGGTGCTCGGCGCCTGCACCGATTGCCGCAGGCTGTGGGCGAAATACCGCGCGGGCGAGATCGACGAGAACGAGATCGAGGCCGTCAGCGGGCGGCTCGCGCCATCGGTCGGCACCTGCATGGTGATGGGCACGGCGTCCACGATGGCCTGCGTCACCGAGGCGCTCGGTCTTTCTCTGCCGATGAGCGCGACGATTCCGGCGCCGCATGCCGAGCGCTTCCGCCTCGCCGAGGCGAGCGGCAGGGTTGCCGCTGCACTGGCGAAAGCGAAGGGACCGAAGCCGAGCCAGTTCCTGACCAAGTCGTCGTTCCGCAACGCGCAGGTGGTGATGCAGGCGATCGGCGGCTCGACCAACGGGCTGATCCATCTCACCGCGATGGCCAATCGCACCGCGCACAAGGTCGATCTCGAAGCCTTCGACAAGCTCGGCCGCGAGGTGCCGGTGCTGGTCGACCTCAAGCCGTCGGGCGAGCATTATATGGAGCATTTCCATCACGCCGGCGGCGTGCCTGTCCTGATGAAGCAGCTCGGCGATCTCATCGATCTCGACGCGAAGACCATCGAGGGCAAGACGCTGCGCGAGGTCGTCGCTGGTGCGGAGGAGGTGCCCGGCCAGGACGCGATCCGGCCGCGGCAGAATCCGATCAAGCCGGAAGGGTCGATGGCGATCCTGCATGGCAATCTCGCGCCGCGCGGCGCCGTCATCAAGCATTCCGCCGCCAGCCCGAAATTGTTGCAGCATACCGGCCGCGCCGTCGTGTTCGACTCCGTCGAGGACATGACGTTGCGGGTCGACGATCCCGATCTCGACGTCAAAGCCGACGACGTGCTGGTGCTGCGCAATGCCGGGCCGAAGGGCGCGCCGGGCATGCCGGAGGCCGGCTATCTGCCGATCCCGAAGAAGCTGGCGCGCGCCGGCGTGAAAGACATGGTCCGCATCTCCGATGCCCGCATGAGCGGCACCGCTTTCGGCACCATCGTGCTGCACATCACGCCGGAGTCCGCGGTCGGCGGACCGCTGGCGCTGGTGCAAAACGGCGACATGATCCGGCTCGACGTGGCCAAACGCAGCATCGAGCTTTTGGTCGACGAGGCCGAGCTGAAAAAGCGCCATGCGGCGCTGAAGCCGGCCGCGACGGGAGAATGGGCGCGGCGCGGCTATGGCTTGGCTTCTTCAACGAGACCATTTTGCAGGCCGACGAAGGCTGCGACTTCGATTTCATGCGGGGCAAAGGGAAGGGGTAGACGGCTAACCCCGTCATTGCGAGGAGCGAAGCGACGAAGCAATCCAGACTATCTCTGCGGAAAGGGTCTGGATTGCTTCGCTTCGCTCGCAATGACGGACAGTTGGAGGGCTCCGGCCATCTCGCAACTGCGTTGTCGCCCTCAGTTCGATTGACATCAAAACGGCCGCGATGGGATGATCAAAGAAAAATAATTTCATCAGGGGGAGACGATGAGCGATCTGAAGAGGATTCTCGGCGCGGCCATCGCCGCCATCGCGATCAGCGCAACGGCGTCCGCGCAAGAGGTGAAACATTATCGCTTCGCCTACGACCAGCCGAAGACGACCGGCTACGGCATCCTCGGCGACATCTTCGCCGACAAGCTCAAGGAGCTGAGCAAGGGCACGATGCTGATCGACCAGTATCCGGGCGCGCAGCTCGGACAGGAGCCGCAGGTCCTGCAACTGGTCAGGGCAGGCGATGTCGAGTTCTGCATCTCGTCCTCGGCCAACGCTTCGACGTTGTCGCCGCAGGCCGGCGTGATGTCGATGCACTTCCTGTTTCGCTCGGAAGCCCATTTGATCAAGGCGATCGCCGATCCGGAAGTGGGCAAGGCGGTGAAGGCGATGATTTCCGAGACCGTGCAGGGCGCGCGCGTGATCGCGCTGTCGACGCTCGGTTTCCGCAACATGTACTCCAAGCGCGAGATCAAGAAGATCGACGACATCAAGGGGCTGAAAGTGCGCGTGCAGGCGACCCCGACCGAGGACGTCACGTTCCCGGCCTATGGCGCGCAGATCGTGCACATGCCGTTCGGCAGCGTCTACACCTCGCTGCAGACCGGCGTCGTCGATGTCGGCGAGAACGGCGTCAACGTCTATCTCGCCAACAAGCACTATGAGGTCGCCCCCGTGTTGTCGATGACCGAGCACGAGGCCAACAACTCGCTGGTCTGGGTCGCCGACAAGACCTGGAACAGCCTGACGCCGGAACAGCAGGGCTGGGTGCAGGCGGCAGCCGACGAGGTCAACCGCACCCAGCCGGCCAAGGCGCTCAAACTCGAACATGAATCGCAGGACAAGCTGAGGTCGATCGGAGTGAAAGTCGTCACCGATGTCGACAAATCGGGCTTCGTTGCGGTTGCCGACCCCTTGCTCGACAAGCTCGCCAAGGAGCTTGGTCCGCATGCCGAAAAGGTCAAGAACCTGATCCGGGCCATCAATTAGGCAGCTCTCCGCGCCATCCCGGAGACTTGCGGGATGGCGTCGCCCTGTCACATCGCCGCCGCCCGATGTTCAATTGACAATCCGGCAACCCGAATGGTTTGATCCGGTGCCCACTTTCCGAAGTCCGCGCTACATCGCCCCACCACCTTTTTCGCGGACTTCGGAAAGTTATGGGCACCGGCAAATCTACGAATTCTAGTGCCGCTTTCGATCTGAAGTCCCTGAACCCGATTTTGTCGCGCGTAAATTCAGGGACTTCAGATCGGCGGCACTGGCCAAAATCAGAACAGGGGGAAGCGTGACTTTTAAAGCCAAAATCATCAGCGGATTGGTTGCGGCGGCGGCGATGCTCGCCGCGGGCGCCAACGCTCAGGACGTGAAGCATTATCGCTTCGCCCACGATCAGCAGCTCAATTCGGGTTACAGCGTCGCCTACGACATCTTTTCCGCGAAGCTGAAGGACTTGAGCAAGGGCACGATGCTGGTCGACCAGTATCCGGGCGCCCAGCTCGGCCAGGAGCCGCAGATCCTGCAATTGGTGAAGGCCGGCGACATCGATTTCGCCATCGTCTCGTCCGCGAACACCTCGACGATTTCGCCG
Organism: uncultured Alphaproteobacteria bacterium; assembly: GCA_963795365.1. GTDB lineage: Bacteria > Pseudomonadota > Alphaproteobacteria > Rhizobiales > Xanthobacteraceae > Bradyrhizobium. The sequence goes on from CAWCHW010000044.1 coordinate 212,588, forward strand.
CAGGCCGGCGTGATGTCGCTGCATTTCCTGTTCGCCAACGAGGATCACATCGTCAAGGCACTGGGCGACCCGAAGGTCTATGCCGCGCTCCGCGACATGATCGACCAGACCGCGCAGGGCATTCACGTGATCGCGCTCGGCACCCAGGGCTTCCGCTACATGTACGGCAAGAAGGAAGTCCACAAGATCGACGACATCAAGGGCGCCAAGATCCGCGTGCAGGCGACCGCGACCGAGGATGCGACGTTCGGGGCTTATGGCGCCCAGACCGTGCACATGCCGTTCGGCAGCGTTTATACCTCGCTGCAGACCGGCGTGGTGGAGTTCGCCGAGAACGGCTTCAACGTCTATCTCATCAACAAGCATTATGAAGTCGCGCCGATCATCAATGTGACCGAGCACGAGGCGAACAACGCCCTTGTCTTCATCAGCGACAAGCTGTGGCAGAGCCTCTCGGCCGACCAGAAGAAATGGGTGCAGGCGGCGGCCGACGATGTCAGCGCGCAGGAGCCGAAGCGCGCCTTCGATCTGGAACATGCGGCCGCGGCCAAGCTCGAGAAGGTCGGCGTCAAGATTGTCAGGGATGTCGACAAGTCGGGCTTTCAGAAGATTGCCGATCCGATGCTCGACAAGCTCGCAAAGGACCTCGGTCCGCACGCCGACAAGATCAAGGACCTGATCCGCGCGGCGAAGTGATAGGTGACTACCCTCCCCCTTGCGGGGAGGGTGGCGCAAATAAGCGAAGCGCATGAGCGCCGGGTGGGGGTGATCCGCGACGATCTTCCTGTTGACCCCCACCCCGCCGCTCATTTCATTCGCGGCGACCCTCCCCGCAAGGGGGAGGGTGAAACCACCCGGCATTCGATAGGGCAGTTCGAACAATGACGATTGCCGACAAACTGGTGTTGCAGCGGCAGCGTCATCTGAAATGGCGGGCACTGGACCGGCTCGAGACGGTCCTGATGATCCTGTGCGGCATCCTCTGCTTCGGCTTCTCGATGTCGGTCACCGCCGACATCGTCACCCGCACCATCGGCCATCCCTGGCTGTGGCTGCAGGAGACCACCTCGGCGATGTTCATCTACGCGATCTTCATCGGCGCCGCCGTCGCCAGCCGCCGCAACGACCATCTCTATCTGACCGCGATCTGCGGAGGCGATGCACGGCAGATCGCGCATGGTCGTCGAGGTCGTGACACGCCTGATCGTGCTCGGCGTCGCGATCTGCCTGATCTGGTACGGCTATCTCAACTATCTGCGCGGCTTCGGCTCGTTCCGCCTGCCGTCGGGACAGCCGATCGCCTACCTTTATTTCATCATTCCGGTGTCCGGCGTGCTGATCGCACTGTTCACGGTCGAGCAGATCGTCAACGGCATGATCAACGGCTTCGAACATTACGAGCCGCCGCTGCATGATCAGGGCGTGCCGCTGATCGAGACGCGTGGCGGGCAGGGGATTCAGCCGTGAGTCCGCCGATCATCCTCACCCTGATGTCGTCCTGCTTCCTGCTGTTCGGTTATCTCGGCGTTCCCGTGCCGTTTGCGCTGCTCGGGGGCGTGTTCATCGGCGCCACGCTCGCCGACGTCTCGCTCGCCGCAATCGTGCAGAAGACCTTTGACGGCGTCGACTCCGAAGCGTTGCTGGCGATCCCGTTCTTCCTCTTGGTCGGCGAGCTCATGAGCTCGGCGAATGTGGTTGTGCGCATCGCCAACCTGTCGGTGTCGCTGGTCGGCCATATCAGGGGCGGGCTGTCGCAGGTCGTGGTGGTGTTCTCGATGTTCTTCTCGGAAATGTCGGGCTCGACCACCGCCGACGTCGCGGTGATGAGCCGCGCGCTCGCCGGTCCGATGCGGCGCGAGGGTTACGAGTCCGCCTTCATCGCGGCGATCATCGCCTCCGCCTCCACCATCGCGGCGCTGGTGCCGCCGAGCATCACCGCGGTGGTCTATGGCGCGGTCGGCAACGTCTCGATCGCGGGCCTGTTCATGGCCGGCATCGTGCCGGGCTTCATGATCGGCTTCGGCTTGATGATCTATTGCTACTTCTTCGGCCCGTCCGGCCTGCGCAAGCCGCGTGCGCCGTTCAAGCAGGTGGTGTTCGCCGCGGGCGACGCCGCGCTGCCGCTGATGATCCCGGTGATCCTGCTCGGCGGCATCCTGACCGGCTGGTTCACGCCGACGGAGGCCGGCGTCGTCGCGGTGATGTGGATCATCCTGGTGGTGATTCCCGCGCTCAATCGCGGGCATATCAGGAAAATCCCCTACGACTTCTGTCTTGCCGGGCTGATCTTCTCGCTGCCGCTGATCACCATCGGCGCCGCCAACGCCTTCGGCTACATGCTGGCGTACCTGCGCGGCGCCATCGTGATCGCCGACTGGATCACCGGGATCGCCGGCAACGATCCGCATTTGATCATGCTGCTGATGGTGCTGCTGTTCACCGTGGTCGGCGACTTCATCGAGCCGGTGCCGACCATCATCATCTTCATGCCGCTGGTGAACGCGCTGACGCAGGCCGGCGACATCAACGGCGTGCACATGGGCGTGGTGCTGATCGCCACGCTCGCCTTCGGCCTGATCACGCCGCCCTATGGGCTGGTGCTGCTGATGGCCTCGAAATTCGTCGGCGTCAGTTTTGCGAAAGCGCTACGCGCAGCATTGCCGATCTATGTGGTGTTCCTGATCACGATCTGCTTCACGATCTACTTCCCGAGCGTCGTGCTGTGGATTCCCAAGCACGTCATTCCGGAGTCGGTCGGTTGCTTCAAGTCGCCGGCGGGGACGGGGTATATCTGTCCGAACGGATGATATTGAACCCTCATCCTGAGGAGCGCGCTCTTGCGCGCGTCTCGAAGGATGAAGGCCCGTCTGGGGCCTCATGGTTCGAGACGGCGCGGAGTTTACCTTGGCGCCTCCTCACCATGAGGGTTAGCCAGTGCTACTTCCCCTTGCTCGTGAACTTCTTCACCGCTGCCTTGAACTCGTCGGTGTGCATGCAGTCGATGATGCCGTCGCGCTCGGCGTCGAGCTGCTGCTCGATTGTCGTCCTTGGAGACTGATGGATCAGCGCCTTGGTCGCGGCAATGCCTGCGGGCGCTGTCTGCGCCAGCCTTTCCGCGAACTGCCGCGTCGCGGTTTTCAACTCGGCAGCCGGAACGACCTTGGCCACGAGTTCCCAATCATGGGCCTGCTGCGCGGTAAAACTGTCCTCGCCGAGATAGATCTGCAGCGCGCGCCGAACGCCGACGGTTGAGACCACGCCGACCGTGCCGCCGCCGTCGGGGGAGACGCCGAGCCTGTGGTAGGCCGGCGTGAAGCGCGCATCTTCAGTCGCGATGCAGAGATCGGCGATAAAGGCGAGCGACATGCCGGCGCCGGCCGCCGATCCATGCACGCTCGACAATACGAGCTTGGGCATCCGCCGCAACGTCGTGATGAAGGCGTGGTAGTGCTTCAGGAGTTCGCCGACGACAGGCGCGATGGTGTCGCTCGCCGCGGCCGCGCCGATGGTCTGCAGATCGCCGCCGGCAGAGAAGGCGCGGCCTTCGCCCTCGATCACGAGCACGCGGATATCGTCATTGGCTTCGACCTCGGCGGCGAGCGCTTCGAGCTTTCTGCGCGATCGCAAGGTTGATCGAGTTGAAGGCCGCGGGCCGGTTCAGCGTGATGGTGGCGATCGGACCATCGATGCGAAGCAATGCGGGATCGTCGGGCTGGGACACTATCGCTGGCGCGGTCGACATCTGAAACTCCCGGGTCTTTGAGCTGCAGCCATTTAAATGGCGCAAGGACAGGGTGACAATCCCCGTTCAGGGTTGCAAGATGATAGTCCCTCATGGTGAGGAGCCGCGAAGCGGCGTCTCGAACCACGAGGCCAATTGGGGCTCATGCTTCGAGACGCGGCCAAGAGGCCGCTCCTCAGGATGAGGAACACAGGCGAGGGGAGGCGCGGTTCACATGGATACGATGGTCGAACGTCCCGCCACGAGCGTCGATCCGTTTTCGCACGAGTTCCTCGACAATCCCTATCCGCATCACGAGGCAATGCGCGAGGCCGGGCCCGTGGTGTGGCTGGAGCATTACGGCATCTGGGCGATGGCGCGGCACCAGGAGGTGCGCGACGCAATGACGGACTGGCAGACCTACTGTTCCGGCGCGGGCGTGGGTCTGAGCGATTTCCGGAAAGAGACGCCCTGGCGGCCGCCGAGCATCATCCTCGAGGCCGATCCGCCGCTGCATACGCGCACCCGCACGGTGCTGACGCGGATCCTGTCACCGGCCGCCATCAACGTGCTGCGCGAGCGCTTGACGCAGGAGGCGGAAGCATTGGCCGACCGGCTGCTCGACCGCAAGGAGTTCGACGGTATCGCCGATCTGGCGGAGCCCTATCCGCTAAAAGTGTTTCCGGATTCGGTCGGCATCTCCGAAGACGGCCGCGAGAACCTGATGCCTTATGGCAACATGGTGTTCAACGGCTTTGGGCCGCGCAACGACCTCTTCGAGAAGGCGATGGCCTGTGCCGGTCCGGTGCGCGACTGGGTCATGTCGAAATGCAGCCGGGCCGCGCTGGCGCCCGACGGCCTCGGCATGCAGATCTTTCGCGCGGTCGATTCCGGCGAGCTGACGGAGGCGGAAGCGGGCATGCTGGTGCGCTCGTTCCTGTCGGCCGGTATCGACACCACGGTCTATGGCCTCGGCAACGCGCTTTGGTGTTTCGCGAAGTATCCGGCGCAGTGGACGATCCTGCGTGAGAATCCGTCGTTGATCCGTCTCGCCTTCGAAGAGGTGCTGCGTTTCGAATCGCCGGTGCAGACCTTCTTCCGCACCACGACCAGGGAGGTCGATGTCGGCGGCGTCAGGCTCGGCGAAGGCGAGAAAGTGCTGATGTTCATGGCGGCGGCCAATCGCGATCCGCGCCGCTGGGAGCGGCCCGACGAATTCGACGTCCGCCGCCGCGCCACCGGGCATATGACGTTCGGCACCGGCATCCACGGCTGCGTCGGACAGGCGGTGGCGCGGCTGGAGGCTGAGGCGGTGTTCGGCGCACTGGCCAAACGGGTCGCGTCCTTCGAGATGACCGCGGAGCCGACGCGGCGGCTCAACAATACGCTGCGCGGTTTTGACACCCTGCCGCTTCGCGTGATACCCGCCTGACGCATGACGCAGGGAGTTGTGATCGTCGGCGCGGGGCACGCGGGCTTTCAGGTCGCGGCCTCCTTGCGCCAGGCGGGCTACAAGGATCGCATCGTCCTCATCAACGACGAGGCGCATCTGCCCTATCAGCGGCCGCCGCTGTCGAAGGCCTATCTGAAAGGCACCGGCGGCCCCGACAGCCTGATGTTCCGGCCGCAGAAGTTCTTTGCCGATCAGACCATCGAACTGATGTCGGATCACGCCGTTGCGATCGATCGCGACGCGCGCAAGCTGAAGCTCGGCTCCGGTGCCGCACTCGACTACGGCCATCTCGTGCTCGCCACCGGCGCGCGCAATCGTTTGCTCGACATTCCCAACGCGAAACTGGCGAACGTCCGATACCTGCGCATTCTCGATGACAGCGAGGATTTGCGCGCACGCCTTGCCGCCTGCAAGCGCGTGGTGGTGATCGGCGCGGGCTTCATCGGCCTCGAGTTCGCCGCGACCGCGCGGATCAAGGGGCTGGAGGTCGACGTGCTCGAGCTCGCCAACCGCGTGATGGCGCGCGCGGTCACCGCGGAGGTCTCGGAGTATTTCCAGGCGCGTCATGCGGAAGCCGGCGTGCGTATCCATCTCGGCGTGATGGCGACCGCGATCGAGGCCGACGGCGACAAGGTCACCGGCGTCAGCCTCAGCGATGGCCGGCATATCCCGGCCGATCTCGTCGTGGTCGGCGTCGGTGTCCTTCCGAATGTCGAGCTTGCCAAGGACGCGGGGCTGCCGACCGCGTCGGGCATCATCGTCAACGATCGCCTGCTGACATCAGATCCGAACATCTCGGCGATCGGCGACTGCGCGCTGTTCGACAGCCCGCGTTTCGGCGGCACGCTACGGCTGGAATCCGTGCAGAACGCCACCGATCAGGCGCGTTGCGTCGCCGCGCGACTGACCGGCGACGACAAGCCCTATGACGGCCAGCCCTGGTTCTGGAGCGACCAGGGCGACGACAAGCTGCAGATCGCCGGGCTGACCACCGGTTACGACCGCGTGGTGATGCGCGGCGATCCCACGGCGAAGGCGTTCTCGGCGTTCTGCTATCGCGGCGACAAATTGCTCGGCATCGAGTTGGTCAACCGCGCCGGCGATCACATGTTCGGCCGCCGCTTCCTGCCGATGGCGCGCGCGTTGCCGCCGGAGCATGCGGCCGATCCGGGCTTCGATCTCAAGGGCGCGCTGGCCTAGAAAATCGGGCGATCGAGGCCGCAACTTCTTCGATAGTGGGCATCGAGGGTGCCGCGCCCATTCGTTGCACGCAAACGGCGGCTGCGTCATTGCCATAGCCAAGCGCAGCCATGACCTGGCCGGACCCGATCTGATCGAAGTGGGCGAGCACAGCCGCAGCCGCGCCAACGAAGCAATCGCCGGCGCCTGTCGTATCGACCGCTTCGACTTTTCTGCCCTCGATCATCCAACCCTTATCATCCATGAGCGCGATAACGCCTCGTTTGCCACGCGTCACACAGATGGTCTGCGTGGGATAGGCCTGCAGCGAGCGCGCCGCATCGACGAACCTGTCAAAGGGATCGTCCTCATGTAGCGGCAGGCCCGTCAGAAAGCCCAACTCGGTTTCGTTGAGGATCAGGATATCAACAAGGCCTCGCAATTCATCGCCGATCGCTCGCGCCGGGGCGGGATTGAGGATGGTTGTCGCGCCGGCCAAGCGTCGCGCGCGCGCGAAGAAGGCCGAGATCGCGGGGAGGGGAATCTCGAACTGACTGACGGCGATGTCGCCTGTTGCAAGCGGAACGGCCGCGACGTCTTCCGCGGTGACAAGTCCATTGGCGCCGGGAACGACCACGATGGTGTTGTCGGCATCGGCGAGCGTGATGATTGCGGTGCCGGTGTGCGCGTCCGCCGTCTCGCGCACCAGGTTTACGTCCACGCCCTGCGCCGCAAGAAACGCCCTCAACTCGGCGCCGAACGCATCCTTGCCCAATCGGCCGATCAGCGCGGTCGTCGCACCGAGTTTCGCGGCCGCGACTGCCTGGTTGGCGCCCTTGCCGCCCGGGAAATACAGGACCTCCTTGCCCGCGACGGTCTCGCCGACGCGCGGATGCCGCTCGGCGGTTGCCACCACATCCATGTTGATGCTGCCGGCGACGAAGACGCGGCCCATCGCTAAAGCGCTTTTTGTTTGCGCATGATCTCTTCGGAAAACCGCTGCACACTTTTCCGGATCATGCGCTAATCCCAGAATTCCTTCTTGCGGCCGACCTGAAACTCCTGCTTGAGAGAATCGATGTCGGCCAGCGTCGGCAATCCGGCTTCGTTGCCGAGGCGCTGGATCTTGAAGGCCGAGGCAGCCCGCGCAAACTCGAAATGATCGCGCCAGGCTTTGCTGGGGTGGGCGAGATAGGAATAGATGTAGGCGCCATGGAACACGTCGCCGGCGCCGTTGGTGTCGATCACGCGCTCGCGCGCGATCGGGAGCGCGGGCGTGGTGCGCACTGCGCCGGTCTCGTCGTACCAGAGCAGGCCCTTCTCGCCCATGGTGATGCCGCCGACCCGGCAGCCGCGGCTCTTGAGATAGTCGAGCATCTTCTCCGGCGTCAGGTCCATCTGTTCGCACAGGCGCTCGGCGACGATGGCGACGTCGATAAATTCGAGCAGCTCATGCGTGTTGGAACGCAAGCCGCCGCCGTCGAGCGAGGTCAGGATGCCGGCCTCGCGGCAGAGTTTCGCGTAGTGGATCGCGGCATCGGGCTGGTGGCCGTCGACATGCAGCGCGCGGCAACCGCCGAGATTGAGCAGCGGGAAGGGATGAATGTGCGCGTCGTCGCGGCAGCGGACGATGGCACGCTTGCCGTCTTTCGGCATGATGAAGGACAACGACGATGTGTTGACCTTGCGCGGGTGGATCGAAACTCCGTACTTCGCGCTCATGTCCCAGAACATGCGCCCGAGCCAGTCATTGGCGACGGTCGCGACCAGGTCGGGTACGATGCCGAGCTTGGCGCAGCAGAATGCCGCGGTCACCGCGTTGCCGCCGAATGAGACGGCGTAGGCATCGGCAACATGCTTGTCGTCACCGGTCGGCATATGGTCGGTGATGAAGGTAACGTCGATATAGGTCTGTCCGATGAAGAGGGCCTGCATAAGCTTGTCCGTCATGGGGTTGATCGCGGCCCCGGCGCCCTCAGAATAGCACCGGTTGTTTCGGATGGTCGCTGAAATAATTCGCAAAGCCGGCGACGTCAACCGCTTGAGAAGGCGGCACCGGCGGAATAGGACCGGGTGCGGCCTTCTAACGGCCGGCAGCCGGGATCGTTCCGGCGCGCGAACTTGACGGAGTTTCCCTTGATAAGCGGTCTCGATCACGTCGTCGTTCTCGTCGAGGAGATCGGCAAGGGCGCCGCCGCATATCAGACACTGCTTGGGCGCACGCCGTCCTGGCGGTATGGCAGCGACGGTGCCGAGCGCGTGCTGTTCACGCTGGACAACATCACGCTCGAGCTGGTGGCGCCTGATGGCGATGGACCGGCAGGCGATCGCATTCGCGAGGCCATGGCGGCGACCGGCGAGGGGCTCGCCAGCATCTGCTTTGCGACGCGTGACATCGCAAAAATGCATCGCCGGCTCGAACGCGTGGCGCTGAAGCCGGAGCCGGTTGCCGAGGTGGAAAGCCGCGACTCCGCATCCGGTGCATCGATGAAATGGAAGCGGACCCGCGCCGCCACCGATCTCACCCGTGGTGTGCGGCTGTTCTTTCTGGAACTCGATGGCGAACGTCCGCGCGCGCAGCCATCCAGCGCGGCGCCGATCCTCGGACTCGACCACGTCGTGGTCGCGACGGAGGATTCCGAACGCGCCGCCGCGCTCTATGGCGCGCGGCTCGGGCTCGACATGGCGCTCGACCGCACCCACCAGGATTGGGGACAGCTGATGTTCTTCCGCTGCGGCGATCTCGTCGTCGAAGTGGTGCGGCGGCCGGTCGCCGGGGGAGACGCCACGCGCGACAAATTGTGGGGGCTGAGCTGGCGGGTCGGCGACATCGATGCGGCGCGGGCGCGGCTGCTGGCTGATGGCGTCGATGTGTCGGAGGTGCGCACCGGCCGCAAGCCGGGCACGCGGGTGATGAGCATACGTAACGGCACCTGCGGCGTGCAGACGCTGTTGCTGGAGCGCTCGCCGCGCGCCTAGCGGCATGGACCGGACCGCGGGCCGCGTGATACATCGAAGCCAGCAATCATTGCCGAAAATCGGCTACAAGGGAGAAAACGTGCCGCTACGCCTCGCCGTGCACGATATCGCGTTTTTCGAGCGTGCGATCCCGTTCGCGCGGCCGTTCCGTTTCGGCGCGGTGACGATCAACGACGCCGTCCAGGTGTTCGTGCGCGTCGTGATCGAGGTTGAGGGCAAGGGAATCTCGACCGGCGCGACGGCGGAGATGCTGGCGCCGAAATGGTTCGACAAGCGGCCGCATCTTTCGGACGAACAGAGCGTCGCCGAGATGCGGCGGACGCTGCAGATTGCCCGCGAGCTCTATCTGGCCAACAGGAATTTCGACACCGCGTTCGGCCTGCACGCGGCCTGCATCGGCGCCCAGCTCGACGCCTGCACCAGAGAGGATATTCCGGCGCTCGCGGCCGGCTACGGCCCGGCCGAGATCGACAAGGCGATCCTGGATGCGCTGCTGCGCGCCACCGGCGCCAATTTCTTCGACGGCATGGCCGCCAACATCGCCGGCGTCGATGCGCGGCTGTCGCGCGATCTGTCTGATCCGGACCTCGACCGCTTTCTCAGCCGCCGCAAACGCCTGCCGCGCGTGGCGGTGCGCCATACCGTCGGCATGGAGGACAAGGTTCAGGGCGCGGGCGGCGTCGCCGACACAAGCGAGAATTCCGGCGCGCGCTATTTCAAGCTCAAGCTTCGCGGCGACCCCGACGCCGATGCCGCGCGCCTGATCCTGATCGGCAAAGAACTTGCGACATTGCCTTTTGCCTATCGCGTCACACTCGACGCCAATGAGCAATATGCCGATCTCGACGCGCTTGGTCGCGCTGGCCGACCGGCTCGATTCCGACCGCGCGCTGCAGCCGATCGTCTCGAAGCTGCTCTATATCGAGCAGCCGATGCCGCGCGAGGTCACCAGGCGGTCGCCGCTCGGCCGGCTTTCGCGGCGCGACTTCATCATCGACGAGGGGGACGATTCCTATGACGCGTTTCCGGCGGCACGTGCGCTCGGCTATCGCGGCATCTCCTCGAAATCCTGCAAAGGTCTCTACAAGTCGATCGTCAACGCCACCCGCGCGGCCAAATGGAGCGCGCAGGGCGACAAATATTTCATCTCGGGCGAAGACCTGACCTGCCAGGCCGGGCTTGCCGTGCAGCAGGATCTCGCGCTCGGCGCCTTGATCGGTGTCACCCATGCCGAGCGCAACGGTCACCACTATGTCGACGGCTTTGCCGACACGCCGGCAAAGGAGGCGGATGCCTTCCTCGCCGCGCATCCCGATCTCTACACCCGCGATGGCGGCAAGGTTCGCCTCGCGATCCATGACGGCGACTTGTTGACGGACTCGCTGACCACGCCGGGTTTCGCCAGCGCGGTGCATCCGGATTGGTCGACGTTGACGCCGATGGCGCAAGCAAAGCTAAGAACACTGGAGCAATCGACATGACGACCCAACGCCTCGGCCTGATCATGAACGGGGTCACCGGCCGCATGGGGCTGAACCAGCATCTGATCCGCTCCATCGTGGCGATCCGCGATGCCGGCGGCGTCAGGTTGTCGAACGGCGACCGCGTGATGCCCGACCCCATCCTGGTCGGCCGCGACGCCGCCAAGGTTCAAGCGCTGGCCAAGCAATTCAACATCACTCGCTACACCACCGATCTCGACAAGGCGCTGTCGGACAAGAACGACAGCGTATTCTTCGACGCCGCCACCACGCAGGCGCGGCCGTCGCTGCTGACCAAGGCGATCAATGCCGGCAAACATGTCTATTGCGAGAAGCCGATCGCGACCAATTTCGACGAAGCGCTGGCGGTGGTGAAGCTCGCCAACGCCAGGGGCGTCAAGCACGGCACCGTGCAGGACAAGCTGTTCCTGCCCGGCCTGAAGAAGATCGCCTTCCTGCGCGACTCCGGCTTCTTCGGCCGCATGCTCTCGGTGCGCGGCGAGTTCGGCTATTGGGTGTTCGAGGGCGGCTGGCAGGAGGCGCAGCGGCCGTCCTGGAATTATCGCACCGAAGACGGCGGCGGCATCATCCTCGACATGGTCTGCCACTGGCGCTACGTGCTGGACAATCTGTTCGGCGAGGTCGAGAGCGTGGTCTGTATCGGCAACACCGATATCCCGGAACGCCATGACGAGGCCGGCAAAAAATATGCGGCGACCGCCGACGATTCCGCCTATGCGACGTTCAAGCTGAAGGGCGGCGTGATCGCGCATATCAACATGAGCTGGGTGACGCGGGTCTATCGCGACGACCTCGTGACCTTCCAGGTCGACGGCACCCATGGCTCGGCGGTCGCAGGCCTGACCGATTGCATGATCCAGGCGCGGCAGGCGACGCCGCGGCCGGTGTGGAATCCCGACGAGAAGCGGCTGCACGATTTCTACGGCGATTGGCAGAAGCTGCCGGACAATGTCGTCTACGACAACGGTTTCAAGGAACAGTGGGAAATGTTCATCCGGCACGTTTGCGAGAACGCGCCGTATAAATATACGTTGCTGGAAGGCGCCAAGGGCGTGCAGCTTGCCGAATGCGCGCTGCAAAGCTGGAAGGAGCGGCGCTGGATCGACGTCGCGCCGATCAAGGTGTGAGATAGATGAGATTTGACATAGTCGATCAGCGCGCTCGGTTCACCTCGCCCCGCCTGCGGGGAGAGGTCGGATCGCCGCAGGCGATCCGGGTGAGGGGATCACCCGATTCACTCACACCGTTGGCGGGAATCAGCCCCTCACCCCAACCCTCTCCCCGCGAAGGGCGGGGAGAGGGAGCAGACCGAGCGCTCCTAAGGAGTTCACAGCCATGAACAAGCCCGTGCTGCCGATGTCGTCGTTGTCGTTGCGCCTGCCCAAGGCCGACGGCGGCATCGAGACCTATCGCCTCGCGGCGTCGCGAACATTCCCCGCAAAGCTCGAGGGCACGCTCAACCGCGTTGCCTTCTCCGCGGCACACGTCGTCGCCAATCCGCTGGCCGACGTCGATCCCTGGCTGACGGCGGCGGTCGACTGGGACAGGACCATCGCGTTTCGCGAGCATGTCTGGGACCTCGGGCTCGGCGTGGCCGAGGCGATGGACACCGCGCAGCGCGGCATGGGGCTGGACTGGCCGACCTCGCTGGAATTGATCACGCGCTCGGTGCGCGCGGCGAAGGCGCGCAACGCATTGGTATTTTCCGGCGCCGGCACCGATCATCTGGCGGTCGAAGACGCGAAGAGCATCGACGATGTGATTCGCGCCTATGAGGAGCAGGTCGCGGCAGTCGAGAAAGTCGGCGGCCGCATCATCCTGATGGCGTCGCGCGCACTGGCGAAGCTCGGGCGCAATGCCGACGACTACGCCAAAGTGTATAATCGCATTCTCGCGCAGGTCCGTGAGCCCGTGATCATCCATTGGCTCGGCGACATGTTCGATCCGGCGCTGACGGGATATTGGGGCACCGGCGATCTCGATCACGCGATGCAGACGGCGGTCGGCATCATCAACGCCAACGCCGCCAAGGTCGACGGCGTGAAGATTTCGCTGCTCGACAAGCAGCGCGAGATCGACATGCGCCGGCGCCTGAACAAAGACGTCAAAATGTACACCGGCGACGATTTCAATTATGCCGAACTGATCGCCGGCGACGCGCAGGGTTTCTCCCACGCGCTGCTCGGCATTTTCGATGCGATCGCACCTGCCGCGTCCTACGCGCTGTCGCGGCTCGCCGCCGGCGACGAGGCCGGCTTCCATGACGTGCTGGGGCCGACGGTGCCGCTGTCGCGGCACATCTTCAAGAGCGCCGACCCGCTTCTACAAGACCGGCGTGGTGTTCATGGCTTACCTCAACGGCCATCAGGATCACTTCACCATGGTCGGCGGGCAGGAGAGCGCGCGTTCGACCGTGCATCTCGCCGAGCTGTTCCGTCTCGCCGACCAGGCCGGGCTGCTGGCCAATCCCGAGCTTGCGACGCGGCGGATGAAGGCGGTGCTGGCCATCCGCGGCGTGGAGGATTAGCTTGCGCATGATCTTGTCGGAAAACCGCTTCACACTTTTCCGGATCATGCGCTGATGCGCGACTTCTCCGCCGATCACCGCTGGCTGTCGCTGAACACGGCGACGGTCCGCAAGCAGGGCGATCTCGTTGCGATCGTGGAGGCCTGCGCGCGCCACGGCATCCGCGCCATCGATCCCTGGCGCGATCAGGTCGCCGCATGTCGGCCTCGACCGCGCGGTACGTGCCGTGCGCGACGCCGGGCTCGAATTATCAGGCTATTGCCGTGGCGGCATGTTCACCTCGGATGCGGCGCGCCGCGGCGAGGTGCGCGACGACAACCGCCGCTGCGTCGATGAGGCATGCGCGCTCGGCGCGTCCTGCATCGTGCTGGTGGTCGGTGGTCTGCCGCAGTACTCACGGCCGGGCAGTGCCGTCTCAAAGGACATCGCCGCGGCGCGCGGTCAGGTCCATGACGCACTGGGTGACATGCTGGACTATGCGAAACAGGCGAAGATGCCGCTGGCGATCGAGCCGCTGCATCCGGCCTACGCCGCCGACCGCGCCTGCGTGAACATGACCGAGCAGGCGCTCGATCTCTGCGACGCGCTCGATCCTGATCGAACCGGCGCGCTCGGCGTCGCGCTCGACGTCTATCACATCTGGTGGGATCCGAAGCTGCTTGCGCAGATCGCGCGCGCCGGCCGTGATCGCTTGCTCGCGTTCCATGTCTGCGACTGGCTGGTGCCGACCAAAGACATCCTCAACGACCGCGGCATGATGGGTGACGGCGTGATCGATATCAAATCGATCCGCGCCGCCGTCGAGGCGCAGGGATATGCCGGCTATTCCGAGATCGAGATTTTCTCGAACGACTGGTGGGCGAAGCCGATGGACGAGGTGTTGGCGACCTGCATCGCGCGGCACAAGACGGTGGTGTGAGCCTCTTACTCCCGATCCTGGTGCGCGAGCTGCAGCGTCACCAGCCGCGCCACCAGCGTCGCGGGATAAAGCTGGCCGAAGATCGCTTCGAGATTGCAGAGGCTGCGCGCGATCGGATGCACGGGAGAGACGTCGCCATAGCCGGTGGTGGTCAACGTCGTGAAGCTGAAATAGATCAGCTGGGTTGCGAGCTTCGGACTGTCCTGCACCGACAGGCCGATGAAGGCCTTGGGATCGAGGGTGCCGAGAAAGGTGAAGAACGCCGCGAAGATGATGGCGACGGTGAGATACAGCAGCACGGCGCCGACGACGCGGTGATAGGTGACGCGGCCCGGCGCGAAGATCGAACGCGCCACCGCCCAGGCGAGCGTCACGCCCACGATCAGCCAGGCGCCGGCAAACAGATTGAGATCGAGGATCGACGGCGACCTGATCCTCAAGACCGCGCCGGTGACGATCATCGCGAGCGCGACAATCATTGCCGCCACGGCCGTCCGGCTGCCCGAGATGACGAAGACGCCGGCGACCAGCATGATCGCCAGCAGCAGTTCGAACACCTGGAACGCGAACAGGCCGAGTGCCTGCAGCGGCGCCACGACGAACATCATGCACCAGCATCAGGATCGTCAGCCCCGTCAGCAGCGGGTCTTCCCAGCGATGCCGTGTCTTGTCGATGTCCATCGGGATCAATCCTCCGTCTCACACGGCACGCTGAGAAATCCGCGGAAACGCACGCGGCCGCCGCGCACCGGCTCGCCGTTGAGGGCGTAGCGCGGAAAGCGCGCGAGGTACCGCGAGATCGCGATCGCGCCTTCGAGCCGCGCCAGCGCCATCCCGGCGCATTGATGCGCGCCGGTGGCAAAGGCCAGATGCCGGTTCGGCGTGCGCGCGACGTCGAAGCGTTCAGGATCGGGGAATTGCGCGGGATCGCGGTTGGCGGCGCCGATGCACAGCGTGATCGGCGTGCCCGCGGGCAGCGACGATCCGCCGAGCTCGACCGGCTCGACGGTCATGCGGTTGCCGAGCTGGTTCGAGCTTTCATAGCGCAGCATCTCCTCGACCGCGGTCTTGATCAGTTCGGGCTGTGCGATCAGTCGCTGCTTTTGATCCGCGCAAATCGACAGGGTCACCAGGCCGTTGCCGATCAGGTTGGTGGTGGTCTCGTGTCCGGCATTGAGCAGGAAGATGCAGTTGTGCAGCAGCTCCTTCGCGGTGAGCTTCTCGCCATTGGGCTCGCCCTGGATCAGCTTGGTCAGCACGTCGCGGTCGGGATTGCCGGGTTTTTCGCGGCGGCGCTCCACCAGCACTTCGAGATAGGCGAGGAAATCTGCGACAGCCTTGTTGCCCCGCGCGAACGCGGCTTCGCCGATCACCGGTTCCAGCGCCCCCAAGATCGCCAGCGACCAGTCGCGCAAGGGCTCGCGCTCTTCATGCGGCACGTCCAGGAGATTGCCGATCACCTCGATCGGAATGGCGGCTGCGAAATCGCCGATCAGGTCGAACCTGCCTTTGGCGCTGATACGATCGAGCAGGCCGTCGATCAGCCGGATCAGATCGCCTTCCATCTCCGCGATCGCGCGCGGCGACAGCGCGCCCATGATCAGCCGCCGCACGCGGGTGTGGATCGGCGGATCGTTGAAGACGAGGCTGGTGGTGTGATGCTCGTAAAGCAGGGAGTTGCCGTATTTCGGCGCGAACTCCTTCTTCTTGTCGGAGGAGAAAGCCTTCGTGTTCTTGTAGGCGGTGACGAGGTCGTCATAGCGCGTCAGGAACAAGGCGCCGTTCGGCAGGCGCTTGACCGGTTCGTTTTCCCGCAGCGCGCGATAGGTCGGATAGGGATTGGCGTAGAACTCCGGCGTCAGCCGTTCCAGGTCGAAATTTTCCGCCAGCTCCCGCCCGTTCCCTGTCATCGCGTCATACTCTTTATGGAGGCCGATATGCCGATTTTGCTCTTTCGCAAACCGCGCGGCCCTCTAATGTCCCGCGACCCTTTCTCTTGCTAGCCGACCGGACATCAAAATGCACGCCCGTGCCGACGCTTCCCACGACCAGGCGGCCAATTGGCCCGAGGATATTTTTGCGATTCTGCAGCGCTTCGACGTGCGCCAGGTGCCCTATGTGCCGGATGCCGGCCACTCCCAGCTGATCACGCGCGTGCTGGCGTCCTCCACTATGCGCGGTATTCCCTTGACCACGGAAGAAGAGGGCGTGGCGCTGCTCGCAGGCGCCTGGGCCGGCGGCCAACGCGGCGTGCTCTTGATGCAATCGAGCGGCGTCGGCAACTGCATCAACATGCTGTCGCTGACCCAGATCTTCCGCTTTCCGTTCCTGACGATCGTGACCATGCGGGGCGAATGGGGCGAGTTCAACCCATGGCAGGTGCCGATGGGATCGAGCACGCAGGGCGTCTTCGAACTGTCGGGCGTGCGTGTCTTGCGCGCCACCCATCCGGGCGAAGTCAAGGAGGTGGTGGAGGCGGCCGCGAGCCAGGCCTACAACGCCTGCACGGCCACCGCCGTGCTGCTGTCGCAGCGCCTGATCGGCACAAAGGTATTCGTGAAATGAGCAAGGCCAATCTTCTCGACCGCCGCGCGGTGGTCAAATCGCTGCTGGCCGACCGCAAGGACGCGCTCGTCGTCGGCGGCCTCGGCGCCACCACCTATGATCTCGCAGCAGTCGGCGATCACGCCCGCAATTTCTCGCTGTGGGGCGCGATGGGCGGCGCCGTCATGATCGGCCTGGGGCTGGCGCTGGCGCAGCCGAAACTGCCGGTCGTGGTCGTCACCGGCGACGGCGAGATGCTGATGGGTATCGGCAGCCTCGCCACCGTCGGCCTGCAGAAGCCGGCCAACCTCACCATCATCGTGCTCGACAATGAATGCTACGGCGAGACCGGCGGGCAGGTGAGCCACACCCAGGCCGTGGCCGATCTGGTCGGTGTCGCCAGGTCCTGCGGCATCAAGGACTCGCGCGCGCTGGAGACCATGGGCGAGATCGAGGCCTACGCGAAAGTCGCTGCAGGACATCTCCGCCGGACCGCGCTTCGCCAACGTCAAGATCGACAGCGCCGAGGCGGAGCGCGTGCTCTCCAACCGCGACGGCATGTTCGTCATCACCCGTTTTCGTGGGGCGCTCGGCTTTCCGCCGATCTGATCTGGTTGCTCCCTCCGAGCTCGAGCGGTCCGGCGCCGGTGTCACGGCACCGTTGTCCATTGCGTTGCAGCATTATTCTTGACATTTTTGTTGGTGAGTGCTTACTCACAAGATGACTTCGCTTCGTATGACCAGCGATTTGCGGCGGCAGCTCATCCTGGGCGCCGCCAAGCGCTGCTTTGCCCGCAACGGCTTTGCCGGCACCACGACCAAAAGCGTGGCGGCGGCCGCCGCCATTTCCGAGGGGCTCCTGTTCAAGCATTTCCCCTCCAAGGCGGCGCTCTACGCCGAGATTTTGGCCGAGGAATGCGAGGCCGACCCGGCGTTGGCGCATCTGTTGGGGCAAGAGCCGTCAACCGCAGCCCTGGTCCAACTGATCCAGTCGATGGTGCGGCACTTCCTTGATATCGCCGACGGGCCGGACATCGAGGAGGCGCAGCGGCTGCGGCTGATGGTCACCAGCCATCTCGACGACGGCGAATTCGCACGCTTGCTTTATGCCAAGGTCGAAAAGCTGATCGGCCCGATGTTCGTGGCCTCGCTGGAGGCGGCGATCGCATCCGGCGACGCCTCGCGAATCGGCTGCGAGCCGGGCAACCTGTTCTGGTTTGCCCACCACACCGTGTTGACGGCGGCGATGACACGCCTTCCCGCCGTTCCCTGTCTTGCGTATGGCGACATAAACGGTCTCGAACGCCAGCTGTGCGAGTTCCTGCTTCGGGGCATCGGTCTTCACCACGCCGCAATTGTTGCGCATCTGACCCGCGATTTCGCGCACGTCCCGGCCCAGCCGGCAGCTGCAGAAAGTGCATGACATGAATATTGCGACCGAACCCAAGCTCTCGGGCAAGCCGATCGACGACAAGCCGCGCGCGCGTCCTGTACGGATGGTGCGCTGGTTCATCATCATCGGTCTGGCATTGGCGCTGCTGGTCGGCGCGCTCGTCGGCTTCAACGCCTTCCGCAGCCATATGATCGCGGAGTTCTTCGCGCACAACAAACCGCCGCCGGCCACGGTGACGGTGTCCGAAGCGAAGTCCGAGGTGGTGCCGAATCTGTTGACCGCGGTCGGCGGACTTGCCGCCGTGCATCAGGTCAACGTGACCTCCGACGTCTCCGGCCGCATCACCGAGATCAAGTTCCAGCCCGGCAGCCATGTGGAAGCCGGCGCGCCGCTGCTGCAACTCTTCGACGCGCCCGAGCAGGGCGATCTCGCAAGCTTCAAGGCGCAGGCGGTCGGCGCGCAGGCGGCGCTCGACCGCGCCAAGCAACTTGCCTCGCGGCAATTCGGTCCGCAGTCCACCGTCGACTCGACGCAGGCCACCTACGACCAGGCGATGGCCGGCATCGCCAAGACGCAGGCCCTGATCTCGCAGAAGCTGGTGCGCGCGCCGTTCGAGGGTGAGTTGGGCGTGCGCATGGTCGAGGTCGGGCAGTATATCAGCGCTGGAACGACCATCGTGTCGCTGACCGCGCTCGACGAGCTCTATGCCAACTTTACGGTGACGGAGAAGGATTCCGGCCATCTCAAGGTCGGCCAGGTCGTGCGCATCGCCGTCGATGCCTATCCGGGCCAGACCTTCGAGGGCAAGATCACCACGATCGAGCCGCAGATCATGGCCGACACGCGCAACATCCGTGTGCAGGCGACGATCGCCAATCCCGATCACATTCTCAAGCCTGGCATGTTCGCGACCACCACCGTGGTGCTGCCGGACAATCCGCCCGTGATCACCGTGCCCGAGACCGCAGTCGACTACACCCTTTACGGCGACTCCGTGTTCCTGATCACCGAGAAAAAGGCAGACGACGGCAAGACCACGCTGACGGCGGTGCGCACCTTCGTGCAGACCGGCAACCGCATCGACGGCCGCGCCGAGATCCTGAAAGGTCTGAAAGCGGGCGATCGCGTGATCGCGGTCGGCCAGATCAAGGTGCCGTCGGGGTCCGCGGTCGTGATCTCGTCCGATCCGCCGCCGCCGATTCCGGCAAAGCCGCCGCGTTACTGAGCAGGTTACATTCATATGCGCGCCTGATCCGGAAAGCGCGAACCGATTTTCCGGACCAGGTCGTGCTCAAAACCGAAGAGTGGCCGCGATGGCTTTTACCGATATCTTCATCAAGCGCCCGGTGCTGTCGATCGTCGTCAGCCTGCTGATCCTCTTGATCGGCCTGCGCGCCGGCGCGGTGTTGCCGATCCGGCAATATCCGAAACTGTCGAACACGGTCGTCAACGTGACCACCGTGTATCCGGGCGCTTCGGCCGACCTGATCCAGGGCTTCATCACCACGCCGATCGAGCAGGCGGTCGCCTCCGCAGAAGGCGTCGACTACATCACCTCGTCCTCGGTTCTCGGCACCTCGACGATCCAGGTCTACATCAAGCTGAACTTCGACCCGAACCAGGCGCTGACCGAGGTGCTCGCCAAGGTCAACTCGGTCAAATACCTGATCCCGAAGGAATCCAACGACCCGATCGTCACCAAGTCCACCGGCCAGACCACGGCGGTGATGTATATCGGCTTCTCCAGCGAAGAGCTGTCGGGGAGCGCGATCTCCGACTATCTGACGCGCGTCGTGCAGCCGGTGCTGTCGACCGTCGACGGCGTGGCGTCGGCGGACATTCTCGGCGGCCAGACCTTTGCGATGCGGCTGTGGCTCGATCCGGTCAAGATGGCCGGCCGCAACATCTCGCCCGGCGACGTCCAGGCCGCGATCCAGGCCAACAATTTCCAGGCGGCTGCCGGCCAGTCCAAGGGCTACCTGATCGTCTCCAACGTCTCGGCCAATACCGACCTGCAGAACGTGCAGCAGTTCAAGCGCATGATCATCAAGGCCAAGGACGGCGGTTTCGTGCGCATGGAGGATATTGCGGCCGTTGAGCTTGCCGCGCAGAGCACCGACGCCAGCGTCGCCTTCAACGGCGAGCACGCGATCTTCATCGGCGTGCAGGCAACCCCGCAGGGCAACCCTCTGACCATCGTCAAGGGCGTGCGCGCCCTGTTCCCGGAGCTGGAGCGCAACCTGCCGCCGTCGATGAAGATGAAGGTGGCCTACGATTCCACCAAGTTCATCCAGTCGTCGATCGACGAGGTCGAGAAGACGCTCGGCGAAGCCGTGCTGATCGTCGTCGTCGTGATCTTCCTGTTCCTGGCCTCCTTCCGCTCGGTGATCATTCCCGTCGTCACCATCCCGCTGTCGCTGATCGGCGTCTGCTCGCTGATGCTGCTCGCAGGATTCTCCTTCAACCTGCTGACGCTGCTCGCCATGGTGCTGGCGATCGGGCTCGTGGTCGACGACGCCATCGTGGTGGTGGAGAATATTCACCGCCATCTGGAGGAGGGCATGCCGCCGGTGCAGGCCTCGCTGAAGGGCGCGCGCGAGATCGTCGGTCCTGTCGTCTCGATGACCATCACGCTTGCCGCGGTCTATGCGCCGATCGGCTTCCTCGGCGGTCTGACCGGCTCGCTGTTCCGCGAATTTGCTTTCACGCTCGCAGGCTCGGTGATCGTGTCCGGCGTGATCGCGCTGACGCTGTCGCCGATGATGTGCTCGGTGTTTCTCAAGAGCGCGGAAGAGGGGCGGTTCGCGAAGCTGGTCAACCGTGTGTTCGGCGCGATGACGCGCTGGTACGGCCGCAAGCTTGACCGCACGCTCGATTACCGTCCGATCACCGGCCTGTTCGCGCTCACCATCCTCGGCCTCGTCGGCTTTCTCTATATGCACACCTCGAAGGAGCTCGCGCCCGAGGAGGATCAGGGCATCGTGTTCTCGGTGATCAAGGGTCCCAAATACGCCAACATCGATTATCTGGATTTTTACGGCGAAAAGCTCGACAAGGTTTTTGCGAGCTTCCCGGAGACGGACCTTCGTTTTGCGCTGAACGGCATCAACGGGCCGCAGAACGGCATTGCCGGGATGTTGCTGAAGCCGTGGGACGAACGCACACGATCGTCGATCAAGCTGAAGCCGCTGGTGCAGGCGGAGGTTTCCAAGATCGAAGGCGTTCAGGCGTTTGCCTTCAACTTGCCGCCGCTGCCGGGCGGGCCGGGCGGATTGCCGGTGCAGATGGTCATCAACTCCACCTCGGGCTTCCAGGCGGTCTATGAGGAAATGGAAAAGATGAAGGACGCCGCGCGCAAGAGCGGCCTGTTCATCGTCTCCGACAGCGATCTCGCCTTCAACCAGCCGACCGTGAAGGTGAAGATCGACCGCTCCAAGGCGAGCGACCTCGGCATCACCATGGCCAATATCGGCAATACACTCGCGACTCTCCTCGGCGGTAATTATGTCAACCGCTTCAATCTCGAAGGGCGTTCTTATCAGGTGATCCCGCAGGTGCCGCGCGGCACCCGCCTGTCGCCGGAATCGCTCGGCGGCTATTACGTGCCGACATCGAGCGGCCAGCAGGTGCCGCTGTCGACGGTGGTGTCGATCGAGACCGAGACTGCGCCGAATGCGCTGACGCACTACAACCAGCTCAACGCCGCGACCTTCCAGGCGGTGCCGATGCCCGGCGTCACGGTCGGCCAGGCCGTCGACTTCCTCGAAAGCGCGGCCAAACAACTGCCCGCCGGCTTCAGTCACGACTATCTCGCCAACTCCAGGCAATATGTGCAGGAAGGCAACCAGCTCGCGATCACTTTCGGTTTCGCGCTGGTCATCATCTTCCTGGTGCTGGCGGCGCAGTTCGAGAGCCTGCGCGATCCGCTCGTGATCATGATCAGCGTGCCCATGGCGATCGTCGGTGCGCTGATCCCGCTGTTCTTCGGCGTCGCGACCATGAACATCTACACCCAGGTCGGTTTGCTGACGCTGGTCGGGCTGATCACCAAGCACGGCATCCTGATGGTGGAGTTCGCCAACGAGCTGCAGCTCAATGAGGGGCTCGACAAGCGCTCGGCCATCGAGATGGCGGCGCGCATCCGGCTGCGTCCGATCCTGATGACGACGGCCGCGATGGTGACCGGGTTGATCCCGCTGCTGACCGCGAGCGGCGCGGGCGCGGCGAGCCGTTTCTCCATCGGCCTCGTCGTGGTGGCCGGCATGTCGATCGGCACGCTGTTCACGCTGTTCGTGCTGCCCGCGGTCTATGTGACGCTCGCGACCGACCACCAGGCCAATCGTTCGTCCGAGCGGACCCGGCAGATCGCCGAATACGATCTGGACCGCCAGCTCAAGACGACCTGATCACTTTCGCCTTACCTCCCAGCCGGCAACATCCTCTGTTGCTGGCTGCGGCTTCGCGCGTGATAGTCTGGTTTGACCGGCATGCCCTTCAGGCAGCGCCCAACAACGGGATGCCGCGATGAAGCGACGCGAATTTCTGGCAGCACTCGGCCGGCGCGGCTTTTGCCGCACCGGGACTGGCACAAGCTCAGGCTGGGCGGACTTATCATCTCGGCACGCTGACGCCGGTCGGCCCGATCAGCCCCGACAGCCTCAATGGAAAGATCCTGCTGAAGGCGCTGGCGGAGCGCGGCTACGTCCTTGGCCAGAACCTGACGCTGGAAGCCTATGGCGTGATGGGCGACGTCACGAAGCTTTCCGGCCTGCTCCAGGACATGAAAGCACACGCCGTCGATGCCGTCGTCATCATCGGCTACCCCTGTGCGGTTGCAGCCAAGTCGGTCGGCCTGCCGACGGTCGCGGCGTTCGGCCTCGGCGATCCCGTTGAGACCGGGCTGATCCAGAGCCAGGCCCATCCCGGCGGCAACATCACCGGCATTTCCGACGTGGCCGCGATGCTGACCACGAAACGGCTTTCGCTGCTGAAGGAGCTTTCGCCGAAGCTGAAGAAGGTCGCGATGCTCTGGAACCGCGACGATCTCGGCATGTCGTTGCGCTACGAGGCCTCTGCAAAGGGGGCGCGGACGATCGGCGTCGAGGTGGAGGCGGTCGGCGTCCGCGCGCCCGACGACTTCAACGAGGCCTTCTCGGTCATGTCGGGTGATCCGCCGGACGCTATCCTGATGGTCGCGGATGCCTTGACCAACCTGAACCGCAAGCGGGTGTTCGAATTCGCCGCTGCGCGAAAGATCCCGGCGATCTATGAATACGATTTCCTGGCCCGGGACGGCGGCCTGATGTCCTACGGGCCCGACATCACGGAGTCGCTGGAGCGCGCCGCAGCCCTGGTCGACCGCATCTTCAAGGGCGCCAGGCCTGCGGACCTTCCGTTCGAGCAGCCGACCCGTTACCCTTTTGTCTTAAATCTTAAGACCGCGAAGGCCGCCGGGTTCGAGATTCCGCCGACGCTGCTGGCACTTGCCGACGAGGTTATCGAGTGACTTGCCGCATTGCGGCAAGAGACAAGCCCGGGCCTTCTTGCTAACTTGCGGCCCGATGAGCATTTCCCTCCACCCGGATACGTCAGAAGGACGGACGCTGGCCGCTGCGGCGGCGGCAGCCGAGGCGTCCGTCGCGGCGACGAAGAGGGGAAAAATCCGCAGCCGGCTGTTCACCAAATATGTCGCGCTGTTCGTAGCAGTGGTCGCCGTAGCGCTGGCTTCCAACGGGATTTTCGAGGTTTTCTTCTATTATCGCGAGCACAAGGCGGCGCTGATCCGCATTCAGCGCGAGCAGGCCGAGGCCGCAGCCGCCAAGATCAGCCAGTTCATCAAGGAGATCGAGAGCCAGCTCGGCTGGACCACCCAGCTGCCGTGGTCGGCGGCTTCGCTCGAGAACCGCCGATTCGACGCGCTGCGCCTGCTGCGCCAGGTGCCGGCCATCACCGAGCTGGCGCAGATCGATTCGACCGGCCACGAGCGGCTCCGGGTGTCGCGGCTCGCCATGGACGTGGTCGATAGCGGCCTCGACCTCTCCAAGGATCCAAAGTTCACCGAGGCCGTCGCCCACAAGGTCTATTACGGGCCGGTCTATTTCCGCCGCGAGTCCGAGCCCTACATGACGCTGGCGCTCGCCGGCACCCGCAAGGACGCCGGCGTCTCGATCGCCGAAGTCAATCTGAAGCTGATCTGGGACGTGGTCTCCAACATCAAGGTGGGCGAGCACGGCCACGCCTATGTGGTGGGCTCGCAGGGCCGGCTGATCGCGCATCCCGACATCAGCCTGGTGTTGCGCAATACGGACATGTCGAAGCTCGTGCAGGTGCAGGCGGCGCTCGCCGAGCAGCAGGCGCTGGCGGACCAGGCCGAGCAGGCGACGCAAGCCGCATCGGGCGGGCGCCCTGCGCCGCAGGCGCAACCGGCACCGCCGAAGGTGGGGGCCATGGAACCCCGCGTCGACTCGCTGCAGGGCGCGCTGAACATCCAGGGCCAGGAGGTGCTGACCGCCTATGCGCCGATCCAGCCGTTGCGCTGGCTGATGTTCGTCGAACTGCCGGAGCAGGAAGCCTACGCCTCGCTCTACGCCGCGCTGCAACGGCTGGCGGTGGTGTTGCTGGCGGCCTCGATCTTCGCGGTGCTGGCCGGAATTTTCCTGGCGCGGCGCATGGTCGGTCCGATCCAGGCGTTGCGCGCCGGCGCCGAGCGCATCGGCGGCGGCGACTTCTCCCAGCACATCTCCATCAAGACCGGCGACGAGCTGGAGGGCCTTGCCAACCAGTTCAACGACATGGGCGCGCGATTGCAGGAATCCTACGCCGACCTCGAAAACAAGGTCGAGCAGCGCACGTCTGAGCTGACGGAATTGCTGGAGCAGCAGACGGCGACCTCGGAAGTGTTGCAGGTGATCTCGTCGTCGCAGGGCGAGCTTGATCCGGTGTTCCAGACCATGCTCGAAAGCGCGACCCGCGTTTGCGGCGCGAGCTTCGGCACGATGAATCTCTGGGATGGAGAGAAATACAACATCGTTGCCGTCCACAACATCCCGCCCGCGTTTGCGGAGTACCGGCAGCGTGCGCCGATCGTTCCGCACGCGGGATCGTCGCTTGCGACCGTCGTCGAAACCCATCAGCCGGTTCAGGTCCCGGACCTCAGAGACAGTCCGGGCTACAAGGCCGGCGTCACCAACGTCGTCGGGCTGGCGGACGTCGCGGGCGCCCGGACCATCCTCGTCGTGCCCATGCTGAAGGATGACGAGCTGCTGGGCGCGATCACAATTATTCGCCAGGAAGTGAAGCCCTTCACAGACAAGCAGGTCGCGCTGGTCGAAAACTTCACCAAACAGGCCGTGATCGCGATCGAGAACACGCGCCTGCTCAACGCGTTGAAGGATCGCACCGAGGAGCTGTCACGGTCACTCGACGATTTGCGCACCGCGCAGGACCGCCTGGTGCAGACCGAGAAACTGGCCTCGCTCGGCCAGCTCACCGCCGGTATCGCGCACGAGATCAAGAACCCGCTGAACTTCGTCAATAATTTCTCGGCGCTGTCCGGCGAATTGATCGACGAGATGAACGACGTGCTGAAGGACGTGAAACTCGACGACAAGACCCGCGAAGAGATCGACGAGCTGACGCACATGCTGAAGGGCAATCTGGAAAAAGTCGTGCAACACGGAAAGCGCGCCAACTCGATCGTCAAGAACATGCTGCTGCATTCGCGCGAGGGTTCTGGCGAGCACCGGCAGGCCGATATCAACGCGATCGTCGAGGAGAGTCTCAATCTGGCCTATCACGGCGCCCGCGCCGAGAAGAACGGGTTCAACATCACGCTCAAGCGCAACCTCGATCCCGACGCCGGCGCGGTCGATCTCTATCCGCAGGAAATCACCCGCGTGTTCCTCAATCTGATTTCGAACGGTTTTTACGCCGCCACCAAGCGGAAGGAATCGAGCAACGGCGATTTCGAGCCGATCCTGAGCGCGACCACCAAGAGTCTCGGCAACCGGGTCGAAATCCGCATCCGCGACAACGGCACCGGCATCCCGCGAGGAGCGTGAAGGAGAAGATGTTCAATCCCTTCTTCACGACCAAGCCGGCCGGCGAGGGAACCGGGCTCGGGCTCTCCATGAGTCACGACATCGTGGTGAAACAACACGGCGGCAAGATCGACGTAACGACCGAGCCGGGGGCTTTTACCGAATTCATCATTACGCTGCCGCGAACGCTGTCAGCGCAGGGAAATACTGGAGGCACGCATTGAGCGCTTACATTCTCGTCGTCGATGACGAACCGGATGTGGAGTCGCTGTTTCGCCAGCAATTCCGCCGCGACCTGCGATCGGGACGGTTCCAGATGGAATTCGCGCCGTCGGCGCCGGTGGCGATCGAGCGCGCCGGCGAGCTTCGCGATCCCTCGCTGGTCCTGATCCTGTCCGACGTCAACATGCCCGGCATGAGCGGGCTGGAGATGCTGCCGCAGGTGCGCGCCAAACGCCCCGACGTTCCCGTGATCATGATCACCGCCTATGGCGACGCGGAGACCAGGAAGAAGGCGATCGAGCGCGGCGCGGAGGGTCTGTTGACCAAGCCGATCGACTTTTCGCTGCTGCGCCAGGAGATCGACACCAGGCTCGGGCAGGCTGCATGAGCATCACCGTTCTGTTCGTCGACGACGAGCCCGATCTCGAGGCCCTCGTCCAGCAGAAATTCCGCAGGCAGATCCGCGAGGGCGCGGTGAAGGTCATGTTTGCCCATGACGGCCTCGAGGCGCTGGCGACGATCGAACAGAATCCCGCTATCGACATGGTGGTGAGCGACATCAACATGCCGCGGATGGACGGCCTGTCGCTCCTCGCCAAGCTGCAGGAGTGTGAAGACTCGGCGCGCAAATCGACCGTCATCGTCTCCGCCTATGGCGACATGAGCAACATCCGCACCGCGATGAACCGCGGCGCCTTCGACTTCCTGACCAAGCCGATCGATTTTGGCGACCTCGAAGCCACCATCGAGAAGACCGTCCGCCACGTCGAGATGTTCCGCGAGGCGCGCCGCCGCCAGGCCGAGGCCGAGCGCGCGCACGCTTCGCTGTCGCGCTATTTCTCGCCGCAGATCGCGAGCCGGCTGGCCTCCAACGGCGAGGACGGCAACGGCATGGAGGTGCACCGCCGCGACGTCGCCACCATCTTCACCGATGTCACGAGTTTCACCACGCTGGTGGAGAACATCGAGCCGGAAGTGTTGAGCGCGTTGCTCAACGAATACACCGGCGGGATGACCGAGATTATCTTCGCCCACGAAGGCACGGTGGGCAAGATCATCGGCGACGGCATCCATATCCTGTTCAATGCGCCCGGTGACCAGCCGGATTATGCAACCCGCGCGGTGGCCTGCGCGCACGACCTCGATGCCTGGGCCGAGGCGTTCAAGCAGCGCTGGCGCGACAAGGGCGTCAATTTCGGCGTGACCCGCATCGGCGTGCACGCCGGCCCGGCGCTGGTCGGCAATTTCGGCGGCGATAAATATTTCGACTACACCGCGCACGGCGACACCATCAACACGGCCTCGCGACTGCAGAGCGCCAACAAGCAACTTGGCACCCGGATCTGCGCCAGCGAATCGGTCGCGAAGGCGTCGGAGAACTTCAAGGGCCGCCCCGTCGGCGACATCGTGCTGCGCGGGCGCAGCGAGCCGCTGCGCGCCTACGAGCCTTTGCGCGAGGAAGCGTTTTCGTCGCCGGCAACCGCCCAGTATGGCGAAGCCTTCGCCAAGCTCGAGGCGGGCGACGCCGCCGCGATGCCGGCGTTCGCGGCACTGGTCGGCATGCATGCCGACGATCCGTTGGCGGGCTTCCATCTCAAGCGATTGCTCAACGGCGCCAAGGGCGTCCGGATGCAACTGGAATAGGATTCATCACATGACTAGTGACTTTGCCGCCGGCAATTACCGGTTCATCCCGGCTGTGTTCCAGTATTCGGCGGGGTCGGCGGCCTTGCCCGGCTACGAGATCGAGCGGGTGCGCTTCCACACATGGCTGCCGCTGGCGGAAGGTTTTGCGGCGGCGGCGAAGTATATCCAGGGCGCGGGACGGCCGCTGACCTCGTTCTGTGCCTGCGAGCTGCGCTCGCCCGCCGCCTTCACCGACGAGGGCTTTCGCAAATTCAACGAGCACTATGTCAAGACGCTCAGCGAGTGGGGCATCTACGACGGCAAGAGCAATCCGGTGGCGCGCAGCAATGTCTGTCCCGAGATCGATCCGCCTTCCGAGCCGTCGTTCTACGCGTTCTCGTTCACGCGACCGAGCACGAGTTCAACGCCGAGTTTCGTCATCGCCGGCAGCGGCGAGGCGAAAGAAGGCGGGGCGACCTATGCGGAACGCACGGTGCGCTATCGCGACATCAGCCCCGACGGCATCAAGGACAAGGTCAGGCACGTGGTCGGCGCGATGGAAAGCCGCATGGGCGCGTTCGGCCATGGCTGGAAGGACGTCACCGCAGCGCAGGTCTATACCATCCGCGACTACCATCATGTGGTTGCGGAGGAATTGGTGAAACGCGGCGCCGCGCGGGGTGGGCTGACCTGGCATTTCGCGCGCCCACCGGTGATCGATCTCGAATACGAGATGGATTGCCGCAGGGTGATGCGCGAGACGGTGATCTGAGCTTGATCCGTCATTGCGAGCGAAGCGAAGCAATCCAAGAGTCGATCCGCGGCGGCGGTCTGGATTGCTTCGTCGCTTTGCTCCTCGCAATGACGAATATCGTGAGATCTACCGTTCCCTTGGATCGAGCGCGTCGCGCAGGCCGTCGCCGACGAGATTGAGCGACAGCACCACCAGGAAGATCGCAAGCCCCGGCCAGATCGCCATCCACGGCGCGTTGGTGAGGAAGCGCTGCGCGGCGTTCAGCATGCTGCCCCAGGAGGGCGCCGGCGGCTGTTGCCCCAAGCCCAGGAACGACAGCGCGGCTTCTGCGATGATCGCGGCCGCGATCGACAGCGTCGCCTGCACCAGCAGCGCCGGCATGATATTCGGCAGGATATGGAACAGCGCGATGCGCCAGCGCGGATTGCCAATGGCGCGCGCGGCCTCGACGTAATCCTCGACCTTGACGCTCATCACCTGGCCGCGGGTCAGTCGGATGAAGATCGGCGTTGCGGTGACGCCGATCGCAATCATGGCATTGCCCAAGCTCGGGCCCAGGAAGGCCGCGAGCGCGATCGCGAGGATCAGAAACGGGCAGGCCAGCATGGCGTCGGTGATGCGGCTGATCAGCGCGTCGATGAAGCCGCCGCGATAGCCGGAGAGCAGCCCGAGCGGTACGCCGACCGACAGCGCGATGCTGATCGAGATGACGCCGGCCATGAGCGAGGCGCGCGTGCCGTAGATGACGCGGGCCAGCACATCGCGGCCGAGTTCGTCGGTGCCGAACCAGTGCTGTGCCGACGGAGCTTTACGCACCAGCGACCAACTCGTTGCAATGGGATCGAAAGGCGCGATCAAGGGTGCGAAGATTGCAAGCAGCAGGAAGATTGAGAGAACGACCAGGCCGACGACGGCGCCCTTGCGCTTCAACAGCCGCCGTAGCGCCCGGCGCGCCGGGCTTTCCAGCTCGTCGTGCACGGCTGCGAGCGGGATGACGTTGAAAGTGGCGTCTGCCATCGTATCAACCCCTCAAGCGCGGATTGACGAGGATGTAGGCGATATCGGCAATCAGGTTCAGCGTGATGTAGATCGTCGCCGTCACCAGCACCACGCCCTGCACCACGGCATAGTCGCGGTTGAACACGGCATCCACGATCAGCTTGCCGAAGCCGGGAATGGTGAAGATCTGCTCGGTCAGCACCGCGCCCGACAGGAGCGTGCCGAGTTCGAGCGCGCCGAGCGTGATGACAGGCGTCAGCGCATTGCGCATCGCATGTTTGAGGATCACCGATCGCTCGGAGAGGCCCTTGGCGCGGGCGGTGCGGACGTAATCGCTCTCCAGCACCTGCAGCATGGCGCTGCGGGTATGCCGCATCAGGACCGCCGCGATCGCGTTGCCGAGCACGAAGGCGGGCATGATGGTGGAGGCGAGACTGGCCCAGAAATTCTCGAACGGCGACACGTAGCCGGAGGCGGGCAGCCAGCCGAGCTCGATCGAGAACAGGAAGATCAGCATGATGCCGAGCCAGAAATTCGGCGTCGAGATACCCCATAGCGCGAAGATGTTGGCGCCATAGTCCCAGGCGGTGCCCTTCTTCACCGCGGAGATGATGCCGGCGGGAATGCCGATCAGGAATGCGATCACGATCGCCATCGAGGCGAGCTGCAGCGTCACCGGCAGCTTCTGCGCGATCAGGTCGCGCACCGGCACCTTGATGCGGAGCAACTCGCCGAAGTCGCCGGAGAGCACGCCCTTGACCCAGTAGACGTATTGCACGGGGACGGATCGATCGAGCCGGTATTGATGGCGAATTTGTTCGATCACGGCTGGGTCGCGCTCCTCGCCGGCCATCACGAGGGCGGGATCGCCAGGCAGCAATTGCTGCAGCGAAAAGATCAGGATCGACACGAAGAACAGTGTCGGAATGAGCTGGGCGATGCGGCGCGCGAGGAAGTTCAGCATGGGATGTCTCGTGTCCCGGGCGCGGCGCAGCGTGCAACGGTGCGCCGCAGAACCGGGACCCATGCTCTTGGAGTCGTGGTCGTGGGTCCCGGATCAGCATTGCACCGCTTGCGCGCTGCAATGCATCCGGGACACGAGAGCGACATCAAGCTTCTCACTTCAGCTTCAGCCCGATCACGCGCACGAGGCCATCGGGCATCTGCTTGTAGCCTTCGAGCTTGTTGGTGTGCGCGAACAGGAGGCGGCGGTGATAGAGATAGATAATCGGCTCATCCTCCATCTCGAGCCTGGTCAGCTTCTCGTAGAGCGCCTTGCGTTGCGCCATGTCGGCGACGAGGCGCGCGTCGTCGAGCGCCTTGTCGGCCTCCGCGTTCTTCCATTCGGCGTTGTTTTGCGGTCCGCCGCCATGCATGAACACATAGGAGTTGCCGTCGGGATCGATGCGGCCGCTCCAGTTCAGCATATAGGCCTGGAATTCGCCGGCCTCCGCCTGCTTCAGCGAGGTCGCGAATTCGGTGACGCGGATCTTCATGTCGAAGCCGGTTTCCGCCGCCATCGACTGCACCACCTGCGCCACCGCCTCGGTCTCCGCGTTCTTCGGCACAAGGTAATCGACCGCAACCGGCGGCGTCACGCCGGCCTCCTTCAGCAGCGCCTTGGCCTTCTCGACGTCGCGGCCGCGGACCGGGAAGGCCTTCTGGTAATAGGGATGATCCGGATTGACCCACTGATTGCCCGTCCTGGACTCACCGTTGAACACCACCTGGTTGATCGCCTCGCGATCGATCGACAGATCGAGCGCCTGCCTTACCTTGGCGGACTGGCTGAGCGGCCCCTTGTTCTTGTCGTGGCCGATATTGAGGGTGATGCCCTGATAGCCCAGCTCGATCACGGTCGAGAGCTTCAGGCGCGAGTCGGCGCGGACATCGTTGATGTCGGTGGCGAGCACGCGTTCGATGAGGTCCAGTCCGCCGGACTTGAGATTGGCGAGCCGCACGGTGGAATCGACGATCGGCAGATACACGATCTTGTCGATGAAGACATTGTCCTTGTTCCAGTAGTCGGCGAACTTCTCGAACACGATGCGGTCCTGCTGCACGCGCTCCACGAATTTGTAGGGTCCGGCGCAGACCGGATGCAGGCCGAACTTGTCGCCTTCGGCTTTGGCGGCTTTCGGCGACATCATCATGCCGGCGCGGTCGGTGAGTTGCGCGATCAGCGGCGAGAACGGCGCCTTCAACACCAGCTTGATGGTGAGGGGATCGACGACGTCGACATGATCGAGCGAGGCGAGCTCGGGCTTGCGGAACGAGCCGGGGAAGGTGAGGTGCCGCTCCAGCGAGAATTTCGCGGCTTCGGCGTCGAGCGGCTCGCCATCCTGGAATTTGACGTTCGGCCTGAGCTTGATGGTAACTTCCTTGCCGTCGGCGGAGGTCTCGTGCGACAGCGCCAGCTGCGGCACGATGTTGAGCTTGTCGTCGATGTCGAACAGCTTGTCGCAGAAGGCGGCGAACACGATGCGGCCGACATAGGTGCGCGCCATCGTGGGATCGAGAATGTCGGGGTCTTCGGCGAGCCCGATGCGGAGCGTGGTCTGGGCGAATGCGCCCGCCGGTAAAGACAACAGCAGCGCCGCTGCGGCGGCTGCCAAACGCACCATCTTCATCGCACGCATTCCTTTTCTCTCACGCCTCACGGCCTCACTATAGCAACCCCGGCCGGTGCCGGTCCTTCCTCCGAAAGGCTGAAGGCCGCCACCAGCTTCTCCAGCGCCGGCGAGAAACCGCCATCGTGCGGCACCACACCCTCGGCCGCAGGCAGTTCGGCGACCCGATGACAAGCCACCTTATGTTTCGTGGCTGCATGTCCCGTGCCATCGGCGATGAGTTCCGGCACCTCGACGCGGCAGCGCTCGACCACAAAGGGACAACGGGTATGGAAGCGGCAGCCCGTGGGTGGATTGAGCGCGCTCGGCATCTCGCCTTGCAGGATCATGCGGGCGCGCTTGGCTTGCGGCTTGGCCACGGGGATCGCGGACAGCAGCGCGCGGCTATAGGGATGACGGGGCGAGGCGAACAGCGCCTCGGTGTCCGCGGTCTCGACGATGGTGCCGAGATTCATCACGGCAACGCGGTCGGCGATGTGCTTGACCACCGCGAGGTCATGCGAGACGAAAATATAGGCAAGCCCCAGCCGCTGCTGCAGGTCGCGCAGCAGGTTGAGGATTTGCGAGCGAATGGAAACGTCGAGCGCCGAGACCGGCTCGTCGCAGATGATCAGTTTCGGTTCGACCGCCAGCGCGCGCGCGATCGCGATGCGCTGGCGCTGGCCGCCGGAAAATTCGTGGGGGTAGCGGCGCGCGAAACGCGGCTCGAGCCCGACCAGCCGCAGCAATTCCTCGATCCGCGCGCGGCGTTTGTCCGATGGCACGAGGTGATGCAACACCAGCGGCTCGCCGAGGATTTGGGCGACCGTCATGCGCGGGTTGAGCGAGGCGTAAGGGTCCTGGAAGATGATCTGCGCCTGCCGGCGGAACGCGCGCAATGCGCCGGCGTCGAAGCCGAGCAGGTCACGCCCTTCGAAACGGACGCGGCCGGCGTCCGGCTCGATCAGGCGCAGCACAAGGCGGCTCACGGTCGACTTGCCGCAGCCGGATTCGCCGACCAGGGCCAGCGTCTCGCCGGCATCGATGTGGAAGCTGACGCCATCGACCGCCCGAACGAAAGCGGTCGGCCGGCCGAACAGATTGCGCGAGGCCGGGAAATGCTTGACCAGGTTCTCGGCTTCCAGCAGCGCGGTCATCTTCTCCCCTCACCACGCACACTGCACTCGTGTCCCGGGCGCAGTGCAACGCGAAGTGTTGCACTGCTGAACCGGGACCCATCTTTCGAGCAATGAGTGGGCCCCGGGTCAGCAGCGCACCACAGCGCTGCGCTTGTGCTGCGCCGCGCCCGGGGCACGAGATGAGTGGGGGCGCAATTCACGACACCAGCCTTTCCAGCGGCGCCTTGATGCAGCGCGAGGCGTGGCCAGGGGTCACTTCGACCAGCGGCGGCGGCGCGGCGAGGCACGCATCGGCCACGAACGGGCAACGCGCGG
The DNA here is from genome assembly GCA_963795365.1 of uncultured Alphaproteobacteria bacterium. GTDB lineage: Bacteria > Pseudomonadota > Alphaproteobacteria > Rhizobiales > Xanthobacteraceae > Bradyrhizobium. The sequence goes on from CAWCHW010000044.1 coordinate 246,508, forward strand.
CGAAACGGCAGGCCGATGGCGGATGCGTCATGTTCGGCACCATGCCCTCGATGGTCGCCAGATGCTCGGCGCGGCGGTCGAGCCGCGGAATCGAGCCGAGCAGGCCGACGGTGTAGGGATGCTGGGGCGATGCGAACAGCTCGTCGACCGGCGCGCGCTCGACGATCTCGCCGGCATACATCACCGCGACCTGGTCGCAGACTTCCGCGACGACGCCGAGATCGTGCGTGATCAGGATGATGGCGGCGTTGCTCGCGGCCTTGAGTTCCCGCATCAGTTCCAGGATTTGTGCCTGCAGTGTGACGTCGAGCGCGGTGGTCGGTTCGTCCGCGATCAACAGCCGCGGATCGCAGGCCAGCGCCATCGCGATCATCACGCGCTGGCGCATGCCGCCGGACAGCTTGTGCGGATATTCGTCGACCCGCTTTTCCGGCGAGGGGATATGGACTCGCCGCAATAAGGCGATCGCGCGCTCGCGCGCTGCGCGGCGCGAGCCGCCGCGGTGGCGCAGGATGGTCTCGATGATCTGGTCGCCGATCGTGAAGCTCGGATTGAGCGAGGTCATCGGCTCCTGGAAGATCATCGCCACGCGGTTGCCGCGGAGATCGCGCAGCGTCTCGTCATCGGCCGCCAGCAGATCGAAGCCGTCGAAGCGGATGGCGCCGGTCACCTCAGCGGATCGCTTCGGCAGCAGTCCCATGATCGCAAGCGAGGTGACGCTCTTGCCGCAACCGGATTCGCCGACGAGGCCGAGGGTGGCGCCGTTGGCGACGGACAGGTCGACGCGATCGACGGCGTGCGTGGTGCGGCCGTCATCGCCATGAAACAGCACGCGCAGATCCCTGATGTCGATGAGAGGACCGGCCATCAGCTCTCGCTCGCGGTCGCTGCTGCAATCGACGCATCGATGGTGGCGCGGTCGGTGATCCCGGCCGGGTTCTGCCGTGTGGGGAGGAATTTGCGAAAATGCACCCAGCGCTCCCTGCTGACGCGCTCGAGCCGCGCGAGCTCGGCGAGTGGATCGGCATGATCGTCGACGCGCAAATCGAGCGCGGACCATTCCTCGCCGCTCATTGATCAGCAGCGCCGCCGATTGCTTGCCGCGCTTGTCGCCGCCGGCAGCCTCGCCCGCGCGCATCGCCGCAATCAGGCGCTGCGCGAAGGGCAATGTCGCGTTCTCGGCATAAGTCTTCGCCGTCTCGTCCAGAACCTGCGGGCCCGCCAGCATGTTGCCGGCGATGGAGAAGCCGTCGCCTTTGAGATGCCCGCACCAGTCGACGCATTCCTTGCCGGTATGCGCGGCGATGCGGCCTTGCGCATCCATGATGTGCAGCTGCCGGCTTTCGCGGCCCTCATCGGCCGCAAGCAACGCCACGACAACCTCCTGCGGGCTCTTGCCGTCCTGCAACTGCCTGACGCCATCGATGCCGTAATAGGGATTGACCAGCGCCTGCGTCGCGACACCGCCGAGACCGGGCGCGATGTGCGGCACCCGCGCACCGACCGCGAAGAATTTGGTCGCGACCGCGATCCCGAACTGGCCAGTGGCGCCGTCTCTCGCAATAATCGACCAGGTCATTCCAGACTTTCTCTCCCTCTCCCCGCCCTTTCGTGGGGAGAGGTCAAGTCAGAGGCTCGCTCTGTATCCGAAATCATCATGCTCCGGGAATCACTGCAGCTCAGCGGCCCGCGGCGTAGCCCTGCATGCCCCGCGGATTGGCGGCGGCGCGGCGGCGCTTGCCGACACGCGAGGCGGCGGTGAGGCGGCCTTCCGACCAGTCAGGACCGACTTCGACCACGTGGCCGCGGCGCGCGAGCTCGTCGCGGCTCGCTTTGGGCACGCGATTTTCGACCACGAGCACGCCGGGCCGCGCGGTGCGCGGCCAGAACGAGATCGGGAAATGCTCGGAATGCCACGCCGGCGCGTCGATCGCCTCCTGCAAATTCATCTTCGCATGCACGTGCCGCAGGAAGAATTGCGCGATCCACTGATCCTGCTGGTCGCCGCCGGGCGAGCCCCAGGAGAGATACGGCTCGCCATCGCGCAGCGCCATGGTCGGCGACAGCGTGGTGCGTGGCCGCTTGCCCGGCGCGAGTGCCGCAGGATGGTTTTCCTCCAGCCAGAACATCTGGGCGCGGCTGCCGAGGCAGAAGCCGATCTCGGGAATGACCGGCGAGGATTGCAGCCAGCCGCCGGACGGCGTCGCCGAGATCATGTTGCCCGCGGTATCGATGATGTCGAAATGCACGGTGTCGCCGCGCACTTCGCCGAACCGGCCGACGGTCGGCTCGCCCGCGCCCATGGCGCCGACCGCCTCGCGATGGCCTTCGGCGCGACGCAGCTTCACCACCGCGCCGAAACCTTCGACCGAGCCCGGCGTGAAATCGAGCGAGGCCTTGTCCGAGATCAGCTTGCGGCGCTCGTCATTGTAGGCGTCCGATAGCAAGGTCGCGATCGGGATTTCGTTGAACTTGGGATCGCCGTAGAATTTCTCGCGATCGGCATAGGCGAGCTTGGCGCATTCCACCTGGAGGTGGATGAATTCGGCGCTGGTGGGATCGAGTCCGTCGAGATTGAATCCCTTGAGCAGCGCGAGCTGCTGCAGCATCACAGGGCCCTGGCTCCAGACGCCGGCCTTCTGCACGGTGTAGCGGCCATAGTCGTAAGTCAGCGGCGCTTCCACCGTCGGCGCCCAGCGCGCCATGTCATCGGCCGACAGCACGCCCTTGTGCGGCGAGCCCGACACGTCCATCACCGCCTGCGTGCGGCAGAACTTGTCGATCGCTTCGGCGACAAAGCCGTGCGACCAGGCTTTGCGGGCGCGCTCGATCTGCGCCACGCGATCGCCGCCCGCGCTTTCGGCTTCTTTCAGGATGCGCGCGTAGGTCTCGGACATCGTCTTGTTGGTGAAGATGGTGCCGGGCTTCGGCACTTCGTTGTTCGGAAGATAGACCGCGGCCGAGGTCGGCCAATACTTGCGGAACATCTGCTCGACCGTCTGGATCGTCGCGCAGGCACGCTCGACCAGCGGATAGCCGTCGCGGGCGTAGGCGATCGCGGGCTCCAGCACGTCGCGCAGCCGCAATGTGCCGTAGTCGCGCAGCAGCAGCATCCAGGACTCGAACGTGCCGGGCACGCAGGCCGCGAGCAGCCCGGTGCCGGGCACCATCTCCAGCCCCTCGCTCTTGTAGTGCGCGATCGTTGCTTTCGCCGGCGCCGGCCCCTGGCCGCAGATCACCTCGGTCCGGCCGCGCTTCACATCGTGGACGATGACCGGCACGTCGCCGCCGGGACCGTTGAGATGCGGCTCGACGACCTGAAGCGTGAAGGCCGTCGCGACACCTGCATCAAAGGCGTTGCCGCCTTTTTCCAATGTGGCCATTCCGACCGCGGTCGCGATCCAGTGCGTCGATGTCACGACGCCGAAGGTGCCCTCGATCTCGGGGCGCGTGGTGAAGGGATCGGGATTGATGTTGCTGGCCATTGGATTGGCTCCTTCTTTAGGGCGGGCGCAATTGACCACAGCTCAGGTCTGCTGCCAACAGCGGCGGTATTCCAATCCTCGTTACTAAGCGGGTGCAGGGGCCGTGTTGACGGCATGGCAGGCCACGCCGTTGATCAGCTCAGGCACCTTCTGCCGGCACAGCTCGAAGGCGATCGGGCAGCGCGGGTTGAAGGTGCAGCCCGGCGGCGGATCGATCGGGTTCGGAATCTCGCCCTTGACGGGAACCCGCTGGCGGCCGGACATCGCGAGATCGGGCACCGCGCCAAGCAGCATTTTTGTGTAGGGCATGCGGGGCGCGGCAAACAGTTCGCGTCCCTCCGCGATCTCGACAATGCGGCCGAGATACATCACGCCGATGCGGTTCGCCATGTGACGGACCACGGCGAGGTTGTGGCTGATGAAGAGATAGGTCAGGCCGAACTTGTCCTGCAGGTCGCGCATCAGATTGAGGATCTGCGCCTGCACGGAAACGTCGAGCGCCGAGGTCGGCTCGTCGCAGACGATGAACTCGGCTTCGGATGCAAGTACCCGCGCAATCGCGATGCGCTGCCGCTGGCCGCCGGAAAACTCATGCGGGAATTTGCTGCCGTCGTCGGGATGCAGCCCGACCAGATTGAGCAGTTCGCCGACGCGATCCCTGATCTGACGCTCGCCCTGGATCAGGTCGAAAGCGCGGATCGGCTCGGCGATGATGGCGTCGACCCGGAAGCGCGGATTGAGCGAGGCGTAGGGGTCCTGGAAGATCATCTGGATGCGGCGGCGCAAGCGCCGGCGCACCTGCGCCTGCTTGGCGTCGGTCATCGACACGCCATCGATGACGACCTCGCCCGTCGTAGGCGGCAGCAGCCCAACCACCATGCGCGCGACCGTGGTCTTGCCCGAGCCGGATTCGCCGACGAGGGCGAAGGTCTCGCCCTTCCTGATGTCGAAGGTGACGCCGTCGACCGCCTTGAGATATTCGAGGTGACCGCCTTCGATCACCCGGTTGAGCCATGGCTTGGAGACGTCGAACACGCGGCGCAGGTTTTTGACGTCGACGAAGCTCATGCCGCGCTGTCCTTGGCGGCGGCATCATAGAGATGGCAGGCCACGGCCTGCGCACCCTGCGGGATCGGCTCCGGCCGCTCGATGCGGCAACGATCGAAGGCGAACGCGCAACGCGGATTGAACGAGCAGCCTCTTGGAATCGCCGACAGCCGCGGCATCGAGCCGGGAATCTGCACCAGCCGCTTGTCCTCACCGGCCAGCGTCGGGATCGCGCCCATCAGGCCTTTGGCATAGGGATGCAGCGGATTGCGCACGACGTCCTGCACCGGGCCGATCTCGGCGATGCGGCCGGAGTACATCACCGCGACGCGATCGGACGTTTCCGCGATCACGCCCATGTCGTGGGTCACCAGCATCACGGCGGTGCCATGGTCGCGGCCGAGCCGCTTGATCAGCGTGATGATCTGCGCCTGCACGGAGACGTCGAGCGCGGTGGTCGGCTCGTCGGCAATGATCAGCTCCGGCTCGGCGCAGATCGCAAGCGCGATCACCACGCGCTGGCGCATGCCGCCGGAAAATTCATGCGGGTAGGCGTCGATGCGCTTCTCGGGCGCGGAGATGCCGACTTCGGCGAGCAGATCGATGGCGCGCTTGCGCGCGGCGCTGTCCGACAGGTTCAGATGGGTCTTGATGGTCTCGACGATCTGGTCGCCGATCCGATAGAGCGGATTGAGGCTGGTCAGCGGATCCTGGAAGATCATCCCGATCCGCTTGCCCCGGATACGGCGAATCTCCTCCGGCGGCAGATGGTCGATGCGCGCGCCCGACAGATAAATCTCGCCGCCGGAGATTCGTCCGGGCGGATCGATCAAACCGATCACCGCCAGCCCCGTCACCGACTTGCCGGCACCGGATTCGCCGACCACGCCCAGCACCTCGCCTTTGGCGATATCGAACGACACCCCGTCGATCGCGCGCAGCGTGGCGCGGCGGGTGGCGAACTCCACCTGAAGGTTACGCACGGAGAGCACGGGTTCGGTCATCTCAGCTTCGGATTGAGCGCGTCGCGCAGCCAGTCGCCGAGCAGGTTGATGGAAAGGATCAGCGCCGCCAGCGCAATGCCGGGGAAGGCGACGATCCACCATTCGCCGGCGAACAGATAGTTGTTGCCGATCCGGATCAGCGTGCCGAGCGAGGGCTTGGTGTCGGGCATCCCCAGGCCGAGGAACGACAGCGTCGCTTCGGTGAGGATGGCGAGCGCAAGGTTGATGGTGGCGATCACCAGCACCGGACCCATCGCGTTCGGCAGCACATGGCGCAGCATGATGACGGGCGCGGGCAGCCCGATCAGTTGGGCCGCCGCGACATAATCCTTGTTCTTCTCGACCAGCACCGAGCCGCGCACCGTGCGCGCATATTGCACCCAGAAGCTCAGGCCGATCGCAAACACCAGGACCAGCAGCATGCTGTTTTCGGTGAGCCGGTTGCCGAACACCGACTTGGCGACGCCGTTGACCAGCAGCGCGATCAGGATGGCGGGAAAGGTGAGTTGCACGTCGGCGATGCGCATGATCAGCCCGTCGACGGCGCCCCCGATATAACCTGCGACGAGGCCGAGCAGGACACCGAGCACACCCGAGAACAGCATGCCGAGCACGCCAACCGTCAGCGAGAGACGGAGGCCGTAGAGGATCGCGGACAGCACATCGCGGCCCTGCTCGTCGGTGCCGAGCAGATAGGGGCTCTGTCCGTCCGCGGTCCAGAGCGGCGAGATGCGCGAATTGATCAGTTGCAGCTGCGCGGGATCGAACGGGTTCTGCACCGAGAGCAGGGGGGCGAAGATCGCGAGCAGGAAAAACAGGATCGTCACGCCTGCGGCGACCATCGTCAGTTTGGAGCGGCGGAAGGAATGAAACACGTCGCTGTCGAGCGCGCGTTTGAGCCAGCCGTTCGCTGCCGGACGCGCGCTTTGCGCGTTCGCTTCCGGTGAATGCGGGACGACAGCCTCGCTCATGGGGTTACGCCGGTTTGCCGATGGTCGAGCGCAGGCGCGGATCGACCACGGTGTAGAGGATATCGACCACCAGATTGATGGTGACGAAGATCAGCGACACCATCAGCAGGTAAGCCGCCATGATCGGGATATCGACGTTTTGCACGGCTTGCACGAACAACAGTCCCATTCCCGGCCACTGGAATACGGTCTCGGTGATGATCGCAAATGCAATAACCGAGCCAAATTGCAGGCCGACCACTGTTATCACCGGCACCAGCGTGTTGCGCAGCGCGTGACCAAAATGAATCGCCCGCGTCGTCAATCCGCGGGCGCGGGCGAAGCGGATATAGTCGGTGCGCAGCACTTCCAGCATCTCGGCGCGCACCAGCCGCATGATCAGGGTCATCTGGAACAGGCCGAGCGTGATCGACGGCATGATCAGCGCCTTCAGCCCGGAGACGGTGAGAAGACCCGTGCTCCACCAGCCGAATTTCACGACCTCGCCGCGGCCGAACGACGGCAGCCAGTTCAGGATCACCGCGAACAGATAGATCAGGAGGATGCCGATCAGGAATGTCGGCAGCGAAATGCCGATCAGCGAGACCGCCTGGAAGACCTTGGCCAGCAGCGGAATCGCGCCGCAGCGCCGAATAGACCCCCATCAGGATGCCGAACACCAGCGCCAGGATCGTGGCGCAGGTGGCGAGCTCAAGCGTCGCCGGCATGCGCTCCTTCAACAGGTCAGCGACCGGCTGGCGGAACTGATAGGAGATGCCGAACTTGAACTGCGCCGCGTTGATGAAGTAGCGCGCGAACTGCACCGGAATCGGGTCGTTCAACCCGAGCGACTCCCGGATCGCGGCGCGCTCGGCGTAGGAGGTGTCGATCGACACCATCTGGTTCACGGGATCGCCGGCGAAACGGAACATCGAGAACGAGATGATCCCGACGGCGAGCATGACGCCGACGGCCTGGATTGCACGGCGAAGAGTGAAAGCGAGCATGCTTCACGTCTCTCTGGAACACGGTGCGCGCATCATTGCCGCCCCAAAACGAAAGGTCCCGGAAAGCGTTGCGCTTCCGGGACCGTGCCGTCAATCCGTCATTCCTGTTTGGTCGCCCAGTAGAGCAGGACCTGGTTGTCCGCACGCTGGGTCAGTTTCACCTTGTTGGACACGCCCCACGCCAGCGCCTGCTGGTGCAGCGGGATGTAGCCGTAGTCCTTGATGCCGATCTCGAAAGCCTGCTTGATCTCCTGATCGCGCTTGGCGGTGTCGGTCTCGAGCGTGAGCTTGTCGGTCAGCGCATCGAGTTCCTTGTTACAGTAGCCGCCGAGATTGGCTTCGCCACGGGTCGCGTCCTTGGGATCGTCGCGGCAGCCCATGATGTCATGCAGCACGTTCTGCGAGTCCATGGTGGCCGGCGTCCAGCCCAGCAGATAGAACGAGGTCTGGAAGCCGCCGGGTTTCAGCACCTTGCCGAAATACTGCGCCTTGGGCTGCGCCAGCAGGTTTATCTTGACGCCGATCCGCGCGAGCATGCCGACCACGGCCTGGCAAATCGCGGCGTCGTTGACGTAGCGGTCGTTGGGGCAGTCCATGGTGACTTCGAAGCCGTCGGGATAGCCGGCGTCGGTCAGCAGTTTCTTGGCGCCGTCAGGATCGACCTTCGGACGGGTGAAGTCCTTGGACAGCGGATAGAGCTCGGGCGCGATCATCAAGGCCGACGGCGTCGATAGTCCCCGCATGACGCGGCTCTTGATCGCTTCGATGTCGACCGCCTTGTAGAAGGCCTCGCGAACGCGGATGTCCTTGAACGGGTTCTTGCCCTTGACGTTGGAATAGAGCAGTTCGTCGCGCGTCTGGTCCATGCCGAGGAAGATGGTGCGCAGCTCCGGGCCGGTCAGCACCTTGGCAATGCCGGAGGCGTTGACGCGCGCGATGTCCTGGATCGGCACCGGCTCGATGACGTCGACCTCGCCCGACAGCAGTGCGGCGACGCGGGTGGCGTCGGAGCCGATCGGCGTGAAGATGATTTCCTTCAGATTATGTTCCGGCTTGCCCCACCAGTTCGGATTGACCTTGAACACGGTCTTCACGCCGGGCTGATGGCTCTCGATCGTGAAGGGGCCGGTGCCGTTCTCGTGCAACGAGGCATAGCTCGGCGTGGTTGCAGAGGCGGGCGTCGGCGCGACGGAGTTGTTTTCCTCGCACCACTTCTTGTCCATGATGTACCAGCCGTCCCATTGCGACATCAGGATCGGATTGGGCGCGGGCAGGACCACGTCGACCGTGTAGTCGTCGACCTTGACGAATTTGGCGTCGGCCGGAACGTTGGACAGGAAATTCGAACCCTTGGCGCGGATGCGGTCGGCGGAAAACAGCACGTCGTCGGCGGTGAAGGGGTCGCCGTTGTGGAATTTGACGTTGTGGCGCAAATGGAAGCGCCAGCGCGTCGGTTCCGGGGTCTCCCAGCTCTCCGCCAGCGCCGGGACCATCTTCAGGTTCTTGTCCCGCGTCACCAGCCCCTCATAGACATGGGCATGGTGGGCGATCGTCGTCGTTTCCTTCAGCGTATAGGGATCAAGCGATTTCAGTTCGCCCTGATTGGCGTAGCGCAGGGTCTGGCCCGATGCCGGCGACAGCGCCAGTGCGGCGCTCGCGACGATCGCCGTTGCAAACAAGGAATGACGTACCGACATTTGTAAACGCTCTCCGCTTTTGGCATTGCATGGCTGCAACATTGCCGTTCTAAGACCGATCCATTGTTGCCAGAGATTACGGGCGGTGCAAGCCGGTTTCCCAAGGAAACCTCGGGGTTTGCGGGCTGCGACGCAATAATTAGCTTCAGTCTACGCGCCCACCGCGCATGACTGACATTGAACTTTCGGAGTGCCGGATGGCAGACCTCAAAGCCGACATTGTGGTCCTTGGCGCGGGCATGGTCGGCGTCGGCGCGGCGCTGCATCTGCAAAAGCGCGGGCGCAACGTGGTGCTGGTCGACAAGCACGGGGCGGCCGGCGAAGAGACGAGCTACGGCAACACCGGAATCATCGAATGCGCCTCGGTGTTTCCCTACATGTTTCCGCGCGACCCGCTGCAAATTCTGCGTTACGCGACCAACCGCGCGCCGGAGGCGCGCTATAGCCTGAAGGATTTGCCGACCGTCCTGCCCTGGCTGATGCGCTACTATCGCGCCTCGGCGCCGGATCGCGCGCTACGCGGCGCCATGTCGGTGCTGCCGCTGATCCGTCAAAGCCTGGCCGAGCATGAGGCGCTGGTGGCGGAAGCCGGCGTTCCCGATTTGCTGAGGCGCATAGGCTGGATCAAGCTGTTCCGTTCAGCCGCGACGCTCGAGCGCGCATTGCGCGAGTTCGAGCGGGCGAAAGCCTATGGCGTCGAAGGCGAAGTGCTCGATCGAGAGGCGATCGCGCAGCGCGAGCCCAATCTCTCCGGCGGCTTCGCCGGCGCGATCCATTTTCCGGCGCCGGGCTTCGTGCCCGATCCCGGTGGCCTGGCGAAAGCCTATGCCACGCTGTTCCGCCGCAAGGGCGGACACTTTCTCGGCGGTGACGCCCGCACGCTGCAGCAAACCGGCGATGGCCGCTGGCGTGTCGCGACGGAGGAGGGGCCGGTCACGGCGCGCGAGGTCGTTGTCGCGTTGGGGCCGTGGTCCGATCTGGTGTTCGCGCCGCTCGGCTATTCGATCCCGTTTGCGGTCAAGCGCGGTTATCATTTGCATCTCGCGGCCAAAGGCAACGCCGTTCTGAACCATCCCGTGCTCGATATCGACCATGGGTTTTGTCTGGCGCCGATGAATCGCGGCATTCGCCTGACCACCGGCGTCGAGTTCGCACGCCGCGATGCGCCGCCCAGTCCGGTGCAGGTCGAGCTTGCGCTGCCGAAGGCGCGCGCGCTGTTTCCGCTCGGTGAACCCGTCGATGCCCAACCGTGGAAGGGCGCGCGGCCGTGCCTGCCGGACATGCTGCCGATCATCGGCAAAGCGCCGCGCCATGGCGGCCTGTGGTTCGACTTCGGCCATCAGCATCACGGCTTGACGCTTGGGCCTGTGTCGGGCCGCCTGCTGGCGGAGATGATGACCGGCGAAGCGCCGTTCGCCGATCCCGCGCCGTTCTCGGTCGAGCGGTTTGGTTAGCTCTCGCGAGTTTGAACAGTCGGTGGAGACATGATATAGAATCCGTCCAGCCACCCAGGATTTTCCCGATGCTCATCAGGATTATTTCCGAGTTCTGAGCCGATGACGTTCCGCTGGTCCATCCGAGCGATGGACCTCGTGCGTCTATTCATGGCTAGGAGCGATCAAGGTGGCTTTACCTTTTCCGGTTCTCTATTCGACGCCGCTTGCCGACGCGGTGGCGGATTTCGTCCTCGACACACTACGATTTGCGCGGGCCGATCGACTGCAAGCTGCTACACCGTGGCTGGAACGATAGCTTCGAGATCAAGTCCGGCGGCGGAGAGCGTTTTATCTTTCGTATTTCGAAGCGACGCGCGCGCGGCGATGCCGACGTCGCATCGGAAACCAGGTTTCTCGCCTATCTGGACGGCAAGGGCGTTCCGGTCGCTGCCGCATGTCCGACGCGGGATGGCTCGCTCTTTACGTCCGCTTTTCTCCCGGAAGGGCCACGTCCCGCCGTCCTGTTTCGTTATGCGGAAGGACGCCCGTCCCGGGCGAGAAACTCGCTAGCCGACGCGCGAGCAAACGGGGTGACGTTGGCGCGAATGCACGATACCGCTGATGGATTCGCCACGAGCGATCAAGGCCGCTACCGGCTCGACTGCGATCATCTGCTGCACAGGCCCTTGTCGTTCGTATTGTCGATCGAGGATCTGAACAACGTGGTGCGCGTGGGCCTGGTAGATTTGACAAACCGATTGGCGAGCGCGCTGGCCGAACGGGGCGGATCATTATCCCGGACATACTGCCACGGCGATTGTCACGGATATAACGCCCATATCGGGCTGGAGGGACAACGCGCCGGACAGGCCGTGTTCTTCGATTTCGATGAGAGCGGTCCCGGCTATCTGGCTGACGATCTCTCCGTGTTTCTCTTCAGTTGCGTCGCCTTTGGACGGACGGATCACCTATTCTGGCATGCCTTCATCGAAGGCTATCGTTCGGCACGTGAACTGTCGCAGGCCGATCTTGATGCGGCGCATCTTTTCGTTCCCATCCGCCATATCTGGCTGTTGGGAGAGTACGCCAGCCGTATCCCCGAATGGGGCAAGCAGGCGGTGCCGGCGGACTGGATTGCTGAGCAGCTGGAATTCATGCTGTCGTGGGAAAGGGAGAAGCTGGCACCGGGGTTGCTCTGACCGATCGGCACCTCCTACTCGTCCTGCTTGACCATCCAGTAGGGCAGCACCTGGTTATCGGCGCGCTGCACGACCTTGAGCTTCTTCGAGACGCCCCAGGCCAGCGCTTGCTGGTGCAGCGGGATATAGGCGTAGTCCTTGATCGCGACCTCGAAGGCCTGCTTGATCAATTGGTCGCGCTTGGCCGTATCGCTCTCCTGCAACACCTCGTCGGTCAGCTTGTCGAACTCCTTGTTGCAATAGCCGGAGACATTGGCCTCGCCCCGCGAGACCTTGGGATCGTCGCGGCAGCCCATGATCTGATACATCACGTCATGGGAATCGAGCGTGCCGGGCGTCCAGCCGAGCAGATAGAACGAGGTCTTGTAGCCGCCCGGCTTCAGGATCTTTGCGAAGTAAAGCGCTTTGGGTTGTGCCAGCAGTTCCACCTTGACGCCGATACGCGCGAGCATGCCGACCACGGCCTGACAGATCGCGGCATCGTTGACATAGCGGTCGTTCGGGCAATCCATGCTGACCTCGAAGCCGTTGGGGTAGCCGGCATCGGCGAGCAGCTTCTTGGCCGTCTCGGGGTCGGCCTTCGGCCGCACGAAATCCTTCGACAGCGGGTACAGCTCGGGAGCGACCATCAGCGCCGACGGCGTCGACATGCCGCGCATCACGCGCGTCTTGATCGCGTCGACGTCGATTGCCTTGTAGAAGGCTTCGCGGACGCGGACGTCCTTGAACGGATTCTTGCCCTTGATGTTGGAATAGAGCAACTCGTCGCGCGCCTGATCCATGCCGATGAAAATCGTTCTCACCTCCGGACCGGAAAGCACCTGGGCATTGGGGCTGGCATTGACGCGCGCGATGTCCTGCAACGGCACCGGCTCGATGATATCCACCTCGCCGCTCAGGAGCGCCGCCACACGCGTGGCCTCGTTGCCGATGTTGGTGAAGACGATTTCCTTCAGATTATGCTCGGGCTTGCGCCACCAGTTCGGATTGGCCTTGAACACGGTCTTCACGCCGGGCTGATGGCTCTCGATCGTGAACGCTCCCGTGCCGTTTTCATGCAGCGAGGCATAGGACGGCGTGGTCGCGGCCACCGGCGTCGGCGCCACCGCGTTGTTCTCCTCGCACCACTTCTTGTCCATGATGTACCAGGTCGCCCAAAGCGAATGCAGGATGGGGTTGGGCTTGGTCAGGACGAAGTCCACCGTGTAGTCGTCGACTTTGACGACCTTGACGTCAGCGCCGACATAGGCCTGCAGGTTGGAGCCTTGGGCGCGGACGCGCTCCGCCGAGAACACCACGTCGTCGGCCGTGAAGGCGTCGCCGTTGTGGAATTTTACGCCCTTGCGCAGATGGAACCGCCAGCGCGTCGGCTCCGCTATCTCCCAGCTTTCGGCCAGCGCGGGGATGATCTTCAGATCCTTGTCGCGGGCGATCAGGCTCTCATAGACCTGGCCGAGATGAGCATGGGTGGTGGATTCATTGAGCGTGTAGGGGTCGAGCGATTTGAGCTCGCCCTGGTTGGCATAACGCAAGCTCTGGCCGGAGGCCGGCGACATTGCAAAGGCTGCGGCGGCGATCGCTCCGCACAGGGTCTGACGCATCGACATCACTGACGCTCCCCTAAGAATGGCCACCATGACGAAAGCGGCGAAATCCATGTTCGCCGGGCTTTGAGGGCTCCGCAACCAGCCTTAAGTAGGCCTAATGTCGCGGGCGGCCGGGTCAGGCAAAAGGCGAGCCGGGGTCGGTTGACCATATCCGCCGAATTGAGCCCGGGCAGTCCGCACGTTGCCTTGGGGTGGCTTGCTTCGCTCGGCTGGTATAGTGCTAAGCGCTGTCAAAAGCGCGGTCAGGAGCAGACATGAAAGTCAACATCGAGATCGACTGCACGCCACTCGAAGCCCGCCAGTTCATGGGCCTTCCCGACGTGACGCCCATGCAGACCGCGGTGATGGACAAGCTGCAGCAGCAGATGATGTCCAATATCGAAAAGATCTCTCCGGATTCGCTGATCCAGAGCTGGTTCAGCTTCGACCCCAAGCTTGCCGAGCGGATGCAGGACATGTTCGTCAGCATGACGGGCCTCGGTGCGCTCGGCGGCGGTGACAAGAAGAAGTGATGGCCGCTGAACGACACGATGCCCAGGCCGGCAGCCGGTTGCGTGCGCCGGGACTTGGCATGCTGCTCGCCGAGGCGCGGGGCATCCTGGAATTCAATGCGAGCCTCGTGCTGTCGCCACTGCTGATGCGCGCATCGCGCGGCGACGGCCATCCGGTGCTGGCGCTGCCGGGCTTTCTCGCCAGTGATCTCTCGATGATGCCGATGCGCCGCTATCTGGCTGCGCTCGGCTACGACACCAACGCCTGGCGGATGGGGCGCAACACCGGCGGCATCAATCGCATGCGAGGCGCGTTGCTCGATCGCCTCAAGGAAATCCATACCGCTTCAGGCCGCAAGGTTTCGATCGTCGGCTGGAGCCTCGGCGGCATCTATGCGCGGGATCTGGCGCTGCAGGCACCCGAAATGGTGCGTTGTGTCGTGACGCTGGCAAGTCCCTTCGCCAATGATGTGCGCGCCACCAACGCGACCCGGCTCTACGAGGCGCTGTCGGGTGAAGTCGTCGGCGACGATCCGGAATTCCTCAGCGCCCTTGCCGGTGAACTGCCGGTGCCGGCCACGTCGATCTATTCGAGGGCGGACGGCATCGTGAACTGGCGGACCTGTCTGTTGCGTCCCTCCGATACCGCCGAGAACATCGAGGTCCATCTCGCAAGCCATGTCGGGATCGGCGTCAATCCGGCCGCGCTGTGGGCCATCGCCGATCGGCTGGCGCAGGCCGAAGGTCAATTCCATCAATTTGACCGCTCCGGGCCATTTGCCATTGCCTATGCGCCTCCGGAACAGGCACAATCGACTTAACTAAGAAGCGCGAACAAGGCGCCCTCGCGTAATGGAGGAAAGCATGGGTGACGGCAAGAAACTGTCCTCGTTGGACGCGTCGTTTCTTTATCTGGAGACGCCGGAAATGCCGATGCATGTCGGCAGCATGGCGATCTTCCGCCTGCCTGACGGCTACAAGGGCGACTTCTTCGAAGAGTTCAAGGCGATGATATCATCGCGGCTGCACATCGCGCCGATCCTGAAAGCGCGCCTGGAGAAGGCGCCGCTCGACATCGATCATCCCTCCTGGGTCGAGGACGACCAGTTCGACATCGACCGGCATATCTTCCGGGGCAGCCTGCCGGCGCCGCATGACCGCGCCACGCTGGAGCGCATCGTCGGCTGGATGCATGCCAAGCTTCTGAACCGCGCCCGTCCGCTCTGGGAATTCTATGTCTTCGAGGGCATGAAGGACAATGAAATCGGACTTTATTCCAAGATGCATCATGCCTGCATCGACGGCGGCGCCGGCGCTGCGCTGACCAGCATGATCTACGACATCTCGCCGGTGCCGCGCGAGGTCGAGCCGCCGACGGCGAAGGCAAAGACGGGGCAGGAGCCGCGCGACATCGCCGCCAACCTGCTCGATTCCTATCAGGCGCTCTGGAGCCAGCCGCTCGATGCGGCTGCCGCCGCCAGAAAGATCGAGCTGCCGCGCTCGGGCAAGAGCGACATCGGCTCGATCCTGTTCGACAACGCGATGTACCAGATCGAAAGCGCGGTCCGTTTCGCCGGCAACATTCCAACCATGCTCAAGAGCGTCTCCGATGTGATCGGCAAGGTGTCCGATCCAAAGGCGCGCGAGAGTCTCGTCAGCATGGCCTCGCCGCCGACCATCCTGAACAAGTCGATCTCCTCGGAGCGAAGCTTCGCCGGTGTTTCGGTCTCGCTGTCGCGGGCCAAGGCGCTTGCAAAAGCATCCGGCGGCAAGCTCAACGACGTCGTGCTGGCGCTCTCCTCGGGCGTGGTGCGACGCTATCTGATGCAGCATGGCGCGCTGCCGAACAAGTCGCTGACCGCGGCGGTGCCGATCTCGCTCCGTGAGGAGGGCAATTCAGAAGCCAACAACCAGGTGTTCGGCATGATCTGCGCGATCGCGACCAATGTCGGGGATCCCCGGACGCGGCTCGAGACCATCATCGCGCAATCCACCAAGTCGAAGGAGATGTCGCATCCGCTACGGGCGTTGATGCCGCAAGTCTCCAACATCTCGATGCTGGGTACGCCGATCCTGGTGCAGGTGCTGGCGCTGCTCTACAGCCGTTCCGGCCTGTCGGACGTGCTGCCGCCGGCCGCCAATATCACGGTGTCCAACGTGCCTGGTCCGCGCCAGACATTATATGCGGCGGGCGCGGAGCTGCTGCACATCTTCCCGGTGTCGATCTCGACCCACGGCATTGCGCTCAACATCACCGTGCAGAGCTATCGCGACCAGCTCGATTTCGGCTTCATCGCCGGCGCCAACATCATCCCGCACGTGCAGGTGCTCTGCGACATGCTGCCGGAAGAGTTCGACGCGCTGGAGGCGGCGTTCGCCCCGCCCGCCGCCGAGGTCAAGGGCGCGGCCGAGTAGGGTTCTTGCGATGATCGAGATGCCGCCGCTGCAGTTCGCCCAGGTGAACGGGATTCGCATGGGCTATTACGAGGCGGGCCCGACAACCGACAAGCCGCCGGTCGTGCTCTGCCATGGCTGGCCGGAGCTGGCGTTCTCCTGGCGTCACCAGATCAAGGCGCTCGGCGAGGCCGGCATTCGCGTGATCGCGCCGGACCAGCGCGGTTATGGCGCGACCGATCGGCCCGAGGCGGTCGAAGATTATGACATGGAGCACCTCACCGGCGATCTCGTCGGCTTGCTCGACCATCTCAAGATCGACAAGGCGATCTTCGTCGGCCACGACTGGGGCGGCTTTGTCGTCTGGCAGATGCCGCTGCGCCATCCCGGTCGTGTCGCCGGGGTGATCGGCGTCAACACGCCGCATTGGGATCGCGCGCCGGCCGATCCGATCGAGCTGTTCCGCCAGCGTTTCGGCGACAAGATGTACATCGTTCAGTTCCAGGATCCCGCTCGCGAGCCGGACAGAATCTTCGGCAGCCGGGTCGAGCAAACCTTCGATGCCTTCATGCGCAAGCCCTTGCCGCGTCCGCCCGAGAAGGTAAATGAGCCGCCGGTTTCCGGCGTCGGCGCGTCGTCGAAGGCCAATCTCGCCTTTCCGCAGATGGTCGCGGCTTACGATGCGAAGTTCGATCCGCGCACGCCAATCCTTTCGCCGGAAGAGAAGAAGGTGTTCGTCGACACTTTTACGAAGACCGGCTTCACCGGCGGCATCAACTGGTATCGCAACTGGACCCGCAACTGGCGGCGCGCCGAGGGGCTGGATCACAGGGTGCGCGTGCCGTCGCTGATGATCATGGCGGAGAACGATGCGGTGCTGCCGCCATCGGCCGCCGACGGCATGGAGAAGCTGGTCCCGGACCTGGAGAAGTACCTGGTCAGGGATAGCGGCCATTGGACGCAGCAGGAAAAGCCGGAAGAGGTCAGCGCCAAGCTGATCGAATGGCGTAGAAAAAGGTTTGGTTAGAATCGTCATTGCGAGGAGCGAAGCGACGAAGCAATCCATAGCGCCGCAAGTGGGAAAATGGATTGCTTCGCTTCGCTCGCAATGACGACGGAGTTGAGAGGGAATAGGTTAACAATGGCGCCGAAGAAGAACAGACTGAGCCCGATCCCGCATCCGCCGACCAAGCCCGTCGTCGGCAACATGCTGTCGCTGGATTCCTCTGCCCCGGTGCAGAACCTGACGCGGCTGGCGAAAGAGCTGGGCCCGATCTTCTGGCTCGACATGATGGGCGCGCCGCTCGTCATCGCCTCCGGCCACGACCTCGTCGACGAGCTCTCCGACGAAAAGCGCTTCGACAAGGCGGTGCGCGGCCCGTTGCGCCGCGTCCGCGCGGTCGCAGGCGACGGCCTGTTCACCGCCGACACCACCGAGCCGAACTGGGGCAAGGCGCACAACATCCTGCTGCAGCCGTTCGGCAACCGCGCCATGGTGTCCTATCACCCGAGCATGGTCGACATCGCCGAGCAACTCGTCAAGAAATGGGAACGGCTCAACGCCGACGACGAGATCGACGTGGTCCACGACATGACCGCGCTGACGTTGGATACGATCGGCCTCTGCGGCTTCGACTACCGTTTCAACTCGTTTTATCGCGAAGATTATCACCCGTTCGTCGCGTCTCTCGTCCGTTCGCTCGAGACCATCATGATGATCCGCGGGCTGCCGATGGAGAATCTGTGGATGCAGAAACGGCGGCGCGACATGGCCGCCGACGTCGCCTTCATGAACAGGATGGTCGACGAGATCGTCGCCGAGCGCCGCAAGAACACGGCTGCTTCCGATGACAAGAAGGACATGCTGGCTGCGATGATGACCGGCGTCGACCGCGCCACCGGCGAGCAGCTCGACGACGTCAACATCCGCTACCAGATCAACACCTTCCTGATCGCGGGCCATGAGACCACCAGTGGGCTATTGTCCTGCACGCTTTATGCGCTGCTCAAGCACCCAGACATCCTCAAGAAGGCTTACGAGGAAGTCGACCGCGTGCTCGGGCCTGACACCAACGTCAAGCCGACCTACCAACAGGTCACCCAGCTCACCTACATCACTCAGATTTTGAAAGAAGCGCTGCGGCTGTGGCCGCCGGCGCCGGCCTACGGCATCATGCCGCTCAAGGACGAGACCATCGGCGGCGGCAAGTACACGCTCAAGAAGGGCACCTTCATCACCATCCTGGTGACGGCGCTGCATCGCGATCCCTCGGTCTGGGGTCCCAACCCCGATGCCTTCAATCCGGAAAATTTCAGCCGCGAGGCCGAAGCCGCGCGCCCCGTGAACGCCTGGAAGCCGTTCGGCAACGGCCAGCGCGCCTGCATCGGCCGCGGCTTCGCCATGCATGAGGCCGCGCTTGCGATCGGCGTGATCCTGCAACGCTTCAAGCTGATCGACGTGCATCGTTACCAGATGCATCTGAAGGAAACGCTGACGATCAAGCCGGAAGGATTCAAGATCAAGGTGCGGCCGCGCACCGACCAGGAACGCGGCGCGTTCGCCGGGCCTGCTCCTGCTGCGGCGGCAACCACAGGCGCAGCAGTGCCGCGGGCGCGGACGCGCCCCAGCCACAACACGCCGCTGCTGGTGCTCTACGGATCGAATCTCGGCACCGCCGAGGACATGGCGACGCGCGTCGCCGACCTCGCCGATGTCAATGGCTTCGCCACGCGGCTCGCGCCGCTCGACGAGTTCGCGGGCAAGCTGCCGAAGGAAGGCGGCGTGCTGATCTTCTGCGCCTCCTATAACGGCGCGCCGCCCGACAACGCCACGCAGTTCGTCAAATGGCTGCGCGACGGCATGGCGAAAGACGCGCTCAAGGGCGTCAACTACGCGGTGTTCGGCTGCGGCAACAGCGACTGGGCCGCGACCTATCAATCGATCCCGCGGCTGATCGACGAGCAGATGGCAGCCCACGGCGCACACAGCATCTATGCCCGCGGCGAGGGCGATGCGCGCAGCGATCTCGACGGTCAGTTCGACGGCTGGTTCGCAAAGTTGTCGGAAGCCGGGGTGAAGGCGTTCGGCCTTGCCTCGAGCTTCAGCCGCAGCGCCGACGACGAGCCGCTTTACAAGATCGAGCCGATGGCGCCGAGCGCGGTGTCGTCGATCGCAGCACTCGGCGGCGCGCTCGCGATGAAGGTGCTCGACAACAACGAGTTGCAGAACCGCGAGGGCGCGAACGCCTCCGATCGCTCGACCCGTCATATCGAGGTCGAACTGCCGGCGGGCAAGACCTATCGCGTCGGCGATCACCTCAGCGTCGTGCCGCGCAACGATCCGACGCTGGTCGATGCGGTGTCGCGCCGCTTCGGTTTCCTCCCCGCAGATCAGATACGGCTGCAGGTGCCGGAAGGCCGCCGCGCGCAATTGCCGGCCGGCGAGGCCATCACCGTCGGGCGTCTGCTCACCGATTTCGTCGAGCTGCAGCAGGTCGCAACGCGCAAGCAGATCCAGATCATGTCGGAGCAGACGCGCTGTCCCGTGACCAAGCCCAAGCTACAGGCCTATGTCGGCGAGGATGCCGCGTCCGCCGAGCGCTATCGCACGGAGATTCTCGCGAGGCGCAAATCGGTGTTCAACCTGCTCGAGGAATATCCGGCCTGCGAGCTGCCGTTCCACTCCTATCTCGAAATGCTGTCGCTGCTGGCGCCGCGTTATTACTCGATCTCGTCGTCGCCTGCGGGCGATGCGAGCCGCTGCAGCGTCACCGTCGGCGTGGTCGAGGGTCCCGCAAGCTCCGGCCGCGGCACCTACAGGGGCGTGTGCTCGAACTATCTCGCCGGCCGCCGCGCGGGCGAGACCATTCATGCCACCGTGCGCGAGACCAAGGCGGGCTTCCGCCTGCCGGACGATGCCTCGGTGCCGATCATCATGATCGGGCCGGGCACGGGCTTGGCGCCCTTCCGCGGCTTCCTGCAGGAGCGCGCGGCGCGCAAAGCCAACGGCGCCTCGCTCGGTCCTGCGATGCTGTTCTTCGGCTGCCGCCATCCCGAGCAGGACTTCCTCTATTCCGACGAGCTCAAGGCGTTCGCCAAGGATGGCGTCACCGAGCTCTACACCGCGTTCTCGCGCGCCGGCGGCGAGAAGACCTATGTGCAGCATCTGGTCGCGACCGAGAAGGACAAGATCTGGCCGCTGATCGAGCAGGGCGCGATCGTGTTCGTCTGCGGCGACGGCGGCAAGATGGAGCCGGACGTCAAGGCGGCGCTGATTGCGATCTATCGCGAGCGGTCAGGCGCCGACGCCGACGCTGCCGCACGCTGGATCGAGGAGATGGGCGCGAAGAACCGCTACGTGCTCGACGTGTGGGCGGGCGGGTAACGCCGCCCGTGGTCCACTTTCGACAGGCACGTGCATCAAACCGAAATTTCGTCGCGGCGCTCCTGACGCTTGTCTTGACGCTTGCAGCGTCGGTTTCGCTTGCCCGCGCCGAAGATACGCCAAAAATCGGCGTGGTGTCGTTCGGCCTGTTCGGCGATCAAGGCGTGTTCAAATCCGAGGCGACCGGCGCAGCTCAGGTCGTCGCAGGCCGCTTCGCGGCTGGCCCGATCGACGTGAAGTACAATTCCAGGAAAGGCGGGGGTGCAACGATCGAAGGCCTGGCCTGGTCATTGCAGGATGCAGCGAGGGGGCTCGATGCCGAAAGAGATGTTCTTTTCCTGATTCTCACCTCGCACGGCTCGCCCGACGGGCTTGTCATCAGGGCGGGACGGCTCACGCAGATGCTCACGCCGTCTCATCTCGCCGACATGCTGGCGACCATCCCCGTGCGACACAAGGTCGTGGTCATCTCGGCCTGCTATTCCGGGGTCTTCATCCCACGCCTGGCCAACCCCGATGTGCTGGTCATCACGGCGGCCGATCCCAATCATCCGTCGTTCGGCTGCCAGGACAAGGCCAAGTGGACCTATTTCGGCGACGCCTTTTTCAATGTCGCGCTCCGCAAAGCCGCAAGCCTGAAGGATGCGTTTCTCGAGGCGCGATTGCTGGTTCGGAAGCGAGAGCTTCGGGAGCATTTCGAGCCGTCGAATCCTCTCATGGCAGGCGGGGCAAACGTGCAATCGTTTCTTGTTGCACGGCCTTGAATGAAACGCCGAGGGGCATGCTAAAAGCTTCGGCATGATCCCGTGGGTGAAAATCGATACGGCGCGCATTCCCGGCTCGGACGAAGACCTGCGCCTGATGCGCCGCGGAGCAGAGTTCTCGATCATGCTCGGCAGCAACGAGTTGATGAACAGCCGCCTCAGCGGTTCCGAGGCCGCGCTCGCGACGCTTGCGGCCAGGAAGATCGAAAAGGTCGCAAAGCCGCATGTGCTCATCGGCGGTCTCGGAATGGGCTTTACGCTGCGGGCGGCGCTCACCGCGCTCGGGAGTCAATGCCCATATCGTCGTGGCCGAACTGGTGCCGGCGGTCGTTGCCTGGGCGCGCGGCCCGATGGCGGAAATTTTTGGCGACAGCCTGAACGATCCCCGCGTCGATATTCGCGAAGTGGATGTAGCGCAGATCATCGAACAGCGTCCCCTCACATTCGATGCGATCCTGCTCGACGTCGATAATGGCCCCGAAGGGCTCACCCGGAAAGCCAACGACGCGTTGTATGATATTCCCGGGCTGAAACGAATCCACACGGCGCTACGGCGTGGCGGGGTGTTTGCCGTGTGGTCGTCCGGACCGAATCCGAGATTTTCGAAGCGCCTTGGCCAAGCCGGATTCGCTGTGAACGAAGTCGCCGTCCGGGCCACCGGGAAAGGCGGCGGCGCGCGCCATGTCATCTGGATCGCGACAAAATAATCGTTACGGACTGACCGGCGAGCCCGCCGGCAGCTCAATTCCCTTCGCACCGGCGGCCTGGCGCAGCAGATCGGGACGGTCGGAGATGATGCCGTCGACGCCGATCTCGATCATGCGCGCCATGTCCTCACCCTTGTTGACCGTCCAGACCACAACGCGCAGTCCAAGGCCGTGAGCTTCGGCCACGAGCGCAGCGTTGACGTCGCCGAAATAGGGCGACCAGATAGCGCCTCCGGCGGCCTTGATGGTGCGCGGCAGCGAGCCACCGTGATCCACCGGGTTGAAGCCGGCCATCCATTCGGTCGCCTTGTCGAGCGCGATGGTCGAGCCTGAGCCGCGCTGCAGCGTCAGGTACACCGTCGGAATCCGGGGCGACCGTTGCTGGACCAGCTGCAGCGTCCGCCAGTCGAAGGACTGGATCATGACGCGGTCGGCAAATCCCTCGGCGTCGATCAGTCCGAGCAGCAGCGTTACGAAAGTTTGCGGATCCGGCAATTCATCCGGATGGTTCGGATCGATCTTGGTCTCGATGTTGAAGCGCACGCAGCTGTTGCCGGACTTGCGCACCAGCGCGAACAGTTCCTTCAGCGTCGGAATGCGCGTCCCCGGAACGGCGCGCTGATCCGGAAATTGCCTGGCGTAGGCGCTGTCGGGGCGGATCTGTCCGACGTCGTACGTCCTGACCTCCTCAAGCCGCAGCTTGAAGAAGGGCGTGCCGGGCGCGGCGACATAGTCACCCCGGGCATCGCGCGCGAGATCCGGGTTGAGCCCGCGCTCATGGGAGATAACGAGCTCGCCGTCCACGGTGACGCCGACGTCGAGTTCCAGCGTCGTGACGCCCATGGAAAGCGCATTGGCAAACGCCGGCAGGGTATTTTCCGGCAAAAGGGCGCGTCCACCCCGATGCGCCTCGATATCGAAGGCCATATCACAAGCCATGGCCGGTCCTGCGACGAGAGCGCAGAAAGCTGCAAGCAACTTCAAACGAAGAGATGGCGTCATGATGGAAGGCCGTCAGGTCCGATCGGCGCATGGGGTTCTCCAGCGTCGAGATGGCCCGGACAGGCGAAGCAGCGCGTTGGCTTTGCCCACCTTGCAATCAACTCACGCCGCTTTCTTCGCCGCGCCTTTGGCGTGATCCGCGATCGCGTTGATGATCTGTGGCCACATCGGAATCGGGATCGCGTGGCCCATGCCCTCGACCATCAGAAGTTTCGCGCCGGGGATCGAGGCCGCGGTGTCCATGCCGCCCATCGGATGCACCAGCGGATCGACGGTGCCGTGGATCACCAGTGTCGGCGCGGTGACGCTGCGCAGTCGGTCCTTGCGGCTGCCTGACGCCAGGATGGCGCGGAGCTGCCGTCCGACGCCGGCCGGATTGAGACCGCGCGAATAAATCCGCGCCGCGCGGGAGGGATCGAGCGCCTCATCCTCGGGGAAGCTGCCGACCCGCAGGATCTTCCAGGTCTGCGCGAAGCGCGCGAAATATTCCTCTTTCGTGGTGGGCGGTGGCGCCATCAGCATCGCGGCCGCTTCCTTGGTCGGCGGCGGCACTTTGGGATTGCCGGTCGTCGACATGATCGAGGTCAGCGAGCGCACGCGTTGCGGAAACGAGATCGCGATCTCCTGGGCGATCATGCCGCCCATGGAGGCGCCGACCAGATGCGCCGACTTGATGCCGAGCGCGTCCATCAGCCCCGTGGTGTCGCGCGCCATGTCGATGATCCTGTAGGGCGCGGCGACCGGCATCCGCAGGAAGCGCAGCTTCAGCAACTCGACCGCGCCGAGCCGCTTGCCGCCCGTCAGCTTGCCCGACTGGCCGATGTCGCGGTTGTCGAAGCGGATGACGCGGAAGCCGCGCGCGGCGAGCTGCTCGCAGAACGCGTCATCCCACAGCACCATCTGGGCGCCCAGGCCCATGATCAGCAGCACCGGCTCGGCCGTGGGCTCGCCGAAAATCTCGTAGCAAATGTCGATGCCGTTGGCGCGGGCGATCTGTTGCGGCTGATGGGGTTGGCTCACGCGAGCGCTCCTGTGATCCGTCTCTTTGGGAACTCTATGGCACGGTTTGGCGCGCCGCAGAAAGGATTTCCACTAGTGGAGCGGATTTGACGTTCGCCAACCTGGCGCTGCGCATTCGCAAGCGAACGTCAAATCCAAGGCTCCACTAGAATCAATAATTTCCGGTGGTCCTTTGATTCCAACATTCGCAAAAGTGCCCGCCCAATGGGGGGCGAATGTTGGAATCGGACCACCGGTACCCGCGTCCGCTTGCGTGGGCCATGTTGACCGTCCCGTTGCAACGGTGTGGTATGTCGCAAAAGAAGGGTTTAAGCCCTCGACTTCGATGAGGAGGGACCAATGGCCGACAAAAGCAACGATCCGGTCGCGTTGTGGCAAAACATGATCGGCGAGATGGAGAAGGGTTTTAACGCCTTCGCCAATCAGGCCATGACGTCGCCGGAATTCTCCAAGGTGATGAACCAGGCCGGTGGTGTCACCGCAGGAGCGCAGAAGCAGTTTGGCGAGCTCATGGAGAAATATCTTCTCTCGATGAACCTGCCGAGCCGCGCCCAGATGGTCGGCATGGCCGAACGGCTGCAGTCGATCGAAGGCCAGATCAACGAGATCAAGGCGATGCTGCAGCAGATGAGCGCCGCTTCCGGCGGAACATCCGGCTACGCCGGCACGCCGCGGCCGCCGCGCACCAAACGTCCGCCGGCTCCGCCCTCGGGAGAGCAAAAATGAACGCGCCGACGGGACTCGATCTCGCCTCCATCCCCGAGCGGATCCAATCCGAGGTGCAGCGCGCGATCCAGCGCAGCATCAAGGGCGTCGAATATATCTCGACCTCCGGACCGACGCTCGGTTCGACGCCGAAGGACATCATCCATTCCCGCGGCACCTTGAATCTCTATCACTACCGGCCGCTCTCGGATGAAGTCTACCGCGTGCCGGTACTGATCGTGATGGCGACCACCAACCGCGGCTATATCCTCGACATGGTGCCGGGACAGAGCTTCATCGAGTTCCTGCTCAAGCGCGGCTACGACGTCTACATGATGGATTGGGCTCCGCCGAAGCCGGAGGAGAAGTCGCTGTCGATGGAGAACTACGTCCTCGACTTCATTCCGGATTGCATGCGCCGGGTGCAACAGGATTCCGGCGAGCAGGACATCTCCGTGATCGGCTATTGCTTCGGCGGCGTGCTGTCGCTGCTCTACGGCTCGATCTTCAACGACGGGCCGATGAAGAACCTGATCTGCTTCACCACGCCGGTCGATTTCCGCGAGATGAAGCTGTTCTCGAATTTCGCCGACCGCCGCTATTTCGACGTCGACCGGCTGATCGACAGCGTCGGCAACGTGCCGCCGGAGATGATCCTGTCCTCGTTCGAGATGCTGCGGCCGGCCTCGCGCATGACCAGCCAGGTGCAGCTCTGGGACAACATCTGGAACGACGAGTTCGTGAAGTCGTACCGGATGTTCGATCGCTGGGCGACCGACACTCTGCCGCTCGCCGGCGAGTATTTCCGCGACATCACCAAGGACCTGATGTGGGACAACAAGCTCTACAATGGCACCATGACGGTCGGCGGCCGCAAGGCCGACATCGCCGACATCAAGGTGCCGATCCTGCATGCGGTCGCCGAACACGACCACATCGTTCCCTATGACGCGGCCAAGCACCTGATCCCCAGGGTCGCTTCGACAGGACAAGGAGGAGGTGATGCTGAAAGGCGGTCACGTCTCGCTTGTCGCCGGCGCCAATGCGGTCAAGCGGCTGTGGCCGAAACTGGATTCCTGGTTAGGTGGAAGATCGACATGAGTGAAACCCGTTCCTATCCCCGTCACGTCAAGACCGACGCCGGCGACATCGAATTCCGGCTGATGGCGCGCGCCGACGAGGCCGCCGTGCTCGACTTCGCGCAGAAGCTGCCCACCCACGATCTCCTGTTCCTGCCGCGCAATATCAGCCAGCCCAAGGTGCTGTCGGCCTGGGTCAACGAGATCGAGCGCGGCGACATCAAGAGCCTGCTCGCGATCAAGGACGGCAAGGTCGTCGGCTGCGGCACTTTGGTCCGCGACCGGCACTCCTGGTCACCCCATGTCGGTGGCATCCGGATGGTGGTGTCGCTGGACGTCCGCGGCAAGGGCGTCGGCCGGGCGCTTTCGCAGGAGACGTTTGCCATGGCTTTGGGCGAGGGCCTGGACAAGCTCACGGTGCAGATGACGGTCGACCAGCAGGCGGCGATTGCCCTGTTCGAGAGCCTCGGCTTCAAGGCCGAGGCGCTGCTCCGGGACCATGTCCGGGACGTCGACGGCAAGAAGCACGATATCGTCGTGCTCGGGCATAACGTGGCGCAGTTCGCCGCCCAGATGGAGGCTTATGGCCTCCCGGCGGCGGTTCAGCACTGAGACTGCCCGCGGCCGAGGCGTGGGTTCCATGATTTGATCACGGGCTCGTGATATCGCGATGCAACATCATTGTTGCATCGCACCATTAACCGTGCCATATAAGAGATGCCCCGGGCCAAAGCCGGACGGGGTGAGCCCATAGCTCAAACCCCTGAGGATGGAGAGACCCCCATGACCACCGAGAACACCAACGTTTACGACACCGTGAAGCAGGCTTTCGCGCCCGTCACCGAGGCCTTCAAGACCTTCCAGAACGTGGAAGTCCCCGAGGCTGCTCGCGAGTTCGTCAAGAAGACCGCCAACTCCGCCAAGGAGCGCGCCGCCGACGTCTACGCCGGTTCCGAGAAGGTGACCGCTGCGCTCGAGACCGCGGTTGTCGACTCCGTCAGCGAAGCCGCCAAGATCAGCCGCAACATCCAGCAGGCGATGTATCAGGACGCGGAAGCGTTCTTCGCCGGCCTGGACAAGCTGGCTTCCGCCAAGTCGCTGAACGAGGCGGTGCAGATCCAGTCGGACCTCGCCCGTGCGCGCGGTGAAGTGCTCGTCTCGCGGGCCAAGTCGACCACCGAATATCTCGGCAAGCTCGTTGCCAACGGTGCGAAGACCGCCCAGGACAACTTCGCCAAGGTCTACAACAAGACCGCAACTGCCTGATTGCTTGGGCCAGTGGATGGTTCGAAGGCCCGCCCTGTGCGGGCCTTCTTTTTGGGTCGCGCCCGCATAAGTGATGGTGAGCAGCGTTCCTCGCATCGACGGAAGCAGTCATGCTGAAGCGAAACGATGATCCTGAGCTGGTCGTAAGTTCGACCAGCCGGTCGACCTTCGCGGCCGCCGACATCTCGCGCGCCGCCGAGCTCCGGCGCGTCAAGGCGTTGGCGACGCTGGTGCTCGCGGGTACGCTGACGCTGTTCGTCGTCGCGAAACTTCTGCTCAACGTCCATCCCGTGTTCGGCTTCATCGCGGCTTTTGCCGAAGCCGCGACCATCGGTGGCCTTGCCGACTGGTATGCCGTGGTGGCGCTGTTCAAGCGGCCGCTTGGCCTGCCGATCCCGCACACCGCGATCATCCAGAGCAATCAGCAGCGTATCGCCGAAAAGCTCGGTGAATTCATCGAAAAGAACTTCCTGGAGTCCGGCCCGGTCGACGCCAAGCTGCGCCAGATCGACTTTGGCACCTTCATCGCGGACTGGCTGCGCGACCGCAAGCGCAGCGAGGATCTGGCGCGATTCGTCCTGCGCCTGCTGCCGGAAGCGTTTTCGGCAACGGAATCCTCGGGCCTGATGACCTTCATCACCCGCCGCGTCACGACGCAGGTGCTTTCGATCGATCTGGCGCCGCTGGCAGCCGGCGCGCTGCGCGGCTTCGTGCAGGAGGGCAAGCATGAGGGCCTGCTCGACGACATCCTGCGCGCGATGCACCGGACGCTGACGCAGCAGGACACCATGGCGGTGATCCGCGACAAGGTGCGCGCCGAGATGCCGACCCTGCTCAGGCTCTATCGCGCCGACAAGTTCGTGGTGAATCGCATCATCGGCTCGGCCACGAAATTCTTCGAGGAAGTGCAGAGCGATCCCAAACATCCGTTCCGCGGCGAGTTCGACCGCATGCTGCTCACCTTCGTCGACCGGCTCGGCAGTGACAAGGCGTTCGCCGATCGCATCGACGGCCTCAAGCGCGACGTGATGGCGCGGCCGGAGCTTGCCAATCTCGGCCGCAATATCTGGGCCAATGTGAAGGACTTCATCGAACGCAGCGCCTCGGGCGAGTCGCAGGTGCTGCAGCAGCAACTGACGCGGATGTTCGTCGAGGCCGGCGAAGCGCTGGCCGGCGACGCCGAGCTGCGCGGTGAGATCAACCAGGGCCTGGTTGCGATCCTGCGCACGGTCGTCGCCGAGCAGAAGAGCGGCGTGTCGACCTTCATCGCCGACCAGATGAAGGGCTGGGACATGGCGCAGCTGATCTCGCTGATCGAGGTCAATGTCGGCAAGGATTTGCAATACATCCGCTTCAACGGCTCGCTGATCGGCGGGCTGGCCGGTTTGGCGCTCTACACCGCCGAATACCTGTTGCGGCTCGTGTGACTAATTCATCACGCTTGAATCGTTAATTGCCGGGACTGTGATCCGGTTCGCTTGAAAGGCGCGGGGCAGTTCCATAGCTTTTTAGAATCGTATCGTCTTGTTGCGATGCGAAACAAATCGACGAGGTTTGCGTTCTCATTGATCCATTGGCTGGTTGCCGCGACGTAAGGGGCCGGCCTGAACAGGAGACACGATGTCCGCTGCTGCGCAGACGCTTCGCCCGCCGTCCAGAACGCTGATGTTTCTGGAAGGCCGTGCCATCCACGAACTCGGCGCCTTCCTTGGCGCATTGCCACTGCTCTCATTGGCGCCGCGCGGCGACGGCCACCCGGTGCTGGTGCTGCCGGGACTGATCGCATCCGACGTCTCGACGCGGCCGCTGCGCGCCTTCCTGCGCAACCGCGGCTATGCCGTCAGCGGCTGGAAGCAGGGCCGCAATCTCGGGCTTCGCCCGGGCGTGCAGAACGGGTTGACGGATCTTCTGCAAGAGATGAACGACACCCACGGCCGCAAGGTCTCGGTGGTGGGCTGGAGCCTCGGCGGTCTCTATGCGCGCCAGCTCGCCAAGATGATGCCGGAGCGCGTGCGCTCGGTGATCACGCTCGGCAGCCCGTTCGCCGGTTCGCCGCGTTCGACCAACGCCTGGCGCGTCTATGAGATGGCGAGCGGCCGCCGCGCCGATGAGGAAGACGCGCGCTTCGGCGGCGCGCTTTCGATGCCGCCGCCGGTGCCGACCACCGCGATCTTTTCCCGCACCGACGGCGTCTGCGCCTGGCAAGGCTGCATGGAGAAGTCGTCGGCGCAGGCCGAGAGCATCGAGGTCGAGAGCAGCCATTGCGGCATGGGCCATCATCCCGCGGTGGTCTATGCGGTCGCCGAT